>NZ_CP119520.1:6203847-7444617 GCF_029223865.1 Telluria mixta
GGTGAGCAACGGTGGCCGCATCCACTTCCCCTGGATGAGCAACCACCTGGCGCTGGGTGCCGAACCCGTGAACAGCCTGTTCGACCTGGGCCGTGTCGCGACGGCGCCGGCCGATCACCCGCTGGCGGACCGGCTCGGCATCGCCATCACCCCGGACGCGCCGTGGGAGACCCGCTACCGCATCGCCGCCTGGCCCCAACCGCCCCTGCCAACCCAACGATAGAGAACCCCGCCATGGCACCCGACTTCCGTTCTCCCCGCTTCCTGCTCGACCACGTGGCCCATACGATGCGGTTTTATCACCCGCGCTGCATCGACCCGAGCGGCGGTTTTTATCACTTCTTCCGCGACGACGGCACGGTGTACGACCGCACGACGCGCCACCTCGTCAGCAGCACGCGCTTCGTCTTCAATTACGCGATGGCGTACCGGCGCTTCGCCGACCCTGACTACCTCGCGGCCGTGCGCCACGGCGTCGCCTTCCTGCGCGACGTCCACCGCGATCCGGGCACGGGCGGCTACGCCTGGCAGCTCGCGTGGAAGGACGGCCGCAAGGCGGTCCTCGACGGCGACAACCACTGCTACGGCCTCGCGTTCGTCATGCTGGCCTATGCGCATGCGCTGCGCGCCGGCGTGTCCGCGGCGCGCGGCTATCTCGCCGAGACCTTCGACCTGATGGAGACGCGCTTCTGGGAACCGGAGCACGGCCTGTACGCCGACCAGGCCAGCGCCGACTGGTCCGTGCTGGACACCTACCGTGGCCAGAACGCCAACATGCATTCGTGCGAAGCAATGCTCGCAGCGTACGAGGCGACGGGCGAGGTCCGCTACCTGCACCGCGCCGAGACGCTGGCCCGCAACATCACGCTGCGCCAGGCGGCGCTGGCCGGCAGCTTCGTGTGGGAACACTACCGCACGGACTGGTCGGTGGACTGGGACTACAACCGCGACGACAGGACGAACATCTTCCGTCCGTGGGGCTACCAGCCGGGCCACCTGACGGAATGGGCCAAGCTCCTGCTGCTGCTCGAGCGCCACCGCGCCCACCTGGCGGGCGACGCCGACTGGCTCGCGCCGCGCGCCGTCCAGCTGTTCGACGCCGCGCTGCTGCGTGCGTGGGATGCGGAGCACGGCGGCATCTGCTACGGCTACGCCCCGGACGGCAGCATCTGCGACGGCGACAAGTATTTCTGGGTGCAGGCCGAAAGCTTCGCGGCCGCCGCCCTGCTGGCCGTGCGCACCGGGAACCCGGCGTACTGGGACTGGTACGACCGCATCTGGACGTACAGCTGGGCGCACTTCGTCGACCATGACCATGGCGCCTGGTACCGCATCCTCGGCCAGGACAACCGCAAGCTGACCGATGAAAAGAGCCCGGCCGGCAAGACGGATTACCACACGATGGGCGCGTGCTACGACGTGCTGCATGCGCTGGAGGGGGCATGAACACCCCACTGCCCCGCTTCGTCGCGGCCGGCGAGGCCCTGACCGACCTGCTCACGACGGGTCGCGGCACGTGGACGAGCCAGACGGGCGGCTCGACGTGGAACGTGGCGCGCGTCGTCGCCCGCCTCGGCATCCCGAGCGCGTTCGCGGGCGCCGTCAGCCGCGACGTGTTCGGGCTCGAACTCGCCGCCGCCAACGCGGCCGCGGGACTCCACCCCGGCTTCCTGCAGCAGGTCGACCGCCCGCCGCTGCTGGCCGTCGTGCACGAACGTCATCCGCCCCGCTACTTCTTCATCGGCACCGACAGCGCCGACTTGCACTTCGCTCCGGAGCACCTGCCGGCCGGCTGGCAGGAGAGCGCCGCGTGGGTCCACTTCGGCGGCATCAGCCTCGCGCGCGAACCGCTCGCGGGCACGCTCGTGGCGCTGGCCCGCGACCTGAAACTGCGCGGCACGAAGATCAGCTACGACCCGAACTTCCGCGCGCTGATGGACGACCGTTATGACGACACGTTGCGCACGATGGTCGGCCTGGCGGACGTCGTCAAGGTGTCGGACGAAGACCTGCGCGGCCTGTTCCGCCACGACGACACCGACGCCGCCTTCGCGTCCCTGCGCGCCTTGAATCCGGCCGCGACCTACCTGTTCACGCGCGGCGGCGACGGCGCGCACCTCGTCCGGCCCGACGGCGTATGGCATGCGGCCGCGCCGGCCGTGGACGTCGTCGACACGGTCGGCGCGGGCGACGCCAGCATCGGCGCCCTGCTCTACAGCCTCATGACGTGGCCGGAGCGCGCGGGCGGCAGCCATCTGCGCGTCGCCGTCGCCGCCGGCACCGCCGCCTGCCGGGTCGCGGGCGCCCAACCGCCGACGCTCGACGCCGTGCTGGCGCTGGCGCTGGCGCTGGCGGACGCCATCGTCGTCCGCCGCGACGACGCCCTTGACTTCCCGGCGCCCGGCCAACAGTATTTCGGCACGCTATTACAACGATAACCAGGAGACACCATGGCAACGCGCACATCGCAATTCCGCTTCCTGTGCGGCTTCGTCTACATCTACTTCTTCGCCCAGGCGATGAGCATTTCGCTGCTCGCCGTCTGGTTGGGGCAGACATTGAAGCTGTCGGGTACCGAGGCGGGCATCGTCTTTTCGGCCAACGCCTTCGCCGCGATGTGTTCGCAACCGATCTACGGCTTCGTGTCGGACCGCGTAGGCACCCGCCGCAACATCCTGTGGACGGTCGCGGCGCTGGTCGCCCTGTCCGGCCTGTTCTTCCCTTTCCTGTATGCGCCGCTGCTGAAGGCGAACATCCTGCTGGGCGCCGCCGTGGGCGGCCTGTATCTCGGGATCACGTTCAATGCGGGCAGCTACGCGATCGAGTCGTACGTCGACCGCATCGGCCGGCGCGACGGCTTCGAATACAGCCGCGTGAGGCTGTGGGGCTCGCTGGGCTTCGCCAGCGCCGCCGTGTTCAGCGGCCGGATCTACAACATCGACCCGGGCATCAATTTCGCGCTCGCGTCGCTGGCGGGCGGCGTCATGCTCGCGCTGCTGGCCGTGACGCGCGGCGGCCCTCATGTCGCCGGCGTGCCCGGCAAGGAAGGCGTCAGGCTCGCCGACGCGTTCGCGCTGCTGCGCATGCCGGGCTTCTGGCGCTTCATGGTGTTCGTGCTGGGCGTGACGAACCTGTACCTCGTGTTCGACCAGCAGTTCCCCCGCTATTTCGCGTCGCTTTTCCCGGACCCGAAGACCGGCGTCGCCATGTTCGGCTACCTGAACTCCGCGCAGATCTTCCTGGAAGCGGGCGGCCTGTTCGTCGCGCCGCTGCTCGTGCGCCGCATCGGCGCCAAGAACGGCCTGCTGCTGGCCGGTTCCATCATGCTCGTGCGGATCGCCGGTTCCGGCCTCGCCGTCGGCCCTGTCTCGATCTCGGCGATGAAGCTGCTGCACTCGGTGGAACTGCCGATCCTCGCCGTCTCGCTGTTCCGCTACATCGCACGCCACTTCGACAACCGCCTGGCGTCGACCGTCTACATGGTCGGCGTGAGCTTCGGCCACTCGATCGGCATCTTCGCGTTGTCGTCGCTGGCCGGCATCGGCTACGACCGGATCGGCTTCCCCGCGACCTATCTGACCCTGGCGGGCCTGGGCCTCGTCTTCCTCATCCTGTCCGCCGTGTTCCTGCTGCCGACGCCCGCCGAAACGGTTGGCGAGCAGGCCGCGCCGCTCGCCGAACCCGCCAAATGAATCCCGAAGGAGCAAGCATGACATCACCCCTGAACGCGGCCACGCTCGAGCCGCTGAACACCGGCGCCCTGCCGGCCCACTGGAACCGCGGCGTCGACAAGGCCGCCATCGACCGTGCGATCGCGCGCGCGCTGGACGCCGTCGACCGCAACCTGGCCCACTTCGGCGACGCCTTCCCGATGCCGTCGTCGCAGGGCGGCGTCTACCAGGCGATGGACAACACGGAATGGACGAACGGCTTCTGGACCGGCATGCTGTGGCTCGCGTACGAGCTGACGGGTACCGCGCGCTACCGCGATTGCGCCCTGCGCCACGTGGCCAGCTTCCATGCGCGCCAGCGCGACCGCATCAACGTCAACCACCACGACCTCGGCTTCCTGTACAGCCTCTCGTGCGTGTCGGGTTACCAGTTGACGGGCGAGCCGCTGGCGGCGGAGGCGGCGCTGGGTGCCGCGCGCCTGCTGCTGGAACGCTACCTGCCCGGCGCCGGGATCATCCAGGCGTGGGGCGAATTGTCCGACCCGGCACAGCGCGGCCGCATGATCATCGACTGCAACCTGAACCTGCCGCTGCTGTACTGGGCGAGCGACCATACGGGCGACCCGGCGTTCCGCGCCGCGGCCGACCGCCACATCGAGGCCGCCGCGCGCCACATCGTGCGCCCGGACGGCTCCACGTTCCACACGTTCTTCTTCGACCCGGCCAGCGGCGCGCCGCTGTACGGCAAGACGCACCAGGGTCATGCGGACGATTCGTGCTGGGCGCGGGGGCAGGCCTGGGGCATCTCGGGCTTCCCGCTCGTCTACCGCCACAACGGCGACGGCCGCCTCGTCGACCTGGCAAAAGTGCTGGCGAATTACTACCTGAACCGCCTGCCGGCGGACGGCATCTGCTACTGGGATCTCGTGTTCACGAGCGGACCGGAGCCGCGCGACAGCTCGGGCGCCGCCATCGCCGCGTGCGGCCTGCTGGAACTGGCCCGCAACCTGCCGCTGGCCGACCCGCTGCGCGCCGCCTACGAACGCGCCGCGGCCGGCACGGTGCTCACGCTCGCCGCCGATTACGCCGACGCGAGCGGCACGCCGGGCGCCGGCCTGCTGAAGCACGGCGTGTACCACAAGCCGAACGGCGTCGGCGTGGACGAGGCGTGCATCTGGGGCGATTACTTCTACCTGGAGGCCCTCGTGCGGTTGACCCGCACGTGGCGTCCCTACTGGTAATGTTTACTCGTGCGCTTCCGTCGATTCGCGTTCGACCAGCGTGAACGGCATCAGCCGGTGCTGCGGCATGTACGACTGGCCGGCGCGGCGCGCGCGGATGTGTTCCACCAGCAGGGCGACGGCGCTGCGCGCCATCTCCGTGATCGGCTGGTGGATCGTGGTGAGTTCCGGCCAGACGGTCGTCGCGACGGGCGTGTCGTCGAAGCCGCAGACGGCGATGTCGTCCGGCACCTGCATGTGCAGTCCGTGCGCGACGGCGATGACGGCGGCCGCCATGTCGTCGTTGCTCGCGAAGATCGCCGTGGGCCGCGTCGGCTGGGCCAGCAGTTCGCGCGCCGCCAGCAGGCCGGAACGGTACGTGAACATGCCCTGCGCCACCCGCTCGGCGGGGACGTGGTGGCCGGCCTCGCGCATGGCGTCGATGAACGCCTGGTAGCGCAACTGGGCCGGCGTGTGTTCCGGGTCGCCCTTGATGAAGCCGATGTCCGTGTGGCCAAGGGCCAGCAGGTGCTTGGTCATCGTGAGCGCGCCCTCGTAGTCGTCGATGCGCACGGCCGACATCTGCTGCGACGGCTTTGCGGTCGCGACCGCGACGGACGGAATGCCCATTTCGGCCAGCTGCTTGAGCGCGGCCTTGGAGTCGCACAGCGGCGGCGGCACGAGGATGCCGTCGGCGCCGTCCGCGATCAGGCGGTCGATCGCCTTGCGCTGGCTGCGCAGGTTGTCGCAGTTTTCGAGGATCAGGTGGGCGCCAGTCTGGCTGCACTCGCCGAGGGCGCCGACGAGGAAGGCGCTGAGGAACGCGGCGCTGGGGTTGCTGTACAACAGGCCCACGCGCAGCGTACCGATGCGCGCGGCGCGCGCCGCCACATTGACCTGGTAATTGAGTTCCTGGATGGCCTTGTTGACCTTCTCGCGCGTCTTGTCGCTGACGCTCGCATTACCGTTGATGACGCGCGACACGGTCATCGCGGAGACGCCGGCCTTCTGTGCCACGTCCCAGACGGTCGCACCGCCGGTCGGGCGGTCGCCCTGCTTGGTTTCACTACCCATTGATTTATTGTCCTGTAGTCTGACGGCCTGGCTATGTTATCGATTTCATCCTTGGCACGCGATGTCACATAATACCGCCGGGCCAGGGGAAATGCCACTTTTGACAACGCGGCATGGCAAGGTTCATGCAGCCTGATTTGCCTTGATTGCTCTGTTTCAACAATGCTACCATGAGATCGATAACAACCCCAAGCTCCACCGAATGAAGAAGGAGAGTTTCGTGCCTGTTTCACGCCTTAGCGCCATCCTCGTCGCCGCGGCGGCCATCGCGGGTTGCCGCACCGTGGCTGCGCCTGCCCAGCCGCCGGCGGCTGCGGGCCCCGCGGCCGCGCCCTGGATCGCCGACCTCGGCGACGGCCGCTACCGTAACCCGATCCTGCACGCGGATTATTCCGATCCGGACGTGATCCGCGTCGGCAACAAGTTCTACATGACGGCGTCCAGCTTCAACAACGCACCCGGACTGCCGCTGCTGGAGTCGCCCGACCTGGTGAACTGGACGCTCGTCGGCCACGCCCTGCCCCGGCTGGAACCGGCCAACGTGTTCGACCGCCCGCAATACGGCAAGGGCGTGTGGGCGCCGACCTTGCGCTGGCACGACGGCCGCTTCTGGATCTTCTATCCCGACCCGGACTACGGCGTGTACGTCACGACGGCCGAGCATTTCGCCGGTCCGTGGACGCCGCCGCGGCTGCTGCTCGCCGGGCGCGGCATCATCGACCCGGCGCCCCTGTGGGACGACGACGGCAAGGCGTACCTGCTTCACGCGTGGGCGAAGAGCCGCGCCGGCATCAACAACGTGTTGACCTTGCGCCGGATGGACCCGCAGGCCACGCGCCTGCTGGACGACGCCGGCAAGGTCATCATCGACGGCGGCCGCTACCCCGGCTATCACACGGTCGAAGGGCCGAAGCTGTACAAGGCGAACGGTTATTACTACGTGTTCGCGCCGGCCGGCGGCGTGGAGATGGGTTGGCAGGCCGTGTTCCGTTCGCGTTCGATCGACGGGCCGTACGAAGCGCGCCGCGTGATGGACCAGGGCGACACGCCCGTCAACGGCCCGCACCAGGGCGCGTGGGTGGATGCTCCGGACGGCAAGGACTGGTTCGTGCACTTCCAGGACAAGGGCGCGTATGGCCGCGTCGTGCACCTGCAGCCGATGCGCTGGCAGGACGGCTGGCCGGTCATCGGCGCCCCCGGCCGCACGCCTGGCGTCGGCGAACCCGTGAACACGTACGCGAAACCGGTGCAGGGCTTCGGCCCGGCCGCGCCGGCGACGAACGATGGCTTCGACGGCCCTGCCCTCGGCCCGCAGTGGCAATGGGGCGCGAATCCGGCGTCCGGCTGGTACTCGCTGACCGACAACCCCGGCCACCTGCGCCTCGCGACGCAGGTCGTGCCGGAGGCGGAAAGCTTCGTGCGCGCGGCGGGCGCGATCCTGACGCAGAAGGTGCCCGCGTCGCGCTTCGTCGCGGAGACCCGCGTGCGTCTCGCGGGTGCTGTCGACGGCGACCGGGCGGGCCTGATCATCAACGCCATGCAGTACGCCTGGATCGGCCTGCGGCGCAACGGCGGAAAGACGGAACTGGTGCACACCGTGTGCGGCCCGTTCGGACCGCGCTGCCGCGAGGAGTCCACCGTCGTGCTGCCGGACGCGCCGGACGAGGTGGTGCTGCGCATGTCCATGTACGAAACCGCGTTCGTCGGCATGTCGTACAGCCTGGACGGCCGCGATTTCAAGCCGGCAGGGGCGCCGTTCCCCGTCACGCGCGGTACGTGGGTGGGCGCGCAGGTCGGCCTGTTCAGCGTCGGTGCGCGGGCGCGCGCGCAGCCGTCGTTCCTCGAAGCCGACTATTTCAACGTGACGGCGCCGGGCGTCGGGCCGTACTGACCGCATGTTGGCGTCAGATCGCGGATTTGCGAAGGTGCCAATACACGGAATAGCGTTGATGGTGCAGGTCGAATAACGGCCGAAGGACAATGCCGGTTGCCGGACCGGCGTCCTTGAACTTGAATGCGGACGGATCGCCGGGGATAGTAGCGAGCCAGTCGGCGGGATTGCCGGATGTGCCGACGATATCGGGCACCGGCGCCGCCGCGACCTTCAGGTAAGCATCCTTGTGGCCCACGTCGCTGGCAGGCATGTTGTCCCTGCCAAGTTCTCCGGCCAGCAAGACGGGACCATGGAACAGGGAGACCATCGAGGCGTCGTCCCCGGCTTGCTCCAGCCGCAGCCCCGCCGGGAGTGCCAGGTCGATCACGTCACCGGCTTTCCATGGCCGCCGCAACGCGATATAGGTCGACGGCTTCGCGTCCACGCGTCGCGGCTTCCCGTTGATCCTGACTGCCGCCGGTTTGGCGACCCACGCGGGGATTCTCAAATTGAGCGTGACGGCGCCGGTGCCAGGTTTGACGACCGTAAAGCGCACCGGGTCACCGCGCATGATATCTCCTTGCTGCCGCAAGACCATCCCGGTTTCGCGCCAGCTGAGCTCGGATGGGATATACAGGTTCACCCAGAGCGCATCGTCCTTGTGAAAGTAAATGCCTTCGTTGTAGCGTGCGGTGTTTTCGATACCGCTGCCCGTACAGCAAAAGCTGCCGTTGAGATAGGTGCGAAAGTCGCCATGGAACGGCGTGAAGTAGGTCATGGCGCCCGAATCGGGCGCGACCGATGCCAGCACGTGGTTGTACAAGGCACGCTCGTAGTAGTCGGCAAGCGCCGCACGCGGATTGCGCTCGAAAAGCCTGCCGGTGAGCTTGAGCATGTTATGGGTGTTACAGGTTTCGGCGGTGGTCGGCGGCAATACCTTCTGATTGTCGATCGACGGGCCGGCCTCCACGCCGGGTTTGTCGAACCATTCGTTGAATGCCGTGCCGCCATTGGCGAACGAATGCCTGTGTACGACCAGCCGCCAGAAGTTCTCGGACGCCTTCAGTGCCACCGGGTTGCCATTGACGTTCGCACCGTTAGCCAGGCCCACTGCTTGCGCGATGTGCGTATTGGCGTGCAAGCCGCCCAGCCGGTCCTCGCCCTCGGCAAGGGGCCCGACAAACCAGGCGCGATCGAATATGCGGGCGGTTTCGAGGTGACGGGGATTTTTGTCGATTTTGTAAAGTTCCGTCAGAACGTCGCTCATCGCACCAAATTCGTTTTGCGGATTGCGGCTGCCGTCCGTGCGGAACATCCTGTCGATCTGCGCGGCATCCAGCGTCGCGAGCCGTTTGCCGAAGTAGTCGGCCATCCTGGTGGCGACGTCGAGCGCCTGCCTGTTGCCGACATGGGCATGCGCGTCGAGGAGGCCCGACATGATCTTCTGGATCGTGTAATAAGGCACCCCGATGCTCCCCGCGTCGGCCCCGGGCTTGCCTTCGAGCTGGTCGAAGGCGGCCGTGGAAAAGGCGGACAGGTAACCATCCAGATCCAGGGCCCTCTGGCATGTGGCGAGCTCGCCCACGAGGTAGTTGACCCGGTCGCGAAACAGGATGCTTCCCGTAGCCGCCGCCATGCGCGACGCGGCGGACAGGTAGTGCCCGGTCATGTGCCCACGGAGAAATTCACTATCCCAGCCGTCGTAGCCGCGCTCGATGCCTTCTTTCTGGGGAAGCCTGGCCAACGCGCGGTAGGGGTACAGCAACTTGTCCGGATCATACGATGCGAGCACCCCTTTCCGATGCAGCTCCTGCCGCGCATGGAACGGACTTCCCGGCAGCAGGCGTACCTGGTTTGCCAGGAAGGCACGCGCCGCATCGACCGGAACGGGAAGCGGGCGTCGGTCACGGTCGCCAGGGTCGCGGGCGACACAATGCGCCGGCCACGCCGCGAGGGTGGCCTTGAGCATCGAGCGTCGGGTGAAGGTCATCGGAAAGCCTTTCATGAAAAAACCCGCCGCCGGCAAGTGCCGGAGGCGGGTACGAAAGCGGGACAGTGTCCCGCGACGAGAGAGAAAATACTACAGGTTTCCAAACTTGTAACGCAGGCTGAAACCGAAGAATCGGCCGTTTTCGTAATGCTGGCGTTCGATGCCGCTCTCGTTGCCCAGGCCACCCACGTTGCGGTTCAGCGTCTTGTTGGTGATGTTCGACGCATTCAGCGACAACGCCATGTTGTCGGTCAGCTGGTAGTTGAACGAACCGTCCAGGATGCCGTAAGCGTCGATGTAGCGGCCATCGATCGGATTCGGCGAGAAACCGAACAGCACCGACGGCGAACGCCACGTGTAGACCAGGCGCGCGGACGCCTTGTTGTCCTCGTACAGGGCGCTCACGCTGTAACTGTTCTTCGAGGCGAACGGCTGGGGCGTCGAGATGATGTTCGGAGCGGCCTTCGTGCCGACGTTGAACGGATTGTCCGTCTTCACGTAGGTGTACGAACCGGAGACGCCGAAATTCTTCAGGATGCCCGGGGCGCCGTCGAAGAAGTACTGGCCCGACAGCTCGACGCCGCGCGCAAAACCCTTCTCGGAATTCAGGGTCTTCGACACCAACAGCTGGCCGCTCGGGCAACCGTTCGAGACGGCGCCGGTATAGCCCGTCGCGAGCGAGACCGTCTCGCAATTCTGGACGTCGTTGAAGAACCCGTTGATCTCCTTGTCGAACACACCGGCGGCCAGGTAGTTCGTCTTGCTGAAGTAGCGCTCCAGCGAGAAGTCGAAGCTGTTCGCGGTCAGCGGACGCAGATCCGGGTTACCGATCTGTAACGTACCCTGTGTCGAGTTGACGGTCAGGGATGGATTGAGCTGGTCGAGTCCCGGACGGGTCATGCCGCGTCCGTAACCGAAGCGCGCCAGGAAGTCTTTCGCCAGGTCGTAGGTCACGTTAAACGAAGGGAGTGCGTTCGTGTAGGACGTCGTGCGGCGGTACGGTCCGATGACGCCGGTGATCGGGTCCGCCACCTGCGCCACGAATTCGCCATTGGTGCGGACGACGCGCACGCCGACGTTACCCTTGAGACGGTCATCCAGCAGTGCGAACTCACCCACGAGGTAGATCGCCTTGGTCTTCTCGTTCGTATAACGACGCGACAGGATGTTTTCCGCCAGCCCGTTCTCGGGCAGGATGCCCGCTTTCGGGAAGGCGGCGCTCACCTGGTTGCCCAGTAACTGGTCGGGCGAATAGACGACGTAGCCGCCCGAATATCCGGCCAGGCCGTCCATGAAGTTGGTCGGCGACGATTGCGTGTGGCCACCCTGCGCCGCCGAGATACCGTTGCTGCCGTCGGCGGCCAGCGCGAGGCCGTTGCTCGTCAGCGGACGGCCGCCAAAACCAAAGTTGTTGAAGCTGCTCGACTGGCGCGCGGCACGGGTGCCGAACTTGAAGCGGCTGAAGAACCAACCGTCGTCCAGCGAGTACGTACCGTCCAGAGCGATGGCGCCCCCGGTGTCGTGCACGGTATTGTGCGTGCCGTTGCTGTAGGCCTGGTACATGAAGTTGGCCGGATCGGACAGGCTCGGCCCGGTGAACGTCAACTGGTGCGGCGCGCCGTCGCTGACCCGGTTGGCCGTCCAGTACAGGCCCGGATTGGAGAACAGTGTCACGGAGCGGTTGTCCTGGGTCTGGTCGGCCTTGATGAAGTTGACGTCGGCCTTCAGGAACAATGCCGGCGTGGGATGCCATTCCGCCCCGGTCGCCGCGATCCACGTCGTGTACGGACGGTGCTCGTCGCCGCCGGTCGTCGTCATCCTCGTATTCAGGAAGCTTCCGCTCAGGAAGCGCTTGCTTGCGAGGACGTCGTTGCTGCCGCCGTTGAGGTTGCCGTTGGCGAGCTGCTCCGTCAGGCTGAACGGCGTCGTCTGCAGGTTCTGCACGTTGTTGGCCTGGTTGTTGTTATCCGACGAGTTCAGGCCGCGGTAGTTTTGGTGATACAGGTAATAGGTGTAGTTGCCGTCGACGTAGAAGCGCAGCGTATTGTCGACGCGCCAGTCCGCAGCCAGGTTCAGGCCGCGCCGGGTACGCATGATCGTTTCCTGGAACACGTTATTGGTGAGTGCAGGCGCCGCCATGACGTTGCTGGCCTGCTCCTGGGTCAGACCCGCCAGGTTCGGCATGTAGGCGCCGGCAGTCGTCGACGTCGGCAGCGTGGGAACGCTCGCCAGATAAGAGACGTCGGTGCGGCCGACGTACTGCGACATCGGTTTGGACGGATCGTTCGCCGTATTGGCACCAGCCAGCGTCGCGTATTCAGCGCTGTCGGCGCGCACGGCGCGCTTGTAGTTGGCGCCGCCGTTGGCCGGATTGTTGTCCGAACGGCCCGTGCTCTGCTGGAACACGGCCGCCGCCATCACGCCGATGCGCCCGCCGCCCTGCAGGTTCCAGCGGTTGGCGATCATCCCGAACAGTTCCGGGTTGCCCTTCTTCGCCAGGTCGTTGTAGCGGCCGCCGATGTTCAGGGCGCCCGTCAGGCCCTTGAAGTCGCTCGGATTGCGGGTGCGGATGTTGACCAGGCCGCCGATGGCGCCCTCGATGTGTTCGGCCGACGGGTTTTTATACACGTCGATGCCTGCGACCATGCCCGGAATCGCACCTTCCAGGTTGAACTCGCGGCTGCCGGCCGTGAAGTAGGCGCGGCCGTTCACTTCAGACGCCGTCTGGCCCGACAGGCCGCGGATCGTCACGCCCGAGCCCTGGCCCACCGGCGATGCGCCCTCGCCGCCGTAGCGGTAACCCTGCACGCCCGGGATGCGCGTCATGGTCTCGGTGACGTTCGGGTCCGGCAGCTTGCCGATGTCGTCCGCGCTGATCGAGTCGACGACCTCCATCGAGTCGCGCTTGACCGCCAGCGACGACTGCGCGCTGGCACGAATGCCCGTCACGACGACGGTGTTGGCGTCCGCCTGCTGCGCCCAGGCGTGGCCCGCGAAGGCCTGGGCGAGCGCCACGGCGACGACCGACATCGTCGGTCCGATATTGCGATGCTGTTTCATTGTGTTCTCCTCTGTAGTCCGATTGGCATGGTTTGTCCCGGCTCTGTGTGGCCGGCGTTTTAGGTATCGATAACAAATGTGGATTGAATTATAGGGCGAGTCCTTCCTGGTGGTAATGCCTTTGCGAAATATCATTGTTGATGTGGTATTTACACGACGCCAGCGCCTTGACGGGCGCCGGCGTCGTGATCCGGGACGGGCATATCCCGGTTATCGATCACCTGTCCGCCACGCGCTGCGCACGCACGGGGCGAGCACGAAGCGGTAGCTGGCGGGCGCGAGCGGGATGCGGTACTTCACGTGCGGCCGGCCATCCAGGCTCCAGCCCGTGTCCCCGCCAACGCCCGCCTGCGCCAGGTCGATGAGGACCGAACCGTCGCCATGCGGCACGATCCCGGAACTCTTCCACGTGCCGCGCGGCCGCAGGTACAGGTCTTCGTAAGGGAACGCGAGCGCATTGAACGCGATGGGCGTGTCCGCGTCCACGCGGATGCCCGTGCCATCGCTCCCCTGCAGCTGGAACCAGCGCACGTCCGTCTTGTTGCCGCTTTCCTGCGGCCGGATATAGCCGTGGTACTGGTCCGCCACCTTGCCGGCGTACAGACCGAGCGCCGATCCCGTCTTGCGGTCCGCGTACGACTCGTACGGGCCGCGGCCGTACCACGACAGCGCGTCGAGCGCGGCAGGCTGTCGAAGCGCAGGCCCAGGCGCAGCGGATCCGGCAGGTCGTCGCGCAGCGGCGTGAAGCTGGCCTGCACGTCGACACTGCCGCCGGCGCGCATGCGATAGACGTTTTCCCAGTGCGCCGCGCCGGCGCCGAAGCTGAACAGCACGCGTACGCCGTCGCCCGTCACGGTCACGTCGCGCACCTTGCGCTGTTCCGTGAACGTCTGCCAGACCTTGTGGCTCTTGTCCACACCGGCGCCTTCGTCGTTGTCCGTCAGGCCGCGCCAGAAGTTCGGCGCGCCTCCCTTCAGGACCGTGCGGCCGGCCACGGTATAGGTCACGAGACCCGTGTCCTTCGCTACGCGCAGCACGGCGTCGCCGGCACGCAGCTCCACCGCACCGTCCGTGCGCACGGGCGCCACGGTGGCCAGCTGCTCCTGCGGGGCGCGCGCGGCCGCCAGCACGAACTGCGACCAGCCGACGACGGCGCCCTGCTCCACACCCGGCAGCGCCGCACGGCTCCTGGCCCGCACGGTCATTACGCGTTCGCCGCCGGACACGCCCTCCGGCAGCGCCAGCGCCAGTTTCTGGCGGGCCCCCGCCGGCGTGGCCGCATCGGGAAGCGTGCCGCGGGCGACGACGACGCCGTCGCGCGCCAGCTCCCAGTCGAACGACAGGTGCGACAGGTCGCGGAAATCGTAGCGGTTCACGACCTCGACGCTGCCCGCGGCCGGATCGCCTTCGAACACGACGGGCGAATAGACTTTCTGCAGCTCGTAGTATTCCGGATCCGGCGTGCGGTCGGAGCGCACGACGCCGTCGCCGACGACGCTGTTGTCGCCGCGCGCCGGGTTCAGGTCGAAGCCGGACGCCCAGTACGTGCGGCCCTTGTCGTCCTTCGCGATGACGCTCTGGTCGACCCAGTCCCACACGAAGCCGCCCTGCAGCTTGCGGTGCGCGCGGATGACCTGCCAGTAATCCTCCAGGTTGCCCAGCGAATTTCCCATCGCGTGGGCGTACTCGCACTGGATCATCGGCTGGCGGAAGTTCGGATCGAGCGCGTAATCCGCCATCTTCTCGATGTCGTCGTACATGGGCGCATAGATGTCGACGTAGGCATTCGGCAGGTGTTCCTCGCCGATCGTGCCGTGGCCCAGGTAGCTGATCAGGCGCGTCGGGTCGTTCTTGCGGATCCATGCGGCCGCGTTCTCGAAGTTCGGCCCCGTGCCGGCCTCGTTCCCCAGCGACCAGAAGATGATCGACGGCGAGTTCTTGTCGCGTTCGACCATGCGCGAGATGCGGTCCAGGTGGCCGATGCGCCAGTGCGGCTTGTAGCCCAGCTGGATGGCCGCGCGCTTCTGCGGGTCGCCCGCCTGGTCGCCCTTCTCCATGTAGCCGTGCGACTCGAGGTCCGCCTCGTCCATGATGTACAGGCCGTATTCGTCGGCCAGGTCGTACCAGCGCGGATCGTTCGGATAGTGCGACGCGCGCACGGCGTTCACGTTCGCGCGCTTCATCAACTCGATGTCCTTGCGCATGGAGTCCATCGACATCACGCGGTACGTGACCGGGTCGTGCTCGTGGCGGTTGACGCCCTTGATCATCACGCGCCTGCCGTTCACGCGCACTTCGCCGTCGGCGATTTCGACGGTGCGAAAGCCGATGCGGCGCGACGTCGCCGACAGGAGGCGGCCCTGCGCATCGGTCACTTCCACCAACAGCGTGTAGAGATTCGGCGTCTCCGCCGACCACGGTTTCACCGCCGGGACCGCGCCGGTCAGCACGGCCTTGCGGTCCGCGCCCGGCGTGCCTTTTACGCGCAGGATCTCGCGCGTGCCGTCCAGCACCCGCGCCTCGACCTCGACCTTCGCCGGCGCGCCCGCCATCTCGGCGACGAGTTCGAAGCGGCCGTCGCGGTAATTCGACTTGTCCAGGCCCGCCGTCACGCGGTAGTCGCGCAGCCGCGTCTTCGGTTCGGCGTACACGTACACGCTGCGTTCGATGCCGTTGACGCGCCAGAAGTCCTGGTCTTCCAGGTAGGAGCCGTCCGCCCAGCGATACAGTTCGATGGCGATCGTGTTGCGGCCCGGGTGCACGTAGCGGGTCAGGTCGAATTCGGCGGGCAGCTTGGAATCCTCGGAGTACCCGACCTTTTGACCGTTGACCCAAACGTAGTACGCTGCGCCGGCCGCGCCGATCTGCAGGAACACATCGCGGCCGTTCCACGCGGCGGGCACGTCGAAGTCGCGGCGGTACGAGCCGACCTCGTTCAGTTCGTGCGGAATGAACGGCTCGTTCTGCGGAAAGGGATATTTAATGTTGGTGAAGATCGGCTTGCCATAACCCTGCGTCTGCAGCATGCCGGGTACCTGGATGTGTCCCCACTTGCTGACGTCGTACGACGTCTTGTAGAAATCCTGCGGACGCACTTCCGGGTTCGGCGAATACTTGAACTTCCACGTGCCGTCCAACGACAGGTAAAACTGCGACGCGGCCTTGTCGCCCGCCAGCGCTTTGTCGCGCGATTCGTAATTGAAGAACGTCGCCTTCATCGGCTCGCGGTTGACTGCGACGACTTCCGGCTGCTCCCACTCGGCCGGTTTCGGCTGGGCCGCCAGCGCCGGGAGTGCCGCCGTCGCCAGCAGGACGGCCGCGATGATGTTCGTTGATTCCATGTGTCTCCTTTGTCGTTTTTGTTATGTCAGCGAAAGCGTAGACCGTCGACGAACTCGTTCACCTCGAGCGACCCCGCCTCGGGCGCGGTGAGGCGCCTGCCCGCCACGGTCACGTTCTCAATCGTCACGTTCTTCACCTTGCGCGCGGCGTCGCGGCCCGTGATGGCGCTGGCGCTCGGTGCACCCCTGCCCGTGTAATGGATGTTGCGCAAGGTGACGTTCTCGATGCCCAGGCCCGGGCTCGTGTTGTACTTGGCCGTGTACGCGATCTTCAGGTTGAAAAGCTTCCCTTCCTCGATGCGGTCGACGCGGATGTCCTCGAACACGACGTCGCGCACCAGGTTGTCGTCGCCGGCCATGATGCCGAGAGCGCCCTCGTATTCCGGATCGTCCTCGTCGTGATCGAGGATGTCGATGTTGGAAAAGCGCAGGCGCTCCAGCACCTCGCTCTGCGGATGCGCCGGGGTCGGGGTATTGCCGTGGATGCCGATCATGACGGCGTGCGCGATATCGGCCCACAGGGTCGTGTCGCGGACCTGCACGTCGCGCGTATTGCCCCAGATGTCCCAGCGGTGGTTGTAGAACGTCAGGCAGTCGTCCGACGTGCGCACGAAGCTGTCGGCGATCGTCACGCGCTCGCACGCGAAGTGGCCCAGGCCGTCCGACCATTGGCCGGCGCCGATCGTGCGGATGTTCTTTTCGACGAGATCCTGCGACGTAATGCAGCGCATCGTGCCGTGCGGCTGGTTGATGGCGATGGGGCCGTCGATCTCGATGTTGCGCGAATTCCGGATGGTAGTCACGTCGGTGCCGGTGAACAGCCCGTCGCTAATCACCTTCACGTCTTCGACGCCGTCGATCACGAGCGGGCTTTTCAGGATCGCGGCGCCGTGGATGTACACCTTCGTGTGCGAACGCAGCCGGAAGTCGCCGCTGTGGATGCCCGGTCCGAAGAACACGACGGGCTGCGTGAAATCGGGCGTCGTGCCCGTGCCGATGTCGTTCGAGGCCAGGTTCGCCGGCACGGCCGGCATGTCGGCGCGGATCGCGTGCGTAAACATGTGCAGGTTGTGCAGGCGGTCGTCGTCGAATTCCACGCTCAGGTTCTGCGGGCGGCGCAGCGTGAAGTACGCGATGCCGTCGCGGACGACCGGCTTGACGCCTTTCGCATCCGGCCGCACGACCACTTTCGAGAACGTGCCGTTGTTCTTCTGGACCGCCACTTCCACCGTGCCGTCGAAATTGAAGTAGACCATCGACGCATCCTGCGGCTTGTCGAGGTCGACCTTCACGTTGTACTCGTACAGGTCCTGCCACTGCCCGCCGGGTACGCGCACGCGCACCGTGTAGTCGTCGTTGTGGTGCGAATAGCGGATGGGATTCGGGAACGGGTGCACCTGCAGCCGGTTCTCCGCGGCCACGGCGGCATTCGCGGTCACGCACCCCAGCAGCACGGCAAGCGGCGCGACGCAGCGGCGCGCGAACGCACGTAACGTAAACAACGGGTCGTCTCCTTGCCCGTGTGCGGATCGTGCCGCCGCCGGGCTTGTGTTTGATTTATTTTGGTATCGATAACTTGACCAGTTATATCACATCTCGAAACGATGTCAAGAATGCTCCGGCTTTTCCGGACCCCGGTCTACGATGCGAGACATGATAACGGCGGGGACGGCGGAGCAGGCATGCCTTTTTTATCGAAACGGATATGTTTTGGACATGGCAAGGCATTTGATAAAGATCGTGGTTAACGATAACAAAACCGCGTGCATACGTGCTAGCATCGGCGCGGCAGTACGGCAGCACCCTTCGATCGCAGTCCAACATACGCCTCGACGGCATGGAGACGCCAATGCAAAGAATGGATCCGCACGACCAGAATACCCCCACCACTCCCCTGACACTCGCCGACGCCCCGGACGAGGAATCGCGCGCCCTGCTGGGACGCCGCGAATTCCTGCTGAGCCTCGGCGCACTCGCCCTCGCCGGTTGTGGCGGCAGTGGCGCCGACTCACCCGCCACCCGGACGCTTACCACGGGGACGATGAGCGGCGCCGGCGCAGCCACCGCCTTCGTCCATCCGGGCCTGCTGCACACCCAGGCCGATTTCACCCGCATGGCCGCGAAATACACGACCAGCCCGTGGTCCGACAGCTGGAACCTCCTGGTCAACAATTCGCACGCGAGCCTCGGCTACACGCCGAATCCGCAGGCTGCCATCTACCGCGGCAACGACGGCGTCCATGCGGAAAACTACTGGATCCTGTACAACGACGTGGCCGCCGCCTATGCGTGCGCGCTGCGCTGGAAAGTCTCGGGGGACATCAACTACGCGAACAAGGCCGTGCAGATCATCAACGGGTGGTCGTCGACGCTGACCACGATCGGCGGCGACTCGAACTCGCAGCTGGCCGCCGGCATCTACGGCTACGAATTCGCCAACGCGGGCGAGATCATGCGCACCTACAGCGGCTGGGCCGCGGCGGATTTCGCGCGCTTCCAGAACATGATGAAGACCGTGTTCTATCCGATCAACCACGACTTCCTCATCCGCCACAACGGCACGGACGTCACGCACTACTGGGCCAACTGGGACCTGTGCAACATGGCTTCGATCATGGCCATCGGCGTGCTGTGCGACGATCAGAGCCTGTTCGACGAGGCCGTCAACTATTTCAAGTCCGGCGCGGGCAACGGCGCCGTGGCGCAGGCCGTCTACTACGTCCACCCGGGCTTCCTGGGCCAATGGCAGGAATCGGGACGCGACCAGGGCCACAACACGCTCGGCATCGCGCTGATGGGCGCCATGTGCGAGATGGCCTGGAACCAGGGCGTAGACCTGTACGGCTACGACAACAACCGCTTCCTGATGGGCGCGGAATACGTGGCCAAGGCGAACCTGATCCAGTCGGGCACGACGTATTACACGGTACCCTACGTCCCTTATAACAACGCCGACAACGTCAACCAGACCGTGTTCGCGACGGGCGGCCAGGGCAACGTCCGGCCCTGTTGGGCGCTGGTGTACAACCATTACGTGAACCGCAAGGGCCTCGCGGCCCCGTATTCGAAGAAGTTCGCGCTGCTGGTGCAGCCGGAAGGCGGCGGCGGCAACTACGGCTCGACGAGCGGCGGCTTCGACCAGCTGGGCTACGGCACCCTCACCTGCACGCGCGACCCGATCGCCGCGGGTGCGGCGCCGAGCGGACTGAAAGCGCGCACGCCGGCCGGCAAGGTCGAACTGTCGTGGTGGGGCAGCGCCTACGCCACCAGCTACAACGTCAAGCGCGCGGCGTCGACCAGCGGCCCCTGGACCACCCTCACCAGCAACGTCACGGACCTGCTGACGTACACCGACAATCCGGGTGCGGGCACCTGGTATTACGTCGTGTCCGGGAATATCCCCGGCGGCGTGACTGCGGATTCGAACCGGGCCACGGCGAAGGTCGGCAATACGCTGCATACCTCCTTGGCGTGCAACGAGGGCACCGGTACGGTGGTCTCCGACGCCAGCGGCCAGGGCCATGCCGGCACGCTGACGGGCAGCGCCGCCTGGGGCACCGGCAAGTCGGGCAGCGCCGTGGCGCTGAACGGCAGCACGGACTACGTGAGCCTCCCGGCCAACCTGGTGACCGACCTGACGGACTTCACGGTGGCCTGCTGGGTGTACTGGAACGCTTCGCGCAACTGGGAACGGATCTTCGATTTCGGCTCGGGCACCGGCCGCTACATGTTCCTGACGCCGCGCTCGGGCAGCGGTACCGTGCGCTTCGCCATCACCGTCGACGGCGGCAAAGGCGAACAGGCCGTGACGGGGACGGCCGCGCTGCCGACCGCGCAGTGGGTCCACGTGGCCGTCACCCTGTCGGGCCAGCTCGCCACCCTGTACGTGAACGGCGCCGTGGCCGGCACCAACAACGCCGAGTTCCTGCCGCCATGGCAGCTGGGCGGCACTAGCCAGAACTGGATCGGCCGTTCGCAGTACTCCGGCGACCCTTACTTCAACGGCAAGATCGATGAGTTCCGTATCTACCGCGGGGCGCTGACGGCGGCCGACATCGCCGCGCTGATCGCCGCCAGCTGATCAGCCGGAGTCCGGCACCACAGCCGTCGCTTCGATCTCCACGCGCGCGCGATCCTCGATCAGTGCGCGCACTTCGACGGCCGTCATGGCCGGATAATGGGCGCCGATGATCTCGCGGTAGACGCCGCCGAGGACGCTGCCGGCGGCCAGGTATTCGCGCTTGTCGACCACGTACCACGTCATGCGTACGATGTGCTCGGGGCCCGCTCCGGCCTCGCGCAATACTTCCACGACGTTGCGCAGCGCCTGGCCGGCCTGCGCCGTGAAATTGTCGCTGTCGAACTGCCCGTCCGCGTTCCAGCCGATCATCCCGCTTACGAACACGAGGCGGCCGCGCGCCGCGATGCCGTTCGCGTACCCGCGCGGGCGCGGCCACCCGGGTGGTTGGAGTATCTCCATGTTCACTCTTCCTTCGCCTCGCGCAGCAGTTCGCGCGCGATGATCAGTTGCTGCACTTCCGTGGCGCCCTCGTAGATGCGCAAGGCCCGGATCTCGCGATACAACCGCTCCGCCGGATGGCCGCGCGTGACACCGAGGCCGCCGAACATCTGCACCGCCGCGTCGATCACCTGCTGCGCCGACTCGGTCGCCGTCATCTTCGCCATCGCCGCTTCCTTCGTCACCTTGCCGCCGCGGTCGCGCTGCCACGCGGCGCGGTAGGTCAGCAGCGCGCTCGCGTCGATGCTCGTGGCCATCTGCGCGAACTTCGCCTGCGTCAACTGGAAGTCCGCGAGCGTCTGACCGAACATCTGCCGCTGCGTGGCATGGGCCAGCGCGTCGTCGAAGGCGCGCCGCGCGAACCCGAGGGCGGCCGCCGCGACGGACGTGCGGAACACGTCCAGGGTCGCCATCGCCACCTTGAACCCCTGCCCGGCAGCGCCGATGCGCTGCGCCGCCGGCACGCGGCAATCCTCGAACCGCAGCCGCGCCAGCGGGTGCGGCGCGATGACGGCGATGCGTTCCGCGATCGTGAATCCCGGCGTGTCCGCGTCGATGATGAACGCGCTGATGCCGCGCGCGCCCGGCGCCTCGCCCGTGCGCGCGAACACGACGTAGAAGTCCGCGATGCCGCCATTCGAAATCCACGTCTTCTCGCCGGCGAGGACGTAAGCGTCGCCCTCAAGCCGCGCCGTGCAGCGCAGCGCGGCGACATCGGAACCCGCGTCCGGCTCGGACAACGCGAACGCCGCGATGGCCTCGCCGCGGGCCACGCCGGGCAGGTAGCGCTCGCGCTGGGCCTCCGTCCCGAACAGGCTGATCGCGCCGGAGCCGAGGCCCTGCATGGCGAAGGCGAAGTCGGCGAGGCCGTTGTGGCGCGCCAGCGTCTCGCGGATCAGGCAGATCGCGCGGGTGTCGATGGGAGAACCGGCACCGCCGATCGCGTGCCGCAGCCAGCCGCCTTCGCCCAGCAGGCGCACGAGGCGGCGGCAATCGGCATCGACATCCGCGCCGTGCAGATCGCGCACGTACGTGGCCGCCCATTCGTCCAGCGCCGCTTCCATGTCGACGTGCCGGCCGTCGAAGAACGGCCACTCGAGATAGCGTTTGTCGGCCATGTCAGTCTCCTTCGAAGCGCGGTGCCGTCTTCGCGACGAAGGCGTGGTACGCGCGGTGGAAGTCGTTCGTCGCCATGCAGATCGCCTGCGCCTGGGCTTCCGCCTCGATGGCTTCCGCGATTCCCATCGACCACTCCTGCTGCAGCATCTTCTTCGTCATCCCATGCGCGAACGTCGGGCCGTCGGCGAGGCTGCGCGCCAGTGCCTGCGCCTCGCCGGGCACGTCGTCCGGCGCGCACAGGCGGTTATAAAAGCCCCAGCGTTCGCCCTCCTCGGCCGACATCGCACGGCCCGTGTACAGCAGTTCCGCCGCCCGCCCCTGGCCGATGAGGCGCGGCAGGATCGAACAGGCGCCCATGTCGCAGCCGGCCAGGCCCACCTTCGTGAACAGGAACGCCGTGCGCGCGCGGGTGCTGGCGAGCCGCAGGTCGGATGCCATCGCCAGGATCGCGCCGGCTCCCGCGCACACGCCGTCGACGGCCGCCACGATGGGCTGCGGGCAGCCCAGCATCGCCTTCACGAGGTCCCCCGTCATGCGCGTGAACGCGAGCAGGCCGGGCATGTCCAGTTGCGTGAGCGGGCCGATGATCTCGTGGACGTCGCCGCCGGAACAGAAATTCCCGCCCGCGCCGGTCAGCACGACGGCCTTCACGTCGTCCGCGTACGCGAGCGCGCGGAACAGGTCGCGCAGCTCCGCGTACGATTCGAACGTCAGCGGGTTCTTGCGCTCGGGGCGGTTCAGCGTGATGGTGGCGACGCCGCCGTCCGCCTCATACAGGAAATGTTCGGCGCGGTAGCCGGCCAGCTGCGTGCGGTGCATGTGGTCTCCTAGTTCCGGTCGTTCAGTTGCCGCTTCATCGTATCCAGCAGCGCGATCATGGTGGCCTTGTCGTTCGGAGAGATGTCGCCGAACAGGTCCGCCACCCAGCCCTGGTGCACGGCGGCCATCTCCGCGAACGCGGCGCGTCCGCGCGGCGTCAGCTTCAGCATGAACGCGCGCCCATCCTGCGGGTCGGGCACGCGCACGACGAGCTCTTCCCGCTCGAGCTGGTCGGCGATGCCCGTCACATTGCCGCCCGTGACCATCATCCGCTTCGACAGCTCGCCCATCCGCAATCCTTCCGGATGACGTTCCAGCTGCGCCATCAGATCGAAGCGCGGCAAGGTGATGCCGAACGCGGTCCGCAGCCGGCTGCGGATGGTGTTCTCCACACGCACCGTGCAGGACAGCATGCGCAGCCACAGTTTCAGGTCGAGGGGGGCGTCGTCGGCCGGCGTCACATCACCTCCCCGCCGGCCACCGCGATGGCCTGGCCATTCATCGCCGCCGCACCGGGCATGCACAGCCACGCGACGGCGTGCGCCACTTCGTCCGGCTGCAGGAGCCGCCCCTGCGGGTTGGCGGCCGCCAGTTCCGCGCGCGCCTGGTCTGCGGTACGCCCCGTCTTGCGCACGATGTTGGCGACGGCGTCCGCGACAATGTCCGTGTCGGTAAAGCCCGGGCACACGGCATTCACGGTGACGCCTTTGTTCGCCACTTCCAGCGCCAGCGCGCGCGTGAGGCCGACGAGGCCGTGCTTTGCCGCACAGTACGCGGCCACGTAGCGGTAGCCCGTGAGGCCGGCCGTCGACGCGACGTTGACGACGCGGCCCCAGCCCGCATCCAGCATGCCCGGCAGTGCGGCGTGGATGCAGTGGTAGGCGCCGGTCAGGTTCACGTCCAGCATGCGCTGCCACAGCGCGGCGTCCGTGCGGCCGAACGGCGCCGACGCGGCCTGGCCCGCGTTGTTGACGAGGATGTCCACGGCGCCCGCACGCGCGAACGCGGCCGCCACGCCCTCCGCATCCGTCACGTCCACCGCCTGCCAGGCCGTGTCGCCGCCCAGTTCCGCGGCTGCCGCCTCCAGCGCGCGGGCATCGCGCGCCATCAACGTGATCCGCGCACCTTGCGCCATCAACGCATGCGCGATCGCGAGGCCGATGCCCCGGCTGGCGCCCGTCACCACGGCGTGTTTTCCTTGTAACGTCTCCATCAACCCTCCAGCAGCCGCGCCGCCACCTGCTGCGGCGTCAGGCCCGTGTTCGCGGCCGCCAGCTGGCGTTCGCGTTCCAGATTGCGTTCCAGCTGCGCCTTCCCGGCCAGATACTGCTTCGGCCACGCGACCGCCGTGACGCCGATCTTCGCCGCCTCCGCCAGGGTCCACGCGGGATTGGCCAAGTGCGGCCGGCCCACCGCGCACAGGTCCGCGCGCCCGGCGGCGATTATGCTGTTGGCGTGGTCCGCTTCGTAGATGGCCCCGACGGCGATCGTCGGGATCCCGGCCTCGTTGCGGATGCGGTCCGCGAACGGCGTCTGGTACATGCGGCCGAAGACCGGCCGCTCCTCCTTGCTGACCTGGCCCGACGAGCAATCGATCATGTCGGCGCCCGCGTCCTTGAACAGGCGTGCGATGTGCACGGCGTCGGCCGGCGTGATGCCGCCCTCGACCCAGTCATGGGCCGAGATCCGCACGCTCATCGGCTTCCCGGCCGGCCACACGGCGCGCATCGCGCGGAACACGCGCAGCGGATAGCGGCAACGGTTTTCCAGGCTGCCGCCGTAGTCGTCCGTCCGCCGGTTCGTCAGCGGCGACATGAACGACGACAGCAGATACCCGTGCGCGCAATGCAGTTCGAGCCAGTCGAATCCGGCCGCGTCGGCCGCCAACGTGGCACGCACGAAATCGGCCTCGACGCGCGCGAGATCGGCTTCCGTCGCGGCACGCGCCACCTGCGAGATGCCTGGCAGGTACTGCTGCTCCGACGCCGCGATCAATGGCCAGTTGTGGTCGGGGAGCGGCTGGTCGATGCCGTCCCACATCGGGCGCGTCGACCCTTTCGCCCCGGCGTGGCCCAGCTGGATGCCGATACGCGCATCGGTCTGCCCATGCACGAAGTCGACGATGCGCTTCCACGCGGCCGTGTGCGCCGGCGCGTACATGCCCGGGCAGGCCGGCGTGATGCGCGCGTCGGCGGAGATGCACGTCATCTCGGCCATCACGAGTGCCGCCCCGCCCAGCGCCCGCGCGCCCAGGTGCACGAGGTGATAATCGCCGGGCACGCCGTCGACGGCCGAATACTGCGCCATCGGCGAGACGACGATGCGGTTCTTCAGGAAGACGTCGCGCACGCGCAGCGGCGTGAACATCGGCGGCACATGCGAGTTCTCCGGCAGGTGGACGCCCCACTGCGCGCCCGCCTGCGCACACGCGCGGCGCGCGAACCAGTCCTCGAAATGCGCGACATAGCCGGGGTCGCGCAGGCGCAGGTTCTCGTGCGAGATGCGCTGGCTGCGCGTGAGCATCGAGTACGCGAACTGCTCCGCATCCAGCGCGCCGTAGCGCTCCACGTTCTCGAACCACTCCATCGAGTTGCGCGCGGCCGACTGGATCTTCAACACTTCGACCGAGCGGCTCGCCTGGTACGCATCCAGCGCCGCGCGCACGTCGCTGCCGTGTTCCCGCACGCAGCGCGCCAGTTCGATCGCGTCTTCCAGCGCCAGCTTGGTGCCGGAACCGATCGAAAAGTGCGCCGTGTGCGCGGCATCGCCCATCAGCACGACGGGAACGTCGCCGTTCCAGTGCACCCAGCGCTCGCAGACGATGCGGGGGAAGGCGATCCAGATGGCGGCCCCGCGCAGGTGACTCGCGTTCGACAGCAGCGGGTGCCCGTCCAGGTGCTCGGCGAACAGCCGCTCGCAGAAGGCGATGCCCTCCTCCTGCGGCATATCCGCCAGGCCCGCCTTGCGCCAGACGTCTTCCGGCGTCTCGACGATGAACGTGGACGTGTCGCCGTCGAACTGGTAGATGTGGGCCTGGAACCAGCCGAACGGGGTCTCCTTGAACACGAACGTGAACGCATCGAATTTCTTTTTCGTCCCGAGCCACACGAAGCGGCACCGGCGCGTCTCGACGAACGGCTGGAACGCGGCCGCATGGCGCGCCCGGGTGCGGCTGTTGATGCCATCGGCCGCGACGACGAGGTCGGCCCCGTAGCGCGCGGCGACGGTCTGGTCGTCCTGCACGTCGGTCTCGAACACGAGCTCCACGCCCAGTTCCTCGCAGCGCTGCTGCAGGATGTTCAGCAGCCGCTTGCGGCCGATGCCGCAGAACCCGTGGCCGCCGGACGTGATGCGCTCGCCCTTGAAGAACACGTCGATGTCGTCCCAGTGGTTGAACGCGTGCAGGATGCTGCGCGCCGTCGGCTCGTCGGCCGCGACGAGGTTGCCGAGGGTCTGGTCGGAGAACACGACGCCCCACCCGAACGTATCGTACGGGCGGTTGCGTTCCACGACGACGATGCGGTGTGCCGGGTCCTGCTTCTTCATCAGCAGGGCGAAGTACAAGCCGGCGGGCCCGCCGCCGATGCAGACGATGTTCATGATTGTCGCAGTTTGTAGCGCTGCAGCTTGCCCGTCTCCGTGCGCGGCAGCTTATCGGTGAAGCGCACGGCGCGCGGGTATTTATAGGGCGCGATCTGCGCCTTGACGAAGTCCTGCAACAGGCGCGCCGTCGCTTCCGTCTGTTTGAAGCCGGGCTTGAGCACGACGTGCGCCTCCACGATCTGGCCGCGCTCCTCGTCGGCCCGGCCCACGACCCCGCACTCGGCGACGGCCGGATGCCGCAACAGCACGTCTTCCACTTCGGCCCCGGCGATGTTGTAGCCGGCCGAGATGATCATGTCGTCCGTGCGCGAGCGGTAATGGAAATAGCCGTCGGCGTCCATCTCATAGCTGTCGCCGGTCAGGTTCCAGCCGTTCAGCACATAGTCGCGCTGGCGTTCGTCGGCCAGGTAGCGGCAGCCCGTCGGCCCTTTGACGGCGAGCCGTCCGATCACGCCGGGGCCGACCGGTTCGCCGTCGTCGTCGAGCACGCAGGCGCGGTAGCCGGGGACGGGCTTGCCGGTCGCGCCTGGCCGGATGTCGGTGCCGCTCGCCGAAATGAAGATGTGCAGCAGTTCCGTCGCGCCGATGCCGTCGATCATGTCGATGCCGGTGGCCGCCTTCCACGCTTCACGCGTCGCCAGCGGCAGCGCCTCGCCGGCGGACACGCATTTCTGCAGCGAGCGCAGGTCGTAGCGCGGCACCAGGGGCGTCATCTGGCGGTAGAACGTGGGCGCCGTGAAGCAGACCGTGGCTTTGAACCGCTCGATCGCCGCCAGCAGACCTTCCGGCGCCAGTTTTTCGAGCAGGACGCCCGCCGCACCGACGCGCATGGGAAACAGCAGCAGCCCGCCCAGTCCGAAGGTAAAAGCCAGCGGCGGCGTGCCGATGAAGATGTCGTCCGCGTGCGCGCCCAGCGTATGCGGCGGGAAGCAGTCGCAGATCGCCAGGATGTCGCGGTGGAAGTGCATCGTGCCCTTCGGCACGCCGGTCGTGCCTGACGTGAAGCTGATGAGGCAGACGTCGGCGGCGGCCGTGTCGACGGGCCCGAACCGCGCATCGTGGCGGGCCATGAGCGCTTCCAGGCCGTCCGGGTCCTGGAAGTACACGACGGGCGGATGATCCGCCACCTGTTCGAGTTCGTCCGCGAGCGGCCGGGCACACAGCACGGCGTTCACCCGCGCCTTGTCGAGGATGATGCCCAGCTCGCGCGCCCGCAGCAGGGGCATCGTCGGCACGGCGACGAGGCCGGCCTTGAACACGGCGAGGATCGCGGCCGCCATCATCGGGCAGTTGGCGCCGCGCAGCAGCACGCGATTGCCGGGGACGAGGCCCAGGTCCGTGCGCAGCACGTGGGCGATGCGGTCGACTTGCTGCATGAGTTCGGCATAGGTCCAGGTGACCTTGTCGCCCAGGATGGCGGTGCGGCCGCCGCGTCCGGCGTCGACGTGGCGGTCCAGCAGTTCCGTCACGCAATTCAGCCGCGCAGGATACCGGAGCGCGGGCAGGTCGAACACGAGGTCCGGCCACAGGTCGGCGGGCGGGAGGTGGTCCCGCGCGAACGTGTCGACGTGGGCCGAAGGACTTGATTCTGCAGCGGACAAGCTCGTCATGAAGCGCCCCCGGAGAAAAGATCGGTCTGGAACCGGGAGATACTTTAAGCCTAAAGTATCTGGGCGTGCAAGCCGGGTTGCATAGACAACTCCGAGAACATGGCGTCAAACGCAAAAAGGCCAGCTGGAAGCTGGCCTTTTTGACTGAATCCTGGTGGGCGGTGCAAGTTTCGAACTTGCGACCCCAGCAGTGTGAATGCTGTGCTCTACCCCTGAGCTAACCGCCCTACTTTTTACTGCTTTGCTGCGATTGCGTCGCTGCAATGACGAGCATTATAGGGGGAGTTTTGCGTTTTGTCACCCCTGCGGAGAATATTTTCTCCAAACACATTCTCCCTTCACGCCTTTGTCGAGTGCGGCCAGGACATTCTCGTGCTCAGCGAGCTCGTCGGCTGCAGCAGGCAGCACGAGGATCTCGCCCAGCGGACCGGCTTCCAGCACGATGCCGCCACCACTCGCCTCGACCTCGACATCCATCGACAACGTGTTCTGGCCACGCGTCATTGCCAGGTAGACGTCGGCCAGCAGCTCCGAGTCCAGCAGTGCGCCGTGCAGCTTGCGGTGCGCGTTCGAGATGCCGTAGCGGTCGCACAGCGCGTCCAGCGAGTTGCGCTTGCCCGGGTGCAGTTCCTTTGCGTGCACGAGGGTGTCGATGACGCCCGAGCAGTGTTCGATGAAAGGCGGCAGGCCCATGCGCTCGAACTCGTGGTTCAGGAACGCCAGGTCGAACGGCGCGTTGTGGATGATGATCTCGGCGCCCTGCACGAATTCGCGCAGTTCGTGGGCGATCTCGTGGAATTTCGGCTTATCGCTGAGGAACTCGGTCGTCAGGCCGTGGACCGCCAGTGCCGCTTCGTCCGAGTCGCGCTCGGGATTGATGTAGCGGTGGAAGTTGTTGCCGGTCAGCTTGCGGTTGAAGATCTCGACGCAGCCGACCTCGATGATGCGGTCGCCGGTGCGCGGATTCAGGCCTGTGGTTTCGGTATCGAGGACGATTTGGCGCATGCGCGTGTTGACTCAAAAAGCGTTGGAAAGAACCACTCAGTATAACAAAAATGAGCAAAATCAGCGCTTTACCGATGCGGCGCCCATGTTCGCCAGGGCGTCCGCGCGCTCGTTGCCAGGATGCCCGTTATGGCCGCGCACCCAGCGCCATTCGACGGCGTGCTGCTGCTGGGCGGCGTCCAGCGCCTTCCACAGATCGTCGTTCTTGACAGGTTCCTTCGTCGACGTCTTCCAGCCGCGCGCCTTCCAGCCGTGGATCCATTCCGAGATCCCCTTCTGGACATACTGGCTGTCGGTGTGCAGGACGACCTGGCACGGGCGGTTGAGGACAGTGAGCGCCTCGATCACGGCGCGCAGTTCCATGCGGTTGTTGGTGGTGTTCGGCTCGCCGCCGAAGATTTCCTTTTCGTGGCCGCCATCGGCCACGAGCAGCGCGCCCCAGCCGCCGGTGCCCGGGTTTCCCTTGCAGGCGCCGTCGGTATAAATCTCAACTTTGGTCATGCTGCGCTTTCTTCCTTTTGCTTTAACTTACTTGTGATGTTCGTTGCGGTTCGTGGCCGGCACCGCCTGCGGCGCCTTGCCGGGCTTCTTGTTCCAGGCCGGGCCGATGATGTGCATGCCCTTCACGCGCTTGATCGCGTGGACGATGTACACCGCGCCGAGATACGGCCACCAGCGCCGCCCCGCCCCCTCGACGAAGGCGAAGCGGTTGAGCCATTGCGCGGTCCGGAACGGCGGCGCGTAGCAGCCGAAATGGCTGCGCGTCACGCCGAGATTCAACAATTTTAACCAGTCTTTCAGGCGGGGCATAGAGATGAACTCCCCCGCCGCCGGCAGGTAGTCGCTGCTCGTGATGCGCCCCATCCCCTGGCGCACGCCCCACAGGCTGGCCGGGTTGAAGCCGCAGATGATCACCTGCCCTTCCGGGATCAGCACGCGCTCGACTTCGCGCAGCACCTGGTGCGGCTCGGCCGCGAACTCGAGCACGTGCGGCAGCACGACGAGGTCCAGGCTTTGCGATGCGAACGGCAGGTCGGCGAAGTCCAGCGCCACCGCGATCTGCTTGCCGGTGGCGGCATAAATCAGTTCGTCGGCCGTCGACGTGCGCGTCGCGGCCTGCCATTTATTCGGCATGCGGTTGGCGGCCAGCGCATCGATCTGCGGCACCCCGATCTGGATCGCGTTGAAGCCGAAAATATCGACGGTCAACTCGTCCAGGCACGCCTGTTCCCAGGCGCGCACGTACGCGCCCGCCGGCGACTGCAGCCAGTGGTCGAGCGCTATAATGGATTTTTCGGATGCCGCGCTGTCCATGCCCAACCTTTATCGATACCCATATGATTCCTGTGCCCACTGAACTCGCAGTGCTGACCGTGCCGGCCTTCAAGGATAACTATCTCTGGATTATCCATGACGGCGCGCATGCGGCAGTGGTCGACCCGGGCGACGCCGAACCGATCCTCGCGGCCCTGCAGGCCAACGGCCTGACCCTGACCGCCATTCTACTCACCCATCACCATGCTGACCACATTGGCGGCGTGACGCGCTTGCTCGAACACAGCAACGTGCCCGTCTACGGTCCGCGCAACGACGGCATCGCCGTCGTCAACCACCCGGTGGGCGAAGGGGATCGCGTCCAGGTGCCGGGCCTCGCACTCGAACTGGCGGTGCTGGACGTCCCCGGCCACACGAAGGGTCACATCGCCTACGTGCGCAAGGACACCGGTGCGCACTGGCTGTTTTGCGGCGACACCCTGTTCGGCGGCGGTTGCGGCCGCCTGTTCGAAGGAACGCCGGCGCAGATGATGGCCTCGCTCGCGAAGCTGGCCGCCCTTCCCGACGATACGCTGGTCTATTGTGCCCACGAATATACGCTGTCGAACCTGCGCTTTGCGGAAGCGCTGGAACCGGGCAACCGCGCGCTGCAGCTGCGCATCGCCCACGACAGCCAGCTGCGCGGCACGCACCTGCCCACGATCCCGTCGACGATCGCCATCGAAAAGGCGACGAACCCGTTCCTGCGCACACGCGAGCCCGCCATCATCGGCAGCCTGACGGCGGCCGGACGCCTTGCGCCGGGTGCGGACCCGGTCACGGTATTCGCGGCGCTGCGCGAGTGGAAGAACGTGTTTTGAGCGTGTGATGACGCCTGCGCTGCCGCGCGGCGGTGTGACGACGCAACCGCCAGTCGATGGCGGTTGCGTGAGAGGGAGGATTAGATTTCTTCGTACAGCGGCAGGGTCAGGAACTCGGCGAAGTCTTCCGACGTCGACATCTGTTCGAAGATCTGCGCGGCGCGCTCATAGGTCGGGCTGTCGCCGTTCGGGGCGGCCGCCTTCGCGTTGGCCAGCTCCTCCGGGATCATGGCACGGACCATCTCGGCCGTGACCTTGCGGCCGTCATCCAGCACGCCCTTCGGCGAGCGGATCCACTGCCACACCTGCGAACGGCTGATCTCGGCGGTGGCCGCGTCTTCCATCAGGTTGTGGATCGGCACGCAGCCGTTACCGGCCAGCCAGGCGCCCAGGTAGTGGATGCCCACGTTGATGTTGTAGCGCAGGCCCGCTTCCGTGATCGGCGCTTCCGGGCGGAAGTCCAGCAGGTCCTTGGCCGTCACGTCGACGTCCGGACGCTGCTTGTCGATCTGGTTCGGGCGGTCGCCCAGCACCTTCTTGAACTCGGTCATGGCCAGCTCGACGAGGCCCGGGTGCGCGACCCAGCCGCCGTCGTAGCCGTCGGTCGCGTCGCGTGCCTTGTCGTTGCGCACGCCGCCCATCGCGACTTCGTTCTTTTCCGGATCGTTCTTGATCGGGATCAGTGCCGCCATGCCGCCGATCGCGGGTGCGTTACGCTTGTGGCAGGTCTTCAGCAGCAACAGCGCGTAGGCGCGCATGAACGGCGCCGTCATGGTGACCTTCGGACGGTCGGCCAGGCAGAAGTCCTTGTCCAGCTTGAACTTCTTGATGCACGAGAAGATGTAGTCCCAGCGGCCCGCGTTCAGGCCGGCGCTGTGCTCGCGCAGTTCGTACAGGATCTCGTCCATTTCGAACGCGGCGACGATCGTCTCGATCAGCACGGTCGCCTTGATGGTGCCCTGCGGCAGGCCCAGTTCATTCTGGGTCATGACGAAGATGTCGTTCCACAGGCGGGCTTCCAGGTGCGATTCCATCTTCGGCAGATAGAAGTACGGACCGGCGCCGCGGGCCAGTTGTTCTTTTGCGTTGTGGAACATGAACAGGGCGAAGTCGAAGATGCCGCCCGAGACGCGCTTGCCGTCGACGAGGACGTGCTTCTCGTCCAGGTGCCAGCCGCGCGGACGGACGACCAGCGTCGCGACCTTGTCGTTCAGCTTGTACTGCTTGCCGTTCTGTTCCAGCGAGATCGTTTTACGCACCGCGTCGCGCATATTGATCTGGCCGGTGATCTGGTTGTCCCAGTTCGGGGTGTTCGAATCCTCGAAGTCGGTCATGTAGCTGTCCGCGCCCGAGTTCAGCGCGTTGATGACCATCTTGCGCTCGACCGGGCCGGTGATCTCCACGCGGCGGCATTCCAGTGCCTTCGGGATCGGGGCGATTTTCCAGTCGCCGTTGCGGATGTGGGCCGTCTCGGGCAGGAAGTCCGGGCGCTCGCCGGCGTCCAGGCGTTTCGCGCGCTCGACGCGGGCGGCGAGCAGCTGCTGGCGGCGCGGTTCGAATTCGCGGCTCAGTTTCGCTACCAGCGCGAGCGCTTCCGGCGTCAGGATCTGTTCGTAGCCGGGCTTGATCTCGGCCCGGATTTCCATTCCGGCTGGGGTGGCGATGGTCATTGCATTCTCCTGTTCTAGTATGAAATTCGGTCTACGCCGCGGTTCTTGGCACAAGCCGGCTTGGCGTTTGATATTGCTTCCAGTATATTCACTATTACTCGCCTAAACGAGACAAAAAATATATTCATTTATGCTTTTTTGTCACAAGTGACGAACAGAATCGAGGCATTCCTTTGGACCATTTCCGTCAAATATCTACCTTCGTTGAAGTCATTGCCCGCGGCAGCCTGTCCGCGGCCGCGCGCGCGGAGGGCATCGCGCCGGCCATGATCGGGCGGCGCCTGGACGCGCTCGAGACGCGGCTGGGCGTGAAGCTCTTACAGCGTACCACGCGCAAGCTGGCGCTGACGGACGAAGGGGCCGCGTTCCTTGAGGATTGCCAGCGGATTCTTGCAGAGCTGGAAGAGGCGGAAGCGGCGGTATCGGAACGGAGCGCGCGCGCCACGGGACACCTCGTCGTGTCCGCCCCGGCCGGGTTCGGCCGGCAGCACGTGGCCCCGCTCGTCCCCTCGTTCCTGGCCGAGCACCGTGAAGTGAGCGTGAACCTGAACCTGTCGGACCGCGTCGTCGACGTCATCGGCGAAGGCGTCGACATCGCGATCCGTATCGCGAGCCTGACGGACTCGAACCTCGTCGGCGTGAAGCTCGCGGACAATCACCGCGTCGTCGTGGCGACGCCGGGCTATCTAAAACGCTACGGGACGCCGCAAACGCTCGACGACCTCGGCAAACACAATTGTCTGGCGATCAGCAGTCAGGGCAGCCAGCGGGGCTGGACGTTCCGTGACCACGGCAAGATCGTGACGATAAAGGTGAGCGGCAATATGGTGTGCAACGACGGGGCCGTACTGCACGACTGGGCGATGGCCGGGCGCGGCCTGGCATGGCGGTCGATGTGGGAAGTGAATTCGGAGATCGAAGCGGGCCTGCTGGTGCCCGTGCTCGAGCAGTTCGCCGCGCCCGGCAACGATATCTATGCCGTATTCGCGCAACGCCGACACCTGCCGCTGCGGATCCGCGTATTCGTCGATTTCCTGCGCCACGCGTATTCTCAGCCGGATTACTGGCGCAAAGGCGGATGACCCGGCATGAACCGGCTGGGCAAAAAAAAATCCTCGGAAACTCCGAGGATTTTTTGTCATCAATTCAGCAGATTACAGCGGCTGAATGTTCGATGCTTGTTTGCCTTTCGGACCGGAGGTCACGTCGAACGAGACGCGTTGGTTCTCCTGCAGGGACTTGAAGCCCTGGCTCTGAATCGCCGAGAAGTGCGCGAACAGATCTTCGCCGCCTTCGTCCGGGGTGATGAACCCGAAGCCTTTGGAGTCATTGAACCATTTTACGATGCCAGTTGCCATTACAATTTCCTATTTCAGTTGAAGTGGACCGAAGTCCGTTTACGATCGTTTGAAGAAGCAAGAAACAAATGACAGACTAACTGCACTGCAACCGCGAATCCAACGATCCCTAATTATACCGAATAAACCCACATGTACACGGTTTTCGCAAAATAAAACCGGGATCCGTAACGATTCCTGAAGCCAACCTTTTTACGGATCCCATTTGCGTCGGCAGTACGCAAAATATAGGGCATGGAAGCGGATAAAGTTTGTCCTAAATCAAACGATTTCGGGACAGGTGCTTTGTCGTAGCGCTATACGCCAGACTCGTCGTTCGGATAAGCCGCCTTCGGGTCGACGCTCCCCCACGCAATGAACACGTCCAGCTCGGACAGCCACGCCTCCCACTCTTCCGGGGCGACGGCGTCGAACGTCGTCAACACGCGCAGGCGCTGTTCCAGCATGCGCGCCTGCTGCCCGAGGATACGGAAACCGAACGTGGCGGACGAGCCCGCCAACGTGTGCAGCACCGCATGCATTTGTTCGACCAGCGCCGCGGGCGGCCGTTTCGGGTCGAAGGCGTGGCGTGCGGCCGACAGGCGCCCGAGCGTCTGCGGCAGGCTCGCCGCGAATTTATCGTTCAGCTCCGCAAGGCGCGCGAAGAACTCGGCATCCGCGGTCGTGCTCATTTCGTACCACTCATTTCGTACCAAATATACGGTCGCCGGCATCGCCCAGGCCCGGCACGATGTAAGCGTGGTCGTTCAGGTTGCTGTCGAGCGAGGCCACATACAGCTTCACGTCGGGATGGGCCTTGTGGAACACTTCCACGCCTTCCGGTGCCGCGACGAGGGCCAGGAAGATAATCTGGTCGTCCGTCACGCCGCGCTTCTTCAGCACGTCGACGGCGTACACGGCCGAATTGCCCGTCGCGACCATCGGATCGCACAGGATGAACGTACGCTCCGTCGTGTCCGGCAGGCGCACGAGGTATTCGACGGGCAGGTGCGTGTCCGGGTCGCGGAACACACCGATATGGCCGACCCTCGCCGACGGCACCAGTTCCAGCAGGCCGTCGCTCATGCCGACGCCGGCACGCAGGATCGGCACGATGGCCAGTTTCTTGCCCGCGATGACGGGCGCGGCTATCGTCATCAGCGGCGTGTCGATCTGGCGCGTCGTCAGCGGCAGGTCGCGCGTGATCTCGTAACCCATCAGCAAGGTAATCTCCCGCAGCAGTTCGCGGAACGTGCGCGTGGACGTGCCGCGGTCGCGCATGTGCGACAGCTTATGCTGGATCAGGGGATGGTTCAGGATGAACAGGTTCGGGAAGCGCGGATCTTGTTTCATTGTTGAATTCAATACGGTGGCCGACACTTGTGGCAGCGGCGTGGTTATTCGTGAATGGCGTGCATTATCCCAGTTTGTTCCGTCCTTTGTCGAAGTTTTATCGAAGCTCATTCGACCAGGGCGCGGGCGAGGATGGCGCCACAGTCGACCCCACCCGGCAGCCGGCCGAATGCGCCGCCCGCGTCCACGGCAATGCGGGACGCGACGAACGCATCGGCGACGCATGCCGGCGCATGGCGCAGCAGCAGGCCCGCCTGCACGGCCACGACCAGGTGCTCCGCCAGGCGGCGCGCGCCGAATTCGTCGGCCGCAAGCGTGGCCAGGCCGTCCAGCAGGCGAGCGCAATACGCGTCGAAACGGCTGTCGCGGCCGTACGCCAGCGCCAGTTCCGCCGCCAGCGCGTCGCGGGTTTCCGGCCCCCTGGAAAAGGCACGCAACACGTCCAGGCACATCACGTTGCCGGATCCTTCCCAGATCGAATTGACGGGGAATTCGCGGTACAGGCGCGCCAGCGGACCGTCTTCGACGTAGCCGTTGCCGCCCATCACTTCCATCGCCTCCGCGCCGAACGCCGGGCCACGCTTGCACAGCCAGTACTTGCCGGCCGGCGTCAGGATGCGGCCCAGCAGCGCCTCGCGCGGGTCGACGGCGCCATCGGGCCCCGGGTCGAAGCAGCGCGCCAGGCGCAGGGCGAACGCGGTCGCCGCTTCCGATTCCAGCGCCAGGTCGGCCAGCACGTTCTGCATCAGGGGTTGCTCGGCCAGGTGCCGGCCGAACGCGCTGCGCGCGCGCGCATGGTGCAGTGCGTGGCACAGCGCGGCGCGCATGATGCCGGCCGACCCCAGCACGCAATCGAGGCGCGTGTGGCTGCCCATTTCGAGGATGGTCGGAATGCCCCGCCCTTCCTTGCCGATCATCCAGCCGACGGCGTCGCAGAATTCCACCTCGGACGACGCGTTCGATTTATTGCCCACCTTGTTCTTCAGGCGCTGGACGCGGATGGCGTTGCGCGTCCCGTCGGGCAGGAAGCGCGGTACGAAGAAGCACGAGAGTCCGGGCGACGCTTCGCCGGCGCTGCCGCCTTCATCTGCCTGCGCCAGCACGAGATGCGCGTCCGACTGCGGGACCGAGAAAAACCATTTGTGGCCGACGAGGCTCCACGCGTCGCGCCAGTCGGCGCCGAAACGTGACTCCGCCACGGACGCGTTCATGCGCATCGCCCGCGTCGTGTTGGCGCGCACGTCGGTGCCGCCCTGCTTTTCCGTCATCCCCATGCCGATCAGGGCACCCTGCTTCTGCTCGACCGGCAGCGAGCGCGGGTCGTAGGTGCGCGAAAGAACCTTCGGCAGCCAGTGCGCCGCGATGCCCGGATGCTGGCGCAGCGCCGGGACGGACGCGTACGTCATCGTCACGGGACATTGCGAGCCGTTCTCGACCTGGCCGAACAGCAGGTAGGCGGCCGCGCGCGCGACCTGGGCGCCGGGCTGCGGCGCTTCCCACGGCAGCGAGTGCGCGCCGTTCCCGATCAGCAGGCGCATCAGTTCGTGCCAGGCGGGGTGGAACTCGATTTCGTCCACACGGTGGCCGCCGCGGTCGAAGTTGACGAGGCGCGGCGGGAATTCGTTGGCCAGCCGGCCCAGGTCGAGCACGCCGGCCGCGCCCAGCGCCTCACCCAGCCGCCCGAGTTCGTCCTCCGCCCAGCCCGCGCCTTCGCGCACCAGCCCTTCGCGCAGGGCCGGATCGCAGGCGAACAGGTTGACGTCACCGAACGGTGACGCCTGGTTGAAAACCTCGTGGGTATCGAATCGGTTCATGGCGTCTCCTCCGGATCGGCTGAGTTGTTGCAACTGAGCATCATATTATGAGCGTGAAAGTTTCTACTTTGCACTGTATCGGCGACAATAACCCTTCCACCCAATGCGCAGGTTATCGGATAGGCAACAAGGCTAGCGTAAAGCCCTGTGCCGGGCAAGCGCGACCCATCCCGATCCTGTCACTGCGGCGTATCAAGCAGCGCCGGAAAGTGGCGGGGCATTGTGCTTTTTAGTGCCCCTTGGAATCTTTCGGTGATACATTGCTTGTTGATTTGGTACACTCCAGCATTAAGGCAGTTCCTGCCAAGATTTGAAAGCAGATATTTCGACAATGCGCGCCAGTTCACCCGCAGCACCGAACGATCCGCGCCATGCGGCCCCGGCAGTGAGCCCGGACGGCTACATGGAGGCGGTGGGCGACGTCGCGTTCCGTCTCGACCCTTCCGGCCTGATCCACCATGCGAGCCAGCGTGCCCAGCGCGCGTTCGGCACGCAGGTGCTGGCCGGCACCGTATTGACGACGCTCGCGGTCGACGTGGACCAGGCCGCCCTGCGCAATGCCCTCGTCGATGCCGGCACCGCCAGCGACCCGGTGCTCGTCGAAGTGCGGCTGCGCTGCGCCGGCAAGGACGTCTGGTTCGAATTGCGCATCGGCCTGCTCCCCGGCAGCCATGAATTGCTGGCCGTCGGCCGCGACATGTCGGTCCAGCGCGCCACCGAACAGCGCCTGCGCCACATGGCCACGCACGACGCGCTGACGGAACTCCCGAACCGCCTGCTGCTGTCGGACCGGATCCGCATGGTGATCGCCAACGCGCGCCGCTCGGGCCAGGGCTTCTGCGTCGCCACGATCGGCCTGGACGGCTTCAAGAAGGTCAACGACGGCCTCGGCCACCCGGTCGGCGACGCCGTGCTGCGCCAGGCGTCAAGCCGCCTGCGCAAGACCTTGCGCGACAGCGACACACTGGCCCGCGTCGGCGGCGACGAGTTCGTCGCCGTCCTGCCGGGCACGTTCACGCCGGACCAGATCAAGCTCGTGAGCGGCCGCCTGCTGGCCGCGCTGCAATCGGCGTTCGAGGTCGACGGGCATACCGTGTACCTGGGTGCGTCCGTGGGCGTGTCGATCTACCCGGACCACGCCGAGGACGAGATCCGCCTGATCGCGCTGGCCGACGCCGCCATGGGCCGCGCCAAGGAAACGGGCAAGGGCCGCGCCGTCGTCTACAGCGTGCGCGAGAACGGCCCGCCGCAGCACGACATCTCGCTCGAAGCCGCCATGTTCCAGGCCGTGCGCGAAGGCGAGTTCCTGCTGTACTACCAGCCGATCGTGTCCAGCCGCACGCGCCAGATCGAAGGCTTCGAGACGCTGATGCGCTGGAAGCATCCGACCCTGGGCATGGTCCCGCCGGTGCGCTTCATCCCCATCGCCGAGACCAACGGCCTCATCAACCTGCTCGGTGCCTGGGCGTTGAAGGCGGCGCTGGTGCAGTTGCGCCAGTTCGAGGAAGTGGCCAAGCGCGACCTGTACATCTCGGTCAACATCAGCCCGCGCCAGTTCCGCAACGACCGCTTCCTCAGCGTGCTGGACGACGCCCTCGCCTTTTCCGGCGCACCCGGCGACAAGCTCGTGCTCGAGATCACGGAAGGCACGCTGATGGTCGACCCGGCGCACGCCGAGGCGATCCTCGGCAAGATGGCCGAACGCAACGCGCGCATCGCGATCGACGACTTCGGCACCGGCTATTCGAGCCTCGCCTACCTGAAGCGGTTCCCGATCTCGGTGCTCAAGATCGACCGCGCCTTCATCAAGGATTTGCCCGCCTCGACCAAGGACGCGGCGATCTGCAACGCCGTGCTCGACCTCGCCAAGCACCTCGACCTGTCGGTCGTGGCCGAAGGCGTCGAGACCGAAGAACAACTCGCCTACGTCGAGTCGCGCGGATGCGACTACGTACAAGGCTACCTGACCGGGAAGCCGATGCCGGCCCACGTAGCCATGGCCGCGCTCAAGGAAAACCTGTACACGGAACTGCTGCCGGACGAATTACGGGCGGGCCTCACATGAACCAGACTGCTACCATCGAACGATCGCCGAAAGCCGACGCCACCCTCGCCCTGTTGTGGGAGCGGATCCGCCGGCGCGGCGACATGCCCGGCTTCACCAAGGCCATCAACGCCATCCTCTCCTCCATGCGTGGCGAGGACGAGCGCGACTTTTCCATGACCCAGACCGTGCTGTCCGACCCCGTGCTCACCCAGAAGGTGCTGCGCCTGGCGAACAGCGGCATGTACTCGGCCTTCGGCCAGCGCATCAATACCGTCTCCAAGGCCATCCTCGTGCTGGGCACGGAAGCCATCGGCCACCTGGCGCTGGGTCTGAAACTGATCGAGGAACTGTCCAAGTCCACGCCGGACTCGCTGCAGGCCCACATCGAAATGGAAAAGGCCGTGCTGGCCGGGATGGTGGCGCACCAGGTCGCGGCCGAAGCGGCCACGCGCGATCCGGAAGAAGCCGTCGTGTGCTCGATCCTGCACTCGCTGGGCCGGATGATGGTCACGTTCTACCTGCCGGAACACTGGACCTTGATGCAGCAGGCGGCCGGCGCCGGCGCCATCGATCCCATCGCCATCGCGCAACTGGGCCTGTCGCTCGAACAGATCGGCCGCGCCACGGCCGAACACTGGGGCCTGCCGCGCAACCTGATCGCCGGCATGCGCCGCGTGGAACCGGGCGAGCGCGCCGCCGACTTCGGCCACGACGACTGGCTCGCCGCCGTCGGCACGATGTCGTCCCAGTGTGCCGAGAGCCTGTGGCACGGCGACGAAGCGGGCGCCGAACAGGTCAAGGTGCTGGCGGCCGGCTTCGCGCCGCTGATCGGCATCGAACCGGACAACATCGTCGGCGCCATCGAAAAGGCGAAGGTCGAAGCGGCCGCGGACCTGTCGATCGCGCCGCTCGCGAATCCGCCGGAAAAACGCGCCCGCGCCGCCGCCGTCACGCGCATGCGCGAGGCCGGCAACAAGATCCTGCTGAACGGCGTGGCCGACATGCGCGACGCCGCTGCCCAGGCCACGCCGGGCCAGATGGTGTCGATGGCGATCGAAACGGCCTACCACGGCCTGTCGTTCACGCGCGCGTTCGGCTTCCTGCGCAACCGCCGCGACGGCCGCTATACGGCAAAGATCGGCCTCGGCGACAACGCCAAGACGCTCGTGCCGCAGCTCGCGTTCGACGATGCGTACGAGCCGAACGTATTCTTCGCGGCCCTCGGCAGCGACCGCGTGATCTTCATCGAGAACGCGCGCGACCCGAAATTCTCGAGCAAGCTCCCGGGCTGGTGGAAAGGCTCGCTGTCGGAGGCGCGCTGCTTCGTGATCATCCCGCTGTGCACGCGCGGCGAGCCGGTCGGCTTCATCTACGGCGACTGGGACGACCGCTTCCCGTCCGTCTACCTGAGCCAGACGGAGTTCTCGCTGCTGAACGAATTGCGTTCGCTCGTCGTGAAGAGCGTCGAGCGGCGGCAGCCGGTGGAAGCGGTGGCGAGCCGGGCCTGATCCGGACCGGCCAACAAAAAAGGCGCCTTGCGGCGCCTTTTTTTATCACGTACCGGTTCAGCGCAGGCGCGGCGTATCCACGTGCACGTCGCCGCACTGGGCGCGATTCATCAGCGCGTGATCGATCAGCACAAGCGCCAGCATCGCTTCCGCGATCGGCGTCGCGCGGATGCCCACGCACGGGTCGTGGCGGCCGAACGTCTCGACGGTGACCGGGTTGCCCTGCTTGTCGATCGAGCGGCGCGGCGTGCGGATCGACGACGTCGGCTTGATGGCGATGGACACGGTGATGTCCTGGCCCGTCGAAATCCCGCCCAGCACACCGCCCGCGTTGTTGCCCACGAAGCCCTGTGGCGTCAGTTCGTCGCCATGTTCCGACCCCTTCTGCGCGACCGAGTCGAAACCGGCGCCGATCTCCACGCCTTTCACCGCATTGATGCCCATCATGGCGTAGGCGATGTCGGCGTCGAGCTTGTCGTAGATCGGCTGGCCCAGGCCCACCGGGACATTCTTCGCCACCACGTCGATGCGGGCGCCGATGGAATCGCCGGCGCGGCGCAGGTCGTCCATCGCCGTCTCCATGCGCGCAATCAGGTCGGCGTCGGACGTCGCGGCGAAGAACGGGTTGTCGTGCACGTGCTTGAAGTCCTCGAACGGCACGGGAATGTCGCCCAGCTGGCTCATGCAGCCCATGAATTCGGTACCGTACTTCTCGCGCAACCACTTCTTGGCGATGGCGCCGGCGCCGACAACGGGCGCCGTCAGGCGCGCCGACGAGCGGCCGCCGCCGCGCGGGTCGCGCACGCCGTATTTGTGCCAGTACGTGTAGTCCGCGTGGCCGGGACGGAACATCTCGACGATGTTGCCGTAATCCTTGCTGCGCTGGTCCGTGTTCTCGATCAGCAGCGCGATCGGCGTGCCCGTCGTCACACCTTCGTAGACGCCGGACAGGATCTTCACCTGGTCGGCTTCCTGCCGCTGCGTCACGTGGCGCGACGTGCCCGGCTTGCGGCGGTCCAGCTCCGGCTGGATGTCGGCTTCGGACAACGCCAGTCCCGGCGGACAGCCATCGATCACGCAGCCGATTGCGGGACCGTGCGACTCGCCGAAAGTGGTTACGGAAAACAGCTTGCCAAATGTGTTGCCGGACATGGAATCTCGTTGGGTTGTGCGAATGGAATGAAAGATTTTACCAGCATGGACAAGTGGGCGGTGAAATGGCTGGTTGCATCAATAAAAATGTTTCCACGTGGAATTTTCTTACCTGACTTGATACCATTCCAGATATACTGGTACGCAACCATCGAGCTTAACCTGGAGACGCAGCAATGCCCGTATCGAACACGCCCCCGGGCGCCGCACAGGACGATGACCTGGTGTTCGCAGACGAGACGCCGGCAGACGCGGCTGTGAAAGACGGCGCGGCGTGGCGCGTGCTGATCGTCGACGACGATGCCGACGTCCATTCGACGACGACCTTCGCGCTCGGTACGCTCGACATGCACGGACGGCCGCTGGAATTCCTGCATGCCTACTCCGCCGCCGAGGCCATCGACGTGCTGGCACGCGAGCGCGACATTGCCGTCATCCTGCTCGACGTGGTGATGGAACAGGCCGACGCCGGCCTGCACCTCGTGCGCCACGTGCGCGACACGCTCGGCCGCCACGACGTACGCATCATCCTGCGCACGGGCCAGCCCGGCTATGCGCCCGAGATGGACGCGATCCGCGGCTACGACATCAACGACTACCGCACCAAGTCCGAACTCACCCGCACGAAGCTCTACACGAGTGTCGCCGCGGCCATCCGCGCCTACCAGCAGATCCACGCATTGGAAGACAGCCGCACCGGCCTCGCCGAAGTCGTGCGCGCGAACACGGAATTGATGGCCCTGCATACGGTCGGCGAGATGACCCTCGGCATCCTGCGCGAAGTGGCCGCCCTCGCCGGCCAGCCGGCAGACGGCCTGCTGTGCGCCTGTCCGCCGGGCCTCGATGCCGTCGGCTGGCAGGTGCTGGCCAGTTGCGGGCCCAGCGCGGACCTCGCGCACGACGGCATGCTCGCGACGGGCGGCCAGGGCCCGGCCGGCGCCATCGCCCGCGCGCTGGCCGAGGGCCGCAACCTGTACGAACCGGACCACCTGGCCCTGTATTTCAGCGGCAAGGCGCATCGCCATTTCGCCGCCTGGCTGAAGTTGAAGAGTCCGCTGGACGCCCTGCGCCGCGGCCTCATCGACGTCTTCACGAGCAGCATCGCCGTCGGGCTCGACAACGTCGCGCTGATGACCGCCCTGCACCGCGCCGCCTTTTACGATGGGCTCACGAGCCTGCCGAACCGGACGCGCCTCGTCGAGCTCATCGACGACAGCCTGCAGGCGCGTGTCGACACCACCTTGTGCCTCGTCGACATCGACCAGTTCGCGGAAACGAACGACGCCCTCGGCCACCAGTTCGGCGACGCGTTGCTCGTCGCGGTGGCGCAGCGCCTGCGCACGCGCCTGGATGCCCAGGTGGTGCTTGCACGCATCGGCGGCGACATCTTCTGCCTGCTGGGCGAGGCCGGCCTGATCGACCCGGCCGCCGTGCAGGACCTGTTCGCGGCGCCGTTCTCGATCGAAGGCCAGGACGTGCAGGTGTCGGCGACGCTGGGTCTCGTGCGCCTGCTGGAACACGACGGCACGGCGGCCGATGCGCTGAAGGATGCCGACATCGCGCTGAAGCGCGCGAAGAGCCAGCGGCGCGGCGGCCACTTTTACTTTTCGCGCGGCATGGGCGTCGAGATCCGCGAGCGGGTGCGCCTGATGCACGCGCTGCGCGGCGGCTTCGCACGCGGCGAACTGTTCCTCGCCTACCAGCCGCAGGTCGAACTCGCCGCGCGCCGCGCGTTCGGCGCCGAGGCGCTGCTGCGCTGGCGTACGGAAGACGGCCGCTTCGTCCCGCCCGACCGTTTCATTCCGATCGCGGAATACTCGGGCCTGATCATCGACATCGGCGCGTGGGTGCTGCGCGAAGCGTGCGCGGAACTCGTGCGCGTGCGCGCGGCGGGCCACCTCGACTTCACGATGTCGATCAACGTGTCGCAGGTCCAGTTCCGCCACCCGCATTTCATCGACATGCTGCGCCAGGCGCTGGCGGACACCGGCGCGCCGCCGGAACGTGTCGAACTGGAGATCACGGAATCGATGGCGATGGAAGAGCCGGACCTGCTGATCGAGCGCCTCGCCGAGATCAAACGCACGGGCGTGTCGATCGCCATCGACGATTTCGGCACGGGTTTCTCGTCGCTCTCCTACCTGCAGCGGCTGTGCGTGGACCGACTCAAGATCGACCGCGCGTTCGTCACCGAAATCACGGACGCGGCACGGGGCAGCAGCATCGCCGAGATGGTCATCGAGCTGGGCCGCAACCTGGGCCTGTCGATCATCGCCGAGGGTGTGGAAGACGAGGTACAGGCCCAGATCCTGCAGGCGCTCGGCTGCCCGCTCGCGCAGGGCTACCTGTTCGCGCGCCCGCTCGCACCCGAGGCACTCATCGAGTGGCTGGGCAGCGACGCGCTGACGCGCGCCGCGTGACCCCGCTTATCAATCCTCGGCCATCTGCTCCGCGGGCCAGTCGCGGATATAGGCCTTGAGCATGCGGTTCTCGAAGCTCTGCGCCTCGAGCACGGCCCTCGCGACGTCGTAGAACGAGATCACGCCCAGCAGGGTGCGCGCGTTCATGACGGGCAGGTAGCGCGCGTGCTTTTCCAGCATGATGCGGCGCACTTCGTTGACTTCGGTGTCCGGAGTGACGGTGATCGGGCTGTCGTCCATGTGCTTGCGCACGGTGCCCGCGGGTTCGAGCGAACCGCCATGCGCGTGCAAGGCCTTGATGACCTCGCGGAAGGTCAGCATGCCGACCAGATCGCCGTATTCCATCACGACGAGCGAACCGATGTCGCGCTCGGCCATCGTGGCGGCGGCGTTCGCCAGGTCGGTGTCCGGCGACACCGTGTACAGGATGTCGCCCTTGACCTGCAGGATTTCCGATACCTTCATTTGGACCCCCTTGATTGGAGATGCGTGCTGCGTTGTGTATTTCATAAATTTGACTCTAGCCTAAGCTCCCCAAAAAATCCACCTTTTTGCCTTGCAACCGTGCACTCTGCACCATCTTGATGATTAAATGTAACGGTTAGCGCTATCGGATGCTAGCATGCGCCGTCTTCGTTTTCAGGAATAGCACGCCATGAGCGCTCCCAGGTACCCCGGCTTCACCACGCTGGCGCTGCACGTCGCGGCCGGCGCCCCGATGTCCGACCCGGCCGTTGCCACGCTCGAGGAACGCGGCACCGCCCTGGAAGGCGGTGTCGCGGGCATCGCGACGGCCAGCGGCCAGGCCGCACTGCACCTCGCGCTGGCCACGCTGGCGGGCAGCGGCCACCACGTCGTCGCCGCGGACAACCTGCATGCCGACGCGCGCGCCCTCCTCGCGCACGGCCTGCGTCGCTTCGGCGTGGAGGCCACCTTCGTCGACCCGCGCGATCCCGGCGCCTGGCGTGCCGCGATCCGGCCCGTGACGCGGGTGCTGCTGGGCGCGGCGCTCGGGCTGGATGGCACCGTCCTCGACATCCCGCGCGTGGCCGCCGTCGCGCACGACCATGAGCTGCCGCTGCTCGTCGACGCGACGCTCGCCACGCCCCGCCTGCTGTCCGCCTTCGACCACGGGGCCGACCTCGTGATCCACGATGCCGGCTTCCTCGCGGGACAGGCCGGCGCGCCGGGCGGCCTGCTCGTCGACGGCGGCACGTTCGACTGGCACGCCGCCCATGCGCGCACGGGCCACTACGCCGGACTGTGCGAACCGAACCCCGCCTGCGGCGGCCGCGTGTTCGCCGAGGAATCGACGGTCGGCGCCTTCGCTCTGTGCGCCCGCCACGTGGGCCTGCGCGACTTCGGGACCGCGCTGGGCGCGCACGATGCGGCCGTGATCCTGCGCGGACTCGAGACGCTGGGCATGCGCATGGACCGCCACGTCGCCGGCGCGCGCAGGGTCGCGGACACGCTCGCCGGCCACCCGGCCGTCTCGAACGTCGTGTATCCGGAACACGACCTGCTGCCGCGCGGCTGCGGCGCCGTCGTCCCGTTCACCTTGCAGGGCGGCCCGGCCGCGGCCGGCCGCTTCCTCGCTGCGCTGAAATTGTTCGGCCGGGCGGATGCCATCGGCGGTCCCCGCTCGTTCGCCGCGGACGCCGGCGCGGGCACCGTGCGCCTGTACGTGGGCCTGGAAGACCCGGACGACCTGCTCGACGACATGGCCCGCGCCCTGAAACTGGCGCAGAAAGGAGCCTGACATGCTGCTCGACGTGAACGGCAAGACCGCCTACGCCTACACGGCCGGCAGCGCCCCTGCGCGCTCCGCCATCGTGTTGATCCACGGTGCCCAGAACGACCATTCCGTGTGGACGGCCCAGGCGCGCGCCCTCGCGCACCAGGGCCATCACGTGCTGGCCGTCGACCTGCCCGGCCACGGCCGCAGCGCCGGCCCCGCGCTGGCGGCGGTGGAAGACATGGCCGCCTGGCTGCTGGACCTTCTCGATGCGGCCGGCATCGGCAGCGCCGTGCTGGCCGGCCACAGCATGGGGTCGCTGGTCGCCCTCGAAGCCGCGTCCCGGGCGCCCGGCCGCGTGCGCGCGCTGGCCCTCGTCGGCAGCACGTGGCCGATGAAGGTGTCCGATGCGCTGCTGGAGACGGCACGCACGGACGAGGCTGCTGCCATCGACATGGTCAACCTGTGGTCGCACGCGGCCATCGCGCCGGCCGCGCCGAGCCGGCCGCAAGGCGTTTGGCTGGCGGGCGCATCGCGCCGGCTGATGCAGCGGCTGTCGCAGCAGAACCCGGATCAGCTGTTCCACACCGACTTCGTGGCGTGCAATACGTACGCGAGCGGCGGCGTGGCCGCCCAGGCCATCGCCTGCCCGACCTTGTTCGTGCAGGGCCGGCGCGACGTCATGACGCCGCCCCGCTCGGCGCAGGCGCTCGTGGCCGCGATCCCGCATGCGCGCGTCGTCGCGCTCGATTGCGGGCATGCGCTGATGACGGAACAGCCCGATGGGGTGAACGCCGCGCTGGCGGACTTCGTGCGCGGCCTGGATTGATCTACACTGGACAGGAAGGAAAAAGAAGGCAAAAGGAGACCAGCATGGCCGCCGTCCGCTACGACAGCTTCGCGCAGTTCTATCCCTGGTACCTGACCCAGCACGAGAACCGGATGTGCCGGCGCGCCCATTTCCTCGGCACGTCGTCGGCCATCGCGGGCGTCGCACAATACATCGACAGCCTGAATCCCTGGTGGCTCGTCGTCGCCGTCGTGACGGGCTACGGCGGCGCCTGGATCGGGCACTTCTTTTTCGAGAAGAACCGTCCGGCCACGTTCGGCTACCCGTGGTATTCGTTCCGCGCGGACTGGGTGATGTACTGGCAGATGCTGACGGGCAAGCTCAGCTGGTAGCCTTTTCGAAATGCTCGGCGAGCGTCTCGTCCAGCCCTCGCTCGACGGACGCTTCGACCTGGCGCGCGAGCGCGGCCGTGTCCAGCGCCAGCGGCGATTGCGCGCCGTCCACGGGCGGCCCGGCCTCGCTGCCGATGCCGCCGAACACGAACAGCCGGTAGACGTCCGCCAGCCTGACGAGGCGCGGATCGACCAGCAACACCCAGCAATCGGTTCCGGCCCGCGCCCCTTTGCCCCACCGCAGGGGCACCTGCTCCTCGACATGCACGCGGCCGACCCAGCCCGCCGCCACCATCCGCTCCAGCAGTTCCGACATCTCGTCGTAGCCGATGCGCGTGCACGTGCGGATCTGGGCGCTCGACACCATCGCGGTCCCCGTCAGCCGCGCCCCGCGATGCAGCACCTTCAGCACGGCCATCGCGTCGACAAAGGCGCCGCCCGGCACCGGTTCGTACCACCAGCGCTCATACTTGACGATCGGCAGCGCGGCCGTCAGCAGCGCGCCCACCAGCGTGATCATCCACGACAGGTACATCCAGACGAGGAACAACGGCAACGCGGCCAGCGCGCCGTAGATGATGGCATAGGTCGGAAACTGGCGGATGAAGATGGCGAACACGCGTTTCGCCACCTCGAACGCGATGGCGGCGACGAGGCCGCCCCACATGGCGTCGCGCCAGTCGACGTCGCGGTTCGGCACCGTCATGTACAGCAGCACGTAGGCGCCCGTCGTCAGCGCAACGGACACGACTGTATAAAACACGGCACCCAGGAACGGCACGAGGCTCATCAGGCCGTTGGTGGCGGAAAACAGTTGCGACGTGAGCGTCAGCGACAGGCCGAACGCGAGGGGGCCCAGCGTGACCAGCGCCCAGTACACGAGCACCCGCTGCACGAGGGGCCGCGGACGGCGCACCTTCCAGATCTGGTTGAACGCCCGCTCGATGGTGCTGATCATGGCCACGGACGTGATCACGAGGGCGATACCGCCGACGGCCGACAGCCCCGTCGCCTTGCTGGCGAACTGCGTCAGGTTCGACGTGATGGTGTTCGCGATCGCCTTCGGCATCAGCATCTGGACGAAATAATTGTCCAGCGCGGTGCGCAGCTTGCCGAACATCGGGAACGTGGTGAAGATGGCCAGCACGATCGTCAGCAGCGGGACGATGGCCAGGGTGGTCGTGAACGTGAGGCTGCCCGCCACCTGCGGCAGCTTTTCCTCGGTGAGGCGGCGGCGCGCGAAGCGCACGAGGTCGCGCGCCTCGTTCCACGTCAGTCCGCGCACCCGGTCGACGCCCGTATTGATCATCTCGGTCGTGCTGCGGGAAAGATTGGTGACGGTCTTGGAAAGCATCGAAAAAGCGCCGATGGCGAGCGTGTCATCTTGTAAAGCGCCCTATAATACCAACGATGAACCCAACCAATCAGATTATCCTCGTGTTGTATTACTCGCGTCATGGAAAGACCCGCCGGCTGGCCGAACTGATCGGCCAGGGCATCGACAGCGTGCCGGGGCTGGAAGCCCGGTTGCGGACTGTTCCCGCGGTATCGACGGTGGCCGAAGCGACGGAACCCGACATCCCGCGTGCCGGCGCGCCCTATGTCGAGCTCGAGGACCTGGCGGAGTGTGCCGGACTGGCGCTGGGTTCGCCTACGCGATTCGGCAATATGGCAGCGCCCATGAAATATTTCCTCGACGGCACCTCCGCGCAATGGCTGTCCGGCACCCTGGCTGGCAAGCCCGCCGCGGTGTTCACGTCGACGGGCAGCCTGCACGGCGGCCAGGAATCGACGCTGCTGTCGATGATGATCCCGCTGCTGCACCACGGCATGATGGTGATGGGCCTGCCCTACACCGAGCCGGAATTGATGACCACCGCCAGCGGCGGCAGTCCCTACGGCGCGACCCACTGGTCGGGCGTGGACGGCAACCGCCCGGTGACCGAAGACGAGAAGCGGCTCGCGATCGCGCTCGGCCGGCGCCTCGCGATGGCTGCCCGAAAACTGCAGGGGACGGATTAAGCGATGCAAACGCAAAGGGTGTTTCATACGGGCGCGGTGACGAGTCTCGTCATCCTGTTCGCCTGGCTGCTGGTCTGGGAAATCGTCGTCGCGCCGCTCCATCCGGGCGGCTCGCTGCTGGCGCTAAAGGCCCTGCCGCTGCTGCTGCCGCTGCGCGGCGTCCTCAAGCGCGACCTGTACACGCTGCAGTGGTCGTCGATGGTGATCCTGATCTACTTCGTCGAAGGCGTCGTCCGCGCCTGGAGCGACAGGACGGAAATCTCGCGCATGATGGCGCTGGGCGAAGTGCTGCTCGTGGTTTCGTACTTCCTGTTCGCCCTGCTGTACCTCCGCCCGTACAAGAAGCAGGCGCAGAAGCTGGCCAAGGAATTGCTCGACAAGGTCAAAGTGCCGCATGACTGACGGCTTTATTGAACGCTGCAGCGCCATCGTCGGACCGAACAACGTCCTCGTCGACGAGCACGACACCGCCCCCTATCTGACCGACTGGCGCGGCCGCTTCACGGGCCGCGCCCGCGCCGTCGTCCGTCCCGCGAGCACGGCGGAAGTGGCCGCCGTCGTGCGCCTGTGCGCGGAACTGCGCGTCCCGGTCGTGCCGCAGGGCGGCCGCACGGGCCTCGTGCTGGGCAGCGTGCCGGATGCGGCGGGCGACGCCATCGTGCTGTCGCTGCGGCGCCTGAACCGCATCCGCACCGTCGACACGTTCAACCGCACGATGACCGTGGAAGCCGGCTGCATCCTGCAGGACATCCAGCACGCGGCCGGCGAACACGGCATGCTGTTCCCGCTGTCGCTGGCGGCCGAAGGCAGCTGCACCATCGGCGGCAACCTGTCGACCAATGCGGGCGGCACGGGCGTCCTGCGCTACGGGAACACGAGAGAATTGTGTCTGGGCCTGGAAGTCGTCACGGCGCAGGGCGAGGTGTGGGACGCGTTGCGCGGCCTGCGCAAGGACAACACGGGCTACGACCTGCGCGACCTGTACGTGGGCGCGGAAGGCACGCTCGGCGTCATCACCGCGGCCGTGCTGAAACTGTTCCCGCAGCCGAAAGCGGCGATCACGGCGCTCGTCGCGCTGGCCACCCCGCGCGACGCGCTGGCGCTGCTGAAGCTCGTCGAAGGCGAATGCGGGCCCACGCTGACGGGCTATGAATTGATGAGCGACGTGAGCCTGCGCCTCGTCGCCAGCCACTTCCCCGATTTGCCGAAGCCGTTCCCGGAACGCTACCCGCAATACGCGCTGCTGGAACTGTCGAGCCACGAATCGGAGGCGCACGGCGTGGCGCTGCTGGAACGCGCGATCGAACGGGCGCTGGAAGACGGGCTCGCGCAGGATGCCGCCGTGGCGACGTCCATCGCCCAGTCGCGCGCACTGTGGGCGATCCGCGAGCACATCCCGCTCGCGCAGGCAGCGGCCGGCAAGAACATCAAGCACGACATCTCCGTGCCGATCTCGCGCATCGCCGACTTCATCGAGACGACGGACGCGCAGCTGGAAGCGGACTATCCCGGCGTGCAGGTCGTCTGCTTCGGCCACCTGGGCGACGGCAACCTGCACTACAACGTGGCGCCGCCGGAAGGCATCCATCACGACGACTTCCTCGCCGAGCAAGGCCCCATCAACCGCATCGTGCACGACAGCGCGGCGGCGCACGGCGGGTCGATCTCGGCCGAGCACGGGATCGGCGCGCTGAAGCGCGACGAACTCCCGCGCTACAAGTCGCAGGTGGAGCTGCAGCTGATGCGGGCCGTCAAGGCCGCGCTCGACCCGCTGGGCATCATGAACCCCGGTAAAATCCTTTAACCGGACACGATCATGATGCGCTTCCTCCCCCTGCTCGCCGCCTGCCTGCTGACCAACGCCCTCGCCGACCCGGTCTACAAATGCACGCAGGACGGCAAGACGAGTTACTCGGATCGCCCGTGCGTCCACGGCAAATCGGTCGAGCTGCCGCCGCCGGTGGGCATCCGGCCCGAAGGCGCAGAATCGGTAGCCACGCAGGACGCCCGCACGCTCGTCGAACTGGAAAAGCTGCGCATCGCACGGGAGAAGGAACAGGAGCGCATCGCCAAGGCCGACGCCCGCCAGGCTAGAGCCGCCGCCACGCACCGCAAGCAATGCGCGCGCCTGAACCTGCGCAAGCGCTGGGCCGAGGAAGACGTTGCCCGGCTGACGGGCCGTGCGAAAGTGGCCGCGCAGCGCCGCGCGAAACGGGCGACGGAAGCACTGGCGGTGGAATGTCCGGCGTAAGCCAGCTCCAGCGCTGGCTGCTGTTCGGCGAGTGGCGCGCGCATCCGATGCGTGCGGTGCTGGCCGTCGTCGCCATCGCCGTCGGCGTCGCGATGGGCTTCGCCATCCACCTGATCAATGCCGCGGCATTCAACGAATTCAACGCGGCCGTGCAAAGCCTGTCGGGCCAGGCCGACGTCCAGGTGACCGGACGCGAAGCGCTGTTCGCCGAAGACATCTATCCGCGCCTGGCCACGCACGAGGGCGTCGCCCTCGCCTCGCCCGTGCTGGAAGTCGACGCCGCGCTGGCGGACAAGGGTGGACAACATGCGGGTTCGCTGAAAATCGTCGGCCTCGACGCCTTCCGCGCCGGCTACATCGCGCCCGACCTGATGGGCGTGCCGGATGCGGCACATCCCTACGACGTCCTCGCCGACGACGCCGTGTTCCTGTCGCCGGCCGCGCAGGCGTGGCTGGGCAAGGCGCGCGGCGACACCATCGTCGTCCGCGCCGGCACGCGCGACCTGGCACTGCGCGTGGCGGGCCCGATCCTGCGCGCGCGCAGCGGCCAGCGCCTCGGCGTGATGGACATCGGCGCGCTGCAGTGGCGCTTCAACCTCACCGGCAAGCTGTCACGCGTCGACATCAAACTGCGCGACGGCGTCGACCGCGCCACGTTCGAACGGGCGCTGGCGGCGGCACTGGAACGCGATTATCCCGGCCGCTTCACGGTCGGCCGGCCCGGCGACGCCAACCAGGAAAGCCGCAGCAATAACCTCAGCCGCGCGTACCGCGTGAACCTGACCGTGCTGGCGCTCGTGGCGCTGTTCACCGGCGCATTCCTCGTGTTTTCCACGCAGGCGCTGTCCGTGCTGCGCCGGCGCGGCCAGTTCGCGCTGCTGCGCGTGCTCGGGCTGGAACGGCGCGCGCTGCTGCGGCAAGTGCTGCTGGAAGGCGGCACCCTGGGCGTGCTCGGCGCCCTGCTCGGCATCGCGGCGGGCTATGGCCTCGCGGCGGCCGCCCTGTCTCTTTTCGGCGGTGACCTCGGTGCCGGCTACTTTCCGGGCGTGAAGCCGCGCGTGCAGTTCGCGCCCGGCGCCGCCCTCGTCTACTTCGGCCTGGGCCTCGGCGTCGCGCTGCTCGGCTGCGCCGCACCGGCCCTTGAAGCGGCGCGTGCCCGACCCGCCATCGCGCTCAAGTCCGGCAACGACGAGACCGCGCTGGAACGCCTGAACCGAATCTGGCCCGCCCTGACGTGCCTGCTGCTCGCCGGCGCCTGCGCATTCGCGCCGCCCGTGTTCGGGCTGCCGCTGTTCGGCTACTTCGCCGTCGCCCTGCTGCTGATCGGCGGCATCGGCCTGATGCCCCGGCTGGCGGCCTCCGCGTTCCGGGTGCTGGAGCGGCTGCTGCGCCGGCGCGAAGATCACTCGCCGGTGCTGGCCCTGACCCTGGCGCGCCTCGCCAACGCGCCGGGCCAGGCGTCGATCGCACTGGGCGGCGTGCTCGCCAGCTTCAGCCTGATGGTCGCGATGGGCATCATGGTCGCGAGCTTCCGCGTCTCCGTCGACGACTGGATCCTGCACATCCTGCCGGCCGACTTGTACGTGCGCAGCAGTGGCGGCGGGAATACGGGTGGCTTCGGCGCGCCGGAACAGGCGGCGCTGGCCGGCGTGCCCGGTGTCGCGCGCGCCGCGTTCCTGCGCACGCGGCCGTTATCGCTCGACGCTGCCCGTCCGAATATCGTGCTCGTCGCGCGCGACCTCGATGCCGCCGATCCGGGCCGCATGCTGGCCCTCGTCGGCGACTCGGCCCCGGTGCCCGCCGGCGCCCGTCCCGTATGGGTGTCGGAAGCGATGACGGACCTGTACCGCGTGAAGGCCGGCGAGACCCTGAACCTGCCGCTGGGCGGCCGCCCGCAACCGTTCTTCATCGCCGGCGTGTGGCGCGACTACGCCAACCAGACCGGTTCCGCCGTCGTGCTCCTGAACGACTATCGCGCGCTGACGGGCGACGCGACCGTCACGGATGCTGCGCTGTGGGCCGCGCCCGGTGCCGACGTCGCACACGTCGAGGCCGCGCTCCGCAAGCTGCCGTTCGGCGCCGCGCTCCAACTGGCCCGGCCCGGCGACATCCGCGCCATGAGTCTGAGAATCTTCGACCGCAGCTTCGCCGTGACCTATCTGCTGGAAGCGATCGCCATCGCCATCGGCCTGTCCGGCGTGGCGGCTACCTTCTCCGCACAGACGCTGGCGCGCGCGAAGGAATTCGGCATGCTGCGCCACGTGGGCGTCACGCGCTGGCAGGTGCTGGGCATCCTCGCCGTCGAGGGCGGCGCGCTGACGGCACTCGGCGTGGTCACGGGATTCGTGCTCGGCCTCGTCATCAGCCTGATCCTCGTCTACGTCGTGAATCCGCAATCGTTCCACTGGACGATGCAGCTGCACCTGCCGTGGCCTTTGCTGGGCAGCGTCGCGGCCGTGCTCGTGGCGGCGTCCGTCGCGACGGCGCTCGTGTCGGGGCGCTACGCCTTGTCCGGCGGGCCGGTGCGGGCCGTGCGGGAGGACTGGTGATGACCATGTTGCGCATCCTACTGCTGTGGCTCGTCGCGGCGTGCGTCCACGCTGGGCCGCCCGTGTTCGCACCGGTCACGCCGGGACGCACCCTGGCCTTCCCAGCCGATTACGGCGCCCATCCGGACTACCGCACGGAATGGTGGTACGCGACCGGCTGGCTGAAAACACCGGACGGCAAGCCGCTCGGTTTCCAGGTCACGTTCTTCCGCAGCCGCACGGAGACGGATCCCGCCAACCCGAGCGCGTTCGCGGCGAAGCAGCTGATCATCGGCCACGCGGCGCTGTCCGACCCTGCGCTGGGCCACCTCGTACACGACCAGAAAAGCGCCCGCGCCGGCTTCGGCCTCGCCTATGCGAACACGGGGACGACGGACGTCAAGCTGGACGACTGGAGCATGCGGCGCGAGCCCGACGGCCGCTACCGCGTCGTCGTGCGGTCCGGCGAGCTGTCGTTCACCTTGCGGCTCGCGCCCACGCAACCGGTGCTGCTGCAGGGCGTCGCGGGCTTTTCGCAAAAGGGATCGCAGGCGGGCCACGCCAGTTATTACTACAGCGAGCCGCACCTGCAAGTCGACGGCGACGTCGTGCGGGCCGGGCGCAAACAGGCCGTGACGGGCACCGCATGGCTCGACCACGAATGGTCCAGCCAGGTACTCGATACGAATGCGGCAGGCTGGGACTGGACCGGCGTGAACCTCGACGACGGAGGCGCGCTGATGGCCTTCCGGATCCGCGCGAAGGATGGTAGTACACTGTGGGCCCACGCGACCTGGCGCGACGGTGCCGGCACGACGACACAATACGGTCCCGACCAGGTCCGCTTCGCACCGCAGCGGACCTGGACATCGCCCCGCACGAACGCCGCCTACCCGGTGGCGACGCTGCTGACGACCGGGACGACCCAATGGCGCATCGAGCCGCTGCAGCCGGACCAGGAACTGGATTCGCGCCGGTCGACCGGCGCCGTGTACTGGGAAGGCGCCGTGACCGTGCAGCGCGACGGCCGCCCCGCCGGACGGGGCTACCTCGAGCTGACCGGCTACGTATCGGCCATGAAACTGTAAGCACCCAGAAGAATACGAACGACGAACAACGAAGACGACATGAGCAACGGTTCCACCAGCGACACCCCATCCAACGACTCCACCTCGCGCAAGGGCGCCCTGGCCGCATTGAAAGGGCTGCTGCCCTTCCTGCGGCCGTACCGCCGCCAGTTCCTGTTCGCCGGCATCGCCCTGCTCGTCGCGGCCGGCGCCACGCTCGCGATCCCCGCCGCGTTCAAGCAGATGATCGACCACGGCTTCGGGGCCAGGGGCGGTGCCTCGAACGCGGCCAGCGTCAACGCCACCTTCCTCGCGCTGTTCGGCGTCGCCGCCGTCCTTGCGGTCGCGACGGCGGCGCGCTACTACACGGTGTCGTGGCTGGGCGAACGCGTGACGGCCGACATCCGCAGCGCCGTCTACGGCCACGTCGTCGAACAGAGCCCCGAATTCTTCGAGACGACGCGCACGGGCGAAGTCCTGTCGCGCCTCACCACCGACACGACCCTGATCCAGACCGTCGTCGGCACGAGCATCTCGCTCGCGCTGCGCAATACGCTGCTGTTCGTCGGCGGCCTCGCGATGCTGTTCGTGACGAGCGCGAAGCTCACGTCGATCATCCTCGGCCTGCTCGTGCTGGTCGTCGTGCCGATCGTGCTGTTCGGCCGGCGCGTACGCAAGCTGTCGCGCGACTCGCAGGACCGCATCGCCGACGCGTCGGCCATCGCCGGCGAGATCCTCAACGCCATGCCGACCGTGCAGGCCTTCACCCACGAAAAGATCGAGGCGCAGCGCTTCGGGTCCTCCGTCGAAAGCGCGTTCGCGACGGCGATGCGCCGCATCCGCGCCCGCGCCGTCCTCACGATGCTCGCGATCGCGCTCGTGTTCGGGGCCATCGTGTTCGTGCTGTGGCTGGGCGCGCACGCCGTCCTGGAAGGCAGCATGACGGGCGGCGACCTGGGCCAGTTCATCCTGTATGCGTCGATCGTGTCCGGCGCCATCGGCGCCCTGTCCGAAGTGATGGGCGAGGCGCAGCGCGCCGCCGGCGCCACCGAGCGCCTGCTGGAACTGCTCGCCGTGCGCTCCGACATCCGCAACCCGGCCCACCCGACCCCGCTGCCGAACCGGACGGCCGGCGGCGCGGCGCTCCAGCTCGCGAACGTGCAGTTCTCGTACCCGTCGCGGCCCGAGACCGCGGCACTGGACCACGTGAACCTCGATGTCAAACCCGGCGAGACGGTGGCCGTCGTCGGCCCGTCCGGCGCCGGCAAGACGACCCTGTTCCAGCTGCTGCTGCGCTTCTACGACCCGCAGGCCGGCAGCATCCGCCTCGACGGCGTGGACATCCGCGACCTCGACCTGCACGTGCTGCGCGGCGCCATCGGCATCGTCCCGCAGGACACCGTGATCTTCTCGGCCAACGCGCTGGAAAACATCCGCTACGGCCGCGCCGACGCGACGGACGCGGAAGTGGTCGCCGCCGCGAAGCTGGCCGCGGCCCACGAATTCATCGAGCGCCTGCCGCAGGGCTACCAGTCCTACCTGGGCGAACGCGGCGTGCGGCTCTCGGGCGGCCAGCGCCAGCGCATCGCCATCGCGCGGGCACTCCTCAAGAATCCCCCGCTTCTGCTGCTGGACGAAGCGACGAGCGCCCTCGACGCGGAGTCGGAACGCCTCGTCCAGCGCGCCCTGGAGGCCGCGATGGTGGGCCGCACGACCCTCATCATCGCGCACCGCCTGGCCACCGTGCAGCGGGCCGACCGCATCATCGTGATGGAGGACGGGCGTATCGTCGAGACGGGCACGCATGCGTCGCTGGTGGCGCTGGGCGGCATTTATGCGAACCTGGCCGCTTTACAGTTCCACAACGTCCACGTGGAACATTGAGTTAGCGGGGCGACAACGCCGAGCTTATTTACACAACGATTCATGCCATCCCGGCAAGGATTTGTTGCATGAACACATCGGGAACACGACACAGTTTTGTTTCCCATGGGATACCTGACGTACCATAGCGCAACGTCAGCTTATCCCTATTTCCATGAACAAGAAATCGTTCAGCATCGCGAACTGGACTGTCGGCTCCAAGATCACCGCCTTCACGTTCGCCCTCGTCTCCGTCATCCTCGCCGCCCTCGTCTTCACCATCACGTGGACCACGTCGTCGATGCTGCATGCCCGCGCCATCGCCAACGTCAACTCGGAACTGCAGAGCGTCGTCAACGCCGTCGAGATGTTCGACAACGTGATGAAGAGCCAGGCGACGAGCTTCGGCCGCATCTTCGCCACGCATTTCGAAGGTGAGTTCACGCTGGACGCCGATACGATTGTTGCCGTCGGCGACAAGCAGGTGCCCACGCTGAAATCGAACGGCAAGCCTCTGAACCTCGACTTCACCCTCCCCGACCGCTTCACGCACCAGACCGGCGGCAACGCGACGATCTTCGTGGCCAGCGGCGACGACTTCGTCCGCGTCAGCACCTCCGTCAAGAAGGAAAACGGCGACCGCGCCGTGGGCACGATCCTCGCCCACGAGAGCCCCGCCTATGCCGCAATCCGCGCCGGCAAGCCCTACGTCGGCCTGGTGAAGCTGTTCGGCAAGCAGTTCATGACCGACTATGAACCGATCCGCGACGCATCCGGCAAGGTGATCGGCATCCTGTACATCGGCCTCGACGTCGACGCCAACATCACCGCGCTGCGCGACCGCATCAAGAAGATGAAGGTGGGCGACACCGGCTATTACTACGTCCTCGACGCGACCCAGGGCAAGACCTACGGCGACCTGATCGTCCACCCGGTCAAGCAGGGCAGGAACATCCTCGCCAGCAAGGACGCCAGCGGCCGCGAGTTCATCAGGGAGATGCTGGAAACGAAGCACGGCCTGATCACCTATCCGTGGATGAACGCCGAAGCCGGCGAGACGAGCCCGCGCACGAAGGTGGCCGCCTACACGCTGTTCAAGGACTGGAACTGGATGATCGCCGGCGGCACGTACGAGGACGAGATCACCAAGGAAGCGGCGCACCTGCGCAACCGCTACATCGGCATCGGCCTCGCGGCGCTGGCGATCTTCGCGGCGATCCTGCACACGGTGATGAAGCGCACGGTCACCCGTCCGCTCGTGCGGGCCCGCGACGCCGCCGTGCGCATCGCCGAGGGCGACCTCACGGTGCGCATGGCCGTCGACCGCAGCGACGAGATCGGCCTGCTGGCCGAAGCGATGAACAACATCAGCGGCAGCCTGTCGAACGTGGTCGGCCAGGTGCGCAGCGGCGCCGAGCAGATCGCCAACGCGTCCGGAGAAATCTCGAGCGGCAACCTGGACCTGTGCTCGCGCACGGAACAGCAGGCCGTGAACCTGGCCTCCACCGCGAACTCGATGCAGGACCTGACGGAGACCGTGCGCCGCAACGCCGGCGACGCCCGCGAAGCGAACCAGCTGGCCGTCAACACGTCGATGGTGGCGCAGGAAGGCGGCCGCATGGTGCGCGAAGTGATCGATACGATGGACACGATCAAGGCGTCGTCTGGCAAGATCGGCGACATCATCGGCGTCATCGACGGCATCGCGTTCCAGACCAATATCCTCGCGCTGAACGCGGCGGTGGAAGCCGCCCGCGCCGGCGAACAGGGCCGCGGCTTCGCCGTCGTCGCCACCGAGGTGCGCAACCTTGCCCAGCGTAGCGCCGCCGCGGCAAAGGAGATCAAGGGCCTGATCGTCGCCTCGACGGCCGAAGTCGATGCGGGCAGCCGCATCGTGCAGGAAGCGGGCGTCACGATGAACGAAGTGCTGGCCAGCGCGGAAAAAGTCACGGCCATCATGGCCCGCATCAGCACCGCGAACGCGGCGCAGAGCAGCGGCATCGAGCACATCAACCGCTCGATCGGCGAGATGGACCAGGTCACCCAGCAGAACGCGGCCCTCGTCGAGGAAGCCAGCGCGGCCGCCCAGGCCATGCAGGAACAGGCCGACCAGCTGGCACGCTCGGTGCGCCTGTTCAAGCTCGACCAACAGCAGGCTTCCGGCCGCCCTGCCCTCCCGCAGTACTGACGGAACGGGCGGCTTCGGTGTAGAGTAATATGACTCTACACTGGAGCCTCCCTTGACCGACACCGAACTGCTCGCCCGCTGCACCACCGTCTTCCCCGGCCACCGCGCCCGCCCTCCAGCGGAAATGTTCGCCGCGATGGCCGCCTGGTGCGACGCCAACGGCATCGCCCACGACACGTATGGCGACGGCGCGCTGATCCAGGGCTTCGAGGCCCGCGTGGCCGAACTGCTCGGCTTCGAGGCCGCCGTCTTCTGCATCAGCGGCACGCTTGCGCAAGTCACCACCCTCCGGCTCGCCGCCGACGCGCGCGGGCGCGCCCCCGTGGCGCTGCATCCGACCGCGCACATCTTCGTCCACGAGCGCTCGAACTACCAGCTGCTGGGTCATTTCGACGCGCTGCGCACGGGCGAGCCGTATCGCCCGTGGACGGCCGCCGACATCGTGGGCATCCCCGACCGCCTGTCCGCCGTCGCGCTCGAGATTCCGATGCGCGAGATCGGCGGCCAGCTGTCGTCCTGGGACGACCTGCAGGACATCAAGGCGCACTGCCGCGCGCGCGGCATCCACCTGCACATGGACGGCGCGCGCCTGTGGGAAGCGGCGGCCGGCTATGGCCGTCCGGTGGCCGAGATCGCGGCGGGCTTCGACACCGTCTACACGTCGCTGTACAAGGGCATCGGCGGCCTCGGTGGCGCCATGCTGGCCGGCAGCCGCGAATTCGTCGCGCAGGCCGCCGAATGGTTCAAGCGCCAGGGCGGCAACGTGATCCATCGCTCGCCGTACGTCGTCGCGGCCGCGATGCAGTTCGAGCAGAGGCTGGCCGCGATGCCCGCGTACTTCGAGCGCACACGCTTCCTGTTCGACGTGCTGCGCGACCACCCGGTTCTGCGCACGAACCCCGCCCGGCCGCAGGCCAACATGCTGCACATCCACCTGCCCGTGAGCCGCGAGCGCGCGCTGGAGATCCGGCGCGAACTGGCGCGCGACCACGGCATCTGGCCGTTCAACCGCGTCAATCACGGCGTGCTGCCGGACACCTCGTTCTTCGAGCTGTACGTGGGCGACAACCTGCAGGTCACGCCCGACGGCCGCGTGCGCGAAGCGGTGGCGCTGCTGGCAGCGGCGGTGGAGCGCGGCATCGGGTAAAATGCGCGGGTTTTCAATCTTTCCATTCGAGCCACACCGATGCGCCAATACCTCGACCTGATGCGCCATGTGCTGGACCATGGCACGGTCAAAACCGACCGCACCGGCACCGGCACCCGCTCCGTGTTCGGCCACCAGATGCGCTTCAACATGCAGGACGGTTTCCCGCTGGTGACCACGAAGAAGCTGCACCTGCGGTCGATCATCCATGAACTGATCTGGTTCCTCGCCGGCTCCACCAACATTGCGTACCTGAAGGAAAACGGCGTCTCGATCTGGGACGAGTGGGCGGACGCGGACGGCGAGCTCGGTCCCATCTACGGCTACCAGTGGCGCAGCTGGCCCACGCCGGCTGGCGAGCACATCGACCAGATCACGCAGGTCATGGACCAGATCAGGAACAACCCGGATTCGCGCCGCATGATCGTCTCGGCCTGGAACGTGGCCGACGTGCCGAAGATGAAGCTGCCCCCGTGCCACGCGCTGTTCCAGTTCTACGTCGCGGACGGCAAGCTGTCGTGCCAGCTGTACCAGCGCAGCGCCGACATCTTCCTCGGCGTCCCGTTCAACATCGCGTCCTACGCGCTGCTCACGCACATGATGGCGCAGCAGGCCGGCCTGGACGTGGGCGACTTCGTCTGGACCGGCGGCGACTGCCACCTGTATTCGAACCACATGGAACAGGTCGAGCTCCAATTGTCGCGCGAGGAACGCCCGCTGCCGAAGCTGGTCATCAAGCGCAAGCCGGACTCGCTGTTCGATTATAAATTCGAAGATTTCGAGATCGTCGGCTACGATCCGCACCCGGCCATCAAGGCGCCGGTCGCGGTGTAAGCAAGGAGGTTCGCATGGCTCATCATCTGTCCCTCGTCGTCGCGATGGATGCCAATCGCGGCATCGGCGTCGACAACCAGCTGCCCTGGCACCTGCCCGAGGACCTCGCGCATTTCAAGCGCGTGACCCTCGGCCACCCGATCATCATGGGCCGCAAGACGTTCGAATCGATCGGCCGTCCGCTGCCGGGCCGCCGCAACATCGTCGTCACGCGCAACTCCGACTGGCACCATGACGGCGTGGACGTCGTCCATTCGCTGGACGACGCCGTGGCCCTCGTCGGCAACGACTCGGCCAGCATCATCGGCGGCGCGCAGATCTTCGCGGAGGCGATGCGCATCGCCGACCGGTTGATCGTCACGCACATCGACAAGGTCTACCGCTGCGACACGTTCTTCCCGGAGATCGACAGCGCGCAGTGGGCCGCCGTCGCGAACGAACCCCTGCACTCACCGACGGCGGGCGTCGACTACGCCATCGTCACCTACGACAAAGTCAAGTAACACCATGTCCGGACACGGTTTTCACGTACACGGGCCGCACGATCACGCGGTCGAACACGCCGCCCAGCACGGCAGCGATTCCTTCTCGAACAACATCGCGGTGATGACGGCCATCCTGGCCACCGTCGGCGCGCTGTTCGGCTACCTCGGCGGCGCCACGCAGAACGACGCGGCCCTCTTCAAGAACAACGCGGCCATCGCCAAGACGACGGCCGCGAATTCCTGGAACTACTACCAGGCCAAGTCGAGCAAGCAGAACCTGGCCGAACTCGCGACGAGCCTGCCGGGTGTGGACGCGCAGATGCAGGCGAAGTACAAGGCCGACGTCGCGCGGTACGAATCGGAAAAGGCGGGCATCAAGAAAGAGGCCGAGAAGTACGAGGCCCAGTCGGACGAATGGAACGAAAAGTCGGAACGCGCGCTGCACACCCACCACCAGTGGGCGCTGGCGACGACGGCCGAGCAGATCGCCATTTCGCTGGCCGCCATCACCCTGCTGACGCGCCGGCGCTGGCTGCTGTCGATCACCTACGTCGTCGCGATCGTCGGCTTCGCGCTGGGCGCGTTCGCGTGGCTACACGTGGATCCCCTGGGCGCCCTGTTCGCCTCTGGCCACTGAGCGGCGCTCCCGGTACTGCTTCTTCAGCACCGCGTGGCGGTGGCGGAAGAAGCGCTCGATGATCCAGCCGACGACGGGGCCCGCGAAGCGCGGCGTGAACTCCAGGCGGTCGACGATGCGCGTGCCGTCCGGGCCGGGCGTGAGGATACGTTCGTGCCGCCAGCTCTTCATCGACAGCAGCGGCGACTGCTCGACGAAGCGGCGGCCCGGCTCCATCTCCGTGAAGGTCAGCCGCGACAGATCGACCGGCACGACACCGAACAGCAGGAAGCGGCAGTTGCCCAGCGGCCGACCGAGCCCGCTGCCGTCGCGCGGGATGTGCGTCATCCCCTTCGGAAAATCGAGCTTCAGCACCGGCCCCATCTCGGCCTCGACGCCGCGCACCGACGTGCTCCAGTCCCACAGCTCTGCGGGTGAACGGGGGACGTTGCTTTCCAGCTGGACGCGGACGGTGGACATGGTGACCTCAACGGTGAAAGGGGCATGCTCGACTCTACGCCCTGCACGTGCCCGCTTCCGTTAGTCCATTAACGTAGCGACCATCCGTCTTCTTGTTTACACAAGAGTGCGCCACAATCTGCCCCGTGTGGCTAACCTATTAAAAATTTTTGCACGGGACCCCGCGATTTCTGCGAAAATCCGCTTCTTCATTTTTCCGGTGCCGTGCCCGGCCGCCTTCCACTTTCCGGAAGACGGCGCGCACGGCGCTTCGCTTTGGAGCTGTCCATGAAATTTCGTTTCCCAATCGTCATCATTGACGAGGATTTCCGTTCCGAGAACACGTCCGGTCTCGGCATTCGCGCGCTTGCCGCCGCGATGGAAAAAGAAGGCATGGAAGTGCTCGGGCTGACCAGCTATGGCGACCTGTCGCAGTTCGCCCAGCAGCAGTCGCGCGCTTCGGCCTTCGTGCTGTCGATCGACGACGAGGAATTCGGCGGCGGCACCATCGAGGAGACCAATTTCGCATTGAGCGGCCTGCGCGCGTTCGTGCAGGAGATCCGCCACAAGAACTCGGACATCCCGATCTACATCTACGGCGAGACCCGCACGAGCCGGCACATCCCGAACGACATCCTGAAGGAGCTGCACGGCTTCATCCACATGTTCGAGGACACGCCGGAATTCGTCGCGCGCCACATCATCCGCGAAGCGAAAGCCTACCTGGACAGCCTGGCGCCGCCGTTCTTCCGCGCGCTCGTCAACTACGCGAACGACGGCTCCTACTCCTGGCACTGCCCCGGCCACTCGGGCGGCGTCGCGTTCCTGAAGTCGCCGATCGGCCAGATGTTCCACCAGTTCTTTGGCGAGAACATGCTGCGCGCCGACGTCTGCAACGCCGTCGAGGAACTGGGCCAGCTGCTCGACCACACGGGTCCCGTGGCCAAATCGGAGCGCAACGCCGCGCGCATCTACAACGCCGACCACTGCTACTTCGTCACCAACGGCACGTCGACGTCGAACAAGATGGTATGGCATTCGACCGTGGCACCGGGCGACATCGTCGTCGTCGACCGCAACTGCCATAAATCGATCCTGCACTCGATCATCATGTGCGGCGCGATCCCCGTGTTCCTGATGCCGACCCGGAACAACCTCGGCATCATCGGCCCGATCCCGCTGGAAGAATTCTCGCCGGAGTCGATCCGCCGGAAGATCGAGGCCAACCCTTTCGCCCGCGAAGCGAAAAACAAGAAGCCGCGCATCCTGACGATCACGCAATCGACCTACGACGGCGTCGTCTACAACGTCGAGACGCTGCGCGAACTGCTGGACGGCGAGATCGACACGCTGCACTTCGACGAAGCCTGGCTGCCGCACGCGACGTTCCACGACTTCTACCGCAACATGCACGCGATCGGCCGCGACCGCCCGCGCGCGAAGCAGTCGATGATCTTCTCGACGCAGTCGACGCACAAGCTGCTGGCGGGCCTGTCGCAGGCCTCGCAGGTGCTCGTGCGCGAATCCGAGACCGTCGCGCTCGACCAGGACGCGTTCAACGAAGCGTACCTGATGCACACGTCGACGTCGCCGCAGTACTCGATCATCGCCTCGTGCGACGTCGCCGCCGCGATGATGGAAGCGCCGGGCGGCACGGCCCTCGTCGAGGAATCGATCTACGAAGCGCTGGACTTCCGCCGCGCCATGCAGAAGGTCGACGAGGAATGGGGCCAGGACTGGTGGTTCAAGGTCTGGGGCCCGCAGGTGACGAGCGAGGAAGGCATCGGCACGCAGGCCGACTGGATGATCCACGCGGAAGACGACTGGCATGGCTTCGGCAAGCTGGCGCCGGGCTTCAACATGCTCGACCCGATCAAGGCGACGGTCGTCACGCCGGGCCTGTCGCTGGACGGCTCGTTCGGCACCTCCGGCATTCCGGCATCGATCGTCACCAAGTACCTCGCCGAGCACGGCGTGATCATCGAGAAGTGCGGCCTGTACTCGTTCTTCATCATGTTCACGATCGGCATCACCAAGGGCCGCTGGAACACGCTCGTCACCGCCCTGCAGCAGTTCAAGGACGACTACGACCGTAACCAGCCGATGTGGCGCGTCATGCCCGAGTTCTCGGCCGCGAACCCGCGCTACGAATCGTGGGGCCTGCGCGACCTGTGCCAGCAGATCCACGACTTCTACAAATCGCGCGACGTCGCTCGCCTGACGACCGAGATGTATTTGTCGGACATGATTCCGGCCATGAAGCCGTCGGACGCTTTCGCGAAGATGGCGCACCGCGAGATCGAGCGCGTGGCGATCGAGGACCTGGAGGGCCGCATCACCGCGATCCTGCTGACGCCTTACCCGCCGGGCATCCCGCTCTTGATCCCGGGCGAGCGCTTCAACAAGACCATCGTCGACTACCTGCGCTTCGCACGCGACTTCAACGAACGGTTCCCGGGCTTCGAGACCGACGTGCATGGTCTCGTCAAGCGCGAGATCGATGGGAAGCTGGGGTATTTCGTGGATTGCGTAAAGCAGGACTGACGCAACGTGAAAAAAAAGGAGGCCGCGGCCTCCTTTTTTTACGTCTTCAACACATCAGGCCTTCGGCAGCGTCACGCCATGCTGCCCCTGGTACTTGCCGCCGCGGTCCTTGTACGACGTTTCGCAGACCTCGTCGCTCTCGAAGAACAGCACCTGCGCGCAGCCTTCGCCCGCATAGATCTTGGCCGGCAGCGGCGTCGTGTTCGAGAATTCCAGCGTCACGTAGCCTTCCCATTCCGGCTCGAACGGCGTCACGTTGACGATGATGCCGCAGCGGGCGTACGTCGATTTGCCCAGGCAGACGGTCAGCACGTTGCGCGGGATCCTGAAGTACTCGATCGTGCGGGCCAGTGCAAAGGAGTTCGGCGGGATGATGCACACGTCGCTCTTCACGTCGACGAACGAATTCGAATCGAAGTTCTTCGGATCGACGATCGTGCTGTTGATGTTCGTGAACACCTTGAATTCGTCGGCGCAGCGGATGTCGTAGCCGTACGAGGACGTGCCCCACGAAATGATCTTGCGGCCGTCCGTCTCGCGCACCTGTTTCGGCGAGAACGGTTCGATCATGCCGTGTTCTTCCGCCATCCGGCGGATCCATTTGTCGCTCTTGATACTCATCGCTGGGCTTCTTTTCCAAAAAAATGGGGATATGAATCCCGCAATTTTACGCGAAAAGCGCCGCCGGACGACCGGCCTTTTTTTCTTCGCCTTGCGCCAGCAGCCGCGCGATCATCTCGCGTGTCAGCTGCGCCGTCAGTGCCGGCTTCTCCATCGGATAGAGGTGCGTGCCTGCTATCGTGACGAGATTGTCGCCGACCAGCCGGCGCGTGCCGTCCAGGCCCGCCTGGCGCAGCTCCGTGGAATCGGTGCCCGCAATGAAGCCGACCGGCACGGGGAACGGGTCGCGCAGTACCCGGTCCATGTCGTGCGGCAGCGTGCTGTAGATCGCGGCTTCGACGTCGCGGTCGAAACGCAGCCGGACGCCGTCCGGTTGCGGGACCAGGCCATGGTCGAGATAGTCGTCCAGCGCACCCGGCGCCCACGCCTGGAACACGGGCTTCGCCATGAAATGCTCGAACGCGGCCGCGCGCGACGGCCACACGTTGCGCCGCCGCTGGGCCACGTTGCCGGGGGACAAGCGCATGCGCAGCCCGAGCAGCTTCGCGATGCGCCATACCCACGCACGCCAGCCCGCGACGACGGGCGAATCCAGCATCACCACGCAGCGCGCCAGGTCTGGCCGCCGGTGCGCCGCCAGCATGCTGACCGCGCCGCCCAGCGAGTGACCGACGAGGATCGCCGGCCGGCCGTACGTTTCCAGCTGGGCGATCAATTCGTCGATCAGCGTATGCCAGTTGTCGCGCACGGGAAAGCGTGGATCGTGGCCCAGCATGTCCGTCGTGCGCACGTCGAAGTCGCGTCGTAAATCGTCCAGCAGGCGGCCGTACGAACCGGAGGGGTAGCTGTTCCCGTGGGTGAAATGGAGTAATGGCTTGGACATCGGGAATGGGATGACGCGGCTGCGCGTAGTAAAGACAAAACCCATTGTAATGTCATTATCTCCAAGTAGTTAGAGGGAAACGCCTACGGCCGCTCGCTCGCGTCATGCCCGCGCATACGGTGCTGGCGCAGCTGCTCCCGCTGCTCCGGCGTCAGCACGGCCTGGATCTGCGCGTCCGTTCGAGCCTGCAGCAGCGCCTGGGCGGCGACGGCCTGGCCGAGATCGCGCGACAGTGCCCCGGCCCTGGCGTCGTCGAACTTGTCGGCCCGGCCCAGGTCGCGCAAGGCCTCGTGCGCCTTGCGGATCGCCTTGTCGTAGTCGCGGCGCTGCGGTTCCTGGGCGTGCATGATCGCGAACACCTTGTCCTGCTGGGCTTCCGTCAGCTTCAGGCGGTGCAGCGGGACGTGGCCGAAGGGCATGCCCGGGCCGTGGCCGTCCGGGCCGCGTTCGTGGTCGCCACCGGGACCGCGCTGGCCGGCCGCCGGCGGCGCATCCGGCTCGCCGGTCGCGAAAGCCGGGGTGGCGAGGCAGGCGGCGAGCAGCACGGCCGCCGCGGAAAGGCTCGAGAATTTCATGAGTATCATCCTTTTTTGTTCGGAGACGCCATTCTCGGTTGTCTCGATGTTAAGGAGTGTTATCGCCGTGTAAAACGACGTAAAGAGGCCCGGCCCGCATGGTCGGCACGGCCGCCCTGCGCTAAGATGCGAGCATGAACCAAGTCCTGCTTATCGACGACGACACCGAACTGGTCGGCATGTTTGCCGAATACCTGGAACAGGAAGGCTTTCGTGTCGCCTGCGCCCACGACGGCGAGACCGGCGCGCGCGAAGCGCTGTCCGGCCAGTACGCCATCGCCATTCTCGACGTGATGATGCCCCGCATGAACGGCATCGAGACGCTGCGCCGCATCCGCGCCGCCAGCCGCATGCCGATCCTGATGCTGACGGGCCGCGGCGACGACGCCGACCGTATCCTCGGCCTCGAACTGGGCGCCGACGACTACGTCACGAAGCCCTGCACCCCGCGCGAACTGACTGCCCGCGTCCGCGCCATCCTGCGCCGCACGCAAAGCTCGCCCAACGACGGCCCCGGCATCACGCTCACCGTCGGCAAGCTCACGATGCTGCCGGAGCAGCGCCGCGCCACGTGGGAAGGTCGGCCGCTGGAGCTGACCAGCACCGAATTCAACCTGCTCGAAGTCCTCGCCCGCAACGCCGGCCGCCCGGTCAGCAAGAACGACCTGTCCGAGCAGGGACTGGGCCGCCCGCTGGCCCGCTTCGACCGCAACATCGACGTCCACCTCTCGAGCCTGCGCCACAAACTGGGCACGCTGTCCGACGGGCGTTCCTGCCTGCAGACCGTCTACCGTCTCGGCTACCAGCTGATCCGCGAGTAGCGATGGGCCGGCTGTTCTGGAAGTTTTTCCTGTCCATCCTGCTGGCCCAGGTGGCCGCCACGATCGGTGTCGGCGGCACCTTGTGGCTGCGCGACCAGGCGCGCCAGCGCGGCGGCGAACCCACGCTCGACAAGAGTCCGCCCGCCACGATCATGCTGGACGCAGCCGCCGCGACGCTGAAGCACGGCGGCATCGACGCGTTGCGCGACCTGGCCGCCGGCAGCCGCCGCATGCATTTGTACGTGCTCGACGAGCAGGGCCATGAGCTGCTCGACCGGCCCGTGCCCGCCAAGCTGCGCGAGGAAGTCGAGCGTAACCTGAACGGCGACGGCCGCACGCATGCCGTCGCCCACATGACGAGCGCCGATGGTCGCCGCTACACTGCTTTCGCATCGCGCGCATGGCATATGCCGGGCACGGACGGTCCCGGCCCACGCGGCTTCGGCACCGGGCCTGGCTTCGGACCGCCGGTTGGCGGACCGGGCGACGGCGGCCCGGGCGCGCGCATGGACGGCGGCCCCGGCGGCCCTGGCGGCCCTGGCGGCCCGGGTGGCGGCTGGTTCGGCCTGCCGCCGGAATTCAGCCGCCACGTGGGCCCCTGGCTGCCGATCGTCGCCGCGACCTTGGCCAGCCTGCTGTTCGCTGCCCTCCTCGCCTGGTATTTCTCGCGTCCGATCCGCGCCCTGCAGCGCGCCTTCGACGCCGCCGCCGCGGGCGACCTGGCGCCCAGGTTCGCCCACGCGGCGCCGCGCCTGATCGGCGACGAACTCGCGGAACTGGGCCACGACTTCGACCGCATGAGCGCCCAGCTGCGCGCCCTGATGGACGGCCAGCGCCGCCTGCTGCACGACGTCTCGCACGAACTGCGCTCCCCGCTCGCGCGCCTGCAGGCCGCCATCGGCCTCGCGCACCAGCAGCCGGACCGCCTGCAGGCGTCGCTCGAACGCATCGAACGGGAAAGCGTGCGCATGGACCGCCTCGTCGGCGAACTGCTGACGTTGTCCCGACTGGAAGCGTCTACGACTCTGCCGGCGACGGAGCCCGTCGACCTCGTGGAGATGGTCGACCAGATCGCCGACGATGCCCGCTTCGAAGCCGGCGCGGTGGTCGACGTCGACGCGCCGGAACCGGTCACGGTACACGGCGCACCGGACCTGTTGTGGAGCGCCGTCGAAAACATCGTGCGCAACGCCGTCAAGCACGGCGCCGGCGGGCCCGTGAACGTCTGCCTGCATCCGGACGGCGACCTCGTTCACATCGAAGTCCTCGACAAGGGCCCTGGCATCGCGCCGGAACACCTGGGCGACGTGTTCGAACCGTTCTTCCGCTCCAACCCGACGCGCAACAACGTCGATGGCCACGGGCTCGGTCTCGCGATCGCCAAGCGGGTCGTGGAGACGCATGGCGGGCGGATCTCGGCCGCCAACCGGCCCGACGGCGGGTTGCGCGTCACGATCACGCTGCCGCGCGCGGGCTGATCAGCGTACGTACCAGTAGCGCGCGTGCGCCGTGCGGTAGCTGCGCCACGCCACGTCCGTGTCGAAGTCCAGCGTCAGCGCGCCCGCTTCGTCGGTCCGCAGCCGCTCGACACCGATCGCCCCGTAGCGTGCGTAGACCTCGGGCTTGGGGTGGTGGTAGCGGTTGCGGTACCCGACCTGGAAGACTGCGATGCCGGGCCGCACCGCCTGCAGGAACGCCAGCGTGGACGACGTGCCGCTGCCGTGGTGCGGTGCGAGTAGCACGTCCGCGCGCAGGCGGTCGGGCGCGCGCTCGAGGAGCGCCGCTTCCTGCGCCGCCTCGATGTCGCCCGCCAGCAGCACCGTGCGCCGGCCATTGCTGATGCGGAGCGTGCAGCTGCGCGCGTTCGTCTTCAGGTGCCCGTCGTCATAGCTGGCCGGCGTCGGATGCAGCATGTCGAACGTGATGCCGTCCCACTCCCAGTGCTGGCCCGCGCCGCAGCGCACGTGGCGGCGCGCTGCGCGGACGATCGCGTGATCCGCGGGCAGCGACGACGCGAGCCAACCCGCATCGACGCCCTCCAGCACCGCCAGCGCGCCACCAGAATGGTCGGTGTCGCCGTGGCTGACGACGATGCCGTCGAGCGCGCCGATGCCCCGCATCCTCAGGTACGGAAGGATCACACGGCTGCCGCCATCCGCGCCGGGCGCGTAGGCGGGGCCGGTGTCGTACAGCAGGCGGTGCCGTTCCGTTTCGACGAGCAGCGCCATACCCTGCCCCACGTCGAATGCCGTCACGCGAAAGCCTCCCACAGGCGGATGGTCCGGCAGTTGCAGCAGCATCGGCAACAGCGCGACGGCACCCGCCCAGCGATGCGGCCAGCCGCGCGGCATCAGCAGCCACAATGTGCCGCCAAGGCCCAGCGCGAACACCCACGCCTGCGGTGCCGGCGCGCGCCACACGGCACCGGGCCATGCCGCCATCTGGCGCAGCAGCCACGCGAGCATCTCCACGGTCCAGTGCGCGAGCAGGAGCAGCCAGTCGCCCGGCGGTCCCGGGACCAGGCTGCCGGCCAGCGCGAGCGGCGTCACGACGAAGCTGACGAGCGGGATCGCCACCGCATTCGCGACCGGGCTCACGATCGACACCTGGCCGAACAACAGCAGCGTCAACGGCACGAGCCCCGCCGTGACGGCCCATTGCGTCCGTCCCGCCAGAAGCAGCGCACCGCGTGGACCGGCGGGTGGCGGTCCGATGCGGCCATGTCCCGCGAACAGGATGGCGGCGACGGCGCCGAACGACAGCCAGAACCCCGGCCACAGCACGGCCCACGGATCGAGCAGCACGACCACGCCGAGCGCCGCGCACAACACGTGCGACACCGCGGCGAGACGCCCCATCCACAACGCCAGCGCGACGACGGACAGCATGTACAGGGTACGCTGCGCCGGCACGCCGAAGCCCGCCAGCAGCACATACAGCAAGGCGACGATGGCTCCGGTCAACGCCGCGACCTTCTGCGCCGGCAGCCGCAGCGGCAGGCGCGCATCGGTGAAGAACGAGCGGCGCCACAGGGCCGACACGGCCCACGCGGCGAGCCCCGCGATCATCGTGATGTGCAGGCCCGAAATCGAGATGAGGTGGCCGATCCCGGTGCGGTTGAACACCTGCCAGTCGGCCTGGTCGATGCCGCGCTGGTCGCCAATCACGAGCGCCACGATCACGCCCGCGTACGTGCGCCCCGCGAGCGCCGCCTGGATGCGCGCACGCAGCGCCGCACGCACACGCTCGACGACCGCGCCGGGACTCGCCACGAACGCATCCAGCTGCCCGTTGCCGTCGTCGGCGCGCACGTAGCCGGTGGCGCGCACGCCCTGCTCCAGCAGCCATGCCTCGTAGTCGAAGCCGCCCGGATTCGCATTGCCGTGGGGGCGCTGCAGGCGCACCGTCAGCTGCCAGCGCTGGCCCGGCTGGACATCGCCGACCGCGGCAACCTTGTTGCGCAAGCCCGAATACCAGGAAAGCGCTACGCGCCGCGGCACCTTGATCGTGACACCGATGACTCGCTCGACCACGAAATTGAAGCGCACGCCACCTTCGAAGCGATACGGCAGATTATCGATGGTGCCGACCAGGGTGACGTCGCGTCCCTCGTCCACTGCGGCCAACCGGTCCGCGAGCGTGCCGTGCGCGAGGAACGCCGCCCAGCCAAAACCCAACAGTGCGCCGCCGGCAATCAACAGAGGGATCCGCCGCCGCGGTCGACGAACCACGAGGCAGGCCAGCAGCAAGGCCGCCCCGAATGCCAGTGCACTCCATGTTGGAAGCGCAGCCCGGCATTGCAGCCACGCGACGCCGGCGACAAAGCTGCATATCGCGATCCGCATGGCGCCTGCCTTTCGTCTGGCACTGTCCAGCGTATATCTTACGCAGCGCGGACGGCTGAAGCGACGCTACCACACCCTCTGTTGAGCTGCCACAGCTGAAGAGCGCTGCGGCGCCGCCACCCGACTTAGAACGTCAAACGCACCCCACCGCGATACATGCGGCCGAACAGGTCGTACAGCGACGGGTTGATGCCATTGCCCGAGGTCGGCGCGTTGCGGTTGGCCACGTTGTCGATCTTGGCATAGGCCATGACGTTTTCCGCAACCTTGTAGGTCGCGCCCAGGTCGAGATACAACACGCCCTTCATGTGGTTGTTGTCGATGGTCTGGTGGATTGGCGTCGAGACCGGACAGTTGGTCTGGCACTCGATGTACTCATTGCTGTAGACACCGTTGCTGATCCAGCGCTCGCTCAGCGTCAGGCTGCCGCTGTCCGACGACCAGCCCTGCGAGGCCAGCAGCTTCCAGCGCGGCGTGGTGCCCATGTTGACGCCCGCCCCCTGCGTCGGAATCGTGCCGGGCACGCCCGAGTCGGTGATGTTGTCGATCGTATGCGTGGCCAGCGCGCGCAGCGTGAACATGCCGGGCAGTCCCAGGTTGGCCATGCTGCCGCGGTACGTGGTCTCGATGTCGTATCCCTTGAGCTTGAGCGAAGCCAGGTTGAATTGCTGCAGGCGCACGTAGTTATTCGTCGGCACGGGGCTGTCGAGCACCATGGCCGCGCACAGGTCCTGGTGACCGGCGTCGCACAGGTCGACCTCCTGCTGGAGGCCCAGCGTCGATATGACGCCGTTCACCTTGATCGTGTAATAGTCGAATGAGGCGCTGAAACCCGGCGCCCAGCGTGGTTGCGCGAGGACGATGCCCAGCTCCGTGCTGCGCGCGACCTCCGGCTTGAGCGCGGGGTTGCCGGTCACCTGCTGCTGCACCGTCAAGGTCGTGCCTTTGTGGTTCACAACGTTGTTGGTGATCACGACCGGCGCGAACAGTTCGCTCAGATTGGGCGCACGCACGTCGCGCGAGGTCACGGCGCGCAGGCGCACCCCGTCGATACCGGTTTTCCACGTGCCCCCGATCTTCCAGGTCTTGGCGTTGCCGGCGGTGCTGTAGCTGGTGCCGCGTCCCGCCACGTTCAAGTTGGCTTCGCCGAGCCCGGCCGACTTGAACACGGGCAGGTTGACTTCCAGGTACGCTTCGCGCACGGAGTAGGCGCCCGAACCGTTGTGGTAATTGCCTGCGAACCAGTTCGCGCCGGACGAGGTGTTCAGCAGCGGATCGGCCGGGTAGGCAGGCGAATTCGGGCTGTCCGCCGTGACGCCGTTGCCGTACGGGTCAGCGCGCACGGTATAGGCCTCCCTGCGGTACTCGAGACCGGTGGCGACGGCCAGCGGACCTGCCCACAACGCGAGCGGCTCGCCGCTGACGTTGAAGCTGGCCACGTCCTGGGTCTGGCGGGCGTGCTGCTCCGGGCCGTTCGGCGGCATCACATAGGCCAGCGCACCGGTGCTCTGCGGGACGTTGCCGATGATGTTGAGGGGCTGGCAACCCGAATTGCGCGCGACGACGTTGCGGCAGACGATGCTGCCGTCGGGCAGACGGATGGCGTCGATCGCGGCGTTATAGCGCGGCGTCAGCGTGATGTTGTTGACGTACAGGTCGGTGCGGTTGATCCCGCGCTGGTAGTAGCCGTTGTACGACCATGTCGTACCGCCGGCATCGAAGCGGCCGTCGGCGCCGATGACATAGCGCGCCATGCGACGGGTCGGCTCGACGCTGATGTATTTCGGCAGATTGGCGTTGCCGGTGCCGTACTGGAAGCTGGTGATGTTGTTGGCCGCGCAGGCTGCCGCGATCGAGGCGGGCAGGAACGGGTTGTCGCACTGGATGGTCAGGTTGGCGTTTTTCGGCGCGCCGCCATTGGGCTGGTTCTGCGAATTGACCTCGGCCGCGTTGATCGTCATGTAGATCTCATGGTCGTCATTGATCGCATAGCCGATACGGGTATACGCGTTCTCGCGCTCGAGCTCCGAGGCCAGGGTCGTGGTATTGGCCGACACGCCGGACAGGTCGCCACCCACGCAGAACGGGCTGATACAGCCGCTCACGCCGCCCTTACCGTCGGGCACGCCGTTGGAACCGTAGTTGAACTTGTATGGCACGCCGCCATCGCCGAAGGCCGTGCCTTGCAGCGGGCCGGAGGTAATCAGGCCGTAGCGGTTGTACTGGTAATTCTGGGCGTTACGAATGTCGTAGATCTGCGGTTTGCCGTCGGTGGTCTGGGCAAACGGGCGCGTCTGAAAGGCGGGCGCCTTGAAGGCGGTGCGGCCGTTCGGGCCCGGGCCGGCGCCGAACCCATTGGGCGGTATGCCGTCCTCCTTGCTGCGCTCCACACTGACCACGACATGCAGCCTGTCGTCCAGGAAGCCGCGGCCCCATGCCGCCTGCAGCGTGACGTTCCTGTCATCGTGGTAGGTGGTCTCGCCACCCTCGATATTGGCCTTGAAGCCCTTGAATTTCTTGTCCGTGATGAAGTTGACGACGCCGCCGACTGCATCCGAGCCATACGAGGCCGACGCGCCGCCGGTGACCACGTCGACGCGCTTGACCAGCAATTGTGGAAACTGGCTGATGTCGGTGACGCCGGTGACGTTGGCCGGCACCACGCGCTGGCCGTCGAGCAGCGTCAGCGTGCGGAACGCGCCCAGGCCGCGCAGGCTGAACGCGCTCAGGCCCTGTTGGCCGCTCGATGTGCTGTACGTCAGCACCTGACTGCCCGTGCTGCCTTGCAGCGCAGGCAGCTGGGCGATGGTGTTGAAGATGTTCGGCTCGGCCGATTTTTCGATGTCGTCGGCCGTCAGCGTGGTCGTCGGCGTGGGCTGGTTGAAGCCACGCGCCGCGATGCGCGAACCGGTCACCGTCACCACATTGTCGACGGACTTGGGGGTGGGCGCTGCTTCCTGCGCGCAGACGGTTGCAGCGCTGATCAGGCCTGCTCCGAGCAATGCTGCGGTGGACAGCTTCAAAGGAAATGGTCGTGGAGGCTGGGCCTCGCTGCGCCTGGCGGGTCGAATGGTCATGAGATCTCCGTTATGATTTTTATCACACCTTGAAGAGTGTGAAAAATCATCCTAGGGATGTTACAAGCTACCAGCCAATTCCTTTTTTTCGGCCTCCGATACATAAATGGACATCATTTATAAAAAACCGACGCGCGCTTCCGTGACTATCGTAACGAAGCGCCGTTTCTCTCCGCTCCCATACGGATGCAGCCAGCATGAAATGGATTTCATTTATAAAATACCGGCGTACGCCACCAGTAACGAAGGCTCAGGCGAGCGTCGACGGCCCCAATGGCGACGGCCCGGGCTCGGGCTGTCCTTCCTGTACGGACTCGACGAGAAGTGCGACACGTTCCGCCTCGGCGATGCGCATCAGTTGCCACGTACTGCGTCGCTGGATCACTTCCGGACCGGCGGAACGACCGAACATGCCCACCGGTACCTGGAAGGTCGCGGCCGGCAGCGTGCTCCCGCGCGGGAACCAGCGCGTCCCGTCGAGCGCATGCGTCTCGCCGCAGCGCCACCAGCCGCTCGCCGGACAGACTTCACCGGTCCGGACGTTCGTGCCGGGAGCCGCGACCTGGACGGGAGCGATGTCGCCTTCCAGCGCGACACTGACCGGCCCTGGCGGGGCAAGCGTGACCAGGGTTGGCGTACGAGGACGCAGCCGCTTGTCGACAAGCCTCCACGTGGTCGGCTGCGACGGTTCGATGCTGGGCTGGAGTCCGCGCAGCTTTTGCCACAGCGTCTGTCGTGGTAGCAGCAGTGCCTGCGGCATGCGGTCGCCTTTGCGAATCCACTGGACCGAGCCGCCCTGTACGTCCACGCCGGGACCGCCTTCGCGGCATTTCCACCAGCCTGACTGTGGACAGACCTCTCCGGCCGTCGCCAATGCACCCAGCCTGGGTCCGGGCGGTTCCGGCGCCGGATCGGTCGGCGGCGGCGGATCGGACTTGCGCAGGCGGATGCTGGACGAGATGCTATCCCAGAGCGAAAGCACGGCGTCTTCATGCAGGCTTGTATCGATCGGCTTGCCACCTGGGCGCGGGCTGATCCCCCGTGAAGTTCGAGCGACAAGAATGGCTGTTGCGGGTCGTCCGGCATACCTTGGGTTTCCCACACAAAGCCGTATGTCGTCGCGAAATTCATCTCGTGGACGCGCTCGAGCACTTCTTCACCCGCGAGGTCGTTGATCGTGCGCTTTCCCGATCGTAGCCTTGACACTCGCAACATCTCATCAGGACTCGCCTCCGCATCCATATCACGATAACGGGTCAGCAAACTGCGACTTGTATCTCCACCAGGAAAGCTGGCAAACGCCAAGGCCACGTCCGGATGGTCGGCGAAACCAATATGCATGGCGATGTGCTCGGTCTTGTGCGCAGGTAAAGGATCCGCAAAGACGGCGCGCCGGATACAGAAGCCAGGGACGGAAGGTATTTCGCCTTCACCACGCACGCGCAGCCGCGCCAACAGCGCTTCCGCGGTCCTGGCCCTTGCTTCACTCGATTCTGTCGCAGAGAGTGAAAAACTCAGCCCGTTCATGTGTCCATGGGCTTCGACGGCGACCGACTCCATGTCCACGCGGCGGTCTCCCTCCATCACGTAACCCCGGCTGCGCCCGTAGACGAAGACACGTCCCACCATGTTCGGCACGCGCAGATCACGCGCATCGACGATGCCTACTTCGTGGTCCTGCTCGCGGCCGCGCGAGTCGATATCTGCCTCACGCTCGGCAACCCGTTTCTGGAACGCGGCATCATCTTCTTCGACGGTCTGGATCTCGAACCCGGCCATTCTCTCGCGGGAGACGGTGATCTCTGCCTGGGCCGGAATATCGATCAGAAACCGCCCGATGCATACCGTCTTCATCTGCTCTGTCATCTTCGCCACCTCGGATCTGTCCCGCATACTGCGGACTTGGCTGGCAGCCCATGTTCCGGCACAGGCCAAAGCTGCAACCAAAACGATGAGCTTTTGCCATCCGCGCGTCCCCGTTCGCGTCATGGCATCTTCTGTACAAGCTTGACGATAAGATGGTGAGTCAACAGCAGGGTAACGTCATGATTGAACGCGCCCTGATGATCGAAGCCACGAATATCGAAAAGCTGTGCGACTTTTCCACGTGGGCCAGTGCCGGATTGATGTGGCACAGTGCCGTCCCCGGCAACATCCTGTCGTGCCGGCACAAAATGCAGATCGGTGCGTCCCTCCACACGCACGCGGCGCCCACCTGCAGGCCCATAACCCGTCTGAGATGCGCCACGCAAGTTCGTTTCGGTAAACACCGCACCGGAGGCGGCATCGCGCGCTACCCAACGCACTGCACCGAAAGACAGGTGATCGGAATCGGCACCGTAAAAAGCATAGGTGTTTGGATGGTAGTAGGCATCCAGGACATTGCGATGAAAATGCTCAGCCTTTGCGACAGCTTTTCTGATGACTTCGACGACCCCTTGATCTTCCTCGCGGTGTTTTCCGACCGGGTCGGCTAACGCCGGGTCGATCAATCGGTACCAGGACTTCATGTCACGATAAAATTCGTATGGATTCCCAACGGGTAAATGCACAACATCTCGCGGTACGTCCTTGTTATTGACCCGGCTGACCATACAGATATGCAGCCACGGCTGGGGGTACAAATGATTGGGCAACAACTCAAGAGCGCCCGGTGACCGTGCCATGACCGGCATCGTCGATTCAGGACGCTCGCCAAGAATTTCCGCGACATACTCAGCTTTTTTATTGTCGATTCCACCATTACTTGGGCTCCATTTTTCGGTACCACAGGCGATCCGCCGATAACATACGGGCGCGCCCAGAGCGGGCATGGCGCCGTGGATGACGCCCAGGATGGTGTCCGGAATTTGCTTTGCACAAGCGCGGGCGACGAGACCACCCATCGAATGTGTGACGAGGATGACTTTTCGGCATTCCCGCTTGCGCTCGGTCCAAAACGCGATGATGCGTTCAATGCGCTGGCGTAACCAGGCGGCCGAGTCCTCACACGATTCCAGCCAGTTATAACCGCACGCATAAACCGGATAGTAATAGGCGGCATGCTTTTCCAGCTCCGGCTCCGTGACCTTATCGATGCCGCGCACGCCCCATTTCGCCGGATCGCACTTCATTACGTCCTTCCAATGGCTGCAGATGACACGTACGTTGTCGATTGGATCCATCTCGAACGTATGATTGAGGCCGACATGCAGGCCATACAGCAACTTGCCGTACGAATCCCAATGCACCTCGCCCCACCAACGATCCCGCACTTCACCCTCGGTCATACCGTAGTTTCGGGCCTCCAGCGGCAGATGGATTTCTCCACGCTTATCGACCTCCAACGTGTTCCCGTCCAGGATCTGCTGACGGGTAGCCGGCTTGCGCCCCTTCCATAAACGTGCCTCGGTAATACCACTGATGGCACCGTTCGGCGCCCGCCACGCTTCCTCACCCGGATTCAACACCGCATTCGCCCGCTTCGCCGGACTCGTCGCCGCCCGTAGATTGCTCCCCATGATCCCGGGCACGACGATGACGGGAATGACCTTCGACGGCGGCAACGTGAACAGCCCGCGTGTCGTGAACGAGGTCGGGGTCAGGACGGTCCGGCCGGTCCAGCTGCCGTCGGGCTGCGGGACGAGGTTCGGCAAGGGGCGGGTCGGGTCTGCCATGCGCGCTCCGTGGTCTGGGTCGAGTTTGCGTCAAGCCCGGGGTCAGCGGGCCGGGTCGTCGTCGGGGAGGAAGGCCATGTCCACGTCGCCGATCATTTCGCCGATCAGCAATGACGTCCGGCCCTGTTCGTCGGTGCGTCCGGTGACGGTGCGGCCGTCTTCGAACGTCGCCTTGTAGCGTTGGTTCGGGACCGGCTTGCCGGTCTGCTGGTGCCGCAGCACCACGTATTCGTCCGTGCGCAGGTGCGACGTCGGCATGCGCACGCCTTCCGGTGTCGCGCCGCCTGGTCCGACCAGGTCGTGCTCCGTCGCCTTGAACACCTGGCGGCCGCTCGTCTGCTGGGTGACCGTGCCGTCCGCCCAGTCGGTCTGCGCGCCCGGCGCGATGATCTTCACGGCCGGCGCTTCCAGTTCGATGCGTTCGGCGGCGATCAGGCTGATGCGGCCCGCCGACTTGATCTGGATATTGCCCACGTGCGTGTGCACGACGATGTCGCCGCGGCCCGCGACGAGGCGCACGCCCAGCTCGTGGGCGAACAGGCTCAGGCGACGGGCGGCGCGCACGAAGATGTTGGCGCCGGCCGCGACTTCGGCATCGCCCGCGCTGACGACGTCCACCTTGCCGCTCGCGCCCAGTGCCAGGTTGTCGTTGCTGGCGACGATGATGCCGTTCGGCGCCGTCGCGGCCAGGATCGGCTCGCCGCCGCCGGCGGCGCCTTCCGCGACATTGCTGCCCGCATGCCAGCGTTTCAGCTTGTCGACGAGGACGGCGAGACGCTTGCCGGTCGGTTCGTCGTCCGTGTGGACGGCCGCCAGCTTGCCCACTTCGTCAAGGATGCCCTGCATGACGTCGGCCAGGCCCGCGAGGCCGGCGCGGTCGAGTTGGCCGCCATCTCCCTGCGGACTCGCCTCGGCGCTGATCAGCACCCCTTGGGCCCCGCGCACGGCGACCGACAGGTCGCTGCGCAGCTCGGCGCCCTCCCCGCGCGGCGTGCCGGTGCCGTCGGCGCGCGGGCGCGTCAGCCAGCCGAGGTTCAGTTCCGACGTGCCGTGGTCGCTCGCCAGTTGCGCGCTGATCTCGCCGCGCGTGTCGTCGAAGCGCAGCTGGTTGCCGCGCGCACCCTGGATCTCGTGCGTACGCGTGCCGGACACGTACCGGTTGCCCGGCAACGCCCCCGCCTGGCTGAATGCGGGCGGCGCCGTACGCTGGTTGTACAGCTGCGCGAGGATGATGGGGCGGTCCGGGTCGCCGCCGAGGAAGGCCACCAGTACTTCGGAACCGACGCGCGGCAGGGATAAAGCGCCGGCCTGCTGCTGGCTGCCGTTGCCGTTCCCGGCCCAGTTGGACGCCACGCGCACCCAGGCCGAATCGGCCGGCGAGTCGGACGCGCCGGCGCCGTGCGCGTGGCGGTGGTCGGCGGCGCGCATGCCCGGGAAGCGGATTTTTACGCGCCCCAGCGCGTCGCAATGGACGTCCTCGCCGGCCGGCCCGACGACGATGGCACTCTGCAGCTGCGGCTGCGGCAGGTCCGTGCGCGGGTCGTAGGCGGGGACGATCGGAATGCCGCGCCGAACGGCGGAAAAGGTTACGCGCACGCGTGCCTGCCCGTCGCCCGCGCGCGGGGCCGGGAGCGCGCTTAAGGCCGCGTCCGCCGACACCTGCCTGGCGTGGCGGTCAAGGTCCCGTGGCAGGTTGTTGTCGGCCACGACATGCAGTTCCGTGATCACGAAATCGCGCTCCGCGGCGGGGTGCGTGTCGACCTCCGGATGGCCGTCGAGCGAAAAATACTGGCCGGCGCAGAAGTCGCGTACGCTGCCCTCCGCCTGGAAGCACTTCGATTCGAATTCGTGGCGGCTCATGCGCACGTGGCCCAGGCGCCAGTGGTCTTCGACGTCGTTGCCGGCGTGCGGCATCTCGATCAGGTAGTCGTCCAGCGACGCGGCAAGCGTGTTGCCGCTCGCGCCCTGGTCGACGTTGCTGCGCGCGGTGGCCGTCATGAATTGCGCGGCGTCGGGGTTCTTGTAATCCCAGCTGTGGCGTGTCGCGACACCCGGCTGCAGGCGGCGGGCGGCGCGCCACGAGGTGATGGTGTCGCGGCCGTCCGCCATGCTGTCGCGGTGGTAGCGCACGGTCCCGGCCGCGTTCTGCGGCAGGCCGTTCGGGTCGTTGAACAGCACCAGCGTGTGCGCGGGCGTGCGGTCGTGTGCCGGGTCGACGGGGCTGCCGCGGCTGCGGCCCGGCCGGAACACCCAGGCGATGCCGCGCCGCTTGAGCAGGCGGCGCACGAAGGCGGCATCCGATTCGTTGTACTGCATGGTCTGTTCGCGCGGCGGGAACTGGCGCATGTCGAACAGCGGATCCAGTTCGAGCTCGAACGCATTGGCCAGCACCGTGTTCGACTGGCGCCATTCGTCGCACAGCACCCGCACGATCTCCAGTTCGTTCTGGTAGCGGAACACGCGGCTGTTGGTGCGCTTTTCCATCACGGCGAACACGTCGCGCAGGACGAGCTCGTAGCCGGCCAGGCCGCCGTCCGCATCGCCCGCGCGTGCCTCGGTGACGATGCCGCATACGCTGCGCAGTTGTCCGCGGTCGGTGACGAACTGCAGTTCGGCCGGCAGCGCGATCAGGTCCTTCAGCGCGATGTGCGGGCTGCTGGCGACGCAGGCGACGCGGTAGTCGATGCCGCCGCAGATCGCCTCGTGGCCCACGACCCGCTGGGGCAGCAGCACGTCCTCCGCAAGCTGGCCGCCGTGGGCCAGGCGCAGGCGCAACGGCCGGTGCGCGGTGCTCAGGACTTTTTCGTGCTGCAGAACCCGCAGGAACTCGCTCGCGCTTTCCACTGTCTCTCCCGTGAACACGCCGCAGCTGCGGCACGAGAATGGATTCTTCCATGCTTCAACCGGCGCGAGATTAACGTGCGTCAGGGTGTACAGGAGCGAACTTCGGAGCATGTGGATGGTCCCACGCGGCGCGCCGCGCGGGTGCGCACGACGGGCTGGCGCGACACGATGGAACCGGGAGACGACAGGCGCGGTCGCGCCGTCATGAGGGCCGGGTACGACCCATGTGCTTCATGCGCGCCGCTTAGTCAGCCCGGCACCAGTCCGGCATCAGCCCAGCAGCGCGGCCAGGCGCGGCATTGTCGCCAGCGCATTCGCATGCGTGGCCGCGCGCACGGCATCCGGATCGAGCGCGCGCATCTCGGCCAGCGCGGCACCGATCGCGGGCAATTGCTCCGGACTGTTGCGGCCCGGGTGGACCCACGCGGGCGAGATGTCCGGCGCGTCCGTCTCCAGCACGATGGATTCCAGCGGCAGGTCCACCGCCAGCCGCCGGATCTGCAGGGCGCGCGTAAAGGTCATGGCGCCGCCGAAGCCGAGGTGGAAGCCCGCGTCGATGAAGGCCTTCGCCTGCTGGAAGCTGCCGTTGAACGCGTGCGCGATGCCGCCCGCGGGCCGGATCTGGCGCACGTGCTTCAGCACCTGGTCCTGCGAGCGACGCACGTGCGTCAGGACGGGCAGATCGAAATCGCGCGCGATGCGCAGCTGCTCGCGCAGGAAGCGCTCCTGCTTCTCGCGCATCGCCGGCTCGCACAGCATCGGAATGAAGAAGTCGAGGCCAATCTCGCCGATGGCGACGAAACGCGGATCCGACAACGACGCCTCGACCTGGCGCCGCAGTTCGGCGAGGTCGTCGTCCGTGGCCTGCGGTACGTAGATCGGATGGATGCCCAGCGCGTAGCTGGCGTTGGGCAGGCCGCCGGCGAGCTTGCGCACGACGTCGAAGTTATCCCGTGCGACAGCCGGTATCACGATCATGCCGACCCCGAGTTCCTCCGCGCGCCGGGCGATGTCCGTCGACTCGGCGCCGAATTCGTGCGCATCGAGGTGGCAGTGGGTGTCGATCCACATGGAAGATCAGGCCGGCTGCAGGCCGTGCTCCGTCATGCGCAGCACGCGGTCGCAGCGGCGCGCCAGTTCCGGGTCGTGCGTGACGATGACGAAGGCGGTGCCGAGCGTCTTCGCCAGTTCGAGCATCAGGTCAAAGATGCCCTGCGCCGTCGAGTGGTCGAGGTTACCGGTCGGTTCATCGGCGAGCACGCAGGCCGGTTCCGTGACGAGGGCGCGGGCCAGGGCCACGCGCTGGCGCTCGCCGCCGGACAGTTCGCCCGGCCGGTGGATGGCGCGCTTCGTCAGGCCCACGCGTGCCAGGATCGCCTCGGCGCGCGCGACGGCATCCGCGCGCTTCACACGGCGGATCAGCAGGGGCATCGCGACGTTGTCCAGCGCCGTGAACTCGGGCAGCAGGTGGTGAAACTGGTAGACGAAGCCGAGCGAGCGGTTGCGCAGCTCGCCGCGGCGCGTCTCCGACAGCGTCGCGAAGTCCTCGCCCTGCAGGGTGACGCTGCCCGTGCTGGGGGTGTCCAGCCCGCCCAGGATATGCAGCAGGGTCGACTTGCCGGAACCGGACGCGCCCACGATGGCCACGCGCTCGCCGCGGGCGATGGAGAAATCGATATGGTCCAGCACCTGGACCGAGTAATCGCCCTGGCGGAAGGTCTTGGCGACGTTGCGGCAGGCCAGTACGGATGTATTCACATTCATGTCATTCATAGCGGAGTGCCTCCGCCGGTTTCACGCGCGACGCGGACCAGCTGGGGTAGATGGTCGCGACGAAGGCCAGCAGCACCGAGACGCCGCCGATTTTGAAGACGTCCGGCCAGCGCAGGTCGGACGGGATTTCGCTGATCAGATAAATGTCCTTGGACAGGAACTGCACGCCCAGCAGGCGTTCGATGAACGGCACGATGACGTCGATGTTCAGCGCCACCAGCACGCCGAGGCCCACGCCGGCGGCCGTGCCCATGATGCCGACGAGGGCGCCCTGGATCATGAAGATCTTCGTGATCGAGCGCGGCGATGCGCCGAGGGTACGGAGGATGGCGATGTCGGGCTGCTTGTCGGTCACCGTCATGACGAGCGTCGAGACGAGGTTGAACGCGGCCACGGCGATGATCAAGGTGAGGATGATGAACATCATGCGCTTTTCCGTCTGCACGGCGGCGAACCAGTTGGCGTTCAGCTGCGACCAGTCGCGCATCATCAGTTCGCCGGACATGCTGCGCTTGAGTTCCTGCGCCACGAACGGGGCCTGGTGCATGTCGGCGATGCGCAGGCGCAGGCCGTTCGGCGCGTCGATGCGCACCATGCGCTGCGCATCCTCGATGTTGATGAAGGCGAGCGCCGAATCGAATTCGTAGTGGCCGGCCTCGAAGATGCCGCTGACGGTGAACACGCGCGAGCGCGGCACCATGCCGGCCGGCGTCGTCTGGCCCTGCGCCAGCAGCATGTTGACCTTGTCGCCGATGCCCACGCCGAGCGAGCGTGCCAGCGCGTAGCCGATGACGATGTTGTACTCGCCGGACTTGAGGCTGTCGATGCTGCCCTGGCGGATCTGCTTCGCCACGTCCGATACCTTGTGCTCTTCCGACGGCAGGATGCCGCGGATGATGGCCGGCTTCATCGTGTCCTCGCGCACCAGCAGGCCCTGCGTCTCGACGAACGGCGCGGCGCCGCGCACGGCCGGGTTGCGGAAAGCTTCCTGCTCGGCCTGGCGCCAGTTCGGCATGGAGCCGCTCGCGTCGAACACTTCGATGTGGGCCAGCACGGACAGCATGCGGTCCGTGACCTCCTTCTGGAACCCGTTCATCACCGACAGCACGACGATCAGGGCGGCCACGCCAAGGGCGATGCCGGACACGGAAATCAGCGAGATGAAGGAAATGAAGCTGTTGCGGCTGCTGCGCTTGCCGGCGCGCGTATAGCGCAAACCGACCAGCCATTCGTACGGCAGTTTGTGGATGAGGCTCATGGGCTCCGGGGTAAGTTCCTGGGTAAACGCTAGGGTTCCGCAGTTTGCCACACAACGCTCATCCGTGTGGGGCGTTGTCACAATTGGAAGTACTTTTTCTATCTTGCACACACCATAAAATGGCCGGAACTCCGGGCACTGCAAGACTATCGAACGCAGACAGGAGGCTCACCATGGCATTTTCCGTCTTCGATTCGAAGGGCACGCCGCTCGACCGGCAGCACACCACGTGGCGCGACATGGTGCGCAATCCGATCAGCAAGCTGGACGACGATGCCTTTACCCGCATGCGCATCATCCTCATGAACGGCATCGAGCTGGAGTCCGTGCGCTTCTCGCACATGGCCGCGCGCTGCAACATGGCGCTGCGCCAGCCGCTGGCCGACGTGAGGCGGGTCGAACAGCACCAGGCCACGATGGTCAACTGGCTGCTGTCGCCCGATCACTCCCCGCTCGAGACGACCATCGCCTACGAACAGCTGGCCATCGAGCTGACCGCGAGCGTGGCCCGGGCCGAGCCGGATGACTACCTGTCCGCCGTGTACCGGTTCGGCCTGCTGGAAGACTTCGACCACCTGTACCGCTACGCGGCGCTGCTCGACCGCGTGGAGGGCAAGGATGCGAACAATATCCTGCAGAGCTATACGGACATCCTCCCCGGCCGCCCCACGCCCGAGCACCACCGCGCCCCGCGCGACGACCTGCGCATTCCGTACGACCGCAGCATGGCGACGATGCTCAGCAAGCTGCACGCGCTGACGATCACGGCGGCCGAGGCGCAGACCCACGACTATTATATGAACGTGGGCCCGACGTTCGCCGACCCGGTGGCGCGCCAGCTGTATGCGGAAATCGCCTCGGTCGAGGAACAGCACGTGACCCAGTACGAATCGCTGCTGGACCCGACGGAAACGTGGGTCGAGCAGTGGATGCTGCACGAGGCGAACGAGTGCTACACCTATTACAGCTGCGTCGAGACGGAGACGAACCACCACGTCAAGGCCATCTGGGAACGGTGTCTCGACTACGAGCTGGGCCATTTCCACATGGCCGCCGACGCCTTCCGGCGCTACGAGCGGCGCGATCCGGCCGAGATCGTCGGGGAGTTCGCCGGTCCGATCCCGTTCCGCAGCCAGCGCGACTACGTGCGCCAGGTGCTTGCCAGCGAAGTCGACCTGCGCGCGCTGGGCACGCAATTCGTGCCGAAGGCGCACGAAGACCAGGCCAGCATCGATTACCGGCGGCAGATGAACGGCGACGGCTCGCCCAGCGAGGCGGTGGCCGCCGGCTATGTCTGGACGCCGGGGACGGAGCTGGTCAGTCACGGCACCGCCGGCACGACGGCCCTCATGACAACCATGCCCGCCAACCAGGGCGGCGTCGTCCAGCCCTGAACCGGAAGGAGTCACCATGGCACAGCAGACCGAACACCTGGGCATGAACCGGACGGGCGTGCAGATGTCGCCCATCGATACCGCGGCCATGCAGGACAGCGACAACGCGCCGATCCGCGGCGCCCCCGGCGACGAGCGGGCCCTGCTGGACGCGCGCGAGGCTTATATCATCAATGCCGGCGCCATCGGCTCGATCCCCATGCCGGGCACGGTGGCGGGCGCCGTCAGCATGGGCATGCACATGCTCAAGGGCGACCGGCCGCAGATCCTGCTCGACAAGCTGGGCGAGCGGCTGGCGTTCGAACGCACGGGCACCCGTCTTTACGACGCGCTGCTGGCGAAATGCGACGTCATGCAGGGCGGCCCGGCCGGCATGACGCGCGACCACGTCGCCGATATCCGCCGCGACGAAGCGCGCCACTTCCTGCTGCTGAAGGACGCCATCGAATCGCTGGGCGGCGACCCGACGGCGCAGACGCCCAGCGCGGACGTCGCCGGCGTCGAATCGCTGGGCGTCGTGCAGGTGTTGAACGATCCGCGCACGAGCCTGGCCCAGTCGCTGCACGCGCTGCTGACGGCCGAACTGGCCGACCGCGCCGGCTGGGAGACGCTGATCATGCTGGCGGGCGAGGCCGGCCAGGACGATCTCGTGGCCGGCTTCACGCTGGCGCTGGAGGACGAGCACCGGCACCTGGTGCTCGTGCAGGGCTGGTATCACGAAGCGATCGGGCTGACGCCCATTCCCGGCATGCTGCCGCCGGGCGGGTCGGCCGGGATGCCGCCCGATTCGACGACGGCGCCCACGACCTCGCCGGATGTGACGACGCCGGGACCGGGGGCGGACATCTGAGTGCATTTCGCCTAAAATAGAGGGATGGCCCATATTTCGCTCGTCCTGCCGTTCGCCCTCCCCGCTCCCGAATTCGCGCCCGACCTGACCCGCGCCCTGCAGACGCCGGCACTGGCCGCGCTGTTGTCGAAAATATCAGATGCGCGCTACCGCCCGCTGGATACCGACGCGCGCGTCCTCCCGCATGAGCTGTGGATCGCGCGGGCGCTGGGCGTCGCGCACGGGCTCGTGCCTGGTGTCGCGACGAGCGCGATGCGCGGCGTCGGCCTCGATCCGGACGACGGCATGTGGTTCGTCGTGAACCCGACGCATATCCAGATCGCGCGCACGCACCTGCAGATGGGCGACACGCGCCAGCTCGACCTGCGCGAGGAGGAAGCGCGCGCCCTGTTCGACAGCGCGCGCCCGTGCTTCGAGGACGCCGGCTACGCGCTCGCCTGGGGCACGCACGACACCTGGTTCATGCGCGCCGACGACTGGACCGAGATCACGACGGCGAGTCCGGACGCGGCCGTCAACATGAACCTGACGGACTGGATGCCGTCCGGCCCGCAGGCCAGAGCCTTCCGCAAGCTGCAGAACGACGTGCAGGTGACGTGGTTCACGGACCCGGCCAACGCGGCGCGCGAGGCGCGCGGCCAGTTGCCGATCAACTCGTTCTGGCCGTGGGGGAATGCCAGCATGGCCACCGAACACGCCCAGCAACTGGTGGCGAAGGTCTCCGGCAAGCCGCTCGTGCGCCCGCGCGTGGCCGCGTTCGAGACCCCCGGCTGGCTGACGGCACTGGCGGACCGCCGCCTGGACAGCCTGGCCGGAATGGACACGCTGCTCGACGGTGACGACAACTGGCTGCTCGCCTGCGGCAACGTGGCGGCACCCGGCATCGCGGCCGACTGGCACGGCTGGCTGCAGCAGATGCAGCGCCTGGAAACCGAGCTGTTTGCGCCCTTGCTGGCAGCACTGAAAAATGGACGCGTTAAAGAAATACGCCTCGTGCTGAGCCACCGCGACGGCCACCTCGAAACGACGACGACCCCGCTGGCGCAACGTAAATTCTGGCGCCGCCCGACCCTGGAACGACTGCTTTGAAGACCCGCATCACCATCCGCCCCTGCCCCGTGCGCCAATCCGAAATGCTGCGCCAGGGCGGGATCCACCCCGTCCTCGCGCGCGTGTACGCTGCCCGAGGGCTGTCCGATCCGCGCGAGCTCGCGGTCGAACTGCAGGCCCTGGTACCGCCCGGCGCGCTGCGCCAGATCGATGCGGCCGCCGTGTATCTCGCCGACGCCATCGCGGCCGGCAAGAAGATGACCATCGTGGCCGACTACGACTGCGACGGCGCCACCGCCTGCGCGACCGCCATCCGCGGCCTCACGGCGATGGGCGCGCGCGTCGACTACATCGTGCCGAACCGCTTCGAATACGGCTATGGCCTCACGCCGGAGATCGTCGAACTGACGGCGCGCGAAAAATCCCCGGATATCATCATCACGGTCGACAACGGCATCGCCAGCATCGACGGCGTGGCGGCGGCGAAGGCGCGCGGCATCGACGTCGTCGTCACCGACCACCACCTGCCGGGCGACGCGCTGCCGGACGCGCGCGTGATCGTCAACCCGAACCAGCCGGAATGCGGCTTCCCCAGCAAGCACCTGGCCGGCGTGGGCGTCGTGTTCTACGTGCTGCTGGCGCTGCGCGCGGAATTGCGCCGGCGCGGCGTGTTCGACGCGCAGACGCAGCCCAAGCTCGACAACCTGCTCGACCTCGTTGCACTGGGCACCGTCGCGGACGTCGTGAAACTGGACACGAACAACCGCATCCTCGTCGCGCAAGGCCTCAAACGCATGCGTGCGGGCCGCATGCACGCGGGTGTCGCCGCGCTGTTCCGCGTGGCGGGCCGCGAGGCGCGCTGCGCGTCGCCGTTCGACCTCGGCTTCGCCCTCGGCCCGCGCCTGAACGCCGCCGGCCGCCTGGAAGACATGTCGCTCGGGATCGAATGCCTGATCACGGACGACGAGGGCCGCGCCTGGGCCATCGCGCAGGAGCTCAACGACATCAACCTGAAGCGCCGCGAGATCGAGGCCGACATGCAGGGCACGGCCCTGCTGCACCTGGACGATTTCAATCCGGCGGACGCCAGCACCATCGCCGTGTTCGACGACGGCTGGCACCAGGGCGTGATCGGCATCGTCGCCTCGCGCCTGAAAGAGAAGTTTTACCGTCCGACGATCACCTTCGCGCCCGCGGGCGACGGCTGGATCAAGGGATCCGGCCGCTCGATCCCGGGATTCCACCTGCGCGACGCACTGGACCTCGTATCGAAGAAGGTCCCGGGCCTGATCGACAAGTTCGGCGGCCACTCGATGGCGGCCGGCCTGTCGATCCGCGGCGACCACTTCGACACGTTCGCCCAGGCCTTCGAAGCCGTCGGCCGCGCGTGGCTGACGGAAGCGCAGCTGGAGCGCATCGTCGAGACGGACGGGCCGCTGGAAGACGATTTCTACAGCACGCAATTCATCGAACTGCTGGACGGCCAGGTCTGGGGCCAGGGCTTCGCACCGCCCGTGTTCTGCGACGAATTCCGCGTCGTCAGCCAGCGCATCCTGAAGGACAAGCACCTCAAGCTGCTGCTGGAGCGGAACGGGCGGCGCTACGATGCCATCTGGTTCGGGCACACCGATGCCCTGGGCGACAGAGCGCGGGTGGCGTTCCGGCTCGATGCCAACGAGTACAACGGCGTGACCAAGGTGCAGTTGCTGGTGGAGCACGCGGAGCCGGTATAGCCGTCGTTCCCGCGGAAGCGGGAACCCATACTGAGTTACAGACTTCGGAAGCTCAGCATGGATTCCCGCCTGCGCGGGAATGACGGTTTTAAAGCTAACGACTTAGCGCGTAAAAATCGGCGCCTGCGTCACCGCCCCCATGCCCTCGCCCAGGTAAAAGCTCGGGTGCGGCGGCTGGTTGTAGCCCGCATTCTGCCCCGCCACCTGCGCCCGATACTGCGGGTCATGCATCAACGTCGGGATACGGGCCGTCGTCGGCGCCGTCGTCGTGAACACGAGCAGTGCAGAGTTGTCGGCCGTGCGCCACACGACTTCCTCGCGCCAGTCGCCGAGGATGTCCGCCGACAGGACCGGCGTCGCCTTGGTGCCGTTGTTCGAGGCCGCCCCGTACGGCGCACCGTCGAGCAGGCGCACCACGGTGGACGTCGCCGGCTGCCACTTGTTGATGACGGTGCCGTCGAGCAGTTCGCGCCCCAGGTCGCCATCCCACCAGCTGGCGAAATTCATGTTCCCCGGACGCGCCGTGGAGATCTGGTGGCCGTTGGCCGCCATCAGGCCGCCGCGCGACGCCCAGCATTCCTCGCCCAGGTAGTTCGGATCGATGTCCGCGCACACGCCGCGCCCCACGTCGGCGCCGCTGCCGCTGACGCCCCACAGGATCTGCCCTGTCGCCGCGTCGTGCATCTCGGAGCCGGTGGCACCGTAGCAGGACGGGGTCTCGTGCACCATGTACGCCTGCAGGCCGGCGCGGGTCGGGTCGAGTTTGCCGACGTGCAGCGCGTCGCCGTGGCACAGCCCGGTGCTGTACAACATGTGGCCATCGCTGCCGATCGCGGCCGCGCCGTAGACGATGTCGTCGCGGCCGTCGCCGTCGACATCGGCCACCGAGAACCAGTGCGAGCCCTGGCCGCGCACGGCGCTGCCCTCCTTGTCCGTGTCGAACACCCAGCGGCTCGACAGCACGCCGTCGCGGTAGTCCCAGGCCGCGACCACGGCGCGGGTGTAGTAGCCGCGCGAGAAGATCGCGCTGGGCCGGCGGCCGTCCAGGTAGGCGACCCCGCCCAGGAAGCGGTCGACGCGGTTGCCGTAGTTGTCGCCCCAGGCCGCCACCGAGCCGCGCGCAGGCAGGTAGTCCGTGGTCGCCAGCGCCCTGCCGGTGCGGCCGTCGAACACGGTCAGGTACTCGGGGCCCGACAGGATGTAGCCGTTGGCATTGCGGTAGTCCGCACTGGCGTCGCCGATCACCTTGCCCTGGCCGTCGACCGTGCCGTCGGCCGTCTTCAGCATCACCTCGGCCTTGCCGTTGCCGTCGAAGTCGTACGCGACGACCGTCGTGTAGTGGGCGCCGGCGCGGATGTTGCGGCCCAGGTCGATGCGCCACAGCAGCGTGCCGTCGAGTTTATAGGCGTCGACATAGGTGTTGCCCGTATAGCCCGACTGCGAATTGTCCTTGGCATTCGTCGGCTGCCATTTGACGATCAGCTCGTACTGGCCGTCCCCGTCGAGGTCGGCAGGCGTGCCGTCGTTCAGGTCGTACGTGTAGGCCTCGCCCTTCGGCGTGACGCCGCCGGCCGGCCGCTGCACGGGAATGCGCAGGACGGGCTGGCTCCAGGTCGCGCCGGCTGCCTCGTCCTTCTTTTCGTGCCCGTCGACGATCGCCCGTACGGTATAGCGGGCTGCCGGCGTCCCGGAGGCGTCCGTGAAATTGCTCGCCACGAGCGGTGCGTCGTTCAGGCGGACGCCGTCGCGGTAGAGGTTGAAGCGGGTGGCGGGCTCGTCGACGCCCAGCACGCGCCAGCTGACGAAGACGCCGCTGCCGGTGGCGACGGCGACGACGCCGCGGTCGAGTTTTTCAACCTGCTTGCCCTGGGCGGCAAACGCGGATTGCGTGAGGGCGAGCGCCAGCAGCCCTAGCGGTGCAACGTTTCGGATTAGTGTCATGTCTCCAGCCTACTCGTCGTTGTTGTCGGGCGTTCGAGTATCTGGATTGGCCTGGGGAGTGTCAATTCGGTCCAGGCAAGCAGTCACAATGTTGAGCGGGCCGCTTATTCTTTCTTGCCGCAGTTGCAAGGCGGCGCCTCGCCCCGGTCGAACACGATCTTCCACCGCCCCGGCGCTTCGAGCCGCCAGATCGAGTTGTAGCGGCCGACCACCTTGCCGCTCGGGTCGTAGACGGGTCCACCGCTGTACGCCAGGGTACCGGAATCCACGACTTCCACCTGTTCCGGCTCCCACGAGAACGGTGCGCGCTCGCCGTCGTAATACTTGCGCCACGCATTGGCGACGGCCTCGCGCCCGCGCAGCGGGGTCGGGCCGGAAAAGAAGATGGCCTCGTCGGCCAGGAAGGACGTGAACGCGGCGTGGTCGCGCGCCTTCATCGTCGCGGCGAAGGCGCGTTCGGTATCCGCCACCTGTTTCTTCAGCTCGTCGGGCGACGGCCGCGCCGCGCTCGCCATAGCCAGCATCAGCATGCTGATGCACATGACCCCAATCGACAGCAGACGCATCGCGCCCCCCTTTATCGTCGTTTGCAAGGATGATGATTTGACAAGCCTTGCATTCTGGCACGGCAATACGGTTTGCACAAGACGCTTGCGCGATGTCCGGAAGCGGAGTATATATAGTCCATAACCGGAGAATTCCTCATGAGCTTCGCTTACGCCTACCCCAAGAGCCGGTTCGAGCCGGCGGTACTCGTGGACCTGTCTGCCCGCTCCGAGCGCGAACGGCTGTCGGAATCGGCCCTGAAAGGTTTTTTTCGCCTCGCCGGCGCCTGGCAGATCCGCGACGAGGACGCGCGCGAACTGCTCGGCGGCCTGTCGTCGTCCTCGTTCTACGAATGGAAGAAGCACCCCGCGCGGGTGCTCGAAGTCGACCGCATCACCCGTATCTCCTACCTGCTCGGCATCTATAAAGCCCTGCACCTCCTGTACGGCGACAAGCTTGCCGACGAATGGATCCACCTCCCGAATACCAATCCCATCTTCAACGGCCGCACGCCGCTGGCCTACATGCTGGGCGGCGGCCTGCTGGCCATGCAGACCGTGCGCCGCCTGCTCGACGCCCGCCGCGGAGGACTGTGAGTGAAACTAATCCCCCGCCTGACCGCGCTGCGGCAGTTCGACACGTGCCGTCTGATCCCGTCGCGCTTCGCCGACCTCGAAGACTCCGTGCTGGCCCCATTGGCCGATGACGATGGGATGCTGCGCGACCTGTTCGACCTCGACAACGCCACCAACGACCGCCTGCGCGGCGAATCGGGCCTGATGCCCGGCATCGGCGTCGACGAGCTCGTGTTCGGCGTGCCGAACTTCCGTATCATCAACGCCGCCTACACGTATGCCCGCCCGGAAGGCAGCCGCTTCAACGACGGCGAACGGGGCGCGTGGTATTGCGCGTTCGAGGTCGAGACGGCGCTGGCCGAGGTGGCGTTCCACAAGGCCGTCGAATACCAGGAAATCGGCCGCTTCGACGACAGCGTGAACTACCAGGCCCTGTTGGCCGACTTCAGCGCCAGCTTCCACGACCTGCGCGGCGCCGACGCGTGGGACGACTGCCTTGCCGCCGACAGCTATGTCGCATCGCAGGCGCTGGCGGCGGAGCTGCTGGAGGCAGGGTCGATGGGCGTCATCTACCCGAGCGTGCGCCGGCCCGAGGGCACGAATCTCGCATGCTTTCGCCCCGCACTGGTCGGCAATGTCCGCAAGGGCCATGCATATCGGTTAACATGGGCGGGTTCGCCGCTTCCCGCCATCGAACCCCTCTGAATCCTATACCACCATGAAAACCGATCCGCTCAAAGACACCGAACTGCACGACAAGATCAACAGCGAGACCGCCCGCGTGCACTGGTCCGAACTCGAACGCCATTTCGCCCACGGCGCCGTCGTGTACGTGAGCGAAGCGCTGGACCTCGTCGAAGTCGCGCTGCGCATCGCCCATGATGACAAGGAAGCCATCAACCGCTGGATGAACGAAGGCAAGGTTGCCAAGGTGTCCGACGTGCAGGCACGCACCTGGCAGGCGGCCGACACCCGGCTGTGGGCCTCGGTCGTGAGCCCGTTCGTGCTCGTGCAGCCCGAGAAACACGCTGTACACTAACCAAAGTGTTGGTTTGGAAACACGTTCCCGTACGGCAACTAGTTTTTAGGAAATGTGAACCCTCCGAATCCGCTATACTGGCGTGAAGTGAGGAAGTTTATGCAAAGCAACTTACAAGAAGACGATCCAATCCTGACCACGAGCGAAGTCGCGCGCCTGCTCGGCGTGGCGACGAGCACCGTGCAGATCTGGATGGAAAGCGGCGCGATCGAATCGTGGAAGACGCCGGGCGGACACCGCCGTACGCGCCTGAGTCTCGTGCAGGGCCTGATGCATGGCGATGACCAGGCCCGGTCGACCCCGAATCCGAGCACGGACAAGGAATACCAGCCGGCGCCGCAGCCCGGCTACCCCATCGGCGCGAACGAGCGTTCGCGCCTGGCCGCGCTGGCCGCCACGGGCCTCGTCGACACCGACGAGGAAGCCCGCTTCGACCGCCTCGTGCGTCTCGCCTCGATGGTGACCGGCTCGCCGATCGCCCTCATTTCCCTGCTGACGTCGACGCGCCAGTGGTTCAAGGCCAGGGTCGGCCTGGCTGCCCGCGAGACGCCCCGCGACTGGGCGTTCTGCTCGCACGCGATCCTGAAAAACGAGCTGTTCGTCGTCGAAGACGCAATGGAAGACGAGCGCTTCCGCACGAATCCCCTCGTGCTGCAGGAACCGCACATCCGCTTCTATGCCGGCGTGCCGCTGCGCGACAAGTCGGGCCAGCCGCTGGGCACCCTGTGCGTGATCGACCGCGAACCGCGCCGCCTGCGCGCGGCAGAAGTGCAGAGCCTCATCGACCTGGCCGAGATCGCTTCGGGCGAGATCCAGGCCACGGGCCGCAACAACCGCAACTGATCAATGCCGATCCGCCGCGTGCGCGCGGTGGGCCAGCGCGTGCGCGGCCGCGCGCATGAGAGCGTCCGCCCGCTCCGGGTCCGGCTCGTTCAAAGCCAGTTCCTGCAACGCTTCCGGATACTCAAGCTCGGCCGCCCGCTCCAGCCACGCACGTGCGGCGACCCTATCGGGCGGTCCGCCTTCGCCATCCGCCAGCATGTGCGCAAGCAGGAACATCGCATGCGGTTCGCCACCCTCCGCCCGATGTTGCAGGCGATGCCGCCGGTTGTCGACGTCCGCGTGCGCGAACGCGGGCAGCGCCAGCGCGGCCAGCAGCATGGCCGCAAATATCCGCTTCATTTCGACAGGTCGACCGCGTACAGTGCGAAGCCTTTGCCCTGGCCGTCGTCCGCACGCAGTTCCGTAACGCCCTGGAGTCCCGCCGCGCGGGCCAGTTCCAGCTTGCCGGGCGGCGCGTGGAACACGACCGGCCCCGCCGTCGTCACGGGCGTAAAGCGCCAGCTGCGCGCGGCGCCGTCGGCCGTCCGCGTGAGCCGCTTGTGCGTGCGGATCCAGGCGATGAGCACGTCGCGGTTGCTGTCCGGCGACGCGATCACCGTCTTGCTGCCGTCCAGACCGGGGAAGTTGCCGCCGCCGCTCGCGCGGTAGTTATTCGTCGCGACGAGGAACGCCTGGCCGCTCGCGATCGGCTTGCCCTGCCACGTGAGGTTGCGGATGCGCTGGCCGGGCGGGCGCGTCACGTCGATCTCGTAGCGGAGTCCAGGGTCCGTGACCGTATCGAAGTTATAGCTGGGGAAGCCGCTGTTGACGAGTTCCTGCGGTTCGGTGCGCGCCGGGTCGATCGTGTTGAAGCGGGTCGCCGCCTTTTCCAGCCATGCCGTCAGCGCGGCGCCGTCGACCTTCACGGCGTACAGCGCATTCGGATACAGGTACAGGTCGGCCGCGTTGTTCAGCGCGAGGCTGCCGGGCGCCACATCCGTGTAATCGCCCGGCCCCGCCGCGCCGGCCTTGAATGCAGCAGACACGGACAGTACGGGCAAACTTGCGTACTGCGGCAGACTGGCCTTCACGTAGGCGCGCACATAGTCGGCCTGGGCGGCGTTGACGGCCTGGATCGCGGACGGGTCGCCCACGTCGGCAAAATACGTCGACATGCGGAAGTCGGTGCTGCCGACGGGTGTCTGCACGTAGCGGATCGTCGCCTCGTGCTCGGCGCGCACGAGGTCCAGCACGGCCGGGTCGGCCGCGACATACGATTTATCGGCCTGCTGCGAGGCCCGCGTCTCGACGACCGTCTGGTCGCGCGCGATCGTCCAGCCTTTGCCGTCGTGGCGCAGGTCGAAGCGGATCACGCCCAGGTTCTTGCCCCACAGACTCGCCATTACGGTCGGCACGCCGAATACGGTGCCGCGGGCCTTGTCGACGTTCGGGAGGTTGAACTGCGCGACGGTGCTCGCAGGATTCGGGAACTGTTGATGCGCGTGGCCCAGCAGCAGCGCGTCGATGCCGGGTACCTGCGCCAGATAGTAATTCCCGTTTTCCATCGTGGGCGAATACGGGCTCGCGTCCAGGCCGCCGTGCGAGATCGCGACGATCACGTCCGCGCCCTTCCTGCGCATCTCCGGGAGGTAACGCTGCGCCGTCTCGACCACGCCTTCCGTATAGACGCGGCCCTCCAGCCAGCGCTTGTCCCAGGACAGGATCGTGGGCGTCGTAAAACCGATGATGCCGACCTTGACCGTCGCCTCGACGGGGTTCCCGGCCGCGTCCACGGCCCGCACGCGCTTCGAGAGGATGCGGTACGGGGCGAACAGGGGCTTGCGCGTCCTGACACTGTAGACGTTGGCCAGCACGATCGGAAAGCCGGGGCCGGCGCAGGGTTTCTTCGGACGCGGGACGCCCGGAACGTCGAACCGGTTGCCCGTCACCTGGCCGAGAAAGCCGAGGCCGTAGTTGAAATCGTGGTTGCCGACGCCGCCGCCGTCGTAGCCCAGCCGTTGCATCACCTTGTGGACGCCCAGCAGTTCGCCGCACTTCACGGGTTTCACGAGCGCCTGGTAGTCGCCCAGCGCCGTACCCTGGATCGTGTCGCCGTTATCGAGCAGCACGGTGTTCGGGAACTCGCGCCGCGCCTGGGCGATCAGGGTCGCCGTCCGGTCCAGGCCGAAGGACGGGTCGGCCGCGAGCTTGAAATAATCGTAACCGACGACGTTCGCATGGATGTCGGTCGTCTCCAGGATCGCGAGCGTGGCATGCGTGCCCGCCGGCACGGGCGCAGCGATGGCGCCGGAGACCATGGCCGCGAGCGGCATCAGGCGGAACAGATGGGAAAGGTGGCGCGTCATGGGCCAGCATCATAAAGCATGCGCGCACTAAGGTATAATCTCCGGTTCGATTCAACCAACTGAAAATTGCCACAGACCATGGAAGCTGAACGCATCAATGCCCTCTCCTCCCTGCTGAACGACCTGACCAGCCGTGAAGCCGAACTTCGGAGGTATCTTTGACTTCGACCGCAAAGCGGAGAAGTTAGAGCAGGTCAACCAGGAACTGGAAGACCCCGCCATCTGGAACGACCAGAAACGTGCCCAGGACATGGGCCGCGAGAAGAAGGCGCTGGAAGGCGTCGTCCTCACGCTGGAAAAGGCGCGCGCCGACCTGGCGGATGCGTCCGACCTGTTCGAGATGGCCCGCGAAGAAGGCGATGACGCCACGATCGAAGCGGTCGAAGGCGATGCCGAGGAAATCAAGAAGGTCATCGAGGCGATGGAATTCCGTCGCATGTTCAGCAACCCGATGGATCACGCCAGCTGCTTCATCGACATCCAGGCCGGCGCCGGCGGCACCGAGGCCCAGGACTGGGCGTCGATGCTGTTGCGCCAGTACCTGCGCTATTGCGAGCGCAAGGGCTTCAAGGCCGAGGTGATGGAACTGTCCGAGGGCGAGGTCGCCGGCATCAAGACGGCCACGATCAAGGTCGAGGGCGAATACGCCTACGGCCACCTGCGCACCGAAACGGGCGTGCATCGTCTCGTGCGCAAGTCGCCGTTCGACTCGGCCAACGGCCGCCACACGTCGTTCTCGTCGATCTTCGTGTACCCGGAAGTCGACGAATCGATCGAAATCGAAATCAACCCGGCCGACGTGCGCATCGACACGTACCGCGCATCCGGCGCCGGCGGCCAGCACATCAACAAGACCGACTCCGCAGTGCGCCTGACGCACGCGCCGACGGGCATCGTCGTGCAGTGCCAGAACGACCGCTCGCAGCACCGCAACAAGGCCGAAGCCTTCGACATGCTGCGCGCCAAGCTGTTCGAGCTGGAGCTGCGCAAGCGCATGGCCGAGCAGCAGAAGCTGGAAGATTCGAAGACCGACGTGGGCTGGGGCCACCAGATCCGTTCGTACGTCCTCGACCAGTCGCGCATCAAGGACTTGCGTACCGGCTTCGAGACCGGCAACACGAAGAACGTGCTGGACGGCGACCTCGACGACTTCATCTCCGCTTCGCTGAAGCAAGGGGTCTAAGCCGATGGCCTTCATCTTCGACATGGACGGCACCATCGTCGACAACATGGCGTTCCATACGGATTCCTGGCTGGCGTTCTTCGCCCGCCGCGGCAAGACGTACGATCCGGACGCGTTCTTCCGCGAGACGGCGGGCGCGCAGGGCCGCGAGATCCTGCGCGAGCGTCTCGGCCCGGACATTCCGGAAGACGAGATCGCCGTGCTGGCGCAGGAAAAGGACGTCCTGTACCGCGAGATGTACGGCCCGCACCGCAGCGCGATCCAGGGCTTCGAGGACTTCGTGACGGCCGCGCGCGCGCGCGGCGTGAATCTGGCGGTGGCGACGTCCGCCCCGCCCGCGAACATCGTCTTCACGCTCGACGACCTCGACCTGCGCCGCCACTTCGACGCCGTCGTCGGGGCGGCCGACGTTGCGCGCGGCAAGCCGCATCCGGACGTCTTCCTGAAAGCGGCCGAGAAGCTGGGCGTCGATCCGCGCGACTGCATCGTGTTCGAAGACGCGCCGATGGGCGTGGAAGCGGCCCGTCGCGCCGGCATGAAGGCCGTCGTCATCACGACCACGCTGCCCGCCGATGCCTTCCGCGAATTCGACAACGTGATCCGCGTCGTCGCGCACTACGAAGACCTCGACGTCGGCGAGCTGCTCGGCGCCCCCTGAATTCCAAACTACACCGATACTGACATGAGCACCGAAAACCAAGAACAACAACAGAACGAGCCGTCGACTCTCGCGGCCGAGGACAACAAGATCATCGCCGAGCGCCGCGCCAAGCTGGCCGCGATCCGCGAAAAAGGCATCGCGTTTCCGAACGACTTCGTCCCGCAGCACAAGGCGGCCGACCTCACCGAGCAGTTCGGCGGCTGGACCCGCGAACAGCTGGAAGCGGAACCGCAGCAGGTCGTGCTGGCCGGCCGCATGATGCTCAAGCGCGAAGCGGGCAAGAAGGCCGCGTTCGCGACCCTGCAGGATTCGTCGGGCCTGCGCGCCGACGGCCGCATCCAGATCTACGTCACCCTGGACAACACGGGCGAGGAAGCGATGGAAGCCCTGCGCCACTACGACCTGGGCGACATCCTGGGCGTCGTCGGCACGCTGTTCAAGACGAAGACCGACGAGCTGACCGTCAAAGTCACCACGCTGCGCCTGATCACCAAGTCGCTGCGTCCGCTGCCGGACAAGTTCCACGGCCTCGCCGACCAGGAAACGAAGTACCGCCAGCGCTACGTCGACCTGATCATGAACGAAGAGACGCGCCGCACGTTCAAGGCGCGCACGGCCGCGATCTCGTCGATCCGCCGCTTCATGCAGGACCACGGCTTCATGGAAGTCGAGACCCCGATGCTGCACGCGATTCCGGGCGGCGCCGCTGCAAAGCCGTTCATCACGCACCACAACGCGCTCGACATGCAGATGTTCCTGCGTATCGCGCCGGAGCTGTACCTGAAGCGCCTCGTCGTGGGCGGCTTCGACCGCGTGTTCGAAATCAACCGTAACTTCCGCAACGAGGGCGTATCGATCCGCCACAACCCGGAATTCACGATGATGGAGTTCTACGCCGCGTGGACCGACTACAAGTGGCTGATGGACTTCACGGAAGCCGTGATCCGCCAGGCCGCGATCGACGCCCACGGCACCGCCGAACTGACGTACGGCGGCCGCGCGCTGGACCTGAGCAAGCCGTTCCACCGCCTGACGATCGTCCAGGCGATCAACAAGTTTGCCCCGCGCTACACGGACGAACAGCTGCACGACATGGACTTCCTGAAGGCGGAACTGGCCAAGTTCGGCGTCAAGCCGCACGCCATCTCGGGCCTGGGCGCGCTGCAGCTGTCGCTGTTCGAAGAGACGGCGGAAGCGCAGCTGTGGGAACCGACCTTCATCATCGACTACCCGGTCGAAGTGTCGCCGCTGGCGCGCGCGTCGGACACGCGCGAAGGCATCACGGAACGCTTCGAGCTGTTCATGGTGGGCCGCGAGATCGCCAACGGCTTCTCCGAGCTGAACGATCCGGAAGACCAGTCGGCGCGCTTCCTGGCGCAGGTCGAGGCGAAGCAGGCGGGCGACGAGGAAGCAATGTACTACGACGCCGACTACATCCGCGCGCTGGAATACGGCATGCCCCGACCGGCGGCTGCGGTATCGGTATCGACCGTCTCATGATGATCATCACCGACTCGCCGAACATCCGCGACGTGCTGCTGTTCCCGCACCTGCGCAAGGAAGATTAAGCGTCACGCATCACAAAAAAGGCGCGGACGATTCGTCGTCCGCGCCTTTTTTCTTTTGTTTGCATTAGAACGTCGTTCCCGCGAAGGCGGGAACCCAAGTTGCACGCACAGTCGCAACGCACGCAAAATTGGATCCCCGCCTTCGCGGGGATGACGGTGTTCTTGCGTTATCTTATCGAACCACCCGATAGCAGGGCACATACTCCTTGCCCGGCAACTTCATGCGGCTCTGCTCCACGAACGACTGCAGCAGCTTGTCCATCGGCGCCATGATCTCGTTCTCGCCGTGGATCTCGAACTTGCCGAACTGCTCGATCGCGCGGATGCCCTCTTCCTTCACGTTGCCCGCGACGACGCCGGAGAACGCGCGGCGCAGGTTCGCGGCCAGCAAATGCGTTTCCTGGTTCTTGTGCAGCGACAGGTTGCGCATGTTGTCGTGCGTGGGACGGAACGGCTTCTGGAATTCCGGATCGATCCGCAGGCCCCAGTTGAAGTAGTACGCGTCGCTGCGCGACTTGCGGAATTCGCGCACCTGGCGGATCCCCTGCTGCATCTCGCGCGCCACCGCATCCGGGTCGTCGATGATGATCTTGTAGCGGCGCTGTGCCGCTTCGCCCAGGGTCAGGCCGATGAACTGGTCGATCTGCTCGAAGTATTCGCGCGCCGTCGACGGGCCCGTGAACACGAGCGGGAACGGCACTTCCGCGTTTTCCGGATGGAGCAGGATGCCGAGGATGTACAGGATTTCTTCGGCCGTGCCCGCACCGCCCGGGAACACGACGATGCCGTGACCCGTCCGCACGAAGGCTTCGAGACGCTTCTCGATGTCCGGCATGATCACGAGGTCGTTGACGATCGGGTTCGGCGACTCGGCCGCGATGATGCCCGGCTCCGAAATGCCGAGATAGCGGCCGCCCTGCAGGCGCTGCTTGGCGTGGCCGATAGTGGCGCCCTTCATCGGGCCCTTCATCGCGCCCGGGCCGCAGCCCGTGCAGATATCGAGTTCGCGCAGGCCGAGCTGGTAGCCCACGTGCTTGGAGTAGTTGTACTCGACGCGGTTGATCGAGTGGCCGCCCCAGCACACGACGAGGTTCGGATTGCGCTGCGGCTGGATCACGTTGGCGTTGCGCAGGATGTGGAAGACGGCGTCCGTGATGCCTTCCGGGCGCGTGAGGTCGAAGCGCGGATTGTCCGTCACTTCGAAATTCACGTAGACGATGTCGCGCAGGACCGAGAACAGGTGCTCGTGGATACCCTTGATCATCTTGCCGTCGACGAAGGCGTGAGCGGGCGCGCCGCGGATATCCAGCTTGATGCCGCGTTCGCGCTGGATGATCTTGATGTCGAAATCCTTGTACCGTTCGAGCAGCTCCTTGCCGTCGTCGATCGAACTGCCGGAGTTGAGCACCGCCAGTGCGCACTTGCGGAAGATCTGGTACAACCCACCCTGGCTCGTATCAAGGAGCTTGGCCACCTCGGCCTTCGACAGGACTTCCAGGCGTCCTTCCGGAGAAATCAGCGTATCGACAACGTCGTAGTTCATGGTGTGTTCCTTTTCTCTACTGTGAATCGGTGTGGCCTTTCCACCAATATACGACAACTCACAGGAGTTTGTGTCCCCGTTTTCGCTTATGCCGATTCCGCATATGGCTGAGCTGGAAAAAGCTGGCCCCATATGCACGATTTCCACTAAAATGCGACGCAGCCGCAGTCCTTACCCAGGACGCGCAGGCCAGGCAAAGACAATCACTCTTAAAAAGATTTGGGGAGGAACCGCATGAGCGGTGCAGCTACTTCAACCGCCGAACCGAAGGCGGTCCCGGAATTCAAGCAGATCATGGGCCATCCGGCGCCCCTCTGGATGCTGTTCATGACCGAATTCTGGGAACGTTTCGCGTTCTATGGCATCCGTTGGGCCCTGGTGCTCTACATCGTCGCCCAGTTCTACGGCGGCAGCGGCGTGGGCCAGGCCGACGCCAACCTGACCTACGGTTCCTACCTCGCCCTGGTGTACGCCGGCGCCGTGTTCGGCGGCTACATCGCCGACCGCGTGATCGGCTACCAGCGCTCGATCCTCGTCGGCGCGGCGTTCATGGTGGCCGGCCTGTTCGCCATCACCATACCGAACCCGGACATCTTCAAGCTGGGCCTCGCCACGATCATCGTCGGCAACGGCATGTTCAAGCCGAACATCTCCGCCATGGTCGGCCAGCTGTACGGCATCAACGACCAGCGCCGCGACTCCGGCTTCACGATCTTCTACATGGGCATCAACGGCGGCGGCTTCCTCGCCCCGATCCTGACCGGCGCCCTCGCGCAAAGCATGTCGGGCAGCACCGGCGTGCCGGCGTACAAGGTCGTGTTCTTCGCCGCCGGCGTGGGCATGATCCTGTCGCTGATCTGGTTCCAGATCGGCCGCCGCATGCTGAAGGGCATCGGCGCTGCCACCGGTCCGCTGGCCAACCCGGTGCGCCTCATCGGCGTCATCATCGGTTCGCTGTTCGTGATCCCGGTCGTGTACTTCCTGCTGAAGCTGGGCGCGGAAAAGCTGCAGGGCGTGCTGTCCGTCCTGTTCATCATCCTCGCGATCATGCTGATGGTGGAAGGCATCCGCGGCGGCGCGGTCGTGCGCGACAAGACGATCGCCATGCTCGTCATCTTCTTCTTCAACGTGATGTTCTGGTGCTTCTTCGAACAGGCGGGCAGCTCGTTCACCTTCCTGGCCGAATACATCGTGCGCCGCGACTTCGGCGGCTGGACCTTCCCGACCGGCTGGTTCCAGTCCGTGAACACGCTGGCCATCATCGTGTGCGCGCCGGTCGTCGCCGCCGTGTGGGTTGCGATGGGCCGCAAGAACCCGTCCATCCCGCGCAAGTTCGGCCTGGGCCTGATCTTCAACGGCCTCGCGTTCCTGCTGCTGATGTTCGCGCTGCAGCACCTCGTCGGCGCGGACAGCAAGATCCCGTTCTGGACGCTGTTCATGGTGTACGTAATCCAGTCCATCGGTGAACTGTGCCTGTCGCCGATCGGCCTGTCGATGGTGACCAAGCTGGCTCCCACCCGCCTCGTGGGCCTGGGCATGGGCGGCTGGTTCCTGTCCACCGGTATCGGCAACAACCTGTCGGGCATCTTCGCTTCCGTCGTCTCGGGTGAAAAAGGCATGACCGTGGAATCGGCACTGTCCGGCTACACGTTCGGCTTCTGGGCGCTGATCGGCGCCGGCGTGCTGTTGTTCCTGGTGGCGCCGCTGATCCAGAAACTGATGCACGGCGTGAAGTAAATACTTCCCGCTTCGTCATCGACGGCGGCCCGCGGGCCGCCGTTGTCGTTTCTAGACGAACGCCAGGTCATGCAGCTGGATCGTATCGTCGATCCAGTCCTCGCAATGCCCGAAGCGGTAGCCGAGCGCCTGCGCGCGCGCCGTGTCGAGGACCATCGCGCCCGGTACGTCGAACGGCGACAACCGCCCCATTTCCGCCGGCGGCACGCGCTGGCGCATGCGCACTGGCGTATCGAGCACGGCGCCGACCCGCTCGTACAGGCTCTTCGCCGACAACGCGCCGTCGCACGCCGCGTTGACCGGCCCCGTGAAATCCTGCATGCCGACCCAGACGAGGAAGTCGGCCGCGCCCTGCAGCGGCAGGAACGACAGCACGGCATCCGGGTTCGAGTATTCGAGCACGCCGTTCATGCGCGCCAGTTCCACGTAGTGCGCGAGGCGGCCCGTGAAGTCCTCCGGCCCGCCCAGCACGTGCGCGAGGCGCGGCGTCACGAGGGGCAGCGAGCCGTCACGCGCGAGATAGGCCTCGGCCTGGACCTTGCCCGCCACATAGCACTCCGTCGCGCGGCACGGGTCGTGCCACGGATACCCCGTGTCGATCGGCTGCGCCTCGACGGCCAGGTCGCTCTCGCGCAGCGGCTCCGCATGGCCGTAGCCGAGGGCGCGGTAGGCGTCGACGGTGGACGCCATCACGTAGCGCCCCACCTTGCCCGCGAACGTGCGCACGGCGATGGCCGCGTCCAGCGGGTTGTAGCACATCTGGTCGTACACGATGTCGAACGGGCCGAGGCGGGCGAACGCGTTGCGCATCGCGGTCTCGTTGCGGCGGTCGACGCGCACGCGCGCGATCCGGTCGCCGAACGGGTCGGGCGCATAGCCGCGCGTCGCGATGGTGACGCGGTGGCCGGCGCGCAGCAGGCGCTGCACGAGCAGCTTGCCGATATAACGGGTACCGCCGATCACCAGGATATTCTTGGGCATGAAGTTTTCCTTAGTCTGTGGGCGAGGCACGTAGCACTGTTTTGGTGAATCCGTTATATTCTGTAACCAGAGCGGCAATTGTTCAAACGAGAAAAATAAACGATATGAATAAGAAAAACTTAATCTCGGGGAGAGCATGAAGCCGCTGCGCAGCCTCTCCGGCCTGATCGACTTCGATTGCGCCGCGCGCTGGGGCAGTTTCAAGCTGGCCGCGCGCGAGCTGCACAAGACGCCCGCCGCCGTCAGCCTGCAGGTCAAGCAGCTGGAAGAAGCCATCGGCTTTCCCCTGTTCGTGCGGCATCCGCGCCACATCGCGCTGACGGCCAAGGGCCAGGAACTGGCGATCGTCGTCGCGCGCATGCTGGCCGACCTGCGCGGGAAAGTGGCGGCGCTCCAGCGCGGCAACGAGGAAGCGGTGCTGCGCATCTCGACGACGCACTCGTTCGCGATCAAATGGCTGGTGCCGCGCATGTCGCGCTTCACGAAGCTGCATCCGGAGCTGGACCTGCGCATCGACTCGAACGACACGCCGGTCGACATCGAGGACGATGCCGTCGACGTGGCGATCCGCTACGGCCCCGTGCGCGACGACGACCCTGCCCTGCTGTTCCGCGAACGGCTCGTGCCCGTGTACAGCCCGGATTTACTGGCGGAGGGCCAGGACGCCCTGCAGCTGTCGGACCTCACCCGCTTCCCGCTGCTGTGCGAACGCACCCCGGAATCGTGGCTGCAGCTCCTGAACGAGAACCGCGCGCTGAAAGGCGACTACGACTTTTCGCGGACGTACAGCCACTGGGGCGTGCTGGCGCAGGCGGCCGTCGCGGGCCAGGGGATCGGTCTCGTGCCGTACGGGATCGCGTTCGAGGACATCCGCGCGGGCACGCTGCTGCAGCTCGCGTGCCGCAGCGCACCGTTCGGGTATGGGTATCGCCTGCTCGTCAATCCGCACAAGGAGGCGATGACCAAGGTCCAGCATTTCCGCGAGTGGATTCTCGCGGAAATGGCGGCGATGAAGGCGACGATCGCCTGATTATTTGCGGGCTTTCTCTCGACCTACGACATACAGCAGCACGCAGATCGCCGCATACGGCAGGATCGACAACAGATCCGCGCTGGCGCCCGCGAAGAACGGATTCGCGGCCTCGGCCCACTTGGCCATCGCATCGTCGAAATCCGTCATCACGCCGGCCGTGATGGCGATGATGATGCCCGCCAGCGCGCCGCCCGCGATGTAGCCGGACGCCAGCAACGTGCCCGAGCTGCGGTCGCCCGCGGCCTGCAATTCTTCCTCGTTCAGGCCCTGGTACTGCGGCAGCGCGTTGTTGCGGCGGTCGACCATCCAGCGGATGATACCGCCGATCGCGATCGGCAACGTCGACACGAGCGGCAGATAGACGCCCACCGTGAACGCGAGCGACGCGACGCCGGACATCTCCAGCACGACGGCCACCATCACGCCGAACAGCACGAGGGTCCATGGCAGCTGGTGGTCGAGGATGCCCTTGATGATGTAGGACATCAGCACGGCCTTCGGCGCATCGAACTTCTTGACCTCCGTGCCGTCCGGACGCGTGTGGTACTGGCCGTTGATGCCCGGGTCGACGAGATAAGCGAGCGAACCGTCGGCGCGCACGAGGTATTTGCCGGCGGGGCCGCCGACCGTGTCCGTCTTCTGCCAGACTTTATACGTGGCGTGGTCCGACGCGGCCTGCGGGCCCTGCAGCTGCGCGGTGTCCGTCAGCTTCGCTGCGTCGGTCCTGATGTGCGGCGCGACCTGCGCAGCCGGCACGTACACGGTGCCCGCGTCGTTCAGCTTCAGCAGGATCGGACCGAGGATCAGCGCGGACGCGAGCGCGCCGGCCAGGATCGCGTACTGCTGCAGCTTCGGCGTCGAGCCGACGAGGAAGCCCGTCTTGAGGTCTTGCGACGTCGTGCCGGCGTTGCTGGCGGCGATGCAGACGATGGCGCCGACCGACAGCGCCGTCACGTAGTATCGACCGCCCGTCCAGCCCATCACGAGGAAGATCAGGCACGTGAACAGCAGGGTCGCCACCGCCATGCCGGAGATCGGGTTCGACGACGAGCCCACCTCGCCCGTCAGGCGCGACGACACGGTCGAGAACAGGAAGCCGAACACGAGGATCAGCAGCGCGCCCAGGACGTTCATGTGCAGCGGCGTCGCGAACGTGATCACGGCGATGATGCCCAGGCAGCCGATGACCACCCATTTCAGCGGCATGTCCTGCTCGGTACGCAGCGAGGAATCGACCGTCGCGCCTTTACCCGCATTCTTGCCGATGCCCGCCAGGCCACCCTTGAGGCCATTCCAGATCGTGGGCAGCGAGCGCACGAGCGAAATCAGACCGCCGGCCGCCACGGCACCCGCGCCGATGTACAGCACGTAGGCGCTGCGCACGTCGTCCGGGCTCATGTCGCGGATCAGCATCGTGCCCGGCGCCACCGGCACCGTCAGGGAATCGCCGAAAAACTTGATCATCGGGATCAGGAGCAGATAGGACAGCACGCCGCCGCCCGCCATGATCATCGCGATGCGCGGGCCGATGATGTAGCCGACGCCCAGCAGCTCCGGCGAGATCTCGGCACCGGCCGAACCGGATTTCAGGGGCGCGTCGAAGATGAAGTTGACGGTGTCCTTCCACAGCTTCAGGGAGATATTGAGTACCTTGTACAACAGGCCGAGACCGAAGCCGCCGAAGATGATGAAGGCGCGCCGGCGGGCTTCCTTCGCTTCGTCGGAGTCGGCGTCGCGCACTTCGCCGGCGGCCGCGCGCGACGTTTCCGTGGCCGCGGCCTTCAGCACTTCGGCGCAAGCGGTGCCTTCCGGGTATTTCAGTTCGCGGTGCTGGTCGACGATCATCGTGCGGCGCATCGGGATCATCATGAGGATGCCGAGCAGGCCGCCCAGCACGCCCACGAGCATCACGCGCGAGATCTCCAGGTCGAAGCCGAGGATCATGATGGCCGGCATGGTGCAGCCGAGGCCAAACGCGAGCGATTCGCCGGCCGAACCGGCCGTCTGCGTGATGCTGTTCTCGAGGATCGTCGATTCGCGCCCGCCCATCTTCTTCGCGAGACCGAACAGGGTGATGGCGATGACGGCCACGGGAATCGATGCGCTGACGGTCAATCCTACTTTCAGCACGAGGTACAGCGACGACGCGCCGAAGACCATGCCGAGCACGGTGCCCATGATCAGGGCGCGCCAGGTCAGTTCCGGCAGGTTCGCCGACGCCGGAATATACGGTTTGACCGCGGGCGGGTGGGGATCGTAGGGCATCGGAGGGATTTCCTTCAGGCGTGGGTATTAACAGACAGGACTGCCGGGATCGCCGTGCAGCCCTTGAAAGCGTGACTATCTCACATGCCGTACGTTAAGAAAAGCGGATTATAATTTCCCACATCGCCCGTACTTACGGCCACAAACGGGTTTCAGGACCCGCATCAAGAGAGTTCAGTTTTGGCAACTATCCCCCGCCGCCAGCGCGGCTTCCTGCTCCCCATCCTGGCCGTCGCGGCCGCCATCCTCGTCCTGTTCATCGCCGGGATCGCCGGCTACGTCGTGTTCCGCGTGCTGCCCAACGTGCCGGCGCTGGATGCCGTCACCGACTACCGGCCCAAGATCCCGCTGCGCATCTATACGGCAGACAACGTGCTGATCGGCGAGTTCGGCGAAGAACACCGCGACTTCGTTCCGATCAACAAAATCCCCGACCTGATGAAGAAGTCGCTGCTTGCCATCGAGGATGCCCGCTTCTACGAGCACGGCGCCATCGACTTCAAGCGCATGATGGGTGCCGTCGGGTCGAACCTGCGCGGCGGCTTCGGCTCCGGCGGCGCGTCGACGATCACGATGCAGGTGGCGCGCAACTTCTTCCTGTCGCGCGAAAAGCGCCTGTCGCGCAAGATCAACGAGATCGCGCTCGCGTACAAGATCGAGACCGCCCTGTCGAAGGACGAGATCCTCGAGCTGTACATGAACCAGATCTACCTGGGCCAGCGCGCCTACGGCTTTTCCAGCGCCGCGCGCATCTATTTCAACAAGACGCTCGACCAGTTGTCGGTCGCCGAGATGGCCATGCTGGCCGGCCTGCCGCAAAACCCGGCACGCCACAATCCGGTCGCGAATCCGAAGCGGGCGCGCGAGCGCCAGCACGCGGTGCTGGGCCGCATGCGCGCGCTGAACTACATCACGGAAGCGCAATACGAAAAGGCCATGGCCGAACCGCTGCGCGTGAACCAGCGCGGCGTGCAGGAATTCGGCACGCACGCGGAATACGTGGCCGAACTGGCGCGCCAGGCCGTTTACAGCCAGTTCAAGGAAGACGCGTACACGAAGGGCATCAAGGTCTACACGACGATCCTGAAGCCCGAGCAGGACGCCGCCTACGCCTCCGTGCGCCGCAACGTGCTCACCTACGACCAGCGCCACGGCTGGCGCGGTCCGGAAGACCGCATGGAGCTGCCGTCCGATCCGGTCGAGCGCGAAGACGCGATCGGCGACGCGCTGGGCAAGCGTCCGGCCAGCGATGGCCTGATCCCGGCCGTCGTGCTGTCGGCGACGAGCAAGTCGTTGCGCGTGGAAACGGTCGACGGCGACACGGTCGACCTCACCGGCGCCGGCCTGAAATTCGCGCAGGCCGGCCTGTCGTCCAGCGCCAAGGAAAAGATGAAGCTGACGCCGGGGGCGATCATCCGCGTGGCCAAGGACGCCAAGGGCAACTGGAGCGTCACGCAGGTGCCGCAAGTGGCGGCGGCCTTCGTCGCCATCGATGCCGACACGGGCGCCTACCACGCACTGGTCGGCGGCTTCGACTACAACTTCCAGAAGTTCAACCACGTGACCCAGGCGTACCGCCAGCCCGGTTCCGGCATGAAGCCGTTCATCTACTCGGCCGCCATCGACAAGGGCTATTCGCCGGCCACGCGCATCCTCGACGCGCCGCTCGACATGCCGGGCGAGGACGCGGGCAAGACGTGGTCGCCGCAGAACGACGACGGCAAGTGGGACGGCCCGATCACGATGCGCCGCGCGCTGGCCGAATCGAAGAACGTGCCGTCCGTGCGCCTGCTGCGCGCGGTCGGGGTGCCGTATGCGCACGAATTCATCAGCAAGTTCGGCTTCGACCTCACGCGCCAGCCGTCGAACTACACGCTGGCGCTGGGCACCGGGGCCGCGACGCCGCTGCAGATGGCCGGCGCATACGCCGTCTTCGCCAACGGCGGCTACCGCGTGCAGCCCTACCTGATCGCCCGCATCGAGGATGCCGACGGCAAGGTCATCCAGGAGACGAAGGCACCGGCCGAACACACGGACGAGCAGCGCGTGCTCGACCCGCGCAACGCGTTCATCACGGACAGCATGCTGCGCGACGTGACCCGCTACGGCACGGGTGCCGAGGCGACCAAGGCGCTGGGCCGCACGGACATCGCCGGCAAGACCGGTACGACGAGCGACGCCGTGGACGGCTGGTTCTCGGGCTATGGCGGCAACGTCGTGGCCGTCGCGTGGATGGGCTACGACGATCCGAAATCGCTGGGTGGGCGCGAATTCGGCGCCACCGTCGCGCTGCCGATCTGGATTGACTACATGCGCGTGGCGCTAGCCAAGCGGCCGCAGCAGGAAGAGCGGCTGGCGCCGGAAGGCGTGGTGCGCGAGAACGACGACTGGGTCTATGCCGAGTTCGCGGAGACCCCGGCCATGGGCGGGATCGACCTCGACCAGGCGACGGATCCGAATGCAGTACAACCCGTCGACGGGACGGTGCAGCCGGGCCAGCCGGTGCAGCCGGTGCCGCAGCAACAGCAGCCGTCGAATACGCTGTTCTGACTTGCCGCTCATCGACGAACGGGCCGCCGCGTGCGGCCCGTTTTCATTGGCAGACCGACAATCGCATTGCAACAAATAGAGGAGATCGTACGTCCAGTCCTACACGCCTGTTCGAACTCATCCTATTTCGAACGCAAAAGTGTGCCCCCATGATGGCGTCACTTTTACAAAAGGAGTAAACATGAAAAAGTACCAAGCCCTTCTGATCGGCAGCCTGATGGCCATGTCGCTGGCCGCATGCAGCTCGACCGGCACCAGCTCCAGCGACAGCAGCGCGAGCGGCAGCTCCTCGTCGGCTGCGACGTCGAGCGGCAGCAGCTCGGGTTCGAGCCAGACCGGCACGTCGGAATCCGGCACGACCGGCACCTCGGGCAACGGCGCATCGGGTACCTCCAGCTCGGCGCCGACCGGCACCTCCGCTGTCGGCACCGGCAACTCGGACGCCACCGGCCAGGGCACCAACCCCGCACCTGCCCAGACCAGCGGCAACCGCTGACGCCTTCGTCGTCCGGCCACCCTGGGCCGGACGACTCCGGCCGACCGGGGCCGGACGTACGTCCCGGTGCAAGGGCAAGCGGGACGTTGTTCGACTATAATGGACGCTCGTCCTGACGAACCCGAACAGCACCGCGTCAATGCCCTTCGACCTCACCAAACACCTTCCCAAGCCCGGAACCCGTTTCGCCCTGCCCCAGCTGCACGGCTCGGCCGATGCCTATGCGCTCGCCGTCGCCGCCCTCGCGCTGAAAGCCAGGAAGCAGATGCTCACCGTGATCGTCGCGAACGCCAGCGACGGCCAGCGCCTGCTCGATGAAATTCCATGGTTCGCGGAAGGCAAGCTGTCCTGCCACCTGCTGCCGGACTGGGAAACGCTCCCGTACGACGCCTTCTCGCCGCACCAGGACCTCGTATCCGAACGCCTCGCCACGCTGCACGAGGTCCGCAACGGCCAGTGCGACGTGCTCGTCGTGCCCGCGACGACCGCGCTCGTGCGCCTCGCGCCGCCGTCGTTCCTGGCCGCATACACGTTCTTCTTCCGCCAGGGCGAAAACCTGGACGAAGCGAAGCTGAAGGCGCAGCTCACGCTGGCCGGCTACACGCACGTCACGCAGGTCATGTCGCCGGGCGAGTACTCCGTGCGCGGCGGCCTGATCGACCTGTTCCCGATGGGCTCCGCGCTGCCGTACCGCCTGGACCTGTTCGGCGACGAGATCGAGACGATCCGCACGTTCGACGCCGACACCCAGCGTTCGCTGTACCCCGTCAGGGAAGTGCGCCTGCTGCCGGGCCGCGAATTCCCGATGGACGAAGCATCGCGCACCGCCTTCCGCGGCCGCTGGCGCGAACGCTTCGAAGGCGATCCGTCCCGGTCGACCATTTACCGCGACATCGGCAACGGCATCGCGTCGGCCGGCATCGAATACTATCTGCCGCTGTTCTTCGACGAGACGGCCACGCTGTTCGACTACCTGCCCGACGAATCGAGCCTGGCCCTCGTCGGCGACATCGAAGCGGCGATCCAGCGCTTCTGGCTCGACACGGAATCGCGCTACAAATTCCTCAAGAGCGACCGCGACCGCCCGATCCTGGAACCGAAGGAGATCTTCCTCGGCGCCGAGGACTTCTTCGTGCAGGCCAAGCCGCACGGCCGCTGGGCCATCGCGCGCGATCCTTCCGCGGGCGCTTCGGAGCTGTCGGCACCGGTCCCGGACATCGCCGTCAACCGCCGCCTCGACGATCCGCTCGCGAACCTGCGCTCGTACCTGATGCAGGCCGCCGGCAAGCGCGTGATGATCTGCGCGGAGTCGGCCGGCCGCCGCGAGACCCTGCAGCAGTACTTCAGCGAGTACAAGCTGGACCTCGCGCTCATCGAAGGCTTCGACGGCCTGCGCGCGACGGATGCGAAGGTCGTGCTGGGCGTCGCGCCGCTGCAGGCCGGCTTCGAGCTGATGGAGGAAGGCGCCGGCCACCTCGTGTTCATCACCGAGACGGAGCTGTACGCGGGCACCGGCCGCCGCGCGGGCAAAAAGAAGCAGGAAGCGGGCTCGCAGGTCGAGTCGATGGTGCGCGACCTGTCCGAACTGAAGATCGGCGATCCGGTCGTGCACATCAACCACGGCATCGGCCGCTACCTGGGCCTGGTCAGCATGGACCTGGGCGAAGGCGAGACGGAATTCCTGCACCTGGAATACGCGAAAGAATCGAAGCTGTATGTGCCGGTGTCGCAGCTGCACGTGATCTCGCGCTACTCGGGCGCGGCGCCGGACGACGCGCCGCTGCACACGCTCGGCTCCGGTCAGTGGGACAAGGCCAAGAGAAAAGCCGCGGAACAGGTGCGCGACACGGCGGCCGAGCTGCTGAACCTCTACGCCCGCCGCGCCGCGCGCCAGGGCCATTCGTTCGAATACTCCGCCACCGACTACGAGAACTTCGCGCAGAGCTTCGGCTTCGACGAGACCCCGGACCAGCGCGCCGCCATCGCCGCCGTCATCCAGGACATGACTTCGGGCCGGCCGATGGACCGCCTCGTGTGCGGCGACGTCGGCTTCGGCAAGACCGAGGTTGCCCTGCGCGCTGCCTTCATCGCCGTCATGGGCGGCAAGCAGGTCGCGATCCTCGCGCCGACCACGCTGCTCGCGGAGCAGCACGCGCAAACGTTCTCCGACCGCTTCGCCGACTGGCCCGTGCGCATTGCGGAACTGTCGCGCTTCCGCACCGGCAAGGAAATCAACAACGCGATCAAGGGCATGGCCGACGGCACCGTCGACATCGTGATCGGCACGCATAAGCTGCTGTCGCCGGACGTGAAGTTCACGCGCCTGGGTCTCGTCATCATCGACGAGGAACACCGCTTCGGCGTGCGCCAGAAAGAAGCGCTGAAGGCGCTGCGTGCCGAAGTCGACGTGCTCACGCTGACCGCCACGCCGATCCCGCGCACCCTGGGCATGGCACTGGAAGGCCTGCGCGACTTTTCCGTCATCGCGACGGCGCCGCAGAAGCGCCTCGCGATCAAGACGTTCGTGCGCAGCGAGGACGGCTCCGTCATCCGTGAAGCCTGCCTGCGCGAACTGAAACGGGGCGGCCAGATCTACTTCCTGCACAACGAGGTCGAGACGATCGAGAACCGCCTGGCCATGCTGCGCGAACTGCTGCCGGAAGCGCGCATCGCCGTCGCGCACGGCCAGATGCACGAGCGCGACCTGGAAAAGGTGATGCGCGATTTCGTCGCCCAGCGCTACAACATCCTGCTTTGCACGACCATCATCGAGACCGGCATCGACGTGCCGACGGCGAACACGATCATCATGCACCGCGCCGACAAATTCGGCCTCGCCCAGCTGCACCAGCTGCGCGGGCGCGTCGGCCGTTCGCACCACCAGGCCTATGCCTACCTGCTCGTGAACGACGCGCTCGCGCTGTCGAAGCAGGCGCAGCGCCGCCTGGACGCGATCCAGGCGATGGAAGAACTGGGCAGCGGCTTCTACCTCGCCATGCACGACCTGGAGATCCGCGGCGCCGGCGAGGTGCTGGGCGAGAACCAGTCCGGCGAGATGCTGGAAATCGGCTTCCAGCTGTACTCCGACATGCTGAACGAAGCGGTGAAGGCGCTGAAGGCCGGGCGCGAGCCGGACATGAGCGCACCGCTGTCGTCGACGACGGAAATCAACCTGCACGTGCCCGCCCTGCTCCCGGCGGACTTCTGCGGCGACGTGCACGAGCGCCTGTCGATCTATAAACGCCTCGCGAACTGCGAGGAACAGGGCCGCATCGACGACATGCAGGAAGAACTCATCGACCGTTTCGGCAAGCTGCCGGATGCCGTGAAGGCGCTGATCGAGACGCACCGCCTGCGCATCGCGGCGAAGTCGGTCGGCATCGTCAAGATCGACGCGCACACGGATGCCGCCAGCCTGCAGTTCATGGAAAAGCCGCCGATCGACCCGATCAAGATCATCACGCTCATTCAGAAGAACCGCCACATCAAGCTGGCCGGCCAGGACAAGCTGCGCATCGCGGCCAACATGCCGGACCTGGCCGCGCGCGTGAACCAGGTCAAGCAGACCATCAAACAACTCCTCGCTTAATCAGATAAAAGCAGAACGAAATCATGTCCAAGAAGCTCGTCCTCCAGGGACCGCAGGCCACCCAGGCCGCACTCGCACAGATCGCCGCCCTCGCCCGTCCGGCACGCACCGCCGAAGTTCACGCGCACGCGCTGCGTTGCGACGGCTTCGACTTCACGCCGGAACTGAAAGCGCAAGTCGAGACCGCAGCCCACGCCGCCGGCATCGATGCGACGTTCGTCGACGCGGACCTGACGCTGGCCGATTTCAAGCTGGTCGCGATGGACATGGATTCCACGCTGATCACGATCGAGTGCATCGACGAAATCGCGGACATGCAGGGCCTGAAGCCGCAGGTGTCCGCGATCACGGAAGCCGCGATGCGGGGCGAACTGGATTTCTCGGAAAGCCTCACGCGCCGCGTCGCGCTGCTGGAAGGCCTGGCCACGTCCGCGCTGGAGCGCGTGTACGAAGAGCGCCTGCGCATCTCGCCGGGCGGCGAAGCGATGCTGCAGGCCGTGCAGGCCGCGGGCCTCAAGACGCTGCTCGTCTCCGGCGGCTTCACGTTCTTCACCGAGCGCCTCAAGACGCGCCTGAACCTCGATTACACCCACGCGAACGTGCTGGAAGCGGCGGGCGGCGTGTTGACCGGTAAAGTCGTCGGCGGCATCGTCGACGCGGAGGAAAAGAAACGTACCGTGGAGCGCGTGTGCGCCGAGCTGGGCATCGCCACGAAGCAGGCGATCGTCATGGGCGACGGCGCCAACGACCTCAAGATGATGGGCGTATCCGGCCTGTCCGTCGCCTTCCGCGCCAAGCCGGTCGTACGTGCGCAGGCCGACGTGGCACTGAATTTCACGGGACTCGACGGTCTGCTCGCCGTCCTCGCCTGACGACTCCTTCCTGATCTGGCGCAAGGGTTATGCGGCGCGCATGAGTAGATTGATGGGGTCTGCTCGTCGATCACGGAGGCCGCGATGCCGTCCCGCCGCACATTTCTCCACGCCCTGCCAGCGCTGGCCGGGTGCCTGATGCTGCCGGCGGCCCGCGCGCAGTCCTCCACCATCTGGTGCGCCACGTGGGGCACGGCACCGGCCGGCCCGCCGCCTTCCGCCAGCCTGCAGACGTTCAGCAACCAGACGCTGCGCCTGATCGTCCGCACGAGCATCCCCGGCAACCGCGTGCGCGTGCGGCTGTCCAACGAAATGGGCAGCACGCCGCTGCGCATCGGCGCGGCCCATATCGGCATTCGATCGAGCGGCGCGAACCTCGTCGCCGGCAGCGGGCGTGACCTGACGTTCGGCGGATCGCCGGGCGCGACCGTCGCACCGGGCGATCCGCTCATCTCCGACCCCGTCGATATCGCCGTGCCGGCACTGGCCGACCTCGCCATCAGCCTGTGGCTGCCCGCCAGCACACCGGCAACGACGATCCACGACCTCGCACTGCAGACGAACTACGTGTCCGTCGCCGGCAACTACGCCGGGGCGAACGCCCTGCCCGTGCAACGCACGCTGGGGTCGTGGCCGTTCCTGGCCGAAGTCGACGTGACGAGTCCCGCCGGTACGCCGTCCGCCATCGTAGCCATCGGCGACTCGCTGACGGATGGCGTGCGCAGCACGACCAACGCCAACCGCCGCTGGACCGACTATCTGGCGCGCCGACTGCGCACGGCAGCCCTTCCCGGCAGCCCACCCGTCGCGGTCGTCAACCGGGGCATCAGCGCCAATTCGCTGCTGACGGACTACCCGACGGCGCTGCTGTCGGGCCGGGACGTCCTGGAACGCTTCGACCGCGACGTGCTGGCCACGGCCGGCGCACGGTGGCTGTTCGTCCTCAGCGGCATCAACGACATCATCTACAGCAACGCGTCCAGTCCCATCCCCGCGGAAACCCTGCAAGCCGGCTGGCTGCAGCTGATCGCGCGGGCGCGCATGCGCGGCATGTACGTCATCGGCGCGACCCTGCTGCCGTACGAAGGCCATGCGTATTTCACGACCGCGCGCGACGCCGTGCGCCAGCGCGCCAACACATGGATCCGCACGTCTGGCGCCTGGGACGCCGTGGCCGATTTCGACGCGGTGCTGCGCGATCCGGGGCGGCCCACTCGCCTGCTGCCGGCTTACGACGGCGGGGATCACCTCCATCCGAACGATCTCGGCTACGAGGCCATGGCGAAATCGATACCGCTGGGATGGTTCGGTGTATAGTTTGACAACACCAACCCGGCAGGCCGCCGGGTTTTTCACCACTCAAATCGGCAACATTGTGACATTCCGCGTATATGTATATTCGGAATCCGCATGCTCGCCAACGTCCATGTCATGGCCGACAATGATGGCATCCTCCCCAGAATAGCCGTATTTCGTCTATCTGAACAGGCAAGATTGCCCTGCTTGCATCAATTTCACAACAGTATAGACAGGTGACGATTGTGAATACGGCTGGGCGCTCGTTACACTGGGCCACGCCTCGACTGCACCCATCCGGTGCAGCCGGGCGTTCTCACAACAACAACCCTCGACGAGAGAATAAGGATGACCCAACTCCGTGCCGTACCCGTCTTCACCCGTACTTTGCTCGCTTCCTCGCTGTTCCTAGCCTTCTCCCCCGCCTGGTCCCAGGACACTCCCGCAGCGCCTCCCGCCCCAACCGAAACGGCCGCCCCGCAGGCACAGCAGGCCGCGGACAAGAGCATGGCATCCGTCGTCGTGCTCGGCTCGCGCTCGACGGCGCGCACGGCCCTCGACTCGGCCGCACCGGTCGGCCTGATCGGCGCCAAGGACATGGCGATGGCCGGTCCGGTGGAACTGGGCAAGCTGCTGCAGACGCTCGACCCGTCCTTCAACTTCTCGACCACGTTCATCAGCGACGGCACGGACATCATCCGTCCCGCCACCCTGCGCTCGCTGGGCCCCGACCAGCTGCTGGTGCTCGTGAACGGCAAGCGCCGCCACCAGCAGGCGCTCGTCAACGTGCAGCAGACCATCGGCCGCGGCTCGGCCGGTACGGACATCAACGCGATCCCGATGTCGGCGATCCAGCGCATCGAGGTGCTGCGCGACGGCGCCGCCGCACAGTACGGCTCCGATGCGATCGCCGGCGTGATCAACATCGTGCTGAAGAACCAGACCAACGAGACGCAGCTCTCGGGCACCGTCGGCGGCACGACCGAAGGCGGCGGCGAGCTGCGCCAGGGCAGCGTCAACAAGGGCTGGACGATCGGCGACGGCGGCTACATCAACCTGACGGCCGAAGCCCGCCACCGCGGCGAGACCAATCGCGCGGGCGTGGACTCGCTGCGCGTCGATCCGCCGCGCGTCACGCAGCGCATCGGCGACAGCCTCGCGAAAGACAAGTACTTCTGGTGGAACTCGGCGGTGCCCGTGTCGAGCCAGGGCGAGTTCTACACCTTCGGCGGCGTGTCGCACCGCACGGGCGATTCGGCCGGCTTCTTCCGCTCCACGGGCGACGGCCGCAACGTGCCGACCGTGTATCCGAACGGCTTCCTGCCGAACATCCGCACCACGGTCAAGGACGCGTCGCTGGCCGTCGGGTACCGCCGCGACCTGGTCAACGACTGGAAGGTCGACGTCTCGCTCAACCACGGTCGCAGCGAGCTGGATTTCCACGAAAAGAGCACGATCAACGTCAGCTACTGGTACGAACCGAAACCGGGCGGCGGCATCTACGCAGAGTCGCCGCTGGAAGCCGATACCGGCAAGCTGAAATTCAAGCAGACGACGTTCAACGCCGACCTGCGCGGCCCGCTGGACGTCATGGGCAACAAGATCAACTTCGCCACCGGCTTCGAATGGCGCCGCGACGGCTATGCGATCGTCGCGGGCGATCCGGTCTCGTACCAGTACGGCCGCACGAACAACCCGGCCATCGTGATCAAGGACCAGACGGGCGGCGCGGCCGCGTCGGGCACGCAGGGCTTCCCCGGCTACACGCCCGGCACCGCCGTCGACGATGCGCGCCACAACATCGCGCTGTACGCCGACGCCGAATACAACATCACGCCGCAACTGCTGGTCGGCGCCGCCGCGCGCTGGGAAAAGTATTCGGACTTCGGCAGCACGACCACCGGCAAGCTGTCGCTGCGCTATGACCCGAGCCGCCAGGTGGGCTTCCGCGGCACCCTGTCGACGGGCTTCCGCGCACCGAGCGTGCAGCAGAAGTTCTACAGCTCCGTGTCGACGAACCTGAACGGCGCCGGCGTGCTGACCGAGACGCTGACCGCACGCGAAGGCAGCGCCGTCACCAAGGCCTTCGGCATCCCGAACCTGAAGGAAGAAACGTCGAAGAACGGCAGCGTGGGTATCATCCTGCGCCCGGCCTCGAACTTCTCGGTGACCGCCGACCTGTGGCGCATCGACATCGACAACCGCATCGTGTTCTCGTCGAACATCGCACCGGAATCGGGCGCCTGCGCGACGACGGCAGCGTGCCCGATCAAGGCGATCCTCGATCCGCTCAAGGTCGGCCAGGCGCAGTTCTTCACGAACGCGATCGACACCGAAACCAAGGGCCTGGACATCGTCGCCGAGCACACGACGCGCTGGCCGGCCACGACGCTGGTGCTGTCCGCGCAGCTGGACTTCAACCGCACGTCGGTGACGGGCCGCCATTCGGATTCGCCGGTGCTGACGGGCGCCCAGCTGTTCGACGACTCGCAGGTGACCTTGATCGAACGCGGCCAGCCGCGCCAGCACCACGTGCTGGCGGCCGACCTGACGCACGGCCAGTGGAACGGCAACGTGCGCGCCAACTGGTACGGCGAAGTGCAGGGCCAGGGCTTCACCGCCCCGTTCGTGCAGACCTGGGAAGGCAAGTGGATCGTGGATGCCACGGTGCGCTACAACTTCAGCAAATCGACCAGCCTGACCGTCGGCTCCAACAACATCTTCAACACGTTCCCGACCAAGTGGGATCCGGTCAAGGCCGCGCCGTTCCCGCAGCTGGGCTTCACCTATTGCTGGGAGACCTGCCCGTTCGGCATCAACGGCCGTTCGTGGTCGGCCCGCCTGGACGTGGCGCTGTAAGCGGGGGAACCAGCGCGGGATGCGGGCGCGCGTCGTCTCCGGACAGGCGCAGCGCCCAGCGGATGGCTTCCGTGTACATGCGCGCCACATCGGGATCGTCGAAGGCCTCCTTCGCGTGCCCGATCGTGGACGCGAACACCCGTCCCTTGCCGTATTGCTTGATCCAGGCGACGGGGATGTCGCGGTCGGGCGGCAGCTGGTCCGGGATGCGCGTCATGTCCAGCCGTTCGCCGTCCATGCTGAGCAGGACCTCCGTGTCGGCGCGCGAGAAGTTCTTCACGACATAGAGCTCGTCCTGCCGGATCCAGCGGGCCGGCAGGAACGACGTCATCGGGGTGTCGCGGTTCTCGGTCCGCAGCGGGAACGGGAACAGCGACCACTCGTGATTGTTGAATGGATGGGACACGAACACGCCGCCCACCATGTCCACGTAATCCTTCCAGCCGAGATTTGCATCGACCCCGCCGTGGATCGCGACCAGGCCCCCGCCCGCGCGCACGAAGTCGAGCAACGCGGCCTTCTGCGCCGCGTCCAATCCCCAGTCCCCGGTTGCGCTGACGACGACGATCGCGTCGAAGTCGCGCAGGCCCACGGGCTGGAAGCCGGCCGTCATCGGCTGGCCGCCGCGCCCGTTGACGAGGCTGAACTCGGTGCGCATCTCGGTATCCCACCAATGCGTCGCGCGGCCCCAGTTGTAGACGGCGGCCATGCCGGCCGGGATCGAATCGTGATGCCAGCCCCGCGCCCCACCCAGCACCAGCACGTGCTTGGGCGAAGGGGAACGCATCCCGGGCGGCACCGGGGATGCCGGTGCGGCGCCGGGCGGCGGCGGCGTGACGGCAATGGGACCCGCGTTGGCGGGCGGTCCGGCCCAGGTGCCCTTGAACACGGCTTGCGCGGACGCGCCGCCCATCGTCGTTGCCAGGACGAGCGCGGCCAGCGCGCCGGCGCGAATCAGGGAGTGCATATCAGTACGGACCGCGGATGAAGTCGCGCACGTGGGCGCGGTAGACGCCGGCGAGTTTCTCGTGGAGGTCTGCCGCCAGCGGCTGCACTGCCGCAGCGTCCACGTTGGCCTGCACCTGCTCCGGGCGGCTCGCGCCCGGAATCACCACCGACACCTGAGGGTGGTCGAGGATCCAGCGCAGGGCCATCTGCGCCATCGTCATCCCGGCAGGCACCAGCGCCGCGACCTGCTCGGTAGCAGTGATGCCCCGCTCCAGTTCCAGTCCCGCGAACGTCTCGCCCACGTTGAACATCGCGCCATCGCGGTTGAAATTGCGGTGATCGTCGTCGCGGAACGTCGTCGCCCGCGTGATCTTCCCGCCCAGCAGGCCGCTCGCGAGCGGCAGGCGCACGATGATGCCGACCTTCTTGTCCGCCGCGCGCGGGAACAGTTCCTCGGCCGGCTTCTGGCGGAAGATGTTGAAGATCACCTGCAGCGACGTCAGGCCGTCCTGCGCCAGGCAGATCAGGCCCTCTTCGACGGATTCCACGCTGGCACCCCAGCGCTTGATCAAGCCTTCCTGCTGCAGCTCGCGCAGCCAGTCGAACACGTGGCCCTGGCGCATCACGTCGGTCGGCACGCAATGCAGCTGCGTGAGGTCCAGCGAGTCCACCTGCAGGCGCTCCAGCGAACGCTGCGTCGCTTCGCGCAGCGACTCGCGCGTGTAGCCGTCCGGGTAAATACCGGCCCGGCCCAGCTTCGTCGCCACGACGATATCGCTATCATTCCGGCCCGCGAGGAAGCGGCCGATCGAGCGCTCGCTGGCGCCGTCGCCGTAGACGTCGGCCGTGTCGATGAAGCGCACGCCGGCGTCGATGGCCGTCTGCAGCGTCTGCTGCGCGATGTCGTCGTTCCAGTCGTTGCTCCAGCCGCCGCCCAGCTGCCAGCAGCCCAGGCCGATCTCGGGTACGGTCAGGCCATCGGGGCCCAGTTCTCGTCGTTGCATCGTCTTCCTCGATTGTCGTTGTTGGGGACCGCTACTCTACACCGGTACGGGCGGTTCCGCATCGGCGGGACGGCGGCGCGCGGCCAGGCTCGCGCTCGTCGCGGCGCCGATCGACGACGCGACGATGAGCGCGATCGCGAGCCATTGCGACACGTCGAGATGCTCGCCCAGCAGCACGAGCCCCATCAGCGCACCGATGGCCGGTTCCGCGCTGAGCAGGGTGCTGAACGTGTTAGCCGGAAGGCGGCGCAGCGCGATCATCTCGAGCGAGTACGGGATCGCGCTGGACAGCACGGCGACGGCCACGCCGAACAGCAGCACGGACGGTTCCAGCAGCGCCGCGCCCGCATGCGCGATGCCGACCGGGGCCGCGATCAGCGCGCCCAGCACCGTGCCCCAGCTCGAGGCGGCGGCACCGTACGCGGCGCTGGCGCGCTTGCCGGCAAGGATGTACACGGCCCAGCAGGCGCCCGCGATGAGCGCGAACGCGATCCCGCGCCAGTCGACGGCCGGCGCATCGCCGCGCAGCGGCAGCAGCAGCGCGAGGCCCACGCACGCGACCGCGATCCAGACGAAATCCAGGCGCCGGCGCGACGTCGCCACGGCCACGACGAGGGGCCCGGTGAACTCGACGGCGATGGCGATCCCCAGCGGGACGTAGGCCAGCGCCGTATAAAAACTGAGGTTCATGGCACCCAGCGACAGGCCGTATTGCAGCAGCGCGCGCCCGTCGCCGCGCAGGCCGATGCGCCATGGGCGGAACACGACGGCGAGGATCACGGCAGCAAAGGTCAGGCGCATCGCGGTGGCGCCGGCCGCGCCGACGACGGGAAACAGGTGTTTGGCGAGCGACGCGCCCGTCGTCAGCGAGACGAGGGACATCAGGAGGGCTGCGTAGGGAAGAACGGACGAACGCGTGGAAGAGGACATCGAAAAGCGGCGTGAAGCGAAACATGCAACGATATCATCAAACCGAGCCCGTCCGTCGGCGCTACGATGGGACCGGTTCCGGTAACGCTCTTTTTCCGGAACATGAACACCTGTAACAGCCTGTAAAACAACAGGCACGCGCCAGCGAAATCTTTATAGTTGGCAGGTGAGGAGAACCGCCATGATCAAGCTCGCTATTATCGTTTCCTGCGCCGCCGCCCTGACCGGTTGCGCCACCTATTACCCGGCGCCGGCCAACTATGGCACGCGCGCCTATTCGCAACCCGACCCCAACGGCTGGCAGGTCGTGTCCGTGACGCCGGTGGCGCCCGGCACCGGCGCCGCCGCCGCCGCGTCCGGCGACGCCGGCCGCGTGACCTATTCGCCGGCCCCGGCCACCGTCGTCACCCAGCCGGTGTACGTCGCGCCGCCGGTGTATGCGCCCGCGCCGATCTACGCGCCGGCACCCGTCTATGCCGACCCGCTGTGGTATCCGCCGATCTCGATCGGCCTCGGCTTCAGCTGGAGCCACTGGAGCGGCGGCCATCGCGGCGGCTGGGGCCATCGCGGCGGGTGGCGTCACCGCTGACCCGCGCCGGTCGGTTCTTGAAAAGGCTGCGCTTCGGCGCGGCCTTTTTTTCGCCTGTACCCCTCCTCCCTGACGCTTTCCTTACGCATTTGCATGAATGACGCATGTTGCATCGCGTCACATCAATCGATTGCTGTTGTCTGATTGCCATTCTACAATCGGCCCACGATGGGCCCGGCAATGGTCCGCGGCGCCCCAGCGTAAAACGAGAATACGACTACGGAGACGTCAATGAATTTCAAGATGAAAGCATTGGTTGCAGGGGTAGTTCTGGGTTTTTCAATGTCCGGCATGGCGGCCGAGCCGATCAAGATCGGCGTGTCCGGCCCGTTCACGGGCGGGTCGGCGCCGATGGGCGTGTCGATGCGCGACGGCGTCCGTCTCGCCGTCAGTGAAATCAATGCCAAGGGCGGCGTGCTGGGCCGCAAGATCGAACTGGTCGAACGCGACGACGAAGCGAAGAACGAGCGCGGCGTGCAGGTCGCGCAGGAACTGATCAACAAGGAGCGCGTCGTCGCCACCGTCGGCTACATCAACACGGGCGTCGCCCTCGCCTCGCAGCGCTTCTACCAGCAGGCGAAGATCCCCGTGATGAACAACGTGGCCACCGGCTCCATCGTCACGAAGCAGTTCGCGAACCAGCCGGAGAACTACATCTTCCGCAACTCCGCGAACGACACCATCCAGTCGGCGATGATCGTCGAGGAAGCGATCGGGCGCCGCGGCTTCAAGAAGCCCGCGATCCTCGCCGATTCCACCAACTACGGCCAGCTGGGCCGCGAAGACCTCGAGAAGGTGCTCGACAAGAAGGGCGTGAAGCCGGTCGTCGTCGAGAAGTACAACATCGGCGACGTCGACATGACGGCGCAGCTGCTGCGCGCCAAGCAGGCCGGCGCCGACGTCGTCCTCACGTACGGCATCGGTCCCGAGCTGGCGCAGATCGCCAACGGCATGCAGAAGCTGGGCTGGAAGGTGCCCATCGTCGGCAGCTGGACGCTCGCGATGGCCAACTTCATCGACAACGCGGGCAAGAACGGCGACGGCACCCGCATGCCGCAGACCTTCATCCAGAACCCGGACACGCCGAAGCGCAAGGCCTTCATCGACGCCTACGTCAAGGCCTACAACCCGCCGGGCGGCCGCATGCCGTCCGCCGTGTCGGCCGCGCAGGGTTACGACTCCGTGTACCTGCTGGCCGCCGCGATCCAGCAGGCGGGCAGCACGGAAGGGCCGAAGATCGCCGCCGCGCTGGAAGACCTCAAGACGCCGGTCGAAGGCGTCGTCACCACCTACAACAAGCCGTACACGCATACGGACCACGAGGCCATCAACTTCGAGAACACCAAGTTCGGCGAAGTGAAGGACGGGCGGGTCGTGCAGGCCAAGTAACGTAACAGGTCGTTCCCGCGGAAGCGGGAACCCATACTGACGAACCGGATCCCGTATCCCGGACATTCCCCGGTGTGACCGAGGTCCGGCTTCGACACTTCAGCATGGGTTCCCGCCTGCGCGGGAACGACGAGCTCTATCCACGTGCCGCCCCTGGAGGAACCATGGAGATCCTGCTCCAACTCGTCGTGTCCGGCATCGCGCTCGGCATGATCTATGCCGTCATCGCGTTCGGCTACCAGCTCACCTTCGCCACGTCCGGCACCCTCAACTTCGGCCAGGGCGAGGCGCTGATGCTCGGCGCCCTCGTCGGCCTGTCGCTCGTCGGCACCATCCACGGCGGACCTTACCTCGGCTACTGGCTGATGATTCCGATCGTCGTCGCGTTCGGCGCGCTGCAGGGCGTGTTCGTCGAATGGATCGCCGTGCGGCCCGCTATCCGCATCAAGTCCGAATTCGGCTGGATCATGTCGACTATCGCCCTCGCCATCATCTTCAAGAACGTCGCCGAGAACATCTGGGGCAAGGACGTGCTGCCCTTCCCCTCGCCCCTGTCGTCCGAACCGTTCACCGTGCTGGGCGCAAACGTGCAGCCGATGCAGGTGGCCGTGATCGTCGGCGCGCTCGCCATCATGTTCGCCGTCGAGATCTTCAACCGCAAGTCCATCTACGGCAAGGCCGTCGTCGCCACCGCGAACGACCGCGACGCCGCGGGCCTCATGGGCATCAACACAGGCATGGTCATCACGTTCTCGTACGCGCTGTCGTCCGCGACGGCCGCCTTCGCGGGCGCCCTCATCGCGCCGCTGACGCTCACCAGCGCCACGATGGGCGCATCGCTGGGCCTGAAGGCGTTCGCCGTCGCGATCATCGGCGGGCTGACGTCGGGCATGGGTGCCATCGTCGGCGGCATCATCCTCGGCATCGCGGAGACGGCGACCGGCTTCTACCTGTCGACCGGCTACAAGGAAGTGCCGGGCCTCGTCCTGCTGCTGCTCGTGCTGGCCGTGAAGCCGTCCGGCCTGTTCGGCAAGGCCGCCATCAAGAAGGTGTAGCCATGAACAAGTTCATCGCCGGGGCGGCCGTCGCAGGCATCGCGCTGCTGGCCGCGTTCCCCGTGCTGGTCGCGAACCCGTATTACATCCACCTCGTCGAGACGATCCTGATCTACGCGATCCTGCTGTTCGGCCTCGACATCGTCGTCGGCTACACGGGCCAGGTGTCGCTGGGCCACGCCGGCCTGTTCGGCGTGGGCTCGTACGTGACCGGCGTGCTCGTGATGAAGCTGGGCGCCGCGTGGTGGCTCACGCTCCCCGCCAGCATCGCGGGCGCCGCGCTGTTCGGCGCCATCCTCGCCCTGCCCGCGCTGCGCGTGACGGGGCCGTATCTCGCGATGGTGACGCTGGCCTTCGGTACCATCGTGCAGATCCTCATCAACGAGATGACCTTCCTCACCGAAGGTCCGATGGGCATCATGCTGACGAAGCCCAGCGTCGCCGGCCACGAACTGACGGAAGTCGAGTACTACTATGCCGTCGCCGCGCTGATGATCGTGTCGCTGCTGCTCGTGCACCGGCTGCTGAAATCGCACATCGGCCGCGCGTTCGAGGCACTGCGCGACAGTCCCATCGCGTCGGACTGCATGGGCGTGTCCGTCTACCGTTATAAAGTCTATGCGTTCGTGATCAGCGCCGGCTTCGCGGGTCTCGCCGGCAGCCTGTATGCCTACTCCGAGCAGTACATCTCGCCCAACACGTACAACTTCGAGCTGACGATCCTGTTCCTGCTGGCGGTGATCATGGGCGGCCGCAAGACGAGAAGCGGCGCGCTGATCGGCGCCGTCATCGTCGTGATGCTGCCCAGCCTCCTCTCCGACATCGACCTGTTCCGCCGCATCGCCGTCGGCGCCGCGATCCTCGCCGTCGTCGTGGCCGGCCTGCTGCTGGCGCGCCGCAAGACGACCGTGCGCCGCATCGCCGTGCCCGTCGTGGCCACGCTGGCGCTGGCCGTCGTCTCGTACAAGCTGCAAAGCATGGTCGACTGGCGCCTGACGATCTTCGGCCTCATGACGCTGTTCGTCGTCTACTACCTGCAGGAGGGCATCGTGGGCTTCCTGCGCGACCTGCTCGGGCGCGGCCGCACACATGCGCGCGCGCTGGCGGACCATGGCGGCGATCCGTTCGCCGGCGTGCCGCAAGGGGAAGGCGCGAGCGGCGACCTGCTGAAAGTCGACCAGGTGCTGATGCAGTTCGGCGGCCTGAAGGCGCTGAACCAGGTCGACCTGACCGTCGCGCGCGGCACCGTGCACGGCCTGATCGGCCCGAACGGTTCCGGCAAGAGCACGATGATGAACGTCCTCACCGGCATTTATAAACCGACGGCCGGCCAGGTGTTCTTTGCCGGCGGCGGCATCACGGGCCGCACGCCGGCGCAGATCGCGCTGGGCGGCATCGCGCGGACGTTCCAGAACGTGCAGCTGTTCGGCGAGATGACGGCGACGGAAAACATCCTCGTCGGCCTGCACCACAGCTTCCGCTCGAACGTGTTCGACGCCATGCTGCACACGCCGCGCCGCCGGCGCGAGGAACTGGCGGCGCGCGCGCGGGCGGCCGCGATCCTGCAGTTCGTCGGCCTCGCCGACCTCGCGGACGAGGAAGCCCGCAACCTCCCCTACGGCAAGCAGCGCCTGCTGGAGATCGGCCGCGCACTGGCGCTCGACCCGCGCCTGCTTCTGCTGGACGAACCGGCCGCGGGCCTGACGGCGCCGGACATCCGCGAGCTGATGGCCATCATCCGCAAGATCCGCGACCACGGCATCACCATCGTCCTTATCGAACACCACATGGACGTCGTGATGGCGATCTCGGACACCGTCACCGTGCTGGATTTCGGCCAGAAGATCGCCGAAGGCACGCCGGCACGCGTGCAGTCCGATCCGCGCGTGATCGAAGCCTACCTGGGCGGCGCGGGCGAACCGGCCGCATCCACCACTGCCGCCGTCTGAGGAGACCGCATGCTCATCATCGACAACCTGCACGCGGCCTATGGCAAGGTCGAAGTGCTGCACGGGATCTCGCTGGAAGTCCCGAAGGGCAAGCTCGTCACCCTGATCGGTTCCAACGGCGCCGGCAAGACGACGACCATGCGCGCCATCTCCGGCATGATCAAGCCGCGCGGCGGCAAGGTGCTGCTGGCCGGCCGCGACATCACCGGCATGGATTCGCACCGCATCGCGCGCGCGGGCCTCGCCCATTCGCCCGAAGGCCGGCGCGTGTTCGCGACGATGACCGTCACGGACAACCTGCTGCTGGGCGCCTTCCCGAGATTCACCCGCTCACGGCCGAAGGGCGACGTGCAGCACGACCTGGAACGGGCACTGGAACTGTTCCCGCGCCTGAAGGAACGCCGCACACAGCTGGCCGGCACCTTGTCCGGCGGCGAGCAGCAGATGCTCGCCATGGCGCGCGCCGTCATGATGAATCCGGACGTCGTGTTGCTGGACGAACCGTCGATGGGCCTCGCGCCCATCCTCGTCGACGAAGTCTTCCGCATCATCGCACGGCTGAAGACGGAAGGCGTGACGATGCTGCTCGTCGAACAGTTCGCGCAGGCCGCGCTGAACGTGGCCGATTACGGCTATGTGCTGGAGAACGGCAGCATCGCCGTGCACGGCCCCGCAACGAGCCTGAAGAACGATCCGAAGGTCGTCGCGGCCTACCTGGGCGGCGCCCACTGACGGATCGCGGCCGCCAGCGCATCGAGGTCTTCCGGGCCGTTGTACAGGTGCGGCGTCACCCGCACGATCTCGGTGCCGCCGAATTTGCGGATGACGGTGAAGATGCGGTGTTCGTCCATCAGCCGCCGCACGATCTCCGCGGCCGGGATGCCGTCGATGCCGAACGCGCCCAGTGCGCCGTGCAGGCGCGGATCGCGCGGCGTGTAGACGCGCACGCCCGGAAGATCGCGCACCTGGTCCATCCAGCGGCGCGCGAGCCAGCGCAGGCGGGCTTCCTTGTTGCGTGAGCCGATCGCCGCGTGGAACGCCAGCGCATCCTCGATCGCCATGATCGGCGCCGGGGGCACGGTACCGAACGCGCCCAGCTTGTCGATGTCGGTGCGGGCGAACGTCACGTCGCCGTACAGCGGCGCGATGTCGGCAATCCGTTCGCGCGCGATGTACAGCAACCCCGTTCCCAGCGGCGCGCCGACCCATTTGTGCAGGTTGAACGCGGCGAACGGCGTGCCCAGTTGCGGGATCCTGTAGTCCAGCTGCGCGAGCGCGTGGGCGCCGTCGACGATGGGGTCGATGCCACGCGCGCGGGCCAGCGCGGCCAGGCGCGCGACCGGCATGATGCGGCCCGTACGGTGCACGATGTGCGTGATCAGCAGCACGCGGGTGCGTGGCGTGATCGCGTCCGCGTACAGCGCTGCGATCGCATCTTCGTCTTCCAGGTCGTGGGGCACGTCGACCTCGATGACGCTCAGGCCCTTGCGCTCCGCGACCATGCGGACGATGTCGTGGCTGAAGTCATAGTCGTGGCGCGCCATCAGGATCGCGTCGCCCGGTTCGAACGGATAACCCTGGAACACGATGTTCAACGACTCGACGGCGCTGCGCGTGATCAGGAGCTCATCGTGCGCGACGCCGGTGAAGTCGGCGAGGAGCGCCTTCACGTGCGCGAGGCGCGCGGCCCAGCGCTTGCGCAGGAAGAACGCGTTCTCGGCGTCGACCTCGTCCTGGTAGCGCTTCAGTGCAGCGCGTACCGGATCGGCGGGCATGCCGAAATACCCGTTTTCCAGGTTGATGAAGTCGGGCGACCGCGTGTACTGGGCGCGGATCGTGGACCAGTACGATTCGTCGTCGGGGCGGATGTCGGGCAAGGCGGGCTCCTGTCGGCTGTGGCGCAACCGACATCATAGCCCGCCGCGCTCATTGCTGCAGGCGGCCCCCGAGCGCCAGCGCCGCCGCGAGATTGCGTGCAGCCCGGCGCAGGTTGTCCGCGCCCGCGGCCAGCGCCTCCGCGACGGAACACGGCCGGGCGACCGCCGCGACCACGACCTCGATGCCATGCGCGTACACGGCATCCGCGTCCACGGCGAGACTGCCGCCAATGGCGACGACGGGTTTTCCATGACGGCGCGCGACGTGCGCCACGCCCATCGGCGTCTTGCCGTGCACGGTCTGGCCGTCGATGCGGCCTTCTCCCGTCACGACGAGGTCCGCGTCGCGCACGGCGGCATCGAGCCCCACGGCCTCCGTCACGATCTCGACGCCGGGCTTGAGCTGCCCTTTCAGGAACACGACCATCGCGGCCGCGATGCCGCCGCCCGCGCCCGCGCCAGGGCGTTGCGCGATGTCCTGATCGAGGTCGCGTGCGATGACCTCCGCATAATGCGCGAGCGCGGCATCGAGCTGGGCGACCATCGCCGGCGTCGCACCCTTCTGCGGGCCGAACACGGCCGACGCGCCGCGCGGGCCGGTGAGCGGGTTGTCGACATCGCATGCGATCCGGAACTCGGCCTCGCGCACGCGCGGGTCAAGCCTGGAGGCGTCGATGCGGTCGAGGCGCGCCAGGTCCGCGCCGCCCGGACCGAGGTCCCTGCCGTCCGCGTCGAGCAGGCGCACGCCCAGCGCCTGCAGCATGCCGGCGCCGCCATCGTTCGTCGCGCTGCCGCCCACGCCCAGTATGAAACGCCGCGCGCCCGCATCGAGCGCCGCGCGGATGAGTTCACCCGTGCCGCGGCTAGTGGCCGTGCGCGGATCGCGCAGGTCGGGCGGCACGCCTTCCAGGCCGCTGGCCGCCGCCATCTCGATCACGGCAAGGTCACCGCTCACGCCGTAGAATGCATCGACCGTCTGGCCCAGCGGTCCCGTCACGCGCACCTCCACGCGCCGCCCGCCCGTCGCGTCCGTCAGGGCCTGCACGGTGCCCTCGCCGCCGTCGGCCATGGGCACCTTCACGTACCTGGCATCGGGCCAGACGTCGCGCATGCCGGCCTCGATGGCGTCGGCCACCTGCAGTGCCGTCAGGCTTTCCTTGAACGAATCGGGGGCGATGACAATCTTCATGGGCGTTCCTCAGCGGTTGACCAGGCGGGCCGGCACCCGGATCACGAGCACCGCGCCGACCAGCAGCACGGTCGATAGAATATACAGGGCGACGTCGGTACTGCCGGTGGTGTCCTTGATCCAGCCTACCAGGAAGGGGCTGACGAAGCCGGCCACCTGGCCCAGCGAATTGATCAGGGCCAGTCCGCCGGCCGCGGCGGCGCTGCCCAGGAAGGCGGCGGGCAGCGGCCAGAACATCGGCAGGCCGGTCAGCGCGCCCATCGTGGCCAGGGTCAGGCCGATCATCACGAGCACCACGTTGTGCGAGAAATTCGCCGCCAGCAGCAGGCCGGCCAGGGCCATCGCCATCGGCACGGCCAGGTGCCAGCGGCGCTCGCGGCGGGCATCGGCCGAGCGGCCGACGATCACCATGAAGATGCCGGCGAACAGATACGGCAAGGCGCTCAGCCAGCCCACCGTCGCGGGGTTGTCGAAGCCCAGTGCCTTGATGATCGAGGGCAGCCAGAAGTTGATCGCGTAGACGCCCATCTGGATGCTGAAATAGATCAGGCCCAGCATCCACACATGACCGTTGCGCAGTACGCTGGAAAAAGAGTGCACGGCGTGGCTGCTGGCGCGGCGGCCGTGCTCGTCGGCGTCGAGTGCCTGCTTCATCGCAGCCTTTTCATCGCTGGTCAGCCAGCGCGCATGCTGCAGGCCGTCGGACAGGAAGAACAGCACGGCCACGCCGAGGATCACGGTCGGCAGGCCCTGCAGCAGGAACAGCCACTGCCAGCCGGCCAGGCCGCCCTGGCCAGTCGCGAAATGGCTCAGCATCCAGCCCGACAGCGGGCCGCCGACCAGGCCCGAGACGGGAATCGCCGACATGAACAGGGCCATCACCTGGCCGCGCTTCTGCGACGGGAACCAGTTGGTGAAGTAAAACACCATGCCGGGGAAGAACCCGGCCTCGGCCACGCCGGTGAGGAAGCGCAGCGTGTAGAACGAGACGGGGCTGCTGACGAACATCATCGCCGCGGACAGGCCGCCCCACAGGATCATCATGGCGGCGATCCAGCGGCGCGCGCCGAGCTTGTGCAGGATGAGGTTGCTCGGTATGCCGCTGGTGACGTAGCCGATGAAGAAGATGCCGGCGCCGAGCCCGTACACGGTCTCGCTGAGTTTCAGGGCGTCGAGCATTTCCAGCTTGGCGAAGCCGACGTTGACCCGGTCCAGGTAGTTGAACAGGTAGCAGATGAAGATGAAGGGGATCAGGCGCCAGGTCGCCTTGCGGTATCCGCGTTCGAGGATGGCCGGATCGGCGAAGCCCGCCGGATGGGCCGCGCCCGTGCTCATGCTGTTGCTCATATTTGTCTCCGTGATGACCGCCATAAGTCGGGCGGCAGACAGCATTATGACGAAAGCGGCACCGCAAATCCTCGGCGGGCGGCACGAGACACGCCGGCTTTTTACGCTTGCTGATTGGGCATCTGCACAAAAGTGTTCATGTAAGCATAACATTCGCATGCCGGTCTTTGGCGCTTGGCACAGTTGCGACGATCGGCTAGCATGCGTGCATGCTCGAACTCAGCGCCCGTCTCGCCCAGGACATCGTCAGCCGCACGATGCGGATCATCCCGTTCAACGTCAACGTGATGGATGCGCGCGGCGTGATCCTGGCCAGCAGCGACGCCGCCCGGGTCGGGGAGCTGCACGACGGCGCCCTGCTCGCGCTGGCGCGGCGTGCGACGGTCGAGGTGGACGCGGCCTCGGCACCGCGCATGCACGGCGCACGGCCCGGCATCAACCTGCCGCTGGTCGTGGGTGGCCAGATGTGTGGCGCGGTGGGCCTGAGCGGCGAGCCCGACGCCGTCCGCCAGTTCGGCGAACTGGTGCGCCTGACGGCCGAGATGATCCTCGAGCAGGCCAGCCTGGCCGGGGAGTTGCAGCGCGACAGCCGCTATCGCGAAGCCTTCGTGCTGAACCTGATCCGCGGCGATGCCGACGGGCGGCCCGAGCTGGAAGCCTGGGCGCGGCGCCTCGGCCTGGACTTCGGGCGGGTGCAGGCGGTCTTCCTCCTCGAGCTGCGCGCCGATCCCGCCGACGCCGAACAGACGATCAGCGAGCTCCAGCGCCTGCAACTGGCCCTGCTGGCGCGCCAGCCGGCCCTGCTGTCGGCCAGCACCGGTTCGTACGACATGGTGATCCTGGATGCGTTCGAAGCCGACGCCGCCACCGTCGAAGCGGCGGCGCGGCGGCGCCAGGCTGCGCTGGCCGCGCTGGTGCAGGACCTGTGCGTACTGCCCTTCACCCTGACGATGGGGCTGGCCGCGCGCGGCGTCGACGCGGCGGCGGTGTCCTGGCAGAGCGCACGCACGGCCGCACGCATCGGTCGCCGGCGCGATCCGGCCCGTACGGTGTGGAGCCATTACGAGCTGGCGCTGCCCGTACTCCTGTCGGGCCTGGACACCGGCTGGCAGGCCGCGCAATTGCGCCTGCCGGTGGCGCGCCTCGCCCGCGACCGCAGCGGCGCGACCCTGCGGCGCACGCTGGACGCCTGGTTCGCCCACAACGAAAGCGCGGCCGCCACCGCCGCTGCCCTGCACATCCACCGGAATACCCTCGATTACCGGCTGCGCCGGGTCGAGGAATTGACCGGCCTGCTGCTCGCGCGTGCGGAGGACCGCCTGCTTCTGTACGTGTCGTCGCTGCTAAGCCAGGTTTAAGCGACAAAGTATTGCAGCATCAACAAAAACCAGTCGATAATCCGGCGACCCCGACCCAAGGAGACCGCCATCCGCTCACCGCTCCTCCGCCTGCGCCTGCGCTGGTACGCCGTCAGCACGGCGCGCCTGTTGCTGCGCCGCTGGCAGGCCATCACGCTCGTCATGGGCGTGCTGGCGTCGGCCAACGCGTCCGCATTCGGCAACCTCGACACGTTTGCCCGCCCGCTCCTGACACTGGTCGCACCGGGCCACGGCGCCGCATGGCGGATCGGCTATCTGCTCGGCCTGCTGCTGCTTGCCGTCGCCTGGGCCGCCATGCAGCGCGACCAGATCGCGGGCGGTCCGTTCATGGCCTTCGCCGGATCGCTGCCGTTCACGCCGCGCCAGCGCCGCAACGCCGATCTCGCGGTACTGCTGCTGGCCGATTCGCCGCTGCTGCTCATCACGGCGAGCGCGCTGGGACTCGCGGCCGGCCGCGGCGCACCGGCCGCGCATGCCGTGCTGTTGTGCGACGTCGCGCTGCTGGCCCTCGTCGCGCAACGGGCCGTGCTGGAACGACGGCTTGACGCGTGGATGGGCGTCGCGGCCGGGGCGATGCTGACGGGAGCATGTTTCGGCACGCGCCTGTACCTTGCCGCGAACCTGCTCGTCGGCACGGCGGCATTGCTTGCGCTGGTCCTGGCGCCGCGCCCGCGCGCGCAGCGGCGTGCAGGGCGGCCGCGCGCGCGCCGTGCAAGTCCGCTCACCCTGGGCGGGCGCCATGGCGCCGCGCTGCAGATATCGCTCGCGATCCTCGTACGCGAACGCCGCGGCGAGATGGTCGCAAAAGGCTTGAGCGCCGCTGCCGTCGTGGCGGCGGCCATCGGCCTCGTGACCCTGTTCGACCGGGATATGCGCAGCTTTCCCACCGTGCTGCTGGCCGAGGGATGCGTCGCCCTGACGTTCAGCGGCCTGTTTCGCGGCCTGCACCTCGCGCACCGGGCAAGCATGGGCTACGTGGGCGCGCTGCCGCTGCCCGCGGACTGGTGGCGCCCGTACGACCTCGTGGCCGTGCTCGCGGCCGCCCTGCCGTTCCTGGCCGCGCTGACGGCATACGCCCGGGCCATCGGCGCCGCGCCGCCCGCGCACCTGGCGGCGGCGCTGGCCGCGAACGCGGCCCTGCTGTGCGCACTGCGCACGCCCCAATTGATCAGCGACCGGCATGCCGTCGTCCTGGCGACCGTGCTGGCGGGCTGCTGGACGGCGGCGACGATGGCGTACCTGCTTTAGGAGAAGACCGTGCTGCGCTTCGAGAACGTGAGCAAATCGTATGGATCCCGTCCCGTCCTGCAAGGGAGAACGGGACACTTCGCAGCCGGCGCTTACGCGTTGCGGGGTCCGAACGGCATCGGCAAATCGACGCTGCTGCGCGCGCTGGCCGGCGTGGACGAGGCGGACGGCGGCGACATCGTCATCGACGGGCACGCCCTGGGCGCACAACCGGCCGCCGCGAAATCCCGGCTGTCCTACGCGCCGGACGAGTGTCCCGTGTACCCGTTCGTCACGGGCCGCGAACTGCTGGCGTTCGTGGCCTGGGCCAAGCGCTGCGCCATCCCGGACAAGGTCACGCACATCGTCGAGCGCTTCGGCCTCGCCCGCCATCTCGACACGCGCTGCGGCGCCATGTCGCTGGGTACGCAAAAGAAGCTGATGCTGGCGGCAGCGTGGATCGGGGAACCCGCCGTGCTGCTGCTCGACGAACCGTCCAACGGCCTCGATGCGGACGCGCGCGCCGTGCTCATCGACCTGCTGGCGGCGCAGCGGGAAAGCTCGGTCGTCTTCATGTCCACGCACGACAAGGCGTTCGCGGATGCGATCGGCGCGGCGGTAGTGGAATTCGAAACCCTGACGGATCGTGAACATGTCGTGCACTCTGCAGTTTAGACGCGCAACCCACGCCGACATCCCCGCCATGTCGCGCATCCGCCTGGCCGTCACCGAGAACGCCTTGCGCGACCCCACGCGGATCACCGTCGCGATGTACGAGGATTACCTGGAACGGTCGGGCCGCGGCTGGGTCGCGGAAGCGGATGGCGAGATCGTCGGGTTCAGCTACGCGGACAATGCGAACGCTTCGATCTGGGCGCTCTTCATCCAGCCGGGCCAGGAAGGACGTGGACTCGGCAAGGCATTGCTCGAGCAGGCGACGGACTGGCTGTTCGCGCAAGGCCACGCGCAGATCCGCCTGACGACGGGCGCCGGCACCCGCGCGGACCGCTTTTATGCGGCCCGGGGCTGGCGCCGCGATCCCGTCGGCGAGTCCGAGATCGCGTACACGCTGGCGCGGCCGGTGGTATCCTTGACGCCATGACTACCGATTCCGACATTGAACTGTCCGGCCCATTCCAGGCCAAGGACGCCAACGGCCGTACCCTCGACGTCAAGTCGATCCGCATTTTCGACGAGGGCTACGGGATCATCGACGTATACGTGAAATTCAAGGACCGGCTCGAGCCCGGCGCCTACAAGGATCCCGTGCTCGTGCGCGCCATCATCGAGCGGCTGCGCGCCGTCGGCTACAAGGGGCCGGACTTCGGCCACAGCGATCCGGGCCTGCAGGAGAGCCGTCTCATCGTGCTCGAAGCGCCCGAGGAATTCGCGCCGTTCGCTAAAGCCAAGGGCTGGAAGAACCTCGCCGAGGACTTCGACGAATAACGTGTCATTTCCCGCCGATCTGGTCCCCGGCGAAATCAGATTGTTTCGTGATACACGCGCCGGCCGCCTTGCGGTTGGCGTGCTCCGCCCTAGACTGGGATGACCACACCGGCGGCCGACATCGTGCCGTTGCGACGCGATGCCTGACCGAAGTCTCCATGCACTTCGTGAAGGAACGATCATGCGTCACCTGTCCCTGATGCTTATTCCCGCCCTGCTCCTGCCCGCGTCCGGCACGCAGGCGCAAACCCTGCGGACGGACGACCCCGTCGCCGTCGTCCAGGTCAAACCACTCGACGGGCCCTACCGCCTGCGCAACGAACAGGCCCGGCAGATCGCGGGCACGTACGAGATGTCGAACGGCTGGTCCATCGACGTGCGTCCCGACATGCGCCACGTGGACGTCGCCATCGACAGGAACAGGCCGCTGCGGCTCCTCGCGGTTTCGTCCAGAAAATTCGTATCCGGCGACGGCAATGTGACCATGGAATTCAGCCACGGCAACGACGACAACGACATGACGTTGCGCTATGTGCCAGGCCTGGGCATGGCCGAAGTCGTACTCACCTCGGCATCGTTCGCGCAGCGCTAGGGCCGCGACGCCCCGAACAGGTCGTGCGCATCGAGGATCGCGTACGTGATCTCGGGATGACGCTCCAGCACCTTGCGCACGGCCGCCGGCACGGATTGGCGCACCTTCTTGCACAGGCCGGGGCGGTCTTCCAGCACGATGAGGATGCCGCGCAAGGTGCGCACTTCGTTCGGGCCGGGCGTGATTCTCAATTCCACGCCGAGGTTGGCGCGGATGCGGTCTTGCAGGCGCTGGAGCTCGGCGTAACTGGAGACGGCGTCGATGCGGTCGAGCAGCTTTTGCTCTTCCGTGCGCGTGAGGCGCAGCGGGCGCAGGTCCGCGTCCGGATCGGCGAGCAGGATCTCGCGCTCGCAGACGCAGGCGCCGGGGGGACATTCGGTGCGGATGGGTATCGATGCTTGTTGCAACATGGGTTCACGCTGTCAACGGATTGCTCGTCCGGGAAGCTAGTGTATCTCATTCAGCACACCCGCCATGCGCTGCCAGTGCGAGCCCTTCCAGAACACGCCGTGGCAACAGTCGCACGTGCTGAACTCGTCCTGCGTCGCAGCCACGCGCGGCGGCAGCCGGTCCAGCACCTCTTCTTTTGCGATGGACCGCAGCGGCGCATTGCACGACAGGCACAGCGTGAACGGGCGCATGCGCTCGGCCAGGCCGAAGCGCTCGACCACTTCGCGTAATTGCTCCTCCGCCTTCAGCGCCCGCACGTAGCAGCCGTGCGCGATGCCGCGGCGCTTGAGCAGTTCGCGGTCGCGCGTCAGCACTGCGCGGCCATCGTCGAGCGCGATCGCTTCGACCTCGGCGTCGTTCAACGTATTGCGGTAGATGGTGTCGAACCCCGCCATTCTCAACAGCCGCGCGAGGCCGCCGAGGTGCGCATCCGCGACGAAGCGCGCGCGGCCCGGCGGACGCTGGTCCAGCCGCGCCACGTCGGCCACGTCGAAGGACGTGAAGCGCGGATAGACGGCGATGCGGTCGCCCTCTTCCAGGATGTCGTCCAGGCCCCTCGGTTCGCCGTTCAGGAGCACGAGCTCGACCTCCGTGTGCGGCACCCCGAGCGCCTCGATCATGTGCTTGGTCGTGGCGGCACGCGCGCAGGGCGTCGCGAAGGAGCGTCCGCGCCGCTCGCGCGCGAGGAAGTCGTTCAGCTCGCCGTAGAAGCGGAAGGTCGCGCTGACCATGATTCGTCCGTGCCGCGCAGCACGTCCAGTGCGTTCGGCACCGAATGGCCTTCGGCCGTGTTATCGAAGATGCACCAGAGATCCGCGCCGGGCTGCGCCATCGCCGCGATCCTCTGCTCGACCTCGCGCAGGAACGCCGGCGGATAGGACGAATAATAGATGCGCGGCGTGCCGTGCAGGCGGATGTACGTCGACGCCGTCGTCGGCTCATGGGGTCCCGGCTGGCCGGCGGGGGGATCGGCCATCACGCGCGTGACGCCATGTTCGCGCAGCAGCGCGGTCGCCGTGTCGCCGAACCACGTCGGATGGCGGCCTTCCAGCGCGAGCATGCAGGGGAAGCGTGCGCGCAGGCGCGGCAGGAAATCGGCGACGGTGTCCGCATCGAACGCGCCGCTGGGCGGCAGCTGGACGAGCACGCAGCCCAGTTTCGGCCCCAGTTCGCCCGCCTCGCGCACGAAGCGGTCGAGCAACTCGTCCGCGTCGCGCAGCTTCGCCTCGTGCGTGATCGCCTTCGGCAGCTTGACGGAGAAACGGAAGGTGTCCGGCACGCTGGCGGCCCAGCGGGCGTAGGTCTGCGGCTGGTGCGGGCGGTAGAACGACGAGTTGATCTCGACGGCCGGGAACACGGCCGCGTAACGTTCGAGGTGGCTGCCTTCGACGGGGAACGCGGCCGCCACTTCCTTGTTGAGGCCCCAGCCGGCGCAGCCGATCAGGGGCCGATTGACTGCCGTGGATTGCAATTCGCTCATCTGGACCCATGTTGGAGGGCATCCGCCCGGCATCCGATTCTATGCCGAACAGCATGATGGACGGCGCACGCGCCACCGGGCTTAGAATATCGATCACGAACAGGAGGAAACACCATGGCCGAGTCCCTGCACATCGTCTGTCCGCACTGCGACGCCGTCAACCGCGTCGCGGGCGAGCGCCTGGCCGACCAGCCCGTCTGCGGCAAATGCGCGAAGGCGCTGTTCACGGCCCAGCCGACCGACGTCTCGTCCCCCGTTTCGACAAGCACGTCGGGCGCAACGACATCCCCGTCCTCGTCGACTTCTGGGCCGCGTGGTGCGGCCCCTGCCGCATGATGGCGCCCGCGTACGCCCAGGCCGCTGGCCGGCTGGAGCCGCACGTACGGCTGCTGAAGGTCGACACGGAAGCGTCGCAGGACCTGGCCGCGCGCTACAACATCCGCAGCATCCCGACCATCGCGCTGTTCCAGGGCGGCCGCGAGATCGCACGCCAGGCTGGGGCGATGGATGCGAACCGGCTCGTCGCGTGGGTGCAGCAGACGGCGCGCGCCGCCTGAGCGGCCGATCGGTTATCGTAATGGCAATCTAAAACCCGGAGAGATCATGGCCCAGGAACTCGTCTACGAACGCGGCCTCGAGGATGCCAAGCAGTTCGCCCGCATCCTGTACGTCGCGCACGCGCTCACCTTTTTCTTTTCGCTCGGCATGCTGTCGATCCTGGTGCTGATCGTGAATTACATCCGGCGGCCGGACACGGCGGGGACGATGGTGTACAGCCACCACACGTGGATGATCCGGTCGTTCTGGTTCTACCTGATCTGGATGGCGGTCGCCGTGGTGCTTGCCATCACGATCATCGGGATTCCGATCGCGTGGCTCGTCGGTGCAGGCGCCTGGGTATGGATGGCCTACCGGATCATCCGCGGGTTCCTCGACCTGAACAACAATCGCGCGATGCCGGTGTGATCAAAGCTTGCCGAGGGCCTGCCCGATGTCGGCGATGAGGTCCTCGGTGCCTTCGAGGCCGATGTTGAAGCGCACGAGCGGCCCCGTATCGGGCCAGTTGCGCCGCATTCCCTGCATCCGGTACGGCACCGCGAGACTGTGCGTCCCGCCCCAGCTGTACCCGATGCCGAACAGTTCCAGCGCATCGACGAAGCGGTCGACCTGCCCGCTCGAATAACGCGCGTCGAATACCACGGAGAACAGGCCGCCCGCGCCCGTGAAATCGCGCTGCCACACGTCGTGGCCGGGGCAGTCCTCGAATGCCGGGTGCAGTACCTTCGCGATTTCGGGACGGCCCTTGAGCCATTGCGCCACCTTGCGCGCGGACGCATCGTGTGCATCGAAGCGCAGCTTCATCGTTTCCAGGCCGCGCAGGACGAGGTACGCATCGTCCGCGCCCACGCCCATGCCGAGGCGCATGTGCGACGCCGCGATGCGGTCGTTGATGGCCGTGTCGCGCGTGATCACTGCGCCCATCAGCACGTCCGAACCGCCCGACTGGTATTTGGTCAGCGCCTGCATGACGATGTCGGCGCCGACGTCGAAGCCGCGCAGCGCGAGGCCCGCGGCCCACGTGTTGTCCAGCGCGACAAGAATACCCGGCGCCTTCTGTTTCGCTGCCGCGCCGATCGCGGGCAGGTCCGGCACTTCCATCGACACGGAGCCCGGCGCCTCGGTCCAGATCAGCTTCGTGTTCGGCTGGATCAACTCTGCAATGCCCGCGCCCGCGAGGGGATCGTAGAAGCGCGCAGAGACTCCATAATCGGTCGCCAGCCAGCGTCCCAGCTCGCGCGTGGGGTTGTAGACGTTATCGGGCAGCAGGACATCGTCGCCCGCCTTCAGCAGCGCGAGCAGGATCATCGAGATCGCGGCGAGGCCGGACGGCGCCAGCAGGCAGTGCGTGCCGCCTTCGATGGCCGCCAGGCGCGCTTCCAGCGTGAAGGTCGTCGGCGTGCCGTGCAGGCCGTAGGTATAGGCCTGCTTGCTGCGCCAGTCGCCCGAGCGCAGGCTGGCCACATCCTTGAACAGGACCGTGGACGCGTGGTGGATCGGCGTCGGGTAGGCGGCGAAGCCTTCCGGCGGGCGGTAGTCGCTGTGGGTGAGCGCGGTCTGGATCGACTTCTTCGTCACGTCGCTGCCTCTCCGCCCGCGGCGATCAGGCGACCGTCGCCCACAGGTCGTGCGCATCCGCCTTCGTCACGACCACCTCGATGAACTCGCCCACGGCCGGCTTGGCCTTGCCCGGCGTGAGGGCGCGCTTGATGTGGACGACGCCGTCGATTTCCGGCGCATCCGCAGCCGAGCGCCCGACCGCTTCGCGCGGGCCCACTTCGTCGACGAGCACGCGGATCGTCTTGCCGACCTTCGCCTGCAGGCGTTGCGCGGAGATCTCTTCCTGCAGCAGCATCACGCGCGCGCGGCGCTCTTCCTTGACCTCGTCCGGCACCGGATTCGCGATGTCGTTCGCCGTCGCGCCTTCGACCGGCGAGTATGCAAAGCAGCCCAGGCGGTCGATCTGCGCTTCCTTCAGGAAGTCCAGCAGGTATTCGAATTCCGCGTCCGTCTCGCCCGGGAAGCCGGCGATGAACGTGGAGCGGATCGTCAGGTCCGGGTTCATCTTGCGCCATGCCTGGATGCGGTCGAGGTTCTTTTCGCCGCTGGCCGGGCGCTTCATGCGTTTCAGGACGTCCGGATGCGCGTGCTGCAGCGGGATGTCGAGGTAAGGCACGACGTTCTCGCCCATGAACGGGATCACCTGGTCCACGTGCGGGTACGGGTACACGTAGTGCAGGCGCACCCACGCGCCGTACTGCTTCGCCATCTGGCCCAGCGCTTCCGTCAGCTGCGTCATGTGCGTCTTGACGGGGCGGCCGTTCCAGAAGCCGGTGCGGAACTTGACGTCCACACCGTACGCGCTCGTGTCCTGCGAGATCACGAGCAGTTCCTTCACGCCGGCCTTGAACAGGTTCTCCGCTTCCTGCAGCACGTCGTGGATGGGACGCGACACGAGGTCGCCGCGCATCGACGGGATGATGCAGAAGCTGCAGCGGTGATTGCAGCCTTCCGAAATCTTCAGGTAGGCGTAGTGCTTGGGCGTGAGCTTGACGCCGTGGTCCGGCACCAGGTCGATGAACGGGTCGTGCGGCTTGGGAAGGTGCGTGTGCACGGATTCCATCACTTCGGCCACGGCATGCGGGCCGGTCACCGCGAGCACCTTCGGGTGCACCTTGGTGATGATGTCGCTGCCCGACGCATCTTTCTTGGCGCCCAGGCAACCGGTGACGATCACTTTACCGTTTTCAGCCAGCGCCTCGCCGATCGCATCCAGCGATTCCTGCACGGCCGCGTCGATGAAGCCGCAGGTGTTGACGATCACGAGGTCCGCGCCGGCATACGACTTGGCGGTCTCGTAACCCTCCGCGCGCAGCTGCGTGAGGATCTGTTCGGAGTCGACGAGCGCTTTCGGGCAGCCGAGCGAGACGAAACCGACCTTGGGCGGCGTCGCGGTGCCGGTGGCATCAAGGGTGGCAGGGAGGGGATTACGGCGGAGTTCTTGCATTGTCGGATTGCGGCAAACGTTCAGGGCAATCCGCGATTGTACAGGAAGCGGGGGCGGAGGGAAATCGGTGGCCTTCGAACGTCGCCCCTGCGGAGGCAGGGGCCCAATTTTCTTCGCGCTGCGGGAGCGCATTCAAACTTGGGTCCCCGCCTTCGCGGGGACGACGGAGGCTACTTATTTCTTCTCCGGCGGCACGCCGAACGGGAACGCGCCGAACATCGCCTTGCTCTGGCTCTGCATCTGCTCCTGCATCTGCAGGAACAGATTCTTGCTCTGGTCGATGTAGTTGTTCATCATGCCCTGCATCATCGGACCCTGGATGTTCATGAACTGGGTCCACATCTCGGTGCTGAACGGCTTGCCTTCCATCGCGCCCGTGGCCGAGCCGACGAATTTGTTCTGGATGTCGGTGAACGCCTGCACGTTCTTTTCCAGGTACGAGCCCATCATGCCCTGCATCGCGTGGCCGTAGTAGCGGATGATCTGGGACAGCACGCCGCTGGAGAACATCGGCACGCCATGCGCTTCCTCTTCGAGAATGATCTGCAGGAGGATGCTGCGGGTCAGGTCTTCGTTCGTCTTGGCATCCACGACCGTGAACTCGTCGGAATCGAGCACGAGTTGCTTCACGTCGGACAAAGTGATGTAAGAACTGGTCTGGGTGTCGTACAGCCGGCGGTTCGGATACTTCTTGATCAGGCGTTCAGTGCTTTTTTTGACACTACTCATCTCATTTCCATGTACAGCGCCGTAGCGCATTTTATAGCGCCGTGGCGCGTTTTTTTATGCGGCGACCGCGGGGATCTCCCGCGGCGTCTCCGATTCCAAGAGGATATCCGCTAAAAATACCACGTTGCGAACGCAGGTGCAGCAATTATTCGCTGAGCAACTGAATGATTTTTTTCGCAATGTGTTAGCGGTCCCTTCAATCGGCCCTGGCCTTGACGTAACGGCCCGGCGCCGGCTCGATCGCCGGATACTGCGCATTGCCCGGCTGGGCGGGCGGCGCGACTTCCTTGCCACCGTGTTCGACGAGGAATTTCGCCCATTCCGGCCACCAGCTGCCCTTTTTCTCGACGGCACCGGCAGACCAGTCCGCTGGCGTCTTCGGCCGCGTCTTGCCGCCCTCGTTGACCCAGTAGCTGCGCTTGTTCTTCGACGCCGGGTTGATCACGCCCGCGATGTGGCCCGACGCGCCGAGGACAAAACGGTTGTTCTTCGACTTTTTCGGGTTGAGCAGGCCCATCGACGCGAACGCCGCTTCCCACGGCACGATGTGGTCTTCCTTCGAGCCGTACAGGAAGGTCGGGCATTCGATGGCGCCCAGGTCGACCTTGACGCCGGCCACCGTCAGCGCGCCCGGCACCTTCAGCTTGTCTTCGAGATACGTGTTACGCAGGTACCAGCAATACATCGGGCCCGGCAGGTTCGTGCTGTCGGCATTCCAGTACAGCAGGTCGAACGCGGGCGGGGTCTTGCCTTTCAGGTAGTTCTGCTGGACATAGTTCCACACGAGATCGTTCGGACGCAGCGCCGAGAACGTCGTCGCCAGGTCGCGTCCCGGCATCAAGCCGCCGCGCGCCAGATGCTGTTCGCGCAGCTTGACCTGCGTTTCGTCGACGAACACGTCGAGCACACCCGTGTCCGAAAAGTCGAGCAAGGTCGTGAACAGGGACAGGCTCGCAGCCGGCTTCTGGCCGCGCGCGGCCAGCACGGCCAGCGCCGTCGCGGCAATCGTGCCGCCCACGCAGAAGCCGAACACATTGACCTTGTCCTGGCCCGTGATGCCGCGAGTGACGTCCAGCGCGCGGATCGCGCCCTGCTCCACGTAGTCGTCCCACGTCGTGCCGGCCAGGCTCTGGTCCGGATTACGCCACGACAGCATGAACACCGTATTGCCCTGCTCCACCAGGTAGCGGACGAGGGAGTTCTCCGGCTGCAGGTCGAGGATGTAGTATTTGTTGATGCACGGCGGCACCATCAGCAGCGGCACCTCGTGCACCGTCGGCGTTGTCGGCGTGTACTGGATCAGCTGGAACAGGTGATTCTCGAACACGACCGTACCCGACGTGATGCCAACGTTGCGGCCCACTTCGAACGCCGACTCGTCCGATTGCGAAATGCGACCCTTCTGCAGGTCAGCCAGCATGTTCTGCAGGCCTTTCGTGAGACTCTCGCCCTTGGTCTCGATCATTTTTTGCTGGGCTTCCGGATTTGTCGCGAGGAAGTTCGCGGGCGACATCGCGTCGACGATCTGCTGGACGGCAAAGCGGATCTTCTGCTTGTCGCGCGCCGGCGCTTCGACGGCCTCGGCCAGAGCCATGAGGAATTCGGAATTCAGCAGGTAAGACGCGACGCTGTACGCGGACATCGGATTCGCCGTCCACTCAGGCGCGGAAAAGCGGCGGTCGCTGAACGACGGCAACTTGCCCGTGACAAGGTCCTGCCACAGCTTCATCGCCTTTTGCAGGTAATCGTTACGCAGTGCTTCCAGCTTGCCCTGCGACAGTCCGGCGCCGATATCGCCCAGCATCTTGGCCACCGGTGCGAACGCCGCGGAGCCGTCGGCACCATCGGGGAGTTTCATCCAGGACTGCCAGGCGGAGGGATCGGTGAATTGCGCGAACGGGGCCATCCAGGGTGCTGCAAGCATCTGCGGGGTAGCATCAGGCGTATTCATAAGGCGTCCATTGTGTAGAATCGTTTTATCGACAGCAACCGGAGCATCGCATGTGGATCGTAGCCATAGGATGGATGTACGTCGTAACCCTGATGGCGGCGACGGAGCCGACTGTGGTTGGCGGCATTATGACTTTTTTCGGCTATGGCGTGTTGCCATTCTCAATCGTTTTTTACCTTGCGGGATCAAGACGGCGGCGCGCCCGTGCGGCACAGCCGGCGCTGAAGACAGCTGACGGCACGCCGGTCGTGCCCGTGGCAGGCTATGTCCCCGGCGCCGATGCCGGTGCGGCCGGGCATGGCTGCGATGGCGGCGGCTGCGCGGGGCACTGAGTTCCCCGCTTATTTCAGCCAGATGAGGCTGGCCTGACGGCCCGTGACGCCGTCGCGGCGGTAAGAATAAAACCAGTCGGTCTCGGTCGCCGTGCAACGGTCGCCTCCATGAACGCGCGTGACCCCGTCGCGGGCCAGCATGCGACGTGCCAACAGGTACATGTCCGCCAGGTACTTGCCCGGCCGGCCCGGGTATGGTCGGAATGCATCGTCCACCTGCCCCGGCAACGCGGCCTCGAAGGCGGCCAGCACGTCGGCACCGACTTCGAACGCGTCCCGGCCGATCGCGGGCCCGAGCCAGGCCGTGATCTCGCCCGCGCCGGCCGCACGCATGGCCGCGACAGTCTGCCCGAGCACGCCGCCCGCGAGACCGCGCCAGCCCGCGTGCGCCGCGCCCGCGACCTTGCCGCCCAGGTCCGCGAACAGCACGGGCAGGCAATCGGCCGTGAGGATGGCGCAGACGACGCCCGGCACCGTCGCGATGCTCGCGTCGCCCGTGCGCACGGGCCCGCCCGGCTGGACGGTCGCCGCATCGACGACGGCGGCGCCGTGCACCTGCGCGATCCACGCCGGCGCGCCCGGCAGGCGCGCGCGCAAACGCGCCCGGTTGGCCTGGACGGCCTCCGGGTTATCGTTCACGTGGCGGCCCAGGTTCAGGCCGCCACCGTCCAGCCCATCGCCATACGGCCCCATGCTGACGCCGCCGCGTCGCGTCGTGGCCAAGGCACCGAACGCGTCAGGCAGGTCGGGCCACTGGCTCGCGGGATGAATCAGATCGGCGTCCTGCAGATCGGATTCCACCATCAGATCGCTTCCGGTTCTTCGATCCCGGCCTGTTCCAGAAGTTCCGCGAAATCGTCGGCCAGCGGCACGACCCATTCCACGTGCTCGCCGGTGACCGGATGCGTGAGACCGAGGCGGCGCGCCTGCAGGGCCTGGCGGTGGAAGAACTGGCGCAGGTGCTGCTTGCCGTAGACAGTATCGCCGACGAGGCTGTAGCCCAGCGATTGCATGTGCACGCGGATCTGGTGCGTGCGGCCCGTCTCCAGGCGGCATTGCACGAGGCTGACGGGGCGGCGGTCGAGCTCGCCCGTCTCCAGCAGCTCGTAGTGCGTGATGGCCGGCTTGGCCGACGGGCTGTTCGACACGGCCATCTTGACGCGGTCCTTGGCATCGCGACCGATTGCCGTGTCGATGGTGCCGAACGCGCGCGGGGTGCCCCACACGAGGGCAAGGTATTCGCGTTTCACCGTGCGGGCCTGCAACTGGCGCACGAGGTCGGTCTGCGCTTCCAGCGTCTTGCCGACGACCATCAGGCCGCTCGTGTCCTTGTCGAGGCGGTGCACGATGCCCGCGCGCGGCACGGACACGAGTTGCGGGCAATGGTGCAGCAGGCCATTCAGCAGGGTGCCCGACCAGTTGCCCGAGCCCGGATGCACGACGAGGCCCGCCGGCTTGTTGATGACGATGATGGCGTCGTCCTCGTGCACAATATTGAGTTCCATCGGTTCCGGCGTGTAGGCCGTGTCCTCGGGCGCGGGCTGCGGCACGACGACGATCGTCTCGTCGCCGTAGGCCGTGCTCTTGCCCTTCGCAGGCTTGCCGTCGACGAGGATGTGGCCTTCGTCGAACCATTGCTGCAGGCGGCTGCGCGAGAACTGGGGCACCAGCCCGGCCACGACCTTGTCCAACCGCTGGCCGCAGTGTTCGGGCACCAGTCCCAGGGTGATCGGGGAGTAGTCGGGACCACCAGGACCGACGTCGAGCTCGGCGTCGAGGTCCTCGTCCAGGTCGGGGTCGAAAAGGTTTTCCGCCGAATTCGGCGCAGCAGTTAATATCACGTCAGTCCCATCGGCTATAATCAGCCGTTCGTTGAATCTCGGTAAAACTTTCTTGCACTAAGAGCTTATGCAAAAAAAATTGTCTGTATTAGTCGTGACTAGCGTTCTGCTAAGTTTGTCAGCTTGCGGTTTGTTACCGGAAAGATCCGACGAAAACAAGAACGTGTCAGCATCGAAATTATACGCTGACGCGCAGGAGGAAATGGCTGGCGGCCACTACGAAGCCGCGATCAAGCTGTTCGAACGCCTCGAATCCAACTATCCGTTCGGCACGTACGCCGCCCAGGCGCAGATGGAAATCGCCTATGCGCACTATAAGGCGCAGGACCAGGCGGAGGCCCTGGCCGCCGTCGAACGCTTCATCAAGCTGCACCCGAACCATCCGCAGGTCGACTATATGTACTACCTGCGCGGCCTGATCAACTTCAACGACCAGATCGGCTTCCTCAGCTTCATCTACGCCCAGGATCCGACCGAGCGCGACCCGAAGGCGACGCGCGAAGCGTTTGCCGCGTTCAAGGAACTGGTCGACAAGTTCCCGAACAGCAAATACGCGCCGGACTCGATCTCCCGCATGAACTACCTGATCAATGCGATGGCGCAGTACGAAGTGCACGTGGCGAACTATTACTACCGCCGCGGCGCCTACCTGGCCGCGCTGAACCGCGCCCAGGGCGCCGTCAGCCAGTTCAGCGAAGCCCCCGCGCGCGAGGAAGCGCTGTTCATCATGATTCGCGCCTACGACAAACTGGGCATGTTCGACCTGCGCGACGACACGCAACGCGTCTTCACGATGAACTATCCGAACAGCCGCTTCCTGGGTGGCAAGGGTACGGGCGATGCGCCGTGGTGGAAATTCTGGGCCAAGGCCGGCCCGAAACCGGCGCCGAAAGACGCCGTGCAGTAACCCCGACAATGCCCGCGCCAAGCGGGCATTTTTTTGACCCCAGCCCCGACATTCGGGGTCAGAGCACATTTCCGATCAATATCCGGAGGTCAGTTGCTCTGGCAACGATCGTCGCACGTGCACGCCGTCTACGGACATTCGCGCCCAGCGCCACGCGTAAACTTACTTCGAGGACCTTGCGCAAAAAAGTGCTCTGACCCCGAATTTTCGGAGTCGTCAGCCTTCGATGCGCCGGCGGAACACCCATGATTTGTCCGTCGACACGGCCTCGTCGTACGCATATCCGTCCACGTCGAAGTCCTTCAGGCGCTCGACGTCCGTGATGCCCTGCTCGGCCGCATGGCGCGCCATCATCCCGCGGGCCCGCTTGGCGAAAAACGAGATGATCTTGTACTTGCCGTTCTTCCAGTCCTCGAACACGGGCGTGATCACCGGCACGTCCAGCAGTTTCGGCTTGACGGACTTGAAGTATTCTTCCGACGCGAGGTTCACGAGGACCGGCGCGCCCGCGTCCTTCAGGTCCGCATTCAGCGCGGCCGTCACGCGTTCGCCCCAGAAGGCGTATAAATCCTTGCCGCGCGGGTTCGCGAGGCGCGTGCCCATCTCCAGGCGGTAGGGATGCATGGCGTCGAGCGGACGCAGCACGCCGTACAGGCCGGACAGGATGCGCACGCGGTCGCGCACGTACCCGAGCGCCTGCGCGTCGAGCGTGCGTGCCGCGAGGCCCGTGTAGACATCGCCGTCGAACGACATGATGGCCTGGCGGGCGCCGCCGTGGTCCGGGTGCCAGTCGGCATAGCGGGTCACGTTCAGCACCGATAGCTGGTCCGAGATATCCATCAATGCGCCGATCTCGGCCGGCGACTTCGGCTTGAGAACGCGGATGAGTTCGGCAGCATCGTCGATGAAGCGCGGCGTCGTGCGTTCCTGGGTGGTGGGCGGGGAATCGAGGTCGAGGGACTTGGCGGGCGAGAGAACGATCAGCATTTAATTAAGAAACACGTACAGCGGGTAAAATTGCTGACATGATACCTGCTCCAGCAAAACCCATCGTCATCGACACCAACGTCTGCCTCGACCTGTTCGTTTTCCGCGACCCGCGCTGGGCGCCCCTGCTCGCCGCACTGGAGTCCGGCAAGGTGCGCGCCGTCACCCGCGCCGATTGCCGCGACGAATACCGGATCGTGTTGCATTACTCTCACCTGCCGCTCGACGAGTCGACGCGGCCGCAGGCGGAGGCCGCCTTCGACGCCCTGATCGAGGTCGTGGCGCCGACGTCGCGCGCGCTGCGCCTGCCCGTTTGCACGGACCGGGACGACCAGAAATTCCTCGAAATCGCGCGCGATGCCGACGCCGCCGTCCTCGTCACCAAGGACAAGGCCCTGCTCAAGCTGGCCCGCCGCGCCGCGCGCGAGAACCTCTTCCGCATCATGACGCCCGAGGCCTGGGTCAAGACCGAGGCCCCGGCCACGGTAGAATGATGCAATCCCTTTCCAACCCGTCCGCACCATGACCACACCCGTCCTGCAATCGCGCCTGCCGGCCGTCGGCACCACCGTGTTCACCCTGATGTCCGCGCTCGCGAACGAGCACGGCGCCGTCAACCTGGGCCAGGGCTTCCCCGACTTCGACTGCGACCCGCGCCTGCTGGACGCCGTCGACGCCGCCATGCGCGCGGGCCACAACCAGTACGCGCCGATGACCGGCCTGCCCGTGCTGCGCGAGGCCATCGCCGCCAAGCTGGCCGCGCTGTACGGCCACGCTTACGACGCCAACGCCGAGATCACGGTCACGGCCGGCGCCACGCAGGGCATCATCACGGCGATCCTGTGCGCCGTGCATCCGGGCGACGAGGTGATCGTCATCGAGCCCTGCTACGACAGCTACCAGCCCTCGATCGTCATGGCCGGCGGCGTGCCGGTGCCCGTCGCGATGCGCGTGGACGCCGGCGGCTACAGCGTGCCGTGGGACGCTGTCGCGGCGGCCGTCACGCCACGGACGCGCATGATCGTCGTGAACACGCCGCACAACCCGACGGGCACGATCCTGCGCCAGGCCGACCTCGACGCGCTGGCGGACATCGTGGCGGGGACGGACATTCTGCTTTTGTCGGACGAGGTCTACGAGCACATGGTCTACGACGGCCAGCCGCATGCGTCGGTGAGCCGCCATCCCGTGCTGGCGGAGCGCGCGTTCGTCGTGTCGAGCTTCGGCAAGACGTACCACGTGACGGGCTGGAAGGTGGGCTATGTGGCCGCGCCGGCACCGTTGATGGCGGAATTCCGCAAGGCCCACCAGTACAACGTCTTCAGCGTGAACACGCCGATGCAGGCGGGCCTGGCCGGCTTCATGCGCGACCCGGCGCCGTGGCGCGACCTGCCTTCGTTCTACCAGCGCAAGCGCGACCTGTTCCGCGCCGGGCTGGCCAACACGCGCTTTACCCTGCTGCCGGCGGACGGCACGTATTTCCAGTGCGTGCGCTACGACGGGATTTCGGACCTCTCCGAATCGGAATTCGCGCAGTGGCTCACGCGCGAGATCAAGGTGGCCGCGATCCCGGTCTCGGCCTTCTACAGCAAGCCGACGGAGTCCGGGATCGTGCGGTTCTGCTTTGCGAAGAAGGATGAGACGCTGAACGGCGCGCTGGAGCGGTTGGCGACCGTGTGACGCGTTCTCAATGTGAGAGCTGCTGGATGCGCCGCTCCACGAACCCCTGCAATTCCTGCGACAACCCGCCGCCGGCGCGCGCACGCTGGAATGCCTCGAGCGCCTCGCCGTTGCGCTTCTCGGCCTGCAGCGAGATGCCGAGACCCATCCACCACACGCTGTTCGACGGCACCGCGCGCACGGCCTGGTGATACTGCTCGGCCGCTTCGCGGTGGCGCTGCTGGCGGGCCAGCGCGGCCGCCAGGAAGGCGTGGTAGTCGGCGTCGTTGCCCGCATAGGGCAAGGTGCGCATCAGGGTGTCGATGCCGTTGCCGCCCCGCTCGATCTGCAAGCGCGCCAGCAGCATCGCCATCGCGGGCTGGCGCGGGTCCAGCGTGAGGCCCATCTGCAGCTGGCGCATCGCCTCGTCGTTGCGGTTCGCCTCGATCAGCAGGCCGACCAGCGTCTGGCGCGCCGCCTCGTGCGTGGGTTCGTATTTCAGTGCCTGCTCGAGCGAAGCGACGGTCTCGATCATGCGTCCTTCCTGCAGGCTCGCGAGCGCGCGGCGGTATTCGCCTTCCGCGCGCTGGGCGCCCGTCTCCTGGCGGCCCTGTGGGCTGCGCTTGCCCTTCGGCGCGGCGTCGTCGTGCGCGGCCGCGCGTGCGGCGGCCACCATCGCGGCGGAGGTCTTCTTCGCGGACTTGCCGCGCGCGGCCAGCGCCTGCGCCATCGCGCGGCGCGCCTCGCGCGCTTCCGCGCTGTCCGGCTCCATCGGCGCGACGTCCTTCGCGTGCACGGTCGCCGTTTTCGCCGCCTTCTCCGCCTTGCGCGCCGCGGCCTTCTCTTCCGCGAGACGTTTACGCTCCGCACGGCGCTCCGCCCGCGTCATGTGTTTCGGCGCCGGCGCGCCTTCGGTCTCGCCCGCGGTCGACTGGACGGCCGGCGGCGCTTCCACAGGTGCGGCGACAGGTGCCTGCACGGGTCCGGTCACCACGGGTGCCGCCTGCACGGGCCCCGTGACCACCGGCGCCACCTGGACGGCGGCGACGGGCGCCGGCGCGGCAGGTGCCGGCCTGGGCGCGCGCTGCAACTGCGACCAGCCGAGCCAACCCAGCGCGACGGCGGCGACGGCACCGCCGACGGCGGCCACGATCAGGCGGCGGTTCGGCCGGTACGACGGCCGTTCGACGGGCTTCACCTGACCGGGCAGCTCGCCGTCCTTCGGCGTGCCGCGCGCGTCCAGGTCTTGCAGCATCTTGTTAATCAGGCTCATTCCGGCTCCCCGTCAATGGCTCAGCGCCCACGCCAGGCCCGCCGCGGCACCGGCCAGGGCGAGCGCCGCCGCGGCCCACGGCCACACGCGACGCCTGCTCGTCGCGAGGGTGTCGCGCGCGGCCAGGTTCACGTGCGCGCGTGCGACCTGCTGGCGTCCCTGGCCATAGCACAGCATCATGGCCTTGTGCGCGAGGATGTTGACGAGGCGCGGCACGCCGCCGCTGGCGGCGTACAGGCGCGACACCGCACCGCGCGAGAACAGGCGCGCCCCATCATACCCGGCCACGCGCAGGCGGTGCGCCACGTAGTAATCGAGGTCGTCGCGCGTCAGGGGCCCGAGGTGATAATGGAACGTGATGCGCTGGGCGAGCTGGCGGATCGATTGCAATTCCAGTTTGCGGTTCAGTTCCGGCTGGCCGAACAGGACAATCTGCAGCAGCTTGCGCTTTTCGGTCTCCAGGTTCGTCAGCAGGCGCAGCGCCTCCAGCGTCTCGACGGGCATCGCCTGCGCCTCGTCGAGGCACAGCAGCACGCGCTTGTCTTCGCCCGCCAGCTGCAGCAGCCGGTGCGTGATGGCTTTCAGGACCTGGTGCTGGTCGACGTCCTTGTCGTACGCGACTTCCAGCTCGTCCGCGAGCGCCAGCATCAGGGTGCGCGGTTCGAGATACGGGTTCGGGATGTACGCGGTGACGAATTCCGGGCCCAGGGTCGCCATGAACTTGCGGCACAACAGGGTCTTGCCGGTGCCGACCTCCCCGGTGATCTTGATGAAGCCCTCGCCGCCGCGCGCCGCGACGAGCAGTGTGTTCAGGGCTTCCTGCGAATGCGGGGCGCCGAAAAAGAAGCTGGTGTCGGGCGTGATCCCGAACGGCAGCTCGCGCAGGCCGAAGTGGGCCGTGTACATTTACCGGTTCCCCCGGGTGCGCGGGTCGAGCTGCTCCATGCGGCGGTTCGTGTCGAGCAGGTCGTCGTTCCAGTTGTTGATGCCTTCGACGATGGTCGGCTTGATCAGCACGACCAGTTCGCGCTTCTGGTTCACGCGCTTCTTGGCGCCGAACAGCGACGACAGCACGGGCACCTTGCCGGTCCCCGGCAGCTGCGAATCGTCCGCCGTCGACGACTGGCGCATCAAGCCGCCGATGGCGACGACCTGGCCGTTCTGGCCGCGCACGATGCTGTCCAGTTCCGACGTGGCCGATGCCGCGAGCGGCAGGCTCAGGCTGCCGGCCGCGCCCAGGTTGACGGACTTGTTGATCGTCGAGACCTGGCTCACGGACGGGTGCACGTGCAGCAGGATGTTGCCCTTCTCGTCGATCTGCGGCGTGACGTCGAGGACGACGCCGGAGAAGAACGGCTGCAGCGTCACGCTCGGCGACACCGTGTTGCCGGTCGTCGTGGAGTTCGTGGTCGTCTGCACGCCGGTGACGAAGAATTCGTCGGTACCGATCTTCAGCACCGCCTTCTGGTTGTTAACGGCCGCCACGCGGGGGCTCGACAGGACGTGCACGGTGCCCTGCGTTTCGAGGAACGAGATCAGCGCCGCGAAGTTCGCCGTCTGCACGGCGAGGCCGAACATCGAGCCGGCGGCACCCGCCGCATTCGACAGCGAGAAGCCGGTACTGGCCGACAGGCCCGTGCTCGGGTCGTTGATCACGGCCGGCTGCCCGCCGCCGAACGGCAGCGGCGTGAGCGTCGCGCCCGGCGCGATCAGGCCGCCGGAGACACGGTTGTCATGGCTGCTGCGGATCGACGCGAACGAGGCCCAGTTGACGCCGCTCTGGTAGCTGTCGTTCAGCTCCACTTCGAGAATCTTCGCTTCCAGGATCACCTGGCGGTCGACCGCGAGCTGCGTGGCTTTCAGGTAGGCGTCCACGTTGCGCAGCTCGTCCGGCATCGCGCGGATCACGAGCACGCCCGACTGCGGGCTGACGACGACGCTGCGGCCGCCCTCCTTCGGTCCCACGATGGCCTCAATGGCCAGTTTCAGGTCGCCCCAGAAATCGTTGGCGGACATCGTGGCGACGTCCGTACTGTCCATTTGCCCGCCGCCGTTCTGGCCGTTCGGATTGTTGCCGTTGTTGTTCTGGTTGTTGCCGTTGTTGCCGAACGGGTTCTGGCCGCCCTGGCTGTTATTGTTATTGTTGTTGCCGTTGCCGCCCCCGTTCCCGTTGTTGACCGCGTTCGCGACCGACGTCGACGTCACGCGCGTGCTCGACATGCCCGCGCGTTTGCCGACCAGGTAGTTCACGTGGAACATCTTGGTCTGCATCGTCAGCGGCTTGATCGAGATGCGCGTGCCGTCGATCTTGTAATCGTAGCCGTACATCTCGCGGATCGCGTCGAGCGTCTCCGGCAGGGTCACGTCCTTCAGGTTCGCCGTGATGGTGCCGGCGACGTCCGGATGCACGAGGATGTTGTAGCGCGTGCCCGCGACGATCGAGCGGAAGAACTGCTGCGCCGGCACGTTGTTGAAGGAGACGTTGAAACGCTCTTCCAGCGCGGGCCGTGCCTTGGGCAGTTGCGTGGCCAGCGCGGCGGCCGGCGGCAGCAGCGCGTCGGCCACGGCCGCGTCGACGGCGGGCGCCGCGGCCGGACGCTTGCTCGCACCGCTCGCCAACTCGCCCTTGATCTTGTCATAGGTGGCCGGGCTCGGCGTCGTCTGGCAACCGCTCAGCGCAATGAGCACCAGCAGCGCGGCACTGAAGGCCGTCATGGTCCGCATCGGAATACGCTTGTCGTTCATCCTCATCCTTTGTCAGCGCCGCACGGTGACCGTGGCGGCGTGGTCGCCCCTGATGCCGCCTTCGGCTTCGGCATACAGGCGCAGCACCTGGCGTTCGCGGCCGCGCACCAGTTCCACCTCGTTCTCGCCGATGCGCACGACCTTCGCGCCGCGGAAGCTCTCGCCCTGGCGCACGGTCTCGCCGTCGATGACGGCCACGTGGCGCCCACCCGCCGCACGGCCGATCAGGATCGATTGCAGCAGCGGACCGCTGGTCACGGCCTGCGGCCCGGCGGCGACCGGCGTCGCGGCCGCGGGCGGCCGGGTCGGGTCCTGCAGCGGCTGCGCGTGCGCGCCCCCTGCCAGCAGCAGTGCAAGGAGTGCGGCGCCGAAGGCCGGCTTCATCGTCGTCGGAATCACAGCTTCATCCATTTCGGGTCCAGGCTCAAGGTGTACAGCGTCAGGGTCAGGCGCACGTTCGGGTACGCTTCCGCATCCAGCTGCGCCTTGCCCCAGAACAGCTGGGTGGGCAGCGTCTCCAGCGCCTGCATGTAGTCGACCATGTCGAGATAGCTGCCGCGCACCGTCAGTTCGACGCCGTGGCGGTACAGCAGGTCGGGGGATTTCAGGACGGGCGGCGGCACCGGTGCGGCTGCGGGCGCGGCAGGTGCGGGTGTTGGTGCGGGTGCCGACGGAGCCGCCGGCGTCGAGCCGTCCGTCAGGGTCGTCACGGGCAGCGTCTTCAGCGACACGAGCTTCAGGCGCCCGTTCGCGCGCAGGATCGCTTCCAGCAGCGGCGCGATGCGCTCCGGCGGCACGAGGCCTTTCTGCATCGTGCGCAGTTCCTCGCTCGTGCGCGCCGTCTCGGCCCGCAGTTCGCCCAGGCGCCGGCGCAGCGGCTCGTTCGGGTCGTTGCCGTAGGCGCGCGCCTTGCCCTCGATGTCGGCCGCGATGCCGCCGATGGTGATGGTCTGCTGCTGCAGGGTCGAGCGCAGCGCCGCTTGCTTGCGCGACAGCGGCGCAAAGACGAAGGCATTCGCGAGGAACACGAGCACGACGACGGCGGCGCCGAACGCCATGATGCGCTCGCGCGGCTGCAGCGCTTCCACGCGCGCCGTGAACTGGAGCCAGCGGCGCTTCATGGCTGGCCTCCGGTGGCAGGCGTCGACGCCGCACCGGCGGCGGCCGACTGCAGGCTGAATTCGACGTACGGCGCGGGCGCGTCCGTCTCCTTGCCGTCGGCGCCGAGCACCTTGACGGTGGACGCCTGGCCGATCTGCATGCTGCCCACCGGCTTGCCCTGCAGGACGCGCTCATTGCGCAGGCGCGCGAGGTAGCCCGGCACGAGCGCGGGATCGAGCGCGCGGCCGCGCACGCCGATCTCCGTGCCGGCGCCGGTGATGGTCACGCCCGTCAGCCACAGGCCGTCGACGCTCTGGCGCGCCAGCGCGCGGAAGTATTCGGCATAGCCTTCGGTATTGCCCAGGTCACCGCCCTGGATCACGTCGGCCACGCGCCGCAAGGCATCGTGCTCGGCCTGGGCGGCGGCCAGCTCCGCTTCGAGGCGGCCGTCCTTCGTGCGCGGCGCGAATTCGGCGGTGGCGGCTTCCAGGCGCTTCTGCGCGGCCTGCACCTGCTCCTCGCCGCGCGCGACCTCCGCCTCGAGGCGCGCCACGCGCACCTTTCCGTACACGCCCGTCGCGACGGCGCACAACACCAGCACACCGAGCGCGCCGGCCATCGCATTGACCGAGAAGATCTTCTTCTGCGGCTGGAATTGCGGATTGAAGAGGTTGATCTGCTGGCTCATGCCGCGCCCTCCTCCATGCGCAGCGCGGCGCCGATGGGCACGAAGAAGCGCTGCTGGCGGCCCGGGTCGGCCAGGTCCGGCACGCGTTCGAGGTCGAGCACGTTGGCCAGGTCGAGCGTCTCGACGCGCGTGTACAGGTTGCTCGACAGGTATTCGTCCAGGCCCGTGGCGCCGGTCGGCGCCAGCACGAGCTTGGCCACGCTGATGAACGAGAACTGGCGCTCGAAGTTGTCGAGGGAACGCTGCAGCTCCAGCGTGATCTTGTCGAAGGCCTGGTGCTTGCGGTCGTGGTCGTCCTCCAGCAGCAGGGCCAGCGTGACGTCGATACGGCGCGACAGATACAGTTCGCCGCGCCACGACACGGTCAGCAGGCCGCCGTCCTCGCCGAACGACAGCAGCGCGATGCCGCGGCCCTCCGGCTCCAGCAGCGCCGACACGTTACGCTGGGCCATCTCGGGGATGTCGATCACGCGCAGTTTCACCTTGGCCGCATTGAACATCTTCTGGCGCGCGGACACGACGCTGTTGCGTGCCGCGATCGCGAACACGCTCTGCTGCGGACGCACGACGGCATTCGGGTCGAGGGGGACGTCGAGCACGTCGAACGTCGCGTCGTCGATGGGAAAATCGAGGATGTCCTTGAGGCGCCAGCGCATGGCGCTTTTCAGTTCCTCGCGCGGGACGTTCGGCGATTCGACCGACATGAACTGGTAATCGCCGCCGGCCAGCACCGTCGTGCAGCGGTAGCTCGCGCTGTGGATTTCCTTCGCGGCCTTTTCGAGGCTGTCCGCGGACGGGGTGCCGGGGAAGAAGGTGGCCTGCGTCACGGCAGGCTTCGCGCCCTCGCCCGCGCCACGGCGCACGCTGGCCGCCGCGATCCCGTCGCGCTGCGGCACCATGGCCAGCCAGGCTGCATTGTTCTGTGCTTTACTGAAAAAACCCATGCGTGGCGATGGTTATCCGTGACTTGGTCGAGATACGTACGATAGAGGCTTGATTATATTCAAGTGGTAGGAAATTCCGATACCAAATTTTTACTCTGAGAGAATATATTCGGTTTTCCGTACGGAACTACTAATGGGTGTGGTCAATACGCCGCATCGGGCCCGTAAACGACAATCGGGACCGCGAATACGGTCCCGATGGAATGAAGCGAAAAAGATCAGTTGCAGTTGTCGGCGGTCGCAGTCCCCGGCACGGTCAACGTCGGCGGCGTCGATGCCACAGCCTTATAAAGGATGTAGCACTTGGCTGCGCTCGCGGTGCCAACAAGACTTGCGGGCACAATTGCCATCTCATCGTCCGCGACGGTAGGCACGTTCGTACCGGCATCGGCTTTCACATAAGTCTTGTAATCGGTCGCGGCAAGGCCAGCGGCGAGTGCCGTCGCAGGTTCAGCCTTCGGATATCCACCCGTTTGGAAATTGATCTCCTGGTCTTCCAGCTTGACTTTACCTGCGCTTGCAACGGTCGGGCTGGCCAGCCACTTGCCGTGCGCCATCGCGGCGGTAGCGTTCAATGCACCCTTCGCAGCCTGCAGGCTGGCCAGGCGTGCATCGCCGCCGAGGCTCGCAAACTTCGGCAGTGCGGTCGCAGCCAGAATGCCCAGAATAACGATCACGACGATCAATTCGATCAAGGTGAAGCCGCCCTGTGCATTGTTCTTGATACTTACTTTCATGCTCTCTCCGATTTAGGTGCGGCGTTCCCGGCCGCGTGGGTTTTGATTAACGACCGCCTTGCACACCAACTTCATTCAATGCAAGGCTCATCATTTGTTTCCCTGCGTCAGCAGGAGTTCGAGTTAATTCTACCTTGAACGTAGGCAATTCGGATTTGCCTGAGGCAAATCTTTCCCGTTCTGAGGTGAGATAGACAAGGGTTTTGTCGCGTAAGTTAAACACCCACCCGTTTCGTGCCACACGGCCCGGCTCGGCGAGTGCGAATTCGCCAAGATAATCGGCCGGCGGCCGGGCGAGCAGGCGCATCGGGTTCTGCCCGGCGAGCGTCGCGGCTGTTTCGGGATGGCGCGCCGCCTCGACCTGCAGTGCCGTGCGCAGCGCGGCCACGGTCTGGCGCGCCGCCGCTTCCTCGGCCGCGCGGCGGTAGCCGTCCATGCGGTGCAGCAGGATAGTGGAAAGCGCCGCCGTGATGGCGACGACGATCGCGAATTCGTACCGCGTGAAACCGCCTGTTTTTTTGACACGAATCATCGGATGCCTCGTCAATGATGCAGGGCTGCCTTGCCCAGGTCCCAGATCGGCAGGAAGATGCCCAGCGCCAGCACGAGCACCATCGCACCCAGGAAGGTGATCAGGATCGGCTCGATCTGGCTGGACAGCGTCTTGAGTTCGTAATCGACCTCGCGCTCGTACATTTGCGCGATCTCGTCCATCAGGTCGTCGAGCGAACCGGATTCCTCGCCCACGGCGACCATCTGCAGCACGATCGGCGTGAACACCTGGGCGTTGGTCGCCGTACGCAGGATGCTTTCGCCGCGCTCGACGCCGTCGCGCATCTGGTCCAGGCGCATGGTCAGATAGGCATTGTCGGCCGTCTGCGCAACGACCGAGAGAGCTTGCACGATCGGCACGCCGCTGCGGATCGACAGCGCGAAGCTGCGCGCGAAGCGGGCCATCGTGGCCTTGTGGATGATCTTGCCGGCGACGGGGAAGCGCAGCTTGTAGCGGTCCCACGTCAGACGCCCCGACGTCGTGCGCGTCCAGGCGCGGAAGCCGAAGAACGCTGCCACCGCCGCGCCGAGCATCACGGGCCAGTAGTCGACCGTAAAACGCGACGTCGCGATCAGGATGCGCGTCATCAGCGGCAGCTCCGCGTGGAAGCTGTTGAAGACTTTTTCGAACTGCGGGATCACGAACACGTTCACGACGACCATCGCCGCGATCATCGCGATGATGACGAACGTGGGGTAGCGCATGGCGGTCTTGACGCGCTCGCGCATGTCGCGGTCGAATTCCAGGTGGTCGAACAGGCGCAGGAAGACTTCTTCCAGGCGGCCTGTCATCTCGCCCACGCGCACCATCGACAGGTAGAACGGTGTGAAGCATTCCGTGTGGCGGCGCATCGCCGTCGACAGTTCGCGGCCCGAGTCCAGCGATTCGCGCAGGTCCTGGATCACGCGCGCGAAGCTTTTATTGGTCGCCGATTCCTGCAGGCCGGCCAGGCCGCGCATGATCGGCACGCCGGATTTCAGCAGCGTGTAGATCTGGCGGCTGAACAGCTGGACGTCGATCGACGTGACCTTCTTGCGCGTCAGGCGTTCCCACAGGCTGTCGTTCGCGCCGGCGGCGTTGCCCGGCGTCGTCGCCTTGCGGGTGGTCGGGGTGATGTCGAGCGGCGTGACGCCGGTGCCGAACAGCTGGTCGGCCACCGCGCTGCTGTCGGCGCCTTCCAGCACCCCCTGCATCAATTCGCCGCGTGCGTTGCGGCCTTTGTAGGCAAAGAACGGCATAGACGCTTATCAGTCTTCCATCTGGTTGCTGATGCGCATGGCTTCCGCCACCGTCGTGCGGCCCTGGATCGCGAGGCGTACGCCGCTGCGGCGCAGCGTCTCGCCGCGCATCTCGGCATGTGCCACCTTCAGGAAGTGCGACGGGTCCGGGTGGTTCGCGGCCTCGTTCACGGCGCGCGTCATCTCCAGCAGTTCATACACGCCGGTCCGGCCGCGGTAGCCCGTGCCGTTGCAGTGCGAGCAGCCACGCCCGTGGAAGAACGGCACCGTTTCGGCGCGGTCGCCCAGTTCGGCGCGCAGCCAGGCGCGTTCCGGCGCCGGCAGCTGGTACGGTTCGGAGCAGCTTTCGCAGATCACGCGTACGAGACGCTGCGCCAGCACGGCCTGCAGCGACCCGCTCACCATGTAGCGCGGCACGCCCATGTCCATCAGGCGCAGCGGCGTGGAGGCGGCATCGTTCGTGTGCAGGGTCGACAACACAAGGTGGCCAGTCATGGCGGCACGCAGGCCGATCTGCGCCGTCTCCTGGTCGCGCATCTCGCCGACGAGCACGATGTCCGGGTCCTGGCGCAGGGCGGAACGCAGCACGCGCGCGAAATTCAGCTCGATCTTGTCGTTGACCTGCACCTGGTTGATGCCGGACAGCCGGTATTCGATCGGGTCCTCGACCGTGATGAGTTTCTTCTCGACGGAATTCAGCTCGGCCAGGGCGCTGTACAGCGTGGTCGTCTTGCCGGAACCCGTCGGCCCCGTCACGAGCACGAGGCCGTTCGGACGCTGGACGATGGCGCGGAAGCGTTCCACCAATGCGGCCGGCATGCCGATCGCATCCAGGCGCAGGTTCATGCCCACCTGGCTCAGCAGACGCATGACGACGGATTCGCCGTACTGCGTCGGCATCGTCGAGATACGGACGTCGATGCGCTGGCCGCGCACCTTGACGGCGAAGCGGCCGTCCTGCGGAAGGCGCTTTTCCGAGATATCCAGGTCCGCCATCAGCTTCAGGCGCAGCGCCAGCGGCGTCGCGATCTTGATGTCGGCTTCCGTCTGCAGGTGCAGCACGCCGTCGATGCGGAAGCGGATCTGCAGGCGGCCGTCCTGCGGCTCGATGTGGATGTCGGACGCGCGCACCTGGGCCGCGTCGTCGAACACCGACTGCAGCAGTTTCACCACCGGCGCTTCTTCGATGCCGGAGTTCGCGGACAGCGCGTTGAAGTCGACGGAATTGGTGTCGCCGAGATCCTGTTCGAGCTCGCGCGCCAGGCCCGTGATCTCGCCCGTGCGGCGGTAGATGCGGTCGATGGCCTGCAGCACTTCCGTCTCGTTGACGACGGCCAGCTCGACGCCCTTCTTCAGAAGGCGCGCGATCTCGTCGTAGGCAAAGAGGTCGGTCGGGTCGGAGACACCGACCAGCATCGTCTCGCCGCGGTCTTCCAGCACCAGCGCGCGGAAGCGGCGCGCCTGCGTTTCCGGCAGCAGGCGGACGACGTCCTGGTTGATGTTGTAGAACTTGAGGTTGAGGTAGGGGATGCCCAGCTGGCGCGCGAGGGCGCCCGAGATCTGCTCTTCCGTGACGAAGCCGCTCTCGACGAACACACGGCCGAGCTTGCGGCCCGTGCGCTTCTGGTCGGCAAGCGCCTGGTTCAGCTGGTCTTCCGACAGCAGCTTTTGTTGCACCAGGATTTCACCAAGTCGGACTTTTTCGGGCCGGGCCATACCACCTCTTCGATCAATGTAGGACTAGTCCTTCATTGTATGCCAGAGGAACGAAAAATTAACCTAGAGAATGACTTTACGTAAGGCAAAACGTATCGTCCGCGCGACTTCATGTCACTCCTGCATGCCAGCCGAGAAACAAATGTTGCCAAGATTCGGGGTCAGGTCCATTTTCTCGCCAGTCGCCGACGTTAAATCTTCGATAAAACAGGTACTTGCGATTGCCGGGCCGAGCCAAAATGTGCTCTGACCCCGAATTTACACGAGGTGGCTGCTGGGCTACCATGCTCGCAAGGCGCCTCGGCTGCGCACACTCCGCGGAGCTTGAAGTGCAGTTGTTACAACGTCATACCCTCCCTTCCATCCGGCACAAGCTCGTGACGCTCGTGCTGGCGTGCGCCCTGCCGATCCTGATCGGGTACTTCGTGTTCGCCACCGACGCCGACCAGCGCGAGCGGGCCCACGTCGCCGAGGATGCGGAGATGATCGCGCGCGCGCTGGCAGCGGCCGTCGACCGCGACCTCGCCAACGGCGAAACGGCCGCCCGCACCCTGGCCAACCAGGCGAATCTCGCCCACGGCGACCTGGCCGCTTTCCACGTGGCCGCGCGCCGGCTGCTCAGGCCCGAATTCCCCGCCTACGCTGTCGCGGTCAGCGCGCCGGACGGCAAAGTCCTCCTCGACACGCGCCACGCCCTCGGCAGCGTCCTCCCGGCGCGCGGCAACGAGGCCGATATCCGCACCGTCTTCGCCAGCGGCGACGCCGTCACGTCCGGCCTGCACCGGGGCGACACCACGCAGCCGTGGGTGATCTCGATTACCGTGCCGGTCTGGCGCGAGGGCAAGGTCGCGTATGCGGTGACGGTCGAACTGCGCCCGCGCCGCCTGCAGGAACTGCTGGCCAGCCAGAATCTGCCGCCGCACTGGAGCGCGATCGTGTTCGACAACAACCGCCGGCTGGTCGCCTACCGCGGCCACGTGCCGCACGGGATCGGCGACAGCATGCATCCGGAGCTGGCCAAGGCGGTGGCCCGGCGCCCGGTCGGCATCGTCGAGCTGACGGCGCACGGTCCGCAAACCATGTACTCGGCCTATGCCCGCACGCTGGGGCACGACTGGGCCGTGGCGATCGGCTTCCCGCGCCACGCCGCGCGCGAGATCCTCGGTCCCGATCCCGGCACGACGCTCGCCTGGATCGCCGTCATGCTGGCCATCAGCCTGGGCCTTGCCTGGCGCATCGGCGACTCGATCGCTCGCTCGGTGCGCGCCCTGACCGAACCGGCGGCCGCCCTCGGCCGGGGCGAGGCGCTCGTGATCCCGCCGCTGGCGATCCGCGAGGCGGCCACCGTCGCGCGCGCGCTCGGCAAGGTCGAAGGCGAGCTCCAACAGTACCGCGCCGGCCTGGAATCGCTCGTGGCCGAGCGCACCAACGAGCTGCAGCGCTCCTCGGCCATGCTGGCCACCGTGTACGCGACGGCGCCGGTGGGCCTCGCATTCCTCGACCGCAGCCTGAAGGTCGTGATGATCAACGACTACCTCGCGGCCGTGAACGCGCTGCCCGCTGCCGCCCACATCGGCCGCACCCTGCCCGACCTGCTGGGCGAGCGCGGCATCCACATCGAACGGCCCTACCGCCAGGTGCTGACGACGGGCCGCCCGCTGATCGACGTGGAGGACAGCGGCGAGTCGCCGGCGGAACCGGGCACCATGCGCCACTGGATCTGCAGCTACTACCCCGTGTACGGGCCGGACCGCGACCTGGTCGGCATCAACGCCGTCGTCCTGGACATCACGGAGCGCAAGCGCCAGGAACAGCGCAACCGCGACAACGAGGTGATGTTCCGCGCACTGTTCGAAGGCTCGGGCGACGCCCACGTGCTGATCGCCTACGGCGCCGGCTTCATCAGCGCAAACCAGGCGGCGGTCGACCTGTTCGGCTGCGCGGGCGCCGACGAATTCCTCGCGATGGCCCCGGCCAGCAGCTCGCCCGAATTCCAGCCGAACGGCCGCCGCTCGGACGAGTTGTGGCACGAGGCGATGCGCCGCACGCTCGACACGGGCGGCAACCGCTTCGAGTGGATCTATCGCCGCCGCGACGGCACCCAGTTCCACGCCGACGTGCTGCTCAACAGCGTGGACATCGGCGGCCGCGGCATCGTCCAGGGCACCATCCGCGACATCACGGCCCGCGTGGAAACGGCCGCCGCACTGCGCGCCGCGAGCCGCCGGCTGGAAGAGAGCGAACGCATGATCCGCACCGTGACGGACCACCTGCCCGCGCTCGTCGGCTACTGGGATGCGGACATGCGCTGCCGCTTCGCCAACAAGCCCTACCTCGACTGGCTCGAACGCGACGCCGCCGACGTGATCGGCCACACTTTGGTCGAACTCATCGACGAGGACCAGATCCGCGACGTGATGCCGCACCTGGAGGCCGTGCTGCGCGGCGAGCGCCAGTTCTTCGAGCGCCGGCTGCACCGCAAGGGCTCCGGCAAGGTGATCCAGGCATGGGGCAGCTACATCCCGGACTTCGACGCCGACGGCCGCGTCCAGGGTTTTTATATGCTCCACGCGGACATCACGGAACTGAAGCGCACGCAGTCGCGCCTGGAGGAAGCGCTGCGCGCGGCCCAGGCGGCCAGCAGCGCCAAGGGCGAGTTCCTCGCCAACATGAGCCACGAAATCCGCACGCCGATGAACGCCATCATCGGCCTCGCGCGCCTGCTCGAGGAGGCCGACCTGGGCCGGCGCGAGCGGGGCTACGTGGCGCGCATGCAGATGGCCGCGAAATCGCTGCTGTCGATGCTGAACGACGTGCTCGATTACTCGAAGGTGGAAGCGGGCCAGCTCGTGCTGGAACAGACGCCGTTCGCGCTGGACGACGTCCTGGCCAGCATCGCCGCGATGTCCGCCACGAGCGCGTGGAACAAGGGCATCGAACCCGTATTCGCCGTCCACCCGGACGTGCCGGCGCGTCTCGTGGGCGACCCGATGCGCCTCGGGCAGGTGCTGCTCAACCTCGTCAGCAACGCCACCAAGTTCACGGAGCGGGGCGAAGTCGTGCTGGCCATCGAACCGGCGGGCCAGGACGGCGACCACCTGGCGCTGGCGTTCACCGTGCGCGACACCGGCATCGGCATCCCGCCCGAGCAGCAGCAGCGCATGTTCGAAGCCTTCTCGCAGGCCGACACGTCCACGAGCCGCAAGTACGGCGGCACGGGCCTGGGGCTCGCGATCAGCCGCCGCCTCGTGCGCCTGATGGGCGGCGACCTGCGCGTGGACAGCGTCCCGGGCCGGGGCGCCACGTTCCGCTTCACGGCCCCCTTCGGCGTGGCGACCGGCGGTGCGCCCGCGCTGGCGCAGGCGGAGGCGGATGCGCCGCCGCTGCGCGTCCTCGTCGCCGACGACAACGCGAGCAGCCGCGCCGCGCTGGCCGCCCTGCTCGCGGGCCGCGGCTGGCATGTCGAGACGGCGGCCAGCGGCGCGGACACGCTCGCGCTGCTGCGTTCCGCAGGGCCTACCGCCGTTCCGTTCGACATCGCCTTCATCGACAGTGTGCTGGGCGACCTGGACGGCGCATCCGTCATCGCCTTCGCGCGCGCCGACCAGGCGATTTCCCTGCCCCGCTGCGCCCTGCTGGCGGCCGACCCGGAGCGCGAGCGGCTCGATGCGCTCGCGGCCGACCTGCGCATCGACGCCGTGCTCGCGAAACCGTTCACGCCGGGCGCGCTCGCCGATGTGCTGGCGGAACTGCATAGCGGCGCGCCGACACCCGCACCGGGCCGCCCGACGCCGCTGAGCGGGCGCCTCGCGGGCATGCGCGTGCTCGTCGTCGAAGACAACCTGCTCAACCAGGAAGTGGCGAACTATGTGCTCGTGCACGCGGGCGCCAGCGTCGATTTCGCCGCGAACGGCCGTATCGCCGTCAGCATGCTGACCGAGCATGCCGCGCAATACGACGCGGTGTTGATGGACCTGCAAATGCCCGTCATGGACGGTTTCGAGGCGACCCACGCGATCCGCGCGATGGGACTCGACCGGCTGCCGATCATCGCGATGACAGCCAACGCGCTCGACGAGGACCGGCGCCGCGCGCTGGCCGCGGGCATGGACGACTACCTCGCCAAGCCCATCGACGTCGATGAGCTGGTGGACATGCTGATCCACGTCACGGGCCGCCCGGCGACGGTGCCTTCCGAAGGGGCACGGACGGCGCTGGCGGCCGGGCAGGCCGTGCCGGCCTATCTGCCCGGCATCGACCTGAAAGCGACCTTGCCCCGCTTCGGCGGCAATTTCGCCAGCTTCGCCGCGTTATTCAAGCGTTTCGAAAGCTCGCAGGGCGGCGCCGTGGCGGACATCCGCGCCCTCCTCGCCGCAGGCGACCGCACGGGCGCGGGCCAGGCGGCGCACCGCCTGCGCGGCGTGGCTGCGAACCTGGGCGCGACGGACGTGGCGAGCCAGGCGCTGGAGCTGGAACAGGCGCTGCGCAGCGAGGACGCGGCGGCGCTCGCGCTGCGTCTCGCCCGTCTCGACGCCACGCTGTCGGTCGTGCTGGAAGCCGCGCGCGACCTCCCCGCGCCGCAGGTGCCGCTCGCGCCGGCCGAGGCGCCGGAAGATAGCGCTATCCTGCAGCGCGAGTTGGCGCAGCTCCTCGATTTGCTCCACAATAACAACATGAAAGCGATCGCGCAGTTCGAGACGCTGCGCCCCGCCCTCGCCCGCCTCGAACCATGCCAGGTGGCCCCGCTGGCGGACGCCGTGGCGACGCTGCGCTTCGGGGAGGCGGCGCAGCTGGTGCGGACGCTACTGGATACGAAGGAGGATGCATGAGCTGGACCGACATGGCCGTCAACGGCCGCATCCTGGTGGTCGACGATGCGATGGAAAACATCCAGATCCTGCACGGCGCCCTGCAGGACGAGCACGAGGTGCTGTTCGCGATGGATGGTCCGCGCGCGCTCGAGATCGCCCGTACCCAGCAGCCCGACCTGATCCTGCTCGACGCCGTCATGCCCGGCATGGACGGGTATGCCGTCTGCAAGGAATTGCTGGCGTCGCCCGAGACGAACGACATCCCCGTGATCTTCGTGACGGCGCTGAAGTCGCCCGAGGACGAGACGCGGGCACTGGGCGCCGGCGCGGCCGACTTCATCAGCAAGCCGGTGAATGCCGCCGTCGTGCGTGCGCGCGTGCGCACGCAACTGACCGTCAAGCGCCAGCGCGACGCCCTGCGCGCCCTGATCCTCACGGATGCGCTCACCGGCGTCGCGAACCGCCGCGCGTTCGACGAGCGCCTCGACGCCGAGTGGCGCCGCTGCGGACGCGCGGGCCTGCCGGTGGCCCTGATCCTCGTCGACATCGACCACTTCAAGCTGTACAACGACCACTACGGCCACCAGGCCGGCGACGCGACGCTCGTGCAGTTCGCGACGGCGATGCGGCGCGCCGCCGCGCGCACGCAGGATCTCGTGGCGCGCTACGGCGGCGAGGAATTCGCGATCCTGCTGCCGCAGCTGGACGGGCGCGGCGCCACCGGCGTGGCGCACCGCCTCATGACGGAACTGGCGCAGATGGCCATCCCGCACGCGGCGTCGCCGACGGCATCCTACCTGACGGCCAGCATGGGCATCGCCTGCATGGTGCCGGGCGAACACAGCATCCCGGCCGACCTGATCCAGGTGGCCGATGCCCTGCTCTACCAGGCCAAGGCCGAGGGCCGCAACCGCTACCGCCTGGGCGGCGCCGACTGCGTCGCCTGACGCATCCTCATCAGGCGTAGCGCCGCACGAGGAATTCGGCCACGCACACGGGTTTCGTGCCGCCCTCGCGCTCGACCGTCACGTCCAGCGTCAGCTGTGTCGATCCCGCTTCGTCATCCAGCGCCGCCAGCACGATCGCCGCGCGCACGCGGCTGCCGGCCGGCACCGGCGCGGGAAAGCGCACCTTGTTCAAGCCATAGTTCACGACGAGCTTCGCGTCGACCATCGCGAGCACGTCGGATAACATCGACGGCAGCAGCGACAGGGTGAGGAACCCGTGCGCCACGGTCCCGCCAAACGGCGATTCGCGCGCCGCGCGTTCCGGGTCGATGTGGATCCACTGGTGGTCGTCGGTGGCGTCGGCGAACGTGGCGATGCGGTCCTGGCCGATCTCGAACCAGCGCGACCGGCCCAGCTCCGTGCCGACCAGGGCGCGCAGCGTCTCCAGCCCCGTCACTTCGTGCAGCGCGCTAGCCATGATCCCTCTCCCCGCCGGGGCGGCGCCCGAACATGCCCATGCCCTCGACCGTGCACACGGTCTCGCCATGCTGGTTGAGCGCGACCCACTTCGACCAGACCACGCCGCGGTCCGGCTTCGACGTGGACGCCTTTACCTGCACGGTCCGGTAGCGCACGTTCAGCGTGTCGCCCGCGCGCACGGGCGCGAGCCAGCGCACGCCGTCCAGGCCCGGCGAGCCCATGCTGGCCGACCGGTTCATCAGGCCGTCGACGACCATGCGCATCATCATGCTGCACGTGTGCCAGCCGCTGGCGATCACGCCGCCGAAGATCGAGTCCGCAGCGGCCGCGCGGTCGATGTGGAACGGCTGCGGATCGAAGTCCCGGGCGAACGCGACGATTTCCTCTTCGGTGACGGTGCGCGTGCCCAGGTCGATGTCCTGGCCGGGCTCGAAATCCTCGAAATACCAGTACGCCTTCATGCCGCCTCCTCGTCGTCGTAGAACCCCGGCTGCGCGATGAAGCGGGCCAGGTGGTGGTCGCAATCGCCCAAGGTCAGCTCGATCGTCGACAGGCGCTTGAAGTAATGCGACGCCGGCAACTCGTCCGTCACGCCCATCCCGCCGTGCAGCTGGATCGCCTGCTGGCCCACGAAGCGCGCGGCCTGGCCCACGCGGTACTTCGCGGCCGCGACCGCGCGGCGGCGCTCGGCGGCCTGATCTCCGCCGACGTCGCCGGCCAGGCGCACGGCCGCCAGCAGCGCCATCGAACGGGCCTGCTCCAGATGCACGTACATGTCGGCCATGCGGTGCTGCAAGGCCTGGAACTTCCCGATCGGCACACCGAACTGCTGGCGCGTCTTGAGGTAGTCGAGTGTCGCGGCGAACAGCGCATCCATCGCACCGAGCGCTTCCGCGCACAGCAGGCCGGCGCCATAGTCGGCCGCCGCTTCCAGGATGGTCCATCCTGCGCCCACTACGCCGATCACGGCATCCGCACCGACCTTCACGTCGCGCAGCAGCACGTCGGCCGCCCTCTGGCCGTCCAGCATGCGCACGTCGCGCGTGACGACGCCCGCCGCATCCGCCGGGACGGCGAACAGCGTAATGCCGTCCTCGTCGCGCTGCGCGCCGGCCGTCCTGGCCGACACGATGAGCACGCCCGCCTGCGCGCCGTGCAGCACGACCTTCTTTTCGCCGTTCAAACGCCAGCCGTCGCCATCCGGGGCGGCAGGCGTGGCACGGGTTGCAACATCGCGCAAGTCGTGGCGCGACTGGCGTTCGCCCAGCGCGCAAGCCAGCTTCAGCTCGCCCACCGCCACGCGTTCGAGCAGCGCGTCGTGCGCACGCCCGCGACGCAGGAACTCGGCGCCGAACATGGTCGCGAAATATGGTTCGACCACGAGGCCGCGGCCCAGTTCCTGCATCACGACGAACATGTCGACGGCGTCGCCATCGAAGCCGCCAAGCGCTTCCGGCAGCGGCAACGCGGTCAGGCCGAGCTCGGCGAGCGTCGCCCAGGCGGTCCCCGATACGCCGGCCGGCGCGCCCACGATCGCGCGCCGCGCCTCGAACGTGTAGTCGCGCGCGATCCAGCGCTTGAGCGCGTCCGCCAGTTGCAGCTGCTCTTCCTTGAAGTTGAAGTCCATGTCTTTCCTCACAGGCCCAGGATCATCTGGGAGATGATGTTGCGTTGGATCTCGTTCGAGCCGCCGTAGATCGACGTCTTGCGGAAATTGAAGTAATGCGGAAGCAGCGGCGCCGCGAAGTCGTCGTCGATGGCGCTGTGTTCGTGCTCGCCTTCGAGGTAGGCCGGGTCGAACGGCAGCGCCAGCGGGCCGGCCGCCTCGACCATCAGTTCCGACAGCCGCTGCTGGATTTCCGTGCCGCGCACCTTCAGCACGGACGCTTCCGGCCCCGGCGCCTTGTCGGCCTGCGCCAGCACGCGCAGCACCGTCATCTCGAGCGCCATCAGTTCGATCTCGAGGTCCGCGACTTTCGCCGCGAACAGCGGGTCGCGCAGCAGCGGCTGGCCATTCTTTTGCTCGCGCCGGGCGAGTTCTTTCAGCCGGGCCAGTTCGCGCTTCGACCGGCCGACGGCCGCGATCCCCGTGCGCTCGTGTCCCAGCAGGTATTTGGCATACGTCCAGCCCCGGTTTTCCTGGCCGACGAGATTGGCCGCCGGCACGCGGACGTTGTCGAAGAAGACTTCGTTCACCTCGTGGTCTTCGTCCAGCATGATGATCGGGCGCACGGTGACGCCCGGCGCATGCATGTCGATCAGCAGGAACGAGATGCCCTCCTGCTTGCGCACGGTCGGGTCGGTGCGAACGAGGCAGAAGATCATGTCGGCGTGCTGGGCCAGGGTCGTCCACGTCTTCTGGCCGTTGACGATGTAGTGATCGCCGTCGCGGATGGCGGTCGTCTTCAGCGACGCGAGATCGGACCCGGCCCCCGGCTCGGAATACCCCTGGCACCACCAGTCCTCGCACGCCAGGATGCGAGGCAGGTAATACGCTTTCTGTTCCTCGCTGCCGAACGCCATGATGACGGGCGCGACCATGTTCACGCCGAACGGCAACACGGGCGGCGTACCGGCGCGGGCGCATTCCTCCTCGAAGATATGACGCTGCACGGGCGTCCAGCCCGGCCCGCCGTACTCGCGCGGCCAGCCCGGCGCGACCCAGCCCTGGCGCGCCAGGATGCGGTGCCAGCGCACGTAGTCGTCCTTGTGCAGGCGCAGGTGGTTTTCAACCTTGTGGCGCAGGTCGGCCGGCAGCTCGGCCTCGAGGAAGGCGCGTACCTGGTCGCGGAAAGCCAGGTCGTCGCCGGTATAGGTCAGGTCCATGTTGTCTCCTTTGTTATGCCGGCCAAAAAAGCACGACCGTTCCAAAGATTGTACCTGAAATCACCCGGCGGAAAAGGGGGCGTGCAAAAGCAAACGCCCCCGCGCGGGCGGGGGCGTTCGTGGTGCTGCGCGGCGCGTCGATCAGCGCTTGCGGCGACGGACGATGCCCATCGCGCCCAGCATGCCCGCCATCATCAGGGCGATCGACGACGGTTCCGGCACGGCAGCCGCGGGTGCGGCCGGCGCGTCCGGCAGGCCGGCGCCGATGTCGCCGCCGATGCCGCCATTGCCGTTGCCATTACCGTTCCCGTTGTTTTGGGCTGGAATCGGCAGCTGGACGATGGCACCGCCCTCCTGGCCGCCGGCGGCCGGCGTGATCACCGTCGCGCCATTGCCATTGTCGTAGTTGCCCGACGGGGCACCATGGACGCTGTCGCTGTTGCTCGACGAATTGCTGCCCTTCGGCGGATTGGCGTTGGCGGAAGGCGCGCTCGCGTTGGAGCCGCCACCGCCGTAGTTGCTGTTGTTAGCGCCCGCCGCCTCCGTCGTGATGACCTTGCCGTCGGCGGTGGACACGACGCCCTTGCCGTTACCCAGCATCGCCGCGAGTTTGGCATTGCTGGTGCTCAGCAGATAGGTGCCTTCGATACCCTGCGAGTAAGACAGTTTCACTTGCGTACCGGTCTGGCCGACGCTGGCGCTGGCCTTCTGGTACAGCGCTTCGGCCAGGTTGCCACTGCCGTAAGCGGCACCGCCGACCAGGCTCACGCCGTTCGACAGCACCCCCGAACTGACCACGTCCGAGCCATTACCGCTGGTCCATCCGGACAGGAAGCCCGACTGGGCCGCCGTACCGGTCGCCGACAGCACTTCTGCCTGGGCTCCGCATGCGCTCCCGACCAGGAGAGCCGCCGCGATGAGGTAACGAGTTGTCATATTGCACTCCTTGCTCAGTTCATAAAGTTATTGTTAATTTAACTGCTGAGCTAATGTAGCACAGCTGAAAAAAATACAATTTTCAATTGAACGGCATAAAAAAAGGCGAGGATCCCAAGGGGATCCTCGCCTTCAGCCATCCGGTAAGGATGTATGCTTAACTTACGGTTAATTCATTTTTGACAACCAATTAGTTGCCGGGTTGTTTCAACATTGACATGTACGGCATCGCGCGCGACGCCATCCGGGTGTCGGCTTTCAGCATGCCGGCCTCGTCGGCCAGGATATGGGCAGCCTCCTGCAGGTACACGTCCTTGGCGTTCTTGGCGGCCTTCTCGGCGGCCAGTTCGGCGCTCAGGCTGCGCTCGTCGCCCTGCAGGCCGTCATCCGCGCTCGCCGCGCCTTTCAGCACGACGTTCGTCTTCTTCGGGCTGGTCGGCGTCGGCACCTTGCCGCGCTGTTCCTTGCTGCCCGGACCGGACACCGGCTCATCCGGATTGTCCTTGCCGGCCAGGCGCGACTCGCGCAGGCGTGCCTTGGCTTCCTGGTTCTCGCGCTCCTTGCGGCGCACGGTCTCGTTCAGCGAGATCAGGTTGTCCTTGCGGACCTTCAGGGCCTCGGCGATGTCCTGCTCGATATCGAGGAAGTCACGGTCCTTGGCAACGCGGCTGTCGTGCTTCTTCTGCAGCGGGTTGAACAGCTCCTTCAGGTCGCCGGACGGCATGTACGTCGCCGGCTTGATCTGCACCCACGGCAGCGCGTTGTCGTACGACGCTTCGCCGAAGTTGTCGTCATCCGACGTGACCGGGAACCTGATGTCCGGGGTGACGCCGCGCAGTTGCGTGGTGCCGCCGTTGATGCGGAAGAACTGGGCGATCGTCATCTTGAGTTCGCCGTACTTCAACTTGTCGTTCTGCGAGAAGCGGTCGAGGTTGATCAGCGTCTGCACGGTGCCCTTGCCGAAGCTCGGCTCGCCGATGATGATGCCGCGGCCGTAATCCTGGATCGCGGCGGCGAAGATTTCCGACGCCGACGCCGAACCGCGGTTGATCAGCACGCCCATCGGACCGTCCCAGGCCAGGCCTGCATCCGTGTCGCTCTCGACTTCGACGCGGCCTTCGGCGCTGCGCTGCTGCACGACCGGGCCCTTGTCGATGAACAGGCCCGTCAGTTCGACGGCCTCGATCAGCGAACCGCCGCCGTTGTTGCGCAGGTCGATCAGGACGTTGTCGACCTTCTCTTTCTTCAGCTCGCCGAGGATGCGCTTCACGTCGCGCGTGGCGCTCTTGAAGTCCTTGTCGCCCTTGCGGCGTGCCTCGAAGTCCTGGTAGAAGGTCGGCAGCTGGATCACGCCGATGCGGCGCTTCACGCCGTTATCCGTGACCTCGATGATCTTCTTCTTGGCCGACTGCTCTTCCATGCTGATCTTCTGGCGCACGATGGAAATCGTCGTGTGCTTGCCGTCCTGGCCGGCGTCGGCCGGCAGCACGTCCAGGCGGACCGTCGAGTTGCGTTCGCCGCGCACGAGCTGCACGACGTCGTCGATGCGCCAGCCCATCACGTCCGTGAACGGGCCGTTGCCCTGCGCGACGCCGACGATGCGGTCGCCCACCTTCAGCTTGCCGGATTTGTCGGCCGGGCCGCCCGGGACGATCTCGCGGATCACGGTGTAGTCTTCACGCGACTGCAGCACGGCGCCGATGCCGTCCAGCGACAGGCGCATGGCGATGTCGAAGTTCTCGGCCGAGCGCGGGCCCAGGTAGTTCGTGTGCGGCTCGATGGCCATCGCGTACGCGTTCATGAACATCTGGAACACGTCTTCGTTGTTCAGCTTCTTGAGGCGGTTCTGGTAACCCTCGTAGCGCTTGTCCAGCGTCTCGCGGATCGCCTTGTCTTCCTTGCCGGCCAGCTTCAGGCGCAACCAGTCGTTCTTGACGCGCTTGCGCCACAGGTCCTTCGCCTCTTCCTCGTTCTTCGCCCACGGGGCCTTCTCGCGGTCGATCTGCAGCGATTCGTCCGTGGTGAAGTCGAACTTGCCCTTCAACAGCTCACGCGCATACGTCATGCGGTCGAAGAAGCGCTGCTGGTAGATGTTGTAGATCTGGAAAGGCACCGTCAGGTCTTCGTTGTTGATGGCATCGTCCAGCTTGGTGCGCACGGGCGCGAAGTTGTCGATGTCGGCCTGGGTGAAGTAGAGCTTCTCGCTGTCGAGCGCCTTGAAATAGGCATCGAAGATCTTCGCGGACATCGCGTCGTCCAGCGGCGTCGCCTTGTAGTGGTAGCGCGCAAGCACGCGCGATGCCCACAGGGCGGCCTGGGTCTGGGCGGCGGCCGGCTTGAGCTGGCCGACGGGTGTCGTGTCGGTCTTGACCGCGGCAACCTTCTCGGGCTGTGCCGTGACCACATGGGCCGACATGGCAAACGCCAGCGCGACCGTCAACAACTGCTTCTTCATTCTTGGTTCTCCGGACGGGAATATTCAAGCGACTGCTTGGCGGGAGGGCCGGCAGTCGCGCCGACGCAGCGGCGGATGCAACCCATTCTACAGGATAGCGCGGCGGCGCAGAGCCGGCTTGTACGCGTCTTCAGCCGAGCTTAAGTCTTCACGGCGCTCTCAGGCCTGCGCTTTTACAAATCGAAACAAACTGGTTTGAAACCAACAGTAGGCCAGGCCGCCCGCCGCGATAATCAACAGATAAGGCCAGCTGCGCAAGCTGAGTTTCCAGTCGACGGGCGATGGCCAGAACGACAGGAACTGCGGCGCCAGCAGCAGGGTCAGCGCCAAGTCGGCCGGACCGAAGTGCCATGGCGTGCGGGTGCGCCACCATGCCACGGTGACGGGCACGAGCAGCACGAGGAAAGGCGCCAGCGCGGCGGGCGCGGCGTTATACCAGCGCAGGTTCGCGAACGACACGGAACCGAGCTCCCACGTACGCCCGTTGCGGCGCGGAATGATGGTAAAGCCGACAGGTTCGGCGCCCAGCAACAGCCCGACGGCGAAGTGCGCGAGCTCGTGGCAGAACGTGCCGACGGCGCTGAACAGGAAAAAGACGGGATGCGCCCGCGTCACCATCCAGATCAGGAACGCGAGCGCGAGCGACGGCACGAGATATAACAGCATCTCGCCCAGGCCGCAGGCCCAGGCGGGCAGATGGGTGGTACAGCCTGCCAGCCAGGACATGGCCGCGACGCGTCAGCCCAGGTAGAAACAGCGGGCGCAGGCCTGGCGGTAGCTCTCGTTGCCGCCGATGCTGACCTGCTCGCCTTCGCGGATGCGACGGCCTTCCGGATCGACCCGGATGTTCATCGTCGCCTTCTTGCCGCACGTGCAGATGTTCTTGATTTCCTCGATGTCGTCGGCCAGCGCCAGCAGGTGCGCCGAGCCAGGGAACGGGTCACCGCGGAAATCGCTGCGCAGGCCGTAGCAGATGACGGGCACGCCGCGCACCTGCGCCAGCTGGTGCAGTTGTACGACCTGCTCCTTCGTCAGGAACTGGGCTTCGTCGACGAGCACGCACGACACGGCCGGCGCCTTGTCCAGGAAATTGGTGTCCTTGTCGAACACGTCGGTCTGGCGCTGCGGGCCCAGGCGCGACGTGATCTGGCCCACGCCGTAGCGGTCGTCGATGGCGGCCGTGTACAGCTGCACCTTCTGGCCCTGCTCTTCGTAGTTGTGCGCGACCTGCAGCAACGACGTCGACTTGCCCGCGTTCATTGCCGAATACCTGAAATAGAGTTTTGCCACTGCCCTGTCCTGCCCTGGAATACCGTTGTTCGATCCGGCGATTATAGCAATCCGGCATGGCGCGGCGCCAGCGCCGCCGGCCTGCGTCAATCCCCCGGGTGATATTTGCGCTCGAGCTGCTTCTCGATGTCTTCCTTGTAGTACAGCACGTCCTTGAATTCGCCGCGGCTGTACATCGCGGCCTGGTCCGCGAAATGGGGAGACGCCGGATCCCCGCTCTCGCCGCCGGCCAGGATGCTCTTTGCGCGCAGGCGTGGGCCGAACTCGACGGCCGCGACGAAACTGTTGCCGCGGTCGCCATAGATCCGCTTCGTCGTCTGCTTCGCCGTCATGCCGAAGGAAGCCAGCGAGCCCCAGTTCGCCGACGTGAAACCGACGGGCAGGCTCGGCTTGCTGTCGTCGTACTGCTGGTCGACGGCGCCCGACAGGCGCTGGAAGCGATTGATCTCGCCCCACGGCGTCTTCCAGCTGCCGAAGTCGGACAGCAAGCGGTCGCTCGCGCGGGACAGCGCATCGAGGCGCTCCTGCGGCGTCAACCGCGTCTGCACGAAATCGACGACCGGCACGCGCTGCGCCTTCGCCCGATTCGATGCCTGCGCAACCATGTCCTGGCCCCAGTACACGGCGAGCGACGTCGGCACGGACGCCGTCGAGAAGCGCAGGTCCCAGCCGCGCAGCAGCGCCACCTGGCCGGCGAGCTTCGCCTTCAGCGGATCGCTGTCCGGCAACGCGTCCCAATCCTTCGCCAGGGCCGGGACGAGCGGCTCGAACGCCGTCAGGTAGCTGTCGTAAGCCTTCGCGATGAGGCCGTCGAGCGTGAGATCGCGCGCATCGTGCAGCACGCGCTCCGCGTGCACGCCGCGCGGATTCTGCGGCAGCGACCACATATACGTCGGATACGTCGAGCAATCCGGACTGCTCGCGCCGAAGCCCGTGCACGGCCAGTTGTTCGTGTTGGAGATATAGCCGCTGCCCGGGTTGAACAGCGTGATCGTCTCGCCGACGTCGTGCAGGCCCTTCCACTCGGTGGCCGGATCGCTGCCGTTGACGGGCTTCGTCCAGTCGAAACGCGGGTCGCGGCGCGGGATGAAATTGCCGTGGAAGTAGGCGATATTGCCGTCCGCATCCGCGTACACCGTGTTGTTCGACGAATTCGTGCGCAGGTCCATCACCTTGCGGAACGCCGCGTAGTCGCGCGCCTTCGTGCGGCCGTACGACTGCATCAGTGCGTGCACCGGGTCGTCCATCATGCGCACCGCCACCCACTTGCCGTCCTGCGTGCGGATGACGGGACCGTGGTGCGTGAAGTACGCGGTGACGGTGCGCGTCGCCATGCCGTTCGCGGTTTTATAGGGCAGCGCGATGGTCTTCGCGCGCACGGCCCGTTCCCCGGCGCCGTACTTGTAGACGAAGCCGGAGTCGCGCCTGTCCACCGTTTCCAGGTACTCGTCGATGACATCGCCGCCACCGGACGTGTGCATCCAGCCGACGCGGTCGTTGAAGCCCTGGTAGATGAAGAACTGGCCCCACGTGACGGCGCCGTACGCGTTCAGGCCTTCGCCGCTCACCATGTGGATCTCGGGACGGAAGTAGAACGACGTGTGCGGATTGATCATCAGCAGCGCGTGGCCACCGGCCGTGAGGCGCGGCGCGATGGCGAAGCCGTTCGAGCCGCGCGGCTCGGGGTCGAACCCCTTGTCGGCCACCTTCTCGGCCTGCGCGACGACGGGCGCTCGCGCGGCACCATAAAACGCTTGCAGTGCCTTCAGGTCGATGGTCTCGATGTCGCCGCCGATGCTGCCCTCGCTGAACGCGAGCGCCATCCACGGCTCGAAGCGCGTGATCAGCTTCGGCTTCACCTGCGGACGGGTAACGAGATACCAGTTCAAACCATCCGCATACGCATCCATCAGCTTCTTCAGCCAGGCCGGACTGTCTGCGTACTTCGCCTTGAGCTCGACCGGATCGATGTACAGCTTCATGCGCAGGTCGCGCCAGATCTCCTTCTCGCCTTCGACCTCGGCCAGCCGCCCCAACGCGTTGATGTAATTGAGTTCGACGCGGTTGAAATCATCCTCGGCCTGCGCGAACAGCATGCCGAACACGGCGTCCGCATCCGTCTTGCCGAAGACGTGCGGGATGCCCCACTTGTCGCGCAGGATCGTCACGCGCCGTGCCATCGCCTGCATGCGCGCGCGTTCGGCCGACGTGAACGCGGCCTGCGTCTGCGTGGCGGCCGGCGCCGCAGCCTGCACAGCCACGGGTTGGGCGAGCGCGAGCAGCGCGGCACAGGCGATGGCGACCGGGGTCGCGCGGGACATCGTCATGGGATCTCCTGGATCAGGCGCCGCCGAGCGCGGCGAGCTTCTGGCGCAGCACTTCGTTTTCCGTCAGCAGGGTGGCGACGCGGTCCTTCAGTTCGCCGACCTGGGCCCGCAACGCCTTCACCTGGTCTTCCGGCGAATCGGGGACGGTCTCCTTCTTCGGCTTGGCGCCGGCCTTCTGTTCGCGCACCTGGCGCGCGGCCTGCTGCAGCTCCTTGCGCCCACCGGCGACGGCCGCGACCTGCGCTTCCGGCGGCAGCGACGCGACACTGGCGGCGGCGCTGACGGAAATCGTCCCGCTGCGCACGGCGTCGACCAGTTCCGGCGCCGCCGTCTTGCGGATGCGCTCGATCTGGCTCAGCGTGTTCGCCGACACCCGCGCAGCCTTCGCGACGTCCTCGCGCGTGCTCCACGGCGGGTCGGCCGGATCGTCGACCGGTTCCTGTTCCGCCTGCTCCGGCGGTGCCTCGGCGGCACGCTGGGCCGCGCGTGCGGCGACGATTTCCTTCTTGCGCAGCGCCAGCATGCCGCGCTGGAAGTCGGACACGCTGCGGCGCGCGAGGTTATTGTCGATGACCCACAGCATGACGTCTTCCAGCGAGTCGAACTTGTCGTTGTTGACGGTGCGGAACGGAATGCCGTGCTTCGTGCAGATGTCGTAGCGGTTATGCCCGTCGATCAGGACGTCGCGCCACAGCACGAGGGCGTCGCGGCAGCCGTCGGCCAGCAGGCTGCGCTCGAGCGCCGCGTATTCGACGGGTGTGAGGGGATCGATGAAAGAGCGGAGTTCCTCGTTGATCGTGATATTCAAAGTGTGTCCTTGCATGTTTCCTGCCGCGACGCAGACGGCCGCGGGCGTATCGCCCCGCATGCTACACCATGCGCCGCCGGCCGGCACGCGTCATGCATGTTGAATGGAAACTTTTCCCGGATCGGCGCAGAATGAAGCGGACTCAACCTTCAGGGAGCGAGCGATGAATCGACGCCATGACCGCATATCTGCCATGTTCATCGATGCCGTGTTGAACGGCAGCCCCCAGCACGGCATCGCACACGCCGCGCGCCTGCTGCATGAGGATGGGGTGCCGTTCGACGTCGCGTTGCGCGTACTGACGCGGCCAGTGGGGCGGCGCCAGGGGCCGCGTCCGCCGCATGTGCTGGTGGCGGCAGCGGCGGCGCTCGTGAGGCCGTTCGGCTCGGCCCATCGGTGGGAGGCGCCGGACAAGTCAACCTTGCAATTTTGACCCTGAACGGGTCCGGCTGTGCTAGAATCCTGCCCGCTGCCCGGATGGTGAAACTGGTAGACACCCGGGACTTAAAATCCCGTGCCAGCGATGGCGTGCCGGTTCGATCCCGGCTCCGGGCACCACAACCCAAGCCGTACGCGGCGGCAGCGCCGAAGCGATCACGCCAAGGTCTCGCCGACGTCTTCCGTCGCCCGCGCATCCTGGACCTGGTTCCGCCCACCCCGCTTCGCCGCATACAATGCCGCATCTGCCCGCTGCAGCAGGCTCTCCAGCGACTCGCCTTCATCGAGGCTGGCGACACCGACGCTGACCGTAAAGCGCACAACCCCGGCACCAGCTCCAGCCACGTCAGCCCGTTCGAGCGTCCGCCGCAATTCGTCGGCAAGGCGCACGGCCGCGTCCGCATCCGTGTCCGGCAGCAGGACCGCGAATTCCTCCCCTCCCAGGCGCGCACAGACATCGCCGCGCAGCACAGTGCCCGTCCGCGCAACGAGGTCGGCCAGCACCTGGTCGCCGACCGCGTGGCCGTGGGTGTCGTTGATGGCCTTGAAGTGGTCGACGTCGAAGATCAGCAAAGACAGCGGCCCGCCCCTACGCACGGCATCCGCGTGGGCGCGCTCGGCGCGGCCGAAAAAGGCGCGACGCGACCAGGCGCCCGTCAGGTGGTCGTGTTCCGCCGCGTACCGGGCCTGGCCGATCAGTCCGGCGTTCGCCATCATTACGGCGCCCAGGGTCAAGCCGGGCAGCGCCAGCGTGCCGAGGGCAAAGCAGACGAGGTTGACGGGCGATGAATCGAACAGCGTCACCTGGGCGTCATGGTGGGACGCATACATCACGGCGCGCACCGCGTGGGCCGCCGCCAGCGTCAGCGCGGCCCCGAACGCGAAGCGGATCGGATAGCGGGCCCGGTCCGGATGTGCCCACGGCCGCAGCCCCCAGGCCATGGCCACGCACACGATGCCGTGGAAGAAAGACGACAGCGCCACGCGCACCGCCATCGCGTCGACGCCATAGTGGAATATGCCCAGCGCCACGGTCGATGCCGTCACCAGCGCGGCCAGCGCGCGGTATGGCGCACGGCGGCCGAGGTGGCGTTCGAAACCGGCAAGCATCAGCGCCGGCGCGCCCAGGAACAGCAGGTTCGCGACGTCGATGGACAGCACGTCCGGAATCCGCCCGCGGGCGGCGAACAGCAGCAGCGCCACGATCGCCAGGACGTTGGCACACGTCCACTCACGCACACCAGCCACGCTGCTCCGCGCGACCGAACGCAAGACCATCAGCATGATCGCCGACAGTGCGATGGTGACAAATAGAAAGAGTAAAGCGCTCAAATCGGAACCGGCTGGATGGGCTGACCGTGCAACACTGTCGAGAATGGCACGATATCCTGGAAAGGCGCGCAACATTGCGCGGTGGAAATAAACATGAGTTTAGCAAATTCGAGTACCGAAATATTTCCATCGAAGAAACTTTCAGTCTATTTTTGGCAAAATCGATGAAGAAAAGCCGAGCACGATGACCCAGAAACAACAGGCACCACTGCATGGCAGCCAGGCATCCACGGAGCGCATCCAGTCCGTCGACGTCTTCCGGGTCCTGGCGATCGCTGCCGTCATCGCGCTGCACACGGCACCGCACACGGGACCGGACGCGGTCGGGTTGCGCTTCGACGTCCGCACGGTGTGCGACCAGCTGGAGCGCTTCGCGGTGCCGCTGTTCTTCATGTTGTCCGGCTATTTCTGGGCCGGCCGCTGCCAGGACCGCGCCGCGTGCTGGAAGGCCGGCATTGCCCTCGCGCGCCGCGTCCTCGTGGTGTTCGTCGCGTGGTCCGTCATCTATTTCCTCATCACCGTCGCGGCGGCGGGTTGGCAAGCGGCCACGCGTCCCCTGCCCGGCCTGCCCACCCTGCTGCTGCAGGGCACCAAGGTCCATCTGTGGTTCCTGCCGGCACTGGCGCTGGCGGCCCTCGTCAGCGGCGCCCTGCTCGCGCGCGGGCGCGAACGCACGCTCCTCGTGCTGGCCATCGCGTTGTACGCGGCCGGGCTCGCCGGCAAGGCATATGCCGACACGCCCATCGGTTTCCACACGCACGTGAATATGCGCAATGGCCTGTGCTTCAGCCTGATCATGTTCGTCACCGGGACCCGGCTGCGGCGCATGGGCCCCCGACCGTCCTGGCGCCGCCTCGGGCCCGCGCTTGCACTGGGCGGACTGGCCCTGCAGGTAGCCGAGGTCGCCTGGCTGCACGCAGGTTGGGGCACGAACATGGCGCAGGATTTCGTGCTCGGCACATATTTCTACGGGCTGGGCATGACGATGCTGGCCCTGTCCGATCCGGCGCCGCTGCGCGCTCCCCGCCTCGCGGGACTCGGTCCGCTCGTGCTGGGCATTTATGCGTCGCACTTCCTGTTCGTCGACCTGCTCGCGCGCCCGGATTCGCCGCTGCGCGCCGTCCCCGGCTGGGATATCATCGTCGTCGCCCTCGTGTTCGCGCTGTCGCTGGCGCTGACGGGGCTGTTGTGGCGGTTCGCGCCCACGCGCCGCCTCGTCGCATGAACCGAGGAACTCATCATGTACGGATTGATCGGCAAGATCCTTTGCACACCCGGCCAGCGCGATACGCTGACGGCCATCCTCGCCCACGGCACGACCGGCATGCCGGGTTGCATCAGCTACGTCATCGCACACGACGCTGCCGATTCGGACGCCATCTGGGTGACCGAGGTATGGGACAGCCAGCACAGCCACCAGGCATCGCTGGCACTGCCCTCGGTACAGGCCGCCATCGCGAAGGCGCGGCCCCTGATCGCCGGTTTCGGCGAACGTGTCGAGACGCTGCCCGTCGCCGGTCCGGGCCTCCCCGCACCAGGGCTCCCCGACTGAACGGCACGGCGCGCCCTAACGGACGACCGCCGTTGCCCATCTGCGCTACCATCGTCCCATGTGTGGACGATTTGACCAAAGCCAGACCGCGCGCCATTACGCCAACCTGATCGGCTGGACCGATGCCGTGTTCGACAGCGAGTCGAGACCGACGACGAATGCGGCGCCGGGTACCTATCGCCCCGTCATGCACGTGCAGGACGGCGAGCACCGCGTGGACGACGTGTTCTGGAGTTACCGCGCCAAATGGGCCGAAGGCAAAGTGCCCATCGTCATCAACGCCCGGCTGGAAAAGCTGGCCAACCGCTACTGGTCGCGGCTCGTCAAGAACGGGCGCGGGATCGTCCCGGCCGAGGGCTGGTACGAGTGGACGGGAGAAAAAGGCCACAAGCAACCGTGGCACATCCACCGCAAGGACCACGCCCCGCTGTTCATGCTGGCCGTCGCCAACTTCGGGCCGTTCGAGGAGAACCGCGCCGAGGCCGGCTTCGTCATCGTCACGGACGACGCCTCCGGCGGCATGCTGGACATCCACGACCGCCGCCCCGTCGTTCTGGAAGCGGAAGACGCGAAACTCTGGCTCGATCCGGGCCTGTCGCCCGAGCAGGCCATCGAACTGGCGCGCCATGCGGCCGTGCCTGCGGACGCCTTCGAGTGGTACAAGGTCAGCACGGCCGTGAACCGGGCCGGCGCGGACGGTCCGGAGATCGTCCGGCCTCTGGACGACTGACGTATCCCCAATCAAACATTTCCTCTGGTCAGCCTCGAAACGAAGGCTGAGAACCATTTCGCAAACGCCGTTATGACCTATGTCGTATCGAATGTCGCAACCAAGCGCGGCGATCGATGGTCATACGAGACCACATGACGAAAGGGTTGCGCAATGGGTGACTACCTGAGGATCCAAGAAATGTTGAAGGAAGGCGAAGCCTATGCCGGCCTGATACTCGGCAAGAACGGCGAGTCCGACTACCACCTGGTGCTGCTGCCGGACGAAGCGTCCGACGTCAGCTGGCCCGCCGCGCGCGAATGGGCTGCCGCGCAGCAGGGCGAGCTGCCGACACGGCGCGAACTTGCCCTGCTGTTCGCCAACATGCGCGAAGGTTTCGACCGTGTCTGGTACTGGTCGAGCGAGGCCCACGACACACGGCCGCAACTGGTCTGGGGCAGAACTTTGCCAGCGGCATCCAGACCGTGTATGGCCGTCCGTTCCGCGGGCATGCCCGTGCGATCCGGCGCATCGAGGCCGGATGACGGTAACGGCAGGCGGCGCGCCGCCTGCCGCATGGCAACTTCAGCTTTTACCTTTTATTTAGCCGCCTTCGCCTCGGTAAAGACGTTGGCGCGGCCGATCGGCTGGTCCATGTTGGCCAGGAACCACGCCGTCGTCGCCATGACGGCAGCGTGGCGGCGCAGGTTTTCCGGATCCACCTTATCGAAGGTATCGGCAGGGGTATGGTGATAATTGAAATAGTCGGAGGAGTCGATCAACGGCTCGAAGCTCGGCACGCCCGAGTCCTCCAGGTCGTGCAGGTCGCCGGCGCCGACGACGTCATCGCGGCGGAATGCGCCCGCACCCATCGGATACAGGGCAGCCTGCAGCGGCGCCAGCAGCTTGGCGCCGGCCAGGCCGATGCCCGCGTGGATGCCGAACGGACGGCCCGAACCGCCGTCGTCCTCGTACGCCGCGAAATGCTTCCCGGCGAGCTTCTTGTTGACGGCGTCATACGTGTGCCCGCCGCGGCCGCCGTTCTCCTCGTTCATCCAGGCCACGACGCGGATCGTGCGGCGCGCGTGATAGTCCAGCTTGCGCAGTGTATTGATCACTTCCATCGCGCTGACGACACCGGATGCGTCGTCGTTGGCGCCCGTCGCGAGGTCCCAGGAATCGAGGTGACCCGACACGAGGACGATCTCGTCGGCCTTGTCCGTGCCCGGCCAGTCGGCGATCACGTTGTAGCTGTCCGCATCCGGCAGGATCTGCGGCGTCAGGGTCAGGTGCATGGTGACGGGCCCGCGCTTCGACAGGCGCGCGATCAGCAGCGAATCCTCGATCGTCACGGCCGCCGCCGGGATGCGGGCATCGTCTTTGAGGAGGGTCGCGCCGGTGTGCGGGATGCGGTACGCGGCACCGCCGACGGCGCGCACGAGGGCCGCCGCCGCGCCCATTTCAGCCGCCATGCGCGGGCCGACCCCGCGGAAGGCGACGGCCTGGCCATACGCCGTACCGGCCAGGCCGCGGTCCGCCATGTTCTGGTCGAACGGCACGTCGAACAGGACGATGCGGCCTTTCACTTCGGCCGCGCGCGCCTTCAGTTCTTCGAACGTACGCACGACGATCACCGGCGCCGTGATGCCGGCGGCCGGGGTCGCACCCGATCCGCCCAGCGCGGTCAGCACGATCTTTTGCGTCACGCCGGCCGGACGGCCCTGGTAGTCGACGAGCGCCGCCTTCTCTTCGCCGCGCACCCAATGGGGCACCTTGATCGGCTGCAGCGTGACCTTGGCGCCCAGCTTGCGCAATTCGTCGGCGACCTGGGTCACGGCGGCAGCGGCGCCGGGCGAACCCGAGAGGCGCGGGCCGACGAGGTCCGTCAGGTCTTCCAGGCGCTGGTAGGCGTAATCGCTTTGCAGTGCCGTGTCGCGCACCCTGGCGAGCGCGGCCGGGTCATTACCGGGAGTGGCGGCGTTCGCGGTACTGCCCAGCAGGCAGGCGGCGATCAGGCCCAAGGCGGGGAGACGGAGGCGATTCATGCTTGCAATCCTTTGGTCGGTGGAAAAACCAAAACGATAACGCATCCGATTGTTTTTGGGGAAATATATTGGCGTACTCAATCACGCCCGGCCGGGCACGAGGCGCACGAGCGTGATCTCGGACGGCGCGCCGAAGCGCTTCGGCGGTCCCCAGTACCCGGTGCCGCGGCTCGTGTACACCCACAGCGAGCGCACGCGGTTCAGGCCGGCAACGAACGGTTGCTGCAGCGGGACGAACAGATTCCACGGGAAAAACTGGCCGCCGTGGGTGTGGCCGGACAATTGCAGGTCGAAGCCGGCATCGGCCGCGGCCGGCGCGGTGCGCGGCTGGTGGGCCAGCAGGATGCGCACGGCGACGTCGTCCGGCGCGCCGGCGGCGGCGAGGTGCGGGTCGCTCTTGTGGGCGGGATTGAAATGCTGCGCCGTGTAATCCGTGACGCCGGCGATCATCAGCTTCGCACCGCCGCGGCGCCGGATCACGTGCTCGTTCAGCAGCACGCGCAGGCCCAGGCGGCGCACTTCCGCGATCCACTGCTCGGCGCCGGAATAATATTCATGGTTGCCGGTGACGAAGAACGTGCCGTCCGGCGCGGACAGGCGCGCCAGCGGTTCCGTGTGCATAGCCAGGCGCTGCACGCTGCCGTCGACGAGGTCGCCCGTGATCGCGATGGCGTCCGGCTTGAGCGCGTTGACCTTCGTGACGATGGCGTTCAGGTATGGCCGGCGGATCGTCGGGCCCACGTGGATGTCGGAAATCTGTGCGATCGAATAGCCGTGCAGGTCTTCCGGCAAGCCGTCGATCGGCACCTCGACCTTGACGACGCGCGCCACCCGGCGGGCGTTGATGAAGCCGATGCACGTGACGGCCAGCGCCAGCAGCGGCACGGCGACGGCGCTGTCGTGCGTAAACGCCGGGCCACCCGCGCCACCCACTGCAAGTGCCACCAGCACGAGATCGCGCAGCAAGGTCAGCACGAACAGCGAAGAAAACAGGCCCATCGCGAGCAGCCCGGCCCACGTGAGGGGTTCGGACCAGCGCGTGCGGCGCAGGCTCGGCGCCACGAGGCCGATGCGTACGAGCGCGGCCGACGCAGCGAGGAACACCGCCCCCGCCAGCATGCCGATGACACCGGCGTCCATCGCGGGCAAGAGCCGCAGGCCAATGTATGCGTGCAACAACAGGAGAATGGCAAGAATGGAAACGAAAGAACGCCGGCGCGCCATGGTGGGGTCAATCAGTCGGTAACCCCTCCAAGATGGGGCGGCCTGCGGCGTCTGCAAGGGCAGCCTGTAACCGATGTTACCGGGGCGGAAGCAGATGTAATAATCTGTATTAACGCGTGGCAGCATACACGGGTGTATCTATGATGATTGCATGCCTGGCGTAGTTGTGATCATCCCGATCCCCGTTGAGGCGCAAGGAACTAACCATGTTGAAGAAAAAATGCATTGGTGCCATGCTCCTGGCCGCAGCTGCCGTGTCCACCTCGGCAATGGCTGGCGATCGGGGTGTGAATACGGTCGTGGGTGCACTGGCCGGCGCCGCCATCGGCGGCAGCGTGGGTGGCCGGGACGGCGCGCTCGTCGGCGGTGCCATCGGCGCCGCGGTCGGCAATTCGGTCCGCACCAACGACGACTATTATTCCCGCAACCGTGGCTACGCCTACTCGAGCGGTTATTCGAACGGCTATTCCGGCGGCTATTACCAGTCGGCACCGGCCTACGTCGAGTCCCGTCCGGTCTATGTGCAACCGCGTCCGGTGTATGTGGAATCGCCCCGCTATTACTACAACTCCCGTCCGGACGTCGTCGTCGTCGAGCGGGGCCGCGGATACGACCACGACCGTGGCTGGCATCGCGGCCGGGATCGCGACCGCGGCGACTGGGACCGTGGCTACGACCGCGGCTGGCACCGCTGATCGTCGAACGAACCTCCAAAACCGCGCCTCGGCGCGGTTTTTTATTGGGCGTTCGCGCGGAGCCCTGCCGGGACCGGCTCGCCGGCACGCGCGTCGGCCTTGAGCGCAAGCCACGTCCAGACGCCGCCGGCCAGGTCGACGAGGCCGAACAGCACGATCATCGGGCTGGCGAGCCCGAGCAGCGCGAACACGACGAACGCGGCGCACACGAGCGCACGCGTGTAGACCGACGCTTCCAGGAACGGCCGGTGCCGCGCCCCGACCCACGCATAGATGCCGATGTTGAAGGCGAGGACGCCCGCGACGCGGATCCACACCTCGGCCGTAGGCGCGATCCCGAAGACCGACAACAGCACGTTCGGCGCCACGACGAGCACGGTACTGACGACGAAGACGTAGACGGCGAACACCCGGGCGCTGAATGTGGCTTTGGACATGGCCCCCCCCGATAAGTTATGTACAAAACAATCTTGTCGACTTTAACACGTTTGCTGCCGCCCCCCGCTACCCGTCCCCGGGGCGGCACCGGCCGCCCGGTCGGGAGGACACATGGTCGAGGCAGGCGACATCATCACATTGACGGCGGGTGCCTGGTGCCTGCAGGCGCCGCTGGGCGGGTCCAGCTACGGCCAGGTATGGCGTGCGACATCCATGCTGGACGGCACGCCAGCCGCGGTGAAACTCGTCAACCGCGCGCAGATGGATCTCGCGCTGCCGCCGCAAAGGACCGTCTGGCGCGCGTGCTTCGAAGCCGAGATCGCGTTTCTTCGCGGACTGCAGCCATGGGACCAGCGCCACATCGTGCGCCTGCTCGACAGCGGCGAACACGACGGCCAGCCCGCGCTGGCGCTGGAACTCCTGGACGGCGACCTGGCCGCCCACCTGGCGACCCTGCGCAGCCGTGGCGACGGTCCCGGCATCGACCAGGCGCTCGCGTGGACGGCCCAGGTGAATACCGCGCTGGCGAAGGTCCACCAATACGGCTGGCGCTACCTGGACCTGAAGCCGGCCAACCTGCTCGTCGACGCGCGCAGCGGCACGCTGAAGCTCGCGGACTTCGGCACCAATCGCCCCCTGCAGGACAGCGCCGCGCACTCTTACGCCGGCACTGCGGCCTGGCAGGCGCCGGAACAATTCTTTCCCGATGACGCCGGCCGCTACCGGACCGACGCGCGCAGCGATTACTTCGCCCTCGGTGCCCTGCTCTACTGGCTCGTCACCGGCATCCCGCTGCGCTTTTGCGCCGCGTGCGCCGACGCCTATCGGACCCATGGCACTGCGGGCGCCGCCGCGCTGCGCACACCCGCGATCCTCGCGCCGGACGAGATCGCGCTGTTCGCCGGCCATGCCCGCGCCGACGATGCGCCGGTGGCGCTGCTCCGTGCGCTGCTGGCACCGCGTCCGGAAGCGCGGCCCCGCCATGCGCTCGAGATCAGCCGCCTGATCGTCCGCGCCGCGGCCGGTGTGAACCCTCTGCGGAGCGCCGCATGAACCGCGCCCGCGTTTACGCCGGCGTGCTGCTCGCCGCCCTGTGCGCCCTGCAAATGCTCGCGCTGCTGCGCGCGCCGGCCGCGTGGCTGCCCGCGCAGGTGGCCGTCACCGTCGCGCCCGGCGCGACGCTGGACGTCGACCACGCCGCCCTCGGCGCCCCCGCGGCGGACGGCGGCCGCCTGCGGCTGGGGCGCGACAAGGACGGCAGATGGTGGGCGGCGGACGACGGCACGGGCGCCCCGCTGCGCGTCCAGGACGGCACCCGCCAGTACCGCAGCGGCAGCGTCGTTCTCGCGCGCGGCCAGCAATTCCAGCTCGGCGTGCTGCGCATGCGCGTCGACGCGGCCGACGCGAACGCCGTCGACCTCACGGCGGGCGGCACGCACTGGCACTACGACGGCGCCCTGCTGCGGCGCGACGGCGAGCCGCGACCGGCCTGCCCGGATGCCCGCCTGGGCACACGCCTCGCCGATGCATGGAACCGGATCGCCCCGCGCGCGCTGGCGTTCGGCCGCCCGCTCGTCTTCGGCGGCAACCTCGATTGCGGCAACCGCATCGCCGTCGCCGGCCTGTCCCTGCACGCCGCCGGCATCGTGCGCGACGAAGAAGGTTTTCGGATGAGCGCCGCGCCTTCGGTGCCGCTGCTGCTCGAAGAACATGACGACGTGGCCCTGCTGGCCGGCCGTCCGCTGCGCCTGGATGCCGGGCAGACGCTCGTCGCGGGCCGCACGCGCCTGCTGCTCGCGTCCGACGGCGACGTGCTGCGGATGCAGCCGGGCGGCCACGTCGCGCTGGTTGCCGACACGCAGAAGCGGCTGCCGGCCGGCGTCGCGTGGACGTGGACCCGGCGCGCGGCGTGGGACGTGCCCGCGCAGGCGACCGTGCCGTTCCTGGCCATCCTCGGCCTCGCGTGCGCGGCCGCGCTGTTCGTCAAAATGAAGGACAGCGTGCGCGCCGGCGCTGCGACCGGCGCGGCCCTGCTGCTGGCCGGCAGCGGCGCCGTCCTGTTCTGGCTGCAGCGTACGGGCGCACCGGCCGGCGCGGGCATCGGGCTGCTCGTGGCCTGGGCCGCGCTCGCGTTCGCGCTGCTGGCGCCGCGCCGTCTCGAACCCGTCCTCGCCGCCGCGCTGCCGCTGCTGGCACTGGGCCTGCTCGCCCAACTCGACCTGGGCCTCGGCGCACCCGATACCGCCTGGCTGCGCCACTTCCACAAGACGGCCGCGCTGCTCGCGCTGGGCGCGGGCGCCGCGACCCTGGCAGGCTTCCTGCGTCCCGCGCGGCCGCTGCCGCAGGCGCGCATCGAACTGGCGCTGTTGCTGCTGACGGGCGCCGCGCTCCTTGCACTGCTGCTGCAGGTCGCGTACGGCGACGAGACGGGCGTGTTCGACCTGCAGCCCGTGGAATTCGCGAAGCTGGCGCTGGCCGCGCTGTCCGCTCACTGCCTCGCGCTGGCCTGCGGGGACGGCCCGGCGCCGGGCGGCGCGTGGCGGCGCGGCCTGCGGCTCGCCGCGCCCGCACTGCTGTTCATGCTGCTGCTCGGCGTCGCACTGGTGCAGGTCGACGATTACTCTCCGCTCGTGCTGCTCGCGCTGTGGGCCGGCACGATGATGCTGGCGCAGGCGCTGGCCACGCGCCGCCGCGGCACCGCACTGGTGTTGGCAGGCGTGGCGCTGGCGGCCGTGGCGACGGTAGCCCTGCTGCGCGGCGCGGGCGCGGACGGCATCGCGCGCTGGGATTTCTATGCCGACCGCTTCCTCGTGTGGCTCAACCCCGGCACGCATCCACACACGGGACAGCAGTTGCTGCTGGGCGCCCGCGCCATCGCGCAGGGCGGCTGGCGCGGCGCGGACGGCGCGTTCGGCCTCGCGGCGCTGGGCCTCGATCCGGGCTTCGCGCTGCGCATCCCGGCCGTGCAGGACGACTTCGCCGCGTCGTTCTTCCTGCAGCGTCACGGGCTGCTTGCTGCCGTCGGCCTGTGGCTGCTGCAGGCGCTGTTCCTCGCCGCGCTGCTGCGCCTCGCCGTACGCTGCTGGCTGGCCGGCGCGAACGCGCGCGACTTCCGCGTGGCGTGGCTCGCGCGCCTGCGCTGCTTCTTCCTGGCCGGCGGCGCCGCGTTCGCGTTCGGCCACTTCCTGCTGTCGTGGGGCACCAACCTCGCGATCTTCCCGGTGATGGGCCAGCCGATGAGCTTTCTGTCGGCGGGCGGCTCGCACCTGCTGTTTTTCATCTGCCCCCTGCTAGGTGCCGCTGCCGCCAGCAGCCAATCTTTAGAGGAGAACGAATCATGCCGGTCTACGTCCAACATGAAGCTCTAGGCAAGATCAACGACGTCTTCGACGCCCATGCCATCTGGCAGGCGCCCGGGCTGGCGCTGTTCGCGCGCCGCCCGCTGCTGCGCGACCTGCTGGAACGCTCGCCGCGCGAACAGCGCGGACGCGCCGCCACCCGCTGCTTTTCCCACATCACGCTGATGCTGCCGCAGGAAGAGGTCGACGACGACCGCCACCTCACGCGGGGCGCACGCGTGCGCGACCTCGCGCAAAGCCTGGCCGCTCTGCACCAAAAGGATTTCGGCGACCTGCTGCAGGGCGACGACGTCCGTTACCACGTCGTCGGCGCCGACCGCCTGGAACCGGGCGAAGTCGAAGTGAAATTCGGCCACGCCGTCTACCTGCCCGCGCCGAACGAAGCCGTGCAGTACACGGTCAGCGTGTCGCGCGACAGCGCCGTGTGGAAAACCGTCTGCCCCATCTACCCGAACCAGCGCCTGACCCTGATCGGCCACGATGCCCACGAGGCCACCTACGCCGCGCCGGGCTGGCCGTTCGGCGCGGAAGGCGCCGTCCTTCTGATCAACGACGGGCCGGAGTCGCCGCTGGAAGTGCAGGTGCGCCCGAAGGACGCTTTCGATTGCAGCTACGACGCGGCCGCCGGCTACTGGACGATCAGGTCGCGCCGCGGCGCCGTCGATGGCACCGGTGCCGCGCTGCGCCTGCTGCTGCGCGTGACGCCGGCCGGGACGACACGCGCGCCAGCCCCGGCGAAGCCCGCATCCGCGCGCCCGGCGGTCTGGAAGCCGCGCGCCGTGCCCGATCCCGAGCTCACGGCCGTCCCGGTGGCCCGCACCCCGGCACCACTCACGGTCGACGCGACGTACGCCCCCGTTGCGCGCCAGCGCGTGACGCTCGCCGCGCTGGCGCTGCCGCGGCTGTCGCGCTACCGCGAGACGGGTGCGCAGGCGCTGGAAATCGGCTTGAACCGCGCGTTCGTCCCCGCGGCGCAAGGTTCGGAGACTGTCATCGGGTTCGCCGTCGACGACCAGGACCAGCTGCAGGCGATCACCCAGGCCGGCCGCGAACGGATCGCCGTGCCGGCCACATTCAGTCCCGTCGACGGCACGCGCGTGGAGCTGGCCGCGTGCGCGCCCGCGCTGGCCGACCGTTACTGCGCCCTGCTGATGCTGCCGCAGCCGCCGGCCCTGCCGGTGGCGCCGGGCGCCCGCTTCACGTTCGGCCGGGGCGCACCGATGCTCGCGGCGCTGCGCGTGCTCGATTCGCCGGCCTTTATCAGGAATGCGGCCGGCACGCCGCCGTCGAGCGCCGACCGCCTCGGGCTGTCGCGTGATGCGTTCAGCTTCGAAGCGGGACCGGACGGCTGGCTGATCGCGCGCCTGTCGCCCACGCAGGCCTTGTACCACCTGGACGACAAGCTGGCATTCGTCGCCGCCATCGATGCGGCCACGCCGGAGCAGCCTTATCGCCTTCCAGCCGGCCACCACCTCGTCGCGGGTCATTACGTGCTGCGCTTCGATGCGTGAGATGGCGACCATGGTGCCGTGGTTCGTGTGGGCCGGTGCGCTGGCGGCGACGCTCGTGCTGGCCGCGTGGTACACGCCGCGCGCGTGGTGGCGCCGGCCCAATCTGCGTGCGCTCGCGGTGGTGGCCGGCGGCACGCTCGGATTCGGCCTGCTGTTCACGTCCCTGCTGCCGTCCGCGCCCGTGCCGGCGACGCTGGCTGCGATCGGTCCCGCGGCCGGCGCGCACTACCGCGTCGTGGACGACCTGAACCTGCGCGAAGACCGCGGCGTGCGCGCCGCCCGGATGCGCGTGCTGCGCGCGGGGACGGTCGTCAGCACGACGGGGGCGACGGATGGCGACTGGTGGCGCGTGCGCGTCGAGGGCAGCGGCGTCGAAGGCTGGGCGAGCAGCCTGTGGCTACGCCGCACCGACGAGCGGCGTTGACAGGCGCATGGGGTTGTAGCGCACCTTGTCGACCTGCATGGGCGCCGTGCGCTCGAAGCCGAGCGACTCGTAGAACGGCACGGCAAAATTCGACGAGTTCACGGTGAAGAATCCGGGATGCGCCGGCACGAGCGCCGCCGCGCGCCCCGCCTCCCACAGCGCCCGCGCGATGCCGCGCCGCTGGTATGCGGCATCGACGAACAGGTGGAAGACGTGCGTGCCGTCGCGCACGCCGATGAATCCGGCCAGCACGCCATCGACGATGGCCACGTGGTAGACGTAGCCGGCGTCCAGGTTGCGTTGCAGGCCGGCCGCGTCGTGCTGGGCGAGGAAGTTCGCGGCGTCCTCCGGCGCGGATTCATGGAGAAAGAAGGATTCGGCGGCGCGGCGCAGCACAGCGGCGGCGGCCGGGATGTCGGTCGGTTCCAATAAGCGTATCTGCATGAGCGACAAGATAACACGGTCGCCTGCTTGTCGAAGCGTCACGTTGGTAAAAACCCGCACTGGCGGGGTCATCCCGACTGCCGCGTTGACCCGGCCGGGTGGTGCCCGTAGACTGGCCTGATGACGATATCCAGCTTCACCCCGGCGAAGGCGGCGGCACCGGCCCGGCGCAAGGTCCCGCTGACGCAACCGCTGCGCCATGCGCGCTACCGGCACTTGTGGTGCGCCAACCTGGTCTCGAACCTCGGCACGTGGATCCAGACGTTCGCGTCGGCCTGGCTGATCGCGTCCAGCTCGCACTCGGCGTCCACGACCACGCTCGTGCAGACCTGCACGTACATCCCGATCTTCCTGTTCGCGCTGTTCGCGGGCGTCGTCGCGGACGCCGTGCACCGTCCCAAGTTCCTGTTCTTCTGCAACCTGTTCATGGCCGGCTGCGCGTGCACGCTGGCGGCGCTCGTCGCGTCCGGGCACGCGCCGCACGTCGTCGTGCTGATGGTGCTGTTCTGCCTCGGCTGCGGTTCCGCGTTCATGTGGCCCGCGTGGCAGGCCGCGATGTCGGGGCTCGTCGAGCCGGACGAAGTGGAAGCCGCGGCGACCCTCAACAACCTGTCGTACAACACGGCGGCGATCATCGGGCCGGCGCTGGGCGGCGTCCTGTTCAAGTGGATCGGTCCCGGCCCGCTGTTCCTCCTCAACGCGATCTCGTTCGTGGGCCTGCTCGCGATCTACCGCGCCTGGTGGCGCGCCGACCGCTCGCACGTGAAGCCCTGCGCGGGCTATGGCGCGCGCCTGCGCGAAGGCGTCCATACGGCGTTCGGGTGCCCGCGCTACCGCCGCATCCTGCGCAACGTGGCCACCGTGTTCTTTGCCACCATCGCCTTCGCAGGCCTGTTGCCCGTGTTCGTGCGCGACGTGCTGCGCATGGATGCCAGCGTGTTCGGCACCCTGATGGGCAGCCTGGGCGCCGGCGCCGTGGTGGCGGCGTTCTGCCTGCCGGCGCTGCGCGCGCGCGTCGACAAGACCAACATCCTGGCCGGCGCGCTGGCCGTGTATGGTTGCATGCTGGCCATCATGCCCTTCCTGCATACGCTGGCGCTGCTCATCCCGCTGATCGTGTGCGGCGGCATGGCCTGGTCCGCCGTCGTCTCGACCCTGAACGCGGCCGCCCAGCTGTCGTTCCCCGCGGACGTGCGGGCGCGCACCCTGGCGATCTATCTCGTCGTGATGGCGGGCGGCTACACGCTCGGCAGCCTGTTCTGGGGCCGCGTCGCGGACGCCTGGGGCGTGCGGTTCGCGATGGCGGCGGCCGGCGCGTGCGTGCTCGTCAACGCGGCCGTGTTGCTGACGGGTAGGCGGAAAAACCCCATCTAATCGAAGCTTGGCGAAATGGCATTTGCGGTTAGAGTAGCGGGATGCCGATTTCTCCCTTCATTGCCGGGCTGCGCTTCGGCGCCCTGGACGTCGCCGCATGCTCGCGCCTGGGCGCCGGCCCGCGCCTGCGCGCGGAAAACCAGGATAACCTGCTCCTGATCGACGTGGACGGCAACGCCGCCTGGCTGCAGGACCAGGCCGTGCAGCGCCGGCTGCTGCCCGGCTGGCGCCCCGGTCACGCGCGCCTCGCCGTGCTGGACGGAATGGGCGGCCATGGCCACGGCCGCGAAGCCGCGGAAGCCGTCGTCGCCGGCCTGCTCGCGCTGCCGCCCTGCACGACCGGCGCCGAACTGGCGCGCCGCCTCGACGCGCTGCATGCGGACCTGCAGCGCCATTTCGCCGACACGCCCGGCCCCCGCCCCGGCACGACGCTCACCCTGCTGGAAGTGCGCGCGGACGACACCCCGCTGCTGTACCACGTGGGCGATTCGCGGCTGTACGAGATCACGCCGGCGCGCGCGGCGCCGCTGACGGTCGACCATGTCCCCGCCACCGCCTACGCGATGGCCGGCCTGCTGGGCGACGCCGACTGGTGGCGGCAGGTGCATGGCGAACACCGGCCTCAGATCGCCCAGGCTTTCCTGCTCGGGAATGCGTTCGCCGATCCTGCGCGGCTGAACGACCCGCTGTTCGAACTATCGCCGCTGAACCTGCCGTCCTGGCTGTCCCACCTGGCCGACCGCCGTCCGCTCGAGCTGCGCGCAGGCAGCACCTACCTGCTGGCGACGGACGGCCTCTGGTCGTGCTCGGACCCGCACGGCTGGGTCGCGCAATGGCCGCAGCTGCTGGCCGGGACGACGGACGCCGCCACGATGCTGCACGCCTTGCTGGCCGCGTACGACGCGCATCCGGCCGCGTTCTTTTATCCGGACAACGTCAGCGCGATCCTCGTGCGCGTCCCCGGCGCGGCGCGCGACGAGACGGCGTTGCCGGGTGTTTGACTGTGGTAAATAATGCATGTTGGAAAAAAGTCTTGCTCAACTATGAAATCCGCGCGCCGCGCTACGCTACAATCGCGTAAGCTGAAACCCATGCTCCGAACCATTTAAACCGCCCATGAAGCGTTGCAGCAGTCCCGATCACCCGCATTGCACCGTCTGGGTCGCCCCCGGCGAGGCACAGTGCGCGCACGGCCACCGCCAGGCGCCCGGGGCGGTCGATGTGCTCGGCTCCAGCTTCGAGATGCTGAAACGGGTCCGTGCGGAAAGTCCAGTACGCGGCCCGGCGCCAATTCATGCACAACCGCCCCGCCCCCACCTGCACGTGAGCGGCTTCGATCCGCGCGCGGCCGGCGGCCGCCAGGCGATCAAGCTGGAATTGCGGGGCATGCCGGACGACGCGCCGGCGCAACTGACGCTGCTGCTCGAATCGAAGCTGCTGCCTATGGGCGCCGGCCAGCTGCAGTTCGTGCGCACCCTGCGCGGCGACTGGCGGCCCGTGTTCGTGGAATTCTCGTCGCGCGGGCGGGAACACGGCCAGTACCGCGTCGACCTGGAAATCCACGCCCGTCACCCGGCACGCACGTGGGTCGCGACGCTCGTGCTGCTCGTGCCGCGCCCGGACGCGTCGCTGGGCGAGATCCACCAGACCTACCTGTCCACGCATAAAAACGTCCGCATCAGCGCCGACGATGCCGCCATCGCCCGGGTGCAGGGCCTGGCCGGCGGCGGCGCGATGGACATCGACATCCAGGCCCGCAACGCGTCCATCGCCCAGCTGAACCTGGATGCCGGCGCCGGCGGCAAGGTGGCCGTCGGCCTGCCGACCATCGCGTGGGACGAGGACCTGATCGAAATCGACCTGCCGGCCGAGCGCGCCGCGCATCCGTGCCCGGCGAGCACCGCCTGCCTCGTGTACGCGGAACCGGACGCCGGCGCCCAGCGCCACGTGCGCCTGTTCGCGCTGGACGAATGCGTGCTGGGCCGCCATGAATCCGCCGGCGCCGAGGCCGACCTGCTGCTGCAACATGTTGGCGAACATGGGCCCGAACCGGACGGCCTTACGCGCCGGCTGTCCGCGCGCCACGCCGTCATCCGGCCTGCGCGCGGCGGCTTCGAGATCGAAGACGTGTCGCGCTACGGCCTGCTGCTGGACGGCGTCTGGCCCGGCAAGCACGTACCCGTCCCCCTGCGCCTCGGGATGCGCATCGAATTGACGGCCAGCATACGCGGCGTCGTGACGTTCGTCGTGACGGCGCTGCACGCGCATGCGCTGACCCTGCACCGCGTCGATGCGGGCGGCGCGGCGGAATGCTTCGTGCTGCTGGCACCTGGCGTCGTGCCCGAACCGGCAGCAGCCAGCACGGGTGCGCTGCCGCGCGCGGCCGGCATGCCGATCCTGTTCCACCGCGACGGCGGTTTCTGGCACCTCGACCCGTCCAGCGGCCAGGAAACCCCGATCGGCCCGGCCACGGTGCTGGACCGCCTTGCCCGCTTCACGGGCCGCGTACGGTTCGCGGCAAGCCCGCGTCCGGAAGACCATGCCGAACGCACGGGCGACCGGCGGCGGGCGCACGCCCGCCTGTTGGACGCTTGAGTTAACCCGGCCGCAGGATCAGGAAGATCAGCGCGGCGCCGGTCAACAGCACGGCTTCCAGCGACAGCACGATGAACGGGATCTGGATATCCTTGGGAATTCGCATGATCGCCTCCTCGTTTGCAGAGTGCGATTGATTATGCGCTCAAGGTGAAGACACTGCGGATTTCCGCTGCGTATCGTGTTGCCTACATCAGGTCGCGTACGATACGAAATCCCACGATATCGTTCGACAACGCGGCCGAGAAGCCGTTGCGCAGCGCCGAGCGCAGGTAGCGCGGGTTGTACAGCCAGGAGCCGCCGCGCAGGATGCGGCGGGCCTGGTCGCCGCCCTCTTCCCACGCGCTGCCGTCCAGCGGCGCGCCGTCGTAGTTGTCGTGCACGACGTCCTGCACCCATTCCCACACGTTGCCGTGCATGTCGAACAGGCCCCAGGGATTGGCGGGGAATGCGCCAACCGGCGTCGTGCCGCGCCGGTACTCGCCGCGCGGGCCGCCGTTGTACGTGAAATTGCCGTCGTAATTGGCCAGGTCCGTCGTGATCGTGTCGCCGAACGAGAACGCGGTCTTCGATCCGGCGCGGCACGCGTATTCCCATTCCGCCTCGCTCGGCAGCCGGTACGATTTACCCGTCGCTTCGGAGAGCCAGCGGACGTAGCGGATGGCGTCGAACCAGTTCACGCCGACGACGGGATGGCGGTCCGTCTGCGCGAACCCGGGCGCGTCCCAATCGGTTTCCCCGCTCGGCCGCCAGCCGGTGCTGGCCACGAACACGCGCCATTCGCCCACCGTCACCGGATAGCGGCCCATCGCGATCGGTTTCTCGATGCCGACCCAGTGCTGCGGCAGCTCGCGCGCCAGCCAGCCCGGTTGCGAGCCGGCCTCGATCGCGATCTTCCGTTCGTGCTCGGGGAACCCATCTGGAACCGGCCCGTCGGCAACAGCACGAGTTCCGGCCCTTTCGCATCGCCGCCGACGAAGCGGTCGCGCAGCACGCCTTCCGTGTCGGCGACAGGGCTGGCCGGCGTGGGCATCAGCTGCGTCAGCACGGCCTGCGCGCGTGCCGCTTCCTCGAGCCGGGCGCGCTTCTGTTCCGCGATGTATGCGGCGGCGGCCCTGGCCTGCGCCAGCTTGCGCTGCGCTTCCTCGCGCTCCAGTCTCGCCTTTTCCGCTTCCGCCGCGCGCCGTTCCAGCAACTGCTGGCGCAGCGCTTCCTTGCGCGCCGCGCGGGCGGCTTCGGCGGCGACTTTCGCGGCCCGTTCCTGTTCACGCCGCTGGCGGTCCAGCTGCGCTTTCGCGGCCGCTTCCGCCTGCGCTTGCGCCAGCTTGCGCGCGGCCAGTTCGCGTGCGGCCTCGCGTGCGGCCTGTCCTGCGCGCTCCTTTTCGATCGCCTCGGTCTCGGCGCGGCGCGCCTCGTCGATGTCCGGCGCCGCGCGCAGACGTGCCAGCAGTTCGCTCACGCTGGCCGGACGCTGGGCCGGATCCTGCGCGAAGCCGGCACGCAGCACGGCCCACTGCGCGTCGTTCAGCGCCTCCGGCCTGAACGGATCGGCGCCAGCCGGCAAGGCACCGGTCAGCATCTGGTACAGCATGACGGCGACGGCATACACGTCCAGCCCACGCTCCGGCACGCCACCGGCACCGCTGGCTTCCGGTGCGCGATAGCCCGCCGTGCCCGAGCTGGCCGGGGCTTCGAGCGCGAGGCCACTGGCACGTGCGCGCGCCGCGATGCCGAAGTCGAGCAGCTTGACGTCGCCGCCGCGCGCGAGGAACACATTGGCGGGCTTGATGTCGCGGTGGACGAGGTGATGCCGCTCCCACGCGTAATCGAGTGCGGCGGCCACGGGCGCCAGCACATCCAGCGCGCGCTCGGGACCGAGCCGGCCGACGCGCGCCAGCAGCGTGTCGAGATCCTCGCCGTCCAGGCACTCCATGATGATGAAATAGCTGCCCGTGGCCGGGTCCTGCGCCCAGTCGTACACGCGCACGATGTGCTGGTGCGCGAGCTGGCGCGCGCGTGCCGCTTCCTCGATCAGCAGCTTCGCATGCAGGGAATTCTCCGTGAGCCGGGGCGGCAGGATCTTCAGCGCGACCTGCGCGCTGTGGCCCAGTTCCGCATGCGTGGCGAGGTCCGTCACCTGCCACACCTCGCCCATGCCGCCCTGCGCGATCAGGCGCTCCAGCCGGTAGCGGCGGTGCGCCGGCCCCACTTCCTGCGTGGCCATCAGGCCGATCTCGGTGCCGGCGCGCACCGGCACGTCCGCCGGGACGTCGGCGGGATAGGCAGCGTCGAGAATCGCGTTCTTGCGGCTGTCGAATTCCTGGCGGCTCAACAGGCCGTCTTCGTGCAGCGCGCGCAGTTCGCGCAGCTTGTCGATCGCCGTCTGCATCATCCCCGCGCCGGCAGCGGCGCGCCGCACGTACCGCAGAACCGGTCGCCGGCCTGGGCGCCGGCGTGACGGCAGGTTGCACCCGCGATGAGCGCACCGCCCAGTTGCGCCTGCGTCGCCAGCGCCGTCTTGTTGACGTCGTTCTGCAGCGCGAGCAGTTCCAGCTGGTGGCGCCGCTCGCGCTCCAGTTCAGCGTCGCGCCGCGTGCGCTCGCGTTCGACCTGTTCATCGGCGAGGCGCGACGACGTCAGCGCGGCCAGCTGCTCCGCGCTCATGCCGGCCTGCGTGCGGGCCTTCAGCACGTCCGCCAGCAGCGCCGCGTTGGTCTCGCCGGCCAGCACCAGTTTCGTCGTATCGTCCACGGCGCCCAGCGTTTCCATGCGGCGCAGCTCGTGCGCGCGCTCGGCGCCGAGCAGCTCGGCCTGCAGCACGGCGCGGGCCTCTTCGCCGTCCAGCGCCACCTGCTGCAGCGCCGCATCCGCTTCGATCGTGCGCAACAGCTTTTCGTGCTGGGCCAGCGCGTCGGCCTGCGTCCCGTCGCGGCGCAGCGCTTCCACGCGCTGGCGCACGGCTTCCACCTCGATCGACTCCTCGCGCTCTGCTGCCCGCAGCCGCGCCGCATGTTCTTGCGCCTCGATCTCGCGCGCGCGCCGTGCCGCGTCTTCCTCCGCCGCGTGCAGACGGGCCAGTTCCGCGCGCTGGCGGGCCGCGTCCTCGATGCCGCGCGCCTGCTCGATCTTGTTCCTGATCTGCTGCTGCAGCAACTGGTGCGTGAAGCGCTGCGCGGCGACCGTGCGGGCCTGGGCCGCATCCTGGCGCGCCAGCGCGACCTCTTCGCGCATGCGCACGGCGGCCAGTTCGCGCAGGTGCGCCCATTCCGTTTCCTGGTCGCCGCGCGCGCCACGTTTCTGCGCCAGTTCGTGTTCCAGTTCGGCGACGAGGTCTTGCGCGCCCCGCTCGATCGCGTGCTTGCGCGAGCGGGACTCGACGATGCGCCCATACAGCTCGATCTCGCGGGCGCGGATCGCCTGTGCGCGCTCGGCGTTCTGCAGGCTCATCTCCGCGCGCTCGATGCCCGCGCCCTGGCGCAGTTCCGCGCGCCGGTGCGCGAGGCGCGCCTGGCTTTCCTCACGTGCGATGCGGCGCCATTCGTCGTCCGAATACAGCTCGTCGAGCTGGCGCGCATGCTCCACCTTGACCCGCTGCTCGTCCACGGCCAGCCACAGGCTGCCGATGCGCGCGCGGTTGGCGTCGAAGCGGTCGTGGCGCAGCGCCAGCGTCTCCACGCGGACGATGGCCAGGCCGTAGTCGGCGAGCAAGGTGGCGAGGCCGCCCTGCAGGTGCTGGTCCAGTTCCGGCCGCAGTTCGCGCCGGCCCGCCATCTCGCGCAGCGAACGGGCGGCGACGAATTCGCCCGCCAGTTGTCGCACCGGCTGCTGCAGCAGTTCGCGCAGGTGGTCGGCTTTCACGGTGCCCGGCATCGTCATGAAATGGCGCGCGAACGCGGGCACGCTCTCGATCCGCACGGACAGCGCGAGCCGTGCCGACACGGCCAGGTGCTCGGCGCTGAACAGGCCATCCAGCTCGAAGTCGACCGGCAGCGCGCCGCTGCGGGTGACGAGGATTTCCGCATGCTGGTCGCGCAGCAGGTGATTCAGGCGTGTAAAGAACCCTTCGATCTCGTACTCGCCCTGCGGGACTTCGGTCGCCTGCTCGCCCTGCAGGATGTAGGCCCGCGCCGTGGCGGGCACGCGCAAGGTCTTGACGAATACGCCGGACAGCGCGCGCACGCCGAAGAACACGGCCAGTTCGTCAGGGCCGGGCACCCAGCGGTTCTCCACCAGCACGGGTTCGTTGCGCGGCGTGCCGAGCATCAGGCCGCAGGCGGCGCAATAGCCGTCCGCCGCGCCCGTCCCTTGAGAACAGCGCGGGCACTTTGCCCCACCCAATCCAAACATCCGCAACATCGTCGACTCCTTCCGGCTTACCCTGCAAGCCTACATCAAATGATTCCGATCCGCTCCACGCACGCTACGCTCGCGCCGCGCGCACGGACGTCGTCCGCGAAGCCGGCCGGCAAAGCGTCGCGCCATGCGTGCGGCAGGAGAATACGGTCGCCCGGCCCGGCCTCGCGCAGCAGCAGCGCGCATTTCGGCGCGAGCCCGTCGACCGTGTCCACGCGGCCCGCATGCCACGCATCCGAGCATCCCGTCGCCAGCAGCCGGGCGCGCGGCATGAATTCGCGGCCGCGCGCGATGCGGTCGGCCAGCACGAGGGCCAGTTCGTACGAACGGCCCGCGAACGCGGCGTCGCTGAAACGGACCGTCGTACGCCAGCGCCCGACGCCGCGGCCGTCGAAGTGACGCGCGCCGGCCAGCGCCTGGCGCACGGCCAGCTGGCGTGCCGCGTCGGCCCCCGGCACGGCGATCGTCTGTTCCTCGTCGATGCGTTCACCGTCCAGCGGGTGCACGCTCACCTCGACCCAGCCGAGACCATCGCCGTCTCCGCCGCTGTGCAGCGGGAACCATGCGCGGGCGCCGGACACGCGCGCGCCGGGATCGGGATGGCCGTCCAGCTGGCCCAGGTGCGACAGGCCGTCCGGGCCGCCCAGCAGCGCGTCCGGCGACGCATCCGCCACGTCATGGCCGTCCACGCGGCCCAGTTGCCATGCATCCGACCAGCCGTTGGCGACCGGGTCTCCGCGTCCGTGCCACACGCCGCGCACGAGCCGGTCGGCCAAGACAAACGCCAGTTCGCAGTCGCGTCCCGCGGGCGCGCGGTCGACGCTGAGTACGACCTGGTCGCGGCTGTCGATCTTCGCTTCCGTGTGGCGCGCGAGACGGACCACTTGCTGCAGGCGTTCGGCCAATGCCGCGTCACCGGGCACCATGCACTTGACGTCGGCGCGGCCCGCACGCTCGCGCCGCGTGGCCGTCACGGTGAGCAGCGTGCCGTCGGGCAGGCGCGTGCGGCAGAGGGCTTGGGCGGGCCCGCTCATGCCGCCTCCGCGACGTGCTTCGCCGCGCGCCGGCCGGCGCAATCGGCTTCGAGGTTGGCGACGATGCGCTCGGCCTCGTCGTACAGCGCGGCGAGACGCTCGCCTTGCGCGCCTTCCAGGCGGGCCAACAGCGCCCATGCCTCGTCCAGCGCGACGGTCGCGCGGCGGCTGTGGCGCATGCGGCGCAGCTGCTCGTCCAGCACGAGCGGCTGACCCGGCGCGGCCAGCACGAGGGCCGGCATCGTCGTGATCTCGACGGACAGGCGGTCCAGGCGCTGCAGCAAGGCCTGCTGCTGGCGGAACTGGTCCTGCCCGTTCGGCAGCGCGCCGAGGCGCAGGCCGCACATCAGGCAAGGGAGTTCGAGGAACAGGCGGCGCAGCGACTTCGCGTCAAGCATCGCCGGTTCGACTTTTTCCGTCACGGGTGCAGGCGCGGGCGCCGCGGTGCCGACCGCGCGCGCGGCCAGTTGCGCCGCATAGTCGACGCCCTCCAGTTCGACGGGCACGCAATCGTCTACCGTCAGGCCGAAGCGCAGGTACAGCAACCGGTTCAGGCCCTGCCGGAATGCGTTCCACTCGTCGATGTCCGCGCACGGCGGCAGATCCAGCGCGCCCTGCTCCAGCGCGCTGCGCACGGCGCTTTCCACTTTCACTCCCAGTGCATCCAGGTCGACGCGGCCATCCGCTTCGGCGGCCAGGTACAGGTCGAAGCGCTTGCCCGCGGCGGCCGGGTCCTGCGGATCGATGGCGAAGGTCGTGCGCAGGCCGATCTCGGGCGCCTGCGCGTACGGCACCACGTCGAGCGTGTACGGCCCCGGGTGGAATGCCCACGCGAGTTCGCCGGGACGCAGCTCGACCTTTTTCCCGGCCGGGGTCGTGGCGCGGCGCGGGCGTCCGTCCGCGTCGACGATGACGACGGGGCAGCCCGGCGGCGCGGCGCAGCCCGGCGACAGCGGCAGCGCGACGGCCGTGCGGCCGAGGGCGCAGGCGTCGTGAACGGGCGCGGCGCGCTTGAAGAATGGGATCATGGTGTGTCCGCCTCCAGCGGTTCGACGGTAAAACGGGCGCCGTGCGCCTGCAAGTGATCAGAGGGGGCGGCCGCGAACGGCCAGTCGGCTTCGCATTCGCCGTCCGCATCGAGCTGGCCCGCGAGCACCACGCCGCCGGCGCCATCCACGACGCGCAGTGGGGCCCGCGCGACCAGCAGCGCTTCCGCGAACGGGGCCTGCGGCGCCAGCTGCAGGATCGTGCGCCAGCCGCCGCCGGCGGGGATGAAGTGCAGGGTCCACCAGCCGTCGTCCGTCACGATCGCGGCAGGCAGGCCGGTGCTCGCGGCCCGCAGGGCGCCGCGGCTGCCGCGCCAGGCGGTCGATGCGGCGGCCCGCCGCTGCAGGGCGAGATGGCGCAGCCGGCGCACGGTCAATGGCGATGCCTGCAGCGCGGCCCGTTCGCCGGACGTCAGCGGCCGGCTGCCGTCTAGCGCCGCGGCCAGCGTGGCATCGTCCAGCGTCAAGCGGTCGCCATCCTTGCGGCGGGCCAGCAGCAGGGCTTCCTGCAGCCGGCGAGAGCTCGTGTCGTTGCTATGCATCGCTTCCTCGCTTCGTGTCAAAGGCGGCGCTCAATCTCGCGATCGCGGCGTCGCGCCGCTTGCGCAGCGTCGGCAGCGATACCTCGGCCAGCGCCGCCAGCTGCTGCATCGTCGGCAGCGCGCCGGTGGCCGGGTCGCGCCAGGCGTCCGGGTAGCTGTCGTCGTCGGGGCCCAGCAGCTTCGCGTACACGGCCAGCCCCACTGGCAATCCCTCCGCCGCCAGCAGACCGTCCGCCGGCGCTTGCGCAACATAGCCGGGGGGCAGTGAAACGCTCAGCGCGAGGGTCTCCAGACGGGGATCCGCTTCTTCCGGCACCGGATCGGGTTCCGGCGCCGCGTCGTCGAGCGCATCCTGCCGCGCTTCCAGGATGCGATCCGGCCCCGGCGTCGCCGCATTCTCCGATTCCTGCAGCACGCGCCAGTAATCCTCCACCCAGACGGACGCGTCGTCCAGGTCCTGCAGCCAGTCCTCGTCGCGGTTGGCCGACAGCTGTTCGTAATCGCCGATCTCGTGCAGCATCGCGGCGATGCGCTCCGGGCTCGTCTTCAGGCTGGCGAAGCGCTTGGAGCGCGTGTGCAGCGGACCGGGGCCGCCGCCGAATTCTTCCAGCGACGCGCTCCAGCGCAGGATCCACTCGGCGCGGCAATCGTGGATCGTGCGCAGCTGGCGCACTTCGATGGGGTCGGCACCGTCGGCGATCTCGCGGCCGAGGATCGCCCCGACCTGGGCCCGGTGCGCGCGCCAGTTGGCGAACAGGCGCGCGACGTCGTGATAGGCGGTGTCCAACATCCGGTATGCGTACATACGGTTCGGGCTGCACGGGCGGCCGCAGGCGTCCTGGTAGTTGTCGGCATCGACGCGGTCGCGCAGCACGGCGTACATGTCGTTCACCTTCTTGCGCAGCAGGGCGTCGCCCGCCTGGCCGTCCGCCAGCGCGGCGCACAAGGCGTCCCAGTCGGCCGGACGGGCGCCCAGCTCGACGACGAGCGTCAGCGCCAGTTCGTAGACCGTATCGCCATAGCCGTTACCGGCTGCCCGGGCGCGGGCACTGTGGCGCTGGGCCAGGAGCTGGTCCGTCATGCGTTCCACGTAGCTCTCCAGGTCCGGATGTGCAGGATCGAAGCCGCGCAGCGCGGCGAGCGAGCACTGTCCCAGCAACTTGCGCACTTCTTCCCAGCCCGGTTCCTGGTACCGGGTTCCCGGCAAACGCATAAATCCTCTTCGATGTTCGGCCGCTAATAGCAGGACCGTAACAGATCATGCCACAGAAACACATCGGATAGGCGCGCAGATGAGTGGGAAAAACCCCTCAATTCGACCCGTTGGCGGAGAGCGCTCCCAGGACGGCCGCGGCGACGGGCGCCGCGTGCTCGCCGCCCGTCGCTTCCGACCGGCTGACGAAGACGGCGACGGCCAGCCGGTGCTCCTGGCCGGGCACGCTGTGCGGCTCCAGCCAGCCCGTGAACCAGACGGTCGCCAGCGATCCGTCGCCCACCGGCGCCGTCCCCGTCTTGCCGGACAGGCCGCGCCGGATACCGGACAATGCCGGCGCGCGGAAGGCGCCGGATGCCGTGCCCACGTCGACGACGCCTTTCATGCCGGCGCGCACGCGATCCAGGCGGACGCCCAGCGCCGGTCCGTTCGCAGGCGCGGCCGCCCTGCCGTCGAGCTCCCCCAGCAGGTGCGGCACGACCGCCCGCCCCTGCCCGACGGCGCCGGCGACGAGCGCCATCTGCAGCGGCGTCGCCTGCATGCGCAGGCCGATCGCCATCTGGCGCAGTTCGTGACGCGTGTGGACGGGGTCGATGGCGGCCGGCGTCGCCTGCAGCGCGTCCCACGCCGACCAGCCGAAGTTCTCCGGCAGCAGGCCGCCGTCCAGCCGCAGCGGCTGGCCGAAGCCGAGCCGGCGCGCCATCGCGACGATGGGACGGACCGGGTCCAGCGCACCGGGGTCCAGCGGCTGCAGGTCGGGCACGCCGCCGTCAGGCCGGCCGAGAAGACTCCTGTCGGACAGTTCTCCCGTCCACGCGAACCACGTGTTCAGGCTGTAGGTCAGCGCCTGCGCGAGACCCAGGCGGCCGTCCTGGGCGCGCCGGTCGAGACCCTGGTCGCGGAAATTCGTGATGCGCGCGCGGCTGTCGACGGGGTAAGTCGGCGCATCCGTGCGGAAGTCGAAACCCCGCTCGTGCGCGGCGGCATTGATGCCGGCCAGCGGCAGGCCGTCCAGCAAGGCGTCCAGCTGGCGATCGGACTTCGCCGCCAGTTCCAGGCCGAGGGCGCTGACGATCTTGAACGTCGACCCGGGCGCCCGCTCGGCGCCGCCGTCGTGCTGCAGCGCGGGCAGGCGCAGCGGGCTCGCGGCCGGGTCGATCCTGTCGAAGTCGCGCGCCTCGCGCCAGTTGTCGGTCGTCACGGCCGGCATTCCCGCCCCGGCCGCGGCCAGGATCGCGCCCGTCTCCGTGTCTAGCACGACGACGCCCGCCTGGCGGCCCGCCGGCACCGGTCCGGCGGCCGTGCACGCCCGGCCATCCCAGTGCCCGCGCCGCAGCGCGATGCAGTCGAGCGCCGCCTGCGCGGCCGTCTGCAGGCGCAGGTCCAGCGTGAGGCGGGCCGCATGACGGTCGCCCGGTACCCGGCCCAGCAGCGTAGCGACACTGCCCGCCTGGCCGGCCCGTACGCCCAGCATCGTGGCGAGGCCGGCCGCGCGCGCCGCCTCGGTCGGGGCGCCGTCGCGCCACAGCGGCACGCCGTTGCGGTCCGCCAGCACCACCTCCGCCAGCCGCGCGGACGGCCGGGACGTGGCCGGGCCCAGCGCGTGCCAGGCAAGGCGGCCGTCGCGCACGGCCAGGTGCCGGTAGCGCGCGTCGCCCGGCGTGGCCAGGGCGCCCTGCGCCAGCGGTTCCGCATCGATCACGATCTCGCGGCCTTCGGTCAGCAGGTCGAGCACCTGCACCTCGTCCGGCGCCATGCACGCGCGGCCGTCGCAGCCGGGCTGCGGATCGGACCGCAACCGGGCTCCGGTCACGTGGCGCAGGCGTCCCGCCAGCATCAGCCGGACACTGCCCGCCCGCTCCGGTACCGTCAGGCGCAGGCGCGCCACGCCGCCATCCGCCGGCCACGCGCCGATCCGCTGCCACGGCGCCCAGCCCTGCGGCAGCCGGGCGAACAGGCGCGCGCTGGCCGGGGGCATGTCGTCGGCCAGCGGCACGGGCACCGTCGTCGTTCCCTGCATGACTTCCGCGCGCCACGTCGCCGTCACGCCGGCCGGCAGGCGCCACGCGAGCAGCCGCCGCTCGGCATTGAAGATGCGCACCTGTTCGCGCACGAAATCGCCGTCCGCGCGACGATACAACCGTTCCAGCAGGCGCAGCGCGGCGCCGTCGAGGTTCACGCCATCCCACGGCGTCTTGCCGGCCGCGCGCCACGCGGCGAGGTCCGGCGGGGCCAGCTCGGCCAGGCCGTTTGCGCCCAGGCGCACGAGGCCGCGGGCCTGCAACTGGGCGAACAGCTGCTCGTCTTCCATGGCCGCCGCCGGGGCCGCCGGCACGCGGTAGTCGCCGGGCGGCAGCATCGCCTCGACGGCGTTGCCCTGCGCCGGCAGCGCGACAACCAGTGCGCGTGCCGTCGGCGCCGGACGGTAGAGCTGGACGAGGAGTTCGCCGGCGGCCGGACATGTGCTGCTGGCCCGGTGCCGCAGCCGCAGCGCGCCGTCCGGCCACGTCAGCCATCCTTCGCCGCCCGGCGCGACCTGGGCAGTGGCGCCGGCCCACCGGGCCTGCCCGTCCCAGCGCACGTCCAGCGGCGAGCCGGCGCGGCCGTCCACGCGCACGCGCGGCATGGCGCCTTCGGCCAGCAGCACGTTGCGTGGCGCGGCCAGGCCGGCCACGTCGGCGAACGTCCAGCCGATCCGCAGCGGCAGCAGGCGGCCGGGACGCGTGCGGTCGGCGAGCTGGTCGCACAGATCGACGCGCTGCCCGGGTCCGGCGCGCATGCCGGACAGGATCAGCAGCGCCGCGTCGCCCTGCGTGCGCACCGTCACGCCCGGAGTGTCGGGCACCGTGAACGCGAGGCCGGGCAGCACGGCCGTCAGGCGCGCGGCGCCGTCGCCCGGGGGCGTCTCGCCGGCCACCGCCAGCCAGCGCGCGTGCACGACGATGAGCGCGGCGCCCGCCGCGGCCAGCAGCACGCAGCCGGCCGTCAGCCAGCGCAGCGGCGCGGGTGCGCGTGCGCTTTGCGTGACGACGGCTGCGTGCGTGCGCCCGCCGGCACGCAGGTTGCGCGCGCGCCGCAGGCGCGTCCGGTTGGCCGCGACGGCCTCGACGAGCGTTCCGATCATCGCTGGGTTCTCCCTCGTTGTGTTCGCGTGCGCCTAGCCGGGGGCGTGTGAAAGCCGGTCCCGCTTATCTGCGCTTCATCCTGCATTTCGTGCGGTTCGTCGCACGCAGGTGGAGACGAGGATGGCGCGCGACTACAGTACAACCATCGACAAACGCTTCACCATCAACCCCGAGGAGAGCATCATGAACGTCATCAAGCACATGGAAGCCGCCTTCATCGTCGCACTGGGCCTGGCCGCCGCCGGCAGCGTCGCACTCGACAGCGCCAAGCCCGCACAGGCCACGGCACCCGTCGTCGCCACGACCGCCGGCATCCCTGTGGTGCACGTCACCGCCAAGCGCCTGACCCCGGTCGAGAAACAGCAGTTGCTGGCGCTGGAACGCGTGCGGAGCCGCGCATGATGTGCACGGCGGGGATGGCCGTTGCTATCCCCGCACAGAATCTGTTTCAAGTGTAAGCATCTGCTTCAGTAGCTGAATCGTTCCGCCGAGCGCGCTATATTGGTCACATCCGAAGTCCGGATTGGAGACCAACATGAAACGCCTCGCACTTGCCGCCTTGATCGCCATCGGCGCCGCCGCCGCCCCCCTTCCTTCCATGGCTTACAGCGATGTCAGCCTTTACATCAGCACCGCCCCGCCGGCCCCGTTGTACGAACGCGCCCCCGCGCCGCGCCACGGCTATGTGTGGGCACCCGGCCACTGGGAATGGAGCGGCCGGCGCCATACGTGGGCACCGGGTTACTGGGTTGCCGAGCGTCCGGGCTATGTCTACCGCGCACCGGCCTGGTATCAGGGCAACGGCGGCTGGTACATGCAGCCCGCCGCCTGGACACCGTACGGCCCCGACCGCGACCGCGACGGCGTGCCCGACCGCTTGGAGCGCCGCTATGACCGAGGCTATGACCGCGGCTACGAGCGGAATTATTACTACAACGACCGCCCGAACTATCGGGACCGTGATCGCGACGGTATCCCCGACCGCTACGAACGCGGCGGCCGCCGCTGGGACGAAGACCGCGACGGCGTGCCGAACCGCTACGACCGCGACCGCGACGGCGACGGCGTGCCGAACCGCTGGGATCACCGGCCGGACAATCCGTACCGCCGCTGACACCGACAAACAGCGCCGCACGCCGGCGCTGTTTTTCTTTGTAGTATCCTCTCGGCATGAACGAATTCCCCGACCTGGACCGGATCGCCTACAAGGCCGAGCGCGCGGCCAGCCGCCGCCTGGCGCAGGCCGAAGGACTGTCCGCCGGCCAGGCGCTGCGCCGGACGCTGGAACTGGCGGCCGGTGCCGCGGGCCTGGCCGCCCTCGTCGAGATGCGCACCGGCATGCTCGCGGCGCAGGCGGCGCGCGACGCTGCCCGCGCCTCCGCAAAAGCCGCTGCGACCTCACGGCACGATGCGCAGCCGACCGCATGGCGCGCCTGGTTCGACGGCTCCGCGAAGCCGAACCCGGGCCGCTGCGGCATCGGCGTGCGGATCGAAGGTCCGGATGGCGTACACATCGAACTCGCCCAACCGGCCGGCCACGGCAACAGCAGCGAAGCGGAATACCGCGCGCTGATCGCCCTGCTGGAAACGGCCGTCGCGCACGGCGCGCACGCACTGACTATTCATGGCGACAGCCGGGTCGTGATCGACGACGTGACCGGCCCCGACCTGTACGCCGCGCCCGCGCTGGCCGGCTACCGGGCCCGCGCGCTGGTGCTGCTGGCCCTTCTACCCGACGTGCGCCTGCGCTGGGTGCCGCGCCACAAGAACACCGGGGCCGATGCGTTGTCGCAGCGCGCCCTCATTTCCGTAGACTCCAATGCAAGCATTCCATCCTGAACTTGAAAGCTGGCGTCCCCGCCTCGCCCAACTGGCCGCACAAGCGGTCGCCGACCAGGGCCCCGACGGTGCCCATGACCTGAACCACTTCGAACGCGTCTGGCGCAATGCGCAGGCGCTGCTGGCGCAGTACCGCGAGGCCGATGCTCTCGTCGTGCTGGCCGCATGCTATCTGCACGACCTCGTCAACGTGCCGAAGGACGATCTGCGCCGCAGCAGCGCGTCGCGCCTGTCGGCCGGGCTGGCGCGCGAGCGGCTGGCGGCGCTCGGCTTCCCGGCGGACAAGCTGGCGGCCATCGCCCACGCGATCGAAGCGCACAGCTTTTCCGCCGGCGTTCCCGCAACGACGCTGGAAGCGCGCATCGTGCAGGATGCCGACCGCCTGGACGGGCTGGGCGCCGTCGGGCTCGCGCGCATGTTCTATATCGCCGGCCGCATGGGCAGTGCGCTCGCCCACGGCAGCGATCCGCTCGCACTGGACCGTGCGCTCGACGACAAATCGTATTCGCTCGACCACATCGAGGCGAAGCTGGCGCGCCTGCCGGGCATGATGCAGACGGACGCGGGACGCCGGCTTGCCGAGGCCCGGCTGGCCACGTTGACGGCTTTCCGCACCGCGTTCGCGGCCGAATGGACTGGCATCACGCACGTGGAAGCTTGATCGGCAGGCAACCTGTTGTCTCCACGGCAATCGGTGCTACCATAGGCGTTTTCCGCATCGACACGGGACGCCCATGGCCAAAAGCGCGAACCTGAATTTCGTCCTCATCTGCGTGTTCGTCGACATGCTCGGCATCGGCCTCATCGTGCCCGTGCTGCCGAGCCTCGTGGGCGAGTTCGTCCAGAACCGCGCGCAGCAGGCCCTGTGGTACGGCGTGCTGGGCGCCACGTTCGGGCTGATGCAATTCCTGTTCATGCCGATGGTGGGCGCGCTGTCCGACCGCATCGGCCGCCGCCCCGTGCTGCTGTATTCGATGGGCGGCATGTGCATCAACTTCCTCGCGACCGCCTGGGCGCCCAATCTTGCCTGCCTGTTCATCGGGCGCGTGATCGGCGGGGCGTCGTCGGCCAGCATGTCCGTCGCGTCCGCGTATGCGTCGGACGTGTCGACGCCGGAAAACCGCGCGAAAAGCTTCGGCAAGATCGGCGCCGCGTTCGGCTTCGGCTTCGTCTGCGGACCGATCCTGGGCGGCCTGCTGGGCAATATGGGACTACACCTGCCGTTCTACGTGGCGGCCGCGCTGTCCGCCGCCAACTTCGCCTACGGCTATTTCGCCGTGCCGGAATCGCTGCCGCGCGAGCGCCGCGCACCGTTCCAGTGGTCGCGCATCAACCCGTTCGGCTCCCTGCTGCGCCTCGCGCGCCGCACCGACATCCGCGGCCTGATCGTCGTCTACACGCTCGTCGCCTTCGGCCAGATGATGCTGCAGTCGACGTGGGTCCTGTTCACGACGTTCCGCTTCGGCTGGACGCCGCGCGACAACGGCATCGCCCTGTTCTGCGTGGGCGTGTGCTCGATCGTCGTGCAGGCGGGACTGCTCGCGCCGCTGATCCGGCGCTTCGGCGAGGTGCGGCTGTCTCTGATCGGCCTCGCGTCCGGCGCCGTCACCTACTTCCTGTACGCGATCGCGACGCACGGCTGGATGATGTACGTCTTCATCCTCTGCAACCTGCTGTCGTTCGCGGCGGGGCCCGCACTGCAGGGCATCCTGTCGAAATCGTCGTCGAGCCGCGAACAGGGTGAACTGATGGGCTCCCTGCAATCGATCAGCAGCATCGGCCTCGTCGTCTCGCCGCTCGTCGGTACCCTGCTGCTGGGCGCGGCGAGCGACCTGCCGCCGCAGGACTGGCGCGTGGGCGGGCCGTTCTTCCTCTGTGCCGCGATGCAGGCCGCGGCGCTGCTCGTCGCGCACCGCTACTTCCGCAGCCACGGCATTCCGGAGACGGCACCGGCCGCCGAGCAGGCGTGACGCCGGCCGTCCTGCTCGCGGTGCTCGGCGCGGCGCTGCTGCACGCGAGCTGGAACACGCTGCTCAAGCGGCGCGGCGAACCGCTGCTCGCGACGGTGCTCGTGGTCGCGGGATCGGCCGGCGTCGCCATCGTGCTGCTGCCTGTCTTGCCGGCGCCGGCACGGGACAGTTGGCCGTTCATCGCGGCGTCGGGCGCCGTCCAGACGATCTACTACCTGCTGCTCATCGAAACCTACCGCGACGGCCAGGTCAGCCACGCGTATCCGCTGATGCGCGGTTGCGCGCCGCTGCTCGTCGCGTTGATCAACGGCCCGCTGACGGGCGACCGGCTGAGCGCCGGCCAGTGGCTCGCGATGCTCCTGATCTGCGGCGGCGTGCTGGGTCAATGGCTCGCCGCGCCAGCCGCAGGCGCGCGTCGCACGACCGTGTTCGCGCTGCTGACGGCCGGGGTGATCGCGACCTATACGCTGATCGACGGCCAGGGCGTACGGCTTTCCGGTGCGCCGGCCGCGTACACGCTGTGGATCTTCCTGCTGACAGGCAGCTGCGTGTGCGCGTGGACAGCCCGAGGCCGTATGCGGCTGCTTGTCTCGTTCGCACGTGAGAATCCGCTCGTGGCACCGCTGGGCGGCCTCGCATCGGTGGGATCGTACGGCATCGCGCTGTGGGCGATGACGCGCGCGCCGGTCGCGGCGGTTGCGGCGCTGCGCGAGACGTCGATCCTGTTCGCGACCGCGATCGCCGCCTTCATCCTGCGCGAACGCATCGGCCGCGCACGGCTGGCAGCCGTCACCCTGATCGCGTGCGGCGCCGTTGCGATGCGGCTTGCCTGAGCCTATTTTTGAGGTGTCGCGACGACGGTCACCACCGACATGGGTCGCGAATGCACGGTCAACCTGGCGGCGCACGAAGCGGGTTTCGACGTCGCGAGGCTGTCGTTTGCCTGCGTAATAAAGGTTTTGCACGTCAATTTGCCGCGTTTCGTATCCGGCAGCCGGATGTCCAGAATCCGCGATACGATCCCCGGATTGACTGCCACGATGACGACTTCATTCGTCTCGGGATTTTCAGCCACCAATGCATCCGGGTGATCGGATTTCAGGAAGCGATATCCCGGCCTGATGAATCTCGTGAAATTGGCAAACGCCCAGAATTTCTTCGTAATCTGATATTCCGGCCGCTCCAGGTTTGAAAAATCAGCCTTGATCAATCCCCAATTCGAGCTGTTCTTCGGATCGGAAGACCTGTTTTCGATGGCTTGCCACAGCACCCACGCGCGGGGATTCATGCTGTTAATGTCGGTAACGATCTGCTGAGCCAGTGCGATGGCTGGACGCATGTCATTGATGTCTTCACGCACATTGCTGGGCGAGAGGTCGACTTCCGACATCCATAACCGTTTGCCAGAAGTTTCCGCGATATCCCGGACCCCGCTTTTTGCTATCCATTCGTAGGTGTGGACGTTGATTTGGCGGATAACAGCTTTCGCATCGGCCGACAGACCAGCCCAATCGACGAAAAAGGTCTGAGGATTGGTCTCGTCCGGTCCGGCTATCTCCGTCGTCATGCCCTGTTGTTTCAATACCTGCGCCAACGCCACGAACATGCGCGACTGCCCTTCGGGCGACCAATGCGCGCCCTCTTGCTTGTTCGTGGAAAACCAATAAGGCGTATTGGGCTCGTTGATCGGAGAGAGTGTCCTGAATCGAATGCCATGCCGCCGCTCGAGCTCCGCCGTGACTCGCGCCAGATACCTCGCAAATTGGGTTTCGAATCCCGGAAGAAGGTTATCCTCCAACCCGTTGACGTTACCGGAGACCAGCCCGCTGCGGGTCATGAAATAGGGAGGGGAGTTCGAAAACGCTTCCAGGATCAAATCGCGCGGCGCTACCCGCGTCTTGATTGCATCGAGCCACCAGCGCTGCCCCGCATCCGCGGACCAGTCCCAGGCATCGTCGGCATCCGGGTTCCACCCATCTGCGCCCGGCTTGCGCCAGAATCCGGGAACATCCCCGCCGGGGCGCAGATACGGCGGCGTGTCCGGCGCATTGCCGCCACCGATGTTGTAACGCGCGATATTCAGCGCAAGACCTTCCGGCCCATAGAGCAAATCGGCCAATTGCGTCCGATGTGGCTCGGCGAATCGCCCGCTCACATGGGCAAACCAGGCAAGCGCGGTTCCCCATCCTTCAAACGGCGGACCCGGATGCCGCCAGTCGACCTTCACAGCGGCGGAGACACCCGGCGACTTGTCGTTATTGTTGTCGGCACGGGCACCGCTTGCCAGGACACACAATCCGATGACAACCACACACCTTGACGACATGATCCGCAGTGAACGAGCGATCATTCAGCGATTCTCCATGACCGAGGTCAGCTTCTTTTCCTTGATGTAGGCGGCATGATCCGGAAGCCTCGACACGATTTTTTTAAAGTTGCGCTCAAGATTGTTGTACGCATTCGCGAGGACGGCGTCGTCTTGCAGGGCCATGGTCGGCATATACGTTTTTGGTTGAATCCCCTGCCCCAACAGGACGGCGTGCCAGGACGTGCTCTGGAACAGTTCTTCAGCAGCGAGGTTCAGCTGTCCACGCTCACGGAACAGCTCAATACGTTCCTGGAGGCTGTCCGGAATCCGCATGGCTTTCACGTAGCGCCATAATGCCGAGTCGTCGCGCTCGGTGGCGTGATAATGCAGGATGAGGAAGTCCCTGACGTTTTCGATTTCCCGGACCGCTTCCTTATTGAAAGCCTGTGCGCACACCGGAGAAAACCCGGTATCCGGGAAGTACCTGATGAGCCGCTGGATGCTGGATTGAATAAAGTAAATGCTGGTCGACTCCAGCGGCTCGAGAAACCCGCTGGCAAGCCCGATGGCCACCACGTTCTTGTACCAGGGCGTCTTGCGCCGTCCTGCCGTGAACTTGATGCGGTTGATCGGCGCGAGTGGCTCCCCCTCCAGTCCATCCAGCAGACACCGCTCTGCCGCCTCATCCGAGGTAAATTCGCTCGAATACACCACACCGTTACCCACGCGATGTTGCAAAGGTATCCGCCACTGCCACCCAAAAGGCCTGGCCGTGGAAATCGTATAGGGCGTCAGAGCCAGCCTTTGTTCACAAGGCACTGCACAGGCGCGATTCATCGGCAGCCAGCGTGACCAGTCTTCATAGTCGACACCCAGTTCCTGCCCGAGAAGCATGGCCCGCTGTCCGGAGCAATCGATGAACAAGTCACCCGACACAAGCTCGCCCGACTTGAGTTTCAGACCCCTGATGTGTCCATTTTCAGAGTCGTGTTCCGCCGTCAGCATGTCGCCGATCTTGTGCGACACGCCGCGCGCGATGCAGACGCCCTTCAAATAGGTTGCATAGCGGCCGGCGTCGAAGTGATAGGCCGACTGGAGGTGCTGCAGTGGATCGCCCGGCCGTTCGGACGCGGGCGCGAATACGTTGTTTCGCGCTGCCAACGTACATAGCGAGAATTCGGAGAAGTCGGCAACCTGCCCCTTCTCCTTCAAACGCAGCCAGTACTGGAAGAAGTAGCCGATGTCGCGTTCCACCCCATACGCGCCGAACGGGTGGAAATACGTCGAACGTTCATTCAGCCATCCACGGAATTCGATACCGAGTTTGAAGGTCGCACCGGTGGCGCGTATGAACTCCGCTTCATCGATACCGATCATGTCGTGAAACGTGCGGATCGGCGGAATCGTCGCTTCTCCGACGCCGACCGTGCCGATGGCGTCGGACTCGACCAGGACGATCTCGACGGCCTGACCGAACGTGTGGGACAACGCGGCCGCCGTCATCCATCCGGCGGTGCCGCCGCCGAGAATGACGACTTTATGAATCCATTTATCCTTGACCATCCTATCCCCTTGAAGGCTGAAAAAACGCGCCGGGGAAAGACCCGCGGCGCGTTCGCTCATGTCGGTGCTAGAAGCTTGCTTTCAGGGAGACACTATAACGGCGGTCGTTAAGTTGCCACAACAAACCGCCCGAGGGGCGCTCGACATACGTGTGGTACATCGAGTTCCTCAGATTCACGGCGTCCGCCGACAGTGTGAAGATCTTGTTGATCTGATAGCTCAACGACGCATCGAGCGACGAATACGGGGCTGCGTACTGGTTTGCGCCAAACACACCACTGCCGTTGATCTGGTCAAGGTAAGAGGAACGCCAGTTGTACGCCAGACGCGCCTGTAACGGTCCCTTTTCATAGAGGCCGATCAGGTTGTAGCTATTCTTGGACAACTTCGGCAAGGGAATAAGCGTCCCGGGCTTGAGCTCGACGCTCGAGTCCACATAGGTATAGTTGGCCTGTATGCCGAATCCCTTGAATGGGTCGGGAAGGAAATCGAAGAACTGGGTAAAGCCGGCTTCGATGCCTTTTACGGTGCCCTTGCCGAGATTGATGCTGGTTCCGATGTCGTAGATGACGCCACCGAAGTTCATCGGTTCGGTGCCGCCGGCCAGGTAACCGCTGATATCCTTCTTGAACAAACCGACGAACGCCATATTCGACGTTCCCCAATAGTCTTCCAACGTCAAGTCGTAGGAAGTCGCAGTCATCGGCTTCAGGTACGGATTACCGGAACTGCCCGTCGGGCGTCCGTTGGCGTCGTACTGCGAAGGGATGTTCGGATTCAACTGAACATGGGCGGCCATGTCGGTAAAGTTTGGCCGCGTCATCGTCTTGCTGTAGCCAAACCGGACCTGCACGTCCTCGTTCAGGTGCAGGCGTGTATTGAGGCTGGGGAGGAAATTCTTGTAGCTGTTATTGAGCGTGGCAGCGCGCGATCCGGTGCTGTCCTGCACATAGCCGATCGACGTCTGATCGGTCTTCACGACGCGAATACCGGCGGTACCGTCGAGGTCGTAACCGAATACGCTCGTACCGAAGTCACCCGTGACAAAGAAGGACCGCGTCTTTTCCCGTTGCTCGTTGATATCCCCGGGACGGAACGTGGTATCGAACGTATACGTATTGGGCTTCCCGGCGAATAACTCCGCATAAGTCGCAACGGTACGATCGAGAACGCTCGAGTTGGGATTGGCGTACTCCGGGAACACTGCAACAGGCCAGCCAATACCCGGCTGCATGAAATTGCTGGCAGGCCCGGCGTAGGCGAGACCTGGGTGTTGCGCAACCGGAATAAGCGGGCATGCTCCCCAGCTGGGGTTGGTGCCCGTGTCGTTGCACACGCCGGTGTTGTTCCAGTTACCCCGCAACAGCACCTTGGTATCGGCTGCCCGGATGCCGACGTGCAGTTTGGTAAAGAAGCTGTCGCCCCCGAGGTCGTAGTCGAAATCCTGGCTGAGCGCCGACATGTTCAGCTTATGGCGGTCGACAGCATTGGCGAGCCACTCGTAATACCAATTCTTCGGATTGCCGAAATAGGCATACGGATTGCCCGGATTGGCCGGATCGACGATCGAAAATGTCGGGATCCTGCCGCGCACATCGAAGGCCAGATTCAGGTTGGGAATATTGGCGACGCTTCTGCTTTCATTATCGTACAGCTTGATCGAGTCGCCATTGCGGTCGGCGTCGTAGCTGGCACGTTCATACGCGAAGTCGGTCTTCGACCTGAGCCTGTCCGAGATGCGCCACTTGAGGTTCACGGCGGACAGGTTCGTGCGATTGCGAACATCCTGGTCGAAGCGGGACGACGAAAAAATCTGCGGCGACAATACGCCGCTCGTAGCGCTGCCATCCGCTGCCCAGGTCCATGTGGAACCCGCTGCTGCGCGCGGGTCGCTGTTCTTGTCGTCGCCGTAGATGTATTCTCCGCGACGGATGAACGTGTAGTTCGAATAGAGATTTTGTGCCGTGAGGAGAACGTCGTTGTTCACCTGCCACTGGTAGGCGAGCGCCAGGCCCTGGCGCTTGCGCTCACCCGAGTCCTGGTACATCTCGAAGGATGTCGGCACATAGAGTTCGGAGAGAGACCCCTTGTTGGGCATCGAATTGTAGGCCGCGACCTTGGCCGCCGAGGGCGCCTGCGCCGGGTCGGTCGCACATTTGCCAACCGTGGCCGTCAGGCAGTGCTGCTGCTGTTGAAGAACGGCGTCCTGGCGATAATAGGTCTTGCTCGCCGTTGCATTGACCAGGAAGCCCATGCGGCCAAAGTCCGTCTTGAACTGGCGGCTCAACAGTCCCGAACCCGACGGCGAATACTTGCGAATCCGGTCGTAGTAATTGGACTTGAGCGTAATGACGTTGACGTCTTCTTTTGAGTCGAATGGCAGTCGCGTGCGAATGTTGACCACGCCGCCGACACCGCCTTCGATCAGGTTGGACGCCGCATTCTTGTAGACGTCGACGCCGGCCATGAGTTCGGACGGGAGCCCTTCCAGGTCCGGCGCCCGGCCACCGTTGGCCGTAAAAAAGTCGCGTCCGTCGATCAGGTTGCGAACCTGCGTGATGCCGCGGATCGTGATCGCGGGCTCGGTGCGATGGTCGTAATCGGTGCCACCCTCGCCATAGCGGCGCTGGATCTGGACGCCTGCGACCCGCTGCAGCGACTCGACGGTACTCACGTCCGGCAGCTTGCCGATATCGGTTGCCTGGATCGAGTCGACGATCTGGTTGGCGTCCTGCTTGAGATCGCGCGCCGACTTCAACGCCGCCCGCTGACCGGTGACGATCACGGTGCTCGGGGCGGTCGCGTCTCCGCTGGCACTCGCCGTGCCCGTGTCCTGCGCATGCGCGGCAATGGGCCCTGCCACGAGCAGCGCGCAGGCTTGGGCCACCATCGTCTTTCTAATCGTTTTTACATTTCCGTTTCGCACAGCAAATATCTCCTTATAGTAATTTTTGGGTATCGCTCTCGTATGCTGCCGGCTCGATATGGATCACATTCCAGCCGGCGGGAATGTCGCTTGAGTCATCGCAGTGGTTGTGTGGAACGGCGCGACAACGTTATCGCATAAATACAATGTTACGAGAAAAGATTGCCAACAATCCTATGCGGATTTTGTATGGTGGTATAACGTTTGCGGATAGATTCGGAGATGCGTACAGCCCGGCGTCGAGTGTCAGAACTTCATTTCGAGCGTCGCGCGCACGCTGCGGTACAGCGGCGTGATGGTGCGCGTCGACTGCGTGCCGTTGCCGGCCAGGACGTAGCTGCTTTCGCTGATGTAGTCCTGCGCGAGCAGGTTCGACGTGGCGACGCGCAGTTGCAGCTTCGGGTCGAATTTCCACAACGCGTACAGGTCGAGGTCGCGGCGCACGGACTGGTAGCTGATCTGGTTCGCCGACACGCGCACCTGGCCGCCGTTCTTGAATACGTACGAGCCGCCTACCGTCAGCGGTCCACGCTTGTAGTCCGCGCCCAGGGTGGCGGAGAACGGCGTCTGCGCGTCCAGGCGGTTGTTCGGACCCGGCACGGAATCGACGGTCGACCAGTTGCGCGACAGGCTCGCGCGCAGGTCCAGCGCCTCTTTCGTGTCGATCAGCGCCTTCAGCGGGAATTTCGCTTCCAGTTCCAGGCCGTGCGTGCGCGCCTGGCCGGCGTTGGACGGCATCGACACCCAGCGCGTGCCATCGAACAGCACCTGATTGCGCGTGTAGCCGTCGATGCGCCGGCTCGATACGCTCGCCGACAGCAGCGCGCCCTCGGCCCAGTAATGCTCGTACGACGCGTCGATGCCCAGCGCCAGCTCCGGCTGCAGGTTCGGGTTGCCGATGAAGTCCGGTTCCGTCTGGCTATTGTTGACGGACGTGAAGCGGTGCGGAATAAGGCTCTGCAAGCCCGGCGCCTTATAGGTGCGCGTGACGGCCAGGCGGACCTGGTCGCCCTTCGTGTCCGGCAGCTTGTACAGGGTCTGCATCAGCGGGCTCCACACGGTCGAGCGCGAATGGGCCGTCGCGAACGTGTTGCCTTCGGTTCTCGTCTGGATGCCTTCCCAGCGCGCGCCCAGGTACACGGACCAGCGCGGCGTCACGTTCCACTCGTCCTGCGTGTAGACGGCCAGGCGGGCGACGTGGGCATTGTAGACTTCGTCCCCGCCGGGCAGCGCGACGTCGGGCCGGAAGTAGTCGCGGTCGCGGCGGGCGTCGTCGCGCGTCGAATAGCCGCCGTCCCAGCCGAAGGCGAGCGCGTGGCCTTCCCAGCTGGCGCTCGTGTATTTGCCCATCGAGCTGATGCCGCGGTCCGTGCCGGCCGAAAAGATCACTTCGTGCAGCGCCGGCGACGCCGGGTTGCCGCTGCCGGTGCGGTAGGTCGCGTTGGCGAGGGCGCCGTACAGGCCGCTGAGCTTGGCGTCCAGCTTGCCGCCGCCCGCGAACTTGTGCACCCAGTTCAGCTCTTCGCGGAAGAAGCGGTTGTCGTTGCTCATCGTCTGGTCCAGCGCCGGGTACGCGGGCAGCGGGCCGAGCCGGGTGGCGAGGCGTCCCTCGGACGCGTTCTGGAACCGGTTGATGTTGAAGAACGTCTGCGATGTCAGGGTATCGCCGTTGTCGAAGCTCCAGTTCAGGCGGGGGCCCAGGTTGAAGGCCGTGAACCGGGCGGCGTCGGACTGGTGGCCCAGACGCAGGCCGTCGAGGCGGTCGGCCGTGTCGAGATGCCGCTCGACGGTCGCCGGCTCACGCCAGAAGTGCGAGCGCGACAGGTTTGCCGACAGCGAATACGACAGTTTGCCGATACGGTCCGACAGCTGCAGGTTGAGCGACGGGTTCGCCACATCGTGCCCATGGCCATACCCCGCCTTCAGTTCGCGCTGGGCCGTTTTGATCGTCTTCTTGAGGACGATGTTGATGGTGCCGGCGATCGACTGCGTGGAGAATTCCGCGCTGGCCGCACGCAGTACTTCGATGCGTTCGATGACGTCCGGCGCCAGCGAATCGATGGAAAAGCCGGCCGGCGCGCGCTCGCCGTTGAGCAGCACCTGCGTGTAGCCGGCGCCGAGTCCGCGCATGCGGATTTCGCCGCCCCGTCCTCCGCCCGTCCCGCTGACGGTCACGCCCGGCACGCGCTTCAGCACGTCGAGCACGCTCGTGTCGCCGTACTTGACGATCTCGTCGTGATTGACGACGATCTTGCTGGCGGTGTCGTCGCGGCGCGGATCGTAGGCGTCGGCCGCGCCTTTCACCTCGACCTGCTGGATCTTGTCCTCTTTGGCGAGCGGCTTGGGCGCTTGCTGGGCATGAACGGCACACGAGGCGGCGATGGCGGCGGCGAGCAAGGTGAGGCGGAATGGCGTTTTCACGGTATGCATGTCAGAATGGCAAAATAGACCGGCCGCCATTGTCCAACAGATCGCCGACTTATTGTTGCTCTTACGTAAATATTTTTGATATGCATTACCGGCGGCGACCCCGCCGTTTTGCCTTAGAGAACATCCGTGCCGCTATAATGGCGCGTCTTCATATCGAGGTTTACCGTGTCCGATCGCCTGAAAGTCCTGCCCCAGTACCTGCTGCCGAAACGGCGCCTCACGACGTTTGCCGGCCGCGTGGCCGGTGCCAATGGCGGCACGGTGACGACGCGACTGATCCGCTGGTTCGTCGCGAAGTACGGTGTGAACATGCTCGAGGCCGAGAATCCGGACATCACCAGCTATAAAAGCTTCAACGAATTCTTCACCCGCCCGCTGAAGGCCGGCGTGCGCCCGCTGGCCGATGCCGATTTCGTCTGCCCGGTCGACGGCGCCATCAGCCAGTTCGGCGCGATCGACGACCATCACATCCTGCAGGCGAAGGGCCACCGCTTCACGACGACGGAACTGGTCGGCGGCGACGCGAACCTCGCCAGGGAGTTCCAGCACGGCTGCTTCGCCAACCTGTACCTGTCGCCGAAGGATTACCACCGCCTGCACATGCCGTGCGACGGCAAGCTGACCCGCATGATCTATGTGCCGGGCGCCCTGTTCTCCGTGAACCCGACGACGGCGCGCGGCGTGCCGAACCTGTTCGCCCGCAACGAGCGCGTGGTATGCGTGTTCGAATCGCCGGAGTACGGCCCGTTCGTGATGGTGCTCGTGGGCGCGACGATCGTCGGCAGCATGGCCACCGTGTGGCACGGGGTCGTGAATCCGACGCGCCTGCAGAAGGTGACGGAGTGGACGTACGCGGACCGCGACATCGTCCTGAAAAAGGGGGAAGAGATGGGGCGCTTCCTGCTCGGCTCGACGGTCGTCATGCTGTTCCGTCCCGATACGATCCGCTTCAACCCGGACTGGGCGCCGGAACGCTCCGTGCGCCTGGGCGAGATGATGGGCAACCGGCCGGCCTGATTGTACTGACAGGCTTTTCATGGCAGCATGGTCGCCTTTTCCAGGAGGCAAACCATGCAGGGATCTCTTACCGTCGCCGACGCCCAGCAGGACATGCGCACGGCCTACCTGGGCGGCGCGCCCGGGCTGTTCGTGTCGGGCACCGTCTGGACCATCGCCGGCCTCGTTTGCCTGTAAAAGTCGGTGGCGTCATCGAGATCGTGTACGGCATCGTGGTACTGGCTACCCAGCGCGGCACGACCCGCACCGCACCTGCATCGACCTGACCTCACGCGGACTTGTCGCGATTCTTGCAAAACACCTCGTCCAGCATGTCGAGAAACGCCCGCGTCTTCGCGGGCATCAGCCGCCTGCCGGGGAACACGGCCCAGCCCGTCGAACCCGGCAGATCCCAGTCCGGCAGCACGCGCACCAGTTCTCCCTTCTTGACGTGCTTGGCCACGATGAAATCCGTGCTCGCCGCGATGCCGGCCCCGCTCGACGCGATCTTCGCCAGCAGCTGGGGCGAATTGGCCGTCAGGCGGGCCGTCAGCTCCTTCTCCCACCGCACTTTGCCTCGCTGCAGAATCCACGGCACGGCACCGCCCGAGCGGCTGAGGATGCACAGCAAATCGTGTTGCAGCAGGTCGTCCGGATGCTCGGGCAGGCCCCGCCGCGCGAGATAGGACGGCGCGGCGTACAGGCCGAACTGCTGGATGGCGACGCGGCGCGCGGCCAGGGTCGAATCCTCGGGCAGATCGCCCATGCGGATCGCGATGTCGAAGTTTTCCGCGACGAGGTCCACGCGCCGCGGCGACAGATCCAGTTCCAGCGACACGGCCGGATAGCGGTCCATGAATTGCGGAATCATGTCCGCCATGACGACGTTGGCGAAATCCTGCGGCATCGAGATGCGCAGCTTGCCGCTGGGCGCGGCCTGGCGGTGCTGGGCCAGCGCGCCGGCCGCCTCCACCTCTTCCGCCACCTTGCGTGCATGTTCCAGCAGGCTCGCGCCGAATTCCGTCAGCATCAGGCGCCGCGTCGTCCGCTGCAGCAGGCGCTCGCCCACGCTCGCCTCCAGCATCGCGATACGGCGCGACACGGTCGACTTCGGCAAATCGAGGCGCTGCGCGGCCATGCTGAAGCTGCCGGCCTCGACGATGCGGGCAAACAGCAGCAGGTCGTTCGGTTCGACGTCCATAGATGGGATTGTTCCACTCATTGAATAATGTTATCCATTCTACCGTCTACCGCACGATATTTGGAACCGTTAAAGTGACTCCATCGAAACACGAACCAACAACGAAGGAGCACACCATGAACATCCTGCAAATCAACTCCAGCCTGCGCGGCAACCAATCCGAATCGACCCGCGTCGCCAATGCGATCGTCGCCAAGGTGGCCGGCGCCAACCCGGGCGCGACCGTCACCGTGCGCGACCTGGGCGCGAACCCGCATCCGGTGCTGGACGAAGCGGCGCTGGGTGCCCTGTTCACCCCGGCCGACCAGCGCACGGCCGAGCAGGCTGCCCGCGTGGCCCTGGACGACACGCTGATCGCCGAAGCGCAGGCCGCCGACGTGATCGTGATCGGCGCCCCGATGTACAACTTCGGCATGCCGATCCAGCTGAAAGCATGGTTCGACGCCATCGCCCGCGCCGGCGTGACCTTCCGCTACACGGAGAACGGTCCGGAAGGCCTGCTGAAGAACAAGAAGGTGTTCGTGGCCACGGCCCGCGGCGGCATCTACCCGCTCGACGCCGACCCGCAAGTCCCGCACATCCGCATGCTGCTGAACTTCCTGGGCCTGACGGACCACCAGTTCATCTACTCGGCAGGCCTGGCGATGGGTCCGGAAGCGGCTGCGAAAGGCCAGGCCGACGCGGACGCCGCAGTCGCAGCACTGGCATAAACCATCAACATTGCGTCAAGGAGAGAGCGATCATGACCCAGCAAGTGCAAACCCAGGCCGTGGCCACCAGCCGCGGCGTCGAACGCCTGGTCGGCGGCCAGTTCGTGATGGACGGCGCGGGCGTCAAGATCAACCGCGTCCTGACGCAACCGCTGCAGCGCCGACTCGACCCGTTCCTCATGCTGGACGCGTTCGGCAGCGACAAGGCGGGCGATTACATCGCCGGCTTCCCGGAGCACCCGCACCGCGGCTTCGAGACCGTCACCTACATGCTGACGGGGAACATGCGCCACCGCGACAGCGCCGGCCATGAAGGCTCGATCACGAACGGCGGCGTGCAGTGGATGACGGCAGGCCGCGGCGTGATTCACTCGGAAATGCCGGAGCAGAACGAAGGCCTGATGGAAGGGTTCCAGCTTTGGCTCAACCTGGCCGCCAGGGACAAGATGAGCGCACCGTGGTACCGCGACATCCCGGCCGAAGCAGTGCCTCGCTTCACGCTGGACTCGGGCGCGACCGTGCAAGTGATCGCCGGCAGTACCCACGGCGTCGCCGGCGCCGTGCAGCGCGAGGTCACGGAACCCCTGTACCTGGACATCGAGCTGCCTGCAGGCGCCACGTTCGAACAGGCGCTGCCGGCCGGGCACAACGCGTTCCTGTACGTATTCCGGGGCGAGGTCGTCGTCGAAGGTAAAGCCGTGCCGCAGGCCCGCATGGCGATCCTCGACAACGCCAGGACCGCCGACGGCGTACGCATCAAGGCGTCGCAACCGTCGCGCCTGCTGCTGATCGCGGGCCGGCCGCTGAACGAGCCGATCGCCCAATACGGCCCGTTCGTGATGAACACGCAGGCCGAGGTGTTCCAGGCCGTCGAGGATTTCCGTAACGGGAAGTTCACGGACAGCACGGCGGCTTCGGCAGCGTAATCGTCCAAGTTTTCCGCGCGGGCAGACTGTCACTCTGTGGCGGTCTACCGCGCGTTTCCTTTTCTTCGTCTACACTAGCGAGCATCTCGAAGATCGCCGTACGTTAACGATGCCGCTGCTCCCCGTTATTTCGTCCCTGCTGTCCCGTGCCAGCCGCGCCCTCGGCCTGGAAAGCGTCGACGCCTTCCCGCCCGGCCACCGCTACTCCCACACGCGCTGGGACCGCGCCTATTTCGACATCGCGTCCGACCTGACGGCGGACCGGATGGAGACGGCGATCTGCGAGGCCATCACGAACACGCCCACCGTGTTCGCCCACATCACCCATCCGACGCCGCGCATGCAGCGCGCGCTGCTGGCCGTCATCCACGCGCGCCTGCGCCGCGGCAGCACGGCGCCGACGGACCTCGTCGCGATGCTGATCGACGCCTGCGACAGCCCGCGCACCCCGGAAGCCCTGCCCGGCCTGCGCGCGGCGCTGGCAACCACCGAAGGCTACGACCCGTCGATGCGCATCGCCCACCTGCAAGCCTGGCTGGCGGACATGCCGGCCGCCTTCGACGTCATCGAAGCGCCGGTGCGGGTGCGGGGCTGAGCGCCGCATCCCACCGTGCGCGCAGGCGCATGAACGGCGTCTCCACGAGGACGTACAACAGCCACCCGGCCGCCAGCGACGCCGCCATGCACGCGGCGATCGTGACTGGATTCTCCGCGTTATAACCCGCCTGCGCCATGCGCGCCGCGACGAGGATGCTGACGGATTTGTGCGTCAGGTAGATCGCGTACGACCACAGCGCGAGGCGGGCCGCACCCGGCACGCGCACGCGGTGCAAGAGCGATCCCGGCGCCAGCGCGGCCAGGATCAGCAGGGAAAAGCCGAAGGCCAGCAGCGGGTAGCCGGCCACCGTCTGGGCGAGCGCATAATGATCGGCGAGGAACCACGCGAACGTGGCGCCGATAACGGCCAGGCCGGCCGCCAGCAGCGCATTGCCGCGCGCAAGGACGCGGCGCCACAGGCCCGGCGCGCGGTGTTTCAGCAGCGCGAGCGCGACACCGGCCAGCAATTCGTCGGCACGGCACCAGCTCGAGTAATAGATGTACTGGTAGTAGTAACCGAGTCGGTTAGGTGCATCCTGGCCGTCCTGCCAGATCGTCGCGCGGGCCAGCATCCCGCCCGCGACGGCCAGCAGCAACGCGCCCCACGCCCAGCGCTGCCTCACGCCGGCCTGCCCGAGTGCGGCGCCGAGGATGGCGGCGGCCGGCAGCAGCATATAGAACTGTTCCTCGATGCACAGCGACCACGCGTGCGAAAACGCGGTGCCCGGTTCCAGATGGATGTTCTGCGTGAAGGTGAGGTACTGCCACAGCGGGAGCATCGGCGTGTCGCCGCGCCAGGCCGGCCACAGCGCGTACAGCGCCAGCACGACCCAGAAATTGGGGAGCGTACGCAGCAGCCGGCGCAGGTAAAACCGGCCGAGTCCGAACCCGCGGGCGGACCCGAGCGCCGCGAAGATCTGGTTGCCGATCAGGTAGCCGGACAGCGCGAAGAACAGGTCGACGCCCGCCCAGCCCATCGTCCCGACCCAGCCGAACGTGGGCGCGTCGCTGACGAACAGCGTGTAGTGGTGCACCACGACGAGCGTTACCGCAAGCGCGCGCAAGGTGTCGAGGCCGTGGATGCGGGACGCAGTCCCCGTATTGACGCCGTCCATGCTGGCATTCTTCTACGAAAACCACGGATGATGCCATGGGCGGGGCCGGCACGCTACAATGCCCGCATTCTTCGCATTCATTCTTTTGGAAAACGCCGCATGATCCCCGCCAGCCAGCTGCACTTCAAATCCGTCAACTACACCGGCCAGGGCCAAGGCCCGAAAGTCATCATCATGGGCGCCACGCACGGCAACGAAAAGTGCGGCACCCAGGCCATCCAGCGGATCATGGCGGAGATCGACGCCGGTACACTCGCCATCGTGAACGGCAGTGTCACCTTCGTCCCCATCGTGAATCCGAAGGCCTATGCGCAAAATACGCGCTCGGGCGACCGCAACCTGAACCGCGACCTGTCCCCGAAAGCGGAACCGCACGACTTCGAGGACCACGTGGCCAACTGGCTGTGCCCGCTGCTGGCCCAGCACGACGTCCTGCTCGACCTGCACTCGTTCAACGCGGCGCACGGCGAACCGTTCGTGATGGTCGGCCCGCTCGACAACGACGGCCCTCTGGAACCCTTCACTCACATGCGCCAGGAACGCGCGCTCGCGCGCCGCCTGGGCGTTCGCCGCTTCGTCACGGGCTGGATGGCCGCGTACGGCGGCGGCGTCCAGCGCCGCTCGCGCGGCAACGCGCAAGAGCTGCAGACGGTCCTGCGCTACGGCATGGGCACGACGGAATACATGCGCAGCACCGGAGGCTACGCGCTGACGCTCGAATGCGGCCAGCACCTCGACCCGCGCGCGCCGGACGTCGCCTACACGGCCATCATGAACACCCTCGCCTTCCTGAAGATCATCGACGCACCCGAACCGGCACCCATCGCGTTCGAGGAGATGGAAGCGCTGCAGATGGTCGTCGTGCACGACAAGCTCGACGCCGGCGACCAGTTCACGCGCCAGTGGGCCAGCTTCGACCCGGTCGCGGAAGGCGAACAGATCGGCATGCGCGCGGACGGCACGCCCGTCGTCGCGGAATTCGCGGGCCGCATCCTGTTCCCGGATGTGAACGCCCAGCCGAACCACGAGTGGTACTACCTCACGCGCCCGAATCCCGCGTTCGGCCGCGAGTGATGCGGCGGTCTGCGGCTTGAGGCGGACGGTGCTACGATGTACGGCACTGTCCACCTCCCGCCGTCCGCCATGCCATGACCTCGAACACGTTACTCCTCATCCTTGGCATCCACGCACTGGCCCTGATCTCGCCGGGTCCCGACTTCGCCGTCGTGACACGCACCGCCATCGTGTCCGGCCGCCGCGCCGGCCTGTGGGCCGCGGCCGGCGTCGCGACGGCGATCGGCATCTATGTCCTGATCTCCGTTCTCGGCATGTCGCTCGTGCTGGCGGCGCTGCCGGGCCTGTCGCGCATCCTGGCCGTCGTCGGCGCCCTGTACCTCGCGTGGCTCGGCATCCAGTGCCTGCGCTCGCGCGGCCAGCTGCCGGATGCGCCGGGCACGCAGGCCGGGCACAAAGCCTTCGTCAGCGGCTTCCTCACGAACCTGCTCAATCCCAAGGCGATGCTGTACTTCGGCTCCGTCCTGTCCCAGGCCCTGAAACCGGACCTGGCCGCCGCCGACGTCGCGCTGCTGTGGACGCTGCTCGTCGCCGAGTCGCTGCTGTGGTTCGCGCTCGTCGCGCTGCTGTTCTCGTCGCGCCCGGTGCTGGCCTGGCTGCGCGCACGCCTCGTCTGGCTCGACCGGACGGTGGGCGCCGTGCTGCTCGTGCTGGCCGCCAAGGTGTCGCTGCTCGCCCTGCGCTGAGCGCCGGATCAGCTGCAGGTTGCGCAGGTAGATCGCGACGCCGAGGCCCTGCCCCGCGACGAACACGGGATCGCGCCGGTGCAGCGCATACACGAGCAGCACGAGCGCACCCGCGATGCTCAGGTACCAGAACGACACGGGGATCACGCTGCGCCGGTCGCGCTCGCTGGCCAGCCACTGGATGACGAACCGGCCCATGAACACGGCCTGCCCGATAAAACCCAGCAGCAGCCACCTGTCTTCCTCAGCCATCGCCGCGCCTCCTCTGCACCCGCTGCACGAGCCGCACCAGGCCGATCCTGCCCAGCCACCAGCGCAGCCGCACCGCGCGCGCCGGTGGCGCCCGCGACAGGCAGCCCATCTCCCAGGTCCCCCACGCGAGACACACGACCCCGAGCAGGCGCTGCGCCGGCAGCACCGCCGGGATGCCGATGTGGCGGCTGACAACGAGGCTCGCCGCCACCGCCATCAGCACCGCGCCGGCCACCCTGCCGGCCGGCCCCGCCGTCGGCCACGGCCCGCGCCAGCGCGCCTGCAGCGCGAGACCGGCCCACGCGCCCAGCCAGCCGCCCAGCATCCCCCACAGGATGTCGAGCGGCCAGTGCACGCCGACCATGATGCGCGACAGCCCGACGAGACTCGCCAGCACGAGCAGCAGGCCGCGCCACAGCCGCCGGCCTTGCGCGCCCATGGCCCAGATGCCGGCCAGTGCGAACACGGTCGCGGCGTGGCCGGATGGGAACGACACGCGGCGATAGGCCGGGCCGGCGTGGTGAAACGCGTCGCTCGCGAGCACGGACAACGGCCGCGGCACGTCGATGAACTCCTTGGTGACCTGGGTCCACAGGCCTGCCACGACGCCCGCCAGCAGTGCCGCCCAGAACAGGTGCGGCGCACGGCGGATCCACGGCAGCACGAGCGCCAGCGCCACCGCGCCGTCGCCCAGCATCGTCAGGTGGAACCACACGGGATCGCCGACGGCCTGGCCGCCATGGTTCAGCCACAGGAACAGCGCGCGGTTGGTGTCCGTGGCAAGGATGCCGGCCACCAGCGCCAGCGCGACGGCGGGCGGCAGCCAGGCCCAGGGCGAGCGCAGGGAAGCCGGCATCGCGTTACCCTTCGATGCGCACCAGCAGCACGCCGCCTTCGCGGAACAGCACGCGGACGGGTGACGGCAAGCCGTCCAGCGCATCGCTGCGCGTGAGGATGACGTCGCCGGGGCGCGGCGCATCCGTCGCGGGCGTGACGGCGTCGCGGTAGACGGAAAAGCTGGGCACGTTGATGCGCCAGCTGCGCACGGGCCAGCCGGCCTGCCGGGCCAGCAGCGCGGCCCGCTTGACGGGCCCCTGCTGCAGCTCGGCCGCGGCGGGCAGCAGCAGGCCGCCGAACGCGTACGAACAGGCCAGTGCGGCCGCCACGAGACGGGCCCAGGGGCCGCCCGTGCGCGGCCGTTCGGGCCACAGCATCAGCAGCACCACACAAGCCAGCAGCGCGATCGCCTGCGCATGCCAGGCCGGACCGAACACGTCGGCCCGCGACAGCGCTTCGCGCACGTACGGGTTGCGCGCGCCCGGCGCCGCATGGTGCAGTACGAGCGGCAGGATCGCGACGGCGGCGACCAGCACCAGCGCGGGCCACAGTGCCGCCACGCGGCTGCGCAACGCATGGCGCCGGCGTGCCATCAGGATGAACAGCGGTGTCGCGCCGTACAGCAGGTAATGCGGCAGCTTGGTGCCGGCCAGCGTGAAGAAGCCGAGAACGAACAGGAACCAGCACCACAGCAGCGTGTCGAGGGGCGTCGTGCGCATCCGCCGCACGCCGGGAAGCGCGGCCAGCAGGAGCCCCGTGTACGGCAGCACGAGCAGCAGCACGGCCGGCAGGTAGAAGAAGGGGCTGCCCGCGTGCCCCTGCAACGGCACGAGGAACCGTTCGACGTTGTGGCGCATGAAAAAGCCGGCGAGGAATGCATCGCCCCGGGCCGCGTATTCCAGCGCATACCAGGGTCCCGCGACGGCGAGCAGGATCAGCCAGCCCACCGGGTCGCGCACGGCGCGCCACCAGCCATTCATCCTTCCCTGCAGCCCGAACGCAAGTGCGCTGGCGGCAGCCGGCACGAGCAGCGCGACGGGCCCCTTCGTCAGCACGCCGAGCGCGATCCAGAGGAATACGCGGCGGCGCCAGCGCGGCCGCGGGTCGACCAGTTCGCGGTAGACGTCGAACAGCGCCAGCGCGAGGAACAGGTTCAGCAAGGCGTCGGCGATCGCGCCCCGGCCGATCACGACGACGCCGGCGCTCGTGGCGGCGATGAACGCGGCGGCATGGGCAGTGTCGCGGTCGACAACGCGGCGCGTGAACGCGTGGACGGCGGCGATCCACGCCGTGGCCGCGAGCGCCGACGGGAGCCGCAGCGCGAATTCGTCCAGGCCGAGCAGGCGCACGGACGCGGCCTGCAGCCAGTAGATGAGGATCGGCTTGTCGTAGCGGGGCTGGCCGTTCAGCCACGTCGACACGTAGTCGCCCCGCGCCAGCATCTCCCGCGTCGCTTCGCCGAACGCGCCCTCGTCCACGTCGAACAGCGGGATCGCACCCAGGTTGTAAAACAGCCCGAGCCACACGGCCGCCGCGAGCAGCGCCGGCCACGCCCACGGCGCCAGCACGGCCAGTGCGCCGGACCCACGTTCTTGTGCCGGCGGCGTTCGCGCCAGCATCTCCGGTCCCTGCGTGTTCATGGCCGCTCCCGCGCCGGACGCGGCCGTTGGTGGGCCGGCCATTCGTGGCCCGGCCATTCGTGGCCCGGCACCTCTTCGCCCGCGCCGCCCACCGTCTCGCGCACGACGTAGGCCGGGGCACCGCCCGCTTCGAACCAGGTGCGCGCCAGCATTTCGGTGAGGATGCCCGTGCAGACGAATTGCACGCCGATCACGACGAGCAGGATGCCCAGCAGGAGGAGCGGACGCCCGGCGATCGCGGCGCCCTCGCCCAGCTTCTGCCACGTCAGCCAGCCCAGCACGGCGAGCCCGGCGCCGCCGCAGGTGAGCCCGATGCGCCCGAAGAAATGCCCGGGACTGGCGCGGAAGCGCACGAAGAACGCCATCGTGAGCAGGTCCAGCAAGACCTTCACGGCGCGCCCCAGGCCGGAGGCGCCGTATTTCGAGCGCCCGTGGCGACGGGGGAAGTGGCTGACCTCTTCCTCGCGGATGCGGTCGGGCGACGTCAGCGTCGCCATCCAGCTCGGGATGAAGCGGTGCATCTCGCCGTACAGGCGCACGCGGCGCAGCACGGCCGCGCGGTAGACCTTCAGCGTGCAGCCGTAGTCGTGCAGCGGCACGCCCGTCAGCAGGCCGATCAGCCGGTTGCCCAGCCGCGACGGCAGGCGCCGCCACAGCCCGTCGCGGCGGGCGCGGCGCCAGCCGACCAGCAGGTCGAGGTCTTCGTCGAGCAGGCGGCGCACCATGCGCACGATGTCGTGGGGATTGTTTTGCAGGTCGCCATCCAGGGTGGCGATGACGGTGCCGCGCGCGAGGTCGATCCCGGCCTGCATGGCGGCCGTCTGCCCGAAGCCGCGGCGCAGGATCGCGCCGCTCAGGTGGCGCGGACACGCGGCGACCGCTTCGCGGATGCGTTCGCTCGTGCGGTCGCGGCTGCCGTCGTCGACGAGGATCAGTTGCCACGGCCACGGCGCGCCCGCCAGTGCGGCCTGCACCTGCGTCGCCAGCGGCAGCACGTTGTCCTCCTCGTCGCGCAACGGCACGACGATGGACAGGAAGTCGTGCGACTCACGCATGGCGAACCCGCCTCCGGCCGGCGTGCATGACCGGGCCCGGCTTCGCGATGAAGACCATCATCCCATTCTCCTTGTCGGCGCCGGCCTTTCGGGCTGGCAGCGGTATCTTCGCGTGCGGCCGGGATGCGGAGACGATTCAGGTCAAACGTGCGCGGATCGTGCGACAATCGGCCGTCTCGCAAGAACTCGACAGAAAAAATGCGAATGGGGAATTACGCAAGAACAGTGCGCTTCACAATGTGTCATGCGCTGCTGGCGCTCGCGCTCGCCGTCGGTCCGGCGGCGCGGGCGCTCGAGGTTCGCGTCGCCTCGCAGGAGGTGCTGGAACCGAAGTGGCTGCGCGAAGGCGGCCGCGTCACCGGCATCTGCCCGGACATCATGGCCGCCATCGAGAAGATCGAACCGCGCCTGCACTTCACCGGCTACCAGCGCAACAGCCGCTCGCTGTCCGGCATCGAAACGGGACTGGAGACGGGCACGCTGGATGCGGCCTGCGGCCTCGTGTCGTCGGCGCGCCGGCTCGGCATCGGGCGACCCGTGGGCAGGCCGATCTATCAGGTGCGTCACTACCTCGTCGTACGCAGGAACGACCCGGTCACGATCGAATCGGAACAGGATCTCGCGCGGCTGGGCGACCTTGTCACGACGCAGCGCGCCTCGGTGTTCACGGAACGCCTGGTCGCGGCCGGCGTGCGCATCGACGATGCGACCGACGACAACCGCGTGAACCTGCGCAAGATCCTGGCCGGCCACGGCCGCTTTGCCTACGTCAACGACCTCACGCTGCACTACCTGATCCGCAAGGACGGCCTGGAAGACCGCGTGCGCGTCCTGCCCGTCGTGCTGGGCGACGAGCCGACGTATTTCTGGGTCAGCCGCAGGGCCGCCCCCGCGCTCGCGCCCCTGCTGGGCGCCGCCCTCGACAAACTGAAGACCAGCGGCGAACTGGACCGCATCTACGCGCGCTGGGCGGACATGCCCTGATGTCGGCCCGAATGCTCAGGCGGGCGTCAACAGCTTGAGGCCGACGATGCCGGCCGCGATGAGGCCGATCGACAGCAACCGCAGCGCGCCGGCCGGCTCGCCCAGCAGCACCATCCCCGCCACCGCCGTGCCTATCGTGCCGATGCCCGTCCAGACCGCGTAGGCGGTACCGAGCGGCAAAGTGCGCAGCGCCAGGCCGAGCATGCCGACGCTGCCCGCCATCGTCGCCAGTGTGAACACGGACGGCCACAGGCGCGTGAAGCCCGCCGTATATTTGAGTCCGACCGCCCACGCGACTTCCAGCAGGCCGGCCACGGCCAGGTAGATCCAGCTCATCGATTGCTCCTGCCCGACGAAAAACCGGCCAGTATAGCACCGGCCCGTCGATGGCACCCCGGCGCTGCGAAATTGGGGCGTCCTCAGCAGGATTTCCGGCCCTGCTTTAAGATGCCCTCTCTTCGCCGCACGAACGCGGCGGATCATTGACACAGGAGTACCAATGACGACTTTGTTTGACCCGATCAAGGTCGGCAGCCTCGAGCTGCCGAACCGCATCATCATGGCGCCGCTGACCCGCTCGCGCGCCGTGGGCGCAGGCCGCGTGCCGAACGCCCTGATGGCCGAATACTACGTACAGCGTGCCTCGGCCGGTCTGATCCTGTCGGAAGCGACCTCGGTGACCCCGATGGGCGTGGGCTATGCCGACACCCCGGGCATCTGGTCCGACGAACAGGTCGAAGGCTGGAAGCAGGTCACCGCTGCCGTGCACGACGCAGGCGGCCGCATCTTCCTGCAGTTGTGGCACGTGGGCCGTATTTCCGACCCGCTCTTCCTGGACGGCGAGCTGCCGGTCGCGCCGTCGGCCATCCAGCCGAAGGGCCACGTCAGCCTCGTGCGCCCCGTGAAGCCGTACGTCACCCCGCGCGCACTGACGCTCGAGGAAATCCCGGCCATCGTCGCCGCCTACCGCAAGGGCGCGGAGAATGCGAAGAAGGCCGGCTTCGACGGCGTCGAGATCCACGGCGCCAACGGCTATCTGCTCGACCAGTTCCTGCAAGACAGCACCAACCAGCGTACGGATGCCTATGGCGGCCCGATCGAGAACCGCGCGCGCCTGATGCTGGAAGTGACGGACGCGTGCATCGATGTCTGGGGCGCCAACCGCGTCGGCATGCACCTGGCACCGCGCCGTGACGCCCACGACATGGGCGATTCCACGCCGCTGGACACGTTCGGCTATGTGGCACGCGAGCTGGGCAAGCGCGGCATCGCCTTCATCTGCGCGCGCGAAGCGATCGGCGCAGACCGCCTCGGTCCGGAACTGAAGAAGATTTTCGGCGGCGTCTACATCGCCAACGAAAAACTGACGAAGGAAAGCGCCGATCAATTGCTCACGAGCGGAGACGCGGATGCCGTCGCCTTCGGTCAATGGTTCATCGCCAATCCGGACCTGCCGGAACGTCTGAAGCGCAATGCACCGCTGAACGCGCCGCGCCCGGACAAGTTTTACGCGCCGACCGCCGAAGGCTATACGGACTATCCGGCCCTGCAGGCCAACGGCTGACGCCGCCTCGATGTTCGGACGGGCGCCCTGTTCGTCCGAGCATCTCCCTCCTTTCCCATGCATATATTCCGGTAAAAAACCCTTCATTCGCAGGCGTCACCGATACGAATACTATTGCTGACATGATATTCTTGTGAGATTCCTACAGGCCGTGGTCACAAGCCGCGGCCTTCGTTAATCGTCGCAAGGAGTCCCGTGAAGACCTGCCTACCCCGCCTGTTGCCGCTCGCCGTCGCTACCGCGCTGGCGTTTGCCTCTACCCCTGCCGTCCACGCTGCCACTACCCCGGCACGTGCCGACAACGCCTACCTGTCGCAGGTTGACGCGGCCGCCCGCTCGGCGCGCGTGTCCAACGTCGACTACCTGCTCGACTTCACGCTCACCGGCAAGGACACGTTCAGCGGCACGACGACCCTGGCCTTCGACCTGAAGGATGCGGACAGCCCGCTCACCGTCGACCTCGACAAGGCCACGATCAAGTCGCTGACCGTCAACGGCAAGACCGTCACGCCGCGCTACAACGGCTGGTTCATCACCGTGCCCGCCCAGGACCTCGTCAAAGGCCGCAACACCGTCGTCGTGGCCTACGAGCGTCCGCACAGCACGAACGGCGAAGGCCTGCACCGCATGGTCGACCCCGTCGACGGCCGCGTGTACACGTATTCGCATTTCGAACCGGCCGCCGCGCACCAGATGTTCGCCGTGTTCGACCAGCCCGACCTGAAAGCCACGTACCAGGTGACCGTGAGCGTGCCGGCCGACTGGCAGGTGATCTCGACGACGCGCGAGACGAACGTCGCCCCGGCCGGCGACCTGCGCCGCTGGACGTTCGCGAAGACCAGGAAGCTCAGTCCGTACAATTTCTCGATGCACGCCGGTCCCTACAAGATGTGGGAAGACACGAGCGGCAAGTATCCGATGCGCCTGTTCGCGCGCCAGTCGGTCGCGGCGCAGGTCAAGCCGGCCGAGTGGTTCAAGTACACGAAGGCCGGCCTGGCGTTCTTCGACGATTACTTCGGCATCCCCTACCAGTTCGAGAAATACGACCAGGTCCTCGTGCCGGACTTCCTGTACGGCGCGATGGAAAACGCGGCCGCGATCACGTTCGCCGAGCGCGGCTTCATGTACAAGGCCGACATGACGGCCGAGCAGCGCGCGCGCCTCGCCTATGTCATCATGCACGAGATGGCGCACCAGTGGTTCGGCGACCTCGTCACGATGCAGTGGTGGAACGGCCTGTGGCTGAACGAAAGCTTCGCGTCGTTCATGGGCACGTTGGCGACGGCCGAGGCGACGGAATTCAAGGACGCGTGGCGTGCCTTCTACTCGGAAGGCAAGCAGCGCGCCTACGCGCAGGACCAGCGCAGCACCACGCACCCGATCGAAGTCCCGGTGCCGTCGACGCAGAACGCGTTCGACAACATCGACAACATCACGTATTCGAAAGGCGCCTCCACGCTGATGCAGCTGCGCCACCTGCTGGGCGCCGACGTGTTCCGCAAGGGCGTGCACAACTACCTCGTCAAATACCAGTACCGCAACGCGAAGCTGGACGACTTCATCGGGAGCCTCGGCCAGGCCGCCGGCCGCGACCTGACTGGCTGGACGAAGGAATGGCTGTACCAGCCGGGCGTCAACACGATCGCCGCCAACTACGCCTGCAAGGCCGGCAAGATCACCGGCTTCACGCTGAACCAGACCGCCCAGAGCAAGGCCCTGCCGACCCTGCGCGAGCAGCGCGTCCAGGTGGCCGCGTTCCGCCTGGACGGCAAGGACTACAAGCTCGAGCGCAACGTCGCCGTCACGTACAAGGGCGCGAAGACGCCGGTCCCGGCCATGAACGGCGCAGCCTGCCCCGACCTCGTCTACCCGAACTACGAGGACTGGGGCTTCGTGAAGGTCCAGCTCGATCCGCGCTCGTTCGACAGCGCGCGCAGCCACCTGGCTGCCGTGGATGACCCGCTGCTGCGCGCCATGCTGTGGCAAAGCCTGTGGGACGGCGTCCGCGACGGCAAGCTTCCGCTCAACGACTTCCTGTCCACGGCACTCAACAATGCGCCGCAAGAAAAAGACTACACCTTGCTCGGCGACGTGCTCGGCAAGGTCGGGGGCGCCAAGCGCTACCTCGACCTGATGGATCCGCAGGCCGCATCCCGGTCCTCCTACGCCCAGGCCGTCACGCGCCAGCTGGAAGACATGGCCTGGACCAGCACGCTCGCGAACAAGGGCGACGACAACTTCCAGCGCCGCTGGTTCGGCAACTACATCGACGTCGCCAGCTCGCCGGACGCGCTGCGCCGCCTCGCCGCCATCCTCGACGGCAAGGAACAGGTCGATGGCCTCGCGATCAACCAGGACCTGCGCTGGACCATCATCGGCCGCCTGAACCGCTATGACTACCCGGGCGCCGCCGCCCTCGTCGAGGCCGAGCAGGCGCGCGACAAGTCGGACGCGGGCCAGGCCGCCGCCCTGTCGGCCATCGTCAGCCGCCCCGACCCGGCCGTCAAGACCGAATGGCTGGGCACCGTCCACGACCTGCAGACGAAGCTGCCGTTCTCGAAGGTGCGTACGGTGATGGAGCACCTGTACCCGGCCGAGCAGCACGGCCTGGGCGACCAGACGGCCGACGCGCGTCTTGCACGCCTGCCGCAGCTCGACAAGAGCGCAGGTCCCGTCTACATGCGCGCCTATGGTCAGTCACTGATCCCGGCCGGCTGCACGCCGGCCAGCGTCCAGCGCCTGCAGGCGGCCGCCGGCGCCGACAAGGCGCTGTCGGCCGGCACCCGCCGCGCCCTGCTCGACGCGGCCGAGGACGACCAGCGCTGCGTCACCATCCGGCAGGCCATGACGGCGCACTGAACGTGGCGAACGGCGCACACGCGATATCGCACGCCACGTTCGACGCGCGCAGACGCGTCGTGCTGGCGGTCACGTGCGCCGTCCACCTGCTTGCGCTGTTCCTGTGGACGCAGGAACGGCGCCTCCTTCCCGTCCGCCCGCCCCGGGTCGTGACGTTCCTCGTGCAAACCGACCGCAGCCCGGCCGCACGGCCGCCGCAGGACGCGGACATGCGCTTGCTGCCCGAGCCGTCCCTGCGGGCAGCACCCTCCATTTCCGTCCCGCCGGTCCAGCCCGAACCCGTGCATCGACCTGACGACGACGAGGCACGGCGCGCAACCGGGCCCGATCCGCGTGTCGACCCAGCGCCCATGACTTCCCCGTCGGCACCGTCGGCAGCGGAAGCGGCGCCGTCCGTGCCCAACCCTATCGACACCGCGCAGGCGGTCGACCCGGCCACGGACGCACGCGCACTCGCGCGCACGCCGGCTGGCGCATCGTCCGTGCAAGGCGGCTTCATGGCAGGCCTCGCGAAGCAGCAGGCCGGACGCGTCGACCGTGAGCTCCGCAAGGGCAAGCCGGGCGTGCCGACCGAAGCGGATACGCCGATGGCCCGCTTCCAGCGCGGCGTCGAATCCGCCCACATCGACCGCTCGCTGACCTTGCAGTCCGACACGTACACGTCCCCGGACGGCGTCGTCATCTACCGCTTCCGCCAGGGCAACCGGTTCCGCTGCCGCCGGGCCGGTGGCGTCGGCATGCCCCTGGCCGGGATGCCGGGCACCGGCTCGATCACCGCGGCGAGCGCAGGCGCTGCCGGTGCCACCGACTGCCCAAAGGGCGTCGTGTGGAACCAGGATCCCTGAACGGCACTGCACCGCGCTAGCGTTTCGCCGACCTGGCAGGCCTGTCGCCGGCCCCGCCGCCTCCTTCCTCGTCGTTGCCCGGCTGTTCCGGTGCGCGGCACAGCTCGGCCATCCTTTCCCACGCCCCCTCGGCCTGGCAATGCAGGGGCGCATAGGCCTGCAGCGCCTTGGACAGGTCGATCGGCTTCATCTCGTTGACCCGGACGTTGTTGTTCACCTTGATGCACATGACGTCCTGCCAGGCCGCCGAGTAATTGCGGGGAATGGGCACCGGCCCACGCAACCTGCGTGCTGCCGTTTCGCATTCGCCCTGCTTCAGGTACTGCCCCCGCAGATTGGCCTGGTCGAGCGTCACGTCCAGGCCCTGCTGCAGGTACAACAAAAGAATCATCGTGTACATCGTCGCGCCTCCATCGTTTGCATAGACCGTACGCCAGTGCGGCAGTTCGCTGCGCACGCCTGAGCTGCATCAGTCCGCGACACCGGTGCCGCGCTAGCCTGACGATCTCGAAAGGAAAGCCATGCTCACACTGATCACCTGGAACATACAATGCGCCCGTACGCCGGACGGTGGATCCGACCTCGACCGCGTCGTCGACCGGGTGCTGGCGTTCGGCGCCCGCTTCGACATCCTGCTTCTGCAGGAAGTCGGCTGCGGCCTGCCTGCGCGCGACGGCAGACCGATCGGCGACCAGTTCGCCGGCCTCGCGCGGCGCCTCGACCACCTGCACGCCGCGTCCGCGTTCGCCCTCGACACGCGCAACGCGGATGGGTCCCCGCGCCGCCTCGGGTGCATGACCTTCGCGCGCGGCCACATCGTCCACGTGCGCCGCCACGCCCTGCCCTGGCCGCCCGATCCCGGGGTACCGGCGATGCCCCGCGCCGCGCTCGATACCGTCGTCGCCACGCCGGACGGCATGCTGCGCGTGCTGAACGTCCACCTCGAGTATTTTTCGGTGCGCCAGCGCATGGCCCAGGTCGAGCGCCTGCGCGAACTCCAGGCGGAAGCGCTCGCACACGCGGGCATGTCCGGCGCACCGGCGCCGGCGCCCGACGGTCCGGGCGGCGTGCCGTTCGCACCGCTGCCGCATCCCGCCGCCGCCATCCTCGCCGGCGATTTCAACATGCTGCCCGGTTCGGACTGCCACGCGCGCCTGCTGGCGCCCGGCCCCGACGGTACGCCCCTGTGGCGCGACGCCTGGGAACTGGTGCATCCCGGCGAGCCCCATGCGCCGACCGTGGGGCTGCGCGACCCCACGGCGGCACAGCCGGTCACGTTCGATTACGCCTGCGTCAGTCCCGCGCTGGCGCCACGGGGGCGGACGATCCGCGTCGATACGGCCGCGGCCGGATCCGACCACCAGCCGCTGCTGCTGGAGCTGGCATGAGTGCTGGCATGAGCGTGGCCGCCGTAAAGACCACCGGACCCGTGCGCCGACGTAGAATAGGCGGCGCGCGCCCGCGCGGCACGCATCCACCCGCAGCAACAGGAAGGACTTGTCTTGGATTGGGATTTCCCGCACCCGTTCACCCTGCCCCGTGTCCCGGAAGCGGCCGACATCGACGGGCTGAACCACACCAACAATGCCGTCTATGTCCGCTGGTGCGAACAGGCCGGGTGGGCCCATTCGGAAGCGCTGGGCCTGTCGCTGGACGACTACCGGCGCCTCGACCGCGCCATGGCGATCCGGCGCGGCGAATACGATTACCTGCTGCCGACCTTTGCCGGCGAGGCGCTCGTGCTGGGCACGTGGCTCGTCGCGGGCGACGGCAAGCTGGCGATGGAACGCCGCTTCCAGCTCGTGCGCGAACGCGACGGCGCGACGGTGCTGCGCGGCCGGTGGGACCTCGTGTGCATCGAACTGTCGAGCGGCCGGCCGCGCCGCATGCCGCAGGAATTCCTGGACGCCTACATGACGGTGGTGGTGACGGACGCGCAGCCCGCATCCTGACGCCGCCCGGGGCAGCGCCCGCGCGCGTCTCAACCGCCATTGCCCTTCTGGGCGCGCACGAGCCAGCGCAACGCGCCCCACAGCAGCAGGATGGCGATCACCGACGCCGCTCCCAGCACCAGCAACGTGAGGTCGTACAAGGCGTTCCCGAAAATCCACGCGCCGCCCGAGACGACGGTGAAGATATTCGCGAACACGAAGAATTTCGCGGCCGTCAGCAGGCAATGCCGTGTCGCCCGGTCGCGCACGATCGGGTCGGTGGAATCGAGATCCCGTTCCAGCGCCTGCGACGCGGAACTGGCACTTTCCAGATACCGGTAGATATAGCTCGCCACCACGCTGCCTGCCACGCCGACGAGGACGAGGACGATGTCCTTGGCTTCGATCACAATGTTCATGGTCCCGGGTCCGTTGGTCCACCGGCCGGCTGGCGCGGACGTTCGAGTGGGTTCGAGTGGAACGGCAGCGCAAGATTCCGTGCACGCTGCCGCGAGGCCGACGCGATCAAGCGCCCGGTCAGGCACCACCGGCGCACGGCGGCGTCATTCGGCGTCGATGATCCAGTCCGCCGGCTTGCCGCTGGCCTGGCGCGGCAGGCGTGGGCCGAACGTCCACGCGACGGGCCGCTCGGGCGCCGTCAGCCGTTCCGCTATCCAGCCGGGCAGATCCGCGCGCAGGCTGTCGACGTCGGCACCGGACCGCGGCACGACGAAGGCTTTCAGGCGCCGGCCCTCGTCGGGACGCATCAGCCGCACCGCCACCTCGCGCACCTGCGGATGCAGCGCCAGCACGTCCGCCACCCAGGCCGGGAACACGTTCATCCCGCCGACCTGCACGGCGTCGTCGAGGCGTCCCGCGGGCACGAAATGCGTCGCGTCGGACCAGTCCAGCCGATCCTGCAACGGATAAGGTCGTGCCGTCCCGTCCGGCAGCGTGCGTGCCAGGCAGGCGGCGTCATCCGCGCGGGTCCAGTACGGCAGCAACGTGAAGGGTTGGTCTGCCCGGTCGCGCCAGCCGACACCGGCCGTTTCCGAGCTCCCGTAGACCTGCAGCAGGCGCAGGCCGGCGGCGGCCAGCGTCGCGGCGAGCGCGTCCGGGCAAGGTGCGGTCGATGTCACGCCGACGATGTCCGCGTCGAATGCGGGCGTGACGCGCGCCGCGGCTTCCCACCAGCCAGGGTGCGCCACGATGAGGTCGCCGGGACGCGCCAGGCCGGCCAGCGCGGCCGGACCGGCCCGGCGCATATCGATCACCTCGACCGCGCCGCCGTCATGCCAACCCGCGAACCGCCTTGGCAACAGCACGGTGAACAGGAACCCGTAGATATGGTGGCTCGGAACGGCACTCAGGACTCGCCGCCGGCCCGGCACGAGCTGCGCCAGCGCGGCGATCTCCTGCTCCAGCGTGGCGAGCGCATGCGTGCAACGCTTCGGACTGCCGCTGCTGCCCGACGTGCGGAACGTCAGCGCGAGTTCATCCGCAGCCACGCCGGCCGTGGCGCATGCGTCCAGCCCAGCCCGCGCGCTCGTGATCCAGTCGCCGATGCATGGCCGCGCCAGCAATTGCTCGTCGATACCGCCGCGCTGCAAGTGCAATGCCTCGGCCAGCGCCGTGCCGAGCCCCATCAGCTCCAGCGAATCGACGCCCAGGTCGCGCACGAACTGCGTGTCGGGCGACCAGGACGCCGGCGCTGACGGCCGGCCGGGCCGCATCTGCGCCAGTTCGGCGGCAAGCAGGTCGGTGACGACGCGGCGCAAGGCATCGCCGTGCGTCCACCACCCGTCCGGGCTGGCGCCGCGCATGGGGCCACTTGAGGCAGAATGTGATCGTCCCGGCATGATGTCTCGTCGTCGATATGGCGCGCAGACTATGACGGGACGGATCGCTGCTGTCAAACGCGTACGGACGCGCCAATGTGACATATACACACGATAGGTTTGACAGAGACATGGCGTCATGTCACCATGCCTTTCTTTCCTGCAACACGATCTTCCGCTGGAGTTCCCATGACCGCCCCCGACCTGTCCTTCGCCGCCCCGGACTTGCATACGCGCCTCGCGCAGCTGGCAACGGACGATCTCGACCGCCTGGATTTCGGGGTCATCGGCTTCGACGACGACACCAACGTGTGCCAGTACAACCGCACGGAATCGGACGCGGCCGGCCTGACGCCGCCGCGCGTGCTGGGCCAGCCGCTGTTCACGAACGTCGCGCCCTGCCTGAACAATTTCATGGTGGCGCAGCGCTTCGAGGATGCCCAGGACGACGGCACGACGCTCGACGACACGATCGACTACGTGCTGACCCTGCGCATGCGCCCGGTGAAAGTCGCCCTGCGTCTGCTGGCCGCACCGCATACCCCCGTACGCTACGTGCTCGTCCAGCGCAAAGCATGACGGCAGACACCGAAACGTACGCCCGCCTCGCCGCCGAGCACGAGGCGCTGATGCAGTTCCTGTACCTGGCCCCCGTCGGCCTCGTACAGACGGCGGCCGACGGCGAGATCCTCATGATCAATCCGGTCTCGGCCCAGTTGCTGATGCCGCTGCAGCGCGACGGCAACCTGGTCAACCTGTTCGACGCGCTCGCCGGCGTCGCACCCGAGCTGCGCCACCTGTGCGCGATGTTCGCGCGGCCCAACGGCATGGTGTGCGACGGCCTGCACATCCAGCTCGGCGGCGGCGACGCGCGCCCGAAACGCGGACCGCAGGTGCTGTCATTGACCCTCCTAAAGCTGGACGAGGCGCGCCTGATGGCCGTGCTGTCGGACGTCACGGAACAGGTGCGGCGCGACCGCCAGCTGCGCCAGAACGAAGCGTGGCTCGGCGCCCTCCTCACGAGCATCACGGATTACGCCCTCGTCGGCCTGGACGGCACGGGCCGCGTCAGCGCGTGGAACGAGACGATCGGCCGCGTCACCGGGCACGGCGAAGACGTCGTCGGCCAGCCGTATGCCGTGTTCTATCCGGAGGGCGCGACGACGCCCCACCACGCGGACGACCGCCTGCGCGAGGCCGACCAGAACGGCTGGAGCCTGGACGAGGGCCCGCGCGTGCGTGCGGACGGCAGCGAGTTCTGGGCCAGCGCGATGATCTCCCCGCTGCCCGACCGCGACCCGGCGCAGGCCGAGCCGGGCGAAACCGCGTACTGCCTCGTGCTGCGCGACGTCAGCGACAAGCGCGAGGCGATCGATGCGCGCCGCAAATCGCTGTTCTGCGATCACCTGACGGGCGTCGCCAACCGCCGCGCATTCTTCGAGGCGGCCGAGCTGGAACTGAACCGCAACCGGCGCGCGCCGCGTCCCACGGCCCTCGTCCTCGTCGACGCCGATCACTTCAAGCGCATCAACGACCGCCACGGCCACGCCGGCGGCGACGCCGTGCTGCGCCACCTGGGGCAGTTGCTGTCCGCGACGTTCCGGCAGGTGGATGTGGTCGCGCGCGTGGGCGGTGAGGAATTCGCCGTGCTGCTGCCGTCATCCGACCTCGATGCCGCCGTCGCCGTGGCCGAACGCCTGCGCGGGCTCGTCGCCAGCCGTCCCGTCACGTACGACGGCGCGCAGATCGCCTGCACGATCAGCGCCGGCGTCGCCGTGTGCGACGGCGAGGCGCTCGGATTGAATGGCCTGATGAAACGCGCCGACCAGGCCCTGTATGCAGCCAAAGCCGCGGGCCGCGACCGCGTCGAACGGTGGCGTCCGGCGCTCGATGGCGAGGTGCAGCGATGAGCGACACGAACGCCTACGAGGCCCTCGTCCAGTTCCTCTACCGTGCGCCCATCGGCCTCGTCCAGGCAAGCCTGGACGGCACGGTCGACATGCTGAACCCGATGTCGTCCAGCCTCCTGATGCCGCTCGCGCGCGACGGCAGCCTCGACAACCTGTTCACGGTGCTGCAGGACGTGGCGCCGCAGCTGCGCGACTTGACGGCGGCGTTCGAGGCGCCGTCCGGCGTCGTGTGCGAAGGCCTGCGCGTGCAGCTGGGCGATGCGGCCGCGCCGGGCGCGCCGCAGGTCCTGTCGCTGAGCGTCCTGAAACTGGACGGCACGCGCCTGATGGCCACCGTGACCGACGCCACCGCGGAAGTACAGCGCGAACAGGACCGCCTGGCGCGCCGGCTGCGCAGCCAGGCGCGCACGGACGCGCTCACGCGCATGCCCAACCGGGAAGCCGTGCTGGAACAGCTGCAGCAGATGCTGGGCCGGCCGCCGCTCGCGGACGGCGGCGGTTTTGCGCTCGTATTCATGAATTGCGACCGCTTCCGCCAGGTCAACGACGCGCTGGGCCAGGCGACGGGCGACCGCCTGCTCGTGCAGATCGGCGAACGCATTCGCGCCACGTTGCGTCCGCCGAGCGACCGCATCGACACGCACGCGGGCGCGGGCCAGATGGCGGCGCGCGTCGGCGCCGACGAATTCGCCGTCGTGCTGGACGGCCTGCGCAGCCGCGCCGACGCCGAGCGCGTGGCCACGCGCCTGCTCGATGCGCTGGCGCGCCCGCATGCACTGGACGGCCAGGATGTCGTCATCCGCCTGAGCATGGGCCTCGTGTGGAGCGGCGATGCGGGCGCGGACGCCGGCGCGATGCTGCGCGACGCCAGCATCGCGATGGTCGAGGCCAAGCGCGCGGGCGGCGCCCGCTGCGTCGCGTTCGAAACCGCGATGCGCGAACGGGCCGCGCGCCGCGCCGACATCGAATCGGACCTGCGCCAGGCGCTCGTCGACGACCAGCTGTTCGTCGTCTACCAGCCCGTCGTCGGCCTGCGCGCGGACGGCGCCACCGACCATGCCGCCGGCGTCGAAGCGCTCGTGCGCTGGCGCCATCCCGTGCGCGGCGTCGTGCCGCCGATCGAATTCATCCAGGTGGCGGAGGAATCGGGGCTCATCGGCGCGCTGGGCGACTTCGTGCTGCGCCGCGCCTGCAGCGACTTCGCCGCGTGGCAGCGCGCACTGGGCGAGCGCGCACCGCGTTTGCTGGCCGTGAACCTGTCGCGCGCGCAGCTCGCGGAACCGGGCTGGCCCGCCGTCGTGCGCGACGTGCTGGCGCAGAACGGCATGCGTCCGGACCAGCTGCAGCTGGAAGTGACGGAAAGCCTGGCTGCGCAGGACCAGCAGGTGCAGCAGCGCCTGCACGAACTGAAGGCCGTCGGCGTCACCCTGGCGCTGGACGATTTCGGTACTGGGTATTCGTCGCTCTCCAGCCTGCACCAGCTGCCCGTGGACACGGTCAAGATCGACCGCTCCTTCGTGTGCCAGGCCGACACGAGCCATCACCACCGCGTGCTGATCGAGGCGACGGTGAAGGTGGCGCAGAGCCTCGGCATGAGCACGGTGGCCGAAGGCATCGAGACGGAGGCCCAGGCCGCCGCCGTGCGCGCCCAGGCCTGCGCGAAGGGACAGGGCTACCTGTTCAGCCGTCCCCTCGCCTCGCCCGACCTGATCGAGTGGCTGTCGGGACGCTGAGCCGCCTTCAGCGCATCGCCAGCGGTACGCGCCGGGCCGGCGGTGGGAAGCCCGCGTCCAGCAACGCCAGGTCGTCCGGCGTGAGTTGCGGCGCGAGGTCCAGCGCGGCGCGGTTGGCGCGCACGTGGGCCGGCTGCACGGCCTTGGGAATCGTCACGACGCCGTCCTGGCGCAGCAGCCATGCCAGCGCCACCTGGGCCGGCGTGACGCCATGACGGCGCGCCACCTCGCCGAGTTCCGGCCGGGCGAGCAGCGCGCGCTGCTCGCCCGGTCTCGATTCCAGCGGCGAATACGCCATCACGGGAATGCCGCGCTCGCGGCACCACGGCAGCAAGTCCCATTCGATGCCGCGCTTGACGAGGTTGTACAGCACCTGGTTCGCCGCGATGGCGGCGCCGCCTGGCAGCGCGGCCGCTTCCACCATGTCGTCCGTGTCGAAGTTCGAGACGCCGTACGCGAGGATCTTGCCCTCGTCGCGCAGGCGTTCGAACCCCTCCAGCGTCTCCGCCAGCGGCACGCCGCCGCGCCAGTGCAGCAGGTAGAGGTCGAGCCGGTCGGTGCGCAAACGGCGCAGGCTGCGCTCGCACGCGGCGCGCACGCCCGCGCGCGAGGCGTTGTGCGGATAGACCTTGCTGACGAGGACAACGTCGTCGCGGCGGCCGGCGATCGCCTCGCCGACCACTTCCTCGGCGCCGCCCTCGCCGTACATCTCGGCCGTGTCGATCAGGGTCATGCCGAGGTCCAGGCCGAGCCGCAGAGCGGCCACCTCGGCCGCGCGGGCGGACGGGTCTTCACCCATGTTCCAGGTGCCCTGGCCGAGGATCGGGAGCGGCGTCATTTCGCCGCCCTCGCCGTCGCGATCTGGTCCAGGATGTGCTTCGGCACCGCCGCATAGTGCTTGAACTCCATGGTGTACGTGGCCCGCCCCTGCGTCAGCGAGCGCAACGTCGTCGAGTAGCCGAACATCTCCGCCAGCGGCACGACGGCGTTGATCAGCTTCCCGCCGCCGCCCGGGATCTCGTCCATGCCCTGCACGACGCCGCGCCGCGTGGACAAATCGCCCATCACGTTGCCCGTGAACTCCTCGGGCGTCTCGACCTCGACCTGCATCATCGGCTCGAGCAGTTCCGGCGCCGCCTTGCGCATGGCGTCCTTGAACGCCATCGACGCGGCGACGCGGAACGCGTTCTCGTTCGAGTCGACGTCGTGGTAGGAACCGAACGTCAGCGTCGCGCGCACGTCCACCACCGGGTAGCCTGCCAGCACGCCGTTCGGCAGCGTCTCCTGGATGCCCTTGTCGACGGCCGGGATGAACTCGCGCGGCACGACGCCGCCCTTGATGGCGTCGACGAATTCGTAGCCCTTGCCCGGCTCCAGCGGTTCCAGCTTGAGCACGACGTGGCCGTACTGGCCCTTGCCGCCGGACTGCTTGACGAACTTGCCCTCGACGTTCTCGACGGCTTTCTGGATCGTCTCGCGGTACGCCACCTGCGGCTTGCCGACGGTCGCCTCGACGCCGAACTCGCGCTTCATGCGGTCGACGAGGATTTCCAGGTGCAGCTCGCCCATGCCGGACATGATCGTCTGGCCCGATTCCTCGTCCGTGCGCACGCGGAACGACGGATCTTCCTGCGCGAGGCGCGACAATGCGATACCCATCTTTTCCTGGTCGGCCTTCGTCTTCGGTTCGACGGCCTGCGAGATCACGGGTTCCGGGAAGGTCATCTTTTCCAGCACGATCACCTTGTCCGGGTCCGACAGCGTATCGCCCGTCGTGACACCCTTCAGGCCGACGGCCGCCGCGATGTCGCCCGCGAACACCTCCTTGATTTCCTTGCGTTCGTTGGCGTGCATCTGCAGGATGCGGCCCAGGCGTTCCTTCTGGCCCTTGGTCGGGTTGTACACGGTGTCGCCCGAATTCACGACGCCCGAGTACACGCGGAAGAACGTCAGCTGGCCGACGAACGGGTCGGTCATGATCTTGAAGGCGAGCGCGGAGAACGGCTCGTCATCGGACGGATGACGCTCCAGCGGTTTGTCGTCCTCGTCGTGGCCGGCGATCGCGGGCACGTCCACCGGCGACGGCAGGTACTCGATGACGGCGTCCAGCATCGCCTGCACGCCCTTGTTCTTGAAGGCGGAGCCGGCCAGCATCGGGACGATCTCGCCCGCGATCGTGCGTGCGCGCAGCGCGGCCTTGATCTCGTCTTCCGTCAGCGCCTCGCCGTTCAGGTATTTCTCCGTCAGCTCGGGCGTCGCCTCGGCGGCTGCCTCGACCATCGTCTCGCGCCATTTCTCCGCGACCGGTACCAGGTCGGCGGGGATGTCTTCGTACGAGAAGCGCACGCCCTGGCTCGCGTCGTCCCAGCGGATGGCGCGCATCTTGACGAGGTCGATCACGCCCTCGAAATGCTCTTCCGCGCCGAGCGGGATCTGGATCGGCACGGCGTTGCCCTTCAGGCGGTCGCGGATCTGCTGCTGGACGCGGAAGAAGTCGGCGCCCACGCGGTCCATCTTGTTGACGAACGCGATGCGCGGCACCTTGTACTTGTTCGCCTGGCGCCACACGGTCTCGGACTGCGGCTGCACGCCGCCGACGGAATCGTAGACCATGACGGCGCCGTCGAGCACGCGCATCGAGCGCTCGACCTCGATGGTAAAGTCGACGTGGCCCGGCGTGTCGATGATGTTGATCCGGTGCTCGGCGAAGTTGCCGCCCATGCCCTTCCAGAAGGCCGTCGTCGCGGCCGAGGTGATCGTGATGCCGCGTTCCTGTTCCTGTTCCATCCAGTCCATCGTCGCCGCGCCGTTATGCACCTCGCCGATCTTGTGATTCACGCCGGTGTAGAACAGGATGCGCTCCGTGGTGGTGGTCTTGCCGGCATCGATGTGGGCGCTGATGCCGATGTTGCGGTAACGCTCGATGGGGGTCTTACGGCTCATCACAATCTCCTGTGGATACGGAACGCCAATGTAAGTGCATATACCCCCACTTTCAAGGCCGGGCTGCGTGAACCGGTCTTAAGACAGAGGGTATAGCCGCACAATGTAACTGAAGTGCGGTTTTCGTGCTGGCGGCGATACCCACGCAGGTGGCGTCATGCGATGAGGATGAATCACCCGACGATGGTCTGCAGCGCCCGCGCGGGAATCTCGACCGCCACCTCCTGCCGGTCGACGAACAGCCGGTACCGCTGCGGCTGGTCGCTGCGGTTCATGACGACGACAGCCAGGCGCCCGTCCGCGTTGCGGAACGCCGTCGCATCGAGCGTGCTGCGGCTCGTCGTCGCGCCCACGCGGCGCGCCTTCGGACGGATGTAGCGGCTGAAGTGACCGATGGCCGTGTAGATCGGCGTGAAGACGAGCTGCCCGTCGTCGCTCGCGTGCAGCGGCGCGAAGCAGAAGTTGTTCTTGTGGTTCGGCCCGCCGCGGCTGTCGAGCAGCATGTTCCAGTCGACCCAGCCGCTGGATCCGGCGTTCAGGTCCGCGATCATCTCGCGGCCGTAGCGTTCGCCGTTGGCCCAGTCCTGCAGCCGCGCCGGATCGAACTTCTCGATGCAGCCTTCCGTCATCAGCAGGTTCACGTCCGGCCAGGCCGCGTGCACGGCCGCGACGTTGCGGTGCATCGGCTCGCCGCCCGCCCACGTCTCGTACCAGTGGTAGCCGACGCCCCAGATGTACGGCCGCGCCTTCGCATCCGCCAGGATCGTCGCGGCGCGCTGCGGCAGCAGGTCGCGGTTGTGGTCCCACACGATGACCTTCTTGCCGCCGAGTCCCGCCGCCTTCAGCGCGGGGCCCAGGTGGTCGCCGAGGAAGCGCGTTTCCTCCTCGGCGCTGAAGATCATCGACTCCCACTTCTGCTTCGCCATCGGCTCGTTCTGCACCGACAGGCCCCACAGGGGGATGCCGGCCTGCTCGTACGCCTGCACGAATTTCACGACGTAGCGCGCCCACGTGTCGCGGTATGCCGGCAGCAGGCTGCCGCCCGCGAGCATGCTGTTGTTCGACTTCATCCAGGCCGGCGCGCTCCACGGGCTGGCGAACACGCGCATGTCGGTGCCGTGCGTGCGCGCCGCCGCCAGCGCCGCGCGCAGCAGGGGCACGCGCAGCTTCATGTCCGGCGCGATGCTGAACGAGGCCAGCGAGCGGTCGCCGTCGCGCACGTACGTGTAGCTGCCGCTGCCGAAGTCGGAACTGTGGATCGTCGTGCGCAGGATGTTGTAGCCCAGGCCCGCGCGCGGGTCGAAGTACGCAGCCAGGAACGCCTCCTGCTGCGCCGGCGTCAGGGTTGCGTGGACCTCGGCGACGGCATCCGTGACGGCGCCGCCGAAGCCGAACACTTCCTGGTAGCGCTTCGACGTGTCGACGAAGACGGCGATGTCCGTCTCGGGCGGTTGGCCCGCCGGCTGGAATGTGCCGAGCGGACGCGCGGCGAAACGGTCGGCGCCGGGCGCGGACGTGACGACCTGCCAGGCGGCGGCGCCGGCCGCCGGGGCGGCCGCAGGCGCTGCCACGGCCCGGCCGGTCATCGTCATCTGCCCACCCACCAGTGTCGCGGCGCCCAGCAGCCGCATCGCATCTCGTCTCGTCGTCATCGTGTCTCCCGTTGTGGTATTGTCGGCCGCGCGATTGGAAACGTTACCAATCGAAGTCGGACGACTATACCACCCGTCGTTTCACGATGTCAAAAAGGCGGTGTCAGAGAATCTCCTGCACCAGCTCCGACGGCCGGCACAGCCGCACACCCTTCGGCGTCACGACGAACGGACGGTTGATGAGAATCGGATGCGCAACCATGGCGTCGAGCAGCGCATCGTCGGTCGTGGCCGGATCGTCCAGGCCGAGTTCCTTGAACAGCGCTTCCTTGCTGCGCACGGCATCGCGCACGTTCAAACCCGCGCGGGCGATCAGGTCCTTCAGCGCATCCCGCGTCGGCGGCTGCGCGAGATAGTCGACCACGTGGGGTTCGACGCCGGTCGCGCGGATCGTCTCCAGGGTCGTGCGCGACGTGCCGCAGCGGGTATTGTGAAAAATCGTGATGTCCATCTTGAAAATCCTTGTTTGAGAGGCAAGGATGATACCGACGTGGCCGCAACGCTTCCAGTTTTTTTGCTTGTTCCCCTGGTGGTAGCGCTATAAAATGCCCGGTTTGCTTGCCGACGCGCAATTGAAGTTGCATGCCAATGGCCTGCCGCATGGAGAGAACATGGACGACTACCTGATGCGCCCCGACGCGCTGCCGACCTGGGGCCAGCGCACCGCGCTGCGCATGCTGAACGCGATCGGCTGGAACATCCGTTTCAAGCCGCTGCCCGGCCCGCACGGCATCGCCGTCGTGTACCCGCACACGTCGAACTGGGACTTCCCCATCGGCCTGGTCGCCAAGTGGGCCGTCGGCGTGCAGTTCCGCTGGCTCGCCAAGGATTCGCTGTTCCGCGGCCCGATGGGCGCCCTCATGCGCTACTGGGGCGGCGTCGCCGTCGATCGCAGCGCTCCGCAGGGCGCCATCCTGCGCCTCGCGCAGACGATGCATGCGGCGGACTCGTTCTGGCTCGCCATCACGCCGGAAGGCACGCGCAGCTACCGCCCGCACTGGAAGAGCGGCTTCTACCGCATCGCGCTGGCCGCGAGAGTGCCCGTGCTGCTCATCTCGTTCGACTACGGCAGGAAGGTCATCGACGTCACGCGCTCGCTGACGTTGACGGGGGACGAAGCGGCCGACATGGCCGCCATCGCGCAGGTGTACGACGGCGTGCGCGCGCTGTATCCGGAGAAGGCGGCGCCCGTCCGCCTGGCCGAACCGGGATCGGGCTCGGACGAACCCCGCAAGCAGGCCTGATTCAAACGACGCCGGCAAGCAGGCACAGTCCTGCCGCGCCGATCGCGGCGCCGGCCATGCGGCGCACGCGCTCCCCCGGCAGCGCGCCGAGCAGCATCACCAGGGCGCTCGCCACCAGGAAGCCGGCGCCGCTCGCCATCCCCGCCAGTTCCTGCCCGTGCGCCACCCCATGCAGGAAGGCGCATCCGCCCACGACGACGATCGCCACCTGCGGCGGCAGACGGCGCTGCAGGCCGGGCGCGCACGCGACCACGGTTCCCAGCAGCAGCACGGTCGCCGCGATCGACGTCTCCAGCGCGGGCAGCGCGAGCCCTGCAGCGGCGCACGCCGCGCCCAGCGCCATCATCACGAGGAACGCGGGCGGCAGCACGGCGCCGTGACGCTGCTGGCGGCTCCACAGGCCGACGGCCAGCAGCGCAAGCAGATGGTCGAGTCCCGTCAGCGGATGCAGCAGGCCGGCCGCGAAGCCGCCGTCGGGATGGCCCGGATGCGCGGCCGCGGGCAGCGCCACGGCGAGGCTGGCGAGCACGGCGACCGCACCGCCCAGGCGCATGCGCGGACGCGGGGACGTATCTTCATGGCGCACCCGGATATTCGTGTTGTCGTTCCATTTCATGGCATTCCCTTTCATTGATCAAGTAAACCCTGCTCGCGGATGAACGAGACGACGGCATCCACGCCCTCGCCCGTACGCAGATTCGTAAACACGAACGGCCGCGCCCCGCGCTGGCGCTGGGCGTCGCGGGCCATGACGTCCAGGTCGGCGCCCACGTGCGGCGCGAGGTCCGTCTTGTTGATGATGAGGAGGTCGGACCGCGTGATGCCGGGCCCGCCCTTGCGCGGGATCTTTTCGCCGCCCGCCACGTCGATGACGTACAGGGTCAGGTCCGACAGTTCGGGGCTGAACGTGGCCGCGAGGTTGTCGCCGCCGGATTCCACCAGCACCAGCTCCAGCGCCGGAAAGTCGGCCTGCAGGCGCGCGATGGCTTCCAGGTTGATCGATGCGTCCTCGCGGATCGCCGTGTGCGGGCAGCCGCCCGTCTCCACGCCCATCAGGCGCTCGGGCGGGAGCGCATTCGCGCGCAGCAGGATCTCCATGTCTTCGCGCGTGTAGATGTCGTTGGTGATCACGGCCATGTCGTAGTGCTCACGCATGCGCAGGCACAGCATCTCGCACAGGGCCGTCTTGCCGGAACCGACCGGGCCGCCGATGCCGACGCGCAGGGGATTCGATGTCATTGCTTTACCTCTTTCAGGAACGATACAACCGCCCATGCTGCACCTCGTGCCGCATCGACAGCATGGACAGGCCGGGGGACCAGTTCGACAGGTCCGCATCGGACAGCGCGCAGGCCGTGACAGCCGCGCGTTCGATATCCGGGCGCAGCGACAGCAGCAGGCGCTGCCCCGCCACCTGCCCCAGCGGCACCGACTTCACGCACACGAGCACCTGGTTCTCGGCCCACGCGAACAGCATCGCGAGCAGTGCTTCCCCGTGCGGGATGTCGAGTGCGTCGACGGCGCACGCATACGCGGCCGGCAGCGACACCTCGTCGCCCAGCAGGCTGGTGTCGGCCACGCCCAGTTCCGCGATCAGCCGCGTGAGCGAATAGCCCATCTGGACGGTCTCCGCGCGCAGTTCCGCCGTGTCGCGCGACGCGAGGAAGCACGCACTCCATTCCGCGATGGCGGCGGGGTCGCGCGCGGCGAACGCATTCAGCAAACGCCACAGCAGCGGCGCATCCCAGCGCGCAAGCACCTCGTCCAGATAGCGCACGAGCCACGCATGCGCGCTGACGGCATCGTGCACGCGGCCTTCCTCGATGGCCGTCTCCAGGCCCTGCGAATAGCTGTAGCCGCCGATCGGCAGCGCGGGGCTCGCGAACTGCAGCAGGTGCAGCAGGCTCGCGGCGTTCATGCGTCCGCCACGATGTCCGCCGGCCGGTGGATCTTTTGCCGCAGGGGCACGGGCGCCAGCAGGCCGCCGCCGTGGTCGTGATGGCCGTGACCGTGGCCGCCCGCGTACGCGCCCGCTTCCGGCTCGAACTTCGCCAGCTCCTCCTCCACCCGGGCGCCCAGTCCGAGCACCATGTCCTTCAGCACGGGATCGACGCGGATGCGCAGCCAGCCCGTGCCGACCTGCGTCTGCGTGTGGCGGTTCCCGAGGTGGAAGGCGCAGCGGGCGAGCATCGTCGCGTCCGCGCAGAGCACGCGGTACGTCGGCTCTTCCGCCGCAACGACCCGGACGACTCTCCCTCCTTCACCCGTCAGCAGCTCGCCGTCGCGCAGCACCGTGCCGCGCACGAGGAACAGCGCGACTTCTTCGCCGGAGGCGAGGCGCGCGCGCTGGCGGCACCGTTCGCGCTGGTCGTACGGCAGCACGAGCTCGTCGTGGACGGCGTCGGCGTGCGGGATCTTCGTATGCAGTGACAACATGTTGGCCCCGATGAGTCAGAATAAAAAATAGCGTTGGGCGAGCGGCAGCACCTGCGCCGGCTCGCACACGAGCAGGCGTCCGTCCGCACGCACCTCGTACGTTTCCGGATCCACTTCCATGTGCGGCGTGGCGCCGTTGTGCACCATGTCGCGCTTGCGCAGGCCCCGCGTATTGCGGACCGGTATCACGGTCTTGGCGAGCCCCAGCTGGCGCGCGATGCCCGCATCGAACGCGGCTTGCGACACGAACGTGAACGATTTGCGCAGTCCCCCGCCGAACGCCCCGAACATCGGCCGGTAGTGCACGGGTTGCGGCGTCGGGATCGATGCGTTCGGGTCGCCCATCAGGCTCGCCGCGATCATCCCGCCCTTCAGGATCATCGACGGCTTCACGCCGAAGAACGCGGGCCGCCACAGTACGATGTCGGCGATCTTGCCCGGTTCCAGCGACCCGACGGCGTGTGAGATGCCGTGTGCGATCGCCGGATTGATCGTGTACTTGGCCACGTAGCGCTTTACGCGCGCGTTGTCGCTGCGGGACGAATCGCCCTCGAGCGGGCCGCGCTGCACCTTCATCTTGTGCGCCGTCTGCCACGTGCGCGTGATGGTCTCGCCCACGCGGCCCATCGCTTGCGAGTCGGACGACATCATCGAGATGGCGCCCAGGTCGTGCAGGATGTCTTCGGCGGCGATGGTCTCGCGGCGGATGCGCGATTCGGCGAACGCCACGTCTTCCGCGATGGCCGGGTCGAGGTGGTGGCAGACCATCAGCATGTCGAGGTGCTCGTCCAGCGTGTTCACCGTGTACGGGCGCGTGGGGTTCGTCGACGACGGCAGCACGTTGTCCTGGCCGACGGCCGCGATGATGTCCGGTGCGTGCCCGCCGCCCGCGCCCTCCGTGTGGAAGGTGTGGATCGTGCGGCCTTTGAACGCGGCCAGCGTGGATTCGAGGAAGCCCGCTTCGTTCAGCGTGTCGGAGTGGAGCGCGACCTGGATGTCCATGCGCTCGGCGACGGACAGGCAGCTGTCGATCGCGGCCGGCGTGCTGCCCCAGTCCTCGTGCAGCTTGAGGCCGACGGCGCCCGCCTCGATCTGTTCTTCCAGGGGCCGCGGCTGGCTCACGTTGCCCTTGCCGAAGAAGCCGAGGTTCATCGGGAACGCGTCGGCCGCCATCAGCATCGAGTGGATGTGCCACGCGCCGGGCGTGCACGTCGTCGCCGCGGTGCCGACGGCGGGGCCGGTGCCGCCGCCCAGCATCGTCGTGATGCCGGACATCAGGGCCTCGTCGATCTGCTGCGGGCAAATGAAATGGATGTGCGTGTCGATGCCGCCCGCCGTCACGATCATGCCTTCGCCCGCGATGATCTCCGTCGCGCCGCCGATGGCCATCGTCACGCCGGGCTGGATGTCGGGGTTGCCGGCCTTGCCGATGGCGGCGATCAGGCCATCCTTGATGCCGATGTCGGCCTTGACGATGCCCCAGTGGTCGACGATGACGGCGTTCGTGATCACGGTGTCCATCACGTCCGCCCGCACGCGCTGCGACTGGCCCATGCCGTCGCGGATCACCTTGCCGCCGCCGAACTTCACTTCCTCGCCGTAGATGGCGTAGTCCTTCTCGATCTCGATGACGAGTTCCGTGTCCGCGAGGCGGATGCGGTCGCCCGTCGTCGGTCCGTACATGTCGGCATAGGCCTGCCGGCTGATCGTGGCCATTCAGTCGTCTCCTTCGAGCGGGCCGTCCACGCGGCCCTGGAAGCCGTGCACGATACGCGCGCCGGCGAGATCGACCAGTTCGACGGTGCGCCGCTGGCCCGGTTCGAAGCGCACGGCGGTGCCGGCCGCGATGTTCAGGCGCATGCCGCGGGCAAGCGCACGGTCGAACTGCAGCGCATCGTTCGCTTCGTAGAAGTGGTAGTGCGAGCCCACCTGCACGGGACGGTCGCCCGCGTTCGCGACGACGAGCGTCACCGTGCGGCGGCCGGTGTTGATCGGGATGTCGCCATCCTCGAGGAAGTATTCGCCCGGGATCATGCGGCCTCCGGCATCAGCAGGGTTTTCGCGTAGGCCACGTGCGAGCCCGCCGGGGCGTCCACGCGCTCGTAGCCGAGATCGTGGATCAGCGCTTCCGCGCCGGATCCGGGCTCCGCGGCGAGGCGCAGCGCGTCGCGTCCGAGCGCGCGCGCTTCCGCTTCGGCGGCGCGCAGCAGTACGCCGCCGATCCCGCGCCGGCGCGCGCGGCTGTGCACCATCAGCGCCTGCACGTCGGCGCGGCGGCGGCCGTCGAGACGCTGGCACAGGTCCAGCTGCACGGTGCCGATCACGGTGCCGTCGTGCGACGCGGCCAGCAGCCTGCGCGTGCCGGCGGCGACGGCCGCGCGCACGTCCTGCCAGTAGTCCTGGGCCTGGCGTCCGCCCAGGCCGACGGTGTCGAGCAACAGGTCGGCCAGCTGGACGCGCATCACGTCGCACGCCTGGGCATCGAGCAGGAGAATCTTCATTGTGGGCTCACGGAATCGGGTGGTGGACAGTGACGAGCTTGCTGCCGTCGGGGAAAGTGGCTTCGACCTGGATTTCCGGGATCATTTCCGGCACCCCGTCCATCACGTCGGCGCGCGCCAGCACCGTCGTGCCCTCGCTCATCAGCTCGGCCACGCTGCGGCCGTCGCGCGCGCCTTCCATGATGGCGGCGGTGATCAGCGCGACGGCCTCCGGATAGTTCAGCTTCAGGCCGCGTGCGCGGCGGCGTTCGGCCAGCAGTGCGGCCGTGAAGATCAGCAGCTTGTCTTTTTCGCGAGGGGTCAGGTCCATGGCTTCCCGTTTGTGTTCTCTATGTATTCCAGATGCGCGGCGGCGCGGCCGGCCGGTCCAGCAGATGCGGCCGCAGCACGGCCCATGCGCCCGTCAATGCCGCGCGCGCCCGTTCGCTGTCGTCGCCGAGGAAGCGCGCCACGAACACGTGCTTCACCTGGCTGACGGCGAGGCCGGGATCGACGTCCCGCACCGCCCGTTGCAGGCCCGCCGGGATGGGCTTGCCGACCGCGACGAGCGTCGCGCACACGCTGTGGCCATGCATGCCCAGCGGGCTCGCGAGCAGCGCCGGCGTCGCAGCGCCCTGCTCCCACCACACGGGCCGCCCGTCGATGCGGATGCGCGTGCGCTGTCCCACGCGCCCGCGCGTAAAACGTTCGCCGGACGCATGGCGGCCGAAGCACAGCACTTCGCTGCCGATGTAGACGGCGCCCGGGGCCAGGTCGACCTCGTGCGCGAGCATCACGTCGGCGTCGTCGTAGATGATGGTTTCCTGCGGCAGCCATTCGATCGCGGCGCCCGGGCCGGCAGTCAGGTGCACGTCCTGGCGCGACGTGCGGCCGTTGGCGCGGTACCACTTCGCGGCGCCGGGCGACGTGGCCAGCACGTGGCAGCCGGCCGGCACGTCGAGTGCGATGTCGAGCCGGTCGCCGCCGACGATGCCGCCGGGCGGATGCACGACGATCACGTGGCAGGTCGCGGGGCCTTCCGGGTACAGCGCCTTTTGCACGCGCAGCGGCCCGCGGTGCTCGCGCCGTACGAGCCGCGTGCAGCCGCCGTCGCGCGCAAAGCCGAGGCGCAGGGTCGCGAGCCAGGAGGCGGGAATCGGGTCGGTGAAGGTGCAATCGGGCATACCCGATGAGTTAGCACGATGCGTGCCAGTCCCGGGAAGCCGGAACGGGGACCGCGGCGCACCAGCGCGGGACCCGCGCACCGGAATGGTGCAGGCGTCAAGACACGGCCGGCACGATGGAAGTGCACAGGGAAATCAGGTGATTAATATGATTTCGGCAACGACGGAGGCGCAGCCGGCAGACGGCCGCGCGTGGCGACCAAAGAGAGAGGAAAACGTAGCGTGTCCGCGAGCCCGACCGGCGACGAACGCCGGTCAAGCGGGGGAACCAGGACCGCGAAGAATCAGCGGCGGCGGCGCAGCGGGCGGGCGATGCGGACCGGACGCAGGGCGCGTTCGCGGTCGGCGGCGCGCTTGTAGGCGGCCAGTTCGAACGTCAGTGCCAGGGCAATGCCGGCCGGGACGGCGGCGGCGAAGCCGAGGGCGAGCAAGGCGACGGTTGACAACAGAATAACGATAGTACTTGGGCGCGGCATGATATCCACCTTTACTTTAAAACCGTGGTTCCATCCTGCCACAGCTGGGATTTGCTTGCAATCACGTACCGTGCCGTGCGAGGGCATCCCAGGCATTTGCTGTACTTAAAAAGAGACGGCCGCTGAGCTCACTCAACAAAGTCGACGCACGCAGGCGGTCCAGCACCGGTCCCTTGACCTCGGCCAGGTGCAGGCGGATGTCGCGCCGCGCCAGGCCGCGATTCAATTCGAGCAACCCGAACAGCGCCGAACTGTCGATGGCGTTCACGGCCGACAGCACCAGCACGAGATGGCGCGCCTCGCGGTGCGCGGCCAGTTCTTCCTCGATGCGCTCGCTGACCGCTTCGATATTCCCGAAGAACAGGCCGGCATCCACGCGCAGCAGCAGGACGTTCGGGTCCGTCTCGGCCGAATAACGGTCGATATTGCGGAAGTGCTCCGTGTGCGGAATCCGGCCCAGCACCGCGATGTGGGGCCGGCTCTCGCGCCAGATCATCGTCCCCAGCGACAGCAGCAGCCCCAGCACGACGCCCGCCTCCACCCCGAGCAGCAGCACGCCGCCGCTTGTGGCCAGCAGCGCGAGCGCGTCCGCGCGGTCGTAGTCCCACGCGGTGCGCAGGGTCGACCAGTCCAGCAGGCCGAGCACGGCGACGATGATCGTGGCGGCCAGCACCGGCAGCGGCAACAGCGCGAGCCAGCCCGTGGGCAGCACGAGCGCGCCTGCGAGCAGCCCCGCCGAGATCACGCCGGCCAGCTGGGTGCGCGCGCCGGCCGCGAAATTCACGGCGGAGCGCGACAGGCTGCCCGTCACCGGAAAGCCGCCGGTCAGCGCGCTGCCGACGTTGGCCAGGCCGAGCCCCACGAGTTCGCGGTTCGTGTGCAGCTTTTCCGCGCGCTTCAGCGCCAGCGTCTGCGCGCCCGACATCGCGATCAGGAAGCTCATGAAGCCGATCAGCAGCGATGGCTTGAGCAGCGCCTGCCAGTGCTCGCCGGACGTCGCGAGGGTCAGGCCCGGCAAGCCGGCCGGCACCGTGCCGATCACCTGCACACCCATGCGGTCGAGGTGCAGCCCGGCGACGAGCGCGATGCCGCCCAGGACGAGCACCATCGGCGCGAGACGCGCCGCGACGTCGGCCGCGCCGCACGGCATGCCGAACCGCTGCAGCAGCGGCGACAGCCAGCGCCGCGCGAACAGCAGCAGCGCGACGCTCCCGACGCCCAGCGCGGCGCTGGGGACGTGCACATGCGGCAGCGATCCGCCCAGCAGGGTCCGCATCTGGCCAAGCGCGATGACCACGGCGGAGCCCAGCGTGAAACCGCTCATCACGGGGCGCGAGAAGAAGTTGGCGAGGTAGCCCACGCGCAGCAGGCCGCACGCGAGCAGCACGACGCCCGACACCAGCGCCAGCTGCGCCGCGAGCATGCCGTACAGCGCGCTGCCGGGCGATGCGAGGGGCGCCAGCGCCGACGCGGTCATCAGCGAGATGATCGCCATCGGCCCGACGGATTGGGAGGAACTCGTGCCGAACACGGCGTACAGCAGCGGCGGGACGATGCTGGCGTACAGGCCCGCGACGGGCGGCAGGCCGGCGACGAGCGCGTACGCCATGCCCTGCGGGATCATCATCATGGCGACGACGATGCCGGCGCCCACGTCGCCCGCGAGATCGTCGCGGCGGTACGCCCGCAGCCAGCCGAGCAGGCGCGGGTTCGTCGACACTTTGCCGCTCACTGCATCGCCAGTTCGACGCAGTTGCGGCCCGCCCGCTTGGCGCGCGCGAGGGCGGCGTCGGTGCGCTGCGTCAGCGAATCGCCGCTTTCCTGCTCGCCCAGCTGGGCCACGCCGAGGCTCACCGTCACGTGGTCGCAGCCGGGGATCTCGGCCTGCTCGATCGCCACGCGCACCTTTTCCGCCATCCTGAGGCCGTCGACGGCACTTGTGTGCGGCGCGATGATGTGGAATTCCTCGCCGCCCGAGCGCACGAGGATGTCGCTGGCGCGCAGCACGGCGCGCGCCGTGTCGGCCACGGTACGGAGCGCCACGTCGCCGACCGGATAGCCGTACGTGTCGTTGACCGCCTTGAAACGGTCGATGTCGAACGACAGCAGCGCGAGCGGGACGCGGTAGCGGCGGGCGCGCTTGATCTCTTTTTCCAGCAATTCCTCGCCGTGGCGGCGGTTCGCCACGCCGGTCAGCGCGTCGGTCGTCGCGATGTACGTCAGGCGCGCCATCAGGTGTTCGTTTTCCTGGCCGATGGCGACGAGGCGCAGGCCGAAGGCGGCGAGGCGCGTCACGTCCTGCAACGTCGCCCACTCGTCCGGCGTGAGTGCGCGCGCGGCGCCGAACAGCAGCGACAGCGCGCCGCGCGGCGTGCCGGGACCGTCGGCGGGAATCGGCAGGCCCAGCGCCATCGCGACGCCGTGCGCGCGCAAGCCCTCGGCCAGCGCCGGTTCGCCCGATTGTTCCGGGACCTCGATCAGCGCGGCCGTGCCGCCTGCCGCGGCCAGCAGGCCGGGGAATGCGTGGCGCAGCGGGGCCTGCAGCAGCCGGTCCGTGCGCTGCAGCAGTGCGCCGAGCAGCAGGCCTTCCGGCCCTTGTTGCGCTTCCAGCTGCAGGTCGTTGCCGTACTTGAGCAGGAGCACCGCTGCATGCCGTACGCCGGGCCAGGCGCACAGGGCGGCGCACAAGGCTTCCGACAGGGTATGCGCATCCTCGGCCTCGTCCAGTGCGGCCTGGACTCGGGCACGCAGGTCCAGCAACGCGCGCAGGCCCGCCGTGTCGCTCGACGGCGCCTCCGGCTGCGCGAGGCAAGCCTGCACCGCGGCGCGCAACGCGGCCGCGTCGAGCGGCGTGACGGCATAGTGCACGGGGCCGTGCGCCATCAGCGCGGGCAGCCAGGCGGCATTGGCGAAGGGACACAGCAGCAGCACCGGCGCGCCCGCGCGGCGGGCGACGAGGTCGGCCAGCGCCTCGAGGTCGATGCTCGGTTCGAAGCGGTCGAGGTCGATCACGAGCAGGTCCGGCTGCTCCCGCGCCAGCAGGCTCGCCGCGACGTCGGCGCTGTCGGCCGGGTGCAGGCGCGCGAACAGGGAGGCGCAGGCGTCCCCGAATTCGGCGCGCCGTTGCGCCATCGGACTCAGGTAAATCGCGGTCTGCTCTAGCATGAATCACCTCTGGAATACTTTGTTACGCTAACAAGTTTGCCACAAAGCACCTGTAACGCCTAGCAAATGCTCGCAATGTGTGGAAGCGCACCGTCAGCGCCGTCTCTGGACGGGAATACTGGCGGAATCATGCACAAGGAGAGCACCATGGCAACACAGGACGACGCAGCGAACAAGCAGAAAGCCATCCAGAACCGCCAGGACCAGGCTGACGCCAGCATGCAGAAGGGTGACCAGGGCAGCGGCAGCGGTGGCGCCGCGCAGACCGGCATCCAGCAGCCCAGCGGCGACTTCCCCGCCCAGCACCTGGCCAAGCCGGGCATCGAAGCCCAGATGGAGCTGAAGCCGAAGTTCATGGCCGAGCACTACAAGGGCAGCGGCAAGCTGGCGGGCCAGGTCGCCATCGTCACCGGCGGCGATTCCGGCATCGGCCGCGCCGTCGCGATCCTGTTCGCGCGCGAAGGTGCCGACGTGGCGATCCTGTACCTGAACGAACACGAGGACGCCGCCGAGACGCAGCGCCTGATCGAGGCCGAGGGCACGAAGTGCGTGACGGTCGCGGGCGACGTCAAGGACATGGAATTCTGCCAGCAGGCCGTCGACCAGATCGTTGCCAAGTGGGGCCGCCTCGACGTCCTGGTGAACAACGCCGCGTTCCAGGAACATGCCGAGTCGCTGCTCGACCTGACGGAGGACCGCTTCGACGAGACGATGCGCACGAACATCTACGGCTACTTCCACATGGCGAAGGCGTGCCTGCCCTACATGAAGCGCGGCGCGGCCATCATCAACACGGGTTCCGTGACGGGCCTGAAGGGGTCGAAGAAACTGCTCGACTATTCGACGACCAAGGGCGCCATCCATGCATTCACGATGTCCCTCGCCGCGAACCTGCTGGACCAGGGCATCCGCGTGAATGCCGTCGCGCCGGGCCCCGTGTGGACGCCGCTGAACCCGGCCGACCAGTCGCCGGAAGACATCACCAAGTTCGGCCAGAGCACGACGTTCGGCCGCCCCGCGCAGCCGGAAGAGCTGTCCCCGGCGTACGTCTATCTCGCGTCGAACGTGTGTTCCGGCTACGTCACCGGCGTCGTGCTGCCGATCACGGGATCGGTCGGCGAATAACCTTCAAGGAGAGCTCTTATGGCGCGCAGCATGTGGAAGGGGGCCATCAGCTTCGGGCTGGTGCACATCCCGGTCGAGATGTATCCGGCGGCGAGCGACCAGGGGCTCGACCTGTCGATGCTCGACCGGCGCGACTTCGCGCCGATCGGCTTCAAGCGCTATAACAAGGCGACCGGCAAGGAAGTCTCCTGGGACGACATCGTCAAGGGCTATGAATACAGCGACGGCGAATACGTCGTGCTGTCCGACGAAGACCTGCGCCGCGCCAACCCGGAAGCGACGCAGACGATCGACATCATCGCGTTCGTCAACGCCGAGCAGGTCCCGCTGATCTACTACGAACAGCCCTATTACCTCGCGCCCGGCAAGGGCGGCGACAAGGTCTATGCGCTGCTGCGCGAGACGCTGCGCGACGTCGGCAAGATCGGTATCGCGAACGTCGTCATCCGCGTCAAGCAGCACCTGGCCGCCCTCGTCTGCGTGGGCGACACCATCGTGCTGAACACCTTGCGCTACCCGGACGAGATCCGCCCCACCGACGAACTCAAGATCCCGGCGGCCGACTCGAAGGCCGCGCAGGTGACGGAAAAGGAACTGCAGATGGCGAAGGCGCTCGTGGAAGGCATGAGCGAGAAGTGGAAGCCGCAGCAGTACCACGACACGTACCGCGAGGACGTGATGGCGCTGATCAAGAAGAAGATCGCCGCCAACCAGACCAAGACGCTCACCGAACCGGAGCCGGAGGAAGAGAAACCGGCCAAGTCGAACGTCATCGACCTCGTCTCGCTGCTGCAGGCCAGCCTGGGCAAGAAGCCGGCCAAAGCGGCCGCGGCGGACGATGACGACGATGACGAACCGCCGCCGCGCAAGTCGAGGAAACCGGCCAAGGACGACGAGGATACCGACGACACGCCGCCGCCACGCGCGCGCAAGGCGCCCGCGCATGCGGCCACGCATGCGAGCGCAAAGCGCACGACGGCGGCCAAGTCGACCGCGACGAAAACTGCGACAAAGACGGCAGCAAAGAAGACCGCCGCCAAGGCCGCGGCGAAACCTGCAGCAAAAGCGGCGCCCGCCCGGCGCAGGAAGGCAGCCTGAGTGGATGTCGATACGCTGCTGGACCTGCTGCAATGGCCCGCGATGGCGGTCACGCTGGTGGCCGCCTTCCTCGTTGGCGCCCGTCATGCGAAGAAGCGCGTGATCGGGTTCTGGACCTTCATCCTGAGTAACGTGCTGTGGATCGTGTGGGGCGTGCACGACGAGGCCTGGGCGCTGATCGCGCTGCAGGTCGGCCTCGCCCTGATGAACATCCGCGCGATCTTCCGCAACGAGCGCGGCGATCCCAAGGACGAGCAGGCCGGCGCCGAACGGCGCGCGACCTGAACGCTACGCCTTCTTCTCCGCCTTGAACCCCAGCGCCTTCATCGCCTTGGTGAGCGTGACCGCGCTCTTGTCGTAGTCCGCCCACGGCGCATTGCCCTCGTCCAGCCGCGTGTGCACGGTTTTGACGCTCCAGTGGCTGCCCGACTTCAGCTTCGGCAGCTCTTCCCAGCGCACGGGCACGGAGATGCCCAGGCCGGGACGCGCACGCGCCGACCACGCGGCCACCGTCGTCGCGCCGCGGCCGTTGCGCAGGTAGTCGATGAAGATCAGCCCGACGCGGTTCTTCGCGCCGCTCTTGGCGGAGAAGCGCTCGGGGATCGTCTTCGCGAGGTGGGTCACGATCGCGCGCGAGAAATCCTTCACCGTGTCCCAGTCGAGCTTGGGCTTCAGCGGCACGACCACGTGCAGCCCCTTGCCGCCGCTCGTCTTGAGGAACGGGTTCAGGCCCAGCTCCTGCAGGAAGGCGCGCATCAGCTGGGCCGCTTCCTGTATGTCGGACCACTCGACGCCCTCGCCCGGGTCGAGGTCGAACACCATGCGGTCGGGCGTGTCGTAATGCCTGGCCGTCGCGTTCTGGCTATGGATCTCGACGACGTTCCACTGCGCGCTGGACAGCAGGCCTTCGATCGTCGCGATCTCCGTCATGCGCGGGTGGTCCGGGTCGAGCGCCTGGTCCATCTGCGCGACGCCGGGCATCTTCGCGGTGTCGACGACGTGCTTCTGGAAGAACAGCTCCTTGCCCACGCCATCGGGCGCACGCACGAGCGAGACGGGGCGGCCCTTCAGGTGTTCCATCATCAGTTCGCCGACGAGGGCGTAGTAGCGCACCATCTCGACCTTCGTGACGCCGCTCTCCGCATCCATCACGCGGTCGCCGTGCGTGACCTTGAACGTCGCGGGCAGGTTGCCCGGCAAGCCGCTCTCCGGCTCCGCCTTCTTCGCTGTCCGTTTACGGGCGGGTTTCGCATTCTCCACGGGGGCCTCCTGCATGTGCTTGGGCAGCTCGCGCACGACGCTCTTCGCCGGCTTGTCCTTGCGCAGGCCCTGGAATACGGGGTGGCGGATGGAGTCGGTGGCCGTCCATTCCGAGAAGCTGACTTCGGCGACGAGCTCCGGCTTCACCCAGTGGTTCGTCCGTCCCGGCACGGCGCGCGGCGGGAACGGGTTTTTATCCGTCTCGATCGCCTCCAGCACCTCGCGCATGTGGCGCAGCGACGCGCCGTTGAACCCGCTGCCGCAGTTGCCCGCATAGCGCAGCACGCCGTCCTTGTCGTAGTAGCCGAGCAGCAGCGAGCCGATGCCCGTACGGGCACCGTGCGGATCGGTGTAGCCGCCGATGACGAATTCCTGGCGCTGGCCGCATTTCAGCTTGATCCATTCGGGCGAGCGGCGCGTGACGTAGCGCGAATCCTTGCGCTTGCCGATCACGCCTTCCAGCCCGATCTGGCACGCGGCCACGACGAGCTGCGCCGGGTCCGTCCCGAATTCGGCGGAAAAGCGCACCGTGTCCGACGGCCGCGCCGCCAGCGCCTCCTGCAATATCGGACGGCGCTCGTCGAGGCGCACGTCGCGCAGGTCGTAGCCCTTGAAGTACGGGGCGTCGAACACGAAGTAGACGATCTGCGCGCTGTTGGAACCGTCGAACGCCAGCTGCAGCAGGTTGAAGTTCGGCTTGCCGTTCTCGTCGTGGACGACGATCTCGCCGTCGTACCAGCCGTCCGGCAACTTCATGCGGCGGATTTCCTGCTGCAGCGGTTTCAGCTTGTCGGTCCAGTCGTTGCCGTTGCGCGTGATGAGGCGGATGTCCTTGCCCTGCACGCGCGTGACCATGCGGTAGCCGTCGAACTTGATCTCGTAGATGTAGTTTTCCGGATCGGCCGGCGGACCGTCGACGAGGGTCGCCAGTTCCGGCGTCAGCGTCTCCGGCAGGTCGGCCTTGACGGCGCCGTCGGGCATTCCGCCGCGCTTCGGTTTTGCCGCGGCCTTGCGCGCCGGTTTCGCAGCCTCCAGTTTTTCCACCTTCACCTCGGCGCCGTGCCCGGGCATCGGCAAGTCCTTGACGCTGTCGGGGAATTCGTCGACGACGGAAAATTCGGCGGCCGGCTTCGCGTACTCGTCGTTTTCCTTGATGAGCAGCCAGGGTTCCTGCTTGTCGTCCTCGTGGCCGCGCAGGCGCACGAGGACCCAGCGGCCGTGCATCTTGTGGCCGTGCATCTCGAACTTGATCTCGCCCTTTTTAAAACCCTGGCGCGGATCGCCGACGGGTTCCCACGTCCCCTTGTCCCAGATGATGACCTTGCCCGCGCCGTACTGGTGCGGCGCGATGGTGCCTTCGAAGTCGGAATACGAGATGGGGTGGTCTTCCACGTGCACGGCCATGCGGCGGTCGTGGGTGTCGTAGCTGGGGCCTTTCGGTACGGCCCAGCTCTTCATGACGCCGTCCAGTTCCAGACGGAAATCGTAATGCAGGCGCGAGGCCCAGTGCTTCTGGATCACGAAGGTGAGAAGACCTGTGCTGGCCTCCCCACCCTCCTTGGGCTCGGCCGTGATATTGAAGTCGCGCTTGGCCTTGTACAGCTTTAACGGGTCGGGCATGGCATCACCTCTGCAGTGTGTGCCTTAGTGTAGGCAATAGTTGCAGACGCGACTGTTCGCTGGCTAACTCACGTTCCGGCGGCCGTTGAACGCGTGGACGGCGAGCCGTCCACCCTACCGCGTTATTTGCGCTCTGCCGCGCTCTGATCGCGTGCCGCGCGGAATTCCGAGTCCTTGGACCAGTTCGGCCATGCCGCCGAATCTGCCAGGTCGCGGCCCACCGAGTACAGCACGCCGAGGTCGCGCGCCATGCCCGTGAACGGCCACGCTGCGCTCCACTCGTCGGCCGGCTGGTGGTACGCGACGGACACGTATTTCTCCTCGGCCGCCTTGCCCGCGGCGACGCCGCCCTGCTCCCAGTCCTCGCCCGAACCGAACGAGATCGCCGGGACGCCGTGCTTGGCAAACGGGAAGTGGTCGGAGCGGAAGAAGTGACCCGCTTCCGGTTTCGGATCGGCCGAGTAGCGGATGCCGCTCGCCTTGGCCTTCGCAACCAGCTGGTCGAGCAGGTCGAGCCTGGCGCTGCCGGAGATCGTGAAGTCGCGCGACGGGCCATACGGGCTCAGCGCGTCCATATTGATCACGCCGGCCGTCTTGCCCAGCGGGTAGACCGGATTGTTCGCATAGTATTCCGAACCCAGCAGGCCCTTCTCTTCCGCCGTCACGGCCAGGAAGACGACGCTGCGTTTCGGCGCCGGCGCCTTGGCGTAGGCGCGGCCCAGTTCCAGCAGCGCGGCGATGCCGGTGGCGTTGTCGACGGCGCCGTTGTAGATCTTGTCGCCCTTCGCGTCCGGCAGGCCGACGCCCAGGTGGTCCCAGTGGCCGCTGTAGATCACGACCTGGTCCGGATGCTCGCTGCCCGGACGCACGGCCAGCACGTTCTTCGACGTGATGACCTTGGCGTCGACGGCGTAGTGGGCGGACATCGTCACGCCCTTCAGCTCGACCGGCTTGAAGGTGCGGGCCTGCGCCTGCTTTTTCAGCTTGTCGAAGTCCAGGCCGGCGCGCTTGAACAGGTCGGCGGCGACGTCGCGCTGGATCCACGCTTCCACCGGCGCGTGCGCTTCCAGCGGGTTCTTGCGCACGATGTCGTACTGGACGTTCGTGTTCGAATTCTTCACCGTGGCCCAGCCGTACGACGCCGGCGCGGTCTCGTGCACGATCAGCGTGCCCAGCGCGCCGCGGCGTGCCAGTTCCTCGAATTTATAGGTCCAGCGGCCGTAATACGTCATGGCCTTGCCGCCGAAGTCGCCCTTGCCCGTCTCGAAGTCCGGGTCGTTGATCAGCACGACGGCCAGCTTGCCCTTCAGGTCCTGGCCCTTGAAGTCGTCCCACTTGCGTTCCGGGGCCGTCACGCCATAGCCGACGAAGACGAGCGGCGCATTCTTGAACTCGACGCTCTTCGCGCCCGTCATCGCGGCGCGCATGGCGACTTCGTTACCCTGCGTAAAGGCCTTCGTCGTGCCGCCGGCCGTCACGGACACGTCGACCGGGCCGCTGATCTCGAAGCGGCCCAGCGGGACGTCCTGCGTCCAGCCGCGCTTGCCGTCGACGAGGTCGCCGCCCGGCTGCAGGCCGGCCTGCTTGAACTGTTCGATGATGTAGTTGACGGTCTTCGTCTCGCCGGCCGTGTTCGGGCCGCGGCCTTCGAACTCGTCCGACGACAGGACTTTCACGTCCTGCGACAGGTTTTTTGGATCGATGTGGACAGCGTCTGCGGCCTGGGCGGCCAGCGCCGCGGTGGCGAGCGCGATGGCGGTCAGGGTGGTACGGAGGGAAGTTTGTAGTCTCACGAGCGGTCTCTTGGGCGTCGAGTTATTGGGGGGCACGGATAGTGCCGCCAAAGTATCGTTGGAATAATTTCCAGTGTCAAACGTCGAAGGGGCAAAGGAATTTCCGTACGTACACTTGTAACGGGATGTAAAGCATCGTCAACCACGCGTCGCATGGCCGCGTTTCTGGCCCAGTAGCACCCCTTAACGACACCTGAAGGAAACACCGCCATGAACAAAATCGTCGCTACCCTGATCGCAGGCCTGTTCGCCACCTCGGTGTACGCCCAGACGACCGCCACCCCGGCCACGACGACGACGCCGGCCGCCACGAAAGCCGAGGTCAAGGCCGACAAGAAAGCCGCCAAGGCCGAAGCCAAGGAAGAAAAGGCCAACGTGAAAGCCGACGCGAAGCTTGAGAAGAAAGCCGCCGAAGCGAATGCGGACGTTGCCGTCGCCAAGGCCGACGCCGCCAAGACCAAAGCCAAAGCACACAAGAAAGCCGCCAAAGCCAAGGCGGAAGCCGCAGCCGACAAGGCCGAGGCACACGCAGACCAGAAAGCCGACGCCGCCAAGTAATACCGGCTGCGCGCACCGGCTCAAGCCCCTCCATCCTCGAAAGACAGGGCCAGTCCCTGTCTTTTTTTTATTCGCGTTCTACAATGGTCGTCCTTCTTTGCCCGGGACTACCATGCACGACATCGTCTTCCTCGATCGCGACAGCCTGATCGCCAACATCCGCAAGCCATCCTTCGAGCACCGCTGGCGCGACTACCCCGCCACGAACGCGGACGAAGTCGTCGAACGCCTGCGCGGCGCCACGATCGCCATCACGAACAAGGTGCCGCTGCGCGCGGACGCGATCGCGCAACTGCCGGACTTGAGGATGATCGCCGTGGCCGCCACGGGCACGGACAATGTGGACCTCGCCGCCTGCCGCGAACGGGGCATCGTCGTCGCGAACATCCGCAATTACTCGCTCGTCTCGGTGCCGGAACACTGCTTTGCGCTGCTGCTCGCCGTGCGCCGCAACCTGCGCGCGTACGTCGCCGACGTCGAGGACGGGCGCTGGGAACGGTCGACGCGTTTCTGCCTGCTCGACCACCCGATCGGCGACCTCGCCGGCAGCCGCCTCGGCATCGTGGGCTATGGCGCGCTGGGGCGCCGCGTCGCCCAGATCGCGCGTGCGTTCGGCATGGAAGTCGCCATCACGTCGCGCTCGCCCGTGGCGGACACGGACGTGGTGCAGCTGCCGCTGGACGAGTTGCTGGCCACATCCGACGTCGTGAGCCTGCACCTGCCGCTGACGGACCAGACCCGCCACATGATCGGGGCGCGCGAACTGGCATCGATGAAGAAGAGCGCCATCCTGATCAACACGGCGCGCGGCGGCCTCGTCGACGAGGCGGCGCTGGCGCAGGCGCTCACCGACGGGACGATCGCCGGCGCCGGGTTCGATGTGCTGAGCAAGGAACCGCCCGTGCCCGACAATCCGCTGCTGCAGCTACGCCTGCCGAACTTCGTGCTGACCCCGCACGTGGCGTGGGCCAGCGGCGGGGCGATGCAGACGCTGGCCGACATGCTGGTCGATAATCTCGAAGCGTGGGTGGCCGGGAAGCCCGCCAATGTAGTTTAACTCTCCGCCTTGAGCGGCAACTCGATGATGAACGCGGTGCCGTGTCCAGGCCGGCTCTCGACCCGGATCGTCCCCTGCAGCAGCGTGGTCACGAGGTTCCAGGCGATGTTGAGGCCGAGGCCCGTGCCGCCCTGCCCCATCCGCGTCGTGAAGAACGGATCGAAGATGCGCGACACGTTCTCCGGCGCGATGCCGACGCCATCGTCGGAAAATTCGATGCGCACGCGGTCGCCGTCCAGCGGCCGGGCATGGATGCGCATGTGGCCGCCCGGCGCGTCGAACGCGTGCAGCAGCGCGTTGTTGATGAAGTTGATGACGACCTGGCCGAATGGGCCGGGATAACTGTCCATCGCGATCCCCGCCGGCACCTCCAGGTCGAGCGTGTGGCCCGCACGGCGCACCTGGTTCATCATCGTGGCCGCGATCTCGTGGCAGGCCTGGCCCAGGTCGAAGCGGCGGCGCTGCGTGCTGGCCTGGTCCACCGACACCTGTTTGAAGCTGTTCACGAGGTCCGCCGCGCCGTTCAGGCTGCGCACGATAAGGCTCGCCGCCTCGCGCGCCGCCGCGATCCACGTCTCCAGGTCCGATTTCTTCAGCGCGTTGTGCGTGAAGCGGTCGGCCAGCGCATTCGTCTTTTCTTCCAGCGTGCTGGCCATCAGGAGGCTGTTGCCGATCGGGGTGTTCAGTTCGTGCGCGACGCCCGCGACGAGGGAGCCGAGCGACGCGAGCTTTTCGCGCGACGCCAGTTGCGCCTGGGTTTCCTTCAACTGGCGGTAGGCGTCCGCATTGTCGAGCGCGACGCCCACGTAGGATGCGAGGGTGCTCAGCATGTCGAGCTGCACGTTCTGGTACGCGCCCGGCCGGCCGCTCTGCACCGTGATCACGCCCAGCACACGGCTGCCCACGAGGATCGGCACGAACATCAGGGAGCGCGGCGACAGGGGCGTGTCGGGATCGCCGCCCGCAGGGTCGCCGCCGGCCGGGTCGGTGCCAAGCACGTCGCGCACGAGGCCCGAGAACCGGACGTAATCGCGCGCCAGGTCGCCGATGAGAATCTCCTCGCCCGTCACCAGGCAGTATTCGCCGAGACCGCGCACGCGCGCGGGGAAGCGCCCCGCCTCGGGTACCCGGCGGCCGTCCGCGACGACGTACGGGTAGTCGATCGGCCCGCCCGCGCGCGCCGTGCCGATCGCGAACAGCGGCGCATCCATCAGCTGGCGCACCTGGCCGAACACATTGGCCATGATCGCCTCGCCGTCCAGGTTCGCGGTCAGCTCGCGTCCGATGTCGGACAGGAGCGCGATGTTGCGGCGCGCCTGCTCCACCGCTTCCTTCTGCGCCTCGGCCTCCTGCTTGCGCTTTTCCGCCTGCTCCTTCTGCAGCACCAGTTCCGCGGTGCGCGCGCCGACCTGGCGTTCCAGGCGCGCCTTCTGCTGCACGAGCACGCGTACGCGCAGCCGGTACAACGCGATGGCGGCAGCAAGCAGCACGCTCGCCGCGGCAAGGCGGAACCACCACGTCATCCAGAACGGCGGCGGGATCGAGATCGTCAACGTCGCCGGGTGCTCGCTCCACACGCCGTCCTTGTTGGCGGCCTTCACCTCGAACACGTACTCGCCCGGATCGAGATTCGTATAGGTGGCGAAGCGCTTGCGGGCATCCGTCTCGGTCCAGTCGCGGTCGAAGCCGAGCAGCCGGTAGGCGTAGCGGTTCGCCTGCGGATCGGCGTAGTGCAGCGCCGCGAATTCCAGCGTGAACACCGAATCGCGGTGGCTCAGGCGGATGTCGCGCAGGCGGTCGACGGCGACGGGCAGCGCGCGCGGCCGGTTGAACACGAGGAAGTCGGTGATCACGACGGTGGGCGGGAACGGGTTGTCGTGGATGTCTTCCGGGTGGAACGACGTCATGCCGTTGATGCCGCCGAAATGCAGCTCGCCGTCCGCGCCGCGCGCCGCCGAGCCGACGAAGAACGAGCCGTCCGTCAGGCCATCCTTGGCGGTGTAGTTCTTGTAGCGCCCCGTCTCCGGATCGACGCGGGTCAGGCCGACCGTCGTGCTGACCCAGATCTGGCCGTTGCCGTCTTCGAGGATGCCGCCGATCGGTACCTGCTCGCGCGTGGGCGCGACGGCGAACCTGCGGAACACCGTCTTGCCGCCGGCGTCCCGCTCCATGCGGTACAGGCCGCCCGCCGTGCCCACCCACAGGTCGCCGCGCGCGGACTCGTACAGGTAATAGACGCGATTGTGGCCCAGGCTCGTGGGGTCGCGCGCATCGTGGCGGAAGTGCGTGAACGTGTTCGTCGCGCGGTCGTAGCGGTCGAGGCCATTCTCGGTGCCGATCCAGATCGCGCCCGCCCGGTCCTCGAACACGGCGAAGCCGTAGTTCTCACCCAGGCTGGCGGGGTTGGCCGGATCGTGGCGCCAGCCGCGCAGCGTGCCGTCCGGCGCCAGCATGAACAGCCCGCCGCGCGTGACGATCCACAGCGCTCCGGTGCGGTCGAGCGTCAGCGCCTGGACCCAGCTGGCCCCCGCCTCGCCGCCCAGCGCGACGGGCGTAAAACGGCCCGTCGCCGGATCGCGCCACGACAGGCCGCTGGGCGAGCCCACCCACAATCGCCCGCGTCCAGGCAGCACGCTGCTGATCGTGTCGTCCGGCAGGCCGGCAGGGTCGCGCGGATCGTGGCGCAGCATGTCCACGCGGCCGCTGTCCGGATCGACATGCAGGATGCCGCCGCCGCTGGTGCCCAGCCACAGGCGGCCGTCGGCGCCGACGGCGATGCTGCGGATCTTGCGCGTACTGCGCGGGTCGGCCGCCTGGCCCGGCAATAGCGCGAAGCGGGAAAAACCGCCGCTGGCGAGGTCCGCCCGGCTGACGCCACCGTACATCGTGCCCGCCCACAGCGTGCCCGTGCGGTCGACCCAGATCGAGATGACGCGGTTGTCGGACAGCGTGTGGCGGTCCAGCGGCTGGTTGGTGTAGCCGACGAAGCGCCCGGTCGTCGGGTCGCGCCATTTGAGGCCGTCGAGTTCCGTGCCCACCCACAGGTTGTTCCCCTGGTCGTGGTACAGCGACTGCACGCGGCCGTCGTTCATGCCCTCGTCGGCGCCGAGATGGTGGCGCTGCGGCGTGCCCTGGCCGATGCGCCATGCTTCCAGGGCGGCGTCGGTGCCGATCCACAGCGTGTCGCGCGGCCCCATCGACAACGCGGTGACGGCGATGCGTTTGCCGGTGCCGGCGGCGTCGATGTCGTAATGGTCGAACCGGGCGGTGCCCGCCGGCAGGTGGTCGAGACCGACGCCGGTGCCGATCCACAGGCCGCCGCGCGGATCGAGGGCGAGCGCCGTGACGCGATCGTCGCGCAGGCTGGCGGGTTCCTGGCTGTCGTGGCGCAGCGTGCGCAGCGCGCCCGTCGCCGGATCGACGTGCACGATGCCGTCGCTGGTGCCGACCCACAGGCCGCCGGCGCCATCGCCGACGATCGCGGTGACGGCGCTGTTGCGCGCATTGCGGTCGGTGCCGGCCAGCAGCGGCAGGCGGATGAATTTCCGGGTCGCGGGATCGAACCGTACGAGCCCGCCGCGCGTGCCGAACCACAGCCGGTTCTGGCCATCCTCGTACGCGGCCTGGACATAATTGTCGGCCAGGCTGTCGGGGTCGTTGGGATCGTTGCGGAAGACCTGGTTGCGGTAGCCGTCGAAACGGTTGAGGCCCGCCTGCGTGCCGAACCACATGAAGCCATCGTGGTCCTGCAGGATCGCGAGGACGGATTCCTGCGACAGCCCTTCTTCCAGGCCGATGCGCTCGAAACGGAGGCTGCGCGGTCCGGCGGCCAGCACCAGCGAACACATGCAGGCCAGCAGCAGGCCGCACAACATGCGCAGCAGCGTGGGTTTCACGGACGGGAGAGGTTCGGGTTTCCAGGACACGGGCCTAATCTACCAGAACGCCCGAAAATGTTGAAAGAAATTAAGACTTCCTCATTCGTCATGCCACTGCTATAATGCGTGCATCGGGCGGCTGTAGCTCAGCTGGATAGAGTACTTGGCTACGAACCAAGGGGTCGTGGGTTCGATTCCTGCCAGCCGCACCAAGATATATGGAAGGCCAGATCGCGAGATCTGGCCTTTTTCCATTGCTCGCTTCCATTTTCTGTTCAACATCATGTCCGGCCAGCTCATCATCCGCTCCCTCGATCCCCAGGACCTCGCCGGCTGGCGCCCGCTGTGGGACGGCTATAACGCGTTCTACGGACGCAGCGGCCCCACCGCCCTGCCCGAATCCATTACGCAAGTCACGTGGCACCGGTTCTTCGATCCGGCCGAGCCCGTCCACGCGCTGGTCGCCGAGGCATCCGGCCGCATCGCCGGACTCGCCCACTACATCTTTCACCGCAGCACGACGCGGCTGCACGACGTCTGTTATCTGCAAGACCTGTTCACCGCCCCCGACATGCGTGGACTCGGCGTCGGCAGGCAATTGATCGAAGGCGTATACGACAAGGCGCGCGCGGCCGGCAGTTCGCGCGTGTACTGGCAGACGCAAACGGACAATGCGGCCGGGCGCGCGCTGTACGACAAGGTCGCCCGGCACCTGGGCTTCATCGTCTATGCGCACGAGCTGTGACGCTTTGCCAAACACGCTTTGCCAAACAATAAACCGCTGCTATAATGCGTGCCTCGGGCGGCTGTAGCTCAGCTGGATAGAGTACTTGGCTACGAACCAAGGGGTCGTGGGTTCGATTCCTGCCAGCCGCACCAGCTTATACGAAAGGCCAGATCGCAAGATCTGGCCTTTTTCATTTCCCGCTTCCCTCGTCCTCGCGCTCGTCCGGCTGCACGGCCCCGACCCGGATGCCCCGCCGCGCGAGCGCTTCGCGCAGCAGGAATTCGATCTCCGCGTTCACGCTGCGCAGATCGTTGGCGGCCAACCGCTGCAGCTGTTCCCATAACGCGGGGTCGATCCGCAGCGGATAGGACTTCTTTCCGGGACTTGCCATCGACGCGCCGCCTCAGTTGTACAGGGTGCCGGCGTTGATGATGGGCTGCGCGTCGCGGTCGGAGCACAGCACGACCAGCAGATTGCTGACCATCGACGCCTTGCGTTCCGCGTCCAGCTCGACGATCTCGCGCTCGGCCAGGCCCTTCAAAGCGTCTTCCACCATCGTGACCGCGCCATGGACGATGCGGGCACGGGCACTGATGATCGCCTGCGCCTGCTGGCGGCGCAGCATCACCTGGGCGATCTCGGGAGCGTAGGCCAAGTGGGTCAGCTTCGCGTCCAGCGTTTCCACGCCTGCCGCCTCGAAGCGCGCCGTCAGTTCCGCGCTGAGCGCATGCGCCACTTCCGCCGCGCCGCCGCGCAGGGTCGTTTCGCCCGGCGCGAGGTCCTCACCCTCGTCGTAGGCATATTGCGCGGCCAGGTGGCGCAGCGCTGCCTCGGCCTGCACGCTTACGTAGCGCTCGAAATCGTCGACCTCGAACAGCGCCTGCGCCGTATCGCGCACGCGCCACACGACGGCGGCCGCCAGCTCCACCGGATTGCCCCGCTTGTCGTTGACCTTCAACGTGGACATGTTGAGGTTGCGCGCCCGCACCGTCAGCTTGCGCTTGCGGTACAGCGGGAACGCCCAGCGCAGGCCCTCGCCGCGGTCCGTGCCCACGTAGCGGCCGAACAAGGTCAGCACCGCCGTTTCGTTGGGCTGCAGCATATACAGCCCCGCGCCCATGAACACGCCGGCAATGACGAGCGCGATGCCGGCCAGCGCCGCCCCGCCCGCCATGCTGCCCACGATGGACAGGTGGACCAGCCAGGCGCCGGCCAGGACGGCGAGGAGGCCGCCGGCCACGGCCAAGTAGCCATTCATCGAAGAGAGCGGTATTTCCTGACGAGTGTGTGCAGACATGCCGGGTTCCATGAGGTTATATGAAAGTGATATCACTTTAGGATCACCTTTCCGGTTTGTCAAGCATACGATTTTGTCATTCGCGGCAGGCCTGCTATAATGCGTGCCTCGGGGCGGCTGTAGCTCAGCTGGATAGAGTACTTGGCTACGAACCAAGGGGTCGTGGGTTCGATTCCTGCCAGCCGCACCAACTCATACGAAAGGCCAGATCGCAAGATCTGGCCTTTTTCTTTGCTCGCGATGAATAGCTCATGAAGCGCTTTGCGATCATGGGCGCCGTTGCGCGGCGTTACTGGCTTTTCCGTTTTCCTTCCCTTCCGGTCGATCGCTCTGCTCAGTTCGCTCAGGCATCCCATTTGCATACCTGCAGCCTCGTTGCGGCTGCACGTGCGAGAAATAAATCTTCTCCTGAAAACGATTGATTCGCTAAATCATTTCGACTTTCCGTACGTCAGTTGATTGCTGTCAATGTTTTCTGTCGAAGATCTTTACATTGCCCGTTTTTAACCAAAAGTTTCTGCCTCCACTCCGCTATGAAATCGAAAAATGGAATCTCTTTGGCACGCTTATTGCGCCGATAAAAGGTGCAATACCCTTTCATCTGAAACCAGGGAGAAATCATGTTTCATAAAAAACTCGTTAAAGCGTCCGCGGTCTGCGCGATCCTGTTCGCCACACAAGGTGCTTATGCCGCTGTCGAATCGTGCTCGGGCACGACGCCCGGCGGTGCTACCTACGATATTTCCGGCAAAGTCAGTAATTCTACGAACTGCGCAATTCTCTCGCCGATCAACGCCAACGACAACGACAACCTCGGTCTTATCAATACCACTGCCTTCTTCGGCATTTCGGACTGGCAGTTCGGCGGCAAGTACGACAACCTGGATCCGTCGGGCGGCGACGACCTGTCGGCCCTGTTCGACTTCACGGGCGACTCCATGTCGGGGACATATGCCTATGTCGGCGGCACGCCCCTGCCGTCGGACGTGATGCTTGTCTTCAAGGACGGTGCCAATACCAACCTGGTCGCATATCTGTTGAATTCGACGCTCAGCGGCACGTACGCGTCGCCATTCACGAATCCGCCTTTCCCGTTGGGCCAACCCAGCGTCAAGGATATCTCCCACATTTCGGTCTATTACCGGCCGGGCGAAGACGACGGTTCGGGCGACCCGACCGGCAACGTTCCGGAACCTGCCACGCTCGCCCTCGTGGGCCTGGGATTGCTGGGAATCGGCAAAATGCGCCGCAAAAGCTGATCGCTGACTGCTGCATTTCACGCTCATTTTAAAAGCCCACTTTGCGGTGGGCTTTTTTTATTCGCAATTCATAAAACCCTTCTTGATTTAACTGCAAGTCACTTTACCGATTATTAATCGTTTCGTATTTTCCGACTTTGTTTTTATCCGCACCAATCGCTTGACATCATTATCACAACCGTTTCCACATCGATAATGAACTGTTGCGGCCACGCAATTAATTCCGACCTCCTCAATATTTTATTTCCAGTCGGCAGTACATTTACCTCGGGAAAGCGTTATGATTTCCCGAAACAGCTGAACGCTGCTTATTGAAAAGGGCAAAGCCCGCGAAAGCGGGTGACGCAAAGTCAACGGTCTAACGAGCTTCGGCTCCATGACGGCAGGACTGCCAGATGCCAGCTTTCGAACCAGGCCCCCGCCTGTCGCGACAGAGCGCCACTGCGCACGATCCTGCACATTTTTAACTCAAGGATTCGTACGCGATGAAATCCGTTTCTTCCTCCCTCCGCCTGCTCCCGCTGCTCGTTGCAGCCACGCTCTCCGCTGTTGCCGCCCAATCCGCCGTCGCCGCGCAAGACGCGGGTTATGCGCGCGGCCGCATCCTGATCGAGGCGCGTCCAGGCCTGTCGGATGCCGCACTGGACCGCATCCTCAAGGAACACGGCGGCAAGCGCCGCAAGATCGGCCAGAGCCGCATGCAGATCGTCGACCTGCCGGCCAATGCGTCGGAAGTGGCCGTCGTCGCGAAACTGGCGCGCCGTCCGGAGCTGAAATTCGCGGAACTCGACCGCATCGTGCCCGCCACGCTGGCCGTCACCGACCCGTATGCGGGCAGCGAGTGGCACCTGAACAAGATCGGCGCGACGAGCGCCTGGGACAGCTCCCTCGGCCGCGGCGTGACGATCGCCGTGCTGGACTCGGGCGTCAACGTCAACCACCCCGACCTCAAGGACCGCATCGTCGCCGGGTACAACATCTACAGCGGCAACACGGACGTGACGGACGTCTGCGGGCACGGTACCGCCGTCGCCGGCTCGGCTGCCGCCACCAGCAACAACGCGGCCGGCGTGGCCGGCATCGCGGGTGCGGCTGCCATCATGCCGCTGCGCATCGCCTACACCGACAGCACCGGTTGCCACGCCTACTTCAGCACGATCGCAAGCGGCCTCACGTACGCGGCCGACCACGGTGCCCGGATCGCGAACATCAGCTACAGCGGCGTCGCGGGCAGCTCGTCGATCCTGAGCGCGGCACGCTACATGAAGAGCAAGGGCGGTCTCGTGTTCGTTTCCGCCGGCAATAACAACGTGGACGAGAACGTGGTGCCCGATCCGGCGCTCGTCGTCGTCTCCGCCACCGACAGCAACGACGCCAAGGCCAGCTTCTCGAGCTGGGGCAGCTTCGTCACCATCGCGGCGCCCGGCACGAACATCTGGACGACGAACAATTCCCTCGGCTATTCGGCGTGGAACGGCACGTCGTTCTCGGCCCCGGTCACGGCCGGCGTCGCCGCGCTGATGATGGCGGCCCGTCCGGACCTGGGCGGCGACACGATCCAGTCGCTGCTGTACTCGACGGCCATCGACCTCGGCGCGGCCGGCCGCGACCCGGTGTTCGGCTACGGCCGCGTGGACGCCGCCGCCGCCCTGCGCGCCACCGTGGCCTACCAGCCGCCGGTCGACACGACGGCGCCGCTCGCATCGATCGCCGCGCCGCTGGCGAACAGCTCGGTGTCGGGCCTCGTCGGCGTCTCCGTCAATGCCAGCGACAACGTGGGCGTGGCGCGTGTCGACCTGGTCGTCAACGGTACCGTGGTCGCCACCGATACCGCCGCGCCGTACAGCTTCAGCTGGGACTCGACCGGCGTCGCCAACGGCATGGCCAGCGTGGTCGCCGTCGCCTATGACGCTGCGGGTAACGCCGGCCAGTCCGCCGCCGTCGCCGTCAACGTCGCCAACAGTGTGACGACGGTCAGCAAGGACACGACGCCGCCTGCCGTCGCCATCGGCAACCCGGTGGCGGGCACCGTCAGCGGCAACGTCTCGGTCTCGGTGAACGCGTCGGACAACGCGGGTGCCGCGGGCATCACGACCGTGATCGCCATCGACGGGCAGACGAAGGCCCAGGGCACGGGCGGTACGCTCGGCTATAACTGGAACACCCGCAAGGTGGCGGCCGGCCAGCACACCATCACCGCCACGGCGCGTGATGCCGCGGGCAATACGAGCAGCACGTCGGTCACCGTGACGACGAAGTGATCTCGCATTTGCCAAAAGGAAAAAGTCGGCTATAATGCCGGCCTCGGGCGGCTGTAGCTCAGCTGGATAGAGTACTTGGCTACGAACCAAGGGGTCGTGGGTTCGATTCCTGCCAGCCGCACCAACTTATACGAAAGGCCAGATCGCAAGATCTGGCCTTTTTCTTTGGCTTCGCGGATTTCAGTCGAACATGCACCATTACCCTTTGCGAAACCACATTTCGCCGCTATAATGCGTGCCTCGGGCGGCTGTAGCTCAGCTGGATAGAGTACTTGGCTACGAACCAAGGGGTCGTGGGTTCGATTCCTGCCAGCCGCACCAACTCATACGAAAGGCCAGATCGCAAGATCTGGCCTTTTTTATTGCCGCGTTCCGCCTCCCTCTTCCCTCAGCCGTATCGCCCCGCGGTGTTCCCGCTCGCCCAATGGCTGTTTGCAAACAGAAAAAACTCAGCGGCGGATTTTCTCGCGTCTTTACGTAGGAGTGAGCCTACAAATACTATGCAATATGGCTCATTTCCACCCTTCGCAGATACCAGACACACCATCTCCTCTATGAAGAGCGGGTTAAAAACGCCTCCGATCAGCAAATATTTACGTTCAGCATCTTTCCCCGAAGAAGCGCACACTTCGGTGATTTTTCGTGCGTTTTATCGATGATTTGATACGATGAAGTTCCCCGATTCTTGAAAACCAAGCTGCAGGACGCGGCTGTTTCTTTGCGAGGTAAGAAATGAAAAAATCACTGATTGCTGCTGTTGCGTTAGCCTCTGCGTCGTTCGTTTCCACCGCTGCCATGGCGGCCACCGTCGGCAACACCCCGCAGGTCCTCGACCTGACCGACGGCGCCGGCTTCTTCGGCGATACGTTCGCAACGGGTAACAACGGCAACACGTTTGCCGACCGCTTCACCTTCTCCGTCGAAGGCACCACCGGCTGGAACCTCGACGCGATCATCTCGTCGGTGAGCCGCAGTGCCGACACCGGTCTCGACATTACCGGCGTGTCCCTGTACAGCGCCACCGGCGACACGCTGGTCTCGTCGGGCACATCGCTCCAGTCGGGCAACATCGACGTCTGGACGATCTCGAGCGACAACCTGGCCGCCGGCAACTACTACCTGCAAGTGAGCGGCAACCTGGTGTCCGACCAGGCCGCCAGCTTCGGTGGTGCAGTGTCGCTGGCTGCCCCGGTGCCGGAACCGGAAACCTACGGCATGATGCTGGCCGGCCTTGGCGTCGTGGGCTTCCTGGCTCGCCGTCGCAAGGCAGCCAAGCCGGCATAACGACCACCTTCGCATGAGTCGGGCGGAAGCGTACGCGCTTCCGCTTTTTTTTCGACTATCAGGTACGCAGCTTCTTGATAATGCTGCGATTCCCCAGGATTTCCTCGATCTGTTCGAAGCGCACGGGCTTGACCATGTGGTGGTCGAAGCCGGCCTCGAACGCCAGCTGCCGGTCCTTTTCCTGGCCCCAGCCGGTGACGGCCACCATGACGGTCATCGTGCAGCACGACAGGTCGCGGATGCCCCGCGCCAGGTCGTAGCCGGACATCTGCGGCAAGCCGATGTCGAGGAACGCGTAATCCGGACAGAAGCGCTTGGCCGCGGCCAGCGCATCCGCGCCGTTATGCGTGATGACGACGCTGTGCCCCATCGCCGTGAGCAGTGCGCCGATGCTGTTGACGAAGTCGACGTTGTCGTCGGCCAGCAGGATGCGGTAGGTTTCGGCGCTGATGAACGACATGGGCGTCGGCTTCGCCGGCAGCTCCGGCTCGACGACGATCGGCAGCCGCACGACGAACTGGCTGCCGTGGCCGAGGCCCGCGCTGTGCGCCTCGATGGAGCCGCCGTGCAGCTCGACCAGCTTGCGCGCCAGCGACAGCCCCACGCCCAGGCCGGCAACCGAACGCTCCAGCGTGGAATCCACCTGCACGAACATCTCGAAGACGCTATCCAGCATGTCCGGCGCGATGCCGATGCCGGTGTCGGACACGACGAGGGTCAACGTGCGGTCGTCCACCGTCGCCCTCAGGCCCACGCGGCCGCCGCGATTGGTGTATTTGGCGGCATTATTCAACAGGTTCGAGAGGATTTGCGCGAGGCGCGTCGCGTCGCCGTTCAGGAACACGGGGCGGTCCGGCAGGTCGATCGTCAGCTCGTGGCCATGCAGTTCGATGTATGGCCGCACGACTTCCAGGGCGTCGTTGACGACGGCCTTCAGCTCCACGCGGCCGCTCTTGATGGTGAATTTACCGGTGTTGATGCGCGAGACGTCCAGCAGGTCGTCGACGAGGCGCACCATCTGGCGCAGCTGGCGCTCCATGATGTCGGTGGCGCGCTGGGTGGCCTGGGCGTCGCCGCTGCGCAGGCGCAGGATGTCCAGGCCCGTGCGGATCGGCGCCAAGGGATTCCTCAGCTCGTGCGCCAGGGTGGCGAGGAATTCGTCCTTGCGGCGGTCGGCCAGGCGCAGCGCCTCCTCCGCCCGCTCGCGCACCTGCATCTCGTGCTCGAGGGTCGCGTTCGCTTCCTGCAGCGCGTGCGAGCGGCGGCCGATCTCGGCCAGCATGTCGTTGAAAGCAGCGACGAGCACGCCGATCTCGCCGCTGTCGTTCCCCGGCACGCGCAACGTGAAATCGCGCCGCTGCATGACCTGGCGCGCGACGTTCGTCACGGCTGCGAGCGGTCGCGTGATGGCGGCCTGCAGGCGCGAGGCAACGAGGCCCGCGATCAGCAGCGCCCCCAGCATCACGGCGCCGAGGATGGCGCCATAGCTGAACAGGCGGTCGACGAGGCCGTAGCGCGAGCGCAGGTACACCGTGCCGACCATCTCGCCGTTTTCCACGATGTTGCGGAACACGGCCACTTCGCCGCCCTCGATACGGTACCCGGACGGGGCCGGGCGCGCGGGAATCGCCTGGTTCGGCGCCGCCGCGTAGGTGGCGAAGCGCGTGCCGTCGCTCGTGTAGATCGCGGCCGCGAGGATCTGCGGACGAACGCGCAGCACGGCCAGGTTCTGGCGCGCCGTCTCTTCGTCGTTGAACGTGAGGGCCGGCGCCGTCACGCGCGCCATGATGTCGGCCTGGGTCATCAGGTCGTCCGTCCAGTAACGCTGGAACGCGCGCAGGTCGAACAGCAACATGGCAACGGAAGCCGCGAGTAGCGCGACGAACGTCGTCGATACCGCCATCAGGATCAGTTTGCCGCGGACCGTGCCGCCGTCGCGCACCACCATCACTGCGCTCCTTTCTGCACCCGGTTCGCCACTGTCAGCAAGCGCGAACTCAGTTTGATGCCATTGCGTTCCGCCGCGTCGAGCGCGACATCGAAGCGGACGCGTTCGTCGACGATGCGGAAATTGATCACACTACCGACCTGCAAGCCGTTGTCGCTTTCGGTCACGACGAGCATCGCCCCCGTTGCCTGGTGCACGATGCGCGCGACGCGCTGCGGGTCGGTCCCGCCCACGAACAGCAGGTGCACGCGGGCGCCCGCGTCGCTCTCGCGCAGCTCGCGCACTTCGATCGCGCGGTTGTTGACGGTGCGCCCGGCCACCACGCGCGCCAGCTCGACGGCGAGGTCGTCGGCGCCGATCACGCCGATCGTCAGCGGCGCCGTCACGTCGGCAAACGCGCTCGCGGGAAAATCGGTATAGCCGAGGAATTTGTACAGGAAGGCCGCCTTCACCCGCCGCTCCAGCGGCACGCCGGCGATGGCGCTCTGCGCGCGCACCGGCGGCAGCAGGCCGATGCCGGCGCACAGCACGGCCAGCGAGGCCAGCGCCCAGCCGGAGAACGACCGGCGCAGGCCCGGATTCGTGGATGGCTTCAATTGACGATGCATCGGCCGGATGGCAAACCCTGGACTGGAAACGGTGGCAGGAAGCGCGTGGGCTTTCGGCGCCCTGCGGAACGGCCGGAAATGGACAATCCATGATAGCCGGGTATGGTCGACCATGGCAACGCGGCGCGCGCGGGCCACGTCCACGGGGATGGATGAACCGGAATGAACGTAACCGACAGCAAGGCGTCTTTAAACATTTTGCTATCGTAGAACATTTTCTCTGGTGCACCAAGAGTGACCCGATTCAAGCGTGCACGGCTGTGTCATATATAAAAGCAATGGCTGACATTAACAATCTAAATTGGATTTATTTTTTGCGATGCAGCATTATGAACCTGTCTCCTCTATTCTCCTCCAAGGATAGATTCAGCCCGCTCCTGTAGCGGGCTTTTTTTTGCCCCGGCGCCCGCACAGGGCCATCTATGCTGTGGTGCAATATCAATAGCGCACAATGTTGTTCTTTTACGACCGGTTGCCGTCTTTTCCGACTCGGCGCAGGGCGCGCAGTCGTGTCGCCCCCTGCTTACAATTTGGGGTACTATGCATCCTCTTTTCGTTTAGATAACAATATTTCCCGCGCTATGCTCCAACCCGGCAGGTCCGCACACTCTTCCAGTTCCTACGACTGGTCAGCTTCCCGGCTCGGCGATCCGCAGCAGTGGCCGCAGGCACTGAGGCTGGCCGCCGACGTCATGTTCAATACCCCGCTGCCCCTGCTGCTGGTATGGGGGCGGGACATGACCGTACTGTTCAACGACGCCTACGGCGCGCTGGCCGGACCGGCCTACGGACGCGTTCCCGGCGGCAGCGTGCCGCCCGTGATGCCGCCCCCGCTGGCGGTGGCGGCCGACGAGTTGCAGCGCGCCTGGCGCGGCGAAGCCGCGTACGCCCCAAACCGTAACCTCATGTTCGCGGGCAGCGAAGGTGGCAGCGGCCACTACGACCTGTATTTCACGCCCGTGCGGGCGGACGGCGAATCCGTCGCGGGCGTTCTGTGCGCGCTGGCGCCCGCCGCGCCCGTGACGGAAGCACCTGCCGAGTCGGCCGGCCCCTTGCGCATCCTCGTCGTCGAAGACAACGTCGACTCGCAATACCTGGTGTGCGAGATGCTGCGCGCCTTCGGCCACGAGGCGGACGGCGTCGGCCATCCGAACGACGCGCTGGCGCGGCTGGCGGCCGGACCATACGACGTGTTGTTCACGGACGTCAGCCTGCCCGGCATGTCCGGCGTCGATCTGGCCCGCCAAGCCGTGACGCAGGCGCCCACGATGCGGGTGATCTTCGCGTCGGGTTATGGCGACACCCTGCTGCGTCACGTGGAGTTCCCTTATCTGTCGCTACAGAAGCCCTACGAGCTCGACCAGCTCCAGCAGGCACTCGACAAGGTGGCCCAGCCGCTGCCGGTGCGTACCTGAACGATGGCCCAAAGGTGTGCAACAAAGCGCCCGGGCTGGGCTAGAATCGACGTACGGCTCATTACGCGCCGTGGACGGACGTGCCCGTCCCGGACGTTCGCGTGCATCAGGCGCGGCACCGCAGTCGCGCGCGCAGAGCCCAACACGATGATCGATTTCGAGCCCACCGGCAGTGCACCCCGCCCCTCCGAGCTGACGGAGATGCTCGCCATGGCGCCGTCCGCGGTGATCTCGTGGGGAGGCGTACGGTGAACAACGAGCGCGACGAGCTGCGGCACCCCTCCGCGCAGCCCGCTGCTGCCGCGGCCGCCCGCGAACTGCAGGAAGCGCGCGAAGCCCTGCGCCTGGCCAACGCGCGCATGGAAAACATGCTCGAAAGCCTCGTCGACGGCTTCTGCGCCGTCGACCATCACTGGCGCATCATGTACATCAACGGGCGCGCGCTGGACATGCTCGCGCCCCTGCAAAAGACCCGTCCCAGCCTGATCGGCCACGACCTGTGGGCGTCGTTCCCCGAACTGCGCGGCAGCGTGCTGGAAACCGTCTACCGGCGCGCGATGGTCAGCCGCGAGACGGCGATCCAGGAATTCTTCTGGCCGGCGCTGAAGCGCTGGTTCGAGGTGCGGGCCCACCCGTCGCCGGACGGCCTCACCCTGTACTTCCAGGACATCAACCGGCGCAAGGCCGACCAGCAGGCCCTGCAGCAGGGCAACAGCCGCCTGCAGGTCGCGCTGGCCGCGGGCCGCCTGGGCGACTGGCGCTGGGATGCCGCCAGCGACCGCGTGATGCTGGGCGAACGCGCGGCCGCGATCTTCGGCCTCCCGGCCGAGCAGCCGCTCGCATGGAGCGAGTTGCGTGCCCGCCTCGACCCGGGCGACCGCGAGAGCGTGCGCCGCGCCGTACTGCAGGCGTTTGCCGGCCACAGCGATCTCGAACTGGAATGCCGCCTGCCGGGCCCGAACGGCGAGCCGCGCTGGGTGGCACTCGTCGGCCGCGCCGATTACGCCGACCAGGCGCGCCGCGAAGGCGTGCTCGGCATGACCGGCGTCGTGCAGGACGTCACGGCCCGGCGCAGCGCCGCCGACGCCCTGCGCCAGAGCGAGGAAGTGCTGCGCGCGCTGGCCAACACGATCCCGCAGCTGGCCTGGATGGCGCAGGCCGACGGCGCCATCGTCTGGTTCAACGAACGCTGGTTCGAATACACGGGCACGACGCCGGACCAGGTCGTGGGCTGGGGCTGGCAGACGACGGTCGAGCCGACGGTCCTGCCGGCCATGCTGGAGCGCTGGAATGCCAGCCTCAAGAGCGGCAATCCGTTCGAAATGGAGTACCCGATCCGCGGCGCGGACGGCAAGTACCGCTGGTTCCTCACGCGCGTGAATCCGGTCCGCGACCGCCACGGTAAAGTGTTGCGCTGGTTCGGCACGAACACCGACGTCGACGAGGTCAAGCGCGCCGAGCAGGCGCTGCGCGACGAGTCGCACGTCCTCGAACTGCTCAACAGCACCGGCAGCGCGCTGTCCTCCACGCGCGACCTGCGCTCGCTGCTGCAGGCCGCGACGGATGCCGCCACCGGCATCGCCGGCGCGCGCCAGGGCGCGTTCCTGTACCACGGCCGCAACGACGGCATCGAGCCCGACGCGAATAACCTGTTCACCTTGTACACGGTGTCCGGCGGCAGTCCGGTCGGATTCGAGGCGTTCGGCGCGGCCGGTCCCACCGGGCTGTTCGGCCCGGGCCTGCTGGACCATCCGGCCGGCGTGATCCGGTCCGCCGACGTCACGCTCGACACGCGCCTGCGCGACGCGCCGACGTTCAGTCTGCCTGCGGGCCACCCGGCCGTGCGCAGCTATCTCGCGGTGCCCGTCGTCGGCCACTCCGGCGAATTGCTCGGCACCATGTTCTTCGGGCATCCGGAACCGGACGTGTTCAGCGAACGCACCGAACGCATCGTGCGCGGCATTGCCGCCCAGGCCGCCGTCGCCATCGACAACGTGCGCCTGTACGAAGCCGCCCAGCGGGCCGCCGAGGAGCGCAAGGTGCTGCTGGAAAGCGAACGCCAGGCACGCGCCGAGGCCGAACGCACGAGCCAGATGAAGGACGAGTTCCTGGCCACCCTGTCGCACGAACTGCGCACGCCGCTGTCGGCGATCCTCGGCTGGGCCCAGGTGCTGCGGCGCGGCAGCCGCGACCAGAACGACCTGCAGAAAGGCTTGCAGACGATCGAGCGCAACGCCCGTGCCCAGGCCCAGCTGATCGAAGACCTGCTCGACATGAGCCGCATCACGTCCGGCAAGGTCTTGCTCGACATGCAGGCCGTGGCGCCCGCCAGCTTCATCGACGCGGCCATCGAAACGGTGCGCCCCGCCGCCGATGCGAAAAACATCCGCATCGACAAGCAGTACGCGGCCGATCCGGGCCTCGTCGCGGGCGATCCGGCGCGCCTGCAGCAGATCGTGTGGAACCTGCTGTCGAACGCGATCAAGTTCACGCCGCGCGACGGCCGCGTCGGCATCGAACTGACCCGCAACGACGCCAACGTCGCCATCACCGTGCGCGACAACGGCGTCGGCATCCGGCCGGAATTCATCACGCACGTATTCGAACGCTTCCGCCAGGCGGACGCATCGATGACGCGGCGCCACGGCGGCCTCGGCCTGGGCCTGGCGATCGTCAAGCACCTGATCGAGCAGCACGGCGGGACCGTCCGCGCCGAGAGCGCCGGCGAGGGCAAGGGCGCCAGCTTCACCATCGAACTGCCGCTCGCCAAGCAGCAGCCGCCCGCGACCCGCAGCGCGCGCGCGGCGATGATCCTGCCGACGCCGGCCACGCCCGAAATGACGGTGCTCGATTTGTCCGGCGTGAACGTGCTCGTCGTCGACGACGACCGCGACGCACGCGAACTGATCAAGCGCATCCTGAGCGATTGCGGCGCATCCGTCCGCATCGCCGCCAGCGCACGCGACGCCTTCGCCCTGTTCAAGGAGCAGGTACCGAACCTCCTGATCAGCGACCTGGGCATGCCGGAGGTGGACGGCTTCGAACTGCTCGACTGGGTGCGCCACCTGGCGCGCGAGGAAGGCAGCCAGGTCCCGGCCATCGCCCTGACGGCGTTCGCCCGCTCGGAAGACCGGCTGAGCGCGCTGGAGGCCGGTTTCTCCGCGCATATTTCCAAACCGGTCGAGCCGAGTGAACTAATTGCAACAGTTGCGTCGGTTGTCGGCCCTTCCAGCCCCCTCGTAAATCGTGCTGCTGCATCCATTACGGGCAGAAATGGCGTACGCTAGCAAGGACTCGGATAATACGAAAGATGTTCCTACCCAAGGACGCGGCGCTGTCCTACAAGAAATTCTCGGTGTTTTGCTAGACTATGGAATGTTGTGCTAGAGCTGGTATTAGATAAGGAACAGACAATACCGGCCTTGATTTGACGAGAATAAGCATGCCCAGCCGACAAGACATCCTGAACGCGAAGATCCTGGTCGTAGACGATTCCCCCGACAATATCGAATTGATGGAAGAGATATTGCGCGAGGAAGGCTACACCGACGTCAGTTCGACGATGCTGCCGGAACAGGTATGCCCGCTGCATCGCGAACACAACTACGACCTGATCCTGCTCGACCTGCAAATGCCGGGTCTCAATGGTTTCCAGGTTATGAAAGGCCTGAAGGAAATTGAACAGGGCGGTTACCTGCCCGTGCTCGCCCTGACGGCACAACCCAGCTTCAAGATCGCCGCCCTGGAAGCGGGCGCGCGCGATTTCATCAGCAAGCCGTTCGACCTGCTCGAAGTGCACAAGCGCATCCATAACATGCTGGAGGTGCGCCTGCTGTACAAGGAACTGGCCCAGTACAGCCGCGCCCAGCAGGAACTGGCGCTGCACGACGCCCTCACCGGCCTGCCGAACCGCCGCCTGCTGGAAGACCGCATCGAAACGGCCCTGCAGCACGCCAACCGCAACCACCACAAGGCCGCGGTGATGTACCTCGACCTGGACGGCTTCAAGGCGATCAACGACACCTATGGCCATGCCTACGGCGACGAAATCCTCAAAATGGTGTCGCAGCGGCTGCTGTCGAACTCGCGCAAGGAAGACACGGTGGCGCGCCTGGGCGGCGACGAATTCATCGTCCTGCTGGCCGACGTGCACAGCCTGGGCGATGCCCAGGGACCGGCCGCCAAGCTCGTCGAGGCGCTGTCGGAACCGTTCTTCATCAACGACCTGACCCTGCAACTGTCGACGAGTATCGGCATCAGCCTGTATCCGGACGACGCGGAAAACGTCGTCGACCTGATCAGCATCGCCGACTATGCGCTGTACGAAGCGAAGCGCGCGGGCAAGAACCGCTACTGCGCCAACGGCAGCGCCGCGCGCCAGGCCGCGCTGGCCGTCAAGCCGACCATGCCGCCTCCGCCCGCCACCCCGGCCGTCGCGCCGTCGGCGGAGCTGGCGCAGCACCGCTGACATCGTTCCCGCCGCATGCAGACGCCCGCCTCGCGCGGGCGTTTTGTTTTTCTCTTTACAACATTCCCGTTCCCTAATGTAAAATTTTACAATTGCAATTTAGCATTTTCGAATTTTTACTTTTGGGAGCGTTATGGAAGACTTGAAGGAACCGACCGCCGCCGCGCAGGCCGCGGCCACGCCCGTCCGCCCTGCCCGGCCACGCCGCCGCTGGGGCCGCATCGTGCTGTATGTGCTGGCCACCGTCGGCGTGCTGGCACTGGCACTCGTCGCCCTCGCCTACTACCTGAATGCGAAAGAAGCGCGCAAGCGCGTCGCGATCGACGAGGCGGCCGTCATCGACAGCGTGATGGGCGAGACTTACGGCAAATATTCCGCGACGAAAAAGGGCTGGCTGTACGTTGGCGACGACGACGTGACGTATTTGATGCGCGTCGTGCAACAGGCAAAGATTCCCGACGGCGCCGACGGCGACGAGTTGTATTTCGTCGCGAGCGGCAACGACGTCAATGGCGGCACGAATGCCGTGTACGGGGTTTTCTACGTCCACCCCGACGGCAAGGACGGCCTGTCCCAGGAAAATACCCAGATCCGCTACCCGTCGACCGCCCCGGTCCGTCCGGAACAGGTGCATTTCGAAGCGCTCAGCGACAACCTGTGGGGCTGGGTGATCAAGACCCGGGACGATGCCGACCCGGGCTATGCCGTCACGACCACGAACACGGTACTGGCCCCGCACGACGGACAGATCGCCGTGCTTGCCGAGTTCGTCGCGGCGCGCGACGCCATGCCCGCCAAATCCTGCGAGGAAGCGAAGGCCAAGTGGGACGCCTGGGACAAGGCTGGAGAAGAAGGCGACTTCGAGATCCCGCTGCGCTGCGACAAGCGCCGCTGGACCTACCGCACGGCCACCGTCAACGGCAACATCCCCGTGCCGATCACCGTGACGGCGGGCGGCACGCTGGACGGCAAGCCGGTCGAAGCCCGCTCGTGGAAGCTGATGTTCGACCGGAAGAGCTTCACCTACACCATTCCCGACGACCTCAAGGAACAGTAAGCATGTTGGCCATTAACAACAGGACGAACGTTGCTTAAATCATACGCCGGGTGTCCGCCGCCACCGCCCGGCGGCCACCGCGGCAACCCCCTTCTCTCTGGCGTTCGCACATACGATCGTGAACGCCAACCCGACACTATGCAACAGTTGACCGGCATCGGCAAATACCGTTTAGCTAAGCGATTCAGAGGGTTTCGATATAAATTGAACACCATCTTTTCCGCCTGTCTTTACTGCTAGGATGAGCAATCTTTGCCATTCGACAAAGACAATAAAAACAAGCACCAAGATAAGGAAGAGATATACATGAGCGTACGCCCCACCCGAATGTTCGCCCGCACGCTGCTTGCCGCCGCCGTGACGAGCGCATTTCCCCTGGTCGCGCTGGCCGATGAACCCGACCAGGCCGCCACCGCACAGGACACCGCCACCAGGCCCACGGGCCAGCGCCTGGAAACCGTGATCGTGACCGCCCAGCGGCGCGCCGAGAATCTCAAGGAAGTCCCGATGTCGGTCACCGCCATCAAGGGCGAAAAGCTGGACGTGCTGACGTCCGGCGGCGCCGACATCCGCTTCCTGGCGGGCCGCTCGCCCTCGCTGAACGTCGAGTCCGACTACGGCCGCTCGTTCCCGCGCTTTTACATCCGCGGCCAGGGCAACACCGACTTCGACCTGAACGCGTCGCAGCCGGTTGGCCTCGTCGTCGACGACATCGTGCAGGAAAGCCCGATGCTGAAGGGCTTCCCCGTGTTCGACGTCGACCAGGTCGAAGTGCTGCGCGGCCCGCAGGGCACGCTGTTCGGCCGTAACTCGCCCGCCGGCGTGATCAAGTTCGATTCGGCGAAACCGGTCCTGAAAAAGACGGAAGGCTATGCCGTGCTCGGCGCCGGCAACTACGGCACGATCAACGCGGAAGGCGCCTACAACATGCCGTTGTCGGACACGACCGCCCTGCGCGTCTCGCTGCAGTCCCAGCACCGCAACAACCGCGTCCACAACCCGCAGCCGAACGCCTACACGCGCGACTTCGAGGGCTACGACGACAACGCCGCGCGCATCCAGCTGCTGTTCAAGCCGACCCGCGACTTTTCGGCCCTGGTGGGCGTCCACGGCCGCGACATGCGGGGCAATGCGACCCTGTTCCGCGCGAATATCATCAAGAAGGGCACGAACGACCTCGTCGACGGCTTCAACTACGACAGCTACCCCACCGACGGCGGCAATAACCAGACCTTGCGCACCAACGGCGCCAACCTGCGCCTGCGCTGGGACCTGGACGGCATGACCCTGCACTCGATCACGGGTTACGAGCACGCTTCGTTCTACAGCCGCGGCGACGTCGACGGCGGCTTCGGCGCCGTGTACGCGCCCCCGATGGGCCCGAATTATCCGAGCCAGAACGCGTTCATCCCATTCACCGTCGAAACGGCCGACCTGCTGCCCGAGCACGACCAGACGACGCAGGAAATCCGCATCGAATCGAACACGAAGGATCCGCTGCAGTGGATGGCCGGCGTGTTCTATTTCAACGAGCACATCCGCATCGATTCGATCAGCTTCAACACGCTGGCACCGGGCAATCCGCAGAACGCCGCCTACGCGACGCAGACGCAGGACGCCCGTTCGTGGGCCGTGTTCGGCACGCTGAACTACAAGGTCTCGGAGCAACTGAAACTGCGCGGCGGCCTGCGCTACACGAGCGACAACAAGGACTTCGTCGCACAGCGCTTCGAACCGCCGCAGACGAGCGGCCCGCTGCCGCTGCACCGCGATTCGCACAACGTGAGCTGGGACGCATCGGCGTCGTATGCGCTGGACGCGGACACGAATTTGTTCGCGCGCGTGGCGACCGGCTACCGCGCACCGTCGATGCAGGGCCGCCTGAACGGCCTGGGCGACAAGCCGTCGATCGCGGGTGCGGAAAAGGCGTTGTCGTATGAAGCGGGCATCAAGGCCGACCTGCTCGACCGCCGCGCACGCCTGTCCGCGACGGCGTTCCAGTACCGCGTGAACGACAAGCAGCTGACGGCCGGCAGCGGCACGATCAACATGAACCAGCTGATCAACGCGGAAAAGGTCACGGGCCAGGGCGTGGAACTCGACTTCCAGGCCATCCTGTCGGACGACTGGCGTGCGAGCATCGGCGCGAGCTACAACGACACCGAGATCAAGGATCCGAACCTGTTCGTGCAGACCTGCGGCAACCAGCCCAACACGAACGGCGTGAACGGCTGCACCCCGACCGGCACGCCAGGCCCGTTCCCGTACACGCAAAAGCTGAACGGCCTGCCGCTGCCCCGTTCGCCGAAATGGCAGACGAACTTCACGCTGCGCTATTCGCATCCGCTGGCCGACGGCGAACTGTACGCGCTGACGGACTGGTCGTACCGCACCGAGTACAACATGTTCCTGTACGAAGCGAAGGAGTACAAGGCGAAGGCCCTGCTGGAAGGCGGCCTGCGGGTCGGCTACAAGTGGGACAACGGCAAGTACGAGGTGGCCGCGTTCGCCCGCAACATCACCAACCGGATCCAGGTGGTGGCGGCGATCGACTTCGACAACCTCACCGGCATCGTCAACGAACCGCGCAACTACGGCGCGCAGTTCCGCGTAAACTTCTGATGGCACGGGGGTGCGCCACCGGCGCACCCCCGCAAATCTTCACGCCGCTCCGGCCGTCTTTTCGCCGCCCGGGCCCAGCGCCCGGCAGCCGACCACCTGCTCGTTGTTGGCCTCGATGGCGGCCGCGTTCTGGTGGTCCGAACTTGCGTCCACCTTCTCCGGCGGCACCTCGATGCGGGTGATGCTGGACGCGACCGACACCGGGTCGCTGGCCGGGAACGTCATTTCCACGGCATCGTCGAGCAGCGTTTCCTTGGCCACGGCTTCGCGCGGCTCGGCCTCGGCGCTCGCCATCGTGCGGATCGCGCGCGCCCATTTCACGACCTTCAGGTCTGCCAGGTCGGCGATGGTATTGATACCGAACGCATCACGCAGCGCATCCGCCTGCTGCTGGGTGACGTCGCGCAGCGCCGTCACCGGCTGGTTCACCAGTTCGCGGAAACATTTGTCGTGATGGTTATCGGCTACGATGATTTGAATATTCATGTCTGTCCTTTCAAGTGGGCCCCTGACACGTTGCCACTATCGCATACGGTCTTGACCCGGTATGTGCGGCACCGAACGATGGCCGCGCACGATTGATTTTCGGTATGGACGGGGCCGTGCTATCATGACGTATTGCAACAGTTTTTATCACTAATTTTACAAAGCGGCATGCTCTGCTATCCTGCCGAGCTTGTGAATACAGTTTCCGAGCCTGTTCAAACGCCGTGTCCCTCACCGAAAAACCGAAGATTCTCGTCGTTAATGACGACGCTGCCAGCCTGCTTGCACTGACGAGCCTGCTGGAGCAATGGGCCGACGAAAGCAATTACGAGGTCCTGTCCGCGCGCTCCGGCCAGGATGCGCTGCGCCAGGTGCTCCGTCACGATTTCGCCGTCATCCTGCTCGACGTAAACATGCCCGGCATGGACGGGTTCGAGACGGCCGAAGCGATCCACCAGCGCCCGCGCTCCGCCGACATCCCGATCATCTTCGTCACGGCCTTCCTCGCCGACGAGATCGACCGCCTGAAGGCCTACCAGCGCGGCGCCGCCGACTTCCTGTTCACCCCCGTGATCCCGCAGGTGCTGCGCGCCAAGGTGCAGGTGTTCGTGGCGCTCGCGACGAAGAACGAACAGCTCAAGCGCCAGGCCGAAAAACTGTCCCAGCGCACGACCGAGCTGACCGCGACCAATAAACGTCTCGTGCGCGAGATGGAAGAACGGCGCGCGGCCGAACGCAAGAGCAGCGCCAAGGACGAATTCCTCGCCATGCTGGGCCATGAGCTGCGCAATCCGCTGTCCGCCATCAGCAGCGCCGGTTCGCTGCTGGGCATGCCGGGCGTCAGCGGCGAATCGATTGCCCGGGCCCGCCTGATCATCCAGCGCCAGAGCCAGCATTTGTCGCGCATCGTCGACGATCTGCTGGATCTGTCGCGCGCCATGTCGGGCAAGATCCTGCTGTCGCGCAAACGCCTGGACATCGCCACGCTCGTCTCGAGCTGCCTCGACACGTTCCGCGCGACGGGCCGTACGGCCGGCTACGACATCGACGCGCAGCTCGCGCCGGCCTGGGTCGACGGCGACGCCACACGGCTGGAACAGATCGCGACGAACCTCATCGACAACGCGCTGAAATACACGCCGGCCGGCGGCCGCATCGAGATCACGGTGGTGCCGATCGGCGAAGAGATCGTGCTGCGCGTGAGCGATTCCGGTGTCGGCATCGCGCCGGACCTGCTGCCGCACGTGTTCGACGTGTTCGTGCAGGGCGCGATCTCGATCGACCGCTCGCAGGGCGGACTCGGCATCGGACTGTCGCTCGTGCGCCGTCTCGTGGAGCTACATGGCGGGACCGTCAGCGCCACCAGTCCCGGCAACAGCAGCGGCAGCACGTTCGAGATCCGCCTGCCGCGCACCGACGCGGCGCTTGCGGGCGACGCGCCCGCAAGCGCGCTGCCGCAGGAAGCAGGCAAGCCGAAAGTTCTGCTGATCGAAGACAATGACGATGGCCGCGAGATGATGGCGACGATGCTGGCCTCGTTCGGTTATCCCGTGCTGCAGGCGGGCGACGGCCTGGAAGGCGTGCGTGTGGCATGCGCGGAAACGCCGGACGTGGCCCTCGTCGATATCGGGCTGCCCGGCATCGACGGGTACGAGGTGGCGCGTCGCCTGCGCCAGGACCCGGCGGCGCGTGCAATCCGGCTGATCGCGGTGACGGGTTACGGTCTCGAAGAAGACCAGCGCCGCGTCATGGAGGCGGGCTTCGACCTGCACCTCGTGAAGCCCGTGGATCTGAATGCCCTGCTCGAACAGTTGGCCGCCGCGGCGCCTGCTTCGGACGACGCGGGCCAGCCGCAGGTCCAGCCGGCAGCCGCCGGCTGACCGACAAGGTTACAGCGTCGACATCAGCTCCTGCTTGCGCAGCGCCATTTCCTGGCCCAGCGCGAGCAGGTCGAGGCCGGCCTTCTTCGCCTTCGGGAACATTTCCTTCTCTTCTTCCTGGACGTGGTGCTCGATCTGTTCGCTCAGCACTTTCACTTTCGCGTCATACAGGTCGTCGTCCGGCTGCATTTCCTGCAGCTGCTTGATCAGGTCTTTCGCCGAGGCGTGCTCGACGATCGCCTCGTCGACCATGTCCTCGCCCTCCTCGACCTTGGCCGCGCGCACGGCCGGATAGAAGAATTCTTCTTCGATCGTCGTGTGGGCGATCAGCGCCTTGCAGATCTTGTCCTTCAGTTTTTCCTTGCTGGTCGTGGCGCGGTCGCCCAGTTGCTCGAACTGTTCGAACATCTCGGCGACCTCGCGGTGATCGGCGGTCAGGAGGGCGATGGCGTCCTGGCCAGCGGCCATGGCGTTCGACTGCTTGCCGGCCTGTGCGCCGGATTGGGTTCTCGTGCTCATGTTGACTCCTTCAGTGGGGGTTATCGGCACTGGGCCAGAGCCCCTAGAATGGACCGATATGCAACATCGGACTGTACGGGAACTCACAAAGACGATTCCTGCGCCGTCCCGGGCCAAGCTGTTGTATCATCCCGAGAAACATAATTTGGTTGCCTTCATGAAAGTTTCGGAACCACATCCGCCGGATTCCGGGGAAGACAGCCAGCATGCGGCCCGTGCCGCCGAGCTGGCCGACCTCCTGGCCCATATGACGACCTGCTGGGACGAAGACCGCCGCCAGCTGGCCCGCCGGCTGCACGACAGCCTCGGTTCGTCGATGACGGCGCTGACGATGCATCTCGGCCTGCTGTCGCAGCACCTGCAGGAACAGCCGCAGCGCGACCGCGCGGCGCAGATGAAGCAACTGCTGAACAACATCATCGAGACCAACCGCAAGATGCAGTTGGCGCTCTGGAACGACAAGCTGGAATTCCTCGGCCCCAAGGCCGCGATCGCGGAACTGGTGCAGGAATGGGGCCGCGAGCACGGCATCAAGGCAAAGGCCAGCATGCCCGACGAAGATCCCGACTACACGCGCGCCCAGGGCGTGGCGCTGCTGCGCTGCGCCGAGGAAGGCCTGCGCAACGTCTTGAAGCACGCGCAGGCGACGAAGGTCGACCTGATCCTCGACGACGACGGCGACCAGGCGATGCTGACCGTGCGCGACAACGGCGTCGGGCCGGCCGCGGGCGCCTCGCCGCCCTCGAGCTGCTACGGTCTGCGCATGCTGCGCGAACGGGCCCGCACGCTGGGCGGCACCTTGACGCTCGGCACCGGTCCGGACGGCAAGGGCACGGCGCTCACGCTGGTATTTCCGAAGCAGCCGACCTGATCTTCAGTGCAGCTTGACGAGCGGCGTCGTCCGCCGGATCAGGAAGCGCGCGAACGCCATCAGGCCCGTGCGCAGCGACCCCAGCACGGCCTGGTGGTGCATCAGGTGCAGGCTCATGTACATGATGCGCGCCATGAACCCTTCCACGAACAGGCTGGCGCCCCGTAGCGAACCCATCAGGTTGCCGACCGTCGTCTCGCGGCCGATCGACACGAGCGAGCCGTAGTCGCGGTAGACGTATGGTGCCTGCTGCGGCGGTTCGCCCTTGTCGAGGCGCAGGAATGTCTTGAGCAGGTAATCGGCCTGCTGGTGCGCGGCCTGGGCGCGTGGCGGCACGGCTTTTCCATTGCCGTCCATGCAGGCGGCGCAATCGCCCAGCGCGTACACGCCAGGCACGCCCTTCACCGCCAGGTGCGCATCCACGTCGATCTGGCCGCCCTTCGTGACGGGCAACCCGAGCGCACCGAGGAATTCCGGCGCGCGGATGCCCGCGGCCCACACGCACAGGTCGGCCGGATAGACGTTGCCCTTGTTGTCGCTGACCTGTTTCTGGTCGATGCGGTTCACGCGGCAATCCGTCACGACGCGGATGGCGCGCTGGTCGAGCAGGCGCGCGGCCGCGTCGGACACGCGCTCCGGCAACGGCGCCAGGATGCGCGGCGCGCCTTCGAGCAGGGTGATGCGGACGTCGCGCCTGACCTGCAGGCGGCGGAAGCCATAGGCGGCATAGACGCCGGACGCTTCGCGCAATTCCGCCGCCAGTTCGACGCCCGTGGCGCCGCCGCCGATGATGACGATGTCGAGGCCGGAGCCGGCCGTACCCTCCTCCTTCTGCTGCTCGGCCTGGGCGAGCAGGCGCAGCAGGCGCAGGCGGAACCGTTCCGCGTCCTCGGTGGCATTCAGGGAAATCGTGTGTTCGCGCGCGCCGGGCACGCCGAAATAATTCGACGTGCTGCCGACGGCGATCACCAGCGAGCGGTAGCCGAGCGTGCGTTCGGGCAGCACTTCTTCGCCGTCGCTGGACGCGGTGACGGGGGCGATCGTGATGCGGCGCGCGGCGGCGTCCAGCGCCGTCATGGCGCCGTACACGAAGGAAAAGCCGCGGTCGTGCGCCAGCATCTGGTACGACAGGCCTTCCTGGTGGATATCCAGCGTGCCGGCCGCCACCTCGTGCAGCGACGGTTTCCACACGTGGTACAGCCGGCTGTCGACCAGCGTCACCTTGTCCGGTCCCAGTTTGCGGCCCAGTTTGCAGGCCAGCTCCAGCCCGCCAGCCCCGCCGCCCACGATCACGATATCGCTCTGCAAGCCTGCCTCCGTCGGTCGCGCCCGTTGCCGGGCAAACGCAGGCAGTTTACTACGGGGTGGCGAAACCACCCGGCACGGATCAGTCGTGGCCGCGTCCGTGACCCTTGCCGTGACCGTTACCGTGGCCGTTGCCATGACCATTGCCGTGGCCGTGACCGCGGTCCCAGTCGCCGCCGTGGCCGCGGTCGTCGCGGTACTCGACGCGCTCGACGACGCGCACTTCGCGCGGGCCGTCGCGGTAGCCGACATGCTCGCGGTAGCGCGGCACATACGTGTTCGTGTACCACTCGTCGCGCACGAACAGGACCGGACGGCCGCAGGCGCCGTAGCGGCCGCAGAACTTGCCCCAGTGCTTGCGGTGGCCCGGCGGCACGCGCAGGTAGACCGGTTCCGCCACGTAATGCGGCGCCGGCGTGATGATCACCGGCTGCGGCGCGTACACGACGGGACGCGGCACGTAGTCGCCGATGTCGATGCGACCATAGAAGCCGGGCTGGCCAATGCTGACGGAGACATTGGTCTGGGCCAGGGCCGGGAGGGAAGCGGCGCACAGCGCCACGCCGAAGATCAGGGCTTTCATAGGATGACCTCGTTGTAATGTTTTACCGAAGTTTATCAAATGAAATCATATGCACAATTGGCTGCAACACCTGCTTACATTGTCGTTCCGGGCGGGATTACAACAGACCGGAGCGCAACATTTCCACTGCAGCAACCGCCCCGCTACAATCGCGGCCTCAACCACTGAAAGGTCATCGATGTTCGCGAAATACACCGTGCTGGCCGCGGCCGCCCTGCTGGCGGCGGGCACCGCCAACGCGCAAGTCGGCGTAACGGCCGATCTCGGCACCACCGGCGTGGGCTTCCACGTCGTCGTGCCGATGGAAACCTATTTGAACGGCCGCTTCGGCGCCAACTACTTCCGCCACAATTTCGACAAGACCTCCGACGGCGTCGATTACGATATCAAGGGCAAGCTGCAGACGATCGACGTGCTGTTCGACTGGTACCTGACCGAAGGCAGCAGCTTCCACCTGACCGGCGGCCTCGTCTACAACGGCAACAAGTTCAATGCGAAAGCGAAGCCGAACGGCCTGGGCGGCTACACGCTGAACGGCCACGCCTACACGGCGGCCGACGTGGGCCTGCTGACCGGCCGCATCGACTACCGCAAGGCCGCGCCCTACCTCGGCATCGGCTGGGGCAACGCACTGGCGCGCGCGTCGCGCTGGACCACCAACGTCGATCTCGGCGTGTTCTACCAGGGCAATCCGAACGTGACGCTGACCAGCGTCGGCTGCAAGACGTCGGACACCGTCTGCAAAGCCCTCGCCAGCGACCTTGCCGCCGAGCGCCTGCACCTGCGCGACGACGTGGACTCGCTCAAGCTCTATCCCGTCGTGCGCGCGAGCATCGGCTACCGGTTCTGACGGTTCGAGCGGCGCGCCGCGTCCCGCGGCGGTGCGCTACGATGCGGCCATAGGAGGCCCATCATGAACCGCCATCACGCACGCTTGAGCCTACTGCTCCTCGCCTGCCTCATGCTGGTGGCCTGCCAGGACCGGCGTGAACCGGTGAAACCCACCGTCACGCTGGCCACGGCCACCCTCGCCGTCACGGCCTGACCGCGCGCCCGCCGCGCGGCCTGCCCCGCTTTCCGGCCCCGTCCGCGGGCCGGCGCTCCTCTGCAACCTCGTGGTAGAATCCTCGCTGCCATAAGGCAACGCTAGGGGTCCTGCAGCCGCCACCGCGGCCGCGGGTGAGAAACACCCTCCGAACCTGATCTGGGTAATGCCAGCGAAGGGAAGCATGCGGAATCCGGTCGCGCACCGGCTCCGGTTCTCTTTGCCGGCTCCACCCGTCGTACCCACGAGGAGCCGCATGCATCATCCCGTTTTCAATCGAGTCTCGCCCCCATGAACGTGATCGTCCTGGGCGCCGGCGTCGTCGGCACGGCATCCGCCTGGTACTTGCGCGAAGCCGGCCACGACGTCACCGTGATCGAGCGCCGGAGCGGCCCCGCGCAGGAGACGAGCTTCGCGAACGGTTGCCAGATCTCCGTCTCGCACGCCGAACCGTGGGCCACGCCGGCAGGCCTGCTGAAGGTCGTGCAGTCGCTCGGCCGCGCGGATGCGCCGCTGCTGTTCCGCCTGCAGGCCGACCCGCTGCAATGGCGCTGGTGCCTGCAATTCGTGCGCGAGTGCGCGCCCGGCCGCGTGGCCGCCAACCTGCGCCGCATCGTCGCGCTGGCCGAATACAGCCGCCGCAGCCTGCAGGCGCTGCGTGCGCGCCTTGGCATCGAGTACGACGGCCTCACGCGCGGCATCCTGCACTTCTACACGGACGAACGCGAGTTCGAGCGGGCCTGCCACGCGGCCGCCGCGATGCGCGACCTGGGCTGCCCGCGCATGACGGTCGACGCCGATGAGGCCGTGCGGATCGAGCCGGCGCTGGCGCCCGTGCGCCGCAAGCTGGTCGGCGGCGACTTCACGGCCACCGACGAATCCGGCGACGTCCACCGCTTCACGACGCAGCTCGCGGCACGCGGCGCGGCGGCCGGCATCCGCTTCATCTACAACACGACGGTCACGCGCCTGCTGGCCGAGGGCGACCGCATCCGCGGCGTCGAAATCATCGATGCGGACGGCCGCCATCGCGTGCTGCATGCGGACGCCGTCGTCGTCGCGCTGGGCAGTTTCTCGGTCGGGCTGCTCGCACCGCTGGGCATCCGGTTGCTGATCTACCCTGGCAAGGGCTATTCGGCCACCTACCCCATCCTCGACCGGGATGCGGCGCCGACGGTCTCGCTGACGGACGACGGCCACAAGCTCGTCTTTTCCCGCCTCGGCGACCGCCTGCGCGTGGCCGGCACGTGCGAACTGAACGGCTATACGCGCGACCTGAACCCCGTGCGCTGCGACGCAATCACGCGCAGGGTGCGCGCACTGTTCCCGGATGCCTGCGACTACGACAATGCGACGTACTGGGCCGGCCTGCGACCGCTGACGCCGTCGAACGTCCCGTACATCGGCCGCACGCGCTTTTCCAACCTGTACCTGAACACGGGGCACGGTACGCTCGGCTGGACGATGGGGTGCGGGTCCGGGCGGGCCATTGCGGACATCGTGTCGGGGAGGAGGCCGGAGGTGGACTTCGCATTTACCGACGGTTTGCGGGCGTAGCGGTTACACTGTCGCCTTTCAGGAAACCGCCACTGCCACCATGTCGTTCGCATCGCTCGGCCTGATCGACCAGATCACGCGCACCCTCGCCTCGCTGTCCTACAACACGCCCACCGCCGTCCAGTCGCAGGCGATTCCCGCCGTGCTGGCCGGCCGCGACGTCATGGCGGCCGCCCAGACGGGCACCGGCAAGACGGCCGGCTTCGCCCTGCCCCTGCTGCAGCGGCTCGTGATGGACGGCGTCCAGGTCGCGAGCAATTCGACGCGCGCGCTGATCCTCGTGCCGACGCGCGAACTGGCCGAGCAGGTGCACGAAAGCGTGCGCGCCTACGGGGCCGGGCTGCCGCTGCGCACGATGGTCGCGTATGGCGGCGTCAGCATCAACCCGCAGATGATGCGGCTGCGTAAGGGCGTCGACGTCCTCGTCGCCACGCCGGGCCGCCTGCTCGACCTGCAGCGCCAGAACGCCGTGCGCTTCAACCAGGTGCAGACGCTCGTGCTGGACGAGGCGGACCGCATGCTCGATCTCGGCTTTTCGCGCGACATCGACAACCTGCTCGCGCTGCTGCCCAAGCGCCGCCAGACCCTGCTGTTCTCGGCCACGTTCTCCGACCCGATCCGGGCGCTGGCGACCAAGCTGCTGGTCGATCCGGTCAGCATCGAGGCCTCGCCGCGCAACACGACGGTGAAGGCGATCCGCCAGTGGATCGTCCCCGTCGACAAGAAGCGCAAGCCCGACCTGTTCCTGCACCTGCTGAAACGCCACGGCTGGCCGCAGGTGCTGGCGTTCGTCAAGACCCGCAAGGGCGTCGACCAGCTCGTCGACCTGCTCGACGCGAAAGGCATCGCGGCAGATTCGATCCACGGCGACAAGCCCCAGCCCGCGCGCCTGCGCGCGCTCGAGCGCTTCAAGGCGGGCGAGGTCCGCATACTGGTCGCGACCGACGTCGCCGCGCGCGGCCTCGACATCGAGGAACTGCCCGTCGTCGTCAACGTCGACCTGCCCATCGTGGCGGAAGACTATGTGCACCGCACGGGCCGCACGGGCCGCGCGGGGGCGTCCGGCGAAGCGGTGTCGCTCGTGTGCGCGGACGAAGTCCAGCAATTGGCCGCCATCGAGGCGCTGACGAAGCAGGCCTTGCAACGCACGGAGGAAGCGGGCTTCGAGCCGGAGCATCGCGTGCCGCAGACGAATGCGGCCGGGCAGATCGTCAAGAAGCCGAAGAAACCGAAGAAACCGAAAGGCGCCGACCGCGACGCGCCGGTCGTGCAGGAAGACGTGCGCTTCCGGCGCTGACCGGATTTTACGTGACGCAAGCGGGAAAATAATCGCGGTTCGGCACGAGGCCGGAGGCCGGCCTCATACCTCCAGTCAAAGCTCCCGGTACATGATGTGAGCGTCGACGCAGCCATGCACGATGTGATCGAACGCCTTGGGCACGGTCCCGATAACGGCAAAGCCGAGGCTTCGGTAGAGTGCGAGTGCGGGCTGATTGCTGCCGAGGACCTGGTTGAACTGCATGGCCCGAAAGCCTGCAGCCTTCGCCGACGCCATGCAGTGTTCGACCAGTGCCCGGCCAACGCCCCGGCCACGTGCGTGTTCGCCGACCAGGAAGGTAGCCGTGGCGATGTGCGAGCCGCGCCCGGGCATGGCTGGCCCATAGCGGTACATGCCAAGCACCTCCCCGTTGCCGCAGGCGAGGACGCAGCCCCTGGCCGCCAGCCATATGTGATCGATCATGTGTTCATCGATGCCGTCGATGAACGGCAGTGCGCTGCCCTCTTCGCACACCGATTGCAAGAGTCCAAGCATGGCACTTGCATCGTCACGTGTTGCCGGTCGCATTTCCATATTGTCTTTCGATCTCACCGCAGCTCCAGCCAGAACTTCCTCACGCCCTCGTCCTCATCGACCGGCCCGACGGTGAACCCGAGCTTGCGCACCAGGCCGATGACGGGCGCGTTCTGCGGCAGCGCCTCGCCCACGATCTCGCGCGTGCCGCGCGCGCGGCAGTACGCGATCAGCTTGTTCATCAGCATGACGCCCAGCCCCTTGCCCTTCAGGTCGGACCGCACCGTCACCGCGAATTCCGCGCTCATGTTGTCCGGGTCGGCCACGACGCGGGCAACGGCCAGCGTCTCGGGCTGGCCGTCCGGGCCGGTGCGCGTGGCGATGAAGGCCATCTCGCGGTCGTAGTCGATCTGCGTGAAGCGCGCCAGCTGCGCCGGCTGCAGCTCGCGCACGCGCACGAACATGCGGTAGCGGACGTCGTCCGGCGTGAGCGCGTTGAAGAACGCCACGTGCGCGGCGCCGTCTTCCGGGCGGATCGGCCGCAGCAGGATCGTCCCGCCCTGCCACGGCACGACTTCTTCCAGTTCGACCGGATACGGGCGGATCGCGAGCCGGTCGAGGGCGTTGCCGGCGCGGTCGGCCATCGCGATGCGCATGCGCGCGTCCAGCACGACGGCGCCGTTGGCGTCGGCCAGCAGCGGGTTGATGTCCAGCTCGACGATCTCCGGCACCTCGGCGATGAGCCGCGCCACCTGCACCAGCACGGCGGCGATCGCGTCCAGGTCCGCGGCCGGGTGGTTGCGGTAGCCGGCCAGCTGGCGCGCCACGCGCGTGCGCGAGATGAGGTCGCGCGCCAGTACCGTGTTCAGCGGCGGCAGCGCGACGGCGTGGTCGTTCACCGCTTCCACCGCGAGGCCGCCCTGGCCGAACAGGATCACGGGCCCGAACACGGGGTCGGTGGCGGCACCCGCGATCAGTTCGTGCGCTTCCGGATTGCGCGCCATCGCCTGCACGATGAAGCCGTCCAGGCGCGCGTCCGGCCGCAGCTCCGCGAGGCGCTTCGCCATGCGTTCCGTCGCGGCGCGCACGGCTTCGGGCGTATCCAGGTCGAGCGAGACGCCGCCCACGTCCGACTTCTGCACCACGTCCGGCGACAGGATTTTCACCGCGACCGGATAGCCGATCTCCCCGGCCATCGCCACCGCCTCGTCCGGCGTCGCTGCCGCGCGCGTAGGGACGGTGGGGATGCCGTAGGCGTCCAGGATCGCCTTCGTGTCCGGATCGTCCAGCAGGTAGCGGCCCGTCCTGCGGCCCCGTTCCAGCGCCGCCCGCACGAGGTTGCGCGCGCGCTCGCGGTCCGGCTCGCCGTCGCCGACGGAGTCAGGCACTTCCATCAGCAATTGCTGGTTGCGCCGGAAGTGGACGATCTGCAGGAAGCCGTTCACCGCCGCTTCGGGCGTGCGGTAGGCCGGCATGCCCGCCTCGTACGCGATCGTGCGCGCCTCGCCCACCGATTGCAGCCCGAGCCAGCATGCGAGCACGTTGCGCGACGACGCCTTTACCAGCGGCGCCACGGCGCGCGCCACGTCGGCCGGGTCGACGACGGCGTTCGGCGCGTGGATCAGCACGACGGCGTTCGCCTGCGGGTCGTGCAGCAGCACATCGACGACGTCGCGGTAGCGCTCGGGCGGCGCGTCGCCGCGCAGGTTCAGCTCACCGGTGCCGCTCCATTCGGGCACGAGGTCGCGCAATTTCGCCACCGTCTCCGGCGCCAGTTCGGCCTGTTGACCACCGCCGTATTGCAGCGCGTCGCTCGCCAACACGACGGGGCCGGCGCCGTTGCCGAGGAGCGCCAGCCGCTCGCCGAACAGCGGCTTCGCGCGCGCCAGCGTCTCCACGGCCGCGAACAGCTGGTCCGTCGTGTACACGCGCAGCATGCCGGCGCGGCGGATCGCGGCGTCGTAGACGTCGTCGGGCCGCGCGAGCACGCCGGACAAACAGGCGCCGGCCGTCGCCGCTTCCAGCGAACGCCCGGCCTTGAGCATCAGCGTCGGCTTGCTGCGGGCCGCCGCGCGCGCGGCAGACATGAACTTGCGGGCATAGCGCACGCTTTCCGCGTGCACCAGGATGGCGGACGTGCCGGGATCGCTGGCCAGGTAATCGAGCACGTCGCCGAAGTCGACGTCGGACGATTCGCCCAGCGCGAGGATCGTGGAAAAGCCGACGTTGCGCGTGCGCGCCCAATCGAGCACGCCCGCCATCAGCGCGCCCGATTCGGACACGAACGCGATCCGCCCCGCCGCCGCGCCGCCCACGGCGATGCTCGCGTTCAGGCCGATGCCGGGCGCCAGCAGGCCGGAGCTGTTCGGACCGAGGATGCGCAGCAAATACGGGTTGGCCGCATCGAGCATCGCCTGCTTGATGCTGCGGCCGCGCAGGTCGCGCGCCGTCGACACGCCGGCGCTCATCACGATGGCCGCGCGCGTCCCCAGTTCGCCGAGGCTGCGCACGATGCCGGGAATGGTGGACGGCGGCGTGCAGATGATGGCCAGGTCCGGCGCTTGCGGCAGGCGCGTCACGTCCGGCCAGACCTGCAGCCCGTCCAGCGCCTCGTACTTCGGGTTCACCGGATACAACTGGCCCCGGAAGCCCCCTTCGCGCAAATTGCGCAGCATGGTCGCGCCGACACTCCCCGGACGCTCGGACGCGCCGACGAGCGCCACCGACTTCGGGGCAAACAGTTGCTTGAGATTACGTACGCTCATCCACCCGCTCCCAGCCGTGCAAGCCGCTCCGCATGGATTGGCTACACTTGGTTCGACATAGACAAGATGATATCAGCGCTCACACACCATGACGGAAACACACGAGAAAGAAACTGGAGAAGTCAGCGGCTCGCGCAAGGTGATCTACGCGGCGATCCTCGCCAACCTGGGCATCGCCGTCGCCAAGTTCATCGTCGCCGCCATCACGGGCAGCGCCGCGATGCTGGCCGAGGGCATCCACTCCGCCGTCGACACGGGCAACGAATTCCTGCTGCTCGTCGGGGAGCGCAACAGCGCAAAGCCGCCCGACAAGCGGCACCCGTTCGGCTACGGCAAGGCCTTGTATTTCTGGGCCCTGCTGGTCGCGCTGTCCGTCTTCTCGCTGGGCGGCGGGCTCTCGATCTACCACGGCATCACCGCGCTGCGCCATCCGGAACCGCTCGAGGATCCGATGTGGAACTACGTCGTGCTGGGCGTATCGGCCTGCTTCGAAGGCTATAGCTGGAACGTGTCGCGCAAGGCGTTGAACAAGCGGCGCAAGACGGGTGCGTCGCTGTGGCAGACGGTCCACGCGAGCAAGGACGCCTCCGTGTTCACCGTGTTCATCGAAGACACGGCCGCCCTGCTGGGCCTCGCCATCGCGGCCGTCGGCATCGCGCTGGGCCAGGTGTTCGACAGCCCCTATTTCGACCCGGCCGCGTCGGTCCTGATCGGCCTCCTGCTCGTGGGCGCCGCGTTCGCCCTTGCGCGCGAGACGGGTGCGCTGCTGGTGGGCGAAGGCATCGGCACCGACGCCACGCGGCACGTGTGCGAGATCCTGCGCGACGATCCGTCCATCGAGGACGTCGGCAAGCTGCTCAGCATGCAACTGGGGCCGGACGAAGTCCTGCTGACGGCGGCCGTGCGGTTCAACCGCGGCATGCGCATCGACGAAGTGGAGGCGGCGATCGAGCGCCTGGAAAAGGCCGTGGCGGCCGTGTATCCGGCCATCCGCCACATCTATTTCGAATCGGGTGCGCTGCGCTCGGCGATGCGTTAATCGGCCTTCACGACGGGCAGTGCCCGGAACCGCGGCGAACGGGCGCGGAACTCGCGCAGCAGGCCGTCGACGACGGCCGCTGTGTGCAGCCGCAGCACCGCCGGATCGGGATTGCGCTTTGCCACGGCGAACAGCGCGGTGCATTCGGCCAGCTGCGCCAGCGCCACCGCGACGCCGTCGCGGCCCGGCATGACGCGCGCGCTGGAGAAGTGCGGGCGACAATGCCGATCGAGGCCGAACGAGCCTTGTACGAGGCGATCCACACCCATGTCGAAAATCACCCGGTCGATGACTTGCGCGGCCCGCTCGCCCACTTGGCGCTGGCTGCGCATAGTCCGTGTCGCGAACATCCGCCTCAACATCCCGTTCCCGTTTGTTCTACTTGTAATATCAATATGCTAGCACGTGTAGCCAGTCTTGCATCACTTATTGCACCCTGGATGCATCGAAATGCAACAGTCCATCGTGCTAGAATGCGGTCGATGAACACCGTAATGCGCGCGCTGATCGTCTGGCTGCTGTTGCTGGCCCTGCCCTTCCAGGGGCTGGCCGCGGCACGCATGCTGCCGTCCACGAGTGCGCCGGCCGCGATGACGGTCACGCACGCCGCGCCGATGGCGAAGAGCTGCCACGAGATGATGGCCGCACCCGCGGCGGACCACGGCGATCATCAGCACAAACACCGCAGCGTCTGCGGCGACTGCTGCGTCGTCGTTGCGCTCGTGCCCGTGCCGCTGGTCCCGCCGGCGTTCGCGCCACCCTCCATCGCCATCCCGTTCGACGCCGGCCACCTGGCCAGCGCCGATCCGACCTTGCCCGAGCGCCCTCCCCGTCACCTCGTCGCCTGAACGCCCGTATCACACCGCCTGCGCCGTGCGCGGCGGTGCCATTCACGCATTCGCAACGAGGACGACATGAAACGATCCATCCATCACTACGCCCTGGCCATCCTGCTGGGCGCCGCCGGCGCGCACGCCGCCGCACAAACCGCTTCCGCCGGCGTCGCCGATCCGCAGGCGCCAGTGCCCCGGACGCAGGCCCGGCCAATCATCGATTACCGCACCGAACCCGCGCCCGCCGCGTCCATGTCTGCGCCCATGGCGGGCCACGACCATCACGCCGGGATGGACATGGGCGGCGGAGACAAGAAAGGCATGCAGTGCATGAAAGGCGACAGCAAATGCGGCTGCTGCGCCGATATGAAGATGAAGGATGGCGGCTGCTGTTGCGACCACAAGGAGGCAAAGTGATGCCGCAGGCACGCTTTTGCGTACCCGCCGCCGCACTGGTCCTGCTGGCCGGCTGCGCGACGGTCACGCCGGATGGCGGCTTCGGCGACGTCGCCGCAACGACCCGGTCCCGCATCGGCACCACGCCGGAACTGGTGCGCAACGGCGCCGGGCAAGGGGCGCTGGCCGCATCGCTGCGCGACCTGCCCGTGTTCAGGGAAGGCCGTCCGCTGGACATGGACACAGCCGTGCGCATCGCCCTCGTCAACCATCCGGGCCTGCAGGCCACGTATTGGAACGTCGGCATCGCGCAGGCCGACCTCGCGCAGGCATCCCGGCCCCGCAATCCGTCGTTCGACTTCACGCGGCTCGCCGCCGGCGGCGTCCTCGAGATCGAGCGCGGCATCACGTTCGATCTCGTCGGCCTCCTGACGACGCCGCTGGCGGCCCGCATGGAGACGCGCCGCTTCGAGCAGGTGAAACGCGACGTGGGCGCCGCCATCGAACGCCACGCCCTCGAGACGCGCACGGCGTGGGTGGAGGCGGTGGCGAGCCGGCAGGCGCTCGAGTACGCGCGCCGCGTGCGGGCGTCCGCCGAAGCCGGTGCGGAACTGACGGGCCGCATGGCGAAGGCCGGCAACACGAACCAGCTCGAACTGGCGCGCGAACAGGTGTTCCTGGCCGAAGCGGCGCGCGACGTCGCGCGCGCGGACAAGCGTGCGACAGCCGCGCGCGAGCGCCTCACGCGCGCGCTCGGGCTGTGGGGCCAGGACGCGAACTATGCCCTGCCCGACCACCTGCCCGACCTGCCGCCCGCGCCGGCGGAACTGCCGGACGTCGAACGCATCGCGCTGGCGCAGCGCCTGGACGTGCGCGCGGCACAGGCCGAGGCGGCCGCCACCGCGGCGGATCTCGGGCTCACGCGCACGACGCGCTTCATCAACGTGCTCGATCTCGGGGTCGCCAACAAGACGCAGACCGGCGAGCCGACGGAACGAGGCTATTCGCTGTCGCTGGAACTGCCGCTGTTCGACTGGGGCGGTGCCCGCGTGGCGCGCGCCGAGGCCACGTACATGCAGGCGGTGAACCAGGTCGCGCTCGTGGCCGTCACGGCGCGCAGCGAGGCACGCGAAGGCTATCTCGCGTACCGCAACGCGTACGACGTGGCGCAGCATTACCGCGACACGATCCTCCCCCTGCGCAAGAAGATCGGGAAAGAAGTCCTGCTGCGCTACAACGGCATGCTCGCCAGCCCGCACGACCTGCTGGCCGATGCGCGCGCACAGGCCGAGGCGGTCGGCGCCTACATCGAGGCGCTGGAAGCCTTCTGGACCGCGCACGCCGAGCTGGAAGCGACACTCGGCACCCGACTGAACAAGGAAAAAGCAGAATGACCACCCGTCGAAATTTCATCACCGGCGCGGCCGGCGCCATGGTCGGCGCCTCGCTCGTGTCGAAGGCCGGCGCGGCCGCCATTCCGGAAGCCCCGGTCCAGTCGTCGCCCGCCACCCAGCCGCCGCTGCATCCGACGAGCGGCCGGCCGTACAACCCCGTCGTCACCCTGAACGGCTGGAGCCTGCCGTGGCGCATGAAGGACGGCGTCAAGGAATTCCACCTCGTGGCCGAACCCGTCGTGCGTGAGATCGCGCCCGGCATGAAGGCGAACCTGTGGGGCTACAACGGCCAGAGTCCGGGACCGACGATCGAGGTCGTCGAAGGCGACAAGGTGCGCATCTTCGTGACCAATAAACTGCCGGAGGCGACGACGATCCACTGGCACGGCCAGATCCTGCCCAGCGGGATGGACGGCGTGGCGGGGCTCGTGCAGCCCGCCATCGCGCCCGGCAAGACGTTCGTCTACGAATTCGTCGCCCGTTACGCCGGCACCTTCATGTACCACCCGCACAGCGACGAGATGACGCAGATGGCGATGGGCATGATGGGCTTCTGGGTCACGCACCCGAAGGACCCGCGCCGGCACGCCGTCGACCGCGACTTCGTGTTCCTGCTGAACGCGTACGACATCGAGCCCGGCAACTACACGCCGAACGTGAACACGATGTTGGACTTCAACCTGTGGACGATCAACAGCCGCGCCTTCCCCGGCACGGACCCGATGGTCGTGCGCAAGGACGACAAGGTGCGCATCCGCATGGGCAACCTGACGATGACGAACCACCCGTTCCACATCCACGGCCACCGCTTCGAGGTGACGGGCACGGACGGCGGCTGGATCCCGCCGTCCGCGCGCTGGCCCGAGGTGACGGTCGACATCGGCGTGGGCCAGATGCGCGCCATCGAATTCGTCGCCGACAACCCGGGCGACTGGGCGTTCCACTGCCATAAATCGCACCACACGATGAACGCGATGAGCCACGCCATGCCGAACCTGATCGGCGTCGACCAGGCCGGCGTGGCGAAGAAGATCAACGACCTCGTGCCGGGCTATATGGTCATGGGCGACAAGGGCGGCTCGATGGGCGGCATGCACATGGCGCTGCCGGAAAACACGCTGCCCATGATGGCGGGCCGCGGCCCGTTCGGCGACATCGAGATGGGCGGCATGTTCACCGTCATCAAGATACGCGAGGGACTCGCGCGGGGCGACTACCGCGATCCGGGCTGGTACAAGCACCCGGCCGGCACGGTGGCGCACGAGTGGACGGGGCCTGTGCCCGACGCGGTCAGCGCACCGGGGGCGCCGGCGTCCGGGGAGGTCATCGGGACCGCCAGGCGGGGTGGGCACGAGGGCCACTGACCGTCCCGTCACGCCCATCGGGGCGTTGGTCACACAGGCCGCCCGCTGACGCCGGTCGTCTCCGACAATCCGGTTCGCCAGATTGAAAGGACACCGTGACCAAGCCCCATTATGCCGCGCTCCTGCTCGTGCTCGCCGCGCCGTCGGCCCGCGCCGGGGATCCGCCCGCCCCGACCGTGACCGTCTCTGCAAAAAAGGAGGCGGTGGTAAAAAAGATCGACAAGACCGTCTACGACGTGTCGAACGACCCGCGCGCCGCCAACGGCTCCGCGCAGGACGTGCTGCAGTCGACGCCCGAGCTGACGGTGACGGCCGACGGCCGGATCGCGGTCAAGGGCAATACGCAGGTCACGGTCCTCGTCGACGGCAAGCCGACGGCACTGCTGTCCGGCGCCGGCGAAGACCGCGCGGTGGCGCTGCAGACCATGAGCGGTGCCGACATCGCGAGCGTGGAAGTCATCACGAATCCGTCCGCCGCGCAGAACGCCAACGGCGGCGCGATCGTGAATATTGTCCTGAAGCGCAACCGCAAGCCCGGCGCGCACGCGCAGGTCCAGGGCAGCGCCTCGGACCAGGACTTGTGGAATGCCGGTGCGTCGGGCGACGCGACGCGCGGACGGTTGAGCGTGCACGGCAACCTGGCGGTTCGCCATGACGGCACGCGCAAGGTTCGCCGGTCGGCCGTCGACTGGCGCAATCCATTCACCGGCCAGGCTGGACAGACGGTGCAATCGTCCGAGGTGTTCGTCCGCCGCGTGGTCGACAGCGCCGCGCTGGGCGCCGACTATGCGCTGACCGACACGGACAGCATCAGCGTCTCGGCGCGGCACAGCCGGCGCCGTTCGCATCCCCTGTTCGATGTGCTGGGCGAGGAGCGCGAAGGCGGCATGGAGACCATCCATCACCGCATCTCTTACGGCCCCAACGAGCAGTCCGACGCCAGCGCGAGCCTGACCTACGGCCGCCAGCAGGACGGCGCCGCGCTGAAGGCCTCGCTCCAGCACAGCACGACGGATGCGCTGGTCGACAAATCCTACCGCGACGTGTTCGTCACACCTGCGCGCGCCACCGCATACAGCCGCGGCGCAAGCAGGTCGGCGCGCCGCCTCGACCAGGCCACGGTCGACTGGACGCCGGGCCAGTGGGGCCTGGGCCTCGACATCCAGCGCAAGTCCGACGATATCGGCAACGTCCAGGCGGCCGTCGATCCCGCGACAGGCGCCGAGACTCCGGACCGCGGCACGACCAATGCGTACGTCGTGACGACGACGTCGGCCGCGGCGTACGTGACCGACCGGATCGTCTCCGGCAAATGGGAAGCGCTGCTGGGCGGACGGGCCGAGCACACGGCGGGCCGGCGCGCGTTCAATCCCAGCCTGCACGTGAAATACGCGCTGCGCGACGACACCGACCTGACGCTCGGCTACCGCCGCAGCCTGCAGCTGCCCGACCCGCGCGACCTGAATCCGTTCACCACATATGTCGACGCGCAGAACCTCAGCCGGGGCAATCCGGACCTCGGACCGCAGCGCCTCGGGTCATGGGAGGTCGGCGTGAACAGGGAGACGCCGCACCTGACCGGCAGCGCCGGCGCCTTCTACCGCACGGGCCGCGATACCGTGGTCGACGCACGCAGCTTCGAACACGACGTGCTGGTGACGTCGAAACGGAATGGCGGCGAGGCCCGCGCGGCCGGCATCACGGGCTCGCTGGACTGGAAGCCCGGCGGACCGCTGCAGCTCGGTGCGGACGGCGGCATCTACCGCGTGGTGCTCGACCAGGAGGCCGTCGCGGGCTATGTCAACGTCAGGGTCGGATACGGCGACATGTCGCTCGACGCGCACGCCCAGTCGGCCGGCATCACGCCGCAGGGCCGCTACGGGCCGACGAGCAGCGTGAACCTGACGTGGAAGCATGCGCTGAGCAAGACATTGAGCCTGACGGTCAACGCCAACGACATCTTCGACGGCAGCCGGCGCGCGTATCGCATCGACACGCCCACGTTCCACCAGGCCGGATTCGACCACTTCGTCGCCCGGCGCGTGTACGTGGGTGTCGTCAAGCGCTTTTCGCAGTGACCGGATAGCCGGCCGCCGCGATCGCCTCGGCGATCTTGTCGAGGTCCGCCGTGCTGTCGATTTTCACCTTCTTGGTCGGCAGGTCGACTTCGACCTTCGCATCCTTGTCGAGGGCCTGCACGGACTTCGTGACGCGGCCCACGCAGTGGCCGCAGCTCATGTCTTCGACGGTCAATTCATACATCGTGTGTGCTCCTTGGGGTTGGGTTGAGATGGTATCGGGTGCGGGCCGCGGCGCCGGCTGCCAGCGCCGCAGCAGCAGCGCATTGGTGACGACGCTGACGGAACTCAGCGCCATCGCGGCACCGGCCAGCACGGGATTCAGCAGGCCGAGCGCGGCGACCGGAATGCCGACGACGTTGTAGACGAAGGCCCACACGAGGTTCTGGCGGATCTTGCGCCACGTGCGGTCCGAGATGTCGATGGCGTCCGCCACGAGCAGCGGGTCGCCGCGCATCAGCGTCACGCCGGCCGTGTGCAGCGCGACGTCCGTGCCGCCGGCCATGGCGATGCCGACGTGGGCCGCGGCCAGCGCCGGCGCGTCGTTGATGCCGTCGCCGACCATGCCGACTTTACGGCCTTCCGTCATCAGGCCGCGCACGACGTCCGCCTTGTCCTGGGGCTGCACCTGCGCGACCCAGCGCGTCAGGCCGAGCGTCTGCGCAACGGCGCGGGCGCTGCCTTCGTTGTCGCCGCTCAGCATCATGCTGTCCACGCCCAGGTCGCGCAGGCGGGCGATGGCGGCGCGGCTCGTCGCTTTCAGACGGTCGCCGAACGCGAGCACGCCCTCGACTGCGATGCCGCCGTCGTGTTCACGGGCCAGCCAAGAGACGGTGCGCCCGTCCGCTTCGTGGCGTTCGGCCGCGGCCACCAATGCGGCAGCCGGGGAACCGGCGCCGATGTCGTCGAGCAGCCTGCGGTTGCCGAGCCAGACGGTCGCGCCCTCCACGCGGGCACGCACGCCGCGGCCCGGCAATGCCGCCGCTTCCGTCGCGGCGGGTGCGGTCACGTCCTGCGCCGCCGCGAGTTCCGTCACGGCCCGCGCCAGCGGGTGCGCACTGCCCTGCTGCACGGCCGCGGCCAGCGCCAGCAGCCGGCTCGTGTCGTTGCCCTCCAGCGCCACGACGCGGGGACGGCCTTCCGTCAACGTGCCCGTCTTGTCGAACACGACCATCTTGAGGGCGTGCGCCGTCTCCAGCGCTTCCGCGTCCTTGATGAGGATCCCGTGCCGTGCCGCCGCGCCCGTGCCGACCATGATGCCCGTCGGCGTGGCGAGACCCAGCGCGCACGGGCACGCGATCACCTGCACCGCGACGGCGTTCAGCAAGGCCTGCTGCCAGTCGCCCGTGGCCAGGCCCCAGGCCAGCAGGGTGATGAGCGATATCAGCAGCACGACGGGCACGAACACGGCACTGACCTTGTCGACGAGGCGCTGGATCGGCGCTTTCGCCGCCTGCGCATCCTCGACCATGCGGATGATCCGGGCCAGCATGCTGTCCGCACCGACCGCGGTCGCCTCGACGAGCAGCAGGCCTTCGCCATTGACGGCGCCGCCCGTCACGCGGTCGCCTGCGCCCTTCGCCACGGGCAGGCTTTCGCCCGTCAGCAGCGCTTCGTCGAGGTGGCTCGCGCCTTCCACGACCTTGCCGTCGGCCGGCACGCGTTCGCCCGGCCGCACGACCATCAGGTCGCCGGCGCGCAGGGCGTCGAGTGCGATGACGGTATCCCGGCCGTCGCGGCGGACGATCGCTTCGGACGGGCGCAGCGCTTCCAGCGCGCGGATCGCCGCGACGGTCTGGTGCTTCGCCCGGCCTTCCAGCCATTTACCGAGCAGCACGAGCGTGATGACGACGGCGGCCGATTCGAAATAAAGGTGGCCGTGGCCGCCCGCATTCAGCAACTGCCAGACCGACAGGAAGTACGCCGCCGACGTGCCGATGGCCACGAGCAGGTCCATGTTGCCCGCGCCCGCCCGCAGCGCCTTCCAGCCCGCGCGGTAAAAGCGCGCGCCGAGCCAGAACTGGACGGGCGTCGCCAGCAACAGTTGCAGCCAGCCGGGCAGCATCCAGTCGATGCCGAACGGCGCCAGCAGCATCGGCCCGATGAGTGGAAGGCTGAGCAGCGCGGCCAGCGCGACGGGCCACCACGTGGGCAGGCCCGGCGCCGTCTCCGCCTTCGCCGTTCCGGTCGGCCTCGCCGCATAACCGGCCTGCTCGACGGCGGCCAGGATGGCCTGCAGGTCGAGCCCCTCGCCCTGCACGGCCGCGCGTTCCGTGGCCAGGTTGACGCTCGCGTCGCGCACGCCCGGCACGGCCTTGATCGCCTTTTCGACGCGCGCCACGCAGGATGCGCACGTCATTCCGCTGATGTCGATATCGATCGCCATGGGTATCCTCCTGTCATTACCAGCACAGGATATGCCTTCCCACAATGGGAAGGTCAAGCGGATTGTAAGGGAGGCAGCGGATCGAGCGGGCGCAGTTCGTAACAGAGGTCGGCCCGGTCGGCCGCGGCGGGTGCGGACAGCAGGTAGCTGTCCAGGCCGAGCCGGCGGCCGGAAGCGTCCAGCTGCACCGGTCGCAGGTCGGCCTGGCGCAGCACGAGCACGATGTCGTACGCGAGGGTCGGCACGGCAAAGAGTTGCAGCAGGGTGCGCAGCGCGCGGGCACCCGCGGCGCCGGGCAGGAAATGGTCGTAGCGGGCGCGGTCGAGGGGGCCGATGCGCACGCGCACGCGCAGGTCCGGGCGCCAGCTGCGTTCCCCCAGCAGCGCGCGGCGGCCCAGCAGCGCGTTGGTGCCGATGACGGTCTGCTCGCCCGGGTCCAGCGGGTCCCAGTTGCCGATGCCCTCCTGCACGCGCACGGCCACGCCGAAATGGCTGGACAGCACCCGGCCCAGCACGGCCGCCGACACGGGCCGCCGGCGCAGCAGGCCGGCAAACGCGGCCAGCGCGGTATCCGGCACGCCAGCGCACGCAAAGACGCCGCCGGCCGGCACGCCGGCCAGTGCCAGCAGCAGCGGCAGGTAGCCGTCGCGCGGACCGGCCACGAGGTGCTCGACCCGGTATTTCTGCCACGCGCGGTACCACAGGGCGAGCATGCGGGTGCTGAACATGTCGAGGAAGGCGCGGGCCGCCTGCGCGTCCTGCTCGTCCTGCGGCAGCGCGAGCAGGCGCTCCGTCACGTGCAGCGGCAGCGCCCCGTGCGCGCCCAGCAAGCCCATGAAACTCGGCGTCAGGCGGTAGCCGTCGGCGTCAAGCGCCGCGGCCTCGACCTGGCTGGGCGGGAACCCGAGCGCGAGGCTGTTCGCAAAGCGCAGGTGGCGGGCCAGCGCCCGGCTTTCGGGGATGCCGCGCTCGCCCAGCGCCAGCAACAGCAGGCGCACGGCCTGGACGAAGTCGAAGCGCTGGGGCTCGGCCAGCAGGCGGGCGATCAGGTCCATCCGCCGCCGCTGCTCATTTCCCAACCCTTGGGGGCGCAGGCGAGAATCTCCCGGCCGGTCTGCTGCGACACGACCTGCAGGCGTGTAAAACAGTTCAGATGGCCGTTCAGGGCGAAGTACTGGTCGAGCACCTGCACGAATGGATACAGGCCCGTGCCGGCGAACGCTTCCTCGTCGACGGTGAGGCGGATGCCGATGCCCGGCATCAGGCTCGCGACCGGCGTCGCGCCCACCCACGCGCGCACCGTGCCGTGTTCGAGCCCCACGATGCCCGCGATCTGGCGCTGCGCCACGGGCGAGCGCGGCAGGTCGTACAGCGCCAGCATCTTCTGAAAATCGGCGAGACCGGTCATCGTCAGGCCCGCGTGGTTCAGCGCCAGGTGGGCGATCAGGCGCCAGTGCGCCCCGCGCGTGCCGCCGAAGCGCCAGCCGGGCGTCGGTTTCCTCAGCATGCGGATGGGCGCCAGTGCGGACAGCTCGTCGCTGCGCAAGTCGCCCTGCGGCTGGCCGTACGGCAGGCGTGACGGCACGTCGCGGTTACTGCACGTCAGTTCCGTGGACAGAGTGGCGCCGGCGGCGTCCAGCGGGCGGAAGTCGGCGTCGACGAGGGCGATGCGCATCTCGTGGCCGGGGCTGACAGCCGCCGTCGCATAATCGCGCCGCGCGATCCAGTAGTGCGCGCGGTGCGACGCTTCGCCGCCTGCCCTCCCCTCGCCGCCCGGCGCGTAGAGGGGGTCGAAACGCGTGACGGTGCCCACCCCTTCGCGCACGAGGCGGACGGCATCCACGCTGTGGATCTCGTACGCGGCCGCGTGCGCGCCGTCGGCCAGCAGCGGGTAGTCGGCGCTTGTATACGCAAGCTGCACGGGCACGCCGGCTTTCGGAAACAGATTGATGACGGGGGTGCAGCCGGGCAGCAGGTTGCGCGCGTCGATGCCGGCCAGCAGGCGGGCCGTATCGGAATCGGGGGCGATGCCGGACAACGCGAGGTGCACCGTAAAACGCCGGCAGCGCGGCGGCAGCAGGCCGGCAAGCGCGCCCAGGTCGACATCGATGAAGTTGAATTTTTCCGGATAACAGAAGTACTCGGTCAGCAGGCGCGGGGCCGGATGCGAGCGGGCCGGATACGACAGCATGGCGTCGCCATCCGCGAGGCCGGCCAGGCGCAGCGGCACGCGCGGCAACGGCAACCAGCCCTGGTCGCCTTCCGGCTGCACCCAGGCTGCGGCGCAGCGCAGGAACAGCGCGTCGACCAGTGCCGCGCGCGTCGACGCCTCGCCGTCGGCGAACAGCCGCAGCACGGGCGGCAGGCGATCAAAAGCGCCGCGGGTCGCCGCTATCGTCAGGCTGATGCCGCAGCCTGCCCCGCGCGGCGCTCGCAACGTACGCGGGACGTCGAGCAGCGGCACGAAGGCAAGTCCGGCGACGCTGAGCGGTGCCAGCAGCACGTCGTAGACGGTGCGGAACAGGCAAGGCGTATCCGTGCCGGCACTCGAGCGCAGCATCGTGCCGCGCGCGAGCACGGACGGGGTGTCCGGCACTTCGGCCGGCCCGCGCTGTCCTACCTGGACGATGGAATACGACGGCAGCGGCCGCAGGAAATGCGGATACAGGCTGTCGAGCAGCGCTTCGGTGAACTTGGGGTAGTCGTCGTCGAGGCGCTTGTTGATGCGGGCGGACAGCAGCGCGACGGACTGGATCAGCCGGGCGACGCCGGGATCGTCCCACGTCTCGCCCGCCACGTGCAGGTCGCTGGCGGGCTTGGGATAGCGGGCGCGGAATTCGCGCGCGAACTGGCCGAACAATCCCAGCTCTTCCTCGTAATAACGCAGCAGCTCGTCCATGGCTTCCAATCGTTGCCCAAGACCAAGATGTATGCTCCCACCCGGCGGAAAACCGTATCTTGAGTACAATCAATGCAATCAACCCGAAGGAGATCGCCGTGACCGACCTGAACCAGTTCCTCATCACGCAGAAATGGCCCGCGCAGCACCCCGACCGCCTGCAGCTGTATTCGCTGCCCACGCCGAACGGCGTCAAGGTGGCGATCATGCTGGAAGAGATCGGCCTGCCCTACGAGGTGCACCGCGTCGCGTTCGACAAGAACGAGCAGACGACGCCGGAATTCATGTCGCTGAACCCGAACAACAAGATCCCCGCGATCATCGACCCGAACGGCCCGGGCGGCAAGCCGCTGCCGCTGTTCGAGTCGGGTGCGATCCTGCTGTACCTCGCCGAGAAGACGGGCAAGCTGATCCCGGCCGATCCGGCAGGCCGCTACCAGACGATCCAGTGGCTGATGTTCCAGATGGGCGGCATCGGCCCGATGTTCGGCCAGCTGGGTTTCTTCCATAAATTCGCCGGCCGCGAGTACGAGGACAAGCGTCCGCGCGACCGCTACGTGCACGAAGCGAAGCGCCTGCTGGGCGTGCTGGACGGCCACCTGAAGGGCCGCGACTGGATCATGGGCGACGAATACACGATCGCCGACGTGGCGACCTTCCCATGGGTGAACAACCTGGTCGGCTTCTACGATGCCGCCGAGATCGTCGGCTTCGACCGCTTCCCCGAAGTGGGCCGCGTGCTGGAAGCGTTCCGCGCCCGGCCCGCCGTCATCGAGGGGCTGCAGATCCCGCGCGCGCCCGCCGCTTAAGAAAGAGTCCGCAGGTCGGCGATGACTTCGGCCCCGAAACCGGCGCCAAGGAGGTAGTCGACCAGCCGTTCGGCGCATTCGTCCGGCTCGACGAGTGCGCCCGTTTCCTTCAGGTCGACGAAGCGCTTGCGCATGGGGAAGCGGTCTTCCGGCGTGGCGCGGATCTCGGCCTGCATGTTCGTGTCGATGACGCCGGGCGCCAGGCTGCAGATGCGCACCCCGCGCTCGCAGTCGAGGGCGACGGCGCGCGCATGCTGGTCGAGGGCCGCCTTGGTGGCGCAGTAGACGCTCCAGCCCGGGTAGGCGTTGCGGCCGGCGCCGCTGGAAATGTGCAGAATGCGCCGTTGCGCCCCGTCGCTGGCGCGGACCACGGCGGCGGCGAGCGCCATCGGCGCCGCCACGTTCAACTGCACGGCGCGCAGCACGGCTTGAGGATCCTGCGCGTCGAGCGGGCCGACCGGGCTCACCATGCCTGCATTATTCAGCAGCAGGACGGCGCCGGTGCCGTCCAGGTAATCCCCCAGCATGCCGTCCGCGAGCCAGCGCGACAGCGCCACGCTGTCGGCCAGGTCGAGTTCAATTTCTTCGAACAAGTCGGGATAAGCGTCCGCCAGCTCGGACGAACGGGTGCGCGCCAGGCCGAGGACGGGTACGCCCCGCGCCAGCAGGTTGGCGGCGAGCGCGGCGCCGAGGCCCCTCGTGTGGCCGGTGACGATTGCTTTCATGGGATCTCCTGGGGCGGGTGAAATAAATGTTAACCCAAGGACGGCCCGCAGCCAATCGTGCGCACCTATACGAACGTATGAGAGCCCATACCGAGGTCTGATGGCGCGCCCCGCGCACGCGGCCTACGATGCTGGCATTTCGACAAGGAGTCCATCATGCCGCTGCATCGCCTGCTCCGCTTGACGGCCGCGCGCCGCCGCCTCACCGAGTGGCTGATCCTGGCCGCGGGCCTCGTCTCGTCCGGCCTCGTCCTGGTCTGGATGGTCTGGACCGAGCGCGGCGAGGCGCTGTCCGAAGACGCCGACCGCATGCGCGCGCAGGCCGTCGTCATCGACCAGACGCTGCACCGCCAGCTCGAGGGCATCCGCTGGGCACTCGACGGCGCGCGCGCCGCGCTGGCGCCGAACAGCGGTTGCGACCTGGCCTGCCGCCGCACGCTGCTGCAATCCCTGAAGCGCGCCATGCCGGGCGTGCGCGCGCTGCTGGCCGTCGGTCCCAACGGCCATATCGAGATCTCCGACGACGACCTGGGCGACCGCCGCCTCGACGACAAGCGCTTCCTCGGCCAGGTGCCGCACATGTGCGACGGCCGCACGTTGTACCTGTCCGATCCATACGAGCTGCAGCCCAACCAGTTCAACCTCAAGGTGGCGATGTCGCTCGACGCGGGAGACGGGTGCGGCCACGGCGCCGTCACCGCGATCCTGAATCCGGAATACTTCGAGGCGGTGATGCGCTCCGCGCTGTACGCGCCGGATATGACGATCACGATCACCGACCTGGACGGCCACCGCCTGCTCTACGTCCCGCCCGATCCGGAAGTGATGCGCGCAGGCGCCCTGCACCCCGACACGATGCTGGCCGCGCACCGCGCCAGCGGCGAACGGGTGTCGGTCCGGCGCGGCACGGGCCTCGACGGCGTCGACCGCCTCGTCGTCCAGCGCAGCATGCGGGTGGAAAACCTGGGCATGGACCGCGGCCTCGTTGTCGCCCTCGCGCGCGACGCCGGCCGCATCAACGCCGGCTGGCACCGGCTCGCGCTGGTGTCCGTCACGGCCTGGACCCTGTTCTGGTCCGCCTGCGCGGCCGCCCTGCTGTTGGCCCAGCGCCGCCGCGCCGCGCTGGAACGCCTGGCGCGCAACGCCGAAGCCGAGCGGGCCGCCGCCGCCGAGCGCGTGGAGCTCGCGCTGAACGGCGCGAGCCTGGGCCTGTGGGACTGGCACCTCCCGTCCGGCCGGCGCACGGTGGACGGCCGCGCCTGCGCCATCCTCGGCTGGACCCGCGACGAGCAACACCGCCAGAGCGAGGACGGCGACATCTACGCACCCGTCCACCCGGAAGACCGCGAACTGCTGCGCCACGCGCTCGACCAGCACCTGCAGGGCGCCGTCCCCGCCTTCGAGGCCGAGTTCCGCATGCGCCACCGCAATGGGCACTGGGTGTGGGTGCAGTCGCGCGGCAAGGTGGTCGAGCGCGGCACCGACGGCAAGCCCGTGCGCATGGTCGGCACGCGCACCGACATCAGCGCGCGCAAGCAGGCCGAAGCCGACATCGCCCACCTCGCGTTCTACGACGGGCTGACGAACCTGCCGAACCGCCGCCTGCTGATGGACCGCCTGGGCCATGCCGTCGCCAAGTGCGAGCGCAACGGCGGCTTCGGCGCCGTGCTGTTCGTCGACCTGGACAACTTCAAGACCCTGAACGACACGCGCGGCCACGACATGGGCGACCGCCTGCTGGAAATGGTCGCGTTCCGGCTGCAGCAGGTCACGCGCGACGCGGACACCGTGGCGCGGCTGGGCGGCGACGAGTTCGTGCTGCTGCTGGAGGATCTGGGCACCTCCGCTGTGGACGCCACGGCCCACGCCGAGTTGGTGGCCAGCAAGATCCTGGGCACGCTGTCCTTCGCCTACACGCTGGACGGCCACGAGCTGCGCAGCACGCCCAGCATCGGCGTCTCCCTGTTCGGCAACGCCAACCACGTCGTGCACGACCTGCTGCGCCAGGCCGACATGGCCATGTACGAGGCCAAGTCGGCCGGCGGCGCCACGTTCCGCTTCTTCGACCCCAGCATGCAGGCTGCCGTCGACGCCAGCACGAGCCTGGAGACCGACCTGCGCTTCGCGCTGGCGCGGCGCGAGTTCGAGCTGTACTACCAGCCGGTCGTCAATGCGATGGGCCTCATGGTCGGCGTCGAGGCGCTGATCCGCTGGCACCATCCGAAACAGGGCCTTACCGGTCCCGGCGCGTTCATCGCCCAGGCCGAGAAGTCCGGGCTGATCGTCGGCATCGGCGACTGGGTGCTGCAGGAAGCGTGCCGCCAGCTCGCGCGCTGGGCGATCGAGCCCGCCACGCAGCACTTCACCATCGCCGTCAACGTCAGCGCGCGCCAGTTCCGCCAGGAGGACTTCGTGCCGCGCCTGCTCGAGATCCTCGCGCACAGCGGGGCCGACCCGCGCCGCCTCAAGCTCGAGCTGACGGAAAGCGTGCTGCTGGCCGACGTCGAGGACACCATCGCGCGCATGACGGCGCTGAAGGCGCAGGGCATCGGCTTCTCGCTCGACGATTTCGGCACCGGTTATTCGTCGCTGAGCTATCTGCAGCGGCTGCCGCTGGACCAGCTCAAGATCGACCAGTCGTTCGTGCGCGACATGCTGCGCGTGCCGCACGCGGCCAGCATCGTCCAGGCCATCGTGCACCTAGCCGGCAACCTGGGCCTGCACGTCGTGGCCGAGGGCGTCGAGGAAGAAGCGCAGTGGGACGAGCTGCGGTCGCTCGGCTGCGGCGGCTTCCAGGGGTACCTGTTCGCCCGGCCGATGGCGCTCGCCGAACTGGCGGACATGACCGAAGGAGAAGCCGTCCCCGCTTGAGACCATCCATTCTGCCAGTTGGCCGCGGGCGCGCGCCGTTGTAAGCTCGCGGCTGAACTGGAGTCTTTACAATGCCCCGACGCCGCACCCACCCCGTGCAATCCGCCATCCTGCTGCTGCTCACCGCCGCGATCTTCGCGGCCGACGCCTTCACCCGGCTCGACACCGCCATCGCCGTGATGTACGTCGTCGTGCTGCTGCTCGCATCGCCCGTGTGGCCGCGCCGGTACACGCTCGCGCTGGGCGCGGCCTGCGTGCTGCTGACCATGGGCGCCTACGTCGTCGCGCATGGCCTACGGGTGGTGCCGTCGTCGGCCGGGCGCGCACTCGTCAGCATCGCCGCCATCGCCATCACCACCTGGCTCGTCATCCAGCGCCGGCAGGCCACCGACCGGCTGCGCCAGCGCGAACAGGCCTTGCGCCGCAGCCAGGCCTTCCTCGCCGGCGCCCAGCGGCTCACGCGCACGGGCAGCTTCGGCATCCGCGTCCCGGACGGCGCGATGGTGTGGTCGGAAGAAGCCGCGCGCATCTTCGGCTATCCGGGCGGCGAAGCGCCCGACATGGACCGCGTGCTCGCCCACACCCTGCCGGAAGACCGCCCGCTCGTCATGGCCGCCCTGCGCCGCACGCTGGCCTGCGAAGGCCACATCGACGTCGCGCACCGTCTGCTGCTCCCGGACGGCACCGTCCGCCACGTGCACGTGCTAGCCGAGGCCTCGTACGACGCCGACGGCCGCTGCGAATACCTGGGCGCCGTCACGGACGTCACGGCGCGCGTGGAAGCCGAGCAGCAGCTGCACGCGTCGCACGTCCAGCTGGCGCACGCGGCCCGCGTCAGCATGCTGGGCGAGCTCGCCGCCTCCGTCGCGCACGAAGTCAACCAGCCGCTGACGGCCATCGTCGCCAACGCCCAGGCCGGACGGCGCTGGCTGGGCCGCGCGCAGCCCGACATCGGCGAGGCGCTCGCCGCGCTGGACGGCATCGTGCAGGCCAGCGAACGGGCCGGCCAGGTCATCCGCCGCATCAGGGCCCTCGCCCGCCGCACCGAACCGGAACACGTGGCGCTGGACCTGAATGCGCTCGTGCAGGACACGGTCGAACTGCTGCAGCGCGAGCTGGACCGGCGCCCGCTGGCGCTGCGCGTCGAGCTGGCGCCCGGCCTGCCGCCCGTCATGGGCGACCGCATCGAGCTGCAGCAGGTCCTGATCAACCTGGTGATGAACGCCCTGCAGGCGATGGACGGCCTGCCGAACAACGCCTTGGAACTGCGCACCCGCCAGGACGACGGCATGGCCCGCGTGAGCGTGCGCGACAGCGGCCCTGGCATCGCCGACGCCGACGGCGCCCGCCTGTTCGAACCGTTCTTTTCGACCAAGGCCGACGGCATGGGCCTCGGCCTGCCGATCTGCCGTTCGATCGTCGCGCGCCACGGCGGCCGCATCGCCGCGCGCAGCACGCCGCCCGGCTCGACGTTCAGTGTCGAACTCCCCATCCACCAGGAAGCCCCCATCCATGAACAGCAGTCCGACGCCCTCCCCTGAACTCGTGTACGTCGTCGACGACGACGCCGATGTGCGCGAGAGCCTCTCGCGGCTGCTGCGCTCCGTCGGCATGGACGTCGCCGTCTACGGCAGCGTGGCCGACTTCGCCCGCGCGCGCCGGCCGGACGTGTGCAGCTGCCTGCTGCTGGACGTGCGCCTGCAGGGCGCCAGCGGCCTCGATCTGCAGGACCAGCTGAACCGCGACGGCGTGTCGCTCCCCGTCGTGTTCATGACCGGCTTCGGCGACATCCCGATGACCGTGCGCGCGATGAAGGGCGGCGCCGTCGACTTCCTGGCGAAGCCGTTCCGCGAGCAGGACCTGCTGGACGCCGTCCACCAGGCCCTCGCGCGCGACCGCGAGCGCCGCGCGAAGCGCCACGCGCACGAGGCGCTGGCAAACCGCTACGCGTTGCTCACGCCGCGCGAAAAACAGGTCATGGCGCTCGCCGTGCGCGGCCTGATGAACAAGCAGATCGCGGGCGAGGTGGGCACGAGCGAAATCACCGTCAAGATCCACCGCGGCAACGCGATGCGCAAGATGGAAGCCAAAACGTTCGCCGACCTCGTGCGGATGGCCGAGGCCCTTGATATCACACAAGGCCAGGATGCCACTCATACCTAGGTATGATTCCGTGCGCATGGGGCGGGACGGTATGCTGCACGGCATGGATACCCTGCTGCCAGTCCCCCACGTCGCACTCGTCGACGACGACCCCGACGTGGGCACGAGCCTGCGCGGCCTGCTGCGCGCCTGCGGCTACCGCGTCAGCCTGTTCGGCGGCGCGCAGCAACTGCTGACCCACGGCCTCGATGACATCGACTGCGTCGTCAGCGACGTGCAGATGCCCGGCATCGACGGTTTGATCTTACTGGAACGGATACGGGCCATTGCCTCGGCCCCACCCGTCATCCTGATGACCGCGTTCGCGGACGACCACGTACGCATGCGCGCGCTGCGCGGCGGGGCGGCATGTTTCCTGGCCAAGCCGGTCGATGCCGAGCAGCTGGCGGAGTGCGTGCGGCTGGCGTGTGCCGGGCCGGGCTGAATCAGCGTCGCGCAGGCTTGCCCGGCGAACGGCGTGGCAGTACAAATCCCTTGCCGATGCCGTAGTATTCGGACTTGAATTCGACGCAGCCGTTGCAGGGCATGACCTCCTCGAGCTCGGCGATGCGGCGCTCGGCAAGTCGCGTGCGGCAGAGGTCCGTTGAAAACGGCTGCGCCGAGCCGCCTTCGAGTCCTTCGTTCTCGAACGTGCATTGCGCATCGCGATACGCGTGCCATGCCCGCTGGGCGCGTGCGAGTCCGTCCGGCCTGGCCAGGGCGTTCCTGAGCAGCGTGTACACCAGGTCGAGGCGCGCATCCGATTCCGCCAGCTCGAGATGCATGCAGGCGGAGATCTCGATCATCAGGCCGGCATCTTCACAGCGCTCATGTTTTTGCCCGGCGATGTCCGTGTCCGCCCGCGCGGCGTGCGTGAAGAACAGACCGAGGCAGGCAAGCGCGGCCAGCGACGAACGGATAGTCATGGGAACCTCGGCGACATTTGGCGGACCAGTCTGCCACGGACGTTACGCCAAGGCAAGTTAGCTTACCGACCGCTGGCGTGCGCCGGACCGGGCTGAACCCTGGTTAGACTGGCCATCCCGACCGTTTCCGGAGAGACGACCATGGCAATCCGCAACCTGCTTTCCTCCATCCTGATCGGCGCCGTGGCCAGCGCGCGGTCGATGACGCCGATGGCCGCCCTCGCGACGGCCCGCCTCGCGCACCGCGGCACGCCCGGCAAGCTCGTCCTGCTGGACCGTCCGCTGTTCAAGTTCGGCGCGCTGGCGATGGGTGCCGGGGAGCTGCTGGGCGACAAGATGAAGACGGCGCCCGACCGGACCGTCTTCCTGGGTCTGCTGGCACGCACGCTGAGCGCGGGGATTGCCGGCTCTGCGCTGGCGCCGCATGGACGGGAACGGGAAGGCGCGGTCGCCGCGGTCGCGACGGCGGTGCCGCTCGCCTATCTGACGCTCGCGGCCCGCAAGCGCGCCATGGCGAAGGTCGGCCAGACCCGCAGCGGCCTCGTCGAGGATGCACTGGTGCTCGCCGCCGGCGCCGCAGTCGTGGCGCTGGCGACGCGCCGCTGACGATCCCGCGCTTTACTGGACCCGCGTCGTCCCAGCTGGACGAGTCGGCGAAGGCAGGTGCCGGCTCAGCGTACGGGTGCCGCAACCGGGGCCAGTACCGGGTTCTCGCCCTGGTTGCGCGCCGGAGCCTTGTGCACCATCGTGTAGGCGTAGTCGACGCCCATGCCGTACGCGCCCGAGTGTTCGGTGACGATCTTCATCACGGCATCGTAGGTGTCGCGGTGCGCCCAGTCGCGCTGCCATTCGAGCAGTACCTGCTGCCAGGTCACGGGCACCACGCCGGCCTGCACCATGCGCTGCATCGCGAAGTCGTGCGCATCCTTCGACGTGCCGCCCGATGCATCGGCCACCATGTAGATTTCGTAGTCGCCTTCCAGCATCGCGGACAGCGCGAAGGTCGTGTTGCACACTTCCGTCCACAGGCCGGCGACGATGATCTTCTTGCGGCCGTTGGCGGCAAGTGCGTCGCGCACCTTCTGGTCGTCCCAGGAATTCATCGACGTGCGTTCGAGGATGGCCTTGCCCGGGAAGACATCCAGGATTTCCGGATAGGTCTTGCCGGAGAACGAATCGCTTTCGACGGTGGTGATCACGGTCGGGATATCGAAGGCCTTGGCCGCCTTGGCCAGGCCGACCACGTTGTTCTTCAGGGTCTGGCGGTCGATCGACTGCACGCCGAACGCCATCTGCGGCTGATGGTCGATGATGATCAGTTGCGAGTTATGCGGGGTCAGGACTTCCAGTTTGGCGTTGCTCATGATGTTCTCCAGTGTTATCGGGTTGGGTTCGATATTGCATCGAACATTTCGAAGACTTGCTCTTCGTTGTTCGCTGCGATGGAGACATTATGCGCGGCCGCCCGGCATTAAAAAAACGAGAAAATTGCCTTCCTATTATCGATATTTTCGAACGACGTTTGAGCCGCCGGCTACGCACGCCGGCGGCCCTGCTGCGGTCAATCGTTGATCCACTTGTATTGCACGGTGGACCAGCCCGGCTCGCCGCCGTCCTTGCCGGCCGCGCCGAACTTGCACGAATAGCTGGCGCGCAGCGACGCCCTGTCCAGCGCGCGGTGGCCGCTGGACTCCACGACCTTGGCCTGCTTGACCGAGCCGTCCGCGTCCACCAGCACGGCCAGGCGCACGGTGCCCTGGAGGTATTCGTCTTTCAGGTCTGCCGTATAGGCGGGAGCGCTGCAGGTGGCGGATTTCAGGCGCGCGGCCGGTTCGGCGGCGTGGGCACCCAACGCGGTCAGCGAGAGGACGGAAGCGATTGCAACAACGTGACGTTTATCGATCATGATCAGCTCCAGGTGGTTGGTTTCGAAAGAACCGCTGCTACGAATCCAATTTACTGCGCTGCAGCATCGTTGAAAAATTTATTGTTGGAATAGCAGTTATGCGTCGTCCAGTTATATCGGCGATAAGCAAACGACATTGTTGTTCGAAACAGAATTCTGAAGCCATTATTCACTGGATTATCTTCGGATCGAAATCAATCATCATGACCTCACTGTCAACCACCGAAGGAGATCACGATGAACACCCAGGCCCAACACACCACTCGCGTCGCCCTGGTCACCGGGGCCTCGCGCGGCATCGGCGCCGCCGTCGCCAAACGCCTCGCCGCCGACGGGTTCGCCGTCGCCGTCAACTATGCCGGCAACGAAGCGGCCGCCAACGCCACCGTCGCGGCCATCGAAGCGGCAGGCGGGCGTGCCATCGCCGTGCGCGCCGACGTCGCCAGGGCCGGCGACGTGAAAGCGATGTTCGCGGCGATCGAAGAGAAGCTCGGCCGCGTGGACATCCTCGTCAACAATGCCGGCATCCTGCCGTACGTGACGATCGCCGAGACCACCGACGAACAGTTCGAGCGCACGATGGCCATCAACGTCACGGGCACGTTCAACACGATGCGCGAGGCGGCGACGCGCCTGAACGACGGCGGCCGCATCGTCAACTTCTCGACGAGCGTGCTGCACATGGCGCCGCCGACCTATGGCGTGTACGTCGCAACGAAGGGTGCCGTGGAAGCGCTGACCCGCGTGTTCGCGAAAGAGCTGCGCGGCCGCGGCATCACCTGCAACGCCGTGGCGCCGGGCCCCGTCGCGACGGAGCTGTTCCTGAACGGGAAATCGGATGAGCTGGTCCAGCAGATCGCCAAATCGGCGCCGCTGGAGCGCCTGGGCCAGCCCGAGGACATCGCCCGCGTCGTGGCCTTCCTGGCCGGTCCGGACGGCGGCTGGGTCAACGGCCAGGTCCTGCGCGCCAACGGCGGCATGGCCTGAGGAGAACGACATGGAGACCGAAATGAGCAAGTCAATCATCCTCATCACGGGCGCCGGCAGCGGCATCGGCAAACTCTCGGCACAGGCACTGGCCCTCGCCGGCCACACGGTCTACGCGACGATGCGCGACATCGAAGGACGCAACGCGGCCCGCGCCGCCGAGGCGCGCGACTGGGCGCGGCAGCACGGCGCCGACCTGCGGCCGCTCGAACTGGACGTGCTGTCGCAAGCGTCGTGCGATGCCGCCGTCGCGGCGGTCGTCGCGGAACAGGGCCGGCTGGACGTCGTCGTGCAGAATGCCGGCCACCTCGTCGTCGGCCCGACGGAAGCCTTCACGGCCGAAGAAGTGGCCAAGGTGCTGGACACGAACTTCCTCGGCGCCCAGCGCGTGCTGCGCGCCGCCCTGCCCCAGCTGCGCGCCCAGGAATCCGGGCTGCTGCTGTGGATCTCCAGCACGACGACGAAGGGCGGCTTCCCGCCTTTCCTCGGTCCGTACGGGGCGGCCAAGGCGGCGATGGATTCGCTCGCGGTGTCGCTGTCGTACGAGGTGGCGCGCTTCGGCATCGAGACGGCGATCATGGTCCCCGGCGCGTTCACCCGCGGCACGGAGCACTTCCCCAGCGCCGGCAAGCCGGCGGACACCGAACGCGCCGCCGCGTATGCCCGCTACGACGGGGTGCTGGACCAGGTGGGCGAACGCCTCGACGCGTTGACGCCGCCGGAGGCCGACCCGCAGGCCGTGGCCGACGAACTGGTGCGCATCGTCGCCCTGCCGCACGGCCGGCGGCCGTTCCGCACGGTGGTCGACTTCGTCGGCGACGGCGCGCGCGAAGTGCTGGAGGTATCGGAGGCCGTGCGCGTGGACTTCGCGCGTCGCATCGGCATCGCCGACCTGCTCGTGCCAACCGCGCCAACCGTATAATCGCGGAGGGAGGTGGCGCATGTCGACGCAGATGGACCGGTTTCAGGAAATGCAGATTTTCGTGCGCATCGTGGAGCGCCGCAGCTTCACGCAGGCCGCCGAAGACCTCCTGATCCCGCGCGCCACCGCCACCAACGCGATCAAGCGGCTGGAAAACCGCCTCGGCACGCGGCTGCTGGAACGGACGACGCGCGCTGTCGCGCCCACGCAGGACGGCGCCGCGTACTACGAACGGTGCGTGCGCCTGCTGGCTGACCTCGACGAGGCGGAAGACGCGTTCCGCGGCAGCGAGCCCGCGGGCCTGTTGCGCGTCAACCTGCAGCCGACCTTGGCGCGGTACTTCGTCTTTCCGGCGCTGTCGGCCTTCCTCGCGCGCTACCCGCGCATCCAGCTGCACGTGGGCGAGGACGACCGCCTCGTCGATCTCGTGCGCGAAGGCGTCGACTGCGTGCTGCGCGCGGGCCAGCTGCACGATTCGTCGATGGTCGCACGGCGCGCGGCCGACCTCGAACAGGTGACGGTGGCGAGTCCCGCCTACGTCGAACGCTTCGGCATGCCCGCTGCGCTGGCCGACCTCGTACGGCACCAGGCGGTGCACTACGTGTCGACAGCGACGGGCCGCCCGTATCCGCTGGAATTCATGACGGACGCGGGCCTGAAGCTGGCGACGCCGCCCGGCGTCGTCGCCGTCACGGGCACGGAAGCCTACACGGCGGCGGCCCTGGCCGGTCTCGGTCTCGTGCAGGTGCCGCGCTACCGCATCGCCGAACAGCTGGCGGACGGGCGGCTCGTCGAGGTGCTGGCGGACGTGCCGCCGCCGACCATCCCCGTCTCCGTGATGTACCCGCACGCGCGCCAGCTGTCCGCCCGCGTGCGCGTGTTCGCGGACTTCCTCGTGCAGTGCTTCCGTCAGGCGTAGTCCCCATCGTCCAGCAGCATGTCCTCGAAAAACGCGCCGAAGCGGCGCTGCGGATCGAGCAGATGGATCTCGAGGATCCAGCGCATGCCTGACGGCGCATGGTCGTAATCGGCCAGTGCGCCCGTATGCAGGGCCGCGTGCGGGAAGTCGGAGACGCGGTGGCCCGGCAGGTCCGGGTCGAGGTCCCAGCCCATGTCGCGTGCACGCTGCTCCGCGAACTCGTACAGCTTCCTGCCGGTCCAGTCCTGCGTCTTCCACGCCTGACGCACCTCATGGAACAGGCGCTCGGCATCGGCGGCACAGCGCGCGTAATCCGGCGCGTCGCCGACCGTGAACGTGGCGCCGCCATCGCCTTCCCAGTGCTCCACGCGCGGCGCGATGTCGATGAAGAAGATGTCGTGCTCGCCCAGCACGATGCCGGGCGTCGACGCGCGCTTCATCGGCAGGATCGTGTTGGCGCCGAAGCGCACGCGCACCGGATGCCAGCTGAGGGTGTGGCCCCGCGTGGCGATGACGTCGCGCGCCATGGCGACGGCGTCTTCTTCCACCATGCCGGGCCGGATGCGTGCCGCGATGGCGGCGATCGCCTTGCGGGTTTCAGAACGTGCGCGCAGCATGCCGTCGACGGAGAATGCGGGGCCCACGCGTTCCGCGGTGTTGTCCATGGGTCGTCCTTTCGGTGTGGTTGGGATGACGCCATTCTTGCCGCCGGCGGCGCATCCTGGCCGGCCGCCTGCATCGAATTCCGGCCACGTTGCGCGCATTTCCCGCCACGGTCTCCCGGCGGCGCGCGCGCGGGGCTATAGTGACGGCATCCGTATTCCTTGCAGGAGCCCGCGCTTGCCCGCCATCGCCATCCTCGCCTTCCCCGGCGTGCAATCGCTCGACGTCACGGGTCCGCTCGACGTGTTCGCGGAAGCCAACCGCTTCCTCGCGCCGCGCGACCACTACCGGATGCGCGTGCTGGGCACCGTGCCCGGCCCCGTGGCGTGCTCGAACGGGATGCTGCTGCAGCCGCATGCGCGCTACGACGAGGACGGGGACGCACCGGACCTGCTGCTGGTCCCCGGCGGCCCCGGGCTGCCGCGCGCACCGGCCGACGGCGCACTCGCGGCCTGGCTGCGCACGATGGCCACGCGCTGCGCGCGTATCGCGTCGATCTGCAACGGCGCGTTCCTGCTCGCGCACGCGGGCCTGCTGGACGGCCGCCGCGCCACCACGCACTGGAACGACGTCGCGCTGCTGGGCGCGCGCTTTCCGCAGGTGGCCGTCCAGCCCGACCGCATCTTCGTGCGCGACGGTCCCGTCTACACGTCGGCCGGGGTCACGGCGGGCATCGACCTGGCACTGCACCTCGTCTACGAAGACCATGGCGCGGACGTCTCGCTGAACGTGGCCAAGCGCCTTGTCGTGTTCACCCAACGCAGCGGCGGACAGTCCCAGTTCAGTCCTTATCTGACGCCGTACGTGGGCGACGACACCGTGCTGCGGTCCGTGCAGGACTACGTGCTCGCCCATTTGCACGCGCCGCTTGCCGTGGCCGACCTGGCACGGGTGGCGGCCCAGAGCGAACGCCACTTCGCCCGCCAGTTCGCGCGCGCGGCCGGGGTCACGCCGGCCGGATTCGTGGAACGGGCGCGCGTGGACGCGGCGCGGGCCCTGCTCGAGCGCTCCGACCAGCCGCTCAAGACGGTGGCGCACCGCTGCGGCTTCGGCACGGCGGCGCGGATGCGCGCGGCGTTCCTGCGCCACCTGGGCGTCAGCGCGCGCGACTACCGCCAGCATTTCGGTGCGTTCCGCCAGCCCGAAGATTCCTGAGAACAACGCCGCACCAAGCTCGTGCCTCTGCTTTGCCGCTCGTGGCAGAATGTGTCTTAACGAAGCTCCTCAAGACACGACATGCAGACCCCATCCATACCGCTCGACGAAGCGCGCCGGTTGACGGCGCTGCACGCCACCCGCCTCCTCCACAGCGCCCCCGAGGACGCGTTCGACCGCATCACGCGCATGGCGAGCCGCCTGCTGAAGATGCCGATCGCCCTGGTCTCGCTCGTCGCCGAGGAAGACCAATGGTTCAAGTCGCGCTGCGGCATCGACATGACGGGCACGCGCCGCGAGATCTCGTTCTGCGGCCACGCGATCCTCGATCATGAACCGCTGATCGTCCCCGACGCGACGAAGGACGCGCGCTTCGCGGACAACCCGATGGTGGTCAATCCGCCGCACGTGCGCTTTTACGCGGGCGTGCAGCTGTACTCCATCGACCGCATGCCGCTGGGGACCCTGTGTGTGCTGGATCGCGTGCCGCGCACGCTCGGCGAGGAAGAACTCGACATCCTGCGCGACCTCGCGCGCATGACGGAACAGCTGATCCACTTCCGCCAGCTGGCGACCGCGGCGCAATCGCTGCACTCGCACGTCTACGTCGACAACGCGAACCCGGACCTCGCGGCGGCCGCGGGCCAGGTCGAATTCCTGCTCACGCACGACGTGCTGACCGGCCTCGCGAACCGCCAGGTACTCGTGCGCACCATCGGCCAGAACCTGGACACATGGAAGAACGACGGCCTGCACACGCTGGTCGCGACGATCAACATCGACAAGTTCAAGCGCCTCAACGAGCTGCTGGGCCATCACGAGGGCGACAAGGCGCTCGTTGCCATCACGTGGAGTCTGCAGAACCTGCTGCGCCCGGGCGACATGCTGGCGCGTGCGGGGAGCGACGAATTCGTCGTGCTGCTGCCCGGCCTCGGCGACGACAGCGTCGCGCGCGACCGCCTGCGCCAGCTGCTGCAGGCCACCACGCGCGAATTCAAAACGCCGGGCGGCGCCATCCCGCTCACGTGCAGCATCGGCTACGCGATCTTCCCGGAAGACGGCACGGACGGCGACCTCCTGCTGAACAACGCGACGATGGCGGTGCGCCGCGCCAAGGCGCTGGGCGGCGCCCAGATCCAGCGCTATTCGGAAGAGCTGAACCAGGCCTTGCAGCGCAAGCTCACGCTGGAAAACCAGTTGCGCCATGCGATCGAGCGCGGCGAACTGTATTTGAATTATCAACCGAAGACGGACCTGCACAGCGGCGGCGTCGCCGGGATGGAAGTGCTCGTGCGCTGGAAGCATCCGGAGCACGGCAGCATTTCGCCGGCCGAATTCATCCCGATCGCCGAGGACTCCGGCCTCGTCGTGCCGATCGGCGAGTGGATCCTGCGCACGGCCGTGGCCCAACGCCGCGCGTGGAGCGACGCCGGCGTGCCCGACGCGCCGGTGGCCGTCAACCTGTCCGGCAAGCAGTTCCTGGGCACGGACGTCGTGGCGCTCGTCGGCAACGTCCTGCGCGAGTCCGGCCTGCCCCCGCGCCTGCTGGAACTGGAGCTCACGGAAAGCATCTCGATGGACGACCCGGTCCGCACGGCGGACCTGATGCGGCAGCTGCGCGAACTGGGCACCACGCTCAGCATCGACGATTTCGGCACCGGCTATTCGAGCCTCAGCTACCTCAAGCGCCTGCCTGTCGACAAGCTGAAGGTCGACCGCTCGTTCGTCCTCGACGTCCACCAGAGCGCGGAATCGCTGGCGATGGTGAAGGCGATCATCGCGATGGCGCACACGCTGCGCCTGGACGTCATCGCGGAGGGCGTGGAGACGGAGGAGCAGATGGTCGCGCTGCGCAGCGCGGGCTGCGACCAGATCCAGGGCGATTACTTCAGCAAGCCGCTCGACGCCGACGCTTGCGCCGAATACCTGCGCAAGCACGGGGCTGCGCCACACGCGCCGGCCGCGCCTGATGCGGCGCTTGCCAAATAGCTAATACGTTATTATTCTTGTATCGCTAGATTTGCGGACGCCGGACGTATGTACGTCGGTGCGCAACATTGGTGCACAATTCCATGGCCGGAATTGCGGGATCCCTCGCGAGCGCTTACAATGGTGACACGGAGCGTTGCCTAAATTCATGAGGCGCATCCGTCGCTCAACGGGTCCGTCGCTCTCGGCCGCACGGACCCGCATCCGATCATTGCAGACCAACTCCCATAAGCATGCGTTACTCGAGTAACCATAAGGCCGAAACGCGTCAGCGCATCATCGGCGAAGCGTCGCGCCGCTTCCGCAAGGACGGCATCGAAGGCACCGGCCTCGTGCCGCTGATGAAGGCGCTCGGCCTGACCCACGGCGGTTTCTACGCCCATTTCGAATCCAAGGACGCCCTCGTGCAGGCTTCGCTGGAAGCCGCCGTCCAGCAGACGCTGGAACGCTGGCAGCCGTCCGCGGACGGTGTGCCGGCCAAACCGTCGCCGCGCGCCGTCATCGACCACTACCTGTCCGCCGAACACCGCGACGAACCGGGCGAAGGCTGCCCGCTGCCCACGCTGGCCGCGGAACTCGGCTTGCGCGGCCAGCCCAGTGCGACGGCCGACGCCATGGTGGCGCGCGTGACGGCACTGCTGGCCGACTGCCGCCTCGTGCCCGCCGCCGGAGACCAGGGCATCATCGCTCTCGCCGCGATGGTCGGCGCCCTGACGCTCGCGCGCGCCGTGTCGGACCGTACCGCGTCCGATGCCATCCTCGCGGCTGTCCGCGCCGCCCTGCAACCGGCCGCACCCGAGGCCTGAGCGCGGTCAACGGTCGCGTTTTTCCACGGCCGCGCCGCCGAACACGAGCTGCTGCACGAGCGGCCGTTCGACGAAGCGCTGCGGGAAGATCGGCGCCGGCCGGCTGACCGCATCCAGGCGCGCCACGTGCGCCGCATCGAGCCTGACGTCCAATGCGCCCAGATTGTCCTGCGCCTGCGCGAGTGTGCGGGCCCCGATGACGGGCGCCGTCACGGCCGGATGCAGCAAGGTCCACGCGAGCGCCACCTGCGCCGCGCTGACGCCGGTCTCGCTGGCCACCGCTTTCACTTCTTCGGCGATCCGCAGCGACGCCTCGTTCAACAAGCCCGTCGATGCGATCACGCCCTTGCGCGTCGCGGCCACGCCGGCGGCGTCGTTCGTGGCGAGGTCGGACGCGCCGTATTTGCCGCTCAGGAGTCCGCCGCCCAGCGGCGACCACGGCATCACGCCGAGCCCCAGCGCACGCGCCATCGGCATCAGCTCATGTTCGACGCTCCGTTCGACGAGGCTGTACTCGATCTGCAGCGACACGAGCGGCGACCAGCCGCGCAGGTCGGCGATCGTCTGCAACTGCGCGACTCGCCACGCGGGCGTATTGCAGATGCCGAGGTACAGCACCTTCCCGGCGCGCACCAGGTCGTCAACCGCATCGTGCCCCGCATGGCGCGCGGCGACAGCCGGCAAAACCAGATCGCCCGCGCCATCGTCTGGCTGCGCGCGCACTACGCGCGCGACTGCCGCATCGACGAGTTGGCCGACGTGGCGCGCATGAGCCAGTCGACCTTTCACGCGCACTTCAAGGCGGTGACGGCGATGAGTCCTGTGGAATTTCGCACCCAACTGCGCATGCAGGAGGCCAGGCGGCTGATGGTGGCCGAGGGGATGGATGCGGCCAGCGCGGGGGATCGGGTGGGGTATGAGAGTCCGTCGCAATTCAGCCGGGATTATGCGCGGTTGTTCGGGGTGCCGCCGGCCAGGGATGCGGGCAGGTTGAGGGAGACGGTGGGGGCGGCGCACTGAGTGCAGGATGAGACGCGGTGCGCGTCCAGTACATCATCGACATCTGCCTCTCAATAACGTTTGTAAACGGGCCAATTAGAAGGGTCGGGCGCTCCATTTATCTCATCAAAATTTTCACATTCAATTTCAAACTGATTTCCTTCTGGATCTGATAGCCGCGCGTAGTAGCCGCCCGGGTGCGATATCACAGATTCGAAGACCGCGCCGCGTGACATCAGATTGTCGCAGTATGATAAAAAATTACTATGAATCACGAAGCTAAAAATCGGAAAATGCCGACGATGCGAGCTCGTTTCTCGTGAAGCCGCGTCGACTATCAGCAGCTTCAGCGCAACATCGCGCGCGCCGTTAGGCAAAAAAAACAAGTCGTCCTGCAGTTCGAATTCGAGCACATCCTTGTAATATCGATTGACCTTCTCGTAATCAGAAACAGGAATTATGATTTTTATCCGGATCATAGTTAGCACGGTGCTTTCGCAGTTCAGCCGAGATCGTGCGCGGTTGTTTGGGACTGCTCAGTGCCGGTGCTCAAGAGCGGTACGGACGCGAAGCAGCCACTGCGTGTAATTAATTCCTTCTGACGCCGCTTCAAAATAACAGCAAATTTCGAAAGTCAGCCCCCCAAAAAAAGACGCATATTGCGAACTTTTAATGCCCGCGAACGAAGGCAGGTGCGCTGCTGGGAAAAACATTCGGAAACGCACTGGGGTGTATCTGTCGACTTAAAACTTTGGACAAAAACTCTGCCATCCCCATATCAAATTCCTCCCAGTCCGGCGAGCGCGCCTCATTAACGAGCACCGTCCACGTGTCGGGTGATCCAGATGTTTTCCAATACAAGACATCGCCATTGTCTGTTATCGCAAAAGGGAAAATCCCATCAGGTTCGGGAAACAATTTATAAGGCAAAACCTCTCCGCATGCCTGAAGTTCGGATAACGCACTTAACTGAGTGCGGAATTGCATCGCAAGATCGACATTCTCATTTCGCGACGAAGGATTAAAAATCCACAAAAAATTATCGATTTTTCCAGTACCGTAAAGACTAACGAAATCTTTATAATCCGCAGGAAGGGAATTTCCAAGCTGAGCTTCAATCTGCGGCCACTCATGTTGCTGAGGGGCTTCGTTTGGACCGCTTGGCGGAGTGATCAGTTTCGCGAGGTCGATGGCGCTAATTTTTTAAAACCCGATTTTAAGTCAACAAGATCGCTCGTTAATCCGCCAACGAATGCATGACGTCATGCTCAATCCGAATCCGTGAAACTGCGGCAACACGGCGCAGCGATAAACCAGCCGAGCGCTCACTAATTCCGTTCGTATGCCTCACCCATCCGTTATCCCTGCGGGTCGTAGAAATCATCTTTTTCGCGATAAAAACCAATCGCAAAGATGATGTCTGAAATAGATGCTCCTGAATTCCTCTTTCGCTCAAAATTAACTATATCTCGAAAGGTCTCCATATCAAACAGCTGCCTCATATCCTTATTTTTCGCAATCTTTGGCAAATGCGTTCCCGGAACAACATCCTCGAGCTCATCATCTCCCTCCAGAACAAGAATCTCTGCATGCAGGGGATCAGCCGCCCATGAATTTTGATTAATAAAAAGAGCTGAGTCCCAATTAAGTTCGTCGAGCTCACCAAGCAATTCCTGAATTGAATGAAAGGTTTTCATCACACCTCTAAAATTAACGACAACGTGTTCCGCCACCCCATGTATTCCGACCACCAACACCGTTTGCGTGATAGTCAAGGTGACGCGACCCATGATCCGCCCTGTCAACCAGCTGCAAAAGTCCACCTACTTGGCCGTGGTGGTGCCACGTCGTTCCGGCAAAAGCCCTTCCCCTGAAGGTCCCAAGCCTTGTGGGAGCAACGTATTCGGAAATTCCGGGATACCTTGCCTCGAGCGCCGCCGCAAGCGCCGGGTCATTTTTGATCGCGTAATGAAGCTGTCGATTTCCCTCACTGAAATGCTCTGCGTCCGTCAGACGATACATATCTTCCGGCAGTCGTGCTTCAAAGTGAGCATCATATACACCTGGGTCGTAGCTAGCCAGGCCCAATGGATCAATCCGCCCGACAGGATTTGGCGCGTATTGATAGGTATTTATTCCTCCAATTAGTCCAATCGGATCAATCGAAACAAACCGCCCAATATCTGGATCATAATAACGGAACCGGTTGTAATGCAACCCGGTCTCGTTATCGTAATACTGCCCCTGGAACCGAACAGGCTGCGCCTCTCCGATCTCATCGGCCAATGAGATCTCTTCCTGCACTACCTCAAGCACATTCCCCCAGGCCCGATACCGCGCCGCCCACACGACCCGCCCATCCGCATCGGTCATTTCCCGTGGCGTCCCCAGGTGGTCCGTATGCAAATGCCGCACCTCGGCCCGTGCCGCGCTATTCACATCTGCGACGGCATCCACCCGCGCCAGCGGCACGAACGCATCCTCGCCGTACACGTACGTCCGCGAGTGGCTACCACGCTGCTCGCACAACAACCGGTTGCCATCCCAGACAAAGCGGGTCACGCCGAACCCATCCCGCTTCGCAATCCGCCGCCCGAACGGATCGTAAGAATAGTTGACGGTCTGCGCGGTATCGTTCGTCCCGCGCGACACCACGCTGCGCACCAGCTGATGCGCCGGATTCCACTCGAAGCGCATCCGCGTATGCTTGCCGACCAGCTTCTCGACGACGTTGCCATGCGCATCGTAGTCATAGCGCTTGTCCTCGTACACCCGGATGCGGTTGCCCTCGACGCGGCCGACCGGCACAACGGCCGTATCGAGCAGATTGTGCGCGGGGTCGAACGCGAAGCGCTCGCTCAACTGCGGCTGCACGGCCGACAGGATGCGCCCGATCGGATCGTAGCTGTAGCGCGTGACACCGTTGCGCCGGTCGTCGATCGACACAAGGTTGCCGACCTCGTCGTACTCATACTTGCGCGCGATGACGGTCGACGCGCCCTCGCCCGCCGTCTGCGACAGCAGCCGCCCCACCGGGTCGTACCGGAACTGGCTGACGAGCGCCCCCTGCGTGCGGGCGATCATCCGGTGCGCCTGGTCGCGCTCGATGTCGGTGATGACCTCACCGTCCAGGTTGACCTGGTGCAGGTGACCCGAGCCGTAGTACAGGTTGTTCAGGACGCGGCCATCCGGCAAGGTCGTCTGCACGCGGTTGCCCAGATCGTCGTAAGCGTGACGCAGCATGACGGACGTACCCGATGCGTCGGTCTGCTCCGCAATCAGCTGCCCGATCGCGTCATACGACATGCTGACCGTCGCATCCGCATTGATCGCCTGCGTCATGCGCCCAAGCGCGTCGTACGCGAAGCGCAGCCGCATCTGCTGCGCCTGCGCCGCACCCGTCACGCGTGAAATCACCTTTTCCGTCAACTGGCCCAACGCATCGCGCACATACGTCGTCGCGATCGGCGTGAACTCCGTGCGCGGCGCGCAGCCCAGTTCGTCCTTGCCGACGATGAGGCCACTGTCGTCGTAGCGGTAGCGCGTCACGCGCGCATCGAAGCTGGTTTCTTCCGCCAGCCGGTCCAGCGCATCGTAGACGAAGCGGTGCACGTCGCCATTTTCGTTGATCAGTTCAGCGATGCGGCGGGCCGCGTCGTAGCGATATGCCAGCACGCCGCCGCGCGCGTCGATGCGTTTCAGCGGCCTGCCGTCGCGATCGAGTTCGTACGCGGTGCGGTGGCCCGCTGCATCGACGTGGGCGACGAGGCGACCCAGGCCGTCGTATTCGTAACGCTCGGTGGTGCCGTCGGCATGCGTCACGGCCTGCAGGCGGCCCAGCGCGTCATAGGCGTAGGTGCTCGCGTTGCCGTTGGGGTCCACGGCGCGCGCGAGGCGGCCCTCGTCGTCGTAGTCGAAGCTGCTCATGCTACCCGAGCAGTCTGTGTAGCGGATCAACTGGCCCGCACGGTTGTAGGCGAGCTGCTTGATGCCGCCGCGCGCGTCGACGACTTTGACCGGCAGCCCGCGGTCGTCGTACTGATACGCGGTGCGCTGGCCCAGCGCGTTCGTCACGCTGGTCAGGTTGCCGTTCGCGTCGTAGCGCAGCACGGTCGTCGCGCCGAGGGCGTCGGTGATGAGGGCCGGCTTGTCGAAGCGCGCGTCGTAGACGATGCCCGTGCCCCGCCCGCCCCGTTCCACGCGGACGATGCGGCTGCGCTCGTCGTAGCGGTAGCGCACCGTGCGGCCGGCCGGATCGGTCAGTGCGAGCAGGTTGCCATTCTCGTCGAGACGGCGCGTCGTCACGCCGCCCGCCGCATCCACCTGCGCGACCAGGCGCCCGCGCGCGTCGAACCGGTAGTGCTGCGTGCGGTCCAGCTGGTCGGCGACGACCGTTTCCTTGTCGAGATAGCGGAAGGTCCACCACTGGCCCGTGTTGGTCCAGTTGCGCAGCACCTTGCCGTCCGGCGCCTCGACGTCGTATTCATAGCGCGACACGAGGCCGTCCGGCTGGCCATGCTCCACCATGACGTGATGACGGTAGGCGAACTCGCGGACCACGTCGCCCACGCGATTGCGCACGCGCCGCAGGTCCCCGGCGTCGTCGTACTCGTAGCGCACCAGCGTGACGGCACCGCCTCCCGGCTCGGCCGGCATCAGGGTCACGTCCAGCAGGCGCATGCCCCCGGCAACGCGTCCGAACTCGAGGGCCAGGCCGTGGCCCGCGCTGTCGTCGATGCGCGCGGGCAGGCGGCGCGCGTCGTACGCGATGCGGATATGGTTGTCGTTGGCGTCCTGCCAGCCCGTCAGCCGGGCGATGCCGTCGTCGTACAGGACGGCGAACTGCGTGCGCAGGCCGTTGTTGTCGACGAGTTCGAACGTGGTTTCGCCCGTGCGCGCCAGCGTGATCTGTTCGGACGGCGAGTAGATCGCGTCACCGACCCGCGGCAGCGAGAACGTGATGCCGCGGTCGAACGCATCCAGCACGACGACTTCGTCGGCGCTGAGCTGCAGGCTGTCGCTGATGGGCAGCGCCCAGCCCTGCCCCAGCCAGCCGACGCGGTGCAGCGCGGAGCTGTAGGTGCGCTGCCATACGACCGGCAATGGCGCGGGCAAGGCGAAGTCGAGATCCAGCTCGCCGAGCAGCACCTTGCTGCCCCGGATCGGATCGACGGGCTGGCCGACGAGCGTGCATGGCGGCTGGTGCTCGGCCTCGCCGCGCTTGATCACTGAAGGTTTCTCGACCGGCTTGGGCGTCTCCGCCGCCGCTTTGGCCGCTGCGCCCTTGCCCGCTTCGGCCTGTCCCTGTGCCGACGCGATCCTGGGCTGCAGGTTCGGGTGCGCCATCAGCTTGTCGCGGTTCTGGCCGACCCATTCCGCGAACTTCGGACCCAGCTTGCTGTTCGACAGGTTGCGCACCAGGAGCGAACTTTGCACCTGGCCGCGCGACAGGTACAGCACGAGCGCCGTCAGGATCGCCTTCACGAGCAGCATCTGCCCTTGCGCGAACGATTCAGTCGCCTCACGCAGCATCGTCGTGCGCCGGGCGGTGGCGTCGGCCGGCAGGTCACCGGCGTGCCAGGCGGTCGCGAAACCGTGGGCGGCATGGCGGCACAGGTCCGGTACGGTGCTGCTCATGTCCATGACCAGCATCCCGAGCCCCATCCAGACGAGGATCTCGCCGCCGATCGCAACCCCGGCCTGCGCACCCACCGCCGCGCCCGGGATCGCACCCACGCCGAAGGCCAGGGAGCCCAGCGCGCCGCCCGCCGCCGCACCGAGCACGGCGCCGCCGCCCAGGTACAGCGCCATCTGTTTCATCACCTCGACCAGCACGTCGACGATCATCGCGAAGTTCAGGCCGGCGAACTGCTGCTTGAGCAGTTCCACGAAGCGGGGCCGGGACGCATCGAGCGCCTGTTTGACGGCCAGCGCGTTGCGCACGCCACCTACGTCCGCACCGGCGTCGGCGATGCGGCCGAGCGTGGCGCTGGCCTGGTGCGACCAGCGCTGCACGCGCCGTTCGACGTCGAGCCGGGCCTGCGCACCGGCCTGGGCGTAACGGCGCTGCATGGTGTCGAGTGCGCGCGTCAGATCGGTCCAGTTGCTGGAAAAGTCAGACATTATGCTTGAGAGAAACGAATTGTGAACGGCGCCAATGGCCGATTTAACGAACAGTAAATTTCTGATAGTATATACATGATTTAACACAAATCTAACAATCCCCCGTGCGGAGGACACATTCGATGCAGGAGCTGCGATATGCCATCAGATTCGCTCGATAACGGGATCAAGGCGCTCGGCGTGGCCGGCACCGCCCTCGACACCGCGGCACGCCTGAAGGCCGGTTCGGGCACCGCGGCCCTCGCGTCCGGTGTGGCCGGGCTTGCCGGGCACGCGAGCCCGCAGCTGGCGCAGGCGCTCCAGGTCGCGTCGCAGGCGCATTCGCTGGCACAGCATGCCGGCGCGCTGGCCGATCATTCGGCTCAAGGCGCAGGACAAGGCGCGGCACAGCCCGCGGCGCAGGCACAGGCCGCAGCCGCCGAACATCTCGCCCTCGAAGAACACCCCCTGGCAGGACAGGCCGTCAGCGATTTCGCCGGCAACGAGCCCCAGTACGTGCCGCCGAATATCGATCCCGCCGGGCAGGACGACGTCGTATCTGCCGTGGCCTCGATGCTGGCGAAGTTCAACGACGGCAAGCGCCTGCTGCGCTTCTATTCGCCTTTGCAGGGCGAGAAAGCGCTGCTGATCGAGTCGCTGAGCGGCTCGTCGGCCGTGTCCGACCAGTTCGTGTTCAACCTGAGCCTGATCTCGGAAAATGCCGCCATCGATTTGAAAGACCTGATGGGCAAGAACGTCAGCGTCGGCGTGCAGCTGGCGGACGGCAGCGAACACTTCGTCAACGGCTACGTGCATTCGTTCGGCTTCAGCCATTCGGACGGCGGCTTCGCGTTCTATCACGCGCAGATCGTGCCCTGGCTCAGCTACCTGAAGCAGCGTGTCAACTCGCGCATCTTCCAGGACCAGAGTGTGCTCGAGGTGCTCGACACGATCTTCAAGGGCGACTACAACGGCCTGGCCACCTACGAATTCCGCGTCAGCCAGACCTACCGGCCCGAAAACTACATCGTGCAGTACGACGAGACGGACGAACACTTCGTCTGCCGGCTGATGGAAAAGTACGGGCTGTTCTACTACTTCGACCACAAGCCGAACGGCCACGTGATGGTGATCAGCGACGATTCGCGCTCGGGCGCGTTCTGCCCGCCGCAGAAGGACCACGCCGAGGTCGAATTCAACGGCGGCAACCGCTGGCACGACCGCGACAGCGTGACGGCCTTCGCGGCCGAACGCAACCTGCAGCCGACGAAGGTCGCCCTGAACACGTTCGACTTCAAGGCGCCCAACGCGATGCAGTACGTGGAGCTGCCCACCGTCACGCAGCAGGGCGACATGCCGACCATGGAAATCTATGACGGCAACCCGGCCTTCTCGTACCGGGACAAGGACGACGGCCAGCGCGAAGCGCGCCAGCGCCTGGAGGTGCTGGAGTGGCAGGCCAAGGTCTTCACGGGCGCGTCCGACTGCCGCGGCCTCGTCGCCGGACACACGTTCAAGCTGCTGGATCACCACTGGTTCGATCCGGCCACCGAGGGCGACAACGACTTCCTCGTGCTGTCGGTGCAGGTCAGCGCCCGCAACAATTATTTCGAGCGCGGGCAGAGCGATGTCTATCGCAACACGTTCACCGCCATCCGCCGCAAGATCCCCTATCGCCCGCGCCGCGCGCATCCGCCGCCGCGCATGCCCGGACCGCAGACGGCGACGGTCGTCGGGCCCAAGGGCACGGAGATCCACACGGACCAGTACGGCCGCATCAAGGTGCAGTTCCACTGGGACCGCTACGGCCGCCGCGACGAACGCAGTTCGTGCTGGATCCGCGTCTCGCAGCCGTGGGCCGGGCGCGGCTGGGGCACGATTTCCGTGCCGCGCATCGGCCAGGAAGTCATCATCGACTACCTTGAGGGCGACCCGGACCGCCCCGTCTGCACGGGACGCCTGTTCAATGCCGACCAGCCGGTCCCGTACGGCCTGCCGGACGGCGCCCACATGATGGGGTTCAAAAGCCGCTCGACGCCCGGCGGCGGCGGCTTCTGCGAGATGGTGATCCATGACAGCAAGGGCAAGGAACTGATCAATATCCACTCGCAGAAGGATATGGTCACGACCGTCCAGAACACGCAGGCGACGGTCGTCAACGGACCGCACCAAACCAACACGGTCAGCACGGGCTACCAGACCAACACGGTCAAGCAGTACATCGTCACGACGGCGCAGACGGGCCACATCCACGACACGGCGAAAACCAATATCGAGCTGACCGCCGAGGACGACTACATCCACGCGACGGCGAAGACGAACATCGAGCTGGTCGCGCAGAACGCCCACCTGCACCAGACGGCGAAGCAGAACATCGAGCTGACGTCGCAGACGGAGCACATCCACCTGAAGGCCAACACCGACATCACGCTGGAAGTGGGCAGCAGCAAGATCGTGTTGCAGGCCGACGGCACGATCCTGATCCAGGGCGTGAACGTCGCCGTGATGGGCAGCCGGATCGACCTGAACAAATAAACGAGCCAATGAGCGAGCGCGCCATGTACCACGCCAATCACGCCACCTTCGAACTGCCCACGCAGTTGAAGGACAAGACGATGCACATGTTCACCTTGCGCGACGACGGTCCCAGCGAGTTCAACGTCGTCGTCTCGCACGCGGACGTCAAGCCCGAGGAGCAACTGGACCAGTTCGGCGAGCGCCTGACGAAGGAACTGACGCGCGCACTACCCCGGTTCCAGTTGAAGGCGATGACGGAACGCCTCGTGGACGGCGCGCCGGCGCTGGAACTGGCCTACAGCTGGCGCAACGAAGCGGGTTATATGCACCAGCGCCAGATCATCACGCTGGTCCAGGGCAGCAAGCCGGGCACGATCGAGGCCATGCTGATGGCGGCGACGTGCATGCGCGAGTTCAGCGACGAGTGGAATGCCGCGTTCGACGCGATCGTCGACAGCATCAGGCTGCGCCGCCCGCTGCCGCAGGCTCAGGACGCGCCGCCCGCGGCGACCTCCCCTGACCTGCCGACGATCTTCGCCCTGTCCGAGCCGCGCAAGACCTTGCACGTGTTCGCGGACAGGCACGAGGCGGGCAACAGGCTGTCGGCCCGCGACGTCAACCAGGACCACTGGGAATTCTATGACGCCGACGGCACGCGCCTGCAGGCGAACGTCTCGCGTACGAACGCCGGGCTGTCGCTGCTGCGGCCATCGGGCACGGTCACGCTGCAACGCACGCCGGAACCACCGGGGCCGGCACTGGCGGAGCGGCTGCACCTGGCCCAGTACATCCAGGCCAGTTCGTCCTCCGTGCCGTTCTACAGCCTGACGGAGGTGCGCGCGCATCTCGATCGCGTCGCGCAAGACCGGGTCGCGCAAGACCGGGGCGCGGAGCGCTAGATGCCGGCAGCGGCACGGCTCGGAGATCCGATCGGGCACAGCCCGACCATGAGCTGGCTCTTGAAAGGCCTGCTCATCGGCGCGGCCATCGCGGTGGCCGGCGTAGCGATCGTTGGCACAGGCGGCCTCGCGGCGGTGGCCGTCGTCGGCGCGGGCGCCGCGATGGGCGCGGGCCTGGGCGAGGCGATGAGCACGATGAGCTTCGCCGGCAAGGAGGTTACGGGCGCCATTGCGGCGACCGGCTCGTCCAATGTGTTCGTCAACGGCATCGCTGCTGCACGTGCGCACGTCGACAAGGTCCTGTGCTCGAAGCACCCCGGACCGATACCGATCGCGACGGGCAGCGGCCAGGTCTACATCAACGGCATGCCTGCGGCGCGCGTGGACGACAAGACCGGCTGCAGCGCTGTCATCACGAAAGGATCGGGCAACGTCTACATCGGCGGCGGCACGGCGCAGACCGACACGATCAACCCGGAAAACCTCGTGCCCGGCTGGGTGCATGCGTCGCTGCTGGTCGTCGGCGTGGGCTCCGCGATCGTCCTCGCCGGGCCCGTGGTCGCGGTGGGCGGCCTGGTGGGCGCGTTCGCCGGCGGGATCGGCGGCGGCTGGGTCGGCGGCAAGGTCTTCGGCGAAGGCAGCGACGGGCAGAAATGGTCGGCGATCGCGGGGAGCTTCCTCGGTGGCTACCTGGGTGCGAAGGCGGCGCCGGGGGCGTGGGAGTTTGCGCAGCGGGTCCAGGTGTCGGTCGAACCGGGTACGCTGGGCATGAACGGCGGGAACGTCCGCGTCTCGCTGCGCCCGCCTGCGACGACCGCCGAGCCTCCGGCCACGCCGCCGGTAGAACCGCCGCCCCGCGTCTCGGCATCGACGTACGCGCGCCTGCGTTCCAAGACGCCGAGTTCCGCGATCCAGAAACAGGTCAACGAAGGCGTGACGTTGCCGATGCCCGATCGTGCCCTGCCCGGCCTGACGGTCACGAAACCGCTGCACGCCGATCACATCGTGTCGATGAAGCAGATCACGGAAATGGAAGGATTCGCCCGGCTGTCGCAGGAAGATCAGCTTGCGGTGCTGAACAATCCCCGCAACTTCATCGGCCTGAGCGAAACGGCGAATACATCGAAAGGGGCGAAATCGTTCGCCGAATGGACCGAATACAAGAAGGGCGGCATTGCCGTCGACCCGGCATTCCGGCAGGAGATGATGCAGAAAGAGGTCGACATGGCGGCGGAGTTGCAACAGCAGATTTATAATCTCCTGGGCGGCGGCTAGCGTGCACGGGCAATCACTAACAAGACGAAGCGATGACGACAGAATTCGACAAGAACGCGGTACTGAATGAATTGCAGAAGTTCGTGCAGCCGGCCGCATTGATGGCCACGCCGGCCGAAGCGGAAGCGGATCCGGCTGTGCCCGTGCAATGGCTGCGCTTTATCGACGAGCAGGAACACGGTCGCAGGCTGGCGCTGCTCACGGAATGGAGCGACTTTGCCGCGGAGTGGCCCAGCGTCCAGGATTTCCTGCGGACGATGCTGAAGCGCCTGTACGTATTGCGCGAACAGGACGACACGTTGTCGCTGCTGTATCTCTACACGGTCGGCGGCAATGACCTGAACTTTTATCGCGGGCGCGCCCCGATCACGGAAGTCCCGGAGCGCCTGCGCCCGATATGGGACTGGGTGCCCGCCAAATTCCGCGATTTTTATACGCAGTTGCACGATGGCTGGACCTTCCTGCCGGCGAATTCGATGGGGCCGTTGCCGGTCGAGGATTGGGCATTCCTGTCCGACGACAAGTTCGACATCGACGATGACACCGCGCGTCGGTTGCCCATCGATATCTCCCGAACCGTGGCGGTGTTTCACAACGGCGCCGGCGATTATCTGTGCCTGAATTGCGTAGGCAACGGCGAAGCCACGGGCGTCATCTGGTGGCACGAGGATCCCGAGAATCCCGAGCCGGTCGATTTCTGGGGTGTGCTGGACGCGTGGGTCGGTATCTTTCTGGAAGAAGCGGACCGCCACGGTGCATGAGCGGATCGCCGAACTGTGCAAGGAAGGCGATGCGCTGGCGGCGGCAGGCAGGCTGGACGATGCCAGGCCGAAAGTTGACGCGGGCGTATATGGGTGGTGCGATCAATATCTTCATGGAAGATGATCCCAAGTACCTAGCATTCCTCGAAACGAGAATCGCTCTGTGACCCGGCCCATCCATTACTGCAAAAGCTGGTTTCGTGCGAAGAAAAAGCCGACCGAGCTTTGGTCTGAAGAGAAAGCCGAGGCTGCGCACCGGAACCGACTTCCTTACACGGCACTGGTCGGCAACGCGGAACAGCCTGACTGTTTCGTGCATGTCGCCGACAAAGTGATCGCGGTAGGTTTTCTCGATAGCCTGTTACGCGAGTCACTGACCTATGCGTTCAAGGAAATCGAGGCAGGAAGACTGTTTCTTACAATGGCCATTCATCGAGAGTTCGAGACCGACACCGACCAGGTCGCCTGTGGCGTCACGTACCTTTTCGATCCAGGCGGCACGGTGCACATCCGGCGTGAATTTTTCAAGCCTCATCGTGTCGACACCGCGACGTCGGCATTCGATCCCACATCGAATGATGCGGTGTGGCCCGACTTCGGCGCCTACGACCATCTCGTGCGTGTCGATCGGGGCTGATCGCAAAAAATCTTTCACTACGGCCTCGCCCAGCTCACGGCACCATATTCCCAGCTCCACGGCATGCCGGTGTCGCCAAGTACGATTTTTACGATCCCGGGAAACAATGCCTCGGCACGAACGTCGTTCGAAAGAATGACGATGCAGCGCTTGCGCTCTTCGAGACACACCCAGGTATTGCCGGTCGAATCGTTGTGGCCGCCCTTTTGAAAACCGGCACCTCGCGGGCCGATAAAAGTCACGACGCCAAGCCCCGCAGCCAGGTTCCGGTGACGCTTGTCCGGCGCGGCAAGCGGCTGTAGCGACGGGAACTGTGACGCGGTTTCGATTGGCAGCTGGGCCCGGGTCAGCTCCCGCCGCGACGCCGGCATCAAGCCTTCTCCGCTGACATAGGCGGCCGCAAACCGGGCGAAATCGGTGATCGTCGTGTCCATCGAGCCGGCCGCCCTTGTCTTGCTGCGTTCGTCATGCGGCTCGACGGTGCCATCTTCCTGCCAACCATCGGCCAGGTTGGCGGCAAAGTCCGGTCGCCACGTCATGCTCGTGTTCTTCATGCCAAGACGATCGAACACGCGTCTCTGCATTTCGTGGCCCAGGTCAAGGCCAAGCCCTCGCTCGATCACGAATTGCAGGAGGATCATGCCGTCGCCCGAATACGCATAGCGCGTGCCGGGATCGAAGTGGAATCTCAGCTTGCCGTCCGGCTCGAGGAAACCGAAATTGGAAAAGCCGGCGCTATGCGTCAGCAGGATACGCGGCGTGAGCTTGCGCCAGCGTTCGTCGCCCGCGAGCCCCTCCCATGCCGCGTATTTCCTGGCTTCGCCGGTATAGTCGGGCAATGGCCTGGGCAAGTAGGCGGCGATCGACGTGTCGAGATCCAGCTTGCCCACTTCCACCAGTTGCATCACCGTGTAGGCGAATACGGCTTTTGTCAGCGAGGCGCCATACATCACCGTATCGGGCGTCAATGGGTCGCCCTTGGCGTTCCGCACGCCCCACGTGCCGATCCTCGTGACCTTGCCGTTGTCGATGACGGCAACGGCAAGGCCTTGTGCATGCGTACGTGCCATGCCTTGCGTAACATAGTCGTCCAGGGCAGGACCGCGCGTGTGCGCGGCGCAGGCGACCAGCAACGAACAGGCGAACAACGCACATCGTTTGACGCAGGCGTGCATGGACAGGCCCTCCGGTGACGGTGCCGTTCATTGTAGACTTGATGCCGTGCCGAATACAGCGCAGTGAAAGGAGATTTTATGAACAGCGGTCAGACGCAGTTTCGAGGCTCATGCCATTGCGGGGCAGTGCGATTCCAGGTCCGGTTGACTGGAGGACTCGGTGCCGCGCGGCGCTGCAACTGTTCCTATTGCAGCATGCGCGGCGCGGTTGCCGTGACGGCCGCCCTCGGGGACCTCGAGATCACCTCGGGCGAGGAATGGCTCACGCTTTATCAATTCAACACCATGCAGGCGAAGCATTATTTTTGCTCGAAGTGCGGGATCTACACGCATCACCAGCGCCGCTCCAATCCAGACGAATATGGCGTGAATGCCGCCTGCCTGGACGGGGTCAGTCCATTCGATTTCCCCGAGGTGCCCGTCAACGAAGGGCGCAACCATCCCTGCGACAGGCCCGCCGATGGCGGCTCCGACATCGCGGGATACCTCCGCTATTTTCCTGTTACCGCTCCGTGACAATGTGCGTACCTCTGGCGGGGCCGAACTGATATCGTTGGCCTGCTCCCCCGTTGGGGCGAAGACAAACGCACTGAATAGATACCGCGATGAAACACATGATGTTGGCCACCCTGATGAGCCTATTGTCGGCGCAAGCGTTCGCCTGCCCGCTGTCCGAGTCGCTGATGACGCGCTACGGCGTCTCGTTCTCGGGTTTCAGCACGGCGATTCCGGAATCCACGGCACCCGACACGGCACACGGCGGACCATTCGTCCGCGTGCGCATCCCGGACGCGAGCAACGTGGCCGACGGCTTCCGCCACACCATCGTCATGGATCGCGGCACGAAGAAAGTCTGGATCCTCCGCACCGGCGGCTTCGTCGGCGTCTACCAGTGGTATGGGCCGGTCGATGCCGTCAATCCGTCGCTCGACAACTGCCGGCTGGAGCCGACGGATGGCCCGAATCGGGACGAGCGCCATGGATGATCAACTGCGGGTGCGCGTCGCCGACAACGAGACGATTTGCATCGATGGACGCCTGCTGACCGGTAATACCGAACTGGTCGACGCGCTCAGATCGGCCTTGCAGAACAATCCGAACGTCGCGCTCGTGATCGAACCGGTGGAGGCCGAATACTACGCGGGCGTCGCCAAGGTCATCTACGCAAGCCAACGCGCCGGGGTACCGGTCGAGAACCTGCGCTACGCGATGGGGAAGGCTTGAAGTACATGGATGCGCCGGCAGGACAGGGGCACGCATGCTGTTGCAGGCATCCGCCGTTCCGGTTCGTCGACTACGATAGCGTGGAACTTGGCGAAGACAGCCGCGGGGCCGAGGTTTCGCTCGCGACCTGTAAGTCGTGCGGCGCCATCTGGCTCAAGTATTTCATCGACGAGCCGCACTATCCTCGCTCCGGCCGCTGGTGGCGTGTCGAGATCGCCGCCGCGGACGCGAGTGCGATGTCGGCTGCCGCCGCGAGGGAATGTGTCGAGCGTTCCCGCGAAGGGTTCGCCGGCGGCAGCTTCTTCGACTCGCATGGCCATGCGATCACGGCCCCGATCAAGGTCCGATAACGCGCCCCATCAGCGATCCACCATTGCCATCGCCTTCTCGTTATAACGCGCCCCCGCCACGCCGATCTGCGTCAGCGCCCCGTCGAGGCGGCGCAGGTCGTCCTCATCCAGCTTTACGTCAGCCGCAGCCAGATTCTGTTCGAGGTACGTGCGGCGCTTGGTGCCCGGAATCGGCACGATGTCGTTCCCCTGCGCCAGCAGCCACGCCAGTGCCACCTGCCCCGGCAGCGCGCCATGCCGCGCCGCGATCTCTTTTACCAGGTCGGCGATGGCGAGGTTGCGGTCGAAGTTCTCGCCCTGCAGGCGCGGATCGTTCTGGGCGCGGAAGTCGTCGGCCGGATAGTCCTCGGCGCGCTTCGCCGTGCCGGTCAGGAAGCCGCGACCGAGGGGGCTGAACGGCACGAGGCCGATGCCCAGTTCGCGCAGCACGGGCAGCACGTCGGCGTCGAGGTTGCGTTCCCAGATCGAGTACTCGCTCTGCAGCGCCGACACGGGCTGCACGGCGTGCGCGCGCCGGATCGTCGCAACGCCCGCTTCCGACAGGCCGAAGTGCAGCACCTTGCCTTCGCGGATCAGATCCTTGACCGTGCCCGCCACGTCCTCGATCGGCACGTTCGGGTCGACGCGGTGCTGGTACAGCAGGTCGATGCGGTCCGTGCGCAGACGTTTCAGCGATGCCTCGACGACCTCGCGGATGTGTTCCGGCCGGCTGTCGGCGCCGGCAAAATGGCCCTTGCCGATGACGAAGCCGAACTTGGTCGCGATCTGGACTTCGTTGCGCCGGCCTTCCAGCGCGCGGCCCAGCAATTCCTCGTTCGTGAACGGGCCGTAGACTTCCGCCGTGTCGAAGAAGGTGCAGCCCAGGTCGATGGCGCGGTGGATCGTCGCGATCGACTCCGCGTCGTCCGGCGTGCCGTAGGCGTGGCTCATCCCCATGCAGCCCAGGCCGATGGCGGAGACTTGCAGTCCTTGGGATCCCAGTTGTCGAGTCGTCAGCATGTTCTTCATCCTTTTTTGAAAAACGCCGCGGGTCGCGGCCTGGAGACAATGTAGCCGTTGCGCCTTGCAAAGAAAACACCAATAATCGGCGGATCATTTTCCAAAAATGGAAGACACATTGGACTGGAACGATCTTAAGTACTTTCTCGAAGTGGCGCGCGGGGGCAGCCTGACGCGCGCTTCCGACGTGCTGCGTGTGAGCCAGTCGACCGTCAGCCGGCGCATCGCCGAACTGGAAGCACGTTTGTCCACGCGCCTGTTCGCGCGCCACCAGACGGGCTACCACCTGACCGACGAAGGCCGGGAGCTGCTCGGGCGCGCGGAGGCCGTCGAGGACAACATGCTGGCGTTCGAACGAGGCGCGTCCGGCCTGAGTCCCGGCGTGTCGGGCATGGTCCGCCTGGCCACGTCGGACAATCTCGCATCGGATCTCGTGATCCCCGCCCTGCCCCGCTTCGTCGCGCGCCATCCGCAGCTGCGCCTGGAGATCGTGACGACGACGGCCGCCGTGGAACTGGGCCGGCGCGATGCCGACCTCGCGCTGCGTCTCGTGCGCCCCAGCCACGGCAACCTGAAGGCGCGCCGGCTCGGGGCGATGTCGTACGGCATGTACGGGCACCGCGACTATCTCGCGCGGCATCCCGCGCCCGCCGACGATCCGCTCGCAGGCCGTGCCATGATCACGTGGGACGAGGCACATGCGCACCTGCCGGCCTCGCAATGGCTCGCGAAGCGGGCGCCGGATGCGCACGTGGTGCTGGCCGCGTCGACCCTGCGCGCGCAGATCGCGGCCGCGCGCGCGGGGCTCGGCCTTGCCATCATCCCGGACTTCCTCGTCGACGATCCCGACCTGGAACGCGTGCTGGCGCCCGGCGACGTGTTCAGCGACGGCGTCTGGCTCGTGATGCATGCAGATCTCGCCGCATCGAGCCGCGTGCGCGCCGTCGCCGACTTCCTGGCGGAGACGGTCGAAGCGGCGCGCGCCGCGCTGGCGGGCGAAGTTTAGCGGTTCTGGTAGCCCCCGTACGCGGCGACGGGACTCCACGCCGGCGACACCGGCAGCGCTTTCGGTGCCAGCGGCGCATAGTCGCCCGCGCCGTACACGACCTGGCCGTTGACGACGGTGAGCACGCTTTCCAGCCGCTTGATGCCCTCGGCATCCATGCCGAAGTAATCCTGCGGCAGCACGACGAAGTCGGCGTACTGCCCTTTCTTCAACGTGCCCTTGACCTTCTCCTCGCCGCTCATCCACGCGGAACCCGTCGTGATCAGCTTCAGCGCCTCGTAGCGCGACAGGCGGTCGCCGTCCTGCCAGATCTGCAGGCCGCCGGCCGTCTTGCCCGTGACGGCCCAGTACACCGACGGCCACGGGTTGTAGCTGGAGACGCGCGTGCCGTCCGTGCCCAGGCCGACGGGAATGCCCTGCGCGAGCATCTTGCGGATCGGCGGCATCTGGCGCGTCTGCTCGCCGTAGCGCTTCCAGTACGACTCGCCCTGGAAGTGCATGCGGTCCTGCACGGCGATGCCGCCGCCCAGCTTCTTGATGCGCGCGAGGTCGGCGTCCGTCACGGTCTCGCCGTGGTCGATGATGAAGCGCAGGCCCTTCAGCGGCGTCTGCGCATTGACCTTTTCGATCACGTCGAGGTCGCGCGCGATGCTCTCGCCATATGTCGCGTGCAGGCGGAACGGCCAGCGGTTCTTCACGAGCAGCGACACGACGGGTTCCAGGTCGCTCTCCATCGATGCCGGCAGGTCCGGGCGGGGCTCCAAAAAGTTCTCGAAGTCGGCCGCGCTGGCGACGAGGTTCTCGCCGGCGCCTTCGGCCGAGAAGCCGTTCGGGTACAGCATGTGGTCGTTCTGCTTCGGATGCGTCATCGTCAGCCAGCGCTGGAAGTCGTCCAGTTCCTTGCCCGCCTTTTGCGCGAACAGGTAATACGCGGTGCGTACCGTCAGCTTGCCCTGCTTTGCCAATTCCAGCGATACGCCGTAGTCGTCCGGATAGTTCTGGAAACCGCCGCCCGCATCGATGGCGCTCGTCACGCCCAGGCGGTTCAGTTCGCGGTAGAACTGCAATGTGGAGTTGACCTGGTCGTCGTGCCCCAGCTTGTTCGTCTTCGCGAGGGTCGAGTACAGGATCAGCGCGTTCGGCTTGGCGATCAGCTTGCCGGTCGGCTGGCCGTTCGCATCCAGTTCGACCTCGCCGTCCTTGTATCTGGTGTTGCGGTCGTAGCCCAGCGTTTCGATCCCCTTCTTGTTGAGGAAGCCGAGGCCGTACAGGTACAGGATGAACACGGGCTTGTCCGGCACGGCCGCATTGATTTCTTCCAGCGTGGGCAGGCGCTTTTCCTCGAACTGCCATTCGTTCCAGCCGCCCACGACCTTCACCCACTGGCCGTCCGGCGTGCGCGCGGCCTGCTCCTTCAGCATCTCCAGCGCGCGGCTCAAGGAAGTCACGCCGTCCCAGCGCAGCTCCATGTTGTAGTTCAGGCCTTCGCGGATCACGTGCAGGTGCGAGTCGTTCAGGCCCGGGATCACGGTGCGGCCGTGCGCATCGATCACCTGCGTGTTCGCGCGCTTCAGTTTCAGCACCCTGGCGTTGCTGCCGGTGGCGAGCACCTTGCCGTCCTTGACGGCGATGGCCTGCACGAACTCGCCTTGTTTCGCCATCGTGGCGATCTTGCCGTTCGTGAGGATCAGGTCGGCCTGGGCGAACGCGGCGCCGGCCGTGAGGAATCCCGCTGCGGCCAGGGCGGCGCGCAGCGCAGTGGAACATGTCGTATTCATGATGTCTTTCTTCGATTGCGAACGGGCGCAGGTTAGCGGACGATAATGTTCGGCGCCACTGTCTTACGACCGGGATGGCGACCTTCGTGTTAGCATCGAACGATGGAACGACGAAGCGACTACAAGACCGCCCTCATGATCGAATCAACGATCCACGAGGCCCAGGAACAGAACCGCTCGCCCGCGCGCGCACTGGCGTCGCTGGGCGTGCCGTTCGAGATTGCGATGCGTGTGCTCACACGCCCGGACGAGCGGCGCCATGCGGTGCCGCCGCCACGCAGCGCGGAAGCTCAGGGATAGCGGACGGGCCGGCCCGGCAAATCAGGCAGCGGAATGAATTCCGTCTCGCCCGGGACTTGCGGAAAGCGCTGCGCTTTCCAGTCTTCCTTCGCCTGCTCGATGCGGTCGGACGAGGACGACACGAAATTCCACGTCAGGTAGCGCGGGCCATCCATCGGCTCGCCGCCCAGCAGCATCACGCGGGCGCCCCTGTTCTCGGTCGCCGCCAGGGTGACCGTCGCCCCCGGTTTCAGCACGAGGAGCTGGCCCTGTTCGAAGCGGCCGTCGCGGCCCAGGTCGAGCGTGCCGTCGACCATGTACAGCGCCTGTTCCGGATACTCGGCCGGCAAGGTCAGGCGCGCGCCAGGCTGCAGCGCCAGGTCGACGTAGAACAGCGGCGATTGCACGGGCACCGGCGAGCGCTTGCCGAAATAGCTGCCGGCGATGATGCGGGCGGTCGCGCCGTCGCCGTCGAGGATCGGCAGCTCCTGCGAACCGATGTGCGCGAAGGCGGGATCGCACTCTTCTTTCTCCTTCGGCAGCGCCACCCAGCACTGCAGGCCGAACAGGTTGGAGCCGGCGGCGCGCACGTCCGGGCCGGTGCGCTCGGAGTGGACGATGCCCTTCCCGGCCGTCATCCAGTTCACTTCGCCCGGCTTGATGTCCTGCACGGTGCCGAGGCTGTCGCGGTGGCGGATCTGGCCATCCAGCAGGTACGTGACGGTGGCCAGGCCGATGTGCGGATGCGGCCGCACGTCGATGCCTTCGCCCGCGTGGAACACGTGCGGTCCCATCTGGTCGAGGAAGACGAACGGGCCCACCATACGCCGGTCCTTGTGTGGCAGCGCGCGCCGCACTTCGAAGCCGCCGCCCAGGTCGTGCGTGCGGGGGACGACGATGGTTTCCAGGCTCTCGTGTTCGAACGCGTCCATGCTAGATAGCCTCCGTGGTGATCTGGATGGTGCCCGACAGCGTCTTGTGCACCGGGCATTTGTTGGCGATGTCGGTCAGCCGGGCCTTGGTCTCGTCGTCCAGCGCGCCGATGTATTCGATGGTGCGGTGCAGGCCATAGGCCGCGCCTTCCTGGCCATGTTTGATCGAGACTTTCACCTCATCCAGCGGATAGCCCTTGCGCTTGGCATACAGGCTCACGGTGAGCGTCGTGCAGGCCGCCAGCGCGGCGGCCAGGATGTCGTGGGGTTCCGGACCGCTGTCCTCGCCGCCGAATTCCGGCTTCACGTCCGTCAGGAAGCGGTGCTTGCCGATCTCGATCACCTGCTGCAGCGGCCCGGTGCCGCGATGCGTCGTCACTTCCATGGCTCGTTCTCCTCGTCTCTTTCGTTTGCGTGGATGTCCGCCACCCGTGTGCGCCAGGTCGCGGACTGATTGTACCCGTCTCAGGCAGCGCGGCTGCGCAGGACGTTCACTCGTGCGGCGCTCGTCGCGCGCTGGCGTTCGAAGTCGAACAGGGCCAGCAAGCCGCCGAAGACCGCCACGTTTTTCAGGAAGTGGTTCAGCTGATTCTGGAACTCAGCCGCGTCCGCATGCCAGAAGCCGTGGAAGATCAAGGTGACGGGCACCGTGAACAGCGCGAGCGCCAGTGCCGCATACTTCGCCTGGATCCCGGTGACCAGCGCCAGGCCGCCGCCGACCTCGAGCAGGATCGCGCCTGCCAGCAGCAACCCGGCCGCCGGGATGCCCAGGCTGTTCATCCACCCGGCCACGTAGCCGAAGCCGATGATCTTGTTGATGCCCGATGCCAGGAACAGGACGCCCACCAGGGCGCGGCCGACGGGATAGAGTTTAGTGGTTTCCATGATGTGCTCCTTGAATATCGTTGCGTTTGACTCGTTCATCGTTAAACAGGTTCAGACCGGCAGGTCGAACAGCAGCACTTCCGCATCCTTCGCATCCGACAGCGCCACGACGGCCTCTTCGCTGATCTGGACGGCGTCGCCCGCTTCGAGGGCGCAGCCGTTCACGGTCAGGCTGCCGCGCGCCACTTGCACGTAGGCCTGGCGGCCCGGCAGCAGCGCATGGTCGACGCGCTCGTCACCGTCGAGGATCGTCGCGTAGATCGCGGCGTCCTGGCGCAGCGAGACAGAGCCGTCGCGGCCGTCGTTCGAGGCGATCAGGCGCAGCGTGCCGCGCTTGCTGTCCGTATCGAAGTGCTTTTCTTCGTAGCCCGGTGCGCCGTCCGTTTCGGCCGGGATCACCCAGATCTGCAGGAAGTGCACGGGTTCCGTCGCCGAGTGGTTGTACTCGCTGTGCGTGACGCCCGTGCCGGCGCTCATGCGCTGCACGTCGCCGTAGCGCAGGACGGAACCGTTGCCCATGCTGTCCTTGTGCTCCAGCGCGCCGTCCAGCACGTAGGAGATGATCTCCATGTTCTTGTGGCTGTGCGGGTCGAAGCCGCGGCCCGGGGCCACGCGGTCTTCGTTGATCACCCGCAGCGGGCCGACGTTCATGTGCGCCGGGTCGTAGTAATGACCGAACGAGAAGGTGTGCTGCGAGCGCAGCCAACCGAAACTGGCGACACCGCGGTCCGAGCTTTTACGTACTTTCAGCATGATGTTCTCCTTGTGATTGTCAAGTCGGGTGTTCGATCCGTTCGAACACGCTGCGCTTTCCGGACTCTGCCGTGTTACCGGCTTGCTGTCGTAAGCGCGTTTCCATGGAAAGCATTATGGTCGCTGCGGGGCAAGAAGAAAAACGAGTTGTTTTATGGTCTATGATCGATTTTTTCGATAGTCCCCCACCCCGCTCGGGCGCTACACTGTGTCGAAAGGGATAACCCGGGAGACACACATGCAAGCCAGCTACGTCCACGGAGCGCATTCGCTCCCCCTCATCGGCGACACGATCGGCGCCCACCTGGACCGCATCGCCGAGCGCTACGGCGACCGTGACGCGCTCGTCATACCGCACCAGTGCGTACGCTGGAGCTGGCGCCAGTTGCGCGAACGGGCCGACCGGCTCGCGGCCGGCCTGCTGGGCCTGGGCCTGCACCCCGGCGACCGCATCGGCATCTGGTCGCAGAACCGCGCGGAATGGGTGCTCACGCAGTTCGCCACCGCCAAGGCGGGCCTCGTCATGGTCAACATCAACCCTGCCTACCGCCGCGCCGAGCTGGAATACGCGCTGGCCAAGGTCGGCTGCCGCGCGTTGATCCTCGCACCGGGTTTCAAATCGAGCGACTACCTCGGCATGCTGCGCGACCTCGTGCCGGAACTGGACGGCGCCGCCCCCGGGGAGCTGCGCAGCGCAAGGCTGCCCGAGCTGCGCCACGTGATCCGCCTCGGGCAGGAGTCGACACCGGGCATGCTGGACTTCGACACGGTGGCGCAATGCGCGGGACCGGCCGACATGACGCGCCTGCACGAGGTGGCGCGCACCTTGCAGTTCGACGACCCGGTCAACATCCAGTTCACGTCCGGCACGACGGGCGCGCCGAAAGGCGCCACGCTCACGCACCACAATATCCTGAACAACGGCTTCTTCATCGGCGAGGCGATGGCGCTGACGGAGCGCGACCGCCTGTGCATCCCCGTCCCGCTGTACCACTGCTTCGGCATGGTGCTGGGGAACCTCGCCTGCATGACGCACGGCGCGGCGATGGTCTATCCGGGCGAAGGCTTCGATGCGGGCGCGGTGCTGGCCACCGTGCAGGCCGAGCGCTGCACGGCGCTGCACGGGGTACCGACGATGTTCATCGCGATGCTGGACCATCCGGAGTTCGCGTCCTTCGACCTGGGGAGTCTCCGCACGGGGATCATGGCCGGGTCGCCCTGCCCGATGGAAGTCATGCAGCGCGTGATGCGGCAGATGCACATGGACGAGATCACGATCGCCTACGGCATGACGGAGACGTCGCCCGTCAGCTTCCAGACGTCCGTCGACGACCCGCTCGCGTGCCGCGTCGGCACGGTCGGGCGGATCCACCCGCACCTGGAAGTCAAGATCGTCGACACGGACGGCAAGGTCGTCCCGCGCGGCGAAACGGGCGAGCTGCTCACGCGAGGGTACTCCGTCATGCTCGGCTACTGGGGCGACGACGAACGCACGCGCGAGGCGATCGACCCTGCCGGCTGGATGCACACGGGCGACCTCGCGACGCTGGACGCGGACGGTTATTGCCGCATCGTGGGCCGCGCCAAGGACATGGTGATCCGCGGCGGCGAAAACATCTACCCGCGCGAAGTGGAAGAGTTCTTATACCGCCACCCGAAGGTGCTGGACGTGCAGTGCGTGGGCGTGCCCGACCCGAAATATGGCGAGGAGCTGTGCGCGTGCATCGTGCTGCGGCCGGGCGAACACGCGGACGCGGACGAGATCCGCGCCTTTTGCCAGGGGCAGATCGCGCACTACAAGATTCCGCGCTACATCCGGTTCGTCGATGGTTTTCCGATGACGGTGACGGGGAAGATCCAGAAATTCATGCTGAGGAAGCAGATGGCGGACGATCTCGGGCTGGGGGACCGCGCATGAAGTGTCTCGTCGTGATCGCCCACCCCGTCCATGACAGCCTGTGCCGCGCGCTCGCGCAGCACGCCATCTCCACCTTGACCGCCCACGGCCACGACGTGGTCGTCGAAGACCTGTACGGCGCCGGCTTCGCGCCCGCGTTGACTCCCACGGAACGCGCGAGCTATTACGGCCCGGCGTTCGATCCAGCCGCCACGGAAACGCACATCCAACGCCTGCAAGCCGCCGAGGCGCTCGTGCTCGTGTTCCCGACCTGGTGGTTCGGTTTCCCGGCAATGCTGAAAGGCTGGTTCGACCGCGTGTGGGCGCCGGGCGTCGCGTACGACCATGCCAGCGACCTGGGGCCGATCAGGCCGCGCCTGGACAAGCTGCGGCACGCCGTGGCAATCACTTCCCTCGGCTCGCCGTGGTGGGTCGACCGCTTCATCCTGCGCCAGCCGGTAAAACGCGTGCTGAAGACGGCGCTGCTGGGGACGTGCGCGCCGCAGTGCCGGTTCGGGATGCTGTCGCTGTACCGGGCCGAGTCGCTCGCGCCGGATCAGGTGCAGGCGTTCCGCGCCCGTATCGGAAGGACGTTGTCGAAGTGGGCGCGCGCCTGATACGATGCGCTCCCCGCTCTCGGACTCTCGCACATGCTCAGACTCAGCCTGGACGCCCTCCTTACCGTCGACACCATCGCCCGCCGCGGCAGCTTCTCGGCCGCCGCGAAGGAACTGTTTCGCGTGCCGTCGACGATCTCGTACACCGTCTCCAAGCTGGAAGACGACCTGGGCGTGCAGCTGTTCGAACGCTTCGGCCCGCGTGTCGTCCTCACGCCGGCAGGCGAAGAGCTGCTGACGGAAGGCCGCTACCTGCTCAAGGCCGCGGGCGACCTGGAGAGCCGCGTACGCCGCGTGGCGTCCGGCTGGGAGACGGAATTCGCCATCGGCATGGACTCCGCCCTTGCCCCGCTCGGCCTGCGGGACGATATCCGCGCGTTTTATGAAGTGGCGGACCAGACCCGCCTGCGCATCGTGCGCGAAGCCTTGTCCGGCACGTGGGAAAGCCTGCTCGACCGCCGCGTCGACCTGCTCGTGGGCGCGGCCGGCGAAGGGCCGTCCGGCGGCGGCTACACGGCCGAACCGCTCGGGACGATGTCGTTCGTGTTCGTCGTCGCGCCCTCGCATCCGCTGGCGAAGATCCGGCACCGGCTGGGCAAGGCGGAGCTGACGGCGCACCGCGCGGTGTCCGTCGCCGACTCTGTCCGCCTGCTGCAGGCGCGCACGGTGGGCCTGCTGTTCGGCCAGGACACGTTGACCGTGCCCGACATGCAGACCAAGTACGAATTCCAGCTGGCGGGCATCGGCTTCGGCTTCCTGCCCGAGGCCTGGGCGCGGGCCGACATCGCGGCCGGCCGCCTCGTCGAGAAGGAGGTCGAGGAACCGAAGCCCGACGAGACCCTGTACATGGCCTGGCGCACGGGCGAGGAAGGCGCCGCGCTGAAGTGGTGGCGCGAGCGCATGCGCACGTCGTCGCCGGTGGAACGCATGCTTGCCCTCAACTGCCCGGTCGAGAGGGCAACACCCGATACCGCCGGGTAAGCGGAACCTATACGTTCGTATGACTAGACCGCCCGCCCCGGGCTCCCGACAATGTCCGGGTCCGGATTGCGGCGGCACGCGCTGTCCCTTCCGGCTTCCAGCCACCTACCTGAAGGGACACGCCATGACCATCACCCGCACCGCCAACACCATCACGACCCGCGACGGGACCATCATCCACTTCACGGACTGGGGCCACGGTCCCGCCGTCGTGTTCAGCCACGGCTGGCCGCTGCAGGGCGACGCCTGGGAAGACCAGATGATGTTCCTCGCGAACCACGGCTACCGCGTCATCGCCCACGACCGCCGAGGCCACGGCCTGTCGAGCAAGCCCTGGCACGGCAACCACATGAACGACTACGCGGACGATCTGGCGCAGCTGGTCGAAGCGCTGGACCTGACGGACGTGACGCACGTCGGCCACTCGACCGGCGGCGGCGAAGTCGCGCGCTACATCGGCCGCCACGGTACCGGCCGCGTCAAGCGCGCCGTGCTGGTGGGCGCCGTGACGCCGCAGATGGCGATCTCGGACGCGAACCCGAACGGCGTGCCGATGTCCGTGTTCGACGGCATCCGCGCAGGCGTCCAGGCCGACCGCGCCCAGTTCTTCAAGGACCTGAGCATCCCGTTCTACGGCTTCAACCGCGAAGGCGCCAAGGATTCGCAGGGCGCGCGCGACACGTTCTGGCTGCAGGGCATGCAGTGCAGCGTGCGCGCCGCTTATGAGTGCATCAAGCAGTTCTCGGAAACGGACTTCACGGAAGACCTCAAGAAGATGACGATCCCGACCCTCGTCATCCACGGCAGCGACGACCAGATCGTCCCGATCGACACCACCGCGCGCCGCGCCGTCGAGATCCTGCCGCAGGGCCGCCTGGTCGTCTACGAAGGCGGCCCGCACGGCCTGGCCTTCACCCACAAGGACCGCCTGAACGCCGACCTGCTGGCGTTCCTGCGTTCCTGATCGGGTCATAGATCCACCTTACGCCGGCAGCGCCGCGCCCTCCACGGGGGCCGGCGCGTCGCTGGCGCCGAACAGGCCCGTCATCGCGACGGCCGACTCCGCCGTATGCACTTCCAGCAAAAGACACAGGCCCCCCATCAGGAGGCCCAGCATCACGAACGTCAGGTAATAACGCATCATCGCCTCCCCAAGCCGGCCACATCGATCGTGAAATCATGGTAGGCGCATATTCGCGCACGGGACAGTATCCTTTGGTATGAGTACCGTAAAACACACACGCCGAGGATAGGATGGACCGCTTCGCCGAACTGAAAGCCTTTTGCACCGTCGCCGCCACCGGCGGCTTTTCGCCCGCCGCGCGCCGGCTCGGACTCGTCACGTCGTCCGTCGCGCGCCTCGTCGACGCCCTCGAAGGCCGCCTCGGCGCCGTGCTGCTCAACCGCTCCACGCGCAGCGTCACACTGACGGACGCGGGGCGCACCTACTACGAGGAAGCCCTGCGCATCCTGGAGCGCCTCGACGCGGCCGACGAAGCGGCGGCGGACGGCGCGGCCGGCGTGCTGCGCGTGGCGGCGCCCGTTACCTTCAGCACCCTGTACGTGGCACCCATCCTGCCCGCGCTGCGCGCGCGCCACCCGCGCCTGATCCTCGACCTGCGCCTGGACGACGCGCCCGCCAATCTCGTCGACGAAGCGATCGACGTCGCGATCCGCATCGGCAGCCTCGATCCGCAGTCGAACCTCGTCGCACGCAAGCTCGCCGCGCACGACCGCGTGCTGTGCGCCAGCCCGGCGTACCTGGCCGCGCACGGCGCACCGGACACGCCCATCGCGCTCGCGGCCCACGACTGCCTGCAGTTCGCGTTCGGCGCGGGCCGCCGCACGTGGCGCCTGCAGGCGGACGACCTGGACGCGGATGCGGAGGACGTCGAGGTGCGCGGCGTCGTTCACGCCAACAATTCGGAAGTATTGCGCCAGGCCGCGCTGGGTGGCCTCGGCATCGCCATGCTGGCGCGCTGGCTCGTGCAGCGCGACCTGCGCGCCGGCACGCTCGTGCAGGTGCTGCCCGGCTACCGCGTCAATCCGGGCCCGATGGACGTCGGGCTGTACGCGCTGTATCCCGCGAGCCGGCGCAACTCGACGAAGATCCGGGCCTTCGTCGACCTGCTGGCCGAGCATCTCGCGGCGCAGGATCTCGGCGACCACGTCAGTGAACCGCCAGCGTAGGCAGGCGCGGCACGATCTCGCGTCCCAGTTCCTCGATCTGCTCGCCGATCGGCCGCGGTCCCTGCAGGTTGACGAGCATGTGCGCCACGCCCAGCGCCGCCATGCGCTCGAAGTAGCCCAGCAGCGCATGGCGGCCGGCACGCAGCCCCAGTTCCAGCGCTTGCGCGGGCGCGTCCGGGTCGGCCAGCAATTCCAGTTGCAGCGACTGCACGAACGGTTTCGATACGCCACCGGCCCGTTCCTCCAGTGCCCGCTGCCACAGCGCGATGCGGCCCTGCTGGCGCGCTTCCTCGCGGTGGTATGTGGCCCAGCCGTCCGCGTGTGCGGCGATCCATTGCAGCGACTGGCGCGCGGTGCCCACCGCCAGCAGCGGGATACGTGCGCCGGGCGCCGGCGTAGGCGCGTAGCCACCCGTCGACGCGAGCAGTGCGTCGCGTGCCTCCGCATCGGTGGACAGCGCGGCTGCCAGCGTCTGCCACCGCTCGCGGAACAGGAGGTCCGGCGCCGTGTCCACGCCGAACGGCGCCAGTTCCTCCGGCCGGTCGCCCGAGCCGAGGCCGAGGATGAAACGGCCGCCGCTCAACCGGTCAAGCGACCACGCGGCCTTGGCCACGTGCAGCGGATGCCGCAGCGGCAGCACGGCGGCCGCGGTGCCCAGTGCCGCGGACGCCGTCACACCGGCCAGCACCGTGAGCCAGATGAACGGGTCGTCCAGTACCGCGGCCTCGCGCGTGCTGCCCTGCGGGACGATCAGCGGCACGTCGCGCGTCCACAGCGCGGCGATGCCGAGTGCGTCCGCGCGCGCGGCCAGCGCCGTCTCGCGCGCGATGTCGGCAGGTTCGCCGGGCGCGCGTGCGAGAGGCGTCATCAGGCCCAGCGTGAGATGGTCCGCGCCGAGCACGCGGTCCCAGGCACGGTTGAAAGCAGCATCGGTCATGGCTATCTCCTGCGAACGCCAAGCATACCGCGTCGGCGGCGCGCGCGTCGGCGCCTGCCGCGCAAGACACTCTTGCGCCAAAAGCATCAATCGACCTGGCCGTCCGGCGCTACAGTGAGCGCCGGTCCGTATCCCTTTGTATAACTAGACGATGGGGACGGCCGGAATCGACAATTGCCGCAACAACATCCAGGAACCCTCGATGAGACTTCGCACCCTCGCCGCCGCCGGCACGGCCTTCGTGGTCATCGCATTCGGCGGCCTGTATGCCTGGACCCGCCCGGCCGCGCTCGCGCCGGCGGCCGGGCCGCCGTCCCCGCCCTCGGCCGCCGTCCTCGCGGCCGGCGCCCGTATCGTGGCGCTGGGCGACTGCATGGTCTGCCATACCGCGCCGGACGGTCCCGCGTATGCCGGCGGCCTGGGCCTGAAGACGCCGTTCGGCATCATCTACAGCACCAACATCACGCCCGACCCCGATACGGGCATCGGCCGCTGGACGAGCGCCGCGTTCAAGCGCGCGCTGCGCGAAGGCGCGGCGCGCGACGGCCACCTGCTCTATCCCGCCTTCCCCTACATCCACTACACGCGCATGTCCGACGAGGACATCGAACTGGCCTACGCCTACCTGATGTCGCGCCCGCCGGTGAAAGTGAAACAGCCGGCCAACGACCTCGTGTTCCCGCTGAATTTCCGTCCGCTGCTCGCGTTCTGGAACGCGCTGTACCTGCGTCCAGGCGATGGCGCCACGCCCGGCACGGGCCAGGTCGAGCGGGGCCGCTATCTCGTCGACACGCTGGGCCACTGCGCGTCCTGCCACAGCGGCATGAACCTGCTGGGCGGCGAGCGCAGTCCGGCGTTCCAGGGCGGCACCGTCGACGGCTGGCACGCGCCCGCCCTCACGCGCCTCGCGCAAGGCAGCGCGCCATGGACGCGCGACGAACTGGCGGACTACCTGCAAGGCGGCCTGTCGCTCGCGCACGGCGCCGCGAAGGGCCCGATGCGGCCCGTGACGGAACGGCTGGCCGGCGTGCCGCGCGCGGACGTCGAAGCGATGGCATCTTATCTGATGACGATCCAGCAGCCCGCGGCCGCTACGGCCGTCTCCGTCGCCGCACAGACCACAACGTCCGGCGCCGCCCTGTTCGCGGCCGCCTGCGTGGGTTGCCACGCGCCGGCCGCGCCGATGATGCGGCTCGGCGGCCGCCCGGGCCTCGCCCGCAGCAGCGCCGTGCTGGGCGACGACCCTGCCAATTTCATCCAGACCGTGCTGCACGGGATCCCGTGGGAACGCCCTGCGCCCGGCGGCGCGGCGGCCGCCTACATGCCGCCGTTCGCCGACGTACTGTCCGACGCCCAGGTCGCCGAACTGGCCGCGTGGGTGCGGACCGGCGCCGGCCGTCCCGCCTGGCCCGACGTGGCCGCCGCCAGCCGCAAGCTGCGCAAGGAGATGCAACCATGACGAAAGTCGAAGTCAACGGCCGCGCACACGACCTGCACGCGGATCCCGCCACCCCGCTGCTGTACGTGCTGCGCAATGAATTGCACCTGAACGGCGCCAAGTTCGGCTGCGGCATGGGCCAGTGCGGCGCCTGTACCGTCCAGCTGGACGGCAAGCCCGTGTTTTCCTGCGTGACCCCGCTGGCCGCCTGCGCCGGACGCAAGGTGCGCACCGTGGAGGGCCTGGGCAGCGCCGCGAAGCCGGGCAAGCTGCAGGCCGCGTTCATCGAGCACCAGGCCGCACAGTGCGGCTATTGCATCGCCGGGATGATCGTGCGTGCGCAGGCCCTGCTGGACAAGGTGCCGCATCCGACCGACGAGCAGATCCGCCGCCACATGGAACCGAATCTGTGCCGCTGCGGCACGCACCACCGCATCCTCGCGGCCATCCGCGCCGCGGCCGGAGAACCGGCATGAGCGGCGTGAATCACGGCCGCCGCGCCTTCCTCGAAGGGGGCGCCCTCGTCCTCGCGTTCGCGCTGCTGCCGCGCGCCGCGCGCGCCGAATTCAATGGCATGGGCGTGCCGCCGGTCGCCAATCCGAAACTCGCGGGCAGCCTGCAACGCACGCCGTTCCTGGACGCGTGGATCCGCGTGGCGCCGGACGGCAAGGTCACGGTCTTCAGCGGCAAGGTTGAACTGGGCACCGGCGTGCGCACGGCGCTCGCGCAGGTCGCACTCGAACAACTGGAACTGCAGCCGGGCGACATCGAGTTCGTGCAGGGCGATACGGCGCGCACGCCCAACGAAGGTTTCACGGCCGGCAGCCACACCATGGCCGACAGCGGCAGCGCGCTGCTGCATGCGTCAAGCCAGGTGGCGGCATTGCTGCGCCAGGGCGCGGCGGCGCAGTGGCGGGTGGGGCCGGAGACGGTCACGCTGCGCGCGGGCCGCGCGGTCGCCCCGGATGGCCGCAGCATGCATTACGGCGAGGCGCTGCGCGGTCTGGATGCCGCGGGCCTGCACCGCGCGGCCAGCGAGACGTCGCCGCTGCGCCCGCCCGCGCGCTACCGCCTGATCGGCAAGCCACTGGCCCGCTTCGACATCCCGGCGAAAGTCACGGGCGGCGCGGCCTACGTGCAGGACATGCGCCTGCCCGGCATGCTGCACGCCCGCGTCGTGCGGCCGCCGCGTCCCGGTGCGAAGCTCGTGCGCGCGGATCTCGACGCCGTCCGACGCCTGCCCGGCGTGCGCCGGGTGGTGCGCGACGGCGACTACCTGGCCGTGCTGGCGGACGACGAATGGCGCGCGATCCTGGCGATGAATGCGCTGGCGGCGAACGCTCAATGGCAAGGCGGCACGCCAATGCCGCAAGCGGACGCCATCCACGCGACCCTGCAGCAGCTGCCGGCGCAGCACATCAAGATCCTCGACCGCGGCCACGTCGACCAGCCGGCCGCCGGCCCGGGCGTGTCTGCCCGCTACACGAAGCAGTACGTGATGCACGGCTCGATCGGGCCGTCGTGCGCCGTCGCCCGGCTGGACGGGGACATGCTGACGGTCTGGACGCACACGCAGGGCGTGTACCCGCTGCGCGCCGCGCTGGCGGAGCTGACCGGCATGCCGCTCGATAAGGTCCGCTGCATCCACACGGAGGGGTCCGGCTGCTACGGCCAGAACGGCGCCGACGACGTGGCGGCGGACGCTGCGCTGCTGGCCCGCGCCGTACCCGGCGTACCCGTGCGCGTGCAGCTGATGCGCGACCAGGAAAACCTGTGGGAGCCGTACGCACCCGCGATGGTGACGACCGTGCGCGCCGCGCTCGACGGCCAGGGCCGCATCTCGCACTGGGACTACGCACTGTGGAGCGGGTCGCACAACGAACGCCCCGGCAATGCCGGGAAGCTGGTCCCCGCATGGCTGCTTTCCAAACCGATCGCGCCGTCGCCATCACAGCCGATGCCGATGCCGGAAGGCGGCGGCGACCGCAACGCGCTGCCGCTGTACGCCATCCCGAACGCGCGCGTCGTGAACCATTTTCTCCCCGTGACGCCGCTGCGCAGCTCCGCGATGCGCTCGCTCGGGGCGCACATCAACATCACGACGATCGAGGGGACGATGGACCAGCTGGCGAAGCTGGCCGGCGTCGACCCGGTGCGCCTGCGCCTCGACCATCTGGCCGAGGAACCGCGCGCCCGCGCCGTGATCGAGAAGGCGGCCGCGCGCTTCGGCTGGGGCAAGACGAAACCGGCGCCGGGGCACGGCTACGGTTTCGGCTTCGGCCAGTACAAGAACATCATGGCCTACGTAGCGATCGCGCTGGAACTGGCCGTCGACAAGGACAAGAACACCGTGCGCATCGTCCGCGTGGCCTGCGCAGCCGACTGCGGCCAGGTCGTGAATCCGGACGGCGCGCGCAACCAGCTGGAAGGCGGCATCATCCAGGCGGCCAGCTGGACCCTGCACGAGCAGTTGCGCTACGGCCCGGACGGCATCGCCAGCATGGACTGGAGCACGTATCCGATCCTGCGCTTTTCCGGCGTTCCGGAACGCATCGACGTCGACCTGCTGGACCAGCCCGGTCTACCCTTTTTGGGTGTGGCGGAGGCCGCGCAGGGCCCGATGGCGGCCGCGCTCGCGAACGCGCTGGCCGACGCCACCGGCGCGCGCCGCCACGACCTGCCGCTGCTCGGGCGGCCCTTCCCCGCCTGAGACCGCGATGCTTACCCACGCCATGCACCCCTCTGCGTCAATACCCGCATCGATCATCCTTTCGTATGAGGGGATTGTCCTACAAGGCCGCGATACTGGTTCCGCCCCGGCCCAACTCCCGCCGGCGGCATTCTTGAGCGCGCAGATGAATCGAACGACCGTACCTACCGACCCTGCTTGTGCCCCGCCCGACGCCGGCGCTGCGGCGTCCGAGCCCCAGATCGACGCCTGCCGGCGCGCGTGGCACCTGCTGTGCGACGCCGGCATGCCCACGCTGACCGACGTCCCCCTGCTGACCGCCCACCCCGCGCTGGCAGACGCGCTGCAGGATGCGTTCAACGCCGGCCGCCTGCCCGGCGCGCTGATCGAAGCGGAAATCCGCCGCGCCCTGCTGGACGGCCCGTGCGATGCGACGCTGCTGGCCGCCGTCCTGCTGGCGGCCGTCGCCCTCGAACGCTTTCACGGCGGCCGCCGCGCCATGCGGCTGGCCGAAGCCTGCGCCGTCCGCGCCCGCCATGACGATGCGCGCGCCGTCGCCGGCGCCGTGCTGCGCGCCCACGCCACCCTCGTGCTCTCGCGCTGCGCACCGCTGCGCGAAGCGGCGCTGCTGCAGGCCGAAGCCTGCCGCCTGGAGGCCGGCCGTCCCGATACCGTGGCCCGCAACGCCGTCCTGTGGACAGGCGTGCGCCTGCTGTGCGGCGCGCCGTTGGCCGAACTGCTGCATTATGCCGACGCCGTCCGTCAGTCGGTCCCGTTTGGCAACGTTTCCGTCGCCACCAGCCAGCTGGACAGCCGCCTCGCGCTGTACCGCGCACTGGCCGACGGCCCGCGCACGCCGTACGTGCCGGCGGTGCCCGCGGATGCCATGCAGTTCGGGTGCTGGCTCGGCTGCCTGCAGGCGGCGTGGCTGCGTGGCGAAACGGGCGCGGCCCGCGCGGCACTGGCCGCCGCCCGCCAGCTCGTCACGCCGGTCACGCCGCCGTGCGAGCTGCTGACTTACCACCTGTTCGGCGCATTGACGCTGGCGCGCGTGGAGCATGTACCCGGTACCACGGCCGCCCTGCGCGCGCACCGCCGCGCGCTGCAGGCGTGGGCCCGGCGCGCGCCCGACGTGGCCGGCGCGATGGCGCTGCTCGCGCAAGCGGCTGAACAGGATGCGGCCGGTGCGGGCCGGGCGCTGACCGCCTACGAACGTGCGGCCGCCCAGGCGCAGACGGTCGGCCAGGCGTGGATCGCCGCGCTGGCCTGGGAAGGCGCCGCCGGCCTGTGCGCCCGCGGCGGCCTCGCCGGCGCGCTGCCGGGCTACCGCAAGCTCGCGCTGGACACCTGGCGCGACTGGGGCGCCCACGGCCGCGTACGCGACCTGATGCAGGCTTGGGACGCCACGCCCGCCACGCCCGACCACGACCAGCAGACGCGCGCCGCCCGCGCGGGCACGGTCGGAGAACTCGGCATCACGATCGCGCACGAGGTCAACCAGCCGCTGGCCGCGATCCTGCTGCACGCGGCCGCCGCCCGACGCTGGCTGCGCCGCGGCCAGCCCGACACGACGCGTGCGCTGGAAGCGCTGGAACAGATCAGCGCATGCGGCAGACAGGCGGGCGACATCGTGCGCAGCGTGCGCGGCCTGGCGCGGCGCGAGGGCGAAGCGGCCAGCATGTTCGCACTCGACACGGCGGTCGGCGAAGTGGCGCAACTGCTGCGCGCGCTGATGGTGCGCCAGAACGTGCATCTGGAAACCCGTCTGCTGCTGCCGGAACGCCAGATCCACGCAAGCCGCGCCCAGATCCAGCAGGTGCTCATCAACCTGCTGCTCAACGCGATCGAGGCCCTGGCCGGCGTCAGCGACCGGCCGCGCCGCATCGTGCTGGAATCCGTGCCGGCCGGCCCTGCGCTCGTCGAGCTGCGCGTGCGCGACAACGGCCCCGGCATCGCCGCCGCCGACCGCGAACGCATCTTCGACGCCCTGTATTCGACCAAGCCGCACGGCACCGGCGTCGGCCTGTCGATCAGTCGCGCCATCGTCGAAGCGCATGGCGGCCGCATCGAATGCACAGCCGCCGAGCCGCACGGTGCGCTGTTCCGGGTCGTGCTGCCCGTGCGCAGCGCGGCCGGCATCACGCCTTCCACCGAAAGCCGCAACCATGCATGACACCCCGCCCGCCGCCAACGTGGCGCGCGTCTGCCGCTACATCGACGACCACCTGACCGAGCCGCTCACGCTGGCGGACCTCGCCGGTCACGCCGGGCTGTCGCGCCACTATTTTTCGCGCCTGTTCCGCGCCACGACGGGCGACCCGCCCATGCGCTACCTGATGCGCCGGCGTCTCGAGCACGCGCGCCGGCTGCTGCTGGACCGCCGCCACAGCGTGTGCGAGATCGCCATGCTGTTGCATTTCGCCGACCAGAGCCATTTCTGCCGCAGCTTCCGCCGCAGCACGGGCCAGTCGCCGCTGCAGTACAGCCGCGCGCAGTAATATATTTACATTCTGGAGGAAACCATGAAACCACCTGCCATCGCCGACCTGATCCTCACCAACGGCCGCTTCCACACACTGGACCGCACCAACCCGCAGGCGGACGCGGTCGCCATCGCCGACGGCCGCTTCGTCGCCGTCGGGGCCGCCGCCGACGTCATGCGCCACCGCGGCGACGCGACCCGCGTGATCGACCTGGACGGCCACACCGTCATCCCGGGCCTGAACGACTCGCACCTGCACCTGATCCGCGGCGGCCTGAATTACAACCTCGAACTGCGCTGGGAAGGCGTGCCGTCGCTGGCCGATGCGCTGCGCATGCTGAAGGAGCAGGCTGACCGCACCCCGAACCCGCAATGGGTACGCGTGGTCGGCGGCTGGAACGAATTCCAGTTCGCGGAACAGCGCATGCCGACCCTCGAGGAACTCAACGCGGCCGCACCCGACACGCCCGTGTTCGTGCTGCACCTGTACGACCGCGCCCTGCTCAACCGCGCCGCGCTGCGCGCCGTCGGCTACGACAAGACGACGCCGAACCCGCCGGGCGGAGAGATCGTGCGCGACGCCGCCGGCAACCCGACCGGCATGCTGATCGCGCGCCCCAACGCGATGATCCTGTACGCCACGCTGGCCAAGGGTCCGAAGCTGCCGCTCGAACAGCAGATCAATTCGACGCGCCACTTCATGCGCGAACTGAACCGCCTCGGTCTCACGAGCGCCATCGACGCGGGCGGCGGTTTCCAGAATTATCCCGAGGATTACCAGGTCGTCGAACAATTGGCCGCGCAAGACCAGCTGACCATCCGCATCGCCTACAACCTGTTCACGCAGAACAAGGGCAAGGAGCTCGACGATTTCAAGAAGTGGACGGAGATGGTGACGCCGGGCCAGGGCAGCGACTGGTACCGCCACAACGGCGCGGGCGAGATGCTCGTGTTTTCCGCCGCCGACTTCGAAGACTTCCTGGAACCGCGCCCGGACCTGCCGGCCGGCATGGAAGCGGAACTGGAACAGGTCGTGCGCCACCTCGTGTCGAGCCGCTGGCCGTTCCGCCTGCACGCGACGTACGACGAATCCATCTCGCGCATGCTGGACGTGTTCGAGAAGGTCGACCGCGAGATCCCGTTCAATGGCCTGCGCTGGATGTTCGACCACGCCGAGACCATCACCCCGCGCAACATCGAGCGCGTCAAAGCGCTGGGCGGCGGCATCGCGATCCAGCACCGCATGGCCTTCCAGGGCGAATACTTCGTCGACCGCTACGGCGCCAAGGCGGCCGAATCGACGCCGCCGATCAAGCGCATGCTGGATGCGGGCGTGCCCGTCGGCGCCGGCACGGACGCGACCCGCGTGGCGAGCTACAACCCGTGGACGGCGTTGTACTGGCTCGTCTCCGGCCGCACCGTCGGCGGCCTGCGCCTGTACGATGCCGGCTCGCGTCTCGACCGCCACACGGCGCTCGAATTGTGGACCGCGGGCAGCGCCTGGTTCTCCAGCGAGCAGGGTCAGAAAGGCCGCATCCAGGCAGGCATGCTGGCCGACCTCGCGGTGCTGTCCGCCGACTACTTCCGCGTGGACGAGGAAGCCATCAAGGCCATCGAATCCGTGCTGACCGTCGTGGGCGGGCGCATCGTGTACGGCCAGGGTCCGTTCGACAAGCTGGCTCCGCCGGCCATTCCCGTGCTGCCCGAGTGGTCGCCCGTCGCGAAGGTGCCGGGCCATTACCGCCCCGCCCAGCAAGCGGTTGCCGCGAAACTGCCCCACCAGTGCCGCGGCGCCTGTTCCGTGCACGCGCATGCGCACGACCGCGCCCGCAAGTCGGACGTGCCGGTGTCGGATTTCAGCGCGTTCTGGGGCGCGTTCGGCTGCAGCTGCTTTGCGTTCTGAGGAGGCCCGTATGCATCTATCCATGAAACCCGGCGACCTGACGCTCGGCGTCGGCCTCGGCCTGCTGGCCGGCTACATCGACACGTCGGCATTCGTCGGCCTGTTCGGCCTGTTCACGGCGCACGTGACGGGCAACTTCGTCCTCATCGGCAGCGAGCTCGCACGGCCGTCGCACGCCGGCGTGCTGCCGCTGAAATTCCTCGCGATTCCCGCGTTCGCGGCCGGCGTCGTCGTGGCGCGCCTGATGGACGTGCGCTGCGCGCGCCTCGGCCACAATCCGGCCCGTCCGCTGCTGGGCATGCAGTTCGTACTGCTGGCGCTGTTCACGATCGCGGGCCTCGCCGCGTCACCGCTGGCCGGTCCCGAAGCGCCGCTCGTCCTCGTGACCGGCATGCTGGGCACGGCCGCGATGGGCGTGCAGAACGCCGTCGGCAAGCTGCAGCTGGGCCGCATCGCGCCGACCACGGTCATGACCGGCAACGTGACGGAACTGCTGATCGACATGACGGACCTGGCCACGGGCCGCGCCACACCGGCCGTCAAGGCGCGCTTCGTGAAGTTCTTCTGGCCCGTGCTCGCGTTCGCGCTCGGCTGCATCGCGGGCGGCATGGCGTGGATGGCGGTCGGGTTCTGGTGCTTCCTGCCCGCGCTCGCGCTGCTCGCGTGGCTCGTGCTGCTGGACTGGCCGGCCCTCGAAGCGGCACCTGCAGCCGCGTGATCCCTACATTCCGGCGAGTGGTTTTTACCGCTCGCATCGGGCATCGTAGTACCTGAACATCGGTTCATCACAACAACATCCAAACGAGAAGGGAAAACGATATGAACGATATGAACGATATGAACGCCAAGCGCCGCAGCATGCTGGGCGGCGCCGCCGCGCTGCCCCTGGCCATGATGGCTGTCGCCGGATCGGCCCAGGCCGCGACGGAACCGAAAGGCGGCGCCGCCCGCATGACGTCGAGCTTCGTGCGCACGAAGGACGGCGTCGACATCTTCTACAAGGACTGGGGCAGCGGCACGCCGATCGTGTTCTCGCACGGCTGGCCGCTGAGCTCGGACGACTGGGATTCGCAGATGATGTACTTCGTGCAGCGCGGTTTCCGCGTGATCGCGCACGACCGCCGCGGCCACGGCCGTTCCACGCAGGTCGGCTCCGGCCACGACATGGACCACTACGCCGACGACCTCGCGGCCGTCGTCCAGCACCTGGACCTGAAAGGCGCGATCCACGTCGGCCACTCGACGGGCGGCGGCGAAGTCGTGCGCTACCTGGCGCGCCACGGCCAGTCGCGCGCATCGAAAGCCGTGCTGATCGCGGCCGTGCCGCCGATCATGGTCAAGACCGCCGCCAACCCGGGCGGCCTGCCGAAGGACGTGTTCGACGGCATCCAGCAGCAGGTGGCGACGAACCGCGCGCAGTTCTACCGCGACCTGCCGTCCGGCCCGTTCTACGGCTTCAACCGTCCGGGCGTGAAGCCGCAGGAAGGCATCATCCAGAACTGGTGGCGCCAGGGCATGATGGGCGGCGCCAAGGCCCATTATGATGGCGTGGTCGCGTTCTCGCAGACCGACTTCACGGCGGACCTCAAGAAGATCACCCTGCCCGTCCTGGTCCAGCACGGCGACGACGACCAGATCGTGCCGTACGCCGACTCCGGCGTGCTGTCCGCCAAGCTGCTCCCGAACGGCACGCTGAAGACCTATAAAGGCTTCCCGCACGGGATGCCGACCACGCACGCGGACGTCATCAACGCCGACATCCTCGCCTTCATCAAGGGTTGATGTGTGAACGTGATCCGGCCGCGCGCCGGATCACGTGACAATGTGTGAGCCTCTGCCCTGCCACGTTCGGTAGAATCGGATATGTTATCGATATCCACGACAGGCCAGCACATGTTGATTCCGTTCCGGCGCATCGCGATCTGCGCCGTCGTCTCGTACCTCGCGGCGGCGCCGGCGTTCGCCGACGAGGTCCGTTTCGCTGGCCCGTTGACGATGAAATCGGTCGACGAGTTCATCCGGCTGAACGACGACAAACCGGTCACGCTGCTGTCCATTTTCTCGCCCGGCGGCATCCTCGGCGCCGGCATCAAGCTGGGCAGGTGGGTGCGGCAGAAGAACGCCGACGTCCGGGTCACGTTCTACTGCGCTTCCGCCTGCGCGAATTATGTGTTCACCGCCGGCAGGAAAAAGATCATCGCGCGGGACAGCCTCGTGATGTGGCATGGCGGCACGCAGGCATGGGAATTCACCGAAATCATCGACGAGTTGCGCAGGCAGGCCGCGCAAGCGATGCCGCCCGACGCCGATCCCTACGCGAAGTTCGCCGTTGCGAACCTCAGGCGCTACTGGTCGGTCGCCGAACAGCGCGAGCTGGAGACCGCGTATTTCAAGGAGATCGCGTTCGACGGCGCGCTCGTCCTGCTCGGGTCCCAGCCCGTCCACTACGATACGGAATGGTGGACCGCCACGGTCGGCGTCATGGAAAAATACGGCATCAAGGATGTCGAAGCGCCCGACGGTTATGGCACCGTGGACTATGTGAAGAAATCGATCTTCTGGAAGCTGTTCTTCAAGGATGCCCGGGTGACGTTCGAGCTCGACCCGGACGGCAAAATCGTCGCGGTCCCCGTGACCCGGTAGCCTCAACGGCTGCGCACGCTCTCGATGCCGAGCTTCTCGGCCATGCGCACCAGTTCGGCCAGCGTGCGCGTCTGCATCTTCTGCATCAGGTTGCGCTTGTGGACCTTGGCCATGATCTCGCTGATGCCCATCTCGTCCGCGATCTGCTTGTTCAACAACCCGCCGATGGCGAGCCCGAACACCTCGCGCTCGCGCGGCGTGAGCTGAGCGTGGCGGCGCGCCAGTTCGTCGACTTCGCTGCGCTGCGCGATGCGGCTCGCATCGCTGGCCAGCGCCTCGTCGACGGCGGCCAGCAGCGCGTCCGGATCGACGGGCTTGGTGAGGAATTCGTTGGCGCCGGCCTTCATCGCGGCCACGGACAGCGGGATCGTGCCGTGGCCGGTCAGGAAGATGACGGGGAGCGCCAGGTGGCGCTCTGCCATGTGCTGCAGCACGCTCATGCCGTCCAGCTGCGGCATCTGCATGTCGAGGATCAGGCAGGCCGGCACGGGCGGTGCCGGCTGCACGAGGAAGTCGGCGGCGTCGGCGAACGCGCGCACGTCGTACCCCTCCGCCTCGAGCAGGTGTTCGAGGCCGGAACGCACGTTCGCATCGTCGTCCACCACCATCACCATCCGCTCGCCCATGCCTGCCTCCTCGTCTGTTGCAGACGCAAGCATAGCGGAAAATACCGGGTTGTGCGGAGGCGCGGCCATCACTGGATGGCGTCCGGCGGCACCGGGATCGAATCGATCAGCGCCAGCAGGCAGTCGGCGTCGACCGGCTTGAGCAGCAGCGTCAGCGCGCCGACGCTGCCCGCGCGCTGGACGAGCGCCGGATCGTCGTCGCCCGTAATGAAGATGACGGGCAGGCTCGGCGCCAGCGCGCGCAGGCTTTCGCGCAGCGCGAAGCCGTCCGGTATGCCGATGTGGATGTCGAGCACGGCGCAATGGGCGCGCACGGGGTCGCAGCCATCGAGCGCGGCGGCCGCGCTGCAGAAGCCTTCGGCCGCGTAGCCGGCCGCGCGCAGCAGGCCGAGCATGCCGGTGCGGACGGTGTCGTCGTCGTCGACCACCAGCACGGTCTGGCTGCCGTCAGGCTGCGCGATCATGGCCGGCCTTGTTGTCCGTCGTCGGTGCGGGCGGCGGCGTCACGCCGCTGATGCTGCTCACGCACTCGCTGCGAAACCAGGAAATGGTGACGGGCTCGCCGGAGATCAGGCGCTTGGCGATGGGCACGGCCTGCTCGCCCACGAGCATGCCGAACAGGCCGATCAGCGCGATCGCGGGCGGCGCCGGAGAACGGACCTGCAGCAATGCGTAGATGCAGCCGACCAGCAGGCCGACTGCCAAGGAAACCAGGTAGAACTTCATACATCCCCCTGTGGATGAATGGCGGGAGCGGCCCCGGACCGGATAGGCGCGGGGCCGCGGATGCGCATGCCGGGTTGGCCGGCGCACGCAAAAAATCAGCGTGCTGGTACCGGCGCCAGCGTTTCGTGGCTGGTGGTGCCGCGCTGCGGTGCCTTGTGCACCATCGTGTACGCGTAGTCGATGCCCATGCCGTACGCGCCCGAGTGCTCCTTGGCGATGCCGGTCACGGCGTCATAGGTGTCCTTGTGCGCCCAGTCCCGCTGCCACTCCAGCAGCACCTGCTGCCAGGTCACCGGCACGACGCCGGCCTGGATCATGCGCTGCATGGCGTAGTCGTGAGCTTCCTTGGTCGTGCCGCCCGAGGCGTCCGCGACCATGTAGATCTCGTAGCCGCCTTCCAGCATCGCGCACAGGGCGAAGGTGGTGTTGCAGACTTCCGTCCACAGGCCGGCGACGACGATCTTCTTGCGGCCGTTGGCAGCCAGCGCGTCGCGCACTTTCTGGTCGTCCCACGAGTTCATCGAGGTGCGCTCGAGGATGGGCTGGTTCGGGAACACGTCCAGCAGTTCCGGGTAGGTGTAGCCCGAGAAGCCTTGCGTCTCGACGGTGGTGATGGTCGTCGGGATGTTGAACGTGCGGGCGGCCTTGGCGAGGCCGACGGTGTTGTTCTTCAGGACCTGGCGGTCGATGGACTGCACGCCGAATGCCATCTGCGGCTGGTGATCGATGAAGATGATCTGGCTGTTCTGCGGCGTCAGCACTTCGAGTTTTGGATTGCTCATGGGATGATCCTCTGAGAGGGATTGGTGGATAAGCGGTGGTGCACCTACGAAGTCATGGTAGTCCCCCGCCCTGCGCATCGCCAGTATCCGTTCGTATAGGCGCGCAGTTGCCGCGTGCTTTACAATCCGACGAATGTTCCGCTCCGCCATCGCCTTCACTCTCGTCCTGTTGTCCGGCAGCGCGCACGCGCTCGACCCCACGCTCTCGATCTCCCAGCTGCACCACGACGCTTGGACGAGCAAGGACGGCATGCCGGGCGACGTGTGGGAAATGACGCAGGACCGCGACGGCTTCATGTGGTTCGCCACGCCGTCCGGCCTGTACCGCTTCGACGGCGTGCGCTTCGAGCACATCCGCTCGCTGGGCGGGCAGCCCCTGCTGTCCAACGTGATCGCGACGGTGCGCGCGTTTCCCGACGGGTCGCTGTGGATCGGGTACCGCTATGCGGGCATGTCGGTGGTCCGCGACGGCCGGCTGCGCCATTATTCGGAGGCCGACGGCTACGAGCCCGGCACGGTGTATTCGATCGTGGCGGACGAGCGCGGGCGCACCTGGGCCGCGACGAGCAAGGGCCTGTTCATGCTGGACGGCAGCCGCTGGCACAAGATCGGTGCCGACTGGGGACTGGACGGGAGGTCGGAAGGCTTGCGCCGCGATCCGACGGGTCGGTTGTGGGTGAATACCGAGAACGCGCTGTTTTATCGCGATCCCGGTGTCGACCGCTTCGTGCCGAGCGGCCTGACAGGTCAGCATTTCAACGTCATGCCCGACCGCGACGGGCACCTTTGGCTGTGGTACCTGGACCGCGTGACGCGCCTGCCGGAACGCCTCGCCACGCCGCCGAAGCCGCGCGACTGGTGGACGACGTCGTACTCGTTCGATGCCATCTTCGACCGCGACGGCAACCTGTGGCATGCCGGCATCGGACTCTACCGGATGTCTCCGGACGCGCTGGCGCGTACCGGCGTCTGGTACCCGCGGACCGACCCTGGCGAACACGCGCCCGCGAGCCTGGTCAGCGGCGATGCGATGACGATGTTCGAGGACCGCGAAGGCAATGTCTGGCTCGGCACGCGGCGCGGCGTCGACCGTTTCCGGCGCGACCGCATCGTGTCGATGGGTCTCCCGGCGGGGTATTCGTATGCGGCCCTCGCGGTGGACGACGGCGGCCGCCTGTGGGCCCGGGCCGAGAGCACGCGCCAGCCGCGCCTGTGGGTCTACGGTGCGGCCGGCCCCGAGGACCAGCCGGAGCGCGACGTGCAGGGACTTGCCACCGCGGTCGACGGCGCCCTGCTCCTGTCGCGCGCGGGATACATCGAACGCCGCAAGGGCAGCGGCCGTACCCGCATCCCGTTCCCGGATGGCGTGCCGCAAGCCGCGATGGATGCGGGCGTCCGCACGATGCTGGACGACGGCCGCGGCCTGTGGGCCGGGTTCGCGTACGACAAGCTGTACCGGTGGACCGGCGACCGCTGGCATCCCGCGCACGAGTATGGCGTTCCGGACCCGGAACCCATCTGCATGGCGCGCGGTGCCGACGGCACGGTGTGGTTCGGCTACCGCGACAGCACCGTGGTGAGCCTGCGCGAGGGGCAGGTGAGGCGCTACGGCAGCGCGGACGGCCTGGGCGTCGGCGTCGTGGCCCGCGTTTACGATGCCGGCGGCGTAACACTAGTGGCCGGCGACAAGGGTTTGTCGATGCTGTCCGCCGGCCGCTTCGTCCCGGTCCGCCTCGCCGATCCGCAGGCGCTGGCCGGCATTACGGGCATGCTGCTGCGCGCCGACGGCGACCTGTGGCTGAACGGCAGCCGCGGCCTCGTCCGCATCCCGGCCGCGCAGTGGCGCGCGTTCCTGAAGGCGCCGGCCGGCACCATCGCCACCTACGATTTGTTCGACGCGACCGACGGCTACCCCGGCATCGCGCAGTTCCGCTCGGGGCAATCGAGCCTGCTGGAGACGCCCGACGGCCGCCTGTGGCTGCACGGCACCGACGGCGCCGCGTGGATCGATCCGGCGCGCCTGCCGCGCAACGGGATGGCGCCGCCCGTGCATGTCCTAAGCGTGTCCGCCGGCGGACGCAGTCTCGATGCGACGGGCCCCTTGACCCTGCCGGCAGGCACGCAAGACCTGCAGATCGCGTACACCGCACCCAGCTTCACGATGCCGGAACGGGTGCGCTTCCGCTACCGCCTGGAAGGCGTGGACGACGACTGGCGCGACGCCGGCCCGCGCCGCACCGCCTATTACACGCGCCTGGGACCGGGCAGCTACCGCTTCATCGTCAGCGCCGCCAACGAGGACGGCGTGTGAAACCCGGCGGGCGCCGCGCTCGACGTCACGATCGCGCCCACGTTCGTGCAGGGCGCGCCGTTCAAGGCGCTGTGCGCCGCCCTCCTCGCGCTGGGCGCCTGGCTGCTGTACCGCCTGCGCCTGCGCCGGGTGACCTTGCAGCTGCGCCGCCTGCTGCAGGAGCGCGCGGGCGAACGCGAACGCATCGCGCGCACCTTGCACGACACGCTGATGCAATCCGTGCAGGCCCTGCTGATGCTGTTCGAGCACGCGCGCGACCGGCTGCCGCGGGACTGTCCCGACCGGCCCCTCATCGACCGCACGCTCGAACAGGCGAGAAACGCCCTGCGCGAAGGCCGCGACGAACTGACGGCGCTGCGCGGCGCGGCAGCGCCGGCCGAGGACCTCGTCGGCGCGGTCGTCCCGCTGGGCCATATTCTCGGCGAGCAGTTCGGCGTGCGCTTCGACGTGCGCGTGGAGGGCCAGCGCCGCACGCTGTGCCGCGACGTCGCCCAGGAAACGTGTTTCATCGCCCGCGAGGCGCTGCAGAACGCGTTCCGCCACGCGCATGCGAACGAGGTCGTGCTGGAGGTGGTCTACGGCGAGCACGCGTTCGAACTGCGGGTGCGCGACGACGGCCGCGGCATCCGCGAGGCCGCCCGTCCCGGCCACTGGGGCCTCGCGGGCATGCGCGAACGTGCGGCGGCCATCGGCGCGCACCTCGACATCGGACCCGGTGCGGGCGGCGGCACGGTGGTCGCGCTCACCGTGCCCGCCGACCAGGCGTACGAGCGCCCGGCGCGGCCACCGTGGTGGCGCCGCCTCGCGGGCCGGGTTCCGGCCGGACAGCCATAGATATACATATGTGTCTTGGTAGCGTCGAACATGTTACGATCATTGTCGCGTAATGACATGCGCCTCCTTGACGATCGAACGACACCATGATGACTCTCCACGACCTCCGCCACCTCGCCATGCGCCACGCCGGCACGGGCCCGGACTGCATCGTGCCCGGGCTGCGGGTGCGTTCGGTCACGGCGCCGACCCTGCCGATGAGCGGCATCGAAGAGCCGATGTTCGCCCTGATCCTGCAGGGCCGCAAGCGCTCGACCATCGGCGGGCGCACCTACGAATACGGCCCCGGCGACTGCGTGATCGTCTCGCTGACGATGCCCTCGACCGGCCAGGTGACCCATGCCAGCGAGGACGAACCCTACCTCGGCATCGCACTCACCCTGCGCCCGGCCGAGATCGCGGGCCTGATCGTCGAAGCGGAAGCCGAGGCGCTGCCGGACGCCACGCCGATGGCCGTGCATGCGGCCTCGCACCAGCTGCTGGACGCCGTCGGGCGCCTCGTCACCCTGCTCGACCATCCGGACGACGTCCGCATCCTGCGGCCGCTGCTGGAAAAGGAGATCCTGTGGCGCCTGCTCTCCGGCCCGCACGGCCCGATGCTGCGCGAGGTGGGCCTGGCGGACAGCCGCGCGTCGCGCATCGGCCGCGCGATCCGCTGGCTGCAGCAGCACTACGCGGAACCCGTCTCGACGCAGCAGCTGGAAGCCGTGAGCGGCATGAGTGCGTCGTCGCTGTTCCGCCATTTCAAGGACTTCACGTCGCTGAGTCCCCTGCAATACCAGAAGCAGATCCGCCTGCACGAGGCGCGGGCCCGGCTCGCGGCCGCCAGCTGCGACGTGGCGGCCGTCGCCTACCAGGTCGGCTACGAAAGCCCGTCGCAGTTTACGCGCGAGTACAGCCGCATGTTCGGACGGCCGCCGCGCGACGACCTGCGGCGCGTGCGCGAGACGGTCGTATGACGGTGACGCCGACCCGGCTCTTCCTGCACTACCTGCGCCGGCTGGAGGCCATCCTGAAGCTGGCCGAGGCGCACGGCGGCGGCGTCGCGGAACACCGGCTGCATCCGGACATGTTCCCGCTGCTGCAGCAGGCCCGGGTCGCGATCGGCTTCACCCTGCGCGCCACCTGCCCGCTGGCGCGCCGCGAGATCGTCTCGTTCCGCACCGAGGAAGACACGTTCGCGGGCATCTACGCGGAACTCGAACGGACGATGGCGTACCTAGCGGCGATACCCGATGCGGATTTCGCCGGCATGGACACGGTGAACGTCCACACGACGGCCGGGTTCGCGGAGCTGGCGCTGCCCGGCCCGGAGTATTACCAGATGTACGCCGTACCCAACTTCTTTTTTCACTATGCGATGGTGTATGCGATCGCGCGCCAGGCCGGCGTCCCGGTCGGGAAATCCGACTTCGACGGCTATCACCGTTATCCCTCCGGTTTTACATTCGACGCGCAATAACGGGCTATCAATTGTGACGGGGCGCCGCTGCAGAGCGTTCTCTGTCACAATGTTGTCATAATCGGCTTCTACACTCCGTTGTCACGAGTGAAATATTCCCGAAAAATGGATATGAAGTTAAAAACGGACGAGGCACTTGCCGCGCTTCCGCCCGATAGCCCACACCTGTTCCTCAACCGCGAACTCTCGCTGCTCGAATTCAATCGCCGCGTGCTCGAACAGGCGGAAGATCCGTCCGTCCCGCTGCTCGAACGCCTGCGCTTCCTGACCATCGTCTCCAGCAACCTCGACGAATTCTTCGAGGTCCGCGTCGCCAGCCTGCTCGCCCAGCACCAGGCACACGGCGGGCCCGATCCCGGCCAGGCCGACCTGGACGGCGCCGCCGACGAATGCCGCCAGATCATCGGGCGCCAGTATGCGCTGCTGAACGACCAGATCCTGCCGCAGCTGTCCGCAAACGGCATCCACCTGCTGCGCCGCTCCGACCGCAACGCGGCGCAGAAGGCGTGGGTCAAGCAGTACTTCGACAAGGAAGTGCGCCCGCTCCTCACGCCCGTCGGCCTCGACCCGGCGCACCCGTTCCCGCGCGTGATCAACAAGAGCCTGAACTTCATCGTCGAACTGGCCGGCAAGGATGCGTTCGGGCGCGGCACCGGCATCGCGATCATGAAGGCGCCGCGCGTGCTGCCGCGGCTGATCCGCCTGCCGGACGAACTGTCGGACAAGCCGGGGGCGTCGTACTGCCTGCTTACGTCCGTGATCCAGGCCCACATGGCCGACCTGTTCACGGGCCGCGAAGTGGTGTCGTACTCGCAGTTCCGCGTCACCCGCAACAGCGACCTGTGGGTCGACGAGGAAGAAGTCAAAAACCTGCGCCAGGCACTGCAGAGCGAACTCCATAGCCGCAACTACGGCTTCGCGGTGCGGCTGGAAGTGGCGCGCGGCTGTCCCAAACATCTCGCCGACTTCCTGCTCGACCAGTTCTCGATCGACCGCTCGCGCCTGTTCACCGTGGACGGTCCCGTCAACATGGGCCGCCTGCTCGAAATCGCCAACAGCAACGCCCGGCCGGACCTCAAGTTCACGCCCTATTCTCCCGGCTTCCCCGCCAAGCTCGTGAACGCGCACGACACGTTCTCCGTACTGCGCAAGCAGGACATCCTGCTGCACCATCCGTACCAGTCGTTCCAGCCCGTGATCGAATTCGTGCGCTGCGCCGCGGCCGATCCGAACGTCGTCGCGATCAAGCAGACGATCTACCGCGCCGGCTCGAATTCCGAGCTGATGGAAGCCCTGATCAACGCGGCGCTGCGCGGCAAGGAAGTCACCGTCATCGTCGAACTGATGGCACGCTTCGACGAAGAGGCCAACATCAACTGGGCCGAGCGGCTGGAAGAAGCCGGCGCCCAGGTCGTGTACGGCGTCGTGGGCCTCAAGACGCACGCGAAGATGGCGCTCGTGCTGCGCCGCGAGCCGGACGGCCTGCGCCGCTACGCCCACCTCGGCACCGGCAACTACAACCCGACGACGGCGCGCTTCTACACGGACTTCGGACTGCTCACGTCGGACGACGAGCTCACGGCCGACGTCAACGAGGTGTTCATCCACCTCACGAGCATGACGCGGCCCACGCAGCTGTCGGCGATGTGGCTGGCGCCGTTCACGCTGCAGAAGGAAATCGTCAAGGCGATCCGGCAGGAAGCGGCGATCGCGCGCGAAGGCAAGCCGGCGCGCATCATCGCGAAGATGAATTCGCTGACCGACGAATCCGTCATCCGCGCGCTGTACGAGGCGTCGGCCGACGGCGTGCGCATCGACCTGATCGTGCGCGGCGCGTGCTCGCTGCGGCCCGGCGTGGCGGGGCTGTCCGAGAATATCCGGGTGCGCTCGATCGTCGGCCGCTTCCTCGAGCACACGCGCGTCTACTACTTCCGCAACAATCTCAAGAACGACATCTACCTGGGCAGCGCGGACTGGATGAACCGCAACCTGTTCCGCCGGGTCGAAGTCGCGTTCCCCATCCGCTCGCCGGCGCTCAAGAAACGTGTACTGCGCGAGGGCCTGCAGGTCTATTTGAAGGACAACGTCAACGCCTGGGAACTGGGCAGCGACGGCCGCTACAAGCGCCGCAAGTCACGCGGCAGCCAGGCGGCCTTCAGCGCGCAGCAGTTTTTGATGGACACGCTGGGCGCGCAGAGCACCGCCCATGCACATAACAAGGAAAACGACCATGGAACTGATCCTGTGGCGCCACGCCGAGGCTGAGCCGCACGTCCCCGACCGCGAGGGCGACCAGTTGCGCGAGCTGACGGCCAAGGGCGCGCGCCATGCGTCGCGCGTGGGCGCGTGGCTCGACCGCCAGCTGCCGTCGCACTGCCGCATCCTGTCCAGCCCGGCCGCGCGCTGCGTGCAGACAGCGCAGGCGCTGGGCCGCAAGTTCATCACCGTGGAAGCGCTGAACACGGATTCGTCGGCGGAACGCATCCTGGAAGCGGCCGGCTGGCCGGACAACAGGCATACGGTCGTCGTGGTCGGGCACCAGCCGCTGCTCGGCCAGGTCGCGTCGCTGATCTTTTCGGGGACGGCGCAGGACTGGAAGATCCGCAAGGCCAGCGTGTTCTGGATTGCCAGCAAGGGCGAAGAGGATCCGGCGCCGTTCGTCAGGCTGGCGGTGGGCCCGGATATCGTCGGAAAGCTGCGGTGACAGCCTGAGCCGCCGATTTCGATGATTTTTTGTTATTATTAATCATCGAAACGTCTTTTGGCTACCATGGCTCTCGTTACTCATCCTGATCGGCGCTTGGGAGATCGACGTACCGATGGCGTCACCGCAAAAATCCTGCGCACCATGTTCGCCATGCGGCGCAGTTTCGGCAACGCCGCAGCGAAAAATCTCCTCTTGCGCAACGGCCTCGACGAGGAGTTGGTCGAGCGTGTGCTGGCCATTCCCGAGGAACGCCGCGCGCAGCGACGTCGTGAAGCGCCGTCTGCGCCCGCGGAGCCACATGCAACGACAACTGACGACGACGGACCTGTCACGCTCGACGCGGCAGCGATGGCGATCCTGCACCGTCTTCGCTTCGAAGCGGATACCGGCATGCACAGGATGGCGCTCGCCGAGTGTCCCGTCGAATTGCAACGGTTTGCCCTGATCCGGCTGGATGACGACGGCAAGCCTGTGATCACTGCGAAAGGCCGGCAGGCGCTCAAGCATTTTGCCTGCGTGCGTGCGCTCAACAGTATTCAATGCGGCCCGGATGCGCCCATGATGAGCGAGGAAATCCGGATCTGGCTGGAATCGAACATGTTCTTGCAGCGTGTCGGTAACGACTACAGGATCACGGAGCTCGGCAATAGTTGGCTCGAATTCAACCGGTCGATTTCGCAGAATCGGGCAATGCTCTAGTCCGCCGTAAACTTCCGCATCGTGCCGACAAGCGTCGGCGCCGTCGCGCAAAACACGCTGACGGATGCGTTACCGGAAGCGACGAGCCACTCGCGCCGGTTTTTCTCCAGCCCCTGGAGCGCGTCTTCTTCCGCCGACCAGCCGCCGGCGGTCACCTCCATGACAAAGCTGCCGCGCGGGAAACCGTCGGACAACCAGTAACGCGCCAGGTCGAATTCGTCGAGCAGGCGAAAACCCGTCACGTCCCTGAATGTCACCGTCAGCCCATGCACTGTCCGGTCCGGATCCATCGCACCTGCAAGAACGATGACCAATGCGCCATCGCGATAGTCGACCGACTCGACGTCGGAATTGACGGGCACGACACCCACTGGAGAAAATGCCCGCGCTGAAAACGCCATCTCCACCTCACGCATTCTGCAACCGGGCACTGCGCGTTCCGCCCCCCACGCCCACCGCCGTGACGATCGCCAGCGCCTGGAACAGCGCAATCCCCGCAAACAGCCATCCCGGATGCCCCGCGTCCATCACGAGCCCGAACATGGCAGGCCCGACGGACAGCCCGGAATCCAGCCCCGAATAGACGACACCATACACCCGCCCCGTCGCATTCTTCGGCGCGGCCGCGCGGATCATCAGGTCGCGCGACGGTCCCGCGATGCCCGAGAAGAAGCCGACGAGCGCCATCAGCGGCAACGCGAGCCAGCCCGGCACGACGGCCAGTCCCAGCAGCAGGGCCAGCGCGGCGGCCACGGCGAAGGCGATGGCGACCGTGCGGTCGTAGTCCTGCCGCCCGGCACCGACGAACCCGCCCAGCAGCATGCCGCCCGCGGACGCCAGCATGTACGCCGTGTACGAACCCGTCGCCAGTTCGCGCGAGATGCCGTACAGCTGCATCAGGCCGATCGAGGAAAAGGCCTGGATGCCGCCCAGCGACACCGCCGTCAGGAAGAAGAAGCCGAAGCACATCCACACGGCCCGCAGGCGCAGGAACGACAGCGTCCCTTCTCCGCTCGCGGCGGCCGGTGCGGAGGCCGGCTTCGCTTCCGGGGCTAGGCGCGCCCGATTCAGGACCAGGATGGCCAGCACGGCGAACGGCAGGATCGCGGCGGATGCCAGCGCCATGCGCCAGCTCGAGAACACCGCCACCGTCGTCATGAACAACGGCGCCGCGGCCCAGCCGATGTTGCCGCTGATGCCGTGCACCGAGAAGCCGTGCGCCAGCCTGGCGCGCGAGACGCGCTGGTTCAGCAGCGTATAGTCGGCGGGGTGAAAAATGCTGTTGCCGACGCCGGCCAGCAGCGCGCCCACCATCAGCGCCGCGTAGCTGCCGGCCACCGACAGCACGAGGGCGGAGACGCCCAGCATCGCCATGCCGAAGAACAGCACGCTGCGGGCGCCGACCTTGTCGACGACGAAGCCGGCCAGCGCCTGGCCGATGCCCGAGACGACGAAGAACGCCGTCAGCAGCAGGCCCAGTTCCGCATAACTGAGGCCGAAGGCGGGCTTCAGCCAGGGGAACAGCGCGGCCAGGATCAGGTGATAGAAATGCGACGTGCCGTGGGCCAGGCCCACCAGGGCGATCACGCGCGCGTCGGCGCGCAGGGTGCTGTCTTGTGACATATCTACTCCAGGTGAAAACGCCAGTGTAGGCAAAACGTCCACGACTGATTTACGATAGCAGGACAACTTCTATCGAGAATCGGACATCCGTGAGCATCCCCGTCGTACACCATACGCAGCCGTTCCCGGACTGCTTCGACCCGACGCCGGCGCGGCCCGTCACCTTGACGGCGCGCGACCTGGAGGCGTCCGACAACGTCGCGCCGCACACGCACACCTTCGGCCAGCTGACCTATGCGCGCGAAGGCGTGATCCGCCTGACGGCCGCCGGCAGCAGCTGGATCGTGCCGCCGTCGCGCGCGATCTGGACGGCGCCCGGCGTCGTGCACGAAGTGACGGTGCTCGAACCGGTGCGCCTGCGCCCGGTGCGCATCCACGCCGCGCGCTCGCCCTTCCCTGGCGAGGCGTGCCGCGTGCTGGAGGTGTCCACCCTGCTGCGCGAACTGATCCTCGCACTGGAACAACTGCCGCAACTGGAACCGTCGCCGCGCGCGACGCTCTTGTCCGAACTGATGCTGGACGAACTGGCGCGCTCGCCCGCGCTGCCGATCCGCGTGCCGCTGCCGCGCGACAAGCGCCTGCAAAGCCTGTGCGAACGCCTGCTCGACGACCCCGGCGCCACGCACACGCTGGCCGACTGGGCGCGCCAGGTCGGCGCATCGGAACGCACGCTGGCGCGCCTGTTCGAGCGCGAACTGGGGATGAGTTTCACCGAATGGCGCCAGCAGGTGCGCCTCGCGCACGCGGCGCCGCTGATCGCGCGCGGGATGCCCTTGTCGCGCGTGGCGGACGAACTGGGCTATACGAGCCAGTCGGCCTTTTCGCACATGTTCAGGAAGACGTTCGGCTGTTCGCCGTCGGCGTTTTTCGCGCAGCGCTGACATGCAGCACTTTTACAGGAAAGCGACCTGTCGACATACTCGACCGTCACCCCCCTGGCAAAATGCGCGCCTGGCCATGCCCGACTGGTGGTCGATCGACCTCAAATGCCGTTCAGTCGACTGAACGGCATCGCTGTGCCATGGGCCCCGCCTGCACCGGAAGCCGCTTAGTTCGCAGCACGTTCCTTTCCAGCCGATTTTCGACGACGTTCACGCGCTCTCGAGAGAATGGACGCCGAGCCTCCGCTCCAGGCGCGCCCGCACGTCCGGCCAATCGAGGTCGGTGATCGCGAACAGCACGCTGTCGCGCACCTGGCCCGTCCACGTGACTCTTTCGCGCCGCAGCACGCCCTCGCGCACGGCGCCCAGTTTCGCGATGGCGGCCTGGCTGCGCAGATTGCGCGCGTCCGTCAGCAGCTCCACGCGGCGCATGCCGCTCCCGAACGCATGCGCCAGCATCAGGTATTTCGCTTCCGCGTTGACGAGCGTGGAGCGTGCGTCCGGATGGAGGAACGTGCCGCCGATCTCCACGGTCTGGCGTGTGGGCTTGATGTTCAGGAAGCTGGTGGTACCGACCACGGCGCCGGTCGCGACGCTACGAACGGCGTAGGCGATCCAGCCACCCTGCGCCACCTGGGCGTTGAGACTGTCCCAAAAGCCGTCGAAGCCCTCACCCTGCCCGTTGATCGCGAACAGGCGCCACGCGTCGGGATCGCAATCGAGCGCGCGCCGCACGGGTTCGCGGAGCGTCTCGTCGAACGGTTCGAGCCGCACGTGGCGGCCTTCGAGAGGGACAATTTTCATGCCCCTCATGATAGCAGAACGTCAATGAACGGAAGGCTGTGGCGCCCCCATACCCGCGCCTGCGCCCCGCGGCCGATAGGCCTGCGCGGCCTGGTGGGTATCGTCGTATTCCTTGAAGCTGGCGATCTTGCCGCCGGCGACCCGGAAGATGTGGCACCAGTCGCCGCTGAACTCGGCGCCGGTGGCCTTGACTGCGAACGTGCCGTGCCCCAGCACGACCACCTGGTCATCCTGGGCGATGAAGCGGTCCGGCTTGAATTCGCGCGGCTCCTGGCATTCGGCCAGGATACGGAAGAACTCGGCCACCTGGGACACGCCATGCCGTTTGCCGGTGAACGGGACGCCCTCGATCTCGGGCAGTTCCCAGTCGACGTCCTGCGCAACCATGCCAAGCAGGCTCTGGATGTCGCCCCTGCCATAGGCGTCGTACGCCTGTTTGAGCAGGCTGATGTTGGCTTGCTCGTTCATGATCCTCTCCCTGAAAAGTCGATGATCGGACTTCCAGTATCGCCTCCGCGACGAAGATTGCAAGGAGAGTCAGGCGGCCACGAAGCGCTGCCGGTACGCGGCCGGCGTCGCGCCGAATGTGCGGCGGAACAGGTCGATGAAGGTGCTCGGCGTCGAGTAGCCGAGGTCGAGCGCGATGCGCGTGACGGGCACGTCGTCCGCCAGCATTTCGAGCGCCCGCAACAGCCGCGCACGCTGGCGCCACGCGGTGAAGGTAAAACCCGTCTCGGCCACGAAATGCCGGCTCAGCGAACGGGCGCCGATGGCGGCCCAGCGGGCCCAGTCCTCGAGGGTGCGGTCGTCGGCCGGGTCGTCGGCGAGCGCGCGGGCAATGCGCAGCAGGCGCGCGTCGCGCGGCAGCGGCAGGCCCAGCGCGTCGACGGGCGACGTCGCGATCTCGTCCAGGATGACGCCGGCCAGCCGCTCGCCGCGCGCATCCAGCGGCCCCGCCGGCCAACGCGCGGCGCGCAGCATCGCCTCGCGCAGCAGGCCCGACATGCGGATGCTGCACGGCGCGGCAGGGAGCACTGCGCAATCGGGTTCGGCCACGTAGACGGCAAAGCCCTGGAACGGCCCGTGCGAGCGCGCCCAATGCACGCGGTGCGGCGGCACCCAGATGGCGTGCGTCGTCGGCACGACCCACACGCCCTCGTCCACCCCGATCGTGATCAGCCCGCGCGTCGACCCGAACAGCTGGCCGCGGCAGTGGCTGTGCGCGCCCGAGCTGCGCACCGTTTCCTGGCTGCCGGCCGCCACGATGATGACCGGGCCGTCGGACCGGTTGGTGAGGGCGGGATCGAGAGTCAGGTCGGCCATGGCGTCGAATCGATATGGATTGGCTGCGGAATTGTACAGGCGGGCGCACCGCCGGACCTACACTGGCCCGATCATCCACGACCCAGGAGTCCGTCATGTCCCGTCCCGACCTCGACACGTTGTACGACCCGCCGGCCGAACGCATCCAGAAGGCCGTGCTCGACCGGTTGATCGATTTCCACCGCGACTACCTGCGCGTTGCCACGTTCTTCTGCCTCGCCACCGGCAGTGAGCGCGGCCTGGACGCATCGCCGCGCGGCGGCCCGCCCGGCTTCGTGCACGCGCTCGACGACCATCACGTCGCGTTCGCCGACTGGCCCGGCAACAACCGCATCGAATCGCTGCGCAACCTGGAGCGCGACGAGCGCGCCGGCATGCTGTTTCTTTTTCCCGGCCTCGAGATCTTCATGCGCATCAACGGCCGCGCCCGCGCCACGACGGACGACGCGCTGCTGGCGCGCTTTGCCGAAGGCGGCAAGCGGCCGAAGACGGCCATCGTCGTCACCATCGACGAAGTCCTGTTTCACTGCGGGAAAGCCGTCAACCGTGCCGGTTTGTGGCGGCCCGAGCGCCACCTCGACCGGGCAACACTGCCCACACCGGGGCAGATGGTCGAGGCGCTGAACGCCGCGGCGCAGGGCCGTACCGCCGATGCCGTGGCGGCCGCCCAGCTCGACGCGCATTACGAGCACGGCGTGCGGCACGACCTGTACGGCTGACGGGATCAGGTGGTCACGTTGAACGGCACGCCGACGTCGCCCCACGCGGCCGCCTCTTTCTCGAACCACGCCGCGACCGTCGGGTGCTGGCGCAGCCAGCCGCGCGGCGTCTCGATATCGATGCGGCCCTTCATGCGCAGGCGCACGGCATCGACGTCGCCGTCCACGCGCGCGTGCATGAACACGGCCGCGAGGCGCAGCGCCAGCACGGCCTTGGCCAGGTCGGGCACGCCCAGCACTTCCCGCACCTTGCGCAGATTGCCCTTCTGGCCCAGCACGATGAGGCTCATCAACCGCTGCTCGCGCGCGGTGAAACCCGGCAGGTCGGCGTGTTCGACGATGTAGGCCGCGTGCTTGTGCGCCCCCGTGTGCGAGACGGCCTGCCCGACCTCGTGCAGCATGGCGCTGCGCAGCAGATGGTGGACGACGGCTTCGTCCTGCGGCGCCAGCTTGTCGAACAGGGTCTTCGCGATGGATGCCGTGCGCGCGGCGCGCTGCGCGTCGACGCCGAAGCGGCGCATGCAGTCCTGGATGGCCAGGTCGCGGCGGTCGTGGCGGTTGGCGCGCAGTTCCAGGTCGGACAGCACCCCCAGGCGCAGGCCGGCATTAATCGCTGTCATGGCGGGCACCCCCAGCTCCTGCATCACGCCGATCAGGATCGACAGGCCGCCCGTCATCACGATCACGCGCTCGCGCTTCACGCCCGGCAGGTCGAATGCGTCGACGTGACCGAGTTCGATGAGCTTGTCGCGCAGCGCGAGCAGGCTCGCCAGCGACATCGTGCCGTCGCCGATCCGGTTGCGCACGATGACCTCGTTAATCGCGCGCATGGTGCCGGACGAGCCGTAAACGGCATCCCAGCCATGCTGGCGATACTGGTCGGCCAGGTCCTCGAACTGGGCGCGCGCCGCGTTGACGGCCGTCTCGAACGCGTCCGCGCTGATGTGGCCGCCCTGGAAATACGTGGCGCTCTGCGGATGCGTGCCGATGCTGAACGATTCGACGATGTCGATGTCGTCGCCATGCGCCGCGATAACTTCCGTCGAGCCGCCGCCGATGTCGATCACGAGCCGCCGTTCCGTGCGCCGGCCCAGCGCGCGCGCGACGCCCATGTAGATCAGGCGCCCCTCTTCCTCGCCGGAGATGATCTCGATCGGATAGCCGATCGCCTCTTCCAGGCGCGGCAATATGGCCTCGGCATTGCTGGCCACGCGCATCGTGTTGGTGGCGACGACGCGCACCGCGTCCAGCCGGAACTGGCGCAGGATGCCGCTGAAGTCGCGCAGGGTGCGCAGCGCCGTCTCGACCGCTGCCTCGGACAGGGCATTGTCCGGGCCGAGGCCTGCCGCGAGACGGATCGGGTCGCGCGCGGTGCGCACGATGTGGATCTGGCCCGCGATCGGCTCGCCGATGTGCAGGCGGAACGAGTTGGAGCCGAGGTCGACTGCAGCGTACATGGATGGGCTCGCATTGAGTGGCGTTGACGGCAGTATAGCGGCCCCCGGCGCTCCACCGTCTCCCGTTACGCTGTTCGTCACGTCTGCCGGCGCCATCAACGCAGCGCCTCCTTCAGCACGCGCCCCTCCGCGCCCGCCGGACGGCGCACGTGCAGGATCTGCGCCAGGGTCGAGGCGATGTCGACGACTTCCGCATAGCCGGCCTGTTCGCCCGGCCGGATCCAGCGTTTGCCCATGATCAGCAGGGGCACGGACGTGTCGTACTGCCACGGCGTCCCGTGGCTCGCGCCGGACGAGCCGCTGCCGAAGATCGTGTACGGCGTCGTGACGACCAGCAGGTCGCCGGACAGCTGGCTGTTCCACGCCCGCTGCATCAACGTGCCCAGACGGGATTTGGACGCGACGCCCTGCTCCAGCTGCGTGCGCGTGAACACCTCCGAGATGCCCGGCTGCGCCCGCAGGTAGTGCACGGCGGCGTTTTCCACGTCGGCACGGGCCAGGCCGCGGCGCGCGATGGCGTCGTCGTCCAGGTGAATGTCGGGCAGCAGCGACGTCTTGACCAGTTTCGCGCCGCCGAAGCGTTCGGCCAGCGCGGCGTTCAGGTTCTCGAGCAGCGTCTTCGGATTCACGCGCAACGCGTCCGCATGCTGCGTGCGCGCGAATTCGGCCGTGTTGGCGAAGCCGTGGTCGGCCGTCAGCACGACGAGCACGTTGTCCAGGCCCACGCGCCTGTCGAGGAACGCGAAGAACTCGGCGATCTTGCGGTCGACCTGCTGCAGGTGGTCATGCGACATGCGGCTCTCGGGGCCATACGCGTGATTCACGTAATCGTGGCCGGACAGGCTGACGCCCAGCAGGTCCGTCGCGCCCGTCGGATTGCGGCCCAGCTGCTCGCCGTCGACGGCCGCTTCGGCGAATTCCAGGGTCAGCTCGTCCACCGCCGGACTCGTTTTCAGGCGGCCATAGTAGTCGGCGGCCGGCTTGCCGCTCTCGCTGTAGAACGTGAACGGAAAACGGTTCGGGTTGGCCGTCGTCGCTTCCGGGTACGGCGCGTCGTCCGCGTAGGCCTTGTCGTCCAGCAGCGGCTTCCACGACTTGGCGTAATAGCGGTCCTGCGGCTTCGCGGCGCGGAAGCGCTCGACCCAGGCCGGATGCTTGTCCATGTAATAGGTGCTGCTGGCAAAGTCGCCCGTCTGGTCCATGTACATGTAGGCGGTGCCCGTCTTTCCCGCCAGCAGGATGGCGCCGCGGTCCTTGCCGGACACGGTCACGACCTTGCTGCGGTTGCCGGTGGCATAGCGCAGCTGGTCGCCGAGCGTGTCCACGCGCAGGTTCGCGGGCGACGTGCCGTCGTGCGGGTCCGTCTCTTCATCGATATAGTGGTAACTGGTGTCCTCGGTGCAATAGACCTGCTTACCATTCTCATCGATCCAGTTGTTGCCAATGATGCCGTGCCGGTACGGATACGCGCCCGTCAGCACGGCCGAGTGGCCGATGGCCGTCACCGTGATCCCGTGCGCCTGGTGCGCATCCGTGAACGACGCGCCCTGCTCCAGCAGCCGGCGCAGGCCGCCGGGGCCGAACTGGTCGCGGTAGCGCTGCACCTGCTCGGCCGGCAGGCCGTCGATGACCATCACGACGACGAGCTTCGGCGGCTTTACCTGCGCGGCGGTCTGGCCGGATGCCGCCGGCTTGTCCGCGGCCGGCGTCCCGGCGCCCGCCGCAGGGGCCGACGCGGGCAGCCACAGCGCGGAACAGGTCATCAGGGTGAGCGAAATCTTCAGCCAGGACGGTCTCATGCGGTCGTTCTTTCTGTCGGGTTGCTGGTGATTGGCAATCGTACATTGTATTAAGGACAGATGTCAGTTCCGTGACAGAGCTCATCCGGCAAAGTGCGCGGCCAGCCCCTGTTCGCGGAAGCGCTCGACGACGAAATCAACGAACACACGCGTCTTCGCGGGCAGCAGCCGCCGGTTCGAATAGTAGAGGAACAGCGGCCCCGTCTCCGCATACCAGTCCGGCAGGATGCGTACGAGGCGCCCGTCCGCCAGCAGCGGCCCCGCGTGCGGCGCGGGCAGCAGCGCGACGCCGAGACCGGCGGCGGCCGCATGCGCCATCGCTTCCGGATCGTCCAGCACCGCGACGGGCCGTGGATCGTACGGCGCCACCTTGCCCGCTTCGTCGCGCAGGGTGAGCGTCTGCAGCCGGCCCGTGCGGATGGAGCGGCGCGCGATGCCGTCGTGCGCGGCCAGGTCGTCCGGGTGCGTGGGCGTGCCGCGCCGGGCCAGGTACTCGGGTGACGCCGCGAGCAGGATGCGCACCCGCGCCAGCTCGCGCGCGACGACGCCCTGCGGCAGCTCGACACCGCCGCCGATCGCGACATCGAACCCTTCCGCGATCAGGTCGACTTGCCGGTTATCGAAGTGCAGGTCGGGCAGCACCTCGGGATAGCGGCGGCGGAACTCCGCCAGCATCGGCACGAAATGCATGCGCCCGACGGCCGGCGCCATCGCCACCCTCAGCGGCCCGACGGCGTGGTTGGCGCCCTGGCGCACGACGGCCATCGCGTCCTGGATGCGGTGCCACGGCTCGGCCACTTCGCGCAGCAATTGCTCGCCCTCTTCCGTCAGGCTCAGCTTGCGCGTGCTGCGCCGGAACAGGCGCACGCCCAGGTTCGCCTCGAGCCGCGCCACGTTCTTGCTGACACCGGCCGGCGTCATGCCCAAGCGGCGCGCGGCTGCGGAAAAGCCGCCGTCCTCGGCGCTGTAGATGAAGGAATCCAGATGCTCCATGGGCCCACCTTTAACTGATGGTTGAAAGTCTTGTGCGTTTTGACCGGCTAGTTTGAACCGGGAGTTGGAATGATACTGCACACATCAACCACCCCAACCGAATGGAGAGCATCATGGCAAACACGAATCTGAAAGAGAAAGTCGCCTTCGTCACCGGCGGTTCGCGCGGCATCGGCGCGGCCATCGTGGAGCGTCTCGCCGCCGACGGCGCCGCCGTCGCCTTCACGTACCAGTCGTCGGACGCCGCCGCGCAGGCACTGGCCGGCCGCATCGAAGCCGCCGGCGGCCGCGCCCTCGCCCTGCGCGCCGACGTGGCCGATCCGCAGGCGCTGGCCGCAGCCATCGACACCGCCGCCGCCAAATTCGGCCGGCTGGACATCGTCGTCAACAACGCGGGCGTCTTCCTCGGCGGCCACGTGACCGAATTCTCCATCGCCGATTTCGACAAGACGATCGCCGTCAACGTACGCGCCGTGTTCGCCGCCGCCCAGGCCGCCGCGCGCCACCTGCCGGACGGTGGCCGCATCATCAACATCGGCAGCACGAACGCGCTGCGCATGCCGTTCGCCGGCGGCGCGGTCTACGCGATGAGCAAGTCGGCCCTGACGGGTCTGGTAAAAGGTCTGGCGCGCGACCTGGGCCCGCGCGGCATCACCGTGAACAACGTGCTGCCGGGCCCCGTCGACACGGACATGAATCCGGCCGACACCGACTTCGGCAAATCGCTGCACGGCTTCATGGCCCTGCCGCGCCACGGCCGGCCGGAAGAAGTCGCATCGATGGTGGCGTGGCTGGCGAGCCCCGAGGCGAGTTTCGTGACGGGGTCGGATCTGGCAGTAGACGGCGGCTTCGCGGCTTAATAAAGCGCAAACCGGGGTCAGAGCCCCGATTTAGGAAATTGCCAAAAATCGGGCTCTGACCCCGGTGTTCAGTCGACGCGCTTGACGGACTCGCGCACGACGAGGTTCAGCTGCGGCACCTCGATGTCGAGCGTCTCGTGCCCGATCATCTTGACGATCGCGCGGCCCAGGCACTTGCCGACGTCGAACAGCGGCTGGCGCACGGTGGTCAGCGGCGGCGTCGTGTACATCGAGCTGTGCAGGTCGTCGAACCCGATGACGGAGATGTCTTCCGGCACGCGGATGCCGCGCCGGTACAACGCCAGGCGCGCGCCGTAGGCGGTCAGGTCGTTCGCGCAGAAGATCGCGGAAAAGCGCTGGCCGGATTCCAGCAGGCGTTCGACGGCCAGCAGGCCGCTCGATTCCTGGAAGTCGCCGCCGACGATCAGTTGCTGCTGTTCCTTGATGCCGTGCTTGGCCAAGGTATCGCGGTAGCCGGCCAGGCGGGCCAAGGCATCCTGGTGGTCGGACGGGCCGGTGATGAACGCGATGTTGCGGTGGCCCTGGTCGATCAGGTAGCCCACCGCTTCGCACGCGCCCCAGTAATTGTCGAGGCAGAAGCCGTACGCGCGCGGCGCGCTCAGGTCGCGGCCGAAGGCGACGATGGGCACGCGCTGCGACAGTTTCAGGATCTGCGCATCCTTCAATTTACCGCTCAGGATCACCAGACCGTCCACGCGGCGCGCGATCAGGAGCTCGATGCGCTCCGCCTCCTCGTCCGCATGCCAGTGGCCCGACACGATCAGCGGCGCGTAGCCCGTGCCCTGCAGGGCCTCGTCGATGCCGGCCATCGCGTCGGCGAAGTAGCCCGACACGAGCGACTGCGTCAGGACGCCGATGGTGCGCGAGCTGCCCGTCTTGAGGTTCTGGGCCAGCACGTTCGGCTTGTAATTGAGCTTTTCGATGACGCTTTCGATGGCCTGGCGCTTTTCCTCCGACACCTTGGCGGTGCCGTTCAGGAAGCGCGAGACCGTCGCCGCGGACACGCCCGCCACGCGGGCGACCTCGTGGACCGTGACCATCGGCGAGCTGCTGGAATCCTTTTTCATGCGTTTCGGCCTGCATCTTGACACGGCGGTTGCCGCGAAGCTCGTGAATATACACCAGACATGCCGCTTTGACATGTGGCGTTGATGCTTCCAAGTAAAAAATGTAATTGACACCCGGCCAATGGCGCATGTACGATGAAATCGATTTCAAAAGTTCATTTCATAACGACTACAACCGCGCATCATGACCGACTCCATCCGTTTTCCTTCCAACTTCACGTGGGGCGTCGCCACCAGCGCCTTCCAGATCGAAGGCGCCTTTGACGCCGACGGCAAGGGCCCTTCGATCTGGGATACGTTCTCGCACGATCCCGCCAACATCATCGACGGCAGCAACGGCGACGTCGCCTGCGACCACTACAACCGTTACCGCGACGACGTGGCGATGATGGCGTCGCTGGGCGTGAACGCCTACCGCTTCTCGATGGCGTGGGCGCGCGTGCAGCCGACCGGCAAGGGCACATGGAATGAAGCGGGCTTCGATTTCTACACGCGCCTGCTGGACGCGCTGGACGAAAAAGGCATCGTCGCGCACATCACGCTGTACCACTGGGACCTGCCGCAGGGCCTGCAGGACGACGGCGGCTGGATGTCGCGCGACACCGCCCACCGCTTCGCCGACTACGCGGCCGAAGTGGCGCGCCGCTTCGGCAACCGCGTGGCCAGCATCGCCACGCACAACGAGCCGTGGTGCACGGCGAACCTCGGCTACGGCAACGGCCAGTTCGCGCCCGGCGTCGCCGATAAAAAACAGGCGATCCAGGTCTCGCACCACCTGCTGCTGTCGCACGGCCTCGCCATGCAGTCGATGCGCGCCGTGAAGCCGTCGTGCCAGCTCGGCATCGTGCTGAACCAGTGGACCGCGGAACCGGCCACGGACACGGAAGCCGACCGCCGCCTGGCCGCACTGGAATGGGCCAATTCGATCGCGTGGTTCATGGACCCGATCTTCAAGCGCCGCTACCCGGCCCTGTCGCTGGAAGCGCACGGCGCCAACGCCCCTGACGTGCACGCGGGCGACTTCGACATCATCGCCCAGCCGATCGACTTCCTGGGCGTGAACTACTACCGCCGCGAAGTGATGAGCGCCGAAGTCCCGCCGAGGAAGCCGGAAGGCGGCCTGGGCTTCACGGACATGGGCTGGGAAATCTACCCGCAGGGCCTGACGGACCTGCTCGTGCAGCTGAAACAGGAGTACCCGGACCTGCCGCCGGTGTACATTACGGAAAACGGCATGGCCGCGGTCGACACCATCGAAGGCGGCCAGGTCAACGACACCCAGCGCGTGGAATACGTCCGCACCCACCTCGAGGCCCTGAAGGCCGCGATGGACGCGGGCGTCGACGTGCGCGGCTACTTCCTGTGGAGCCTGATGGACAATTTTGAATGGAATTCCGGCTATGCGAAGCGGTTCGGCATCGTGTATGTCGACTACGCGACCCAGGAGCGCACCCCGAAGGCCAGCGCCCTGTGGTACCGCGACTTCATCGCCGGACAGCGCGCCGCATTGCGCGCAGCCTGACCCCGCCGGGGGTCGAGGTGAGAAAAACAGGAGACCGAGGAAGACATGAGGGACACCATGGATGACGTACTTTTCGGCGGCGCCCGCCTGCTGGCCGACATCGGCGGCACGAACGCCCGCTTCGCGCTGCAGCGCGGCCCCGGCCGCATCGAGGAAATCGCGACGCTGTCCTGCGCAGCCCACGCCACGTTCACGGATGCCGTGCGCGCCTACCTGGCCGGCCATCCCGGCGCCGCGCGCGAACTGCGTCATGCCGTGATCGCGATCGCCAATCCGGTCGAGGGCGATTTCATCAAGATGACGAACCACCACTGGCAGTTCTCGATCGACGCCGCGCGCCGCGACCTCGGCCTCGACACGCTGCTCGTCGTGAACGACTTCGCCGCGCTGTCGATGTCGGTGCCCAGCCTGGCGGACGCGGACCTCGAACAGGTCGGCGGCACCCGCGTGAGCCCGGACGCCGTGATCGGCCTCGTGGGCGCCGGTACCGGCCTCGGTGTCGGCGGCGTCATTCCCGACGCCGGCCGCTGGAAGGTGCTGCCCAGCGAAGGCGGCCACGTCGCGTTCTCGCCGTCGAATGCGCGCGAACAGGCGATCCTCGCGTACTGCTGGACGAAGTGGGACCACGTGTCGGCCGAGCGCCTGATCTCGGGTCCGGGCCTGGCGACGATCCACGAGGCGTTGTGCGCCATCGACGGCGTCCAGGGTGATGCCCTCGAACCGGCGCAGGTGGTCGAGCGCGGCCTGGCCGGCGACAAGCTGTGCGCGGAAGTGCTGGACGTCTTCTGCGGCGCACTGGGCACGATGGCCGCGAACGTGGCCGTGACGCTGTGCGCACGCGGCGGCATCTACATCGGCGGCGGCGTCGTGCCGCGCCTCGGCGAGTTCTTCGCGAAGTCCTCGTTCCGCGCCCGCTTCGAGAACAAAGGCCGCTTCACCGACTTCTGCCGGCAGATCCCGGTGTACGTGATCCATGCGCCCTACCCCGCCCTGGCCGGCGCCGCCGCGATGCTGGACCAGCAGCTCGTCGACGCCCGCGCCGCGGCGCAGCGCGCCCCGATCGATTCCGTCACGGCGGGCCATCATGCGCACGCCTGACCGCATCCGCCACCCCCTGCTGTGGGTACCCACCGGGTACTTCACGATGGCGATGGGCTACGTCATGCTGACGAGCGTCACCGCCATCATGTTCAAGAACATCGGCATGGACAATACGCGTGCCGCCGCGTATTCGAGCATCCTGGGCCTCGCCTACACGGTGAAGCCGCTGTTCGCACCATTCGTCGAGATGTACCGGACGAAGAAATTCTTCGTCCTGCTGATGCAGGTGCTCATCGCGCTGGGCTTCGCCGGCGTCGGGCTGGCGATGGGCCTGCCCGACTGGATGGGGCTGATGCTGGCGTCGTTCGTCCTCATGTCGTTCATCGGCGCGACGCAGGACATCGCCAGCGACGGCGTGTACGTTACCTCGCTCGACACGCGCACGCAGGCGCTGTACTGCGGCGTGCAGAGCCTGTCGTGGAACGTCGGGCCGATCGTCGCCTCCGGCTTCCTCGTCTACCTGAGCGGCCGGCTGCACACGGACGTGTTCCACCACGACCCGAAGGTGTTCGGCCCGGACTGGATGGACGCCTGGCGGGTGATCTTCTTCATCGTCGCCGCCATCATCATCGTGATGGCCGCCTGGCATGCGCGCGTGATGCCGGACGGCGCGCGCGCGGAAAACACACCGACAAGCGTGCGCGGCGCCGCCGTGATCCTGCTGGATTCGTTCGTCACGTTCTTCCAGAAGCGCGACGTGTGGACCATGATCGCCTTCGCGTTCCTGTTCCGCGTCAGTATCGGCATGCTCGAAAAGATCGGCCCGTTCTTCATGGTCGATTCGGCCGCGAAAGGCGGCCTCGGCATGTCGAACGAGCAGCTGGGCATCATCTACGGCACGTACGGCCTGATCGCGGTGCTCGTCGGCTCCCTGCTGGGCGGCATGTTCGTCGCGAAGCGCGGCCTGAAACGCACGCTGTTCACGCTGTGCTGCGCCGTCAACATTCCGAACGTGACGTTCCTGGCGATGGCGATGGCGCTGCCGACCAGCAGGTGGACGATCACGGCCGGCGTCGTCGTCGAAAAATTCTTCTACGGCTTCGGCTCCGTGGGCTACATGATCTACCTGATGCAGCAGCTCGCGCCGGGCAAGTACACGACCACGCACTACGCGTTCGGCACCGCGCTGATGGGCCTGTGCATGCTGGTCACGGGCGCGATCAGCGGCCTGCTGCAGGAATACCTGGGCTACGTCAGCTATTTCGTCGCCGTCATGATCGCCACGATCCCATCGTTCCTCGCCACGTGGTTCGCGCCGTTCCACCACGACGACGGCATGGGCGGCGGCAGCGACAGCGTCAAGCACGCGCCGGCCGCCAATGACGCAAACGTCTCTCACCGCGCGGCCTGAGATCCAGGCCGTCATTTCAAGCCGGGCTGCGTGCCCGGCTTTTTTTATGGCTGTGTTCGCGTTAATTCAATAACCCGCCGACCTGATCGAGCTGGACCGCAGCGCATAAAAGGTGGGCAGGCGTCGTCAGCCGACGCGCATCCAATAAGCGCTGCCATCCCGAATAATTGATCAGGTAGCGGCTGGCGACGCCTCGGAACCGCACCAGCCAGCTTTTGAAGCGGCTGTGCCAGCTATTTACATTCTGGATATGGATCGCGCCGCGGGCCCGTTCCCCCGCCTGCACGTTGACGGCCTCATGCGTGATGCCAGCCTGTGCGGCGAAGCGGCAATACGACGCGGCGCCGTCACTGATCAACAACACATCGGTGGGTAGCACGGGCTTGAGGCATTGATGTAATTGCTCCACCGTCACCTGGCCCCGCCCCGTATGGAAATCGAGTGTCTGTCCACTACGGTCCCGCGCGACGAGCAGGCAGTCGTGCTCCCGATGGATGCCGCGCCGCTTCGCCACACCGCCGCGCTTCCTCGGCCGCCGCGTCAGGCTGCGCGAACCCTTCTGCGATTCCAGGCGATATGTCTCGTCTGCTTCGACGATGGCCGACAGCGTCGTTGGCCGGTCGCGCATCGCGCCGGGCACGAACCGGTGGCGCCACCGGAAGCTGGTGGTGCGATGCACGCGAACGACCTGGGCGGCATCGCGGACCGTGCGCGATTCGAGCACGCATTGCAGATAGGGCAGCCAGCACTCTTTCTTACGCAACCTTGCCAGTGGTGTCCGCGTCAATGCATTATGGCTGCGCCCGCAGTGGAGGCAGCGGAAGCGCTGCAGTCCGCTCGCCTGGCCGCAGCGGTGTTTGCGGGCGCATCCGCAGTGCGGACACGGCCGTCCTGCCGCCGCCTGCTCGATGAGGGCAATGCACTCGGCCGGATGCGCGATGCTGGCGATCCATTCCCGTAGCCGGGCCAGGTCACCTGCCGACAAAGCGACCGCCGAGAGCATGGCGAACAACTCGTCGAACGTCAGGCTGCGCATCGTCACTCCTCATGAGTTAACTCGACGATACGTGAGACCTCTACAACGGGTTTCAGTTCACATAACTAGCGCGAACACAGCCTTTTTTATGCCGCCAGGCGGAGCACCCGGTCGTCCCCGGTCCTGAACACACTCACGGTCCGCGCCAGATTGCGTGCCTGCTCATCCAGACTCGCGGCCGCCGCCGCGGCCTGTTCGACGAGCGCGGAATTCTCCTGCGTGGTCCCGTCCAGATGCGCGATCGCGTCATTGACCTGGTGGATGCCCGCCGCCTGCTCGCGCGACGCCGTGACGATCTCCGACACGATCCCGGACACGTGCTGCACGCTGGCCAGGATGTCGCCCATCGATGCTCCCGCCTGAACCGCCAGACGGTTGCCCGCCTCGACCCGTTCCACGCTTTCGCCGATCAGCTGCTTGATTTCCTTCGCCGCCGCCGCGCTGCGCTGGGCCAGGTTGCGCACCTCGCCCGCGACGACCGCGAAACCGCGTCCCTGCTCGCCCGCCCGCGCCGCCTCGACGGCGGCATTCAGCGCGAGGATATTGGTCTGGAAGGCGATGCCGTCGATGACGCCGATGATGTCGACGATCTTGCGGGCGCTGTCGTTGATCGCCTCCATCGTCGCCACCACGTCGGTAACGACCGCGCCGCCCTTCCGGGCCACGTCCGAGGCCTGGCGCGCGACCTGGTTGGCCTGCGCCGCGTTGTCGGCGTTCTGCCGGACGGTCGACGTGATCTGTTCCATCGACGCCGCCGTCTCTTCCAGGCTCGACGCCTGCGATTCGGTGCGCGACGACAGGTCCGCATTCCCTGTCGCGATGTCGCGGGTCGCCTCGCCGATCGTGTGGATGCTGCCCCGCACTTCGATCACGATCCCGCGCAGGTTGTCGTTCATGCGTCCCAGCGATGCCAGCAGCCGCGCCGTTTCGTTGCGCCCGCCGGACTCGATGGCCGCCGTCAGGTCGCCGGCCGCCACCCGCTCCGCGATCTCGACGGCGTTGTTCAACGGCTGCGTCACCGAGCGTGCGATCACGTACAGCATCAGGCCGCCGAACGCGAACAGCCCGGCGACGGCCGTCAGCATGCCCAGCCGGGTGCGCTGGAGGGCGGAGATCCTCGCATCGAGCAGCGCATTGAACTGGACCGTGGCCTTGCCGGCCACTGCATATTCCGCGTCGATGGCAGCTGTCGTGAGCCGGACATACTCCGGCCCCGAATACGTGAGTGTCTCGGCCTTGACGATCTGCTCCGTGGCCAGGCGCATGGTCTGCTGCGCCTGCTCGCGCATGTCGCGCATCGGGCCTTCCAGCGGCGCGACGAGGGCCGGATTGGCACGCGCCGCCTTGTCGAACTGGCGCGTCGTCTGGTGCAGCCGGTCGCCGACCCGCGCCACGATCGCGGACAGGGCGAGCCGGTCTTCCGCGCTGGCACGTCCCGTGGCCAGCAGGCCCGCGCCCTTCGCGCGCATCTTGCCGAGTTCCTCGGTCAGGTACGGCAACTGGTAATAGATGGCCTGGATCAGCTGGTAGGAATCGACGTCCGGGTCCAGGTTCAGGCCATAGTGGTCGGCCACCCGGTCCTCGACGTCGAGCAGCTTGGGCACCAGCGCCGTGTGTGCCTCATAGCTTTGGGGCACCGTGATCGTCCCTGCGGCCACGCGTTCCCGCAGCGTTTCCCAATCGCGCTTCGCCTCGGCCCACGCCTGGTCGATGCGCGGGTCATGGAGACCGGCGACGAGCGCCGACATCTTCGCGTAATTGGCATCCGCCTCGCGCTGCTTCTCTTCGCGCTTCGGGATCGATGCCGCGACGCCGCCGACCACCAGCGCCGCCAGTCCCCGGTGCTGCTGGGTGGTCTGAATGGTATGGAGGATCGTGGCGACCGGCGTACGTGCCTGCGCCTCCAGCTCGAGGGCGGCGAGCGCCGTGCCCGATTCTTTCAGGTAGAGCGAGGCCGGGATGGCGGCGACGATGATGCCGACCACGCTCAGAATCGCAAATTTATGCCAGAGCAGAAGATGCTCCAGGCGGCGTTGTAAACCCATGATGTTCTCCGTCATTGCTTGCAAGAGCATTTAATATCCGTACGGCAACAATAAATACGCCAACCGGGAATTGCAATGCAAATTGACGAAAGTGGGCGAAGATGCGACAGATCGCTGGACAGACTGTCAATAGTCAGATCGGATCGGTGGCCAGCTTCGACCGCCGGACGGGCACGCGGATGCCATAGCGCCGCGCCGACTGCCGCACGAGGTTCTCGAACCACGGCGGCGCGTCCGGCGAGATGACGATGCTGCGCAACAGCCGGTCCGCGTCGATGGGCACGACGATGCCGGGCTGGCGCAGGTCCGGTCCCGCCGGCCCACGGGTGCGGTCGATGATCACCCGCACCTCCTTCTCGTATTCGTAGGCCTTGGTCTTGTAGGCGAAGATGCGCGTGTAGTCGGGCGAGACGTCCAGCTTCGGGTCGCTCCAGTGCTTCACGTATTCCACGCGCGCGATCGAGATCCTGTGCTCGGCGATTCCCTCGACGATGTCGGCGAGTTGTCCGACCGTCGTCGTCAGCGCCACCGCGCATTCCGACTTGCCGTACAACGCCCACATGGCCGCGCTGTCGTCCTGGTTGCGGTGCCAGCAATTGATGAAGACGGATTCGCGCATGCGCCGCTTGAACTGTTCGTAGTCGTAGTCGATCTCGCCGCGCGCGTGCGCCTCGCTGATCTGGGCGCGCAGCGACGGCGTGAACGCCCCTTCGAACTTGTCGCTGAAATGGTCGGCGCGGCAAAAGAACAGCGTGGAATTCTCGAAGAAGTCGAACAGCTTGGCCGCATCGAGATAGCGCCACAACACGGTGTCCCGGCGCAGCTGTTCGCCGACGTTCTGGACGGGCATGCTGTTGACGACTGCAGTATCCATGGCTTGAAACTCTGGTTTACCTACTGTTTACGTGATTGTAGTGCGTGCGCGGCGCGTGTCATCGAGCAGCCGTGCGCGTGTAGGACTATGCCGATACAGCCTTCAGCAGCGGATACGGATTGATGGCGCCGGACGCCGTGTAGATGCCGTAATGCAGGTGCGGCGGCGTGGACGCGGCATTGCCCGTGTTGCCGACGTAGCCGAGGACGGCGCCTGCCCGCACGCGCATGCCCGCGCGCACGTCGCCGTAGCGGTCCAGGTGAGCATAGTAGTGCCGCTGGCCGCCTGGGCCCAGCACCCAGACGACCTGCCCGCCCAGGCGGTTGGTGCCCACGCGCAGCACGATGCCCTCCGTGCTCGACCGCACGGGCGTGCCCCGTTTCGCGAAGATGTCGATGCCTTCGTGCCTGCGCCCGCCGCTGCGCGCACCGCCCCACGTATCGGCCAGCTGCGCCGGCTTCACGCCCGCCACGGGCACCGGCAGCGCAGCCGGCGCGGGCAGCGCACCGAGGCGGATGGCGTACGCGACGTCGTCCAGCCATGGGCGCAGGATGCCCTCGGCGGCGAGCAGGACGATGGCGATGAGGAGGCTGCGCAGCAGGGTTCGCATGCCCGGCAGATGGGGATCGCGGCACGGAATCACAGGGCGCACGCGTCGCCGAGCCCGCAATCCACCCCACATGGGTAGAATAGTTAAAAAATAAGTTCGGCGCCGACACAATGCTCATCCAAAGGACAAATCGGTACGTCAATATCGCAGCGGCCATCAGCATCGCCGTGCTGCTCGCGGGCATTTCCACGCTCGCCGTCGGCATCCAGCGCACGGCCGAATCGTGGCGCCGGGTCAGCCATACGCACGAAGTGCTGCAGCACGTCCAGGGCACGCAAAGCCTGATCAACGAGGCCGATGCGCTGCAGAAATCGCTGCGGCTCGAATACAGCCGCCGCGACGATGCCGATTTCCAGGAGCGGCTGACCGCCCTGCCCCGCGAACTCAACACCCTGAAGCAACTGACCAGCGACAACGCCACCCAGCAGCGCACGCTGGCCGACCTGCGGGGCCTGCTGGACGACTACGTGCGCAACCTGCGTACCGGCATGGAGCGCGGCCTGGCCTATCCCAGCAGGGAGGACGAGCGGGCGTTGCGGCAGACGATCGCGATGCGCATCGCCGCGTTGCAGGCCGAGGAAGAGCGCCTGCTCATGCTGCGCGACGCCGCCGCGGGCACCGACCGCGCGCGCACGGTCGCGGCCGCCGTCGCGGTGTCGGTGCTGTCGGTCGCCCTGCTGTTCTTCGTCCGGGCGATGGCGCGCCGCGATGCCGACTTCCTCGCGGCCCAGCGGGCGAACCTCGATGCCACGCTGCGCAGCATCGGCGAGGCCGTGATCGCCGTCGACGTGTTCGGCCGCGTGCGGTTCATGAACAGAGTGGCGGAACAATTGCTCGGCTGCGAAGAGGGAGAAGCCCGCGATCAGTTGCTGACGACCGTGTTCCGCATCGCGCGCTCGAGCGCCGACGACGACGCGCTGGCTGCGGCGCTGCGGGCCGCGCTGCGCGAGAAGCAGCCGGTCACCGGCATCCCGATCGCCGGCAGCAGCCCCGCACAACCGGAGCGGATGCGGTTCTGGCTGCTGAACTGTCAGCCCCTTCTCGTCGACGGCGAGGTGCGCGGCGCCGTGATGAGCATGCTGGACGTGACGGAGCTGAAGCGCGTCCAGCGCGAACTCGGCGACGCCAATACGCTGCTCGAACAGCGTATCCAGGACCGCACGGAGCAGTTGGCGGAGGCCAACATCGAATTGCGCGCGTTCGCCCACACGATCGCGCACGACCTGCGCGCGCCGCTGCGCAACGTACAGGGCTACGCGGCGGCGCTGCTGGAAGACGAGGCGGCCACGCTGAGCGCCACGGGCGAACGGTTCGTGCGCCGCATCCTCGCCGTCAGCCAGCACATGGACCGGCTCGTGACGGACCTGCTCGCCTACAGCCAGCTGTCGCGCGCGGAGCTGCGCCTGCAACCCGTCGAACTGGACCGCGTCGTGCAGCTCGCGCTGGGCGGCATGGAGACGCAGATCGCGGCCGCCGGCGCCCGGGTCGACGCCGCCTCCCCGCTGCCCACTGTGCTCGGCAACGAAGCGGTCCTCGTACAGGTCTTCGATAATCTCATCGGCAATGCGATCAAATTCGTGGCGCCGGGCGTGACGCCGCACGTGCGCATCGATGCGGACCTCACCGCCGACGCGGCCTGGGTGCGCATCGCGGACAACGGCATCGGCATCCCGGAAGACAAGCGCGAGCGCGTGTTCGACGTGTTCGAGCGCCTGCACGGCGAAGAGCAGTACCAGGGCACCGGCATCGGCCTAGCGATCGTCAAGAAGGGCGTCGAACGGCTGGGCGGCACGATCCGCGTCGAACCGGCTTCGGCCGGCACCGTATTCCGGCTGTGCCTGCAACGTCCGCGTCCGCAGCCGCTGCCGGCCGCGGCGCCCGCCGATGCGCCGCCGGTGGCCTGACGCGGCCCGTCATTACGGCTACAATAGGAATGCTTGCACCACGTCAAGTCTCCTCCCCGACCTCGCCATGTCCCTGCGCTTCCTCCTCCTCGACGACAATCCCGACGATCGCCTGCTCGCCCGCCGCGAACTCGAACGCCATTTTCCAGGGTGCCAGTCGACGGAAGTGGGCGACCGCGCCGGCTTCGAACAGGTGGCCGAGGCCGGCTTTCCGTTCGACCTCGTCATCACCGATTACCAGATGCGCTGGACAACGGGCCTGGACGTGCTCAAGCTGATCAAGGCACACGACCCGCAACTGTCCGTCATCATGTTCACCGCGACGGGCACGCAGGAGATCGCCGTGGAGGCCATGAAGCACGGCCTGGACGACTACGTCATCAAGAGTCCGCGCCACTACGCGCGCCTGCCGGTGGCCGTGCGCACCTGCCTCGACCGCACCGAGATCCGCTCGCGCGCCATCCGCAGTGAGACGCGGCTCGCGTCGCTGCTCGAAAACATCCAGGTCGGCGTCTTCCGTATCTCGCTCGAAGGCGAGATCGTGGAAGGCAACCGCGCATTCTGGAGCATGCTGGGCCTCGCGTCCGGCGAATTCACGAAGGCGGCGCACCATCCGCTGATCGAGGACGTCCGCCGGCACATCCCGGAACTGAGGGCGACGCTGGATGCGGCCGACCTGCAGCTGGACGCGGGCGATCTCGACATGGGCGGCCGCGCCTTCAAGGTCAAGCTCGTGCGCGTGCGCGTGAACGGACACGACGCGGTCGACGGCATCGTCGACGACGTGACGTCGCTGCGCCGTGCGGAACTGGAAAACCTGCGCCTGAACGCCGACCTGGAACAGCGCATCGCCACGCGCACGCGCCAGCTGCAGGAAGCGAACGAGGCGCTGGAGACGTTCGGCTTCTCGGTCTCGCACGACATGCGCGAGCCGCTGCGCACGATCCAGGGCTATGCCAACGTCCTCAAGCAGGATTTCGCCGAGGGCCACCTCGACAAGGCCGGCCTGTACATCGACCGCATCGAAGCCGTCGCGCACAAGGTCGACACGATGGTCTCCGACCTGCTGGAATTCGCGCGCCTGTCGCGCACGGAGATCGCCACCGAAAACGTCGCCGTCAACGAAGCGCTGCACGAAGTGACGGCCGCGCTGCACGCCGAGATCACGCAATCGAAGGCGCGGCTGCACATCGAGGTGCCGGACGACCTGACCGTGCGCGCGCACCGCCAGACGGTCGTGCAGGCGCTGACGAACCTCGTGTCGAACGCCGTCAAGTTCGTGCGGCCCGGCGAAGCGCCCGTCGTGCGCATCGCGGCAAGCGTGGCCGGATCGATGGTGCGCGTCACGGTCGCCGACGACGGCATCGGCATCGCGCCGGCGGCCCAGGCGCGCATCTTCAACGTGTTCGAACGCCTGCACAGCGAAGAGGAATACCCGGGCACGGGCATCGGCCTCGCGATCGTCAAGAAAGGCGTCGAACGGATGGGGGGCCGCGTGGCCGTGGAGTCGGCGCCCGGCAGCGGCGCCACGTTCGCGGTCGACCTGCCCGCGCCGCCGGACACGCCATGAGCTTCGCCGCCCTCCTCGTCGACGACAGCCCGGACGACCGGGCACTCGTCGCGCGCGAGCTGAGGCGGCATTTTCCCGACGTCGCCATCAGTGAAGCCGGCAGCCCGGAGACCCTGGCCGCGGCACTCGACGAGGGCCGCTTCGACATCGCCATCACGGACTACCGCCTGCGCTTCACGGACGGGATCACGGTGCTGCGCGAACTGAAGCGGCGCTTCCCATCCCGTCCCGTGATCATGTTCACGGCGAGCGGCAACGAGGAGATCGCCGTCGAGGCCATGAAGGAAGGCCTCGACGACTACATCACCAAGACGCCCAAGCACTACCCGCGCATCGGCTACGCGGTGCGCGCCTGCCTCGACAACGTGGCCCAGCGCGCGCGGGCCGAACAGGCGCAGGCGCGCCTGGAGATCGCGCTGCAATCGGCCGGCATGGCGACATGGCAGTTCGATCCGCGCGACCGCACGATCGTCGCCTCCGGCGATCTCGGGCCGATGCTGGGCCAGCCGCCGGGCCATGCGCCGGCGACCGTGGACGCGTGGCTCGCCGACATCCACGACGAGGACCGGCCCCGCGTGATCGAGGCGTGGAAGGCCGCGTTCGCGGGGACCGGCGACTACCGGATGCAATACCGCTTCCGCGGTGCCGATGGTGCCACGCGCTGGATTGCGTCCAGCGCGCGCGTGCAGCGCGGCGCGGACGGCAAGCCGTCCATGGTGATCGGCACGGCGCGCGAGGTCACGGCCGACATCGAGACGCGCCAGAACCTGGAACGCAAGACCGAACAGCTGGAACAGGCGGACCGCCAGAAGAACGAATTCCTGTCGATCCTCGCGCACGAGCTGCGCAATCCGCTGGGCGCCGCGCGCTATTCGATCGCCCTGCTGCGCCAGGCGCCGGACAATGCGGCCATCCGCGCCCGCGCCACCGACGTGATCGACCGCCAGATCGGCCACATGGCGAAGATGCTGGACGATCTGCTGGACCTGAGCCGGATCGCCCACAACCGCATCGAGCTCGAACGGGTGCCGCTCGACGTGCGCCGTATCGTCGAACTCGCGTGCGAGAACGCCCAATCCTCGTTCGAGGGCAAGAGCCACGACCTGCGGCTGTCGCTGCCGGCGGAACCGGTGACCGTCGTCGGCGACGAGGTCCGCCTCACGCAGGTCGTCGCCAACCTGCTCGTGAATGCCGCCAAGTTCACGCCGGCCCCGGGCGCCATCGAGGTGCGCGTGGAACGCGACGGCATGGACGCCGTCATCGAGGTCGCCGACAATGGCATCGGCATCGCGCCGCACCGGCTGGACGACGTGTTCGAGATGTTTTCCCAGGGCGAGACGAAGGCCCACGGCGGCACGCCCGGCCTGGGCATCGGCCTCGCGGTCGTGCGCTCGCTCGTCGGCCTGCACGGCGGCACCGTACGCGCGGTGAGCGCGGGCGCGGGCCAGGGCACGCGCATCCGCGTGATACTGCCCTTTCTCGCGCAATCCGGTGCGGACGCGCCAGGCGACGCGACGGCACCGGACGACGGCACCCGCACGCTGCGCGTACTGCTCGCCGACGACAATGCCGACGCGGCCAATCTGCTGGCGCTGCTGCTGGAGGCCGAGGGCCACACGATCCACACGGCGTACGACGGCCTCGCCGCCATGGCCCTCGCGGAGCGCTACCTGCCGGACGTCATGGTGCTGGACATCGGCATGCCGGGCGCGAACGGCTACGAGGTCGCGCGCTGGGTGCGCGAACAGCCATGGGGTGCGGCCGTGCGGCTCGTCGCCGTGACGGGCTGGGGCCAGGAACACGACGGCGACCAGGCGCTGGACGCGGGCTTCGACGTGCGGCTCGTGAAGCCCGTCGACATGGCGCAGCTGCTCGCCGCGGTCAGTGCTGCCCCACGGGGATGAGCGCCGGCTTGTCCTTGTCCTTCAGCAGGAACACGACGAAGCGCGCCGGCTTCGTCCTGCTCGCGTTACGGCCGACCGTGTGCACGTCGCGCGGCCCTTCATAAAAGGTCTCGCCGGCGTGCAGCGTCTTTTCCTTGCCGCCCTCCACGCCCATGACGATACTCCCTTCGAGCACGTAGACGAAGCCGTGCGCGTCGTGGCGGTGCACCGGGTCGGCCGCGCCGGGGGCATAGTCGACGGTGAGCATCATGACTTCCTTGCCCGGCGCGTCGGACAGCGCCTGGTTCATCAGCGTCCTGACGACGGGTTCGGGCGGGGCCGCGTGGGCGAGCGTGGCGCAGGCGGCCAGGGCGATGGGAATGAATCGGAACATGATCGGTCCTCATTGTGCGTGAAAACGCCAGTGTAGAGAGGACGCCCGTCCCGCAACAGGCGCCCGCAGGGACGCAAGGCGGTGCCGCAAAAACACCAATCGGCGCGTTGGGCGTTGGCAGGAAATCCGGGATTCTTGTCATTGCCGATGACAGTCAGCAGGCCTACCATCGACGTACTTACGTACCGACAGGACAGCCGTGCCCCGCAGCCTCACCTCCATTCTTCCCAGCCCCGACTGCAACGACGCGCTGGCCTCCAGCTTCGCCACGACGTATGCGGGGGTGGTCGCGTTCATGGCCGTCGTCCACGAAGGCAGCTTCGCCCGCGCGGCCGAGCGGCTCGGCATCGGCCGCTCCGCCGTCAGCCGCAGCGTGCTGAAACTGGAGACCCAGCTCGACACGCGGCTGTTCCTGCGCACGACGCGCAGCACGGCGCTCACGGCCGAGGGCCAGCGCTTCTTCGACGGCTGCCGGCCCGGCGTCGACCGCATCTTCCAGGCGCTCGACGAGATACGCGAACTCCGTACGGGCATCCCGCGCGGCCACCTGCGCATCTCGTCCACCGTGGGCTTCGGGCGCAAGATCGTCGCGCCGCTGCTGAAGGATTTTCATGCGCGCTATCCGGACATCTCGTTGGACCTGATCCTCGACGACCGCCCTACCGACTTCACGTCCGACCGGATCGACGTCGCCTTCCGCAACGGCCGCATGGAAGACAGCCAGATCGTCGCCAAGAAGCTCATCCCCATGCGCATGCTCGTGTGCGCGTCGCCCGCGTACGCGCACAAGCACGGCCTGCCGCGCACGCCCGACGAACTGGCGGGACACAGCTGCGTCAACTTCCGCTTCGCGTCCGGCCGGCTGTTCGACTGGGAGTTCAAGGTGGACGGCGCCGTGCGCAAGCACACGCCGCAAGGGTGGCTCTGCTTCAACGACGCCGACCTCGTGCTGCAGGCTGTCCTCGACGGCGACGGCATCGCGCAGATGGCCGGCTACCAGATCCGCGAGCACCTGCGCGCCGGCCGCCTCGTCGCCTGCATGCCGGAATACGCGCCGGACGACCGTGGTCACTTCCTGTGCTACCTGAGCCGGCACCACATGCCGATGCGCGTGCGCGTCTTCGTCGACGACATCTCGCAACGCATCCGCGCCCTCGGACTCGACGATGCCGACCTGGCGAGCGGAGGCCGGTCATGAGCCGCACCGCCTGGGCGTGCGCGCTCGGCGCCATCCTGCTGTGGGCCCTGTTCGCGACCCTCGTGCGCCTGGCCGGCGACGCGCCGCCGCTGCTGCTGACGGGCGTGGCGCTGTGCTGCGGCGGCCTCGCGTCCGTGCACCGGTGGAGAGAGTGGCGCGTGCCGGCCGCCATCCTGGGCTTCGGCGTCGCTAGCCTGTTCCTGTACCACGCGAGCCTCGTGGCCGCGTTCAGGCTCGCGCCCATCGCCGAGGCGAATCTGCTGAATTATCTGTGGCCCCTGCTGATCGTCGTGCTGGCCCCGCGCGTTGCGCCGTTGCGGCCGCGCCAGCTGGCCGGGTGCGTCATTTCCTTCGCGGGCGGGGCGCTCGTCATCGCGCCGTCCGCGCTCACCGTCACGCATTTCGCAGGTTACGCGCTCGCCGTGCTCGCCGCGTTCACGTGGGCCGTGTATTCGCTCGTGCCGGCCCGCCTGCCCGCGTATTCGTCGTGGGCAACGGGCGGCTTCTGCCTAGGGGCCGGCCTCCTCGCGCTGGGCGCGCACGTGCTGTTCGAAACGCCATACCGGCCGTCCGCGACCGAGCTTGCGGGCATGGCGGCCATCGGCATCGGGCCGCTCGGCCTCTCGTTCGTCCTGTGGGACCGCGCCATGCGCACGGGCCGCGCGGCGACGATCGGGTCGCTGTCCTACCTCACGCCCGTGCTGTCCACGCTCGCGCTGGCCGTCACGGGCGCCGTGGCCGCGGGCGGCTGGTGGCGCCTCGGTCCCGCGCTGCTGCTCGTCGTCGCCGGCGTGCGCCTGTCGCGCTGATCGGTGCGCTCATTGGTGCGCTCATTGGTGCGTTTCTGGCACCACCGTGCGGCCGGCCAGCCGCCTACCGGCCGCGCGGGGCACTGTCTACACTCGGTTCGTACCACAACCACCAAGGAGAACGAGATGACCCAGCGTATCAACTACCTCAAGCAGGCCCCGGCCCTTTTCAAGAAGCTCGTCGAACTGGGCACCCTGATCAACGACGGCAGCATCGAGGAAAGCGTCCGCGACCTCGTCGCCATCCGCGCGTCGCAGATCAACGGCTGCGGCTTCTGCATCGACATGCACGTGAAGCAGGCCACCATCCACGGCGAGCGCCCGCTGCGCCTGCACCACCTGGCCGCGTGGCGCGAATCGACCCTGTTCGCGCCGCGCGAGCGGGCCGCGCTGGCGTGGACGGAAGCGCTGACGACGCTGTCGCCGCAAGGCGTGCCGGACGAGATCTACGAACGCGTGCGCACCCAGCTCACGGAGCAGGAACTGACGGATCTCACCTACGAGATCATGACGATCAATGCGTGGAACCGCATCAACGTCGCTTTTAAAACCGTGCCCGGTTCGTACGACAAGGACTTCGGCCTGGACCGCGCGAACCTCGCCTGACAAGGAGACACTCATGAAGATCGTAGTCATCGGCGGCACGGGCCTCATCGGCAGCAAGCTCGTGACCCTGCTGCAAGCACGCGGCCATGTAGCGCTGGCCGCATCCCCCAACTCGGGCGTGAACACGCTGACGGGCGAAGGCCTGGACGCGGCGCTGGAAGGCTGCGACGTCGTCGTGGACGTGGCGAATTCGCCGTCGTTCGCGGACGACGCCGTCCTCGAGTTCTTCACGACGTCCGGCCGCAATCTCCTCTCCGCGGCACGCAAGGCGGGCGTGAAGCACCACGTGGCCTTGTCCGTCGTCGGCACGCAGCGTCTCGCGGACAGCGGCTACTTCCGCGCCAAGATCGCGCAGGAAGAGCTCATTCGCGCGTCCGGCCTGCCCTACACCATCGTGCATTCGACGCAGTTCTTCGAATTCCTGGGAGGGATCGCGGCGTCGGCGGGCCAGGACGACACGATCGCCCTGTCGCCCGCATTCATCCAGCCCATCGCCTCGGACGACGTGGCGGCGGCGATGGCGGACGTCGTCCTCGGTGCGCCAGTGAACGGCATCGTCGAGATCGCGGGGCCGGACCGCTTCCGCCTGTCCGACCTCGTGCGCGACTATCTCGCGGCCAAGGGCGACACGCGCACGGTGCGCGCCGACGTCCACGCGCGCTATTTCGGCGCGGAGCTGAAGGAAGACACGCTGGTGCCGCATGGTCAGGCGCGCCTCGGCGCCATCCGCATCGGCAGCTGGCTGCAGGCTCAGGCCCCCGCCAGCCGCTTGCGGTAGGCCGACGGCGTCTCGCCCAGGTTGCGCCGGAAGGCGCTGTACATCCGGTCCTCGTCGCCGAAGCCGCACTGGCGGGCGATCTGGGCGAGGTTCGCTTCCGACTGTTCGAGCATGCGCCGGGCTGCGCCCATCCGGAACTGTTCCAGCGCCTTGCCTGGAGAGCTGCCCGTCCTGTCCTTGTACACGCGGGCGAAGTTGCGGGCGCTCATGTGGGCCTGTGCGGCCAGGCGTTCCACGGTGAGGCCGCTGTCGTGCAGGTTGTCGAGGATCCAGCCGTGCAGCGCGTCGAATGCCGCGTCGTCGCGCGTCTGCGCGCGCAGCAGTTCGCTGTGCTGCGCCTGGCCGCCGGCGCGCTTCATGAACACGACCAGTTCGCGCGCGACGTCCATCGCGAGCGCGCGTCCGCAATCGGCTTCCACGAGGGCCAGCGCGAGGTCGATGCCGGCCGTGACGCCGGCCGACGTCCATACGGGATCCTGGCGTACGAAGATCGCTTCGCGGTCGACGTCCAGCGCCGGGAACCGTTGTTCCAGCACGTCCGCCATGTTCCAGTGCGTTGCCACGCGGCGGCCGTCCAGCAGGCCCGCCTGCGCCAGCAGGAACGCGCCCGTGCACACGGACGTGACTCGGCGGGCGCGGGGCGCGGCGCCGGCGACCCAGTCGACCGTCGAGCCCACGTCCGCCAGCACGGCGGTAATCCCGGGCGCGCCGGGCACGAGGATCGTGTCGATGGCGCGTCCGGCGAACTGCGCGGCCGGCAGCGTGTCGAGGGCGACGCCTTCCGCCGTCGTCACGAGACCGCCGTCCACGCTGACGGTATGCCGCTCGTAGGGCGCGAGGCCCCGCTCCGCCATCCGCTTGCCGGCGCACCAGAATACGGATTGCGGCCCGGTGAGGTCGAGCAGGCCCATGCCCGGGAAGGCGACGAACAGGACGAGGGGCGAAGCGTAGACGGGTGTCATCGTATGTACGGCTGGGTGAATCCTGCGATCTTACTGTGCGGGCCGGCAATGTCAAGGCTGGACCGCCTGCACCGGAATCGGGCAGCGTGGGCCGTATTCCGCTGGCACGCTTCTTGATACGAGTTTTGTGTCGACATCACGGAAGGCGGCCATGACAGACTTTTTCAACGAGATGACGGCGGACGGCGCGGGTGCCGTGCGTGAACACTATCGCGCATTCGACGACTGGCTCAGGCACCAGCCGCCCGAGCGGATCGAACGCAAGCGCGCCGAGGCGGACCTCACGTTCCGCCGCGTCGGGATCACGTTCGCCGTGTACGGCGACGGCGCCGGCACCGAGCGCCTGATCCCGTTCGACACGATCCCGCGCATCATACCGGCGCACGAGTGGGCGAAGCTGCAGGCGGGCCTCGCGCAGCGCATCAAGGCGCTGAACATGTTCGTGCACGACATCTACCACGACCAGGACATCGTCCGCGCCGGCATCATCCCGGCACAGCAGATCTACCAGAACGCGCAGTACCGCCCGGAGATGCAGGGCATCAGCGTCGCGTCCGACATCTATGCGCACATCGCGGGCGTCGACATCGTGCGCGCCGGCGAGGGCGAGTTCTACGTCCTGGAAGACAACCTGCGCGTGCCGTCCGGCGTGTCGTACATGCTGGAAGACCGCAAGATGATGATGCGCCTGTTCCCGGAACTGTTCGCGCGCCACCGCATCGCGCCCGTCGAACACTACCCCGACATGCTGCTGGAGAACCTGCGCTCCGTCGCGCCGGCCGGGGTGCTCGACCCGACCGTCGTCGTCATGACACCGGGAACCTACAACTCGGCCTACTTCGAGCACGCCTTCCTCGCGCAGCAGATGGGCGTCGAGCTCGTCGAGGGCAAGGACCTGTTCGTGGACGCCAACGCCGTCTACATGCGCACGATCCGCGGGCCGCGCCGGGTGGACGTGATCTACCGCCGCCTCGATGACGATTACCTCGATCCCCTGGCCTTCCGCGCCGACTCCACGCTGGGCGTGCCGGGACTCCTCTCCGTGTACCGCGCCGGCCGCGTCACCCTGGCGAACGCCATCGGCACCGGCGTCGCCGACGACAAGTCCATCTACCCGTACGTGCCGGACATGATCCGCTTCTACCTGTCGGAAGAACCGCTGCTGCACAACGTGCCGACCTGGCAGTGCCGGCGGCCGGAAGATCTCGCCTACACGCTGGACCACCTCGACCGGCTGGTCGTCAAGGAAGTCCACGGCGCCGGCGGCTACGGGATGCTGATCGGGCCCGCGGCCTCGAAGCAGGAGATCGACGATTTCCGGCGCCGCCTCGTCGCCCGCCCGGACGGCTACATCGCCCAGCCGACCTTGGCCCTGTCGGCGTGCCCGACCTACGTGGAAAGCGGCATCGCACCGCGCCACATCGACCTGCGCCCGTTCGTCCTGTCGGGCAAGACCATCTCGATGGTGCCGGGCGGCCTGACCCGGGTGGCGCTGCGCGAGGGATCGCTGGTGGTGAACTCGTCGCAGGGCGGCGGCACCAAGGACACCTGGATACTGGAGGAATGATGCTGAGCCGCACCGCAGACCACTTGTACTGGATGGCGCGCTACACCGAGCGCGCCGAGAACACGGCGCGCATGCTCGACGTGGCCGTGCAGACCGCCATGCTGCCGCAGTCCGCCGTCGACACGGAACAGGCGTGGCGCGCCATCCTCGGCATCTCCGAGCTGCAGGGCGCGTTCGACGCCGCCTACGGCACGCTCGACGCGAAGAACGTCCTGGCCTTCATGGTGAGCGATCCGGCCAACCCGTCGTCGATCGTGGCGTGCCTGACGGCGGCGCGCGAGAACGCCCGGGCCGTGCGCGGCGTGCTCACGACGGAAGTGTGGGAAACGCAGAACGCGACATGGATCGAGCTGCGCGACCGGCTCGGTGCGAACCTCGATGCCGACCCCGGCGAATTCTTCGACTGGGTGAAGCTGCGCTGCCACCTGGCGCGCGGCGTCACGCTCGGCACGATGCTCGACGACGAAGCGCTCGTGTTCATCCGCCTCGGCACGTTCCTGGAGCGGGCCGACAACACGGCGCGCCTGCTGGACGTGAAGTACCACGGCGCCGGTGCCGGCGCCACGCACGACGTGCTCACGCAGCGCGAGTTCTATTACTGGGCGGCGCTGCTGCGCTCCGTGGCGGGTTTCGAAATCTACCGCAAGGTCTACCGCGATTCGATCACGCCGGCGCGCGTGGCCGAGCTCCTGATGCTGCGCGCCGACATGCCGCGCTCCCTGCTCGCCTGCATGGAGCAGGTGGTCGCGAACCTCAAGGCCGTGCGCAACGACGTCTCCGCCGGCACGGAGCGGCTGGCGGGGAAGATGCACGCCGAGCTGCAATTCGCGCGCATCGAGGACGTGCTCGCCGCCGGCGTCGACGAGACCCTGGGGGCCTTCATGGAAAACATCTACGCGCTCGGCAACGGCATCAGCCGCGATTTCCTCGTCCCCCTGGGAGCCTGACATGCACCTGTCCATCCGCCACGAAACCCTGTACCGCTATTCGCAACCGCAGGCCTACAGCATCGAGCAGCTGCACCTGACGCCGCGCGCCGAGCCGCAACAGCAGGTGCTGTCCTGGCACATCGCGACACCCGGCCATTGCGCCGCCTACGTGGACGCGTACGGCAACGCCTCGCACATGCTGACCTTGACCGCGCCGCACACCGCCGTGCGCATCCTCGTCGAAGGCATCGTCGCGACGGCGCCGCTGCCCGGCGGCCGCCTGCAGGCCCACGACAGCCTGCCGCCGCTGATCTTCACGGTCCCGACCCGGCTGACGCAGCCGACGACGGCGCTCGCCGACGTCGCGGCGGCCTGCCTGCCCGCCCGGGGGACGCCGGTGACCACGGCCGACCTGCTGCGGCTGGCCGCGCACATCCACGGTGCGGTCGCGTACCAGACTGGTGCCACCCACGTGGACACCGCCGCCGCCGAGGCGATGCTGCTGGGGGCCGGCGTCTGCCAGGACCATGCCCATGTGTTCCTCGCCTGCTGCCATGCGCACGGGGTACCGGCGCGCTACGTGTCCGGCTACATCGACCCGGGATCGTCGGGCCACGCGGCCAGCCACGCCTGGGTGGACGCCTGGGCCGAGGATGCCGACTTCACGGGCTGGGTCAGTATCGACGTGACGCACAACCGCCTCATGACGGACGGGTACTGCCGCCTCGCGATCGGCCGCGACTACGAATCGGCCGCCCCCGTGCGTGGCATGCGGCGCGGCGGCGGCGACGAAGTCATGCGGGTCGAGGCGCAGATCGTCCCCGTGTAGAATGACCGCTTTCCTCGACCAGAACGGATTTCGCCGATGACTTACTGTGTGGGCATGCGCCTCGATGCCGGCCTCGTGTTCCTCGCCGATTCGCGCACGAACGCCGGTGTCGACCAGGTCGGCACCTTCCGCAAGCTCTCCGTGTTCGAAAACCCGGGCGACCGGATGATGGTCATGATGACCGCGGGGAACCTGTCGATCTCGCAGGCCGTGCGCCAGACCGTGTCGGCCTGGGTCAGCGAGAGCGGCGCCACGATCTGGACCGTCCCGGACATGTACGAGGCCGCGCGCATCGTCGGCGAGGCGGTCCGCGCGGTCTACCGGCAGGAGTCGGCGCGGCTGGCCGAACACGGCGTCGACTTCAACATCAGCATCGTGTTCGGCGGCCAGATCCGGGGCGAGCGCTGCCGCCTGTTCTACGTCTACTCGGCCGGCAACTTCATCGAGTCGCACGAGGAGAATCCCTATTTCCAGATCGGCGAGGCGAAATACGGCAAGCCGATCATCGACCGCGTCGTCACGCCGCGCACGTCGCTGGACGACGCGGCCAAGTGCGCGCTGATCTCGATGGATTCGACCCTGCGCTCGAACATCTCCGTCGGCCTGCCGCTCGACCTGCTCGTGTACGAGGACGGCAGCCTGGCCGTCACGCGTTTCGTCACCATCGACGAACACAACCAGTATTTCCAGCTGCTGCGCAACAGCTGGGGCCAGCAACTGAAGACCGTGTTCGAGGGGATCGCCGCCCCCGTATGGGACGCCGCGCCGGGCACGACGGACAACGTGCTCTCCTCCACCAACATGCACAGCCGGCCCGTGCGTGCGCCGCTGCCGGAGGGCATGACGGCCGGGGCACCACCCGCGCCCCTGCAATCGGTCGCGCAACAGCCGCCCGTCCCTGGCCAGCACTGACCACCCGTGCGGGAGCGGCCAGGAAAGCGATGATATTTTCCTGGAGACCGATATCGGGTTCGGTATCGCGCATGTCGGTTAGTTGCAGAATGACCCATCGGTGATCGATGAAAAGCCAGCAATAACAAGGACTTGGCGTCGACGGTGTGACGGTGTCCGGCGGCCGTCGGCACGGCGATGCGGTTTTGACAGCGCTACCATGCATGCCCTACATTGCCGGATGCCCTGAATCCACCGGATCCCACATGACCGCACACTACCTCCGCCCGCCGCGCATCAAAGCGACGGTCCTCGCCCTCTGCGCCGCCCTCGCCTGCGTGAGCGCACAGGCGCAGGAAGAACCGCGCCCCGCCACCGGCCTGTCGACCGCCACCTGGACGGCGGACAACGGCAACGGCACGTTCACGAACCCGCTGTTCTACGACGAGTTCTCGGACCCGGACATGATCCGCGTGGGCGACTGGTTCTACCTCACCGGCACGACGATGCACGCGATGCCCGGCCTGCCGGTCCTGCGCTCGCGCGACCTGGTGAACTGGGAATTCCTGAGCTATGCCGTCGACAAGCTGGACTTCGGTCCGGCGTACCGCCTGGAAGACGGCAAGAGCATCTACGGCCAGGGCATCTGGGCCCCGAGCCTGCGCTACCGGAACGGCACGTTCTACATCTTCACCAACGTGAACGGCCGCGCCACGCAGATCTTCAGCGCCACCGATCCGCGCGGCCCCTGGACGCACCGCGAGATGAAGCGCAGCCTGCACGACCTGTCCGTGCTGTTCGACGACGACGGCAAGGCGTGGGTCGTGTGGGACCACCAGCGCATGCGCATCGCCCAGCTGACGGACGACCTGACGGACATCGTGCCCGGCACCGAGAAAATCCTGTTCGCGCAGGACGCCGGCATGGGCGAAGGCGCGCACATCTACAAGATCCAGGGCAAGTACTACATCCTCTCCGCCAACTATGCGGGCGGCTTCCGCATGCCCGCCGCGCGCGCGGACAAGGTGGACGGCCCGTACGAAGTGAACCAGGCCATCAGCAAGGATGAAGACTTCGGCATGGCCAAGGGCTACCGCCTGAAGGACAACAAGACGCCGACCGCGATCGAGCCGCCCGACCCGTCGGCCCGCAACGCCAACTCGCTGCACCAGGGCGGCATCGTGCTGACGCCGGCGGGCGAATGGTGGGGCTTCTCGATGATGGACTTCAATTCGGTCGGCCGCCTGCTCAGCCTTTCGCCGATCACCTGGAAGGATGGTTGGCCGTACTTCGGCCTGCCCGGCAACCTGGGACGCAATCCGCGTACTTGGGTCAAGCCGAAGACGGCGACGCCCTCCCCGATCACCGTGCCGTACGCCCGCAGCGACGATTTCTCGGCCACGACGTTGCAGCCGCTCTGGCAGTGGAACCACGTGCCGGTCGACGGCCAGTGGTCGCTGACGGAGCGCCCCGGCTTCCTGCGCCTGCACGCGCTGCCCGCGACATCGTTCTGGCAGGCGCGTAACAGCCTGACGCAGCGCGCCATCGGCCCGCGCTCGTCGCCGACGGTGACGCTGGATGCGTCCGGCCTCGCGGCCGGCGACGTGGCCGGCCTCGCCCTGCTGAACCTCCCGTATGCGACGCTGGGCGTGGAAAAGACGGCGACCGGCCTGCAAGTGGCACTGTACGATCAGATCAGCGACCGCACCGTGCGCGTGCCGCTGCCGGCCGGCGCCACGCGCATCCAGCTGCGCGCCGATTGCGACTTCCTCACCGAGCAGGCGCGCTTCTCGTGGTCCGTCGACGGCAAGGACTTCGCGCCCATCGGCGAGCCGTTCACGATGGTGTTCCAGCTGAAGACCTTCCAGGGCGTGCGCTATGCCCTCTTCAACTACAACCAGGCCGGCAAAACGGGCGGGCACGCGGACTTCGACAGCATCGACGTCTACCAGCCGAATCCGCACGGACTGATGCGCGCGATTCCGGTCGGGCAGCGGGTCCAGTTCGCGGAATTCAAGTCCGGCCGCAAGATGGCTTCGTACCTGGTGAAGGACATGGGGCTCGGACGTGTCGCGCTGCAGTCCGGCGCGGCCTGGGTCAGCGTCGATGCCAAGGGCGGCGTGGGCCTGCGCAAGGGGAAACCCGGCAAGGCGGAGAGCTTCCAGTGGATCGAGACGCCGACCGGGGAACTGGTGCTGATGTCGCTCGTGACGAACCGCTTCGTGCGCATGGATCCGGTGACGCATGCGGTGCGTGCGGATAGTCCGGGGCCGGTGCCGGATGGGAGCGATGGGGTGAGGTTCACGTGGGCGGCTGCTCGCAAATAAAACGGTCTGCGTTGGTGCTTGACGGGTGCGCTTGAATAGGGGTCTACGCATTGGGCGCATGGACTGCGTCGGGCGCGCCCGTCGTCGGCGTATGTCGCTCCCTCTTCCCGCTGAGGTCAGCAGATACAACGATCAATGAACGGTTACAAGCTCTCCGACGAAGCGGCAAGGTCACGTACGATTCGGCGACAAGTCGCTGGTGCAAGGCTTGATCGCCGCAAGTTTTCCAACTGAGCCCATGCGCTTCGTTTATAGAATCACGGAGGTCCGCTTCGGGTCGGTTACTGCCGTACATTAAACGGCGGCGGCCAGCCAAAAACAGACATAGCAGGAGAACGAAATCAAAGACGAAGATGTTATTCAAGAATTAACGAAGAACGGCATTCCCCTAGACCGCTGACTTGCCCTCAGCAATCATCTCGTCGGCAATTTTTGATGAGACTGGTCGACTAATGGCCTTCGTAATCGAGGATGACGCCCTTGCCACAGCCGCGTCAAAGATCCTGCAAATGCGTGGGCAGATGCACCAAGCTTTCGCAGCCAAAAAGCCTATTTAAATATGTCCGCTCCGGGTTGGTTCCGGCCCTTGGCAACAGACCGGCATCGATCATAGGCGTCCCACAATCCACTAGGCCAAGACATGTAATCGCGTGATAGGCTACTGCCAATCGTGACACGCCGAAAACATGGTTCCAGTACACTCTTATGTACGGACATTCAGACGCACGAGCGGCTGTACAACCATGCTGTCGACACTTGGAGGTCGCATGCGGATCATTCGACGACGCGCCGGCGTGTTGATCGCCCTATGTTTTCTGGCTTCCTGCGGTGGGGGTGGCGGTAGCGGCGCCGGCGGCCCAGGTGGTGTCGTCAATACGCCCGTGGCACCGGTGCCGCAGCCGCCGCCTGCCGCTGGCGGTCTCCTGGCGCTGTCCGAGGTCGCCCAGGTCGACAATGCCGTCTACCTGAGCGCACCACCGGGGGATACACGCCTATTCATCGTCGATCGAACGGGCCGTGTCCTGGTCATGGAAAACGGCGCATTGCGCGCCACGCCGTTCCTGGACGTCAGCAGCCGCACGAGTACCGCGGGCGAAGGTGGCTTGCTGTCGATCGCGTTCGATCCCCAGTTCGCCAGCAATGGCCGGGTGTATATCGTCTATGTCGCGCGCGACAACGTCATCACGCTCGAACGCTACACGGTCGGGTCCGACAGGAACGTACTGGACCCTGCTTCGCAGCTGACGGTTTTGCAGATTCCACATCCGGACTTCACCAACCATTATGGCGGCCAGCTGGCCTTCGGTCCGGACGACATGCTGTACTTGTCCACCGGCGACGGCGGTGGTGCCGGCGATCCACGCGGCAACGCCCAGAACCCGCTGTCCTTGCTGGGCAAACTGCTGCGCTTGGACGTGCGTAACGCGACGGCGACGAGAAGCTACGAGATTCCGGCATCCAATCCGTACAACGGCATGAGCTCGCGACGCAACGAGATCTGGGCACTCGGTCTGCGCAACCCGTGGCGGTTCAGTTTCGACGGCAACCTCCTCTACATTGCCGACGTCGGCCAGGCGCAGCGCGAGGAAGTCGATATCAGCGACGCCGGCGCCGGCGGTCTCAACTACGGCTGGAATATCCTGGAGGGTGGCGCGTGCTACAACGGCGGGTCCTGCGACACGGCCGGCCTGACACTGCCCGTCCACGAATACGACCATGGCGCGAACAACGCCAACGGCTGCTCGATCACCGGTGGCTACGTGTACCGCGGCGCGAAGATCGCCCATCTCAGCGGCAGCTATGTGTTTTCGGACTATTGCGGTGGTTACTTGAAGTCGCTGCGTTACGCGGGCGGCGGTGTGCCGACCGTCACGACATGGGACGTCGCGAAGGTGGGCGGCGTGCTCTCGTTCGGACGAGACGGCAGCGGCGAGCTCTATCTCATCGGGTCCAGTGGCAAGATCTACCGCATCGACAACCGCAGCACGTCAAGCGGATAGCATCTCGCGCTGCGTCTGTATAGACGGGTTTCATGGTAACGCGAACGCGGCAAGCTAACTGGACGTGCAGCACGACGTATGTCTTGCCCACGTTGTTTTGGCTTCTAATGCCAAATGTGCGGACAATCGTTTCGCCTTCACGCAAAGACGTACCACGGCTCAGGCGGATACTGGGAATCCGTCCAAGTCGGCTGGGTTCTGCCTGAAGCACGGCGACCGTCCGGTTCGGGTCGGCAGTGGAAACACGTCCAGATCCGGTTCCTGCCCCGAGCGGAGGCAGTCAAGATCGACCGCGCCAACACAACCATAAAAAAGGAGCGGCCAGAGACACGGCCGCTCCATGAATACCGGACCGCCAGCAAACGGCCCGGGGAGACGCAACTAGATCATCAGAACGCCGTGCGCAGGGACATGGTGTAGCTGCGGCCCGGCTTGTTCTCGTCGAAGATCGCGTTGTTGAACGCCGTGTAGTTCTGGCTCTTCGCGTTGTTCAGGTTCCAGACGCTGACCGTCAGGTCCGTGTTGCCGCCGAAGCCGAACACCTTCTGCAGGTTCATGCCGGCCGACATGTCGACCTGCGAGCGCCCCGTCGAATACGCGTAGAAGCCGTTGCCCAGGCCAGTGTTCGTGTTGCTGATCAGGCTCGCCTGGTACTGGCGCGACACACGCAGGTTCAGGCCGTCCTTCTCGTAGTACACGGTCAGGTTGTTAGTCCGCGGCGGCACGCCGGCCACCGGCGGCGCGCCCGCGGCTTCATCCTTCTGCTTCGTGTACGTGAAGTTGCCCGTGAAGCCGAAGCCTTTCACCGGCAGCATGTCCAGCGGCTGCTGCCACGTGAATTCGAGGCCGCGCACCTTCAGCTTGGAGTCGATCATGTACGGCTCGGTGATGATCACGTGCTTCTTGTCGCGACCGCCGGCGGCGTCCACGGCCGCCTGCTGCGCGTCCGTCAGGCCCACCGTGCCGTAGATCTTGTCCAGGTCGGACAGCGTGTAGTCGATCTGGCGCGAACCCGGGCGGCTCACGATGTCCTTCGCAAAGCCGGACAGCGCGACATAGCCTTCGCGGCTGAAATACCATTCCACGCCCGCATCCAGGTTGTTGGCCTTGAACGGCTTCAGGTTCGGGTTCGTCACGTTGCCCTGGTTGACGCCCTGGTCGCCGATCGAGAGCTGGGTCTGGTGCAGGTCCGCCGGGTTGGCGCGCGTGAGCGACTTGGAGCCGGACAGGCGGGCAATCACGTCCTTCGTGATGTTGTACGACAGGTTGAACGACGGCAGGATGTTGTGGTACTTGGTCGATTCGTACACCCAGGTCTGCATGTCCGGGTAGCGGCCGCCTTGCTGCAGGCCCTGCTGGGCGTTGCGCGGGTCGGGCGTGTTGACCGGGGCGCCGATCGTCTGCTCCGTCGTCGCGTAGCGCACGCCGGCGTTGTAGCGCAGCGTGTGGCCGAACACGGGGATGCGGCCGTTGGTCGAGACGTAGAACGCTGACACCTTCTCGCGCAGGTAGCCGCCGTTGGACGTCGGCGCGGCGAAGAACAGCTCGCGGTAGTGCTGGTAGTTGGTGTCCTTGGCAAACTTGTCCCAGTCGACCGTGATGAAGCCGTGATCGCTCTTGTGGACGTATTTCGCCAGGTCGCCGTTCGTGACCGCGGAGCCCAGGTAGGTCAGCGGCGCCGTCTGACCCTGCGTGTAGCCGGTGCCATAGCCCGGGTAGGTGCCGGCAGGGATCGGACCGGGCGCGAAGCGGCCGTCGCACTGGCCCTGCAGCGCGCGGTCCGGCTGGATGAACTGGTAGCTGGTCTGGTTGCCGCAGGTGTAGTTCATCCACGCGTCGGCGTTGCCGTAGTCCGTGTAGCGGCGCGTGATGTCGTCGAACGAGCCGCCCACCTTGATCGCGAACGTGTCGTCGCCCCAGTTCAGGTTCAGGCGCGTGCCCTTGGTCGTGTTGCGGCGCTGGTAGATGTCGCCGCGCAGGCCGGACAGGCCCTGGCCCGGCTGGTACCAGCCGAACTTGGTCGGGTCGTTGATGTCGATATTACTGGACATGACCGGGATCTGGCCGGGCGTCGTGTTGTCGTACTTGACGACGGTCGGTGCCGACTGCGTGGCCACCAGCACGGTCGGCATGTCGCGATAGAACTCGCTGTCCGTATAGTTGACGTGGCCGTCGATGGTGAGGCGGTCGGACGCGTGCCACTCGAAGCCCGGGTTGATGCTGCGGAAGTGCGTGTTTTCCTTCATCGGACGGAATTCCAGGCCCCAGAAGGTGTTGGCCAGCGTGCCGCCCGTGATCGTGCAGTAGTTCGAGCAGTCGCTGCGGTCGAACGTCAGGCCGATCGGGATCGGCGTGTTCGCGCGCATGCCGGCGGCCATGTCTTCCTGCTGCATCTTGTTGCCCTTCTGGGCGAAGATCAGGTCCGTGTAGACCATCCAGTCTTCGTTCGGCTGCCACTGGAAGCTCAGCGTCTCGCCGCGGCGGCGGCGCTCGCCGTCGTACACCAGGTAGCGCGGCAGGCGGCCCATCAGGCCGTTGTCGATCTGCTGGATCGTGGCGCCCGGGTTCAGCGCCAGCAGCATCGCGCGGTCGATCGGCGCGCCCGGCTTCAGCACGGCCTGCGCGTAGGCCGGCAGCGCCGACAGGTCCATGCCGCTCGGGACCGTCGCCGGGCTGTTGAAGTAGTCGCCGCCCTTCGAGGCCGGGTCGGACGCGTCGCGCTGGTTCGCGTTCAGGCGGAACGTGCGCATGTCGACGGTCTGGAACACGTCGGTGTGGTATTTCGTGTTACCCCAGGCGAAGCCGAACAGCGCGCCCACCTTGCCGAAGCGTGTGTTCCACGTGTTGCTGACGAGGGCCGAACCCGTGTTGCCCCACTTGCCGTCCTTGTCGCGGTAGTTGCCGCTGGCCGTGAAGGCCGAACGGAAGCCGTTCTTGTCGAACGGGCGCACGCTGCGCATGGTGACCGTACCGGCCACGCCGCCTTCGCTGATGTCCGCCTGCTGGCTCTTGTAGACGGTCGCGCTGCGGAACAGTTCGGACGGCAGGAAGTCCATGTCCACTTCGCGGTTCGCGCTGATGTTGCCGCCCCAGCTGCCGGCCGAGGCGGAGGCCATCGGCGCGCCGTTCAGCAGCACGCGGGTGAACGCCGGCCCCATGCCGCGGATCGAGATGTTCATGCCCTCGCCGTCGATGGACGCGCGGGTCACGGTGACGCCCGGCACGCGCGACAGGGCGTCGGCGATGTTCGGGTCGGGGAACTTGCCCATGTCCTCGGAGAACACGGTGTCGGTGAGGCCGTTGTTCTCGCGCTTCTCCAGCGCGGACAACGCCAGCGAGCTGCGGTAGCCCGTCACGGTGACGGTCGGGCCGCTGCCCTGCGTCCTCAGTTCGGTGTTGTCCTGCGCCCAGGCGCTGGACACGAGACCGGCCAGGATGGTCAACGCGTAAACGTTGCGGCGATTCGGTGCCCGGCGCCGTGCGGCGCCATTCCAGTATTGCTTCATTTGTCTCCTCTCTCTTCTTATCGGATGGCCTTGTGGCCTTTTTGGTCTTACGAGTGAGCGCTCGCCCTAACACGAAATGTTAAACGCTAACATTTTTGGCCGCGGTGCGAGCTTTGTCGGACTGCCAGTGAAAACATGCCGTCAAAGCTGTATTTCTAGTATGACGTCAGACATGTTGGTAACCATACTTGAGTAAATATCATCGAACCAATAAAATTTTTTTCATCACCGATACCCGAATCCGTATCACACGCTTCATAGACAAGTCCGCTCCCTCTGGCATTTGCTATCCGCTACCACAAAATCGCTGTTAGGGGTGTTATACGATAACAACACATAGGATGTCTGACCTTATTCAGGCTGCATGCACCCCCTGCTTTTATGTCCGATTGTGTCGTAATGCCCCGCCGACACATTGCCGGCGTTTCCGGACATGCAACGGACAATCCCCCGACACACCGGGCTGGTCTCATGACGTTCATCGACGCGCCGCGTCGACCCAACCGAAGGAGAGACCGATGAAGACGACCCACACCGCGCTGGCCGCCACGCTGGCCCTGACCCTGTGCGCCGGCGCCCACGCCGCCGAGGCGAAGAAGCCGACCGAGAAATGCTATGGCGTGGCGCTGGCCGGCCAGAACGAATGCGCGGCCGGCGCGGGCACCTCGTGCGCCGGCACGGCGAAGAAGGATTACCAGGACGATGCCTGGATCCTCGTCGAGAAAGGCACCTGCACGAGCATCAAGACGCCGAAAGGCTACGGCTCCCTCACGCCCCGCAAGTAAGCGATGAACGCGACCATGAAGACGCTCGCATTGCTGCTGGCCGCCTGCACGTTCACCGCGCCCGCACTGGCCGCCGATCCGGCGGCGGCAGCCACGAAGAACATCGTGATCGTGCCCGGCGAATTCGTCGATGCCTCCGGCTGGCACGTCGTCCACGACATCCTGAGCCAGAAGGGTTACCACGTGACCGTCGTGCCGGCCGCGCACGCGACGTTCGAGGACGACGTCGCCCATGCCCGCCGCGTGCTGATGCAGCAGTTCGGCAACGTGGTCCTCGTCGGGAACGGCATCGGCGGCGCCGTGATCGGCAACGTCGGCAGCGGCGCGAAAGTCAAAGCGCTCGTGTACGTCGCGGCCATCGCGCCGGAAGTGGGCGAGAGTCCGCTCCAGCTGCTGCACGGGACGGGCGGCATGCCGGCCGCGATCCGGGCCGATTTCGCCGGGTACCACTGGGCCGACCGTGCGCGCTTCCACGACGACTTCGCGGCCGACCTGACGCCCAACCGCGCCAACTTCCTCGCCGCGTCGCAGACACCCGTCGGCCTCGCGTTCCTCGGGACGCCCAGCTATGCGGCCCTGTGGCACACGAAGCCCAGCTACGCCGTCGTCGCGACGGAAGACCGCATCCTCGCCCCGGACGCGCAACGCATGATGTACCGCCGCGCCCATTCTCAAATCGTCGAGATCAAGGGCAGCCACGCCGTCCACATGTCGCGTCCGGAAGACGTGGCCCAGGTCATCGAACGGGCCGCCCGCGACACCCTGTAATCAACCATTCACCACAAGGAGCACACCATGAAAGCACAACGTACGAACCGCGTCGGCCTGGCCGGCGCCGCCGCCCTCCTCGCCATCGCCACGCTCGGCATCGCCAACCCGTCGCATGCAGCGGACAACGGCAAGGAACAGCCGGGCCGCTGCTACGGCGTCAACGGCTGCAAGGGCGAGAGCCTGTGCGCCACGGCGAAGAACGATTGCAAGGGCCTGAACCAGTGCAAGGGCCAGGGCGTGATCGTCAAGACGCCGGCCGAGTGCAAGGCGCTCGGCGGCACGTTGACCGAGAAGGAATAACCGCGCCGGCCCGTCCGCGGACGGGCCATCCACCCACCACAGGACCGAGCCATGCCAGCCCTTCCCTCTCCTCCGACGTTCGCCGGCTTCGGCCTCGGCCTGCGGCGCGAGCACTACCGCGACTTCCTCGAGACGCACGTCCCCGTCGACTTCGTCGAAGTCATCTCCGAAAACTTCATGGTGGCCGGCGGCCAGCCGCTCGACATCCTGCGCCGCGTACGCGAACGGCATCCGGTGGCACTGCACGGCGTGTCGATGTCGATCGGTTCCGCCGACGGCCTGCGCCGCGACTACCTCGTGCGCCTGAAGGCGCTCGTTGCCGCCGTCGATCCACTGTACGTGTCGGATCACCTGTCGTGGTCGCGCATCGGCCGCTTCAACTCGCACGACCTGCTGCCGCTGCCGTACACGGAGGAAGCGCTCGACGTGGTCTGCACAAACATCGACCGCGCCCAGGACGCGCTGGGCCGCGCGATGCTGTTCGAGAATCCGTCCAGCTACCTCGCCTTTGCCGGCGCGGCCATGACGGAATGGGACTTCCTCGCGCGCATGTGCGAGCGCACGGGCTGCGGGCTGCTGCTGGACGTGAACAACGTGTTCGTCAGCGCCGCCAACCACGGTTTCGATCCGTTTGCCTTCCTCGATGGCATCCCGGCACGGCACGTGCGCCAGATCCACCTCGCGGGCCACAGCCAGGGCGACGGCCTGCTGATCGACACGCACGACCAGCCGGTACCGGACGGCGTGTGGTCGCTGTACGCGCACGCCATCACACGCTGCGGCCCGGTAGCGACGATGATCGAGCGCGATGCCGACATTCCGCCGCTGTCCGAGCTGCTGGCCGAACTGGCGCTGGCGAGGCGGCTCGGACTCAAGGAGGCCGCATGAACCTGAACATGATGCAGCGCGATTTCCGCCGCTGGCTGACGACGGCCGACGCCGGCGCCGCGCACCGCCTGGCCGATGGCGGGTCGGGTCTCGACGTCTACCAGAACAACTACCGCGTCCAGCTGATGGGCTGCCTGGAAGCGACGTATCCGCACCTGCGCACGTTCGTCGGCGACGCCGCGTTCCGCCACGCGGCCGCCGTCCACATCCAGCGCAACCCGCCGCGCGCCTGGACACTGGATGCCTACGGCGCCGGCTTCGAAACGACGTTGCGCGCCCTCTTCCCGGACAACCCGGACCTGCACGAACTGGCGTGGATCGAGTGGTCGCTGGCGACGGCCTTCGTCGCGCGTGACGCCGAACCGCTGGACCCGGCCCGCCTCGCGCACGTCGACTGGGACCGCGCGCGTCTGCACTTCGCCCCCTCGCTGCACATGGCGCGGCTGACGACCAACGCGGCCGACATCTGGTCCGCGCTGCAGGACGGCGACGACGTGCCCGAGGCGGCGATGCTGCCCGCGCCAGCGGGCGCGATCGTCTGGCGCCGCGGCCACGTCGCGCGCCTGCGCGTGCTGCCGGCAGCCGAGTTCGAAGCGCTGCAGCTCGCGCGTGCCGAAGGGAGCTTCGGTGCATTGTGCGCGCGGCTCGTCGACCGCCTCGGCGCGGACGACGGCGTCGCCAGGGCAGGCGCCCTGCTCGCCGACTGGATCGGCAACGAACTGCTCACGCGCGTGAGCGGCATCCGTCAACCTTGAAAGGAACCATCATGTTGCATACTGCCCGCCTGCTGCCCGACGCCGCGTTGCTGGCGCTCGACCGCGTCGCCATCGCCGCGATCTTTTTCCTGTCCGGCCGCACGAAGGTGCAAGGCCTCTTCACGATCAAGGAGTCGACGTACGAATTGTTCCGGTCCGAGTATGCGCTGCCGCTGATTCCGCCCGAACTGGCCGCGCAGATGGCGGCGACGGCGGAACACGTGTTCCCGCTGCTGCTCGTGCTGGGGCTGTGCACGCGGGGCGCGGCGCTCGGTTTGCTGGGGATGACGGCCGTGATCGAGATCTTCGTGTATCCGGATGCGTGGCCGACGCACCTGAGCTGGGCGGCGCTGCTGTTGCCGCTGGTGGCGAAGGGAGGCGGGAAATGGTCGCTGGACCGGGTGGGAGGAACATGGTGGGCACGCCGTGCCCACCATGCTTGATGCGATTACTTGCCTGCGACCTTCACGATGCTCGACAGGTTCTTCGCCAGGCTGGCATCGCCACCGCTGGCCGTCAGCTTGCCTGCACCGTCGTTCCAGTGCAGACGGGTCGTCGTGCCCTTGCCCTTCTCGTAGTCGTACGACACGCCGTCGTCGTCATACAGGTCGAAGGACGCGTCGCGGCCCGGGTAGACCTTGACCGAAGCGATGCCCTGCTTCGTCGCGGTCGACTGGATCTCGGCGCCGAACGGGACGATCGAGCCGGCCTTCACGAACACCGGAATCTGGTCGATCGGTGCGGCGACCTTGACCCACTGGCCGCCCGCGAGCTTCTCGTCGGTCCAGAAGTTGTACCAGTCGGTACCGGCCGGCAGGTAGACGTTCTTCTCCGTCTGGCCCTGCTCCGTCACCGGCGCCACGAGGAACGCCGGGCCGAACATGTACTGCGTGCCGATGTTGGCCACGTTCGGGTCGTTCGGGAAGTCCATCCACAGGCCGCGCATGAACGGTGCGCCCGTGTCGTACGTGAACTTGGCCTGGCTGTAGATGTACGGGATCAGCTGGTAACGCAGCGTGTCGTAGCGGGCCATGATGGATTCCGCCTGCTTGCCGAAGGACCAGATGTCGGTGTGCTTGTGCTGGCCGTGCAGGCGCAAGGTCGGCAGGAACGTACCGTACTGGAACCAGCGGGTCAGCAGTTCCGGATAGTCGTTGTTCTGGCCGACGACGTCGCGCGCGTCGGACGGATCGACCAGCGGCGTTTTGGTGCCGTCGCTCGTGCCCGGAATGCCCTGCCAGCCGCCGATGTCGTTGCCCCACAGCGCAATGCCGGACGCCGTCATGTTCAGACCCGTCGGGATCTGGCGCTGCAGCGCTTCCCACGTCGCGTTCACGTCCGACGACCAGAACAGCGCGCCGGTGCGCTGCGAGCCGAGGTAGGCGGCGCGCGACAGGATCAGCACGCGCTTGTTCGGCTTCCAGCTGCGCATGTTGTCGGCGAAGCCTTCCACGTGCAGCAGCGGGAACAAATTGTGGTAACGGTCGCCCGAGCCGATCGAATAGAAGTAGCCGTCCGGGACCAGGTCCGGTTCCGTCTCGTCCAGCCACGGGTAGTCGAAGCCGTGCGACAGGACGTTGTCGCGCGATTTCTCCCAGAACCACTGGCGTGCCTTCGGATTGGTCGCGTCGATCAGGCCGCCCGTGCGGTCGGAACGGAACGGCAGGCCGTCGACGGTCTTGCCGTCCTTGTCCTTCAGCAGATAGCCCTTCGCATCCAGCTCGTTGAAGTAGCGGCCCGCCGTTTCATAGCGCGGCCAGATCGAGATGATCGACTGCATGCCCATGTCGTGCAGCTGCTTGTTCATGCCGTCCGGGTCCGGAAACTCGGCCGGGTTGATGTCCATCTGGCCCATGCGGGTCCAGTAGAACCAGTCGACGACCATCACGTCGAGCGGGTATTTTTTCTGGCGATAGGTGTTCGCGACGCGCAGCACTTCCTGCTGGCTGTCGTAGCGCGCCTTCGACTGGATCAGGCCGAACGCGGCCTTCGGCGGGATCGGCGTCTTGCCGGTCAGGCGCGCGTAGCCCGAGTAGATCTCGTCGGTGGTCTTACCCGTGATGACGAAGAACGACACGCGCTCGCCCACGTTCGACTGGAAGCTCGTGCGGCCGTGGATGGCGGCGTTGAAGCGCGTGGCCGACGGGTTGTCCCACACGATGCCGTAGCCCTTCGACGACACCATGAACGGCACGCACACGGATTCGCCGGTCGGCGCGTCGTACCAGTGCTTGCAGTCGAGCGTGCGGCCGCGCAGGTCCAGCGGACCCGTCGATTCCTGGTTCTGGCCCATGCCGTAGTAATGCTCGTCGCGGCCGGCCGCGAACGTGGCGCCGACCTGGTAGGTCTTCTCGCCGGAGACGGTCTGCGGCGACATCTCCCAACCCTGCATCTCGAGGATCTGCTCGCCCTTGGCGTTCTTGACCTGCAGGCCCACCGACGCGAGCGACGGCGCGAAGTACTTCTCCGGCTGGCTCGGCGTGCGCGCCGGCGGTGCCGCGTTCACGTGCACGGTCATGCCGTTCGACGTGAAGGTGTCGCCGTCGTTGCCCGCGGCGTGGCGGAACGCGCCGTTGTCGGCATTCTTCTTCAGGATGCCGTAGCCCGGGCCCTTGAGGACTTCGTCCTTGTCGACGGCGATCGTCACGTGGACGATGTTCGGGCCGTACGCTTCCACCGACACCCAGGCGCCGTTGCGGTCCAGGGTAGTCAGCGGAGCGGCGAAGGCCGCGGGTACGAAGGCAAGCGCCGATGTTAGCGCAATCAGCGTGCGGTGCAGGGTAAGTCTCATCCAGTCCTCTATCGCAGGGGGTGAATCGGGCGACGCGGTGCGCGCGGCGGCGGCAGGCCGGGGAGACTGTCTTTACGGGCCGTATGGCCCGCGGCCGCACGCGGCGGACGGATGATGGCGTCTCCCTGGCACGATACCTGCCGATACGGCGGCGTGCGCGTTATAGTTGAACTGTTATTGTCGCTGTTAGCGGTCACATACGCAATCGCTAAAACAGCCAAGGCAAGGAAAATATTGCCGAATTCACCTTGCTATACGCTACCATCGCACCGGGCGGCGCCGGACCCCTATTCCGTCGCGAGACGCTTGCCGAGCCGGTACAAAAACTCCTGGCCATCGTAGAGCGACTTGACGCGCAGATGCTCGTTCAGGCCATGCGCACCGGAGGGTTCGGAGCCGCTGAACATGCCGCTGATGCCGTAGGTCGGGATGCCGGCATTGTTCAGGAAACGGCCGTCCGTCCCGCCGGCCAGCAGCGTCGGGATGACCGGCACCCCGGGCCACAGGTCGTTGCTGATGTCGTTCACCGCGTTCATGAGCGTCGGCGTCAGCGGCGGCATGGGGCTGGCCACACCCTCGCCGATGCGGGACACCTTGATCGTGTCGTCCGCCACGACGCGTTCCAGCGTGCGCTGCACGTCGGCTATGGATTCGTCGGGCAGGATGCGGCAGTTGACGGTGGCGCGGGCGCGCTGCGGCAAGGCATTGTCGGCATGTCCCGCCTCGACCTTCGTCGCCACGCACGTCGTGCGGACGGTCGCATTGTGCATCGGGTGAACCGCATACAGGCGGTCGAGCGCCGCCCGATCGGGAGGATCGGCAAGGATGGCTTTCATGTCGGCGGCGACCTGCCCCCGTTCGACCTGCGCCGACTTCTCGTAAAACTGGCGCGTGACGCTCGAGAGCTTGAACGGGAACTCGAACTTGCCCAGGCGGGACAAACCTTCCGCGAGCCGGTAGATGGCGTTGTCGCGCATCGGCAGCGAGCTGTGGCCGCCCGGGTTGGTCACTTCCAGCTGGAAGCTCTGGTAGATCTTCTCGCCGGCCTGGATGCCGTGGCGGACCGGCTTGCCGTCCTTGTCGAGGAATCCGCCGCCGCCTTCGTTGAGCGCGATCTCGGCGTCGATCAGGTCGCGATGGTACTTGACCAGGTATTCGGCACCGTCGAATTTGGACGGCACCATCTCTTCATCGCACGTGAGCGCGAGGATGACGTCGCGCTTGAGCGGCAGCTTTTCGTTCTTGTAGCGGATCATGTTGGCGACGAACACGGACGCCATCGCCTTGTCGTCCGACGCGCCGCGCGCGTAGAACACGCCGTTTTCCTCGACGAGCTTGAACGGATCGCGCGTCCAGTCCGCCCGGTTGGCTTCGACCACGTCGATATGGGCCAGCATCAGCAGCGGCGTCCTGCTGCCGTCGCCCTTCAGGCGCGCCACCAGGTTGCCCTTGGTCGGACCGCCCGGCGGCACGATGATGCGGACGTCCGCATCGCGATAGCCCGCGGCCTTCAGGTGCCTGGCCATCTTCGTCGCCGCCACCGTGCACGAGCCGCTGGAATTCGTCGTGTTGGTCTCGACCAGTTCCTGGTAGATCCCGCGCAGCTGCTTCTGCGGCGGCGTCAGGTCGGCGCCATGTGCCAGCGGGATGGCGCTGCCGAGCGAGGAGAAAACCAGTAACCAGTGCGCGCGTTTCATGTCGTCCCTGTCGATGAGTGGAATGGCACCGACAGAATATCAGGCATTGCCCTGCCCCAGCCAGGCAAAAAAAAGGCCGTCCCGCAGGACGGCCCGTCATCACACGCGGCGCACGGAGACGCCGCGTCAGCACATCATCAGAACTTGTAGCGCGCGCCCAGCATGTAGCGCGGGCCGCCGGTCGTGACCTGCAGCACCTGCTGGTCGCTGCGGCCGTGCGTGCGCTGGGTCGAGTCGGTCAGGTTGATCGCCTCGAGCGACACGGACAGGTTCTTGTTGACGTTGTAGCCGATCGACAGGTCGGTCTGGCCGTACGGCTCGACGTACTGCGGGTTCGGCTTGCCGTTGTCGGCCACGTTCGCCAGGAACTCGCCGCGCCAGTTGTACGCCAGGCGGACCGACCACTTGTCGTCCTCGTAGATACCGACCAGGTTGGCGGAGTTCGACAGGCCGACGAGCGCGAACTGGTTACCCGTGCCCAGGTTGTCGTACTTGAGGTCCGACTTCACGTACGTGTAGTTCGCCTGGAAGCCGAGGCCGTTGCTGAACATGTGCTGCCAGTTGATCTCCGCACCCTTCAGCGAGGCCTTCTTCTGGTTGATGTACGTCGTGATCTGGTACGGCAGCGCCGGGTCGCCCTGCACGCCGGTGATCGTACCGGTGTAGTGACCTTCGCCGTTGATGCCCGTCGACGTCACGCCCGGCTGGCCGTTGTAGTTCTTCAGGATGTAGTCGCGCATGCAGAGCGTGTCGGTCGCCACGCAGCCCGACGCGATCGCCGCCTTCCAGTAGCCGCCGCCCACCGGGGTCAGTGCCGTCGGCGACGGCGACGTCACGACGGTCTGGCCGGCGTAGTCCGACAGGTCCTTGTGGAACGCGCCCACCGACACCATGCTCTGTTTCGTGTAGTACCACTCGGCCGACAGGTCCAGGTTCTTCGACTTCACCGGCGTCAGCGCCGGGTTGCCGCTGCTGCCCGTCACGCCCGTCACGCCCGCCGTCGAGCTGTACGTGGTACCGCCCTGGATCTGGTCGTAGCGCGGACGGCCGATCGACACGCCGTAGCTCGCGCGCACCTTCAGGTCGTCACGCACGTCCATGTCCCAGTCCACGGTCGGCAGGAAGTTGCTGTACTTGCCGTGCTGGGTCTGGAAGACCTGGTTGCCGAACGTGATCGGCAGTTCGTTCTGCGAGATCCAGCGCACGGCCACCGGCAGCTTCGCGAGACCGGTCGAGGCGACGTCGGTCTTCTCGTAGCGGAAGCCGATACCGGTGTGCATCGGCAGCGCCGTATCCCAGTCGGTGTTGAACTGCAGGTACAGCGCCTTGGTCTTCTCGATCGTCGTGCGGTCGAAGCTGGGGCTCGCGAGGCTCGGGGTGTAGCCGGCCTGGTCGCCCGTGACCTTGATCGCGTTGTCGCGCACCTTGGCGAAGTCGAACAGCATGAACTGGTTGTACAGGCGCGGATCGCCCGAACCACCCAGCTTGCTGAAGTACTGGCTGATGGTGTCGGCATGCCACAGGCTCTGGTCATAGTCGACGCCCGCGTTGTTCGACGTGCCGCCGGCCCACGAGTCGCGCTGCACCTGCTGGAACACCGAGTGGTTGTTGACCTTCGTGTGCGACAGGCCGAAGTTCAGGTTCGACGATTCGAACAGCTTCAGGCTGCCGCCGGCCTGGATCTGGTCGATCTTCATCTTGTTCAGGCCATCCTGGAACCACGAACCCGTCACCTGGTTCGGCGACGCCTGGTAGTTGGCACCGCCCGGGATGACGAGGATCGGCATCTCCTGGGTGAAGTCGACGCCGGTGGTGTTGCGCGAGAACGTGGCGGTCGCGAGGTCGTTGTTCGAGCCGAACGGGCTGTCCTTCTCGGCCTTGGCCTGCGAATGGTGCATGTCCAGCGACAGGCGCAGGGCCGGCGAAACGCGCCACTGCGTGTTGAAGCCGATCGAGTCCAGGGTCGACTTGGTGGCGAAGTTACCGCCATTCATCGCCAAGTCCTGGTTCTTGACCTGCTCTTCATAGTAGATCGGCGAGGCGAGCGGACCGTTGGTCCAGTTGCTGCTCTGGGCGTTCAGCGGGTGGTTGAACCAGACCGACAGCTCGTGGTACTTGGTCTGGATCTTGTTCTGCGCGTACGTGTAGTCCAGGGTCGTCGTCAGTTCCTTGACCGGGCGGAACTGGAACGTCAGCTGGCCGTTGGTCCGCTGGCGCTGCGAGCCGCGCACGAAGTACGACAGGTTCTGCGGCGTCAGGTAGATGTCAGAAGGCTTCGGCGGATTCGTCACGCCGGCGCCCGAGACGGGGATCGGACCCGGATCGTCGCTGACGGTGTTGCCCGTGAACGGGCCGAGCCAGCCGTTGGTAATGGCCGCCTGGTTCACGCCCAGATTACGCGACTGGTAGCTGCCCGTGACGGCGAGGCCGAACATGCCGTCGTTCCACGTGGTGCTGTACAGGCCCGAGACTTCCGGCGTGACCTTCTTGCCGGCGTCGATCGACGGCAGGTTGTTGTTCGACTTGTCGTACACACCCTTGACGCCGATGCTGGCCTGGTTGCCCAGGTCGAGCGGACGGCCCGTCATGATGTTCAGCGTCGCGCCGATGCCGCCCGGCGGTGTGTCGGCGCGTGCGCTCTTGTACACCTGGATCTGCGACACGGCTTCCGAAGCCAGGTTCGAAAAGTCGAATGCGCGGCCGGCCTGGTCGGCCAGGCTGGCGGTCGGCATCTGGCGGCCGTTCAGCAGCACGACGTTCAGGTCGGGGCCGACGCCGCGCACGGTGACGTTGGCGCCCTCGCCGCGCGAACGGTCGATGGACACGCCGGAAATGCGCTGCAGCGATTCGGCGAGGTTGGTGTCGGGGAATTTGCCGATGTCGTCGGCGACGATGCCGTCGACGATACCATCGGAGTTACGCTTCAGGTTCAGCGTGGACTGCATGCTGGCGCGGATACCCTTCACGACGACGGTGTTCGCCGCGACGCCCTGAACCGGCGCGGTGACCGCCGGGTCGTTGGGCGATGCGATGCCATTGGAAGCACCATTGCTCGCGTCCTGTGCGAATGCCGGTGCGACCAGGGCGGCGCAGGCGCTCGCAACGGCGAGGCTGATCAGGCGGTGCCTGGTGTTCAGGTGGTGGGTAAAGACCCTCTTGGTGTGCAGCACTGTGTCTCCTCTCGTCTCTCGAAAAAAACGCCGCGCCCGCCGGGCGGCGACGTCCGTGGTGGTGGTACTACTCCTGGCGTTCCCGCTTCATGCATGGACTCTCTGGTCACTGGTAGCGGTCATCATTTGTTTAAGATTAAGAACATTACTTGCATTGGTCAATCGGTCGAACCAACTGCGTGCACGCTTCGGAGGCGTCCGCGCACCGGTTTGGACGGTGGTTATTCGTGAGAATGATCCATTACGTAACGTACGTACGAACGTTGCGAAATTTGTTCAAGAAATCGATTTCATAAATAAATCAATCACTTCGTCCGGAACCGCTACACGGGCCATACCGTTATACTTTTCACCAGCCGACGGGGCGGACGTCATATTTATGCATAACGCATGACGCACAAAATTTTCCAATCTGTTGCATAATCATCACAACCCACTTGATTTTTCCCGCTCATGCCCGTTACCGGTGACCAGCAACTCCTCAAGCAACTGAACCGCATGGCACTGGTACGCCAGGTCAGCATCCAGCCCGGACTGTCGCGCGCGGCCCTCGCCGACGTGCTTGGCCTGACCAAATCCACGATCAGCCTGCTCGTGCGCGAACTGGTCGACGAAGGCTGGCTCACGGAAAGCGAACTGCTCGTGACGGGCGAAGTCGGCCGGCGCGCCACGCCCCTGCACCTGGATCCATCGCGCCTCGCCCTGCTGGGCGCCGACCTGGGCGTGGACGAGGCGCGCGTCGTCGCGACGAACCTGCTGGGCGAAGTGCTCGACACGCGCATCCTCACATACGAAGACCCGACCGATCCCGTCTCCTGCATCCGCCTCGTGGCGCTCGCGCTCGTGAAGCTGGCGAAGCGGCTCGCGCGCCCCGCCGGCCAGGGCAAGCCGCGGCGCGTGCTCGGCGTGGGCATCGGGCTGCACGGCGCCGTCGACGAAGCCCTCGGCCTGCTGCGCCACGCCCCGCACCTGGGCTGGCGCGACGTCGACGTGGCGGGCATCGTGCAGACCCACGTCGCCGGCTCGCCGCTGGACGGGCTGCCGCTGTACATGCAGAACGAGGCGAACGTGGCGGCGCTGGGGGAATTCGAGTTCGCCGACCAGTCGGGCACCGATCCGCTGATCTATCTGTCGATCGGGTACGGCGTGGGTGCCGGCGTGATCGTCAACGACCGCCTGCTGACGGGCCTGCACGGCTATGCCGGCGAAGTGGGCCACGCGATCCTGCAGGCCGGCGGGCCGCTGTGCCAGTGCGGCCGGCGCGGCTGCGCCGACGCGCTGATCGGCCTCGGCTCGCTGCTGGGCCGCGAACGCCCCAGCCATCCCGCGCTGGAAAACCTGTTCCGGCGCGTGGCCGACGGCGACCCGGCGACCTGCGCCGCCGTGGACGCGGCCGGCCGCCAGCTCGGCATCCTGCTGAACAACCTGTGGGCCGGCTTCGACCCGATGGCGATCGTCATCGGCGGTCCCGCGCTGCAGCTGGGCGACGCCTTCATCGAACCCGCACGGCACGTGCTGGCCGCGTACGCGCACGCCGCCATGCTGGCGCCGCCCGACATCCGCACCTCGCACTTCGGCGCCCAGGCCGTCGCCGTGGGTGCCGCCGCGCTGGCGCGCTACCGCGTCACGCGTCCGCTCGACATGCTGCGCATCGAGCGCGAGACCGGCCGCGGCGCGGCTACCCGCCCGGCTGGGATGGTAATGTCTCACTGACCGCAACACCATCAAGGAACACAATGAAGGACACCACGATCAACGTCGGACTCGTCGGCTACGGCTTCGCCGGCCAGGTCTTCCACGCGCCGCTGCTGCGCACGACCCCGGGTCTCGCCATCGCCGCCGTCTCCAGCCGCAATCCGGACAAGGTGCGGGCAGGCGTCGGCGACGTCGCCGTCCATGCCGAGCCGGCCGCCCTCTTCGCCGATCCGGACGTCGCCCTCGTCGTGCTGGCCAGCCCGAATGCAACGCACTATCCGCTCGCGAAGGCGGCGCTCGAAGCGGGCAAGCACGTCGTCGTCGACAAGCCGTTCACCGACACCGCCGCCCAGGCCGCGGAACTCGTGCGCCTGGCGGAGGACAAAGGTTTGCTGCTGAGCGTCTACCACAACCGCCGCTGGGACAGCACGACGCGCACCGCGCTGCGCCTGCTGGCCGACGGCACGCTTGGACAAGTCCGCCACGCCGCGATGCACTTCGACCGCTTCCGCCCGCAGCCGCAGGCGCGCTGGAAGGAAGAGGTGGAAGCCGGCGGCGGCATCTGGATGGACCTGGGCCCGCACCTGATCGACGAAGCGCTGCTGTATTTCGGCGAGCCGCTCGCCATCGAAGCCGACCTGCCGGTCCTGCGTCCCGGCGGCCGCTGCGAAGACCAGTTCCAGGCGCGCCTGCGCTATGCGGACGGCCTGCGCGTGGACCTCGGTGCCAGCATGCTGGCCGCCGTCGCGCGCCCGCGCGTGGCGCTGCATGGCTTGAACGGCAGCTGGGTCAAGCAGAGTCTCGACCCGCAGGAAGCAGACCTGATCGCGGGCCGCATGCCCACGGGCGATGCGGCCGCGTGGGGCGTCGACGCGGAAACGGGCGTGCTGGCCGTGCAGCGCGACGGTAAAGTGACGCCATCTCCGCTGCCGACCGAGAACGGCGCGTACCCGTCGTACTATGCGGGCATCCGCGACGCGCTGCTCGGCAAGGCGCCGAACCCCGTGCCGGCGCAGCAGGCGCTGACCGTCATGCGCCTGCTGGACGCCGGCCGCCTCAGCGCGGCGGAACGGCGTGAAGTGCTGCTGTCCGAAATCGCAGCGTAAAACGTCAGCCCTGCCCCGCCTCCAGGTTCGCGCGCACCCGCTCCAGCAAGTCGAGCAGGGTCGCGCGCTCCGCCTCCGCAATCCCCTCCAGCGCCGTCTCGGCCAGCGCGCCGTCGTGGCGGTGCAGCGCCGCGAACATCGCCTTGCCCGCCTCCGACAGCGACAGCCGCGTGCTGCGCTTGTCCGTCTCGTCGGCCGTCGCGTCCAGCAGCCCGCGGTCGCGCAGCCCGCGGATCAGGCGCGCCAGCTGCGCCTTGTCGCGTCCCGAATGCGCGGCGAGGTCGCTCTGCGTCGCACCGGGCCGGCGCGCAAAGAATCCCAGCACCTTGATCTCCATGTGCGCCAGGTCGTGCGGGCCGGCGCGCAGGCTGCGCTGCTGGGCCGACCGGTACAGGTGCATGATCGCGTGGACACGCTCCAGCACCTCCAGCGCGGGCGATGGAGGATTTTGGTTGACTTCATCAACTATGTTTCGCATAATGGGGGATATTATCAACTAATTCGGAGCAACGATGGAGCAATCTGCAAACCAGCTCGTACGCCGCGTACGCCACGAACTCAAGCTGCGCGAACTGACGGTATCGCGCATCGAACGCCTGGGCGACGGCTTCGTCGCCATCACCTTCACGGGCGAGGCGCTGGCCGATTTCACGTCATTGTCGTTCGACGACCACGTCAAGTTCATGTTCCCGGATCCGGACGCACAGGGAGAACAGGTGAGGCGCGACTATACCCCACGGCGCTTCAGCCGCGAAGCCCTCGAGCTCACGATCGAGTTCGCGCTGCACGGCGACGGCAAGGCGTCCGACTGGGCACGCAACGCCGTCGTGGGCCGGCGAGCCCTCGTCGGCGGGCCGCGCGGCTCGATGATCGTCCCGTTGGAACTCGACTGGCACCTGCTGGCGGGCGACGCGACCGCCCTGCCCGCCATCGCGCGGCGACTGGAAGAGCTGCCGGGCGGGAGCCGGGCGATCGTATTCGTGCACGCGGCGCCGGCGGACCGGCGCGTGTTTGCCGGTGCGGCGGATGTGGATCTGCGCTGGTTCGATACGCCGGACGCACTGGTGGCGGACCTGGAAGCATGGGCGCTGCCGCCCGGCCGCGGATTCGCGTGGGGCGGCGGCGAAGCGTCGATGATGGCGCGGGTGCGCCAGGTGCTGAACGGGAAAGGCGTGCCGCGCGAGGCGACACGGGTGTCGGCGTACTGGAAGCAAGGCGTGGCCGAACACCACGAGAACCTCGACTGATGACGTCAGGCTTTACGCCTGCGCCGTGCCGTCATCAACCCGGCCAACGACACACCCATCAACGCCAGCGACCCCGGCTCCGGCACCGTGAACTCGTCCATCGCCCACGCCGTCGGGCTGCTGTTGTACACGACGAGCGTATCGATGCCGGCCCAGTCGAGCTGGATCCAGCGCGGCGTCGTCGTGTCCAGCGTGAACGCGCTGGAGGTGAACAGCAGCTGGCCGTTGCGCCAGCCTTCGAACGAGATCTCCTGGTCGACCCAGGCCGACGTGAAGTACGCGCCCGTGTATTCCCACGCGTTGCCGTCCGCCTTCGAGATCGTCGCGGGCATGCCGTACCAGTTGTACGCCACGTTCGACGCCGACACGGCGCCCGCCTCGAAGCCGCTGCCGGGATAGGCGCCGGCGCTCACGGTCCCCATATTGTCCCAGTTGAAGCCCGCGTAGCCGGCGTCGATCGGGAGCGTCTCGTCGCCCGACAGGTCGTCGAAATGGACGATGGTCGCATTGGCCATCGTGCACATCGCTGCGGCCAGCAGGCCGATGATCGTCTTTTTCATGGTCATCCCTTTCAGTGTGCGATGCCGGCGACTTCGGAATCGCTCAGGGCCGCGTTATAGATGCGCAGCTCGTCGATCGCGCCCTTGTACGGCGTATCCCAGTAATTCACGCCCAGCGCGAAGGTACCGGTCGTCGTCGTGAACACGTTCGGGAAGTTCGTGCCGGAGAAGCGCTTGACGCCATTCACATACACGTTGACGGCACCGTTGTTGACGGTGAACGCGACGTGCGACCACTGGTTGACGGGGATGTTCATGCCGAGGCCCGCGTCATACCAGGCGGCCCCCGACCACAGCATCGACGCGCCGCCCACGCCGCCATGCCCCATCGGCAGGAAGCTGACCCAGGAATCCGTCGTGCGCGCGCCGAAGAACGTCGTGGTGAACGCCGTCAGCTGCGCGGGTTTCAGCCACATGGCGACGGTGTACGTGTTCGACGAGATCAGGCCGTTCGGCAGGCGCACGCCGGTCGCGCCGTCGAACACGGCCGCGTTGCCGCGCATGCCGGCGCCGTACGTCAGGCTGCCGCCCGCCACGTCGATCTTGCCGCCGCTGACCGAACCGGCCGCGAAGGCGCCGTTCGAGTCGGCCAGGTTGCCGTCGAAGGCGTAGTACGCGACGAGGCCGCCCAGCTTGCGCACGGTGACGGTAAAGGTCTTCGTCAGCGTGGCCGTGCCCTTCGTGATGCGCGCGGTCAGCGTGACGTTCACGGACCCGCTGGCCGGCGTCGTCACGATGCCCGTGTTGCTGACGACGGCGGGATTCGACGACGTCCAGCTGATGACGGCGTTGCGCGCGGCGGTCGTCGGCAGCGTGAGATTGCCCGTCACGGCCGTCGTGGCGCCGAGGCTCAGCTCATTGTAGATGGCGGTGGCCACCTGCATGTCGGTGCGCGGGATCAGGCGGCTGCCGAAGATGGCGATGCCTTCGCGCGACGACGCCGTGAACGTCGTCACGTACGACTTCGACGTCTCGTCCCACTGCGTCAGCAGCACGCCTTTATAGGTCGACGCGCCCGGCAGGTTGATCTCGATCTGGTTGGCGCCCATCCTGCGCCACGTGCCGGACACGCCCCCGGTGATGCTGCCGTTGGCGTTCAACGTGATCAGCTGCGACTTCCTGATGGCGGCCGTGATGTCCTTGCCGTGGTTGACGTACAGGTAGTCGCCGAACACGAATTCCGGACGGACGGTCGTCGCCGTCTCGTTGGCGTAGCGGTACGGCGCCACGACGGGCCAGCCGTCCGCGTTCATGAACATCTGGTGCACGCGCACCTCGTGCTGCTCGCCGCGTTCCGGGAAGCGCGTGTGGAAGATCAGGAAGTGCTTGCCGGTCGCCGGGTCGTACCAGGCCGAGTTGTGGCCCGCCGAGACATAGCCCGTGCCGATGCCGGTGCCCGCCTCGCCCAGCTTGCGGTCGAACAGGAAGTTACCCATCATCTTGACGCCGTACGGCGCGATCGACGCGTCGTCGAACAGCGGTTTCGCAGGATCGGACTTCACGTTCGCCATCGCATTGCCCTGGGCGTCGACGTACGGACCGTCCGGATTGGTCGAGCGCGCGACGCGCATGTTGTAGCCGCCGTTGGCATCCAGGCCGCCGAACGACGTGAACAGGTAGTAGTACGACGTGACGGGGCTGTACAGGATGTACGCGGCTTCGATGCGGGAGTGGTTGCCGCCGATGAGGCGCTTGCCGTAGCCCTGGTTCGGATACGGGAAGCCGGTGGCGGGGTTCATCTGCATGATGAAGATGCCGCCCGAGTACGAGCCGTAGACCATCCACAGCTTGCCCGCGTTGTCGAAGAAGACGTTCGGGTCGACCGTGTTCGGGTGCTTCAGCGCATCGTAGACGGTGCCGTCGTAGCTCGCCTGGCCCCACATGCCGGACTTCAGGATCACGCCCTTGTTGACGTACGGGCCTTCGGGGCTGTTCGCGACGGCGATGCCCAGCGCGGACCGCGGCGCGTCGCCCTGGCAGGCGTCGTAGTACATGTAGTACTTGCCGTCCGCGAGCTGGCGCACGTCCGGTGCCCACAGGGTGGTCGTGTTCGCCCACGCGAAGGTCTCGGCCAGTTCCGTGTAGACGTTCTTCGAACCGTTCAGGAACAGCGGATTGGTGGCGCTGACGCCGTCCGTCATCTGCGTCCACTTCATGAGGTCCTTCGACTTGGCCGACGCCAGGTGCGAGCCGAACACGTAGAACGTGTCGCCGGCCTTGATGATGGACGGATCGTGCACGGACGCGTTCTGGAAAGTGGGCAGGGTCGCGCCGGCCTGGGCGTGCGCATTGGCGGCAATGAAGCAGGACGCAAATAGCGCGCCCAGTCCCGCCAGGGATAAGGGTTTGTTCACTGTAGTCTCCGTCTAATAATTATGGGTATTGCTCAGGAGCGGAGAATGCGGCATTTTCAAACGCTTTGCAACAGGGCCACGGACGACTCTAAGTCACTGATTCGACCGGAAAATTTACAGATTTCATTATGGAAACGGCTGCGATTCCAAAAAATTGATTAATGCCGCTCAAATAAAAAATATGGATATCGATGAGGTAATCCGCGATAACTTTTTTGGGAATGGAATCGATTCGAAAACAAAAAAAGATATCGCAGATTTTTTTGCGTGTTACAAAAAATTTTTTGCGCCGAGCGTGCCGTTCCGGTCCAGGACGTACCGGTCCAAATCGCGCGCCAGATACAGCTGGCCGTCATACACGCTGCGCGCCTCCGCCTCCACCGCTGCCATCGAGAGCGGCCCCTCCCCGTCCTGGTAACGGGGACTGAAATGGGTCAGCACGAGGTTCGGCAGCCCGGCCTGTGCCGCCATGCGCGCCACGCGCAGCGCGGAACTGTGCATCGGCCCCGGCCCCACTTTCAGAAGCACCTCTTCCGTATAGGTCGCCTCGTGGATCAGCACGTCGGCCGTGCGCGCCGCCTCCAGCAGCAGGCCGGGCGTGTCGTTGTCGCCGCCCACGATGACCGTGCGCGCCTTGCGCGGCGCCAGCAGCCAGTCGGCGGCATGCAGTACGCGGCCGTCGTCCAGCACGGCATCGAGGCCGTGCTGCAGTGCGCCCCAGGCCGGGCCCGGTGCGATGCCGGCCGCGCGCAGGCGGGCGGCGTCCAGCTTGCGCTCCACCGTGCGTTCCGTGAAGCGGTAGGCCCAGGAGGGCATGCGGTGCGACAGCGCGATGGCGTCCACGGCCAGGTCGGGCAGGATGGGAAGATCGGGCGTATGGCCAGGTCGTCGACGGCAATGAAGTCGAGCGGATACGGCAGACCCAGTTCGCTCGTCGCCATCACGCCGTCGATGAAGGTGCGCAGCGCGGGCGGGCCGACGAGGGCCAGCGGCGCCGTGCGGTTCAGCATGCCCGCGCTGGCCAGCAGGCCGGGCAGGCCGTAGCAGTGGTCGCCGTGCAGGTGCGTGATGAAGATGGCGCGCAGGTCGTGCAGCGACAGGGTCGTGTGCAGGATGCGGTGCTGCGTGCCTTCGCCGCAGTCGACGAGCGACCAGCCGCCGCCCGGGCCGCGCAGCGCCAGGCCGCTCACGTTGCGGGTCTTGCTCGGGGTGCCGGACGAAGTGCCGAGGAACTGGAATTCCATGGTTTGACGGGCCGAGGGTGGTTTCGGTCCGATTATGCCCCGTTTCGGTCGGCCGGAACGCGGTTTCGTCGCGGCGGGGTTGCCGCCGCCCGGGCCGCGGCGGCACAATTCCGGCATGAACACCCTCGCCCGCTTCCTGCCCGCCACGCCGGGCCCTCACCGGCCGCTGCTGCGCCGCCTGGCCGACGACATCGGCCTGACCGTCATCGTGTGCATCCTGATCGCCGTCCTGATCACGCTCGTCAACGGCAGGACGTGGGAACTGTACGATCAGATGGTGTACTCCATCTGCGTGGGCCTGGTGGGGCTGGTCGTCCTCGACGGCCTGCGCTTCACCCTCCTCGACGATCCGGTGCGGCGGCGCCGCTGGCTCGTGCCGTGCCTCGTGGCGCTCGTCGCGATGGCCCCCCTCGCGCATTTGTCCGGCATCTCGCTGGGCAGCCTGATCCTGGGCCGGCCGCTGCCCAATTTCGCCGAGTACCCGAACGACCATGGCCAGAAAGGCATGATCGGGCTCACCTTCCTGGCCATCAGCGCGATGGCCCTGCTGATCCTGAACCGCGAACGGGTCGAGCGCATCAAGCTGGAACGCACCGAGGCCAAGGCGCGCGCCGAGACGATCGAGCGCCAGGCCCTGCAGGCGCAGCTGCGCCTGCTGCAAGCCCAGATCGAGCCGCACATGCTGTTCAATACGCTGGCCAACCTGCAGGGCCTGATCGCGATCGACCCGCAGCAGGCCAGCCGGATGCTGGACCACCTGATCCAGTACCTGCGCGCCACCCTGTCCGCCACCCGCGCCGAGACGACGACGCTGGCCCAGGAATTCGAGGCCGCCGAAGCCTATCTCGGCCTGATGGCCGTGCGCATGGGCCCGCGCCTCGCGTACCACTGCATCCTGCCCGCCGAACTGCGCAGCGCGCGGCTGCCCGCCATGCTGCTGCAGCCCCTGGTCGAAAACGCCATCATCCACGGCCTCGAACCGAAGATCGAGGGCGGCACCGTGACCGTGGAGGCAAGCGCGCGCGCCGGCCTGCTCGAGATCTGCGTCAGCGACACGGGCCTCGGCCTGGACGACACGCAGACGGCCGCCAAGGGTACCGGGGTCGGCGTGACGACGACCCGCGAACGCCTGCAGGTGCTGTACGGCGAGCGCGCCGCCCTGACCCTCATTCCCGCCCAGCCGCACGGCGTGCTGGCCCGCCTGACGCTTCCCCTGGAGACCGCATGAGCACCACAGACACGACCATCCGCGCCCTGATCGCCGAGGACGAACCGATCCTCGCCGCCACGCTCGCCGCCACGCTGCGCCGCCTGTGGCCCGAACTCGAGATCGCCGGCACCGCGCCGAACGGCGTCGCGGCCGTCCAGCAGGCGCTGGAACTGCAGCCGGACATCCTGTTTTTGGACATCAAGATGCCGGGCCAGACCGGCCTGGAAGCGGCGCAGGAACTGGCGGAGCGCTGGGAAGGTCCGCGTCCGTTCCCGCAGATCGTGTTCGTGACCGCGTACGACGACTACGCCGTGCAGGCATTCGAACAGGCCGCCGTCGACTACGTGATGAAGCCGGTGAACGACACGCGCCTGTCCCGCACCGTCGAGCGCCTCAAGGCGCGGCTGGCGCCCGCGACGGAAAAACCAGCCGACGACGGCCTCGCGCACCTCGTCGAGCAGATGCGCGCCCTGCTGCCCGCGGCCGCCGCGCCGGCCGAGCGCCTGACCGTGATCCGCGCCGCGGTCGGCAACATCATCCGCATGATTCCCGTGCAGGACGTGGCCTATTTCCAGGCGCTCGACAAATACGTCAACGTGGCCAGCCCCTCGGGCGATGCGCTGATCCGCCTGAGTCTGAAAGACCTGCTGCCGCAGCTCGACGCCGACCAGTTCCGCCAGATCAGCCGCGGCGCCATCGTCAACATGCGGCACGTGACGAGCGCCAGCCGCGACGAAACCGGCAAGCTGACGCTGCACCTGCGCGACCGGACCGACACCCTGCGTGTCAGCCCGTTGTTCGCGCACCTGTTCCGGCAGATGTGATCAGCGCAAAGGATCAGCGAACGTCCAGCCCGAACGGCGCGGCCGGCAGGCCATCGCCGCCGAACAGGTTCACGAACGGCGCATCGGCCCACGCATAGCGCACGCGCGTGACGCCGGCCGTGGCCGCGCCGGGCAGGATCACGGTGTCGCCCGCCACGCGCGCGTCGGCATAACGGCACGCCTTGTCCGCGCACACTTCGAAGCCGATGGCGCGGTCGGCCGAATAGGTCTTCAGGCCGCCGCCCGTATCCTTGAACGTCACGACGATGTCGGCACCGCTGCGCGCCGCCGCGACGGCCGTCGGGCTGCCGGGCGCCGTCTTCTCGCCGTATGCGACGGCGCGTGCCGCCCGCGCGAGGCGCTCGCCGACGACCGTCTTCTGGGTCGGGTGGATGTCGAAGCGGTCGCCCACGTCGAGTGTGACGGCCAGCCCCGCATGCGGATCGCGCGCGACGGTGTCGGCCTGCGCGGCGCGCAGCTCCGCCCAGCTGGAATCGCCCGGCGCCGTTGCCGTCGATCCGTACGAGGTCAGTTGCACGACGAGGAAAGGCAGTGCCGGCTGGCCGAAGCGCTGGCGCCAGTCGCGCATCAGCAGCGGCAGCAGGCTGCGGTATTCCTCCGGTCCTCCCGGATTGCCCGCGTCCTGGTTGGCATTCGCTTCGCCCTGGTACCACGCCGCCAGCCTGAATTTGTAGCCGACCAGCGGCGCGATCATGCCGTTGTACAGCGTCGTGTAGCTCGTCAACATGTCCCAGGGTGCCGGCGGGACGGCGAGGCCCTTCAGTGCGCTGCCGCGCCGGACCTTCCACGCGGCCGGCAGCGGGATCGCCTGGCCGTCGCTCAGGCCGATGGTGCGGTTGGCCGGTGCGCCCGTCGGTCCCGCGCCGCCCAGTACGCGCATGACGATCACGTTGCGGCCCGGCTTGAACACGCCCGCCGGCACCGCGTAGTCGCGCGCCAGCCAGGCCAGGCCGGCGCCGCCCACGCGCTGGCCGTTGACCCAGGTGGTGTCGTACGTGTCGACGGGACCAAGGTGCAGCGCGTTCGCCGCCCGCGCCTGCGCGTCCGTCAACGTGACGGCCGTGCGGTACCACGTCACGCCGTCGAAATCCTTGAAGGCGGCGGGCGTGGCGGCGGGCCAGGCGCTGTCGTCGAAGCCGGGTGCGACCCAGGCCCGCTGCGCGGCCGTGGCCGGGTCGTGCGCGCGCCACCATGCTTCCGTGCGCGCGTCCTGGGCGCGCATCGCGGCGGCCGGGTCCTTGCCGTATTGCGCCACGAGGTCGATGCCGGTCTTGTAGTCGCCGAACGTGCGCAGCGACTCCGCGCCGATCCAGCCCTGGACCGTGCTGCCGCCCCAGCTGGCCTGGATGAAGCCGACCGGCACCTTGTAGTCCGCCTGCAGCGAACGGGCCATGTAGTAGCAGACGGCCGACGCGTCACCGATGCTGTCCGCCGTCGCGCGCGTCCACGCGGCCGGCGCGAGGAGGTCGTCCTGCGGCGCCATCGCGCTGTGGCGCGGGACGTTCAGGTAGCGGAGGTTGTCGTTCTGCGCGGTATACGTGGCGCCGATCGCATTCGTCGACGCGCGCTGCGCGAATTCCATGTTCGACTGGCCCGAGCACAGGTAGACGTCGCCGACGAGGATGTCGGCGCGGCTGACCGTCTGGCCGTTCGACGTCACGGTCAATCCGTACGGCCCGCCCGCCGCTTGCGCCGGCAGTTGCACCTTCCACTTGCCCTGGGCATCCGCGCTGCCGCTCGCCGTCCGGCTGCCCAGGGTCACGGTCACCTTGCTGCCCGCGCCGGCCGTGCCCCACACGGCGATGGGTTGCTCGCGCTGCAGCACGGCGTGGTCGGAAAAGATGCGCGCGAGGCCGAGGTCGGCCGCCTGGGCCGGCGCGAAGGCGGCGCCAAGTGCGAGTAACAGGAAGGTCTGCTTCATGATGTGTCGTTCTCGATGCAAAAAAAACCACCGCGGCCGGCGCCGCGGTGGTCCACACTGCTCAGTTAGTATAGATCAGGCCACGGCCGGTGCCGCTGAAGTAGATGCGCCCGTACGTGTTCCAGTCGGCCGCGATCGCGCCGATGCCGCCGTACTGGTGCGCGTCATCGTTGTAGCGCGCCCAGGTCGCACCGCCATCGTCCGAGTGCCAGATGCCCCACACGCCATTCATCGTGCCGACGACGTAGATCGCGGCCGAGTACGGGGATCCGGCCTGCGCCTTGCCCAGTGCGATCGCGCTGGCGCCCTGCAACTGGGCCGTCGAACCGCTGGCCGCGACCGACGCGAAGCCGTTCAGCTTCGTCCAGGTCCCACCCGAATCCAGCGAGTGGTACACGGCGTTGCCGTCGGCCAGCCAGAGGTCGCCCTCGGCGTTCGGATTGGCCACCATAGCCGTGATCCAGTACGCGTTGGGGGCCAGGTTGGCCGACACCGAGCCCTGGCTCAGCGTGAACGTATGGCCGCCGTTCGTCGAGACATAGACCTTGCCCGCCGTGCCCCAGAATGCGCCGCCCGAATCGTAGGCATAGACCTTGTTCGCATTCTTCCGGTCGGCCACCAGGCGGTAGCCGCGATCCCAGCCGAGGCTGGCAAGTGCCGGCAGGTTGGTCGACGTCCAGCGCGAGCCGTTGTTCGTGGAATAAGACGGCACCGAGTTGGCGGGCGCCCAGACCACGTTGCTGCGCGACGTGGCCACGATGCTGCCCGTGCTGCCTTTGTTGGTGGACGCGCCGGTCGGCAGCTTCGCGAAGTTCGACCACGTGTTGCCGCCGTCGCCGGACCAGAAGCCGAAGGCGGTGCCGGACGAGTTCTGGACGCCGGCGCCGACGAGGAACGTCGGATCGGACCACAGCACGTCGGCGTAGTTGCCGTTGCTCCAGGTGGCGGAGGGCCCCCTGGTCGGCGCCGTCGCGAGATCCGTCTGCAGCCACGTGCCGATGTCGCCGGCGCTGTTGACGAACTTGTACGACGCGCCGGCCGGCGGCGTGACGAGCGCCTGGGTGGCGGTCTCCTCGAGATTGGTGACCGCGCCGTTCCAGCCCGGCGTGTTCGCCGACGCGTTCCGGGTTTCCACGACGCCGCCGCCATGGACGTGCGAGATGTGGTCGGGATTGGACGGGTCGATCTCGATGTCGTCCACCCAGCCCCCGACGCCGCTGCCCGCCGGCGTATGCGGCATGCCCTGCTCGATCTCGCGCCAGGTGTTGCCGCCGTCGACCGACAGTTGGACGATCTGGCCGGAGCCCCAGGTGTTCGAGACGCCCAGCGCGATGCGGGCGGTCGGGCCGCTGCCGTACACGGACAGGCCGCCGTAGCCGGCGTTGGCATTGCTGGCGAGCGGGGTCCACGTACCGCCGCTGAACTTGTAGAGATAGCCGGGACCCGCGACACCCGGGCCGGCGCCCGCACTGAACGCGACATAGAACGTGCCGTCCGCTGCACGTACCGCGTGCGGGATGTAGTAGCCGGATACGGCCGACGGCACCGCCACCGGCGTCCACGACGCACCGCCGTTCACGGACTTGTACAGGGTCGAGGTCAGGCCCGCCGCGCTGGCGTAGTCCTGGGCGATGGCGGCATACAGCGTCGGCGTCGGCGTGCCGGTGCCCCTGGTCGACGTATCGAACATGAGCGATTCGACGCCCGTCACCCAGCCGCCCATCGTGTTGACCTGGTCGTTCGTCAGCTGCAGGGTCGCCAGCGACGTGACCTGGGCCCACGTGCGGCCGGCGTCCGTGCTCTTCCACAGGCCGGCCGTGCGCGAGCCGTAAAACAGCGTCGACGGATTGTTGGGGTCGACCGCCAGGCGTTCGCCGATCGCGCGGGCGGGATTGTTGCCCCCGACCGGGAACGGCAGGTCGTAATGCGTCCACGTGGTGCCGCGGTCATTGGACACATAGATGCGGCCGTTGCCTTCGAAGGTGTACATGCCGGTGACCATGTAGACCAGCTGGTCGTTGTTCGGATCGAGGGCGATGCTTTCGACGCCGTGGAACCGGCTCTCGCCGCCACCGAAGCCCTGGCCATCGGTGATGGGCGTCCACGACGACGTGGCGGCATTCCAGCGGTAGGCGCCGCCGATGTCCGTGCGTGCGTATTCGACGTTCGCGGTGGTCGGATGGTAGACCAGGCCGGTGACGTAGCCGCCGCCGCCCCACTTCACGCTCGCATAGCTGGTGGCCGAGCCGGTGGTGGCGGCGAGGACGGGCGCGGTGCCCGACGCGCCCGGGGTCGTGCCGCCGCCGCTGCAGCCCGCAAGTAGCGACGCGAGCAGGGCCGCAAGCAGCGCCGGGATGACGATATTGTGCTTCCGATGCATGGTGTCTCCTCGAAAAGGATGGAATGACGTAGCGCCGCCGCGCCGGCACGGTGATGTGCCGGCGCGGCGGTCATTGGCTACGTCAGGTCCGCATGACTCAGTTGGTATAGATCACGCCACGTCCGTTGCCGCTGAAGTAGATGCGTCCGTACGTGCTCCAGTCCGCCGCGATCACGCCGATGCCGGCGTACTGGTGGGCGTCGTCGTTGAAGCGCGCCCAGGTTGCGCCGCCATCGTCGGAGTGCCAGATGCCCCACACGCCGCCCCGCGTGCCCACGACGTAGACCGCGGCCGAGTACGACGCGCCTGCCTGCGCCTTGCCCAGCGCGATCCTGGCGGCGCCTGGCAGCGGCCCCGTCGAGCCGCTGGCGGCGACCGTCGCGAAGCCGGAGAGCTTGGTCCAGCTTGCACCCGAGTTGGTCGAGTGGTACACGGCGTTGCCGTCGGTCACCCAGAGGTCGCCCGAGGCGTTGGGATTGCCCACCATCGTCGTGAGCCCGAAATCATTCGGGGCGAAGTTCGCCGCGACCGAACCCTGGACCAGCGCAAACGAATGGCCGCCATCGGTCGACTGGTAGACCTTGCCCGTCGTGCTGTTCCACCACGCGCCGCCGCCATCGAAGGCGTAGACCTTGTTCGGGCTCTGGCGGTCGACGACCAGGCGATAGGCGTTGTTCAGGCCGCCGTTGGGCGTGGGCAGGCCGCTGACCTGGGTCCAGCTGGCACCGTTGTTCGAGGTCCACGACGGGATCGAGTTGGCGGGTGCCCAGACGATGTTGTTGCGCGACGTCGTCACGATGCTCACCGTGTCGGCGAAGTTGGTGGAGGCACCGGCGGGGAGCGATGCGAAGTTCGACCACGAATTGCCGCTGTCGCCGGACCATGAGCCGTAGGCGACCGTCGACCCGCCGGAGATGATGCCGGCAGCGACGATGTAGTTCGGATCGGACCACAACACGTCGGCGGCGTCGCCATTGCCCCATGCGCTGTTGGGCGTCCTGGTCGGCGTCGCCGCGAGGTCCGTCTGGACCCAGTTGCCGATATCGCCCGCGCTGTTGACGAACTTGTACGACGCGCCCGCCGGCGGCGTGACGAGCGCCAGGGTCGCGGTTTCCTCGAGGTTGTTGACCGGAGCGTCCCAGCTCGGGCTGGCCGCCGACGCGTTCCAGGTTTCCCAGACACCGCCGCCGTGAATGTGCAGGATGTGATCCTTGTTGGTCGGATCGATTTCGATGTCGTCCACCCAGCCCCGGAAGCCTCCGCCCCAATGCTGCATGCCGTCCGCGATTTCGCGCCAGCTGCCGGGGGCGCCGCCGGCGTCGGACAGCTGGACGACCGGCTGGCCGGCGCTCCAGGTACCGGTCACGGCCAGCGCGATGCGCGCCGTCGAGCCGGTGCCGAAGACGGACACGCCGCCGTAGCCACCCTGCGTGGTGGTGGCGAGCTGGGTCCAGGACTCGTTGAAGTTCACGCCGCCGAACCGGTAGAGGTAACCGGGACCGCCGGCGCCCTGCCCGGCGTTCTTGTTGAACACCACGTAGTAGTTGCCGTCGCTGGTGCGCACCATGTGCGGGACGTAGTAGCCGGACACGCTGGACGGCACCGACACCGGCGTCCACGAGGCGCCGCCGTTGACGGACTTGTACATGGTCGAGGTCAGGCCCGCCTTCTGAACGTAGTCCGGCGCGATGGCGGCGTACATGATCCACGTCGTCGCCCCGCCGCCCACGTTCGAGTTGTCGAACATGATCTGCTCGACGCCCACCGGAGAACTACCGAGCCCCTGGATCTCGCTGGCCGACAGCACCTTGCTCGATAAACCGGTCTGGGTCCAGGTCTGGCCCGAGTTCGTGCTCTTCCACAGGCCGGCCGTGCGCGAGGCGTAGAACAGCGTCGACGGGTTGGTGGGGTCGGCCTTCAGGCGTTCGCCGATGGCGCGGGCATTCTCGTTGCCGCCCACCGGGAACGGCAGGTCGTAGTGCGTCCAGCTGGCACCGCGGTCGCCCGAGACATAGATGCGGCCGTTGATCGGGGTGCCTTGCCAGTCGTGCGAAACGATGCCCGTGACCAGGTACACCTTGTTGTCGTTGGTCGGATCGACGGCAATGCTTTCGACGCCGTGGAAGGCACCGTCGCCCCCGCCGAACCCGATGCCGTCGGTGATGGGCGTCCACGAGCCGCCGCCGTTCCAGCGGTAGGCGCCGCCGACGTCGGTGCGGGCGTACATGACGTTGTAGCTGGTCGGATGGTAGATGAGGCCGGTGACGTAGCCGCCGCCGCCCCACTTCACGCTCGTGTAGGACGTGGCCGAGCCGACGGTGGCCGCGACGGCGGGGGCTTGCGCCGTGGCCGACGGGCCGGCGGTGCGGTCGCCGCCACTGCAACCGGCGACGAGTGCCGCGAGCGCCGCCGAGATGATGATGCTGTGCTTCCGATACATGAGATCTCCTCTATAGATTGGCTTGGGATGTAGCTCCGCTGCCTGGCTGCCCCGGCATACGTGTGCCGGTGCTGTTATGGTTGCAACTGTCTTGCTCCCTTGGACATCCCCGATCGGAACACATTAATGTGTCGAGTCGTTTTTATTAACAAACCTTAAGGAGTTTAATGCCCGCTTTTTTCGACTGTCAACAAAACTCACGGTTACAGGGGATGTAACGAGAAATGAAATTGCTTTACCTCAAGATCTTGTTGTTGGTGGCGTAGAAAAAAGGCGGCCGAAGCCGCCTAAACATCTGCAGTCAGCAGAGGAGAGAAACCTGGTCCGCGTCAGAACGAGTAACGCATCTGCGCCGTGTAGCGCGGGCCCGTCACGTACGCGCCGCGGACCTTGAAGCCGACGCCCTGCTGCATCAACTGCTTGTACATGGCGTTGTTCAGGTTCTGCGCCTCGAGGCCGAACGACAGGTTCTCGGTGATCTTGTAGAAGATCGACGCATCCACCTGGCCGTAGGCGTCGGACCACGTCGGCAGCGCGTACTGCACATTGTGCTGGCCGAACGTCGGGCTGTTCGGATTGGTGTCCGTGCCGTCGCCGCCGTTCGTGCCGTTGGCGTTGATCGCCTGCAGCGACTTCGAACGCCAGCTGTAGGCCACGCGTGCCGAGATCGGGCCCCGGTCGAACAGCAGCGCCAGGTTGTACGAGTTCTTCGACAGCCCGTTGAGCGGCAGGTTGCCGAAGGTCTTGCCGTCCACGTCGCAACCGTTCAGGTTCAGGTTCAGGTTGTCCGCACCGCTACCGCCCGAGCAGTACGCCTGGTACACCGGGTGGTACAGGTCCTGGCTGCTCTTCACGTACGTGTAGTTCGCCTGCACGCCGAAGCCCGCCAGCCAGCCCGGCAGCATGTCGAAGTACTGCTGGTAAGCCAGCTCGATGCCCTTGGCCGTGCCGTTCGCGCCGTTCACCGGCCCCGTCGTCACGAAGTCATGCATCGTGCCGTTCACGTCCGGCAGCGCGAAGTTGTAGCTCTGGTTGATGATGACGTCGCTGAGTTTCTTGTGGAACACGGCGGCCGTGAACGACCCCGTCGGTGCGAAGTACCACTCGGCCGTGACGTCGGCCTGCTTGGCCATCGTCGGGCGCAGCATCGGATTGCCGCTGCCCGTGCCGGTGAGGCTGACGTTGCTGACGTTGACGACGTTGGTCGCGGTGTTGGTGGTCGTCGTGGTCGCTTCCGACAGGCTCGTATAAGCCTGCAGTTGCGAGAAGTCCGGACGCGACATCGCCTTGCCGTAGGCGAAGCGGAACTGCAGCTTGTCCGACGCCTTCAGGCGCAGGTTCAGCGTCGGCAGCACGTTGCTGTACGAATTGTCGAAGTCCTGCTTCTGCTGGAAGTTCGGGATGTTCGGGATCGGCGTGCCGGTCACCGTGGCGCCGGCCGGGATGTTCGGGGCCGTGAAGCTGAACACCGTGTAGCCGTGCGCGACCATGTTGGTCTTCACGTAGCGCACGCCGATGTTGCCGTCGATCGGATACTTCAGGTCGTCGAAGCCGAAACGCAGCTGCGTATAGATGGCCTTGCTGCGCTCCTGCTGGTCGTTGGTGCCCGACGGGTCGGTGCCGAACGTCGCGGGTTTCCAGGCGCCGCAGGTGTCCGGCGCTTTACCGCTGCGCTCGGCGCACAGCACGTTGTAGTACTGGTGCAGCTGCGCATACGTGCCCGGATAGCCGTCGGCCAGCGACGTGTTCGGGAATACGACGGCCGGCACCGACGCCTTGCCGTTGAAGAAGTTCGGGAACGTGTTCAGGTGCGTGCCGGCGGAGAAGCGCGGATCGCCCAGGTAAGCCAGGGAGCTCAACGGCTGCCACGAACCGACCGGGCCGACCTGCCACGGCTGCGTGATCGCCGCCCAGTTATAGCCCGGCACGGAGTTGATCGTCGTCGCGTCGCGATCGGTCAGGCGCACGCCCATGCGCAGGTCGCGCAGCACGGGGTGGTCGAACTCGTACTTGACGTCGGTCTTCCAGGCCTTCTCGTTGGCGACGCTCGCATCCTGGTGCTCCATCGTGAAGCCCCAGTAGTAATTGTTCGGATTCGCCATGTACGCCTTGGTGGCGTCGTCGAAGATCAGGCGGGCCGGCGTCGCGCTCATGTCCATGCCCATCTGCGGAATCTGCAGGCCGGTCGCGACCGTCGAGTCGAAACTGCCGGTGGTGGCGCGCACCTTCTGCAGGTCGGTGGTGACGCTCCACTGGCTGTTCAGGCGCCAGCGCAGGTTCCACGAGATGTCGGTCGTGGCCGACTTGCGCGTCGAGGTACGGGTATCGTCGTTGAAGTTGACGCCGCCATCGGCCGGATCGGTGAGCACGCCGCTGATCATGGCGCCCTTCGGATCGAACTTGCCGTTCGCGACCTGCAGGTTGTACGGGCTGGACTGGCCGAAGATCGCCTGCTCGTCCCACTTCATCTTGTAGCGCGACTTGAACCAGGTGAGCGACGACTGGACGGCGCTGTTCGGCTTCCACTGGAACGCGGCGTAGGCGCCGTCGCGCTTGCGGTCGAACTCGAGCGAACGGAAGCTCGCGGCGTTCGGCACCCAGACGGTCTGGCCGGGCACGACGTCGGTACGCGGGTAGTACGGTGACACCTGGAACGCGTCGGTGCGGGTGCCGCTCTGTGACGTGGCCAGGTCGAACAGGGCGCCGAATTCGCCGAACCGCGTCTTCCAGCGGTCGGAGAACATCATCGAGTACGACGGCTGGGGCTTGCCCTTCTTCAGCGTGGAATACGTATCCTGGGCCGAGATCGACATCTTGCGGCCCTTGAAGTCGAACGGCATCGCGGTGCGCAGATTGATCAGGCCGGAGATGCCGCCTTCGATCTGTTCCGCCGACGGGTTCTTGTAGACGTCGATGCCGGCCATCAGCTCGGGCGGCACGTCTTCGAAATTCAGCGAGCGGCCGCCGTTGGCCGAGAACGAGTCGCGGCCGTTCAGCTCGGAACGGACGTAGCTCAGGCCGCGGACCATCACGCCCGAACCTTCCACCGAATAGTGTTCCGGGTCGCCCTTCGCCATGGTGCGGTCGATGGTCACGCCGACCACGCGCTGCAGCACCTCGGTGACCGAACGGTCCGGCAGCTTGCCGATGTCGTCGGCGACGATCGAGTCGACGACCTCGTCGGCGTTCTGCTTGATCTTCTGGGCATTTTCCAACGAGGCGCGCTGGCCGACCACGATGACGGACGTGGTCCCCCCATTGTCGGTGGCGGGAGTGGTTTGTGCATAGGCCATGCCGCTGGCGAGCAGCACGACCTGGGACACGCCGACGGCAATGGCCGTTTTCCTGAACTGGTTCACATCATCTCCTTAATTTGTAATCCGCCGTCGACGCGGCGCGAAACATTATTAACGACTATTCTTATTGAATTAATGTCGCATTAATGAAGTCTACGCCGCAATGTTTTTGTTAGTCAAATTAAATAGTGACAATGTTCACCAGTGTGTACGTACAGATACACGCGAAAACTCACACACCGGGCCGGCGTGCAACGGTGCAAGGAACGACAGGGGAGAAAACAGGGGGGAGTTACGGGCGGCGCGCGGCCGCGAGGAGGCGCTGCATCGTCGCGCGCGTGGTGATGCGGTCGTCATGCCAGTACGCGCTGACGGCTTCGCGCATGGCGTCCTCGACCGCGGGCGGCAAGGCCATGGCAATGCTGGGAACGAGTGTGCCGCCGCGGGTAGCGGCATCGAAGGCGGCGGCCGACTGCTTCGCGCAGCGGTCGAATTTGGCCAGATCGACGCCCTGGCGCACGGGAATCGACCCTTTGACGAGGTTGAATTCCTCCTGCACGCCAGGAGCCAGCAGGTCGGCGGCGAAGTCCTGCTGGGCCTTGATCCTGGCGGGGCTGTTCACCTTGAACAGGGCGAACGAGTCGACCGTATAGGCATACGCTTTCGCGGTCCCGGGCGCGGGCACGCAGGCAAACTCCAGGCTGCTGTCGTGCGCCGCCGCCAGGAACATGGGCTTGGCCCAGTCGCCCATGAATAACATGCCCGCCTCGCCGTTCGCGAGCCGCGACGCCGCCACGTTCCAGTCGCGCCCCATCGCCGCCACGTCGGTATAGGGCTTGATGCGCCGGAACGTCTGCAACGCCTGTTCCATGAGAGGGCTGGCCAGCGTGTCGGGATCCAGCGCCACGAACGCCTTGCGGTAGAAGTCGGGACCGCCCACGCCCAGCGCCACGTTTTCGAACAGGAGAAAATCCTGCCAGGGCTGCCCGCCGTGCGTGACGGCGATATACCCTGCCCGCTTCATCGCGTCGGCGGCGGCGAAGAAGTCGTCCCACGTGACGGGCACCTGCGCGTTGGCGCGCTTCAGGATGCGCGTGTTAATCCACAGCCAGTTGATGCGGTGGATGTTGACCGGTACGGCGACATAGCTGCCCTTGTACTTCATGGCATCGCTGACGACGCGGGGCAGCACGGTGTCCCATTGCCCGGCGCGGGCCGTCGCATCCAGGTTGGCGAGGGCGCCTTCGCGTGCCCATTGCCGGATGACGGGGGCCTTGACCTGGGCCGCGGACGGCGGATTGCCCGACTGGACACGGGAGCGCAGCAGGAAGAGCGGCACGCCGTTCGCGTCGGACGACACGGCGAAGTCCTTCCAGGTATGGCCCTCGCGCCGCACGGTCGATTTCAGCACGTCGACGGCCCGTGCGTCGTCGCCCACGTCCCAGAAGTGGAGCACCTCGAGTTCGCCCGCGTGTACGGCAGAGGCGCACCAGGCGGTAACGAGTGCGATTGCCGTGGCGAAGACTTTCATGGCGTGCATCTTAGCGCGACTCGCCTGCACAGGGAAGCGAGCGGGAACGTGGCCGGATGGTAACGCAGTCACAAATCCGTTAATATTAACGAATGCAACTTTTACTCGCCGAAGACGACCCCATCCTCGCAAACGGATTGACCGCGCAACTGCATGCCGCGGGCTTCACCGTCGAGCATGCACCCAATGGCCCGGTGGCGGAATTCCTGCTCACCCGGCAGAACTTCGATATCGCCATCATCGACCTCGGCCTGCCCATGGTCGACGGCCTCACGGTGCTGAAGAACCTGCGCGCGACGCGGCCCGACGTGCCGGTGCTGGTCCTCACGGCCCTCGACCGGCTCGACAGCCGCGTGGCGGGGCTGAACGCCGGTGCGGACGACTACATGACGAAACCGTTCGAGTTCCCGGAACTGGAAGCGCGCCTGCGGGCGATCCTGCGGCGCGCGCGAACGTCGTCGGCCGCGCCCGGCGACGTCGCGCTGTCCGGGCTGCATTTCGACCGGGCCGCGCGGCGCGCCGTCATCCACGGCGAACCGGTCGAACTCAGCCCGCGCGAAGCGACGCTGCTCGACCTGCTGCTGGTCCATGCGGACAAGGTCGTCACCAAGGATCAGATCGCCACCGCCTGGGCCGGCGACGGCACCGAAGTCGGCGCGGGCAACACGGCGGAAGTCCACATCCACCGGCTGCGCCGCAAGCTGGAAGGGTCGGGCCTCGAGATCCGGACCGTTCGTGGACTCGGCTACCTGCTGGCCGTCGAGCGCACCGATGGACGACCGTCCTGAGCGGGGAACACGCACACTCTCCCTGCGCCGCCAGCTCGTCATCTGGGTGCTGCTGCCCCAGCTCGTCCTGTGGGTCGCGGGCGGTTTCGCCACGTACCGCCTGGCGGTCCGCTACGTCAACCAGGCGGCGGATGCGACCCTGTCCCAGGCCACCCGGGCGCTCGCGCGGCGCGTCAAGCCCATCGGCAACGGTCTGCTGATCGATTTTCCCCGCGCGGCGCAGGAAGTGCTCGAGACGGACCCCAACGACCGCCTGTTCTACATGGTCAGCACGCCGCCCGGCGAATTCATCCTCGGCAACAACAGCATCCCGATGCCGCCCCCGTCCATGCAGCCGCGCCTGAACGACCCCTATTTCTACGACGGCGAGCTCCATTCCCCCGGGGCCGCCGGCCGGCGGGATCCCCGGGCGACCATGAAGGTCAGGATCGCGGCGCTCTACCTCCCTTACGCCGCGCCGGAAGGCAAGGAGCAGTGGATGCTCGTGCAGGTGGCGCGCAACATGGCGCACCGCGAAGACATCTTCAAGATGATCCTGATGGACACCCTCCTCCCGTTGTCCGCCCTGATTCCGCTGCTGACGCTCATCGTCTGGATCGGCACCGGCGCCGGCCTGGTGCCGCTGCTGCGCCTGCGCAAGGAGGTCGAGGGCCGCTCGCCGCTCGACCTGGCGCCGCTGCAGATCGAATCGGCGCCGCAGGAAGTCCGCTCCCTCGTCGGCGCGCTGAACGCCCTGCTCGCGTCCGTGCGCCAGAACGTGAATGCGCAGAAGCGCTTCATCGCCGACGCGGCCCACCAGTTGCGCACGCCGCTGGCGGGATTGAAGAGCCAGACGGCGCTGGCGATCGCGGCCACCGACGATCCGGCCCTGATCGCGCGGCTGAAACTGGTCGACCAGAGCGCCACGCGGGGCGCCCACCTGATCAACCAGTTGCTGATGCTGGCGCGCGCGGACCCCGAGGCCGCGGCGGCATCCGACAAGGCACCGCTGGACGTGCCCGCGTTCGTCCAGGAGATCGTCGCCGAATACGTGCCGCGCGCGCTGCGGGCGCAGATCGACCTCGGCATGGACGACGCCGCGCCGCCCGCCGCCGGCGCGCCGCTGCGGATCGAGGCCAACGCGCTGCTGCTGCGCGAAGCGCTCGCCAACGTGATCGACAACGCCATCAAGTACACGGGCCGCGGCGGCGAGATCACGGTCCGGGTTGCCCCAAGCGGCGGCGACGTCCTGGTGACCGTCACCGACAACGGTCCAGGCATCCCGGAGGCGGACCGTGCCCGCGTCTTCGAACGGTTCGTGCGCGCCACGGACCAGGGCGAAGGCTGCGGGCTCGGGCTGGCGATCGTGCGCGACATCGTCGCGCAGCACGGCGGCACCGTCGACCTGCAGGATGCACAGCCGCGCGGCCTGCGCGTGGCAATCCGCCTGCCCGGGCGGTGATCGGCGCCCCCGGCGGACGTCCGCCGGTTTATACTCAGGCTCGACATCAATGTATTGACGAACGTGCCCACTCCGACCCCTACCCCGCGCGACACGCGGCCGCTCGCGGCGGCGGCCATGCTGATCGTCGCGATCACGGTGACGCTCGCCGGCCTGCTGGTGTCGAGCTACCACGACACCATCGAACGCGAACAGACGAATCTGCGCAACCTGGCGGAAGCCTTCGCCGCCCAGACCCATTACGCCACGCTCGCGCTGGACCTGGCCCTCGCGCGCGCGGCGGAGCACGCGCCGCAGGACGGCACGGACACGGCGGCCGTCCTGTCGGGCGGCGCGCCTGAGGCCATCCCGGCGCGCGTGCGGCGGCTCGGGCCGGACGCGCCGCGCCGCCCGCAGCCTTCCGGCGCGCCGAAGATCGGCATCGCCCTGCCGCCGGGCGGCGGCCCCGCCGCCATCACACTGGCCCGCGTCCTGCCCGACGGTCCGGCCGTCATCGAGGCTGACGCCGCCTACTTCCAGCGCATCTTCGATTCCGCCGACCTGGGCCACGGCGGCTCCGTCACGTTGCACCAGCGCGACGGCACGATGCTCGTGCGCAGCCCGACGCTTCCCAAGGCCATCGGCCACTCCTTCATCCACACGCCGCTGTTCCAGACTCACCTGCCGCGCGCCTCGGTCGGCGCGTTCGAGGCGACGAGCCCCATCGACGGCGTGCGCCGCCTGTACGGCTACAGCGCCGTCGCCGGGTATCCCCTGCTGATCGTCGCAGGGCGCGACCTGGCCGACACGCTGGCCGTGTGGCGCGGCTGGCTGTGGATCGCCATGCTGGCCTGGGTCCTGCTGTCGGTCACGCTGGCCGTGCTGGCCTGGCGCATGAGCCGCGAGGCGGCGCGCCAGGCCGCGCTGATCGCCCGCCTGCAGGCCAGCGAGCGCCGCCTCGCGGACGGTGCGCGCTACCTGGACGCCATCCTCGATTCGCTGGCCACGCCGCTGTGGGTGCTCGACGCGAAGCGGCGCATCGTGCTGTTCAACCGCGCGTTCCTGCAGTTCACGGGCCGGACCGGAGACGCCGTGACGGGGCACCTCGAAGCGGAAGTCCTCGACCCGGCCGGCGCCGGCGCGCGCGCCCGGCTGTATGCGGACAGCACGGCCGACGGCGCGGGTGACGGCGTCCATGCGCTCGAAGCGGAGATCCGCGACGGCAGTGGCGCCACCCGCACCGCCATCCAGCTCGCCGCGCAGCTCAGGAGCGAGGGCGACGCCGTCCAGATCGTCAACAGCCTCACCGACATCACGGAACGCAAGCAGGTCGAGCTGCGCCTGGCCTACCTGGCCGACCACGACCCGCTGACCGGCCTGCCGAACCTGAACCGCCTGCGCCGCGTGCTGGCGGACGCCCTGCAGGGCGAACAGGTTGTCCTCCTGCTGATCGCGCTGGAGCGCCAGCAGGAAGTGGCCGACCTGCTCGGCATCGAAGCGGGCGACGACGCCGTGCGCCAGGTCGCCGCGCGCTTCGACGCGCTGGCGCCCGCGGCCCTCTGCGTGGCGCGCGTCAAAGCCAACGAATTCGCCGTGCTGTTGCCTGCGGGGCCGGGCCACCGCCCCGTGGACGCCATCGCGCTCGAACTGCACGCGCTGCTGTCGGAACCCGTGCGCGTGGGCGGGCGCGAATTCCACCTGGCGCCCGTGATCGGCATCGCGACGTATCCGCAGGACGCCGCCTCCGCCAACGAATTGATGCGCCTCGCCGACATCGCCAAGCACCGCGCCCGCAGCGAGGCGGGCGAACCGGTGCACTTCCACTCCGAATCCACGCACATCCAGCTGGACGAACGGCTCACCATCGAGGAGCAGTTGCGGCATGCGCTGGCGCGCGGCGAGCTGACGCCGCATTACCAGCCGAAGGTCGACATCGCGACGGGACAGGTCACCGGGTTCGAGGTGCTGCTGCGCTGGAACAGCCCGGTGCTGGGCCCCGTGTCGCCCGCACGCTTCATCCCCATCGCCGAGCAGACGGGCCTCATCATTCCGATCGGGACGTGGGTGCTGCGCACCGCGTGCGCACAGGCGAGCCGTTGGGCGCGCGAGCATGGCATCGCAACCCGCATCGCCGTCAACCTGTCGATCCGCCAGTTCTACCAGAAAGACTTGTTGAAGGTGATCGCCGACGCGCTGGCCGACGCGGGCCTCGCGCCGCATGCGCTCGAACTGGAGATCACGGAAAGTATCGCGATGAGCCGCGTGGACGTCGTCGAGCGCCTGCTGGGCGGCATCCGCGACCTCGGCGTGGAATTGTCGATCGACGATTTCGGCACCGGCTATTCGAGCCTGGCCTACCTGAAGCGCTTCCCGGTGCAGCGCCTGAAAGTCGACCGGGCGTTCGTGCGCGACCTGGGGCGCGACGCCGACAGCGCGGCCATCGTCCGCTCTGTCGTCGCGCTGGGGCACGGCCTCTCGATGCGCATCGTGGCCGAAGGCGTGGAAACCGAGGAGCAGCTGGCGCTGCTGCGCGCGCTGGGCTGCGACGAATACCAGGGCTTCCTGTTCGCGCGGCCGATGGACGCCGCCGCCGTGCCGGCCCTGCTGGGCCGGCCGGTCACGTCAGGCGCGTGAGCGCACCGCGCGGCGCGGCCGACCGCCGGCGGGCGGCACCGGATGGGCCGGCCGTACGGGCGCGGGCACATCGGCCGACGCGGCCAGGTCCGCCCACGCATCGAACCCCACCTTCAGCACGCGCAGGCGGTCGTAGGCGCGCTGCAGCGCGGCCCGCCCCAGCACGAGGCGCAGCGGACCGCGGCCGGCGGCGACGGCCTGCATGATGGCCTGCGCGCCGCGCGCGGCGTCGACCTGGGCGGCGCCCCGGCCGAGTGCGGTCCGGCTCGCCATGCCGTCATAGTCCGCGATGCCGGCTGCGCGCGGCGCCGAAGACTCCGCGTCGTCGCCGCTGCCCGGATCGACGAGCGTGACGCCGATGCCGAGCGGTTCCACTTCATAGAACAGCGCTTCCGCCAGCGCTTCCAGCGCGGAGCGCGCGGCATGGCTGAAGCCTTCGAACGCGGGCGCCTGCACGGAAGCACGGGCCAGCATCACGATATGGCCGGCGCGGCGCGCGCGCATGCCGGGCAGCACGCGGCGGGCGAGGTTGATCGGGCCGAACACGTTTTCCTCGAACAGGGCACGCATGGCACCCTCCTCGCCTTCCTCGATCGCGCCCGGATACCGTTGGGCTGCGCTCGTCGCCAGCACGTCGATGCGCCCGAAACGCCGCTCGGCGGCGACGATCGCCATGTCGACGCTGGCGGCATCCGTCACGTCCAGCGCGAGCGCCAGGGCGCGGTCCGGATGGCGGTCGACGAGGGCCTGCAGCTGCGCCGGCGCGCGCGCCGCGAGGACGGCATGCTGGCCGGACGCCAGCACGGCCTCCGCCAGCGCGGCCGCGAGGCCGGTGGTGGCGTCGGCGATGAACCAGACGGGTTGCGTGGGTTGCGACATCGTTCCTCCTTGCTGCGTGCGGAGTGCCAGAATTTAGGACCTCCAGGAAGATGATTCTAGATGCTGGACGGGTACGGTTCCATAGGCGATTTTCCGAAAGTCTTGCCTAAAATTCCAAGCATCATTCAATCGCCGGGCGGCATGCCGTAGTGGTCGGGCGCGCCGTCCGGCACGACGTCGATCCGGTCCAGCACGATGCCCGGATCGAGCGCGTGCACCGTCAACGTATGCATGCCCGGCGCCAGGCGCCCCACGCGCCACGTGCGCACCGCCATGTTGGACAGCACGTCTTCCTTCCATTGCTCGCTGCGCCCGGCCGTCGTCGTGTCAACCACTTCCGGCGCGCCGCCGTCGAGGCTCACGGCGAAGCGCACGCGGTTGGCTGCCGTGAGCGGATGCTCGGGGACGGCGACGAGACGAAGCTGCGTCTCGCCATCGCCCGCCGTCGCGAATCGATACACCAGCGGCGCGCTGGCGGCGAGATCGGCGAGGTCGGCGACGGTGCGCGACGGCAGGTCGAGCCGCGCGCGCATCGCGCTGCCGGACGTGCCGAGCCCCGGCTGCGGTGTCCAGTCGCGCGTGGGCGTGGCCGCGCCGGCACGCAGCACGACGATGCCGCCTTCCCCGAAGCGGACGTTCACCGTGTCTTCTCCGCATTGCAGCGACAGGGCCGGATCCGCCCCGCCATCGTAGCGCAGCGTAATGCGCTGCTCGTGGCCGTTCGCGGCATCCAGCATACCGCCATCGGCGTTCGCCTGCACGGCATGTGCCCCGCCGCGCACGGACCAGCGCGCGTCCTGCCCGCCGTAGCTCACCAGCGTCACGGTGCGCGTGGCCGGCCGGCCGCGGCGCAGCACGAGCCGGTCGCCATCCACGGAGAACGGATCGGGATAGACGATGCCGCAGCCGCGCCGGCGCGACGCGCTCCACGTCGGGTACGCCGGTTCGGCGAACACGGGCAGGCGGCGCGGCACGATGTCCATGATGCCGCGCCACTTGCCGCCCGCGAGGCCCTCGTACGCGGCCGCATCGGCGACGAGCGCCGCGTGCGCCGCCCGCGCCTGGCGCACGTACAGGTTGCTGGACGGCCGCTGCTGGCGCGCGTATTCCGCCGCGAGATCCAGTTTTAATATACGCGTGTTCAGGTTCGCGCTCGACCGCACGGGGTACAGCACCAGTTCGAAGTACGCGTCGCGCAGCGGCGCCGGGATACGGGCGGCGAGGCTTTCCGCGCGAGCCGTCAGCGCGCGGTAGTCGGCCAGGCGCCGCTCCGCTTCGTCGCCGCCCGTGCGCACATACGCGGTCGTGCGCACGGGGCGCGTGGGCTCCGTCTGGCTCCAGCCCATGAATTCGGGACGGCGTTCCCACGCGAGGCGGTAGTACTCGCCCAGGATGGCGGCCGCTTCCCTGGCGTTGCCGGGTCCGAACTGCGCGGCGGCCCACGCTTCCAGGTGGCGCGCGGGGTCGTGCTTCAGCACGTCCGCGTCGAACGCGGCGTCGAGGAAGTACTGGGTCAGGTATTCGGCCGGCTTGATGTCGCCCACGTTCAGCACCCACAGGCGGCGCGCGCCCGTCGCCCAGGCGCGCTCCAGCTGGTCGCGGATCAGGGACGGATGCGTCGTGCCCAGCCACAGGTAATCGTGCGGCCGGCCCCAATACGACACGTGGTAATAGATGCCTTGCCCGCCCGCGCGGCGGCCTTCCTTGTCCGTGCCCAGCTGCGCGAGATAGCCGTAGTTATCGTCCGGCCACACGAGCGTCACGTCGTCGGGCACGGCGAGGCCGAGGTTCCAGTAATCCAGCACCTCCTTGTACATCGTGAAGGCTTGCGGGATGCGTTCCGGCGGCTTGCCCTGCGCTTCGCCCAGCATGGCGCGCTGGACGCGGAACACGTCCTGCAAGGTGTCGCGCGCCTGTTCGGGACTGGCCGCGCCCTCCATCGCGGAATCGTGCACGCCGCGCAGGCCGAGCGAGGTGATCGTCTCCGTGTGCTTGACCTCCTCGATGCGCGTGCGCCAGTAATCGACGAGGCGGTCGCGGTTCCGGAACCAGTCGAACGGACCGCTTTTCCATTCGCCCACGTTATTGCGCATCATCGGCTCCGCGTGCGACGTGCCGACGATGATCGCGTAATCGTCCGCCGTCCGCGCATTGCCGGGGATGGAGTAGAACGGCCGCGTCGATTCGTGCATCGCGGGCCACACGAGGTTGGCCTTCAGGCGCCACAGCAGCTCGAACACGCGCGCGTACGTCTTCGGACCGATGTCGCCGGCCGGGTCGAACGTCTTCGCGGCCCATGGTTGCAGGCCCCAGTCCTCGTCGTTGATGAAGATGCCGCGGTACGCCACCGACGGCGCGTTCGACAGCCGCGGCGCGCCATCCACCGCCGGACGGTCCACGTGCGCCGGTGCCACGTCGGCCCACCATTCCCAGGCCGACACGCCCAGTTCGCGCGACATGTCGACGACCCCGTACACCGCGCCGCGCCGGTCCGATCCCGCCACGAGCAGCAGCGCGCGGCCGCCCGCCTCGCCGGCCACGCGCAGGTAGCGCTCGGACTGGCCGGCCAGCGGCTTCAGGTCCGCGCCCAGCGCCTGCGCCGCCGCCTTCACGAGGGCCGAATCCGCCGTGCCGACGATAATGCAGCGGCGCGGGCAATCCTGCAGCCGCGTTGCCGACGCGGGCGCCCTGCCGCTCACTCGTTCGACGTCGCGTGCCAGCAGGCCGGCCGCAAGCCGCATCGTGGGCTGGTCGGCGTGGACGATGACGGCGTCGTCCAGCTCGAACGGCTTGGCGTGGACGAGGCTGGCGGTGAGGGCCAGGATAAGGACGAGGCGGCGCATGGGCCCACATGGTAGTGCGGCGCCGCCGGCGAAACGATCAAAAAATTGATCATTTGCATTTGACCAGCCGGGGCTTCACGCATACACTGCCAATGGTTGCGCTACCATTTTAAATGTTATAACAACATGCGCAGCTGCCTACCAGGAGGAGACTGTGCAAGACACGCATCGCAAGGCCGCACGCCGGCTCACATCCACGCTCGCATCCACACTTACCGTCGCGCTCGCCGCCACCCTGCTTCCCGCCTTTTCACCCCTCGCCGTACAGGCCCGGGCGGCCGAGCGCCTCGCGCCGCGCCAGCACCTGCTGCTGGACGACGGCTGGCGCTTCCGCGCCGGCGACCCGGACGGCGGCTCTGCCCCCTACCTGTACGACGTGCGGCCGGAAGTGACGGCGTCCGCCGACGGCAAGGTGGCCGACGCCAGGCCCGAGGAAGCGGCCAGGGTCGCGCGCGCGGACACGCCCGTGCTGAAACCCTGGATCCTCCCGAGCGGCAATGCGTTCATCCGCGATCCGGCGCGCCGCTACCGGCGTCCCGCGACGGAGCCGGCCATCGACGCACCGTTCGCCAGACTGGCATTCGACGACAGCGCCTGGCGCCCCGTTACCCTGCCGCACGACTGGGCCATCGAAGGTCCGTTCCTGACGACGGGCCCGTACGGCGGCATGGGCCGCCTCAAGACGTGGGGCCCGGCCTGGTACCGGCGCAAGCTGGACATTCCCGCCGCGGATCGCGGCAAGAAAATCTTCCTCGACGTCGACGGCGCCATGTCGTACGCGAGCGTGTGGGTGAATGGCCACCTTGCGGGCGGCTGGCCCTATGGCTACAACTCCTTCCGCATCGACCTGACGCCGTGGCTGCAGCCGGGCGGCCCGAACCAGCTCGCGATCCGGCTCGACAACCCGCCTGAATCCGCGCGCTGGTATCCGGGCGCGGGCCTGTACCGCAACGTGTGGCTGACGAAGACGGCGCCCGTGCACGTGGGCCAGTGGGGCGTGACGGTGACGACGCCCGAGGTATCCGCCGAATCCGCGCGCGTCGCGTGGCAGGTCGCCGTCGACAACGAAGGCGGCACGCCGGCCAGCGCGACGGTGACGACCGAGGTGTACGCGCTGGACGCGCGCGGACGGATCGTCGGCAAGCCGGTGGCGACCACGGTGTCGGCCCCGACGACGGTCGCAGCAAACGCGAGCGGCACCGTCGGTGGCTCGACGACGATCGCCAAACCGCGCCTGTGGGGTCCGCCGCCCACGCAGACGCCGCACCGCTACACGCTTGTGACCACCGTGCGCCAGGCGGGCCGAATCGTCGATCGCACCGAGACCCCGTTCGGCATCCGCACCGTGCGCTTCGACCCGGACCGGGGACTCCTCGTCAACGGCGAACACATCCCCCTGCGCGGCGTAAACAACCACCACGACCTGGGTGCGCTGGGCGCCGCGTTCAACGTCCGCGCGGCCGAGCGCCAGCTGGAGATCATGCGCGCGATGGGCGCGAACGCCGTGCGCCTGAGCCACAACCCGCCCGACCCGCAGCTGCTGGACCTCGCGGACCGCATGGGCTTCCTCGTGATGGACGAGATCTTCGATTCCTGGGAGCGCAAGAAGACGCCGCTGGACTTCCACCTGGTCTTCCCCGACTGGCACGAGCAGGACCTGCGCGCCATGATCCGGCGCGACCGCAACCACCCTTCCATCATCATCTGGAGCATCGGAAACGAGGTGGGCGAGCAGTACACCGACAAGGCAGGTGCCGCGGTGGCGCGCGAGCTGCACCGCATCGCCCGCGAGGAAGACCCGACCCGGCCGACGACGACGGCCATGAACTACGCCAAGTCGGACATGCCGCTGCCGGCGGAGGTCGACGTCATCGGCCTGAACTACCAGGGCGAAGGCATCCGCCAGGATCCGGAATTCGAAGGCACCGACCGGATCCGCACGCCGCCGCAGTACCCGCTGTTCCATGCCAGGTTCCCGGACAAGGTGATCCTCAGCACGGAATCCGCGTCGGCCTTCAGCAGCCGCGGGGTCTATCTGTTCCCGGTGCATCCGGCGAACAGCTCGATCGTGCGCGACGGCCGGGGTGGGGACTCCGCCAGCAAGCAGGTCAGCGGCTACGAACTGTACGCCGTCGATTTCGGCGCATCCGCCGACAAGGTGTTCGCCTCGCTCGACCGCAACCCGTACGTGGCCGGCGAATTCGTCTGGACCGGCTTCGACTACCTGGGCGAGCCGACGCCGTATTACGACGCGCGCAGCGCGTACTCCGGCATCGTCGACCTGGCAGGCTTCCCGAAAGACCGCTATTACCTGTACCAGTCGCGCTGGCGCCCGGACCTGCCGATGGTCCACGTGCTGCCGCACTGGACGTGGCCGGACCGCGTCGGCCAGGTCACGCCCGTGCACGTGTTCACGTCGGGCGACGAGGCCGAGTTGTTCGTCAACGGCAAGTCGCAGGGCCGCCAGAAGAAGGCGCCCTTCACCTACCGCGTGCGCTGGGATGAAGTGAAGTACGAGCCGGGCGAGATCACGGTCGTCGCGTATAAGAACGGGAAGGAATGGGCGAAGGAGACCGTGAAAACGGCCGGCGCCCCGGCCGCGCTGCACGCGCAGGCCGACCGCACCGCGCTCGCCAGCGACGGACGCGACCTGGCGTTCGTCACCGTGCGCGTCGTCGACCAGGACGGCCAGCCCGCCCCTCGCGCGCAGGACCGCGTGCGCTTCACCGTCGAGGGGCCGGCGGACCTCGTCGCGACCGACAACGGCGATGCGACGAGCTTCGAATCGTTCCAGGCCAAGGACAGGGCCGCGTTCAACGGCCTCGTGCTGGGCATCGTGCGGACCCGCTCCGGCGCGGGCGGCACCATCACCGTGCGGGCCGACGGCGCCGGGCTGAAGGGCGCGGTCGTGACCTTGCGCAGCAAGCCGCCGGCCGATTGAAACGTGCATTTGTTCAAGAACTTTTTCACGAACATAACGTGACGAGCCTCGTCGACGCCCGGTGCTAAGCTTGCCGTGCATCGCATTGCATCCAGCGAGGACACGACATGAGCAAATCCGTAGGCGACTTCTTCGTCGAACGCCTGTATGAATGGGGCGTCCGTACCATCTTCGGCTACCCCGGCGACGGCATCAACGGGGTGCTGGGCGCGCTGGACCGCGCGGAGGGCAAGATCCAGTTCATCCAGGTGCGGCACGAGGAAATGGCCGCGTTCATGGCCGTCGCGCACGCCAAGTTCACGGGCGAGCCGGGCGTGTGCCTGTCGACGGGCGGCCCCGGCGCGGCCCACCTCGTGACGGGCCTGTACGACGCCAGGTGCGACCACGTGCCGGTGCTCGCGATCTGCGGCCAGGCGCCGTCGACGGCGCGCGGCGCGCATTACCAGCAGGAGCTGAACCTGGACCGCCTGTTCCAGGACGTGGCCGACTATGTCTACGAGGCGAGCCAGCCGTCGCAGGTGCGCCACCTGCTCGACCGCGCCATGCGCACGGCGCTGGGCCGCAACGGCGTCAGCGTCCTCGTGCTGCCGAACGACCTGCAGGAAAAGCCTTACGAAGACCCGCCGCGCAAGCACGGCTCCGTGTTTTCCGGCATCGGCTACACGAAGCCGCGCGTGGTCCCGTACGAAGCGGACCTGCAGCGCGCGGCCGATGTGCTGAACGCGGGCAGCAAGGTGGCGATCCTCGTCGGCGCGGGCGCGCTGAACGCCACCGACGAAGTCATCGCCGTGGCCGAGCGCCTGAAGGCCGGCTGCGCGAAGGCCCTGCTGGGCAAGGCCGCCCTGCCCGACCACCTGCCGTGGGTGACGGGCTCCATCGGCATCCTCGGCACCAAGGCCAGCTGGGAGCTGATGAGCGATTGCGACACCTTGCTGCTGATCGGCACGGGCTTCCCGTACGCGGAATTCCTGCCGAAGGAAGGCAAGGCGCGCGCGGTGCAGATCGATATCGACCCGACGATGCTGAGCATACGCTTTCCGGCCGAGGTCAACCTGCACGGCGACAGCGCCGAGACCCTGCGCCTGCTGCTGCCGCTGCTGAAGGAAAAGACCGACACCGACTGGCGCGCGAAGATCGAGAAGGAAGTGCGCGACTCGTACAAGACGCTGGAAGAACGGGCGCTGGCGTCCGCGAATCCCATCAATCCACAGCGCGTGTGCCACGAACTGTCGCCGCTCTTGTCGCGCGACGCCATCGTCACGAGCGATTCCGGCTCCTGCGCGAACTGGTATGCGCGCGACCTCAAGGTGCAGCGGGGCCAGATGTACTCGCTGTCCGGCGGGCTTGCGTCGATGGGTGCCGCCGTGCCGTATGCGATCGCCGCCAAGTTCGCGCACCCGGACCGCCCCGTGATCGCCCTGGTCGGCGACGGCGCGATGCAGATGAATAACATGGCCGAGCTGATCACCGTGGCCAAGTACTGGAAGCGGTGGAAGGACCCGCGCTGGATCGTGTGCGTCTTCAACAACCAGGACCTGAACCAGGTCACGTGGGAACAGCGCGTCATGGAAGGCAATCCAAAGTTCGAGGCGACGCAGCAGATCCCCGACGTTCCTTACCACCGCTTCGGGGAGTTGATCGGCCTGAAAGGCATTTTCTGCAACGATCCGGACCAGGTGGGCGAAGCGTGGCGCGAGGCGCTGGCGGCCGACCGTCCCGTCGTGCTCGAATTCAAGACGGACCCGGACGTCCCGCCACTGCCCTCCCATATCACGCTGGAGCAGGCGAAACATTTCATGACCACGATTGCAAAAGGCGACCCGAGCGAAGGCTCGATGCTGGCCGGCGTGGCGAAGCAGGTGCTCAGTACCATCTTGCCCGGCGACAAAAAGTGAACGTAGCGGCGGCGCTTGACGCGGCGGCCCGGCTGCGGTCTACTCCGGGCGCCACCATTACGCCCACGATCCATGACCTTTGCACCGCTGCTCGACGTCGTCAACCAGATCCCGCGCGACCTCATCCTGCCTCCCTCCAGCCTGTTCCTCGTCATCGTCATCGGCCTGCTGCTGTGGCGCCGCCGGCCGCGCGCCGGCCGCATGGTCGCCGGCACCGGGTTCGTCCTACTGACATTCCTGTCGACGACAGGCGGCGCGCGGCTCCTCGTCGCGCCGCTGGAGCGGATGACCGCCCCGCTGACGGAACCCGAGCGCGCCGGCGCGCAGGCGATCGTCGTGCTGGCGGCAGGACGCCTGCGGCATGCCCCCGAATACGGGAACCGCGACATCCCGGACTACACCGGCCTGGCGCGTCTGCGCTACGCGGCTCACCTGCAGCGCAAAACGGGATTGCCCATCCTCGCCAGCGGCGGCAACGTGAGCAGCGGCGTCGCCGGGGACCGCGCGTCGTCGGAAGCCGAGTGCATGGCCGCCGCGCTGCGCGAGGATTTCGGCGTGCCGGTGCAATGGCTCGAGGGCCGCTCGAACAATACGGCCGAGAACGCGGCGTTCAGCGCCGCCATCCTGCGGGCGCAGGGCATCCATCGGATCCTGCTCGTGACCGACGCCATGCACATGCCGCGCGCCCGCGCCGTGTTCGAGCGCGCCGGACTGGATGTCGTCAGCGCGCCGACGATGTTCTTCAGCCAGCAACCGCTGTCGGTGCATACGTGGTTCCCCAGCGCCGAAGGCATGCGCCGCTCGTGGTATGCGACGTATGAATTGATCGGGATGGCCTGGTACCGTCTGCGCGCGGCCGGCGGCCGCTGATTCAGCGGCCGGCGATCGTGGCGCACACGGTGTTGCGCCCGCCCCGTTTGGCGGCATACAGCTGCGCATCCGCGGCGCCGATCAGCGCCTCGGACGATGCGGGCGGCGCCGCCGTCTGCGCGGGCACGGACGCGATGCCGAAGCTGGCCGTCGCCTTGATGGACGCGCCGGGCGCGTCGGCGAAGGCCGCGCGGATGCGTTCCGCGAGCGCCTGCGCGCCCGCGAGGTCCGTCTGCGGCAGCACGAGCAGGAATTCCTCGCCGCCGTAGCGGACCACGCTGTCGACCGTGTCGCGCGTGAGCGTGAGCAGCAGGCCGGCGAAATCCGCGAGCACCTGGTCGCCGGCCGCATGGCCGTACGTGTCGTTGATGCGCTTGAAGTAATCGATGTCGCACAGGACCACCGACAGCGGCGTGCCGTAGCGGCGCGTGCGCTCCAGCTCCGCGTTGAGCAGGCCCTTTTGCAGGAAGCGGCGGTTGTAGCAGCCCGTCAGCGGATCGCGGTCGGCCAGCTGCTGCAGCAGGATCGAGGCGCGGAACTGTTCGCGTTGCGCGACGTGGAAGCGGCGCGCGGCGATGCAGCCGAGCGCATTGCCCATCACGAGCAGCAGCACGAGCGTCAGCAGATCGTCCGCCCGCAGGTTGCCCTGGACGGCCAGCATGGCGGCGAACACGATGCTGGACCCGACGCCGATCGCCACCGCGTACATAAAACGGTTGGGGAAATTGACGTAGACCGCCATCAGGATCAGCGCCTGCGACATCGCATTCCACGCCAGCACCTGCGGCTGGAACCAGCACACGACCATGAACACGGCCAGCGCGGCGACGAGCAAGGTACACGCGGCGCGGATCGACACGCGTACGGACTTCGGCCGGCGGACGATGGCCGCGAAGCAGCCCAGGCCGACGAACGCCACGGCGACGCGCAGGCCCATGAGCATCCACGCGATGGCCGTATCGCCCAGGGTGGCGAAGTCGGTGGCGCCGAACGCGACGTAGAACGCGGCCGCGAACAGCAGGCTGGCCTTCAGCTGGGCGTTCCGCTCGGGCAGGAAGTGGCGGATGAAGCGCACCTCGCTGGTCCGGTCCGCGAATTCGGCGCGGCGGCGGTCGATGGTCAGACTGGGGGTGTTGGGATCTCGGGGCAACACGGCGGGATTGGGTGGAAGCGGAACGACGGTAACCGGGCATTGTAACCCACGGTAGCGAATTTTTCCACACGGAAATTTATTGCAACGTCACTGCTGGGCGGCAAGCATTTGCAACAAGTCATTGAAGTGTGGAATATACGTATAACCAGATTGCATGACATCAACGTTGAATGTCGGTTATCATCATTGGTTTGTGGAAACTTTACCTTGAAAAGGTGCCGATGAACTGGTTCAACCGCCTCCGCCTGGCGAGCAAGCTGGGCATTACGTTCGCCGCCGTCCTCGCACTCACCGTGCTGGTCGGCGCCATCTCGATCCACCAGCTGGCCAAAGTCAACGAAACCTCGCTGCGCCTGTCGAGTCACTGGATGCCGGGCATCCGCGTCATCGAAGACATCAAGTCCCAGGTCGCCCGCATCCGTACGCGCGAGCTGCAATACATTATCTCCAGCGACCCGTCCGAGATGGACAAGTATGACAAAGTGATCGCAAAGGACCTGGAAGACCTGCAGCGGATGCAGGACGACTACGTCAAGCTGCTCGAATCGCCGGAAGAAAAGCAGAGCTACGCGGAATTCCTCGACATGTGGCAACGCTACATGGCGGAAGACGCCAAGATCCGCGCCGCCTCGCGCCAGAACGATGACGTCCTGGCCAAGACGCTGATCCGCGGCGAATCGAACAAGCTGATCGTCGCCATCCGCGCCAACATCGACAAGGCCGTCGACAACTACACGGCAGGCGGCCGCGCCGCCGCCCTCGAGGGCTCGCACCGCTACGAGGCATCGCGCGTGCTGATCATGACGCTCGTCTGCGGCTGCGTGCTGGTGGGTGCCGCCGGCGCCACGCTGCTCACGCGCTGGCTGATGCGCCGCCTGGGCGGCGAGCCGGATTACGCGACCGACATCGTCAAGCACATCGCGGCCGGCGACCTGTCGATGGACGTGCAGACCCGCCCCGGCGACCAATCCAGCCTGCTCGCCGCGATGAAGGCGATGCAGGGCAACCTGGCCCACATCGTCGGCAACGTGCGCGCCGCCACCGACACGATCTCCAGCGCCTCCACGCAGATCGCCGCCGGCAACCTGGACCTGTCCTCGCGCACCGAGCAGCAGGCCAGCGCGCTGCAGCAGACGGCCGCCTCGATGGAAGAACTGACGGCGACCGTACGCAACAACGCCGAACACGCGAACCAGGCCAACGCCCTCGCCGACACGGCCGCCGGCGTCGCCCAGCAGGGCAGCACGGCCGTCGCGCGCGTCGTCGACACGATGGGCTCGATCCACGCATCGTCGCAGAAGATCGTCGACATCATCGCCGTCATCGACGGCATCGCATTCCAGACCAACATCCTCGCGCTGAACGCCGCCGTGGAAGCGGCGCGCGCCGGCGAACAGGGCCGCGGCTTCGCCGTCGTGGCGGGCGAAGTGCGTACGCTGGCCCAGCGTTCGGCCGCGGCCGCCAAGGAAATCAAGGAACTGATCGGCGCCTCCGTCCAGCAGGTGGAAACCGGTGCGGGTCTCGTCTCGGAAGCCGGCGCCACGATGCGCGAAGTGCTGCAGACCGTGCAGCAGATGCACGAGCTGATGGTCGAGATCAGCCACGCCGGCCGCGAACAGCGTGCCGGCATCGAGCAGGTCAACAAGGCCGTCTCGCAGATGGATACCGTCACCCAGCAGAACGCCGGCCTCGTCGAAGAGGCCGCGACGGCGGCCCAGAGCCTGCACGAACAGGCCGAGGCGCTCGACCACCTGGTCAGCGTGTTCAAGCTGGAAGACGCGGCGCGCCGTCCGTCCGGCAGCCGGGCGCTGGTCGTCGGCTGATCTTTATCCCTGACATGGCGCCTCCGGGCGTCGTGCGCAATGTTTGCGCAAACAAATTGTGTTATAAAAGTGTGTAAAAAGCACTTTTCGGAATAGCATTTCTTGAGCGTTTCCGATAATCTCTTGTAGATTGGAAGTTCGGAGCCGGCGCCGCCGGTTCCGGCGGACGATATAACAACCAGCGGATGGTGCCTCGTTCGAGCACCGTCCGTTATACGAGACAACGCTCATGAACCTGATCTCCCGCCTGGACACTATTGTCTTCCTGTTCTACTTCGTCGTCGTCGCCGGCTACGGCCTGTGGGTCTACCGCCGCAAGAAGAGCGCGAACACGTCCGCCTCGCACGACTACTTCCTGGCCGAAGGCTCCCTCACCTGGTGGGCCATCGGCGCGTCGCTGATCGCATCCAACATCTCCGCCGAGCAGTTCATCGGCATGAGCGGGTCGGGCTTCCGCATCGGCATGGCCATCGCCGTGTACGAACTGATGGCCGCCGCCACGCTCGTCATCGTCGCCGTGTTCTTCATGCCGGTCTACCTGAAGAACCACATCTACACGATGCCGCAGTTCCTCGAACAGCGCTACGGCAAGGCCGTCGCCACGACGATGGCGCTGTTCTGGCTCGGCCTGTACGTCGTCGTGAATCTCACCTCGATCCTGTACCTGGGCGCGCTGGCCATCGGCAGCGTCACCGGCATCGGCGTGCTGCCCTGCATGCTGTTCCTCGCCGTCTTCGCCGCCATCATCACCCTGGGCGGCATGAAGGTCATCGGCTACACGGACGTCATCCAGGTGACCTGCCTCGTCATCGGCGGCCTCGTGACCACGTGGCTGGCGCTGGACCTGGTCGCGAAACTCGGCAACGGCCACGGCGCGCTGCAAGGCTTCTCCACGCTGTACGCCTCGACCCGCGACCACTTCGAAATGGTGCTGGGCCGCGACAACCCGAACTACATGGACCTGCCGGGCCTGTCGACCCTGATCGGCGGCATGTGGATCGTGAACCTGAACTACTGGGGCTGCAACCAGTACATCACGCAGCGCGCGCTGGGCGCCGACCTGCCGACCGCCCGCAAAGGCCTGCTGTTCGCCGCGTTCCTGAAACTGCTGATGCCGATCATCGTCGTCATGCCGGGTATCGCCGCGTTCGCGCTGGACCGTTCCGGCGTGCTGGGCGACGCGATGCGCGTCGGCGGCGAGCTGAATCCGGACCGCGCCTACCCCACCCTGCTGGCACTGCTGCCGTCGGGCCTGAAAGGCATCGCGTTCGCGGCACTGACCGCCGCCGTCGTCGCGTCGCTGGCCGGCAAGGCCAATTCGATCGCCACGATCTTCACCCTCGACATCTACCAGAAGCGCCTGCATCCGGACGTCACCGAGAAGAAAATGGTGTGGATCGGCCGCATGACCGTCATCGTGTCGATGCTGCTGGCCGTCGTGATCGCCCCGCTGATGGGCATCGACAAGAAGGGCGGCTTCCAGTACATCCAGGAATACACGGGCTTCGTCTCGCCGGGCATCCTGGCCATGTTCCTGCTGGGCTTCTTCTGGAAAAAGACGACGTCCAGCGCCGCGATGTTCGCGACGGTGGGCGGCCTCGTGTTCTCGATCATCCTGAAGTTCCTGCCGACGATGATGGACCTGTCCTTCCTCGCGCCGATCGGCTTCGCCCATGACAATGGCTCCGGCGTGTACGAGATCCCGTTCCTGGACCGCATGTTCATCGTGTTCTGGCTGGTCGTCGCCGGCATGGTCCTGCTCAGCACCGTGTTCGCCCGCGGCAAGGTCAAGGCGCTGATCGTCGACACCAAGCTGTTCAAGGTCGACGGCGCGTTTGCCCTCGGCTCGGCCGTCATCTGCGTGGTGCTGGCAACCATCTACGGCATGTGGTGGTAAGCGACCTCGCTTAAAGGAAAGGCAGCCTGCGGGCTGCCTTTTTTTATGCCCGCAAAGCCGCGCCGATGAACGCGACCACCTCGGCGCGGCAGCGCCACGCTTCGCGCAGCGCGTTCATGTAATAAAAGCTGTGGGGCATGTCGTGCCAGACGGAGAGCGTCACGCGGTTGCCGGCCCGACGCGCGCGCTCGACCGCCCGCCTGCTGTCGTCGAGGATGATCTCGGTGTCGGACACGTGGAAGTGGAGCGGTGCGAGACCGGCCCAGTCGCCGAACAGCGGCGACACGTCCGGATGATCCGGCGCGACGGCGCCCAGGTAAGTCATCCTCACCCATGGCCAGATGTTCGGTCCCTGCATGCTGTCGCACGCGGCGTTGGCGATGGCGGACGGACTGCCGGCCGTCAGGTCGGTCGGCGCCGACAGCAGGACGCAGCCCGCCGGCTGGGGCCAACCGTTGTCGCGCGCCCGCATCAGCAGCACGAGCGCCAGGTTCGCGCCGGCGGAATGGCCGATCACGACGATCCTGTGCGGCGGGATGCCGGCAGCCAGCAGGCCCGCGTAGACGGCGCAGCAGTCGTCCAGGCCGGCCGGAAACGGACACTCGGGCGCGAGCCGGTACGGCACCGACACGACGGGGCGGCCGGTACGGCGCGCCAGGCCGGCACAGTAGCGGCGATCCGCCGCCGCGGCGCGCACCGCGAAACCGCCGCCGTGGAGATACAGGATGACGCCGTCGCGGGCCGCGTCGGGCTGGCCGATCCATTCGACGCCCACGCCGCCGACGTCGGCGACATGAACGCGCACGGGCCGCCTGCCGAGCGTTCCCAGGCGGTCGATGCGTTGATACGCCGCGCGCATACGGCCGACGGACGGGATGTCGTTCCACAAGGGCTTCAAGACGCGTCGCAGCCCGGCATTCACGATGGTTCGGATCAGCATGCCTTAGTGTAACTGATATGAAATGCGAATCACAGCCCACCGAATCATATATTGGACAACTTGCCATACCCACGGCACTCTAAGGGTTTTGCGATTTCCCGAGGAGACACCATGCCCACTTACCGTTCCCGTACCACGACCCAAGGCCGCAACATGGCGGGCGCCCGCGCCCTGTGGCGCGCGACCGGCATGAAGGATGGCGACTTCGAGAAACCGATCATCGCCGTCGTCAACTCGTTCACGCAGTTCGTGCCGGGCCACGTACACCTGAAGGACCTGGGCCAGCTGGTGGCGCGCGAAATCGAAGCGGCGGGCGGCGTTGCCAAGGAATTCAATACCATCGCCGTCGACGACGGCATCGCGATGGGCCACGGCGGCATGCTGTATTCGCTGCCGTCGCGCGACCTGATCGCCGACTCCGTCGAGTACATGGTCAATGCCCACTGCGCCGACGCGATGGTCTGCATCTCGAACTGCGACAAGATCACCCCGGGCATGCTGATGGCCGCCATGCGCATCAACATCCCGACCGTGTTCGTGTCGGGCGGCCCGATGGAAGCGGGCAAGGTGGTCAAGGTCGTCAACAACGACAAGAAGATCATCAAGCTGGACCTCGTCGACGCGATGATCCAGGCGGGCGACGCCAAGATCTCCGACGCCGACGTGGCGGAAGTCGAGCGTTCGGCCTGCCCCACCTGCGGTTCCTGCTCCGGCATGTTCACGGCGAACTCGATGAACTGCCTGACCGAGGCGCTGGGCCTGTCGCTGCCGGGTAACGGTACGATCCTCGCCACGCACGCCGACCGCAAGGAACTGTTCCTGCGCGCCGGGCGCCTGATCGTGGAAGTGGCGAAGCGCCACTACGAGCAGGACGACTACTCGGTGCTGCCGCGCTCCATCGCTTCCAAGGCCGCTTTTGAAAACGCGATGGCGCTGGACGTGTCGATGGGCGGCTCGACCAACACCGTGCTGCACCTGCTGGCCGCCGCGCACGAAGCGGGCGTGGAATTCACGATGGCCGACATCGACCGCATCTCGCGCAACGTGCCGTGCCTGTGCAAGGTCGCGCCGATGACGAACAAATACCACATCGAAGACGTGCACCGCGCCGGCGGCATCATCGCCATCCTCGGCGAACTGGCCCGCGCCGGCCTGCTCGACACCTCGCTGCCGACCGTGCACTCCCCGACCCTGGGCGACGCGATCGAGAAATACGACATCAAGCGCAGCGACGACCAGGCCGTGCACACGCTGTTCCGCGCCGCGCCGGGCGGCGTGCCGACGCAGGTCGCGTTCTCGCAGGCCGAGCGCTTCGACAGCGCCGACCTCGATCGCGCCGAAGGCTGCATCCGCGACCGCGCGCACGCGTACTCGCAGGACGGCGGCCTCGCGGTCCTGTACGGGAACATCGCCGAGAAGGGCTGCATCGTGAAGACGGCCGGCGTCGACGAAAGCATTCTGAAATTCTCGGGTAAAGCGCGCGTGTTCGAAAGCCAGGACGCCGCGGTCGAAGGCATCCTGGGCGACACCGTCCACGCGGGCGACGTCGTCATCATCCGCTACGAAGGCCCGAAAGGCGGTCCGGGCATGCAGGAGATGCTGTACCCGACGTCGTACATCAAGTCGAAAGGTCTCGGCAAGGCGTGCGCGCTGTTCACGGACGGCCGCTTCTCCGGCGGCTCGTCGGGCCTGGTGATCGGCCACGCCTCGCCGGAAGCGGCGGAAGGCGGCGCGATCGGCCTCGTCGAGGAAGGCGACACGATCGACATCGACATCCCGAACCGCACCATCAACCTGCGCGTGTCGGCCGAGGAAATGGCGCACCGCCGCGCCACGATGGAGGCCCGCGGCGACGCCGCGTGGCAGCCGGTCAACCGCGAGCGCGCAGTCTCGCAGGCGCTGCGTGCCTACGCGGCCCTGACCACGTCGGCCGATCGCGGCGCCGTGCGCGACCTGTCGCAGCTGAAGCGCTGACCGGCAGCCTGACGAACTTGGCGGCGATGCTGGCCGCGATGGCCAGCACGCCTATGGTTGCGAGCAATGCCTGCAGCATGGTGTCCTCACACAAAGTAGGTTTTCACGAAAAAGGCGAGCGTGATGGCGGTCGTCGCGCACAGCGTGACGGCGCGGATGACGCCCGGCGGCGCCCGCCGTCCGATATGCGCGCCGCCGTAGCCCCCCAGCATCGCGCCCGCCAGCATCGCCAGCGTCTCCGGCCAGCGCACCGCGCCGGCCGCGATGAATGCGAGCACGGCCACCGCGTTCGCCGCGCTGACCAGCAACGTGCGCGGCGCATTCAACAGTTTCAAATCGCGGTTGTCGAGCAGGCCCCACATCGCGATCATCATGATCCCCACCGCCCCGCCGAAATAGCCGCCGTACACGCCCAGGGCGAACTGCACGGCCAGCACGGCGCGCGCATGGATGCGCCAGCGCGCACGCAGGGCGTCGCCGATGCGCCGTCCGAACGCGAGCGCGATGGATGCCACCAGCAGGAGCCACGGCAGTACGAACGTGAACGCGCCGGATGACGTGCGCAGCAACAGCACGGCGCCGACCAGGCCGCCGCACAACGTCGCGGCCAGCAGCGCGCGCAGCGGCACGGTGCCCACCGGTCCCAGGCCGTCACGGTAGGCCCACGCGCTGGCCAGTCCGCCTGGAAACAGCGCGACCGTACTCGACGTATTCGCCTGCACCGGAGGCACCCCGGCCGCGATCAGCGCCGGCAGGCTGACGAACGAACCGCCGCCCGCCAGCGCATTCATCGCACCGGCCACCATGCCTGCCGCAAACGTGGGAATCATTGTGTTCATGTCACGATGGTAGTGGGCGGAGCGCGGTCCCGCAATCCGGCAATTCCGGCGTTAGACTTCGGCTGTAGCGAAGGCTAAAAAGCATCGATGACGATTGCATTGTTAAATGATCTAACAGTAATGATGTTATTTCCGACACTTAGCATTGGATCAAAAACGCATAATTGATAGAAAAGTCGTTTTGTCACAATGTGTTAGCCATGCCTCAATGTTCTGTTGTTTTCACCTCTTATTTGTGACATTTCACGGCATAAAGCTTGCGACACGGCAACTTCATCTGACATTATCAGCACCGTTGCGGTTCACAAATACCGCAAACACGAAACCCATCCAAACATCGACGGAGCGCCGCGTGCTGCGACTACGCCCCCTGCAAACCTATTCCCCGCTGATCGTGGCCGTGGCCGCGTCTTGCGTCATCGTCCCGCTGGCCGGCTGGCAGTGGCATGGCTGGCTGTTTGCCGCCCTCCTCCTGGCCGGCGGCGCGTTCGCCGCACTGCGCGCTTCCGCGCCGCAGGCAGACCCATCCGCCGACGCCGATCTCGCCGCCAGCGGCCGCGCGTTCTGCACCGATGTGGCCGGCGTGTGGACGTCGCACATCGACGCGTCGCGCGACCAGATGGAGACGGCCGTCGTCGCCCTCGTCGAACGCTTCTCCGGCATCGTCACCCGCCTCGGCCAGGCGCTGGACGCCTCGGGCACCGCGCGCAACGGCGACAACATCGTCGCCGCGTTCGCGGCCAGCGAAACCGAATTGCGCTCGCTGCTGGACATGCTGGCCGGCGCCGCCGCGAGCAAGCAGCAGATGCTGCAGAAGATCGAAGGCCTGCAGGAAGTCACGGCGACGCTGCAGACGATGGCGGCGGACGTCGCCAGCATCGCATGGCAGACCAACCTGCTGGCGCTGAACGCGGCCATCGAGGCGGCGCGCGCGGGCGAGGCGGGACGCGGCTTCGCGGTCGTCGCGAACGAGGTGCGCATGCTGTCGAACCGCTCGGCCGACGCGGGCAAGCACATCGCCGAACAGGTCGGCCGCATCAGCGCCGCCATCGATACCACGTGCCGCGCGGCGGGCGAGTCGATGCGCGAGGAGACGCGCGCCGTGCAGGCGTCGGAACAGATGATCGGCAACGTCCTCGGCTCGCTGCGCGGCGTCACCGATGCCCTCGTGGCGTCCTCCGACCTGCTCCAGCGCGAGAGCGCCGGCATCCAGGCCGAAGTGGGCGACGCGATCGTGCAGCTGCAGTTCCAGGACCGCGTCAGCCAGATCCTGTCGCACGTCCGCGAGAACATCGCCCGCCTGCCCTCCTGGCTGGACGAACAACCGCACAGCGACAAACTGGGCACCCTCGATGCCCGCAGCCTGCTGGCCGAACTCGAAAGCACCTACGCGATGGCCGAGGAACGCACGCTCCACAAGAGCACCACGAAACCCGCGCCCCAGCAGGCCGAAGAAATCACATTTTTCTAGTCCAGGAGTTACACATGGCAAAAACCATCATGGTGGTCGACGACTCGATCTCGATCCGCCAGGTCGTCGGCATCGCACTGAAGCAGGCCGGCTATGACGTCATCGAAGGCGTCGACGGCAAGGATGCGCTGGCCAAGCTGACCGGCCAGAAGGTCAACCTGATCATCAGCGACGTCAACATGCCCAACATGGACGGCATCTCGTTCGTGCGCGAGCTGAAGACCCGTCCCGCCTACAAGTTCACCCCGGTCCTGATGCTGACCACCGAGTCGCAGGACGACAAGAAGGAACAGGGCAAGGCCGCCGGCGCGAAAGCGTGGATGGTCAAGCCGTTCAAGCCGGAAGCCCTGCTGGCCGCCGTCCAGAAGCTGACGTTCGGCTGATCCACCGCGCCGGCGCACGCCGGCCATCCCGGAGCAATGATGCAATGACGATTATTGGCGAAACGAGCCAAGGGGCCGCCGCATGCCTGGCGGTCGAAGGCGAGATGACGATCTACCGCGCGGCCGAGCTGCATCCCGTGCTGCTGGACGCGGTGCGCGCGAATGATGCGCCCGCGCTCGACCTCTCGGAGGTGACGGAATTCGACTGCGCAGGCATGCAGCTGCTGCTCGTGGCGCGGCGTGAAGCACAGCGGCTCGGCAAGGCGCTCGTGCTGCAGGGCGCCAGCCCCGCCGTGCGCGACGCGTTCGCGCTGCTCGGCATGACGGCCGAAGGAGAACCGGTATGAGCATCGACATCGACCAGGTGACGGCCACCTTCATCGCCGAGAGCCGCGAACTGCTGGAGCAGATGGAGACCGCGCTGCTCGCCGTGACCCGCGACGGCCCCGACGCCGTCAATGCGATCTTCCGCGCGGCGCACACGATCAAGGGCTCGGCCGGCATGTTCGGTCTCGACCCCGTCGTGGAATTCACGCACGTGGCCGAGAGCGTCCTGGACAAGGTACGCGACGGCGCCATCCCCGTCGGCGACGAACTGGTGGCGCTGCTGCTCGCGTGCCGCGACCACATCGGCGCGCTCGTCGATGCGGTGGAAAACGGCACGCTGGACGACGCGGATCTCGCCGCGGCAGGCGCGCCGCTGGTCGCGCAACTGCAGGCCTACCTGGACGGCGGCGCCGCACCGGTGTCCGCCGGCGCCGCGCATGAACCCGAAGCGAGGGACGGCGCCGCCGGCCACTGGCACATCTCGCTGCGCTTCGGCCGCGACGTGCTGCGCAACGGCATGGACCCGCTGTCGTTCATCCGCTACCTGGGCCAGCTGGGCACCGTCACCGGCATCGCGACGATCGCCGACGCGCTGCCGGTCCCGGACGAATTCGATCCGGAGTCGTGCTACCTCGGCTTCGAGATCGGCTTCCACAGCACGGCCGACAAGGCCACGATCGACGGCGTGTTCGACTTCGTGCGCGACGACTGCGCGATCCGCATCCTGCCGCCCGAGAACCGCATCGCCGAATACCTCGCCTGGCTGGACGAGGCGCCGGCGCAGCGCGAACGCCTGGGCCAGATGCTCGTGCGCTGCGGCAGCGTCACGGCGCATGAACTGGAACACGCGCTGGCGGCGCAGGCGGCCGGCGGCGCGCCGGCCCAGCCGATCGGCGCCATCCTCGTCGAACAGGGCGCCGTACGCGCGCCCGTCGTCGAGGCAGCCCTCGCGAAGCAGCGCCAGGCGCCGGAAGCGCCGCGCCAGCAGCAGGAAAACCGTTCCGTGCGCGTGGATGCGGACAAGCTGGACCGTCTGATCAACCTCGTGGGCGAATTGATCATCGCGGGCGCCGGCGCCAACCTCGTCGCGCGCCGCACGCAGATCCCCGAACTGCTGGAATGCACGTCGACCTTGTCCAGCCTCGTGGAAGAAGTGCGCGACAGCGCGCTGCAGCTGCGCATGGTCAAGATCGGCGCCACGTTCAACCGCTTCCAGCGCGTCGTCCACGACGTGGCGCGCGAACTCGGCAAGGACATCCGCCTGGACGTCAGCGGCGAGGATGCGGAACTGGACAAGACCGTCGTCGAAAAGATCGGCGACCCGCTCACGCACCTCGTGCGCAACGCGATGGACCACGGCATCGAGCCGGCCGACGTGCGCGCCGCGCGCGGCAAGCCGGCGCAAGGCACCGTCGCGCTGAACGCGTACCACGACTCGGGCAGCATCGTGATCGAAGTGTCGGACGACGGCGGCGGCCTGAAACGGGACCGCATCCTCGCGAAGGCCGTCGAGCGCGGACTCGTCGAGCCGGGCCGCACGCTCACCGACAAGGAAATCTTCAACCTGATCTTCGAACCGGGCTTCTCGACGGCGGAACAGGTGACGAACCTGTCCGGCCGGGGCGTCGGCATGGACGTCGTCAAGCGCAACATCGTCGCCCTGCGCGGCAGCGTGGACATCGCCAGCACCGAAGGACAAGGCACCACGGTCGCGGTGCGCCTGCCCCTCACGCTGGCGATCATCAACGGGTTCCAGGTCGGCGTCGGCAAGTCCGTGTTCGTGATCCCGATGGACATGGTCGAGGAATGCATCGAGTTCGTCGAACAGCCCGACTGCGACTGGGTCGACCTGCGCGGCGAACCCCTGCCCTTCGTGCGCCTGCGCGAACGATTCGGCATTGACGGCGTGCCGGCACGGCGCCGCAGCATCGTCGTCGTGCGCTACGGCGGCCGCAAGGCGGGCCTCGTCGTCGACAGCCTGCTGGGCGAGTTCCAGACCGTGATCAAGCCGCTGGGCAAGGTGTTCGCCGGCGCGCGCTTCCTGTCCGGGTCCTCGATCCTCGGCAACGGCGAGGTCGCACTGATCCTCGACATGGCGGCCCTGCTGGCCGGCGTCGAAAACGAAAGCCAGGCCGCGGCGGCCTGACATTGAACTGAAGTGGAGAGCCAACGTGCTTAAGAACCTGAAAATCGGCATCCGCCTGGGCCTCGGCTTCGGTGCGGTACTGCTGCTGTTACTGGCGATCGCCCTGCTGGCCACGAACCGCATGGCGGCCATGAACGACGCCACCGCCTACATCACGGCGGACGCGTACCCGAAGGTCGTCATCGCCAAGGACCTGATCCGCGACGTCGTCGACGCCCCGCGCCAGATGCGCGGCATGCTGCTCACCGGCGACGAGGCGGAGAACGAGCGCTATCGCAAGGTGATCGAACAGCTGCGCGCGGACACGAACGGTCGCATCGCCGAGCTGACGAAACTCGTCGCCAGCGAGACCGGCAAGAAGATGCTCAAGCAGATCACCGACAAGCATGCGGCCCTGGAACCGGCGTATGCCCAGTTCTATGGCCTGGTGCGCAGCGACCGCCAGCATGCGGCGGAATTCGTCAGCAAGACGTACGTCCCGCTGAACCGCGAACTGATCGCGGCCGTCGAGGAACTCGCCAAGCACCAGTCGGACAAGATGCAGGACAGGGCCGACGAGGCGCGCAGCACGTACGAGGAGACGCGCCGGCTGGTGCTCGCGATGACGACGGGCGCCGCCCTGCTCGCGCTGTGCGTGGCCGCCTTCATCACGCTGTCCGTCACCCGTCCGCTGCGCGTCGCCGTCGATGCGGCCGACCGCCTGGCGGCCGGCGACCTCACGGTGCACATCGAGAGCCACTCGCGCGACGAGGCCGGCCAGTTGCTGGCCGCGATGAAGAACATGATCGCCAAGCTGACGCAGGTCGTCGGGGACGTGAACGGCGGCGCGCAGTCGCTGGCGTCCGCGTCGGAAGAAGTCAGCGCGACGGCGCAGGCGCTGTCGCAGGCGGCGTCCGAGCAGGCAGCCGGCGTCGAAGAGACGAGTGCCTCGCTGGAACAGATGACGGCATCGATCGCGCAGAACACGGAAAATGCCCGCGTCACCGACGGCATGGCCGCGCAGGCCGCGCGCGAAGCGGCCGAAGGCGGCGAAGCCGTGAAGGCCACGGTCGTCGCCATGAAGCAGATCGCGAAACAGATCGGCATCATCGACGACATCGCCTACCAGACCAACCTGCTGGCGCTGAATGCCGCCATCGAAGCGGCCCGCGCCGGCGAACACGGCAAGGGTTTTGCTGTCGTCGCCGCCGAGGTGCGCAAGCTGGCGGAACGCAGCCAGGTGGCGGCGCAGGAGATCGGCGAAGTGGCCACGAACAGCGTGGAGCTGGCGGAACGCGCCGGCAACCTGCTCGACCGCATGGTGCCAAACATCCGCAAGACGTCGGACCTCGTGCAGGAAATCACGGCGGCATCGGAAGAGCAATCGGCCGGCGTCGGTCAGATCAACGCAGCGGTCGGCCAGATGAGCCAGACCACGCAACAGAACGCGTCGAGCTCCGAGGAGCTGGCGGCGACGGCCGAGGAAATGAGTTCCCAGGCCGAGCAGCTGCAACAGGCGATGGCGTTCTTCAAACTGGCGCACGTGCCCGGCCACGGCCCGGCCGCCGCGCCCCGGCGCCAGGGCCGGCCGGTCCTCGCGACGAAACACGGCGCGAAGGTGACGGGGCATGGCGCACTTGCCTTCGCTGCCGAGCCGGCGGACGAAACGGACTTCACCCGGTTTTAAAGGAAAACCACAATGTTCAAGAACATGAAAATCGGCACCCGCCTGATCGGGGGCTTCGTGCTGGTGGCCGCCATCAGCGCCGTCGTCGGCGCGATCGGCATCTCGAACGCCAGCCGCATCAACGACATGGCGGACCGCATGTACGAGAAGGAGCTGCAGGGCCTCTCGTACATCAAGGAAGCCAACATCGACCTGGTCTACCAGGCGCGCGCGATCCGCAACTACCTGCTCGCGCAAACGCTGCCGTCGGTCGACGCCGCGCCCTACCTCGACACCCTGATGAAGGCGCGCGAGATGACGCGCGCGAACCTGGACAAGGCACGGCCGCTGTTCTATACCGAGGCCGGCAAGCAGAAATTCGCCGAGATGGAGGCCCATTACAAGACCTATATCGAAGCGCAGGACGCGACCATCGCGATGGCGAAGAAGGAAGAAGCGGCCGGCCTGCAGCAGCACGACCGCAAGTCCGCCGAGTACGCGCTGAAGGAAGTGCGCCTCATCGTGGACAAGGTCGACGACGCGATGACCGAGCTGTCGCGCATGAAGGAAGCGAATGCCCGCACGGCGTCGGAAGAGACCACGACCGTGTACAACAACAGCCGCACCCTGATGCTGTGCGCCATCGCCATCGGCATCCTGGTCGGCATCGCGCTCGGCTTCCTGATCAGCCGCAGCGTGACCCGTCCGCTGCACAAGGCCGTGCAGGCGGCCGACAGTCTCGCGGCGGGTGACCTCGCGATCGACATCGAAGCGACGTCCACGGACGAAACGGGCCAGCTGCTGCGCGCAATGAAGGACATGATCACGCGCCTGTCCCAGGTAATCGACGGACAGCAGCGCGTGGTGGAAGCCGCCAACCGCGGCAACTTCGACAGCCGTGTCGAACTGGCCGGCCTGCAGGGCTTCCAGAAAGAGATGGGTCACGGCCTGAACCAGCTCGTCTCGACTACCCGCGCCTCGATCGAGGACGTGGTGCGTGTCATGGGCGCGATGTCGGAAGGCGACCTGACCAAACGCATCGACAAGTCCTACGAGGGCGAGTTCGCGAAGCTGAAGGAATACGCGAACAACACGGTCGACAAGCTGGCGCAGGTGGTGGCCGAGGTCAACGGCGCGGCCGATTCCCTCGCCAGCGCGTCCGAACAGGTGAGCGCGACCGCGCAATCGCTGTCGCAGGCGTCGAGCGAACAGGCGGCCGGCGTCGAGGAGACCAGCGCCTCGATCGAACAGATGACGGCATCGATCTCGCAGAACACCGAGAACGCGAAAGTCACCGACGGCATGGCGACCAAGGCGGCGCAGGAAGCCACCGAAGGCGGCGCCGCCGTGAAGGAAACGGTGGCCGCGATGAACCAGATCGCCAAGAAGATCGGCATCATCGACGACATCGCCTACCAGACCAACCTGCTGGCGCTGAACGCGGCCATCGAAGCGGCCCGCGCGGGCGAACACGGCAAGGGCTTCGCCGTCGTCGCGGCCGAGGTGCGCAAGCTGGCCGAACGCAGCCAGGTTGCGGCGCAGGAGATCGGCGAAGTGGCGACCAACAGCGTGGAGCTGGCCGAACGCGCCGGTACCCTGCTCGACCAGATGGTGCCGAACATCCGCAAGACGTCCGACCTCGTGCAGGAAATCACGGCGGCGTCGGAAGAACAGTCGGCCGGTGTCGGCCAGATCAACGCGGCGGTGGGCCAGCTGTCCCAGACGACGCAGCAGAACGCGTCCAGTTCGGAAGAACTGGCGGCGACGGCCGAGGAGATGAGTTCCCAGGCCGAGCAGCTGCAGCAGACGATGGCGTTCTTCCGCCTGGACGCCGCGCAGGGCGCGCGCAAGGCCGTGACCGACCAGCCGGCCCGCACGCGGCGCGGCAGCGCGAAGGCGCTCGCGGGACAAGTGCTCGCGGCCGCCGCCGCGCCGGACGAGGCCAGCTTCACGCGCTTCTGAAGCGCGTGCTCTATTTAACATTGAGGAAATATCATGACAGTCGCAAAGAAGATGGTGTTGCTCGTGCTGGCGGCGCTCATCGGCATCGCCGGCCTTACCGCAATGGCGCGTGTCCAGATCGGCCGCGTGTACGACGCGGCGAGCTACGGCACGGTCAATTCCGTACCCAGCTTCATCGCTCTCGACGAGGCGTTCGAGCAGCTGGCGCTGCTGCGGACCCGCATCTGGCAGCACATCGCCGTGACCGACTCCGCCAGGATGGCCGCGATCGACGTCCAGATCGCCGAGCATCGCCGCAAGATCGACGAGGCCCTGAAGAAATACGAAGGGCTCGTGTCCGACGACAAGGACAAGGCCCTGCTCGCAGCCGACCGCGCCAGCCTCGCCGATTACCAGCGCCTGGCGGACGACGTGCTGAAGATCTCGCGCAACAACCGGAGCGAAGAGGCGCGCGACATGCTGTTGTCTAACGCCGCTGTCGTGGACAAGAACTGGACGTCGTTCAACGAACATCGCAAGTACAACGAGGAAATGGCCAGGAACGGCGGCGCGACGGCCGTGGCCATCCAGAACTCGGCCGAGACGCTGTCGCTCGCCTTCTCGCTCGCGACGCTGGCGGCCGTGGGTCTGCTCGGCTTCTATATCACCCGCAGCCTGCTGCGCCAGCTCGGCGGCGAACCGGCCTACGCGGAAGCCATCATGGCGCGCATCGCCGGCGGCGACCTGGACGTGGAGATCCGGACCCGGTCGGGCGACGACGCCAGCATGCTGGCCGCCGTCAAGGGCATGGTCGCGAAGCTCAAGCAGGTCATCGAAGGCCAGCGCGCCGCGGTGGAAGCCGCGAACCGCGGGAATTTCGATGCGCGCGTGGATCTTACGGGCCTGCAGGGCTTCCAGAAGGAGATGGGCGAAGGACTGAACCAGCTGATGACGACTACCGGCGCCAGCATCGCCGACGTGGTGCGCGTGATGGGCGCGGTGTCGCGCGGCGACCTGTCGAACCAGATCGACAAGCCTTACCAGGGCGCGTTCGGCGAACTGAAGGAATATACGAACAACACCGTGCACAAGCTGACGCAGGTGATCGAGGGACAGCGTCGCGTCGTGCAGACAGCCAACCGCGGCAACTTCGACGAGCGTGTGGAACTCACGGGCCTGCAGGGCTTCCAGAAGGAGATGGGCGAAGGCCTGAACCAGCTCGTGACGACCACCCGCGATGCCATCGAAGACGTGGTGCGCGTGATGGGCGCGATGTCGGAAGGCGACCTGACCAAGCGCATTGACAAGTCCTACGAGGGCGAGTTCGCCAAGCTGAAGCAATACGCCAACAACACCGTAGACAAGCTGGCGCAGGTGGTGGCCGAGGTCAACGCGGCCGCCGATTCCCTCGCCAGCGCCTCCGAACAGGTGAGCGCGACCGCGCAATCGCTGTCGCAGGCGTCGGGCGAACAGGCGGCCGGCGTCGAAGAAACCAGCGCGTCGATCGAGCAGATGACGGCGTCGATCGCACAGAATACCGAGAACGCGAAAGTCACCGACGGCATGGCGACCAAGGCCGCGCAGGAAGCGACCGAAGGCGGCGCGGCCGTGAAGGAAACCGTGGTGGCCATGAACCAGATCGCCAGGAAGATCGGCATCATCGACGACATCGCCTACCAGACCAACCTGCTGGCGCTGAACGCGGCCATCGAGGCGGCCCGCGCGGGCGAGCACGGCAAGGGCTTCGCCGTCGTCGCGGCCGAGGTGCGCAAGCTGGCCGAACGGAGCCAGGTTGCGGCGCAGGAGATCGGCGAAGTGGCGACCAACAGCGTGGAATTGGCGGAACGTGCCGGCACCCTGCTCGACCAGATGGTGCCGAACATCCGCAAGACGTCCGACCTTGTGCAGGAGATCACGGCGGCGTCGGAAGAACAGTCGGCCGGTGTCGGCCAGATCAACGCGGCGGTGGGCCAGCTGTCCCAGACGACGCAGCAGAACGCGTCCAGTTCGGAAGAGCTGGCGGCGACGGCCGAGGAAATGAGTTCCCAGGCCGAACAGCTGCAGCAGACGATGGCCTTCTTCCGCCTGGCGGCCGGCGCCGCGGGCCAGCCCGCCCGCACGCGCCCGGCGCCCCGCGCGAAGCGCTCCACGCTGCGCCTGGCCGGTGCCGCGCCATCGATGGCCGCGCCCGACGAAGCCAGCTTCACCAATTTCTGACCGGTGGTGATCGAATGAACCAGACGAATAAAGCATCGAACGCGGCGACCGACAGCCAGTCCGCCCAATACCTCACCTTCATGCTGGGCGGCGAAGCCTTCGGCATCGGCATCATGGCCGTCAAGGAGATCATCGAGTTCTCCGGCATCACCGACGTGCCGATGATGCCGGACTCGATCCGCGGCGTGATCAACCTGCGCGGCGCCGTCGTGCCCGTGATGGACCTCGCGGCCCGCTTCGGCCGGCCGCAATCCGTGCCCGGCAAGCGCACGTGCATCGTCATCGTCGAGCTGGAACACGACGGCGAGCGCCAGTTGACGGGCGTCGTCGTCGATGCCGTCAGCGCCGTGCTGGACATCCCGGCATCCGAGATCGAGCCGGCGCCGTCGTTCGGCACGCGCATCCGCGGCGACTTCATCGCCGGCATGGGCAAGTTGAACGGCAAATTCGTCATCCTGCTGAACGTGCAGCAGGTGCTGGCGCTGGACGGCCTGGCCGACCTGCCGGCCGCCGACGCCCTCGCCGCCTGAGCGCCATGCAGCACTGTGCGATCAGCCAGGGCGAGTTCGCGCGCTTCCAGCGGTTCATCTTCGATATCGCCGGCATCTCGATGTCCGATTCGAAGAAGGCGCTGGTCAGCGGCCGCCTCGCCAAGCGCCTGCAGCACTTCGGCCTGCCCTCGTACGACGCCTATTTCCGCCTGCTGACGGACGGCGCGCACAAGGACGAGGTGCAGCTGGCCGTCGACCTGCTGACGACGAACGAGACCTATTTCTTCCGCGAGGCGCGCCATTTCGAGCTGTTGCGCGAAGCGGCGGAAGCCGCGCGCCCGTCGCTGCGGGCGAATGCACCCTTCCGCGTGTGGAGCGCCGCCTGCTCGTCCGGCGAGGAACCGTATAGCATCGCGATGGTGCTGGCCGACGTGCTCGGATCGGCGCCGTGGGAGGTGACGGCCTCCGACATCAGCACGCGCGTGCTGGAGCGTGCCCGCGCGGGCCATTATCCGATGGAGCGCGCGACCCACGTGCCGCAGGATTACCTGCGCCGCTACTGCCTGAAGGGCATCCGCGACCAGCAGGGCACGCTGCTCGTGGAACGCAGCCTGCGCGAGCGCGTGCACTTCCGCCAGGTGAACCTGAACACGGCCCTGCCCGGCGACCTGGGCACCTACGACCTCGTCTTCCTGCGCAACGTGATGATCTACTTTAACGGCGACACCAAGCGCCAGGTCGTCACGCGCATCATGCAGCGCATCAAGCCGGGCGGCCACCTGTTCATCGGCCACTCGGAGAGCCTGCAGGACATGGGCGACGTGGTGCGTCCCGTGATTCCCTCCGTCTACCGTTTACCGTAAATCCGCATGAAACCAATCGATGTGATGGTCGTCGACGACTCGGCCGTCGTGCGCAAGGTCGTCGGCGCCGTGCTGGAATCCGCGCCCGGCATCCGCCTGCTGCACGCCGTGGCCGACCCGCTGCTCGCCATCGAGCGCATGAAGCAGGCCTGGCCCGACGTGATCCTGCTGGACGTGGAAATGCCGCGCATGGACGGCATCACGTTCCTTCGCAAGATCATGGCGGAGCGGCCCACGCCTGTCGTGATCTGCTCGACGCTGACCGAAAAAGGCGCCGAGACGACGATGGCCGCGCTGGCCGCGGGCGCCGTGTCCATCATCACCAAGCCCAAGCTGGGCCTGAAGGACTTCCTCAGCGAGAGCGCGGAAGAGCTGATCGCCGCCGTGCGCGCCGCGAGCCAGGTCAACGTGCGGCGTCTCGCCGCGCGCGTGCCCTCTGCGCCCGCGCCGGTCCCCGCGAAGCTGAGCGCGGATGCCGTGCTGCCGGCCGCCGCCGACGCGCGCCCCCTGCTGCGCACGACCGAGCGCGTCGTCGCCATCGGCACGTCCACGGGCGGCACGCTGGCGCTGGAAGAAGTGCTGACGGCGCTGCCGCGCGTCACGCCCGGCATCGTCATCGTGCAGCACATGCCGGAAAAATTCACGGCCGCCTTCGCCGACCGCCTGAACGGCCTGTGCCAGATCGAAGTGCGCGAGGCGCGCCACGGCGACCGCGTGCTGCCGGGCCGCGCACTGATCGCCCCGGGAGGCAAGCACATGCTGCTGCGGCGCGACGGCGCCAACTACCACGTCGACGTCATCGACGGCCCGCTCGTGAACCGCCATCGTCCGTCCGTCGACGTGCTGTTCCGCTCCGTGGCCAGGCACGCGGGCGCGAACGCGCTCGGCATCATCATGACGGGGATGGGCGACGACGGCGCGGCCGGTCTGCTCGAGATGCGCAAGGCGGGCGCGCGCACCGTCGCGCAGGACGAGGAGAGCTGCGTCGTGTATGGGATGCCGAAGGAAGCCGTCAAACGGGGCGGCGTCGAGAAGTCCGTGCCCTTGAAGGCGATCGACCGCGAGATCCTGCAGCAGCTGGGCGTGCGCTGATCGCGTATCATCACTCTTGAACAGCCTTCCAGAAGCTGATGCCAGGAGAGTGAGATGAAAAGAAGAATGATTACCACCGCGCTCGCGGCCTGCCTGACGGCCTCCTTGACCGCCTGCGGCGGTGGCGGCGGCAATGCCGGCTCGGGGAATACCCCGCTGACGCCGCCCGTGTCCAGCAGCGGCAACCTCGACGCGTACGTCGGCACGTGGACGTCCGCGTGCGCGTCGCACGCGATCGACACGGCCGTCATCGCGCGCGCGGCAGGCTCCAGCAATGCGCTCACGATCGCCGTCACGACCAATTACTACGCCAACACGGCCTGCACGGGCGACATCATCGCCACGCAGGTGTGGAGCGCGGCCACGACGGCGACCTATGTCGGCACCGTCGCCTCCTCCATCATGCCGGGGTCGGTCGCCGCCTCCATCGACAAGATGACGGCGCAGCAGCCCCAGCGCAGCGTCACGTTGACGGGCACCTTCGTCAGCCGCAAGATCGTCGACGGCCAGCCCAACTGGTGCATCGATTACGCGGGCGGTTCCGTGTGCGTGCCCGACCGGATCTACGCGGCCGAGCCGGCGCCGTTCGACGGCCTGGCCATCGTGGGCGGCGAACTGGTCGAGGTCAAGTCGAACGGCGTCAACTACGACGCCGTCGAGCGCTTCACGAAACGCTGACGGGCAGCGCGGCCAGTCCGCGCAGGCCGGCAATGCCGTTCCAGCGCGGCGCCGCGTCGCGCAGGCGGAGCGTCGGCCAGCGGCGCAGCACGGCGCGCAGCACGACGTCGGCTTCCAGCAGCGACAGCCCGGCGCCGATGCACACGTGCGGCCCGCTGCCGAACGACAGGTGGCTGCCGGCGCGGCGCGTGATGTCGAACGTGTCCGGATCGGCGAAACGGTCCGGATCGCGGTTCGCCGCGCCGATCAGCGCGATCACGAGGTCGCCCCGCTTCAGCGTCGTGCCGTGCAGGGTCAGGTCCGTGGCGACGCGGCGGCCCGTGTATTGCACGGGGCTGTCGTAGCGCAGCAGTTCGCGGATGGCCAGGGTCATGCCCTCCTCGTCCGCGACGAGTCGCGCCCAAGAGTCCGGGTGCGTGAGCAGGGTGTACAGGCCGTTGCCGAGCAGGTTGCGCGTCGTCTCGTGGCCGGCGAACAGCAGCATCGCGCATTGCGCCAGCAGCTCGCCGTCCGCCCGCAATTCGCCCGCGGCTTCGGCCTGCAGGAGGCGGCTGACGAGGTCCGTACCGGGGGCGTCCCTGCGCGCGGGCAGCAACGCGTCGAAATAGCGCACCATCTGCAGCAGGCTGCGCTGGGCCGCGCGTAACTGCTCGGCCGTGGGTTGCAGCGCGCCGATGAATGCGGCGAGGTCGTCCGACCATGCCATGAAGCGCGCCTCGTCCTTGCGGGCTATGCCCAGCATCATGCCGATGACGCGCGACGGCAGCGGACGCGCGACCTGCGCGATGAAGTCGAAGCCGGCGTGCGCGTCGAGGCCGTCCAGCAGTTCGTCCGTGAGCCGCTCGACGTCGGCGCGCAAGGTGCGGATCAAGGTCGGATGAAAACCGGCCGCCATCGCCTTGCGTACGCGCTGGTGCTCGTCGCCGTCCAGGAAGACCATCGCACTGCCGAACAGGCGCTGGAACAGGTCCAGTCCGGCCTGGGCGCGGCGTCCCGCGAAGCTCGCGTCGACGCCGGGGATGCGCTTGACCCAGCCGCCCGTGCGCTGCGACGAAAAGCGCGGGTCGCGCAGCGCCAGTTCGATGTCCGCATGGCGCGTGAGGACCCACGCGCCCTGGAACACGTCGTCGCGCCACAGCACCGGTCCCGTCTCGCGCAGGCGGCGGTAGGTGGGATACGGATCGTGCAGGAAGGCGGCGTCGAACGGTGCCATGTCTGCCGCGTCTGGCGCGAAATCTCTCATGCGATTCTCAAGATGATGGTTATGCCGGGCCGCACTTTATCACCTTTTGGCGCGTCACCCGCCGTCGTAAATAGTCGCGGTCGCCTGTTTCAGGCCGGCTTGCGGCAGAAACTGGTCCGAGATCGTCAGGACCGCGTGCAGGTTGTTCCTGAGCTTGTCGAGCTCGATCTCGCCCGGCTTCAGCGCCGTCTGCAGCAGGTGGATCGCCATGTCGGCCAGCAGCAGGCGCTGTTTGTCGAGCCAGTCCTCGGTGCCCCGTGTCGCGGGGTGGCCCAGCAGGCGCTCCTCGACCACGCGGTGTATCCCCCAGCTCGTCTTGATGATGTCGGCTCTCGTCAGGTCATCCATTTGCTTCTCCTTGGCTATGCCCAGTCTACAACGCCGGCGCGAAAAATATTAGTTAGGACTCTTGATTAATATTCGGACCGTGTTATGATGCCGTCCATGGAACTGAAACCCGAAACCCCATGGGATGGCACCCCGGACATCTCGGCCCGCATCGTCGTCGCGATCAACCGCGTCGCGAGCGTGCTGCGGGCGGGCATGTGGGAGTTCGCGACGGCGGAGAACCTGAACCCGACGCAGGCCGACATCCTGCAGCTGCTGCGCGACCGCACGCATGGCGTGCGGTTGTCGTGGCTCGCGGTGCAGCTGTCCGTGTCGGCGGCGAGCGCCAGCGATTCCGTGGCGGCCCTCGTCGCCAAGGGGCTCGTGCGCAAGGACCGGGCCGAGGACGACAAGCGGGCAACTGCGCTATGGCTGACGGACGCCGGCAAGACGCTGGCCGAAAAGCAGGCGAAGGCGCTGGGGTTCGCGGACGATGCCGCGGCCGCGCTCGACCGGGAAGTGCAGGAGCGGCTGCTCGTCGGGTTGTTCAAGCTGATCGCGGAACTGCAGAAGACCGAGCGCTTCCCCGCCCTGCGCGCATGCCTGTCGTGCCGCTACTTCGAGGCGAACAAGTTCCCGGGCAGTCCCGCCCCGCACCACTGCGCACTCGTCAAGGCGCCGCTGCCGATCGCTTTCCTCAGGATCGATTGCGCCGAACAGGAACCGACGGATCCGGTCACGGAACGGCGCAACTGGACGGCGTTCGCCTAAGGTTTTTTTTGTCCTAATTATTTAGGACTCCTAATGCAGTTCAACACGAAAGGAACCATCATGACCGCACGCCTCGCCCTCCAGACCCGCGACACCGCCACCCCGGCATCGCGCAACCTGCTCGACCAGATCCACGGCGCGTTCGGCGCCACGCCGAACATGTTCCGTGCCGTCGCCAATTCGCCGGCCGCGCTGGCCAGCATGTGGGGCGCGTTCGGCGCCCTCGGCGGCGGCACGCTCGGTGCGAAGCTCGGCGAGCAGATCGCCGTCGCCGTCGCCGACATCAACGATTGCGAATACTGCCTGGCCGCGCACACGGTCCTGGGCCGCAAGGCCGGCGCGACGGCCGACGAGATGACCGCGGCGCAGGCCGGACACTCCCCCGATCCGAAGACGGCCGCTGCACTGGCCTTCGCCGTCCGCGTCGTGCGCCAGCGCGCCAAGATCGATGCGGCCGACGTCGATGCGCTGCGCCACGCCGGCTTCGACGACGGGCAGATCATGGAGATCATGGCGCACGTGGCCCTGAACCTCTTCACCAACTACGTGAACGTCGCCTTCACCGTGCCGGTCGACTTCCCGCACGTCCGCCTGCGCGCCAAATGATGAAGTGCCTCGCCCTTTATCACGTGCGCTTCGAGGATCTCGGGACGTTTGCCGATCCCCTCGAACGCGCCGGCTACGCGATCGAATACCGCCATGCGGGAGCGGCGCCGCTGTCGGCGGACGAATGGCGCGACGCGGACCTCGTCGTCGTGCTGGGCGGCCCGATCGGCGCCGGCGATGCGGCGGCGTATCCGTGGCTGGACGCGGAGATCGACGGCCTGGCACAGCGGCTTGCGCTGCGCCGGCCGACGCTCGGCATCTGCCTCGGTGCGCAACTGATGGCCGTCGCCCTCGGCGGCCGCATCGAGCGCCGGCATGCGATGGAGATCGGCTGGTCGCGCCTGGACGTCGCCCCTGGCGCGGGCCCGCTGGACGCCCTGCGCGGCATCCCGGTGCTGCACTGGCATGGCGATAACATCGTGCCGCCGGACGGCGTAGCGAGCCTCGCGGCGACCGACGGCACGCCCTGCCAGGCCTTCGCGGTGGACAGCCACGCGCTGGCGCTGCAATGCCACGTGGAGTTTGCCGCCGCGCTCGAGGAATGGCTGACCGGGCATGCGGTGGAACTGGCCCATGCCGGCATCGACCTGCACGCCCTGCGCGCCGCGACCGCCCGCCACGGCCGCGATCTCGCCCTCGCGGGCAACGAACTGCTGCGCCGCTGGCTGGCCGGCATCCACATCAAGGAGACCTCATGACCCCGACCCTCTACCACGACGGCTGCAACGTGTGCCTCGACATCGCGCGCGTCCTGCGGACGGCCATGCCGGGCCTCGCCATCGTCGACCTCGGCCTCGCCCCCGACGCCGCGTTCGACGCGATGGCGCTCGGCGTGCATGACCTGCCCTGCCTCGTCGTCGATGGCCGCGTGCTGCCCGTCGCGCCGCACTCCGTCATCGGCGACGTGGCGGCGGCGCACGGCTGACGCGCGCTGCGACAGATGTTGCGGGCGCGCGCGACAGATGTGCCGTCCGCGCGGCCCCGGGCCGGCCGACGCAGGGGCATGCGGCCCTTGCGCCGGCCTGGCTTGCAATTTGCTCTCCGATAGATGCCGCCGCAGCGACGGCGGACCACCACATCATCAGGAGACAGCATGAACTTCAAGCACACACTCGCCGCCGCATCCCTCGCACTGGCCCTGCCCTTCAGCGCCCACGCCGGCATGCCCGGCATGGAAGGCGCCCACCACGTGGGGCTCACGGTACCGAACATGGACGACGCGGTCCGCTTCTTCGTCGACGTCATCGGCTGCGAGGAATCCATCAAGCTCGGTGCGTTCAAGTTCGCCGACGACTGGATGAACGTGCACCTGAACGTCAATCCGCGCGCCGAGATCAAGCGCTTCCAGATGGTCCGCTGCGGCCACGGCACGAACCTGGAGATCTTCGAGTACTCGGCCCCTGGCCAGGGCAAGACGCCGCCCCGCAACAGCGACGTCGGCGGCCATCACCTCGCGTTCTACGTCGACGACATGGACAAGGCGGTCGCCTACCTGAAATCGAAAGGCGTGCGCACACTGGGCGCGCCCAGCACGTTCACGGAAGGTCCGGCGGCCGGCCTGACGTGGATGTACTTCCTCGCGCCATGGGGCCTGCAGCTGGAAATCGTCAGCACGCCCAAGGGCATGGCCTACGAAAAGACGGCCAGGCGCGCCCTGTGGGATCCGCGCGCCCCGGCAAAATGAAGCCGGCGACGATGGCGGTGCTGGCCGCGAAATGCGTCGCGATCTGCGCCGCGGTCCTCGTCGCGATGTGCCTGCCCGCCAGCGCGTGGGCGCACTTCGACGGCCGGGTCAACGTGCGGGTCGTGCATTTCACCTACGACGCCGCCGGCATGACCGCGTACTACCGCGTGTCGCTTGCACCATTAGGCCAGGCACCGTACGTCGTCTCGCGCAAGGAAAGCGGCCAGTGGTTCCATTACGTGGACACGGCCGCTGTCGATCCGCTCGCGGCGGCCCGGGTGCTCGCCGCCGCGCACACGGTGTCCGTCGCTGGCCGGGCGGTGGCGCCGCGGGTGCTGGCGGCCGCCGTCCACGTGAAGGGCAGCGTGCCGCCGTTCGCCACGCCCGCGCAGGCGCGTGCGGCGGCCGGGGCGCCCACGCCGCTGCCGGCGCAGATGCCGGATATCGGCGACGTCGTGCTGGACACCGCCATCGCCTATCCCGGCGTGCGCCCGGCGGCGTTCCGCTTCGCCGGCACGCTCGCGCCGGGAACGCTCAGCGATGCGCCGCTGAACACGATCCTGCTGTCGCACCGCGCCGGCACGACCGACCAGTACCGCATGGACGGCGCGGCCATCGACGTCAATCCGCCGCCGTGGCTGTCGGCCTGGCAGTTCATCCGCGCGGGAGCCGCCCACATCCTGGAAGGCTTCGACCATCTGCTGCTGGTGGTCTGCCTCGTCGCGGCGGACCTGCGGGCGCGTGCGATCGCCCTGCGCATCACGGCGTTCAGCGTGGGGCATGCGTGCTCGATCGCGGCCAGCTTCTACGGCCTGCTGCCCGACCGCCCCTGGCTGATCCCCGGCGTGGAACTGCTCATCGCGCTGTCCGTGCTCGGCACCGCGCTGCTGATGATGGGAAGGCGGCAGCACGGCGGCGCGCCGGCGCTGACCTTCGTCGTGGGCCTCGTGCACGGCTGCGGCCTCGCCGTCGGGCTGCGCGAACTGTTGTCGGACACGGGGCCGAACGTCGCCGCATCGCTCGTGTCGTTCAACGTGGGCGTGGAAGCGGGCCAGTTGCTGGTCGGCGCAGCCGTGTGGCTGCTGCTGGCGGGTGCGCGGCGCGCGGTGCCCGGCCAGGACGGGCGGGTGCGCCGCTGCGTCGCGCTGGGCGTCGCGATGGTGTCGCTGGTGTGGGTGGCGGAAAGGATGGCGCCCGTCTGGGATGCGCTCCAGACGGGCCTGGCGTGACGGTCAGCGCTGGTTCGGCGGCACGATGCCGTACTTCTTCATGTAGCGGTAGACCGTGGCGCGGGCGAGGTTGAGCTCTTCCGACACCTTGGTCACGCTCCACTTGTGGCGCACGAGCGCGTCGAGCAGCGGCGCCGCCTCGCAATCCTCGCCGCCGGACGTAATGGCCGGGACCACGGGCGCGGCCGGCATGCCGGAAAACTGCTCGGTCAATTCCTGCGGCAGGTCGGCCGCCGTTATGGTGTGCCCGTCCGACACCGCCAGCGCGAAGCGCAGCACGTTGCGCAGCTGGCGGATGTTGCCCGGCCACGCGAAGCACAGCATCGCGTGCATGGCGTCCAGGGACAGGTGCGCCTCCATGCCGAGCAGTTCGCCCTCCTCGGCCAGGACCTTTTCGATGAGGTAGCGCTTGTCGGCGCGGTCGCGCAGCGCCGGCAGATGGAGCGTCGCACCGCACAGGCGGTAATACAGGTCTTCGCGGAAGCTGCCGGCGCTGATCAGGTTGCGCAGGTCGCGGTGCGATGCGGCGATCACGGTCAGGTCCACGGGAACGGGTTTATCGGCACCCAGCGGCAGGACCTCCTTTTCCGACAGCACGCGCAGCAACCGGGTCTGCAGGTGCAGGGGCATGTCGCCGATCTCGTCGAGGAACAGGGTGCCGCCGTCGGATTGCAGGATCAGGCCCTTCATGCCTTTCGCGCGGCCGCCCGTGAACGCGCCCGCCGTGTAGCCGAACAACTCGCTTTCGATCAGCGACTCGGGAATCGCGCCGCAGTTCACGGCGACGAACGGCTTGTGGGCGCGTACGCTCGACCGGTGCAGCGCCTTGGCGATGACTTCCTTGCCGGTGCCTGTCTCGCCGTGGATCAGGATGTTCAGCTTGCGATTCAGCAGGCGCTTGGCCTGGTCCAGCAGGCGCCGCATCGTGTTGTCGTCGCCGGCCAGGCAATCCAGTTCCGGATGGTGCGCGGGCGCGACGCTGTCCGCCACCTCGACGACGGTGTTGCGCGCCGCGGGACGCTGGCGCGGCGCTTTCACGCTCGCATAGAACATCTGGTTCGAGCCGCGCGTGACGAGCGAGCGCTCGCCCATCGTGCCGGCGCGCGCGAGGCGCAGCAAATCGTCCGGCGCAAGGTCGAACAGCGCCGTCAACGGCTGGCCGACGATGTCGCCCGGCGCGCGGCCGAACAGGCGGCGCGCGCCCGTATTGGCGCCGACCACGATGCCGTCGTCGTCGCAGGCCAGCATGATCTCGCCGCTCACCTCGACGAGCGCCCACGCGGTGCCGAGGCGCAGGATCCAGCGGTCCTGGAAATGGCGCAGGAAGTTCGCATCCTCTATCATTTCCGCATACATCATCGTCAGGTGCAGCGCGAGATGCTGGCTTTCCTTGTACGTGGGCGACGTCAGCGCGGACATGTCGAGCACCGCGAGGAATTTGCCTTCCGGGTCGAACAGGGGCGCGGCGGAACACGTCAGCGGGATGTGGGTCGGATCGAAGTGGTCGTCCTGGTGGCACGTCAGCGCCGTCTGCTCGGCCACGCAGGTGCCCACGCCGCACGTGCCGGCCGACCGTTCGCTCCATTCCGCGCCCAGGTACAGGCCGGCCCTCTTGAGCTCCGGCGCGCGTACGTCGTTGCCGATGTAGTCGACGGTGACGCCCTGCGCATCCGTCAGCAGCAGCACGTAGCCGAGGCTCGATACGCGCTTGTACATCTGCTCCATGCCCACGCGGGCCACCTGCATGAATTCCTCGATCTGTTCCTGGTGCGCGCGCAGCGTCGCGGACGTCACGATGTGCGGCGCCTTCGGGCGCGCCGGATCGAGCCCGTAGTCGTTCACGCAACGGCGCCACGAGTTGTGGATCAACTCGTTGGCGCCATTTGCGGCGGTACCGTGCATGGCCACCGACATCACGTTGTCGATATGCCGGTTCTGTGCCTGATTCGTCATCGTCGTCTCCTGCAGCGCCGGCGACTCGTCGTTCGCCGGTCGTGTACTTACGGTTTATGGTACTCCATTTATGAGCTAAAAACTCATCCCATGTGTTCGGGCGCGGCGCGGAACGGCTGGATATCGTCCAGCGGATCGCTGGCGCCGAACAGCCAGCCGCGGTCCAGGTCTGCTTGCGCGTGCTGGACGTCCGCGTGGTAGCTCGACCGCACGAGCGGGCCGACGGCCGCATGCGCGAAACCCAGCGCCTCCGCCGCATCGCGCAGGCGTGCAAAGGCGTCCGGCGTCACGTAGCGGCGCACGGGCAGGTGCGCGCCGGACGGGGCCAGGTACTGGCCGATCGTGACCATGTCCACGCCGTGCGCGCGCAGGTCGTGCAGCACGTCCTCGACCTCGTCGTCGGTCTCGCCCAGGCCCACCATCAGGCCCGATTTGGTCTTGACCTCCGGGTGCCGCTCCTTGAAACGTTCCAGCAACGCCAGCGAATGCGCATAGTCGGCACCGGGGCGCACGGGGCCGTACAGGCGCGGCACCGTCTCGATGTTGTGGTTCAGCACATCGGGCGGCGCGGCGTCGAGCGCATCCAGCGCCGCATCGAGGCGGCCGCGGAAGTCCGGCACGAGCACCTCGATGCGGGTCGACGGCGTGGCGGCCCGCACGGCGCGGATGCAGGCGGCGAAATGGCCGGCGCCGCCGTCGCGCAGGTCGTCGCGGTCGACGGACGTGATCACCACGTAGCGCAGATTAAGGGCCGCTACCGTGCGCGCCAGCCGTTCCGGTTCCGCCGGGTCGAGCGGATCGGGCCGGCCATGGCCCACGTCGCAGAACGGGCAGCGGCGCGTGCACTTGTCGCCCATGATCATGAACGTGGCCGTACCCTTGCCGAAGCACTCGCCGATGTTCGGGCAGCTCGCTTCCTCGCACACGGTCGTCAGCGCGTTCTCGCGCAGGATAGCCTTGATCTCGAAGAACCGCGACGACGGCGCCGGCGCCCGCGTGCGGATCCAGTCCGGCTTCGGCAACCGCTCCGCCGGCACGATCTTGATGGGAATGCGGCTCGTCTTGGCCGCGCCCAGCTGTTTGGAGGTAGGCGTCATCGCCGCTCCTAGACCGCGCCGCGTGCCAGCTCGCCCGCGATGTGCTCGGCCTGCCGGATCGCGAGCGCGACGATGGTCAGCGTCGGATTCGCGGCGGAACTCGACGCGAACTGGCTGCCGTCCGAGATGTACAGGTTCTTGACGTCGTGCGTACGGCCCCATTTGTTGACGACACCGTCGCGCGCGTGTTCGCTCATGCGGTTCGTGCCGAGGTTGTGGCTGGCCGGGTATGCGGGCATGTCGACGACCCGCGTGGCCCCCACGGCTTCGGACAGCTTGCGGAACTGGACCAGGCCGTGCGCCGCGATCGCGTTGTCGTTCTTGTGGTACGTCTTGGACACGATCGGGATGGGCAGGCCGTACTGGTCCTTCTCGGTCGGGTGCAGGGTGATGCCGTTCTGTTCGCGCGCCATGTCTTCGCCGCAGACCCAGATCGCGGTCATGTGGTCGTACATTTCCAGCGCCGACGTGACATCCCGGCCCCAGCCGCCGGGCTTCATGAAGGCCGCCGTGTACGGCAGGCCGAGGGAGAGGCCTTCCAGGTAATAGCCGCCATTGAAGCCGCGCTGCGTGTTCAGGGCCACCTCGTCGGCGACGACGGCGCCGATGTCGAAGCCGCGGTTCATGTACACGGGCTTCTTGTGGATCGCCACGGCGGCCGCCGTCGCGTGGTTCATGTAGTTGCGGCCCACCTGGCCGGACGAATTCGCGAGGCCGTTCGGGAACATCGACGAGGCGGAGTTCAGCAGCAGGCGCGGCGACTCGATGGAGTTGCCGGCGACGGCCACGAGACGCGCCTTCTGCAGCACGTGGCGGCCCTGGTTGTCCGCGTACAGCACCCCGTTCACCTTGCCCGACTTGTCGTGCTGGATCTGCAGCACCATGCTTTCGGGGCGCAGTTCGACGCGGCCCGTGTCCAGCGCCTTCGGCACTTCCGTGTACAGGGTCGACCACTTCGCACCGATCTTGCAGCCCTGCATGCAGAAGCCGATCTGCTGGCAGCCGGGACGCCCGTCGTACGGCTGCGAATTCGATGCGACGGGGCGGATGATCTTGTTGTAGCCGATCTTGCGCGCGCCGGCCGCCACGACCTTGGTCTGGTTCGATTCCGGCATCGGCGGCAGGCCGCTCGCGCGGGTGCCGGCCACGCCCATCTTCTTTTCCGCCAGTTCGTAGTACGGCTCCAGCTCCGCCAGGGTGATGGGCCAGTCGAGGATGTTGGCGCCATCGACCTTGCCGTAGATGGTGCGCGTCCTGAAGTCGTGCTCCTGGAAGCGCAGCGCGACGCCGGACCAGTGCACGGTCGATCCGCCCACCGCCTTGACGATCCATGCCGGCAGGTTCGGGTAGGTCTTGGTGTGGTGCCAGCCGCCGGCCGATATCCGCTTGTCGAGCCACGAGATCTTGTTGAACATGGCCCACTCGTCGTTCTCGAAATCCGCCTGCGTGAAATGCTTCCCCGCCTCGAGGATCACGATCTTGTCGACGCCCCGCTGGGCCAGTTCGTTGGCCAAGGTCGCGCCACCCGCGCCCGAGCCGATGATGACGATTGCGTCCTCGTCGCCCAGTTCGATGTTCTTGCTCATTGCTGTCTCCTGTCTTTTTTATGAGTGCGGCGGGCGCTTACAGCCAGTCGATGTCGTTGAAACCGCGGTTGATGTAGCCGCCCTGTTCCCACGACGACCCTTCGTAGCCGAGCAGCGGCCACACGGCCTTGTTGTCGTACAGGCTCGTTACCATCTCGCCGCGTACCTTCTGGAAGAACGGCGACGGTTCGATGGCCTTCAGCAGGCTGACGCGCTCCGGCTCGCGCTTGACGGCCGCGTAGGGCTTGCCGAAGCGCTTCTGCGCGGCCTTGTCCAGGGCGCGCACGCCGTCGCGGAACAGGGCCGCCTGCTTCGCATCCTTCGCGGCCGCGCGCTCGAACGGCTGGATCGCCTCGACGTAGTAGCGGTCGGCGAGCCTATCGTGCGGGAACACGTCGCGCGCCATGCGCAACAGGGTCTGCGCCGTGGCCGCGCCCAGCGTCGGAAAGTCCTGCGCGAGGTGAGTGTCGCCCGAGGCGGCCAGCGCCGCAGGACCTGCGGCCGCCGCGCCGATGGCCATGGCGCCGCCGCGCAGGAAACCGCGGCGGGTGACGGTGACGACCTTCGGCAGCACGCGCATGCCGGTGCAGGTGTTCGATGGTTGATCTTTCATGGTGATTCCTCTTTCAATAGGACACAGTGGAAAAGCGCTCCGGCACGGGAGCGGGCGGACGCGCAGGCAGCGCATCGGACGCGGCGCCCAGCACGTCGGTCAGCATGTGGTGCAGGCGCTCGGCCAGCACCTCCGCCAGCACGGGCGCGCCGAGCTGCTGGGCGAACGACGTCGTGCAATCGTCGAGCAGCGCCGCATCGCAGGCGTCTTGCCCGAGGGCGCCGCACAGCAGCGACCAGTCGGGCGGCGCGATCAGCGTCCCCGACGTCATCAATACGCCGGTGCGGCGCCGCAGCTGGGCCAGGCCGACGATCTTGCGGCTGCCGACGACGACTTCCCACGGCGACAGGCCGCCGTAGCAGGCCCACTTCAGGCGCGCGTCGCCCGGCCGCAGCCGCACTTCCTCGGGCGGGATCGCATACGCGGGAATGCCGGCGTCGCGCAGCAGGCCCGCGTGCAGCGCGCCCAGCCAGCGGTAACTGGACAGCGTGCTGCGCCCGAGCAGCGGATGGTCGGGCGGCAGCACGACGGACGCGCTGACCATCCAGGGCCCCGTCAGCACGGCGCCGCCGCCCGAGCCGCGCTGCACGACGGACCCGGCCAGCGCATGGCCGGCCGCGAGCCGCTCGCGCAGCGCCGTCTGCGAGCAGCCCAGCACGACGCCGGGCACCCGGTAGGTCCACAGGCGCACGCGCGGCTCGGTGACGGGTTCGCGCAGCTGGGCCGCGTTCCACGCCTGTTCCTCGTACGAGGTCACGGTGTCGATGAAGACCATCCGGGCATCCATTACAGCTCCTTTGCGGCTTCCAGCCGCCGTTTCAGGTCCGTCAGGAACAGCGCGGCCGGGAAGCCGTCGACGGCACGGTGGTCGAACACGAGGTGCAGGCCCATCATCGGCGCGATCGCGACCTCGTTCCCCCGCGCCACCGGCCGGGCCGCGACGCGCGTGACGCCGAGGATGGCCACCTGCGGGCTGTTGATGATCGGCGTGAAGCTGTCGATGTCGGTATTGCCCAGGTTCGTCACGGTGAACGTGCCGCGCTGGTAGCTGCCGGCCGACAGGGTGCCGGCGCGCGCCCCTTCCGCCAGCGTGCGCGCCTCGCGCCCCAGCTCGGCCGCGCTCTTGCGGTCGGCGTTGCGCAAGACCGGCACCATCAGGCCGTCCTCCAGGCTCACGGCGAGCCCCAGGTTGACGTCGTCCAGCAGCTCGATGTCCTTCTCGCGCATGCGGGCGTTCAGGCGCGGATGCTCGCGCAGGCACAGCGCGACGGCGCGCAGCACGTACGCCGTCAGGCTCACCCGTTCGTCGTCGGGCGCGGCCGCGCGCAGGGCCTGCAGCGCGGTCACGTCCACCTCGACCGACTGCGCCACGCGCGGCACGCGCCAGCCCTGCTCCATGTTGCGTGCGATGGCCCCGCGCATCCCGGTCAGCGGCACCGTCGCGGGTACGGTCACGGCATCCATGGCCTACCCCTCGATCCGCGCCAGCACGGTGTGGCGGCCGAACGTGTCGCCCGCGGCGACCTCGATGGCGGCCAGGCGGCCCGCGGCCGGCGCCGTCACCTCGTGCGTCGTCTTGACCAGTTCCGCGACGACGAGGGTCTGGCCCGCCGTCACCTGCTGGCCCACCTCGACCTGCCAGTCCTGCAGCAGGGCCTCGGTCCCCTCTTCCACATCGTCCCAGACGGCGCCGTCCAGTTTCACGTCGATCATGCTTGTGCTCCTTGTTGAAGTTGATGAATGGGTTCTGCGCGCACCAGGGCACGCACGGCGTCGGCGATGGCGTCGACCTGCGGGATGACGGCCTGTTCGAGCGGACGGCTGAACGGGATCGGCACGTCCGGCACCGCCAGGCGCTTCACGGGCGCGCGCAATTGAATGGTGTCGAGGTGTTCGGCGACGAGCGCGGCGATTTCGCCGGACAGGCCGAAGCTCAGGTAGTCCTCGTCCGCGATCAGCACGCGGCCCGTTTTCGCGACCGACGCCAGCACGCCGGCACGGTCGAGCGGGACGATGGTGCGCAGGTCCAGCACCTCGACGGAGATACCTTCCTGCGCCAGCTGTTCGGCCGCGATGGCGGCCTTCTGCACCATCTGGCTCAGGGTGACGATGGTGACGTCGCGGCCTTCGCGCACGATGCGCGATTCGCCGAACGGGATCGCATAGGCTTCCTCTGGGACGGCGTTCGTGCTGCCCTCGAAGTAGGACATCCACGACAGGCCCATGATCCCCTTGTGGTAGCAGAACACGACCGGGTTGTCGTCGCGGATCGCCTGCACCATGAGGCCTTTGGCGTCGTAGGCGTTGGACGGCACGACGACCTTCAGGCCCGGCATGTGGGCGAAGCTCGCGTACAGGCATTGCGAGTGCTGGGCCGCGTCGTTGTAGCCGCCGCCGATGCCCGTCGTGATCACCACGGGCAGTTTCAACGCGCCGCCGGACATGTACGAATTCTTCGCCATGTGGTTGTAGATCTGGTCGAAGCAGACGCCGAAGAAGTCGACGAACATCAGTTCCGCGATGGGACGCAGCCCTTCCGCTGCGGCACCGACGGCCGCGCCCATGAACGCGGTTTCCGAGATCGGCGTCTCCATGATGCGCTCGGGGCCGAAGCGGTCGAGCAGGCCCGTGGTGGCGGAAAAGATGCCGCCGTACTTGCCGATGTCCTCGCCCATCACGAACACGGACGAATCGCGTTCCATCTCCTGGCCGATGGCTTCGGCGATGGCTTGCGCCATGGTGAGCGTGCGTACGCCGCTCTTGGTGTTGTTTTGCATGCTGTGTCTCCTTCTCTCAATCGGCGAATACGTGTTTCAGGGCGTCCTGCGGATCCGGATACGGGCTGTTGCGGCCGAACGCGAATGCCGCTTCCACGCGGGCGGACGCTTTCAAACGCAGGTCGCGGTCCTGCGCGTCGTCGATCAGCCCTTCCGCACGCAGGCGCGCGCCCAACCGCACGATCGGGTCGTCCTGGCGCAGCGCGGCGCTCTCGCCTTTCGGACGGTAGGTTTCGGGGTCGCCCTGGAAGTGGCCGAAATAGCGGTCCGTCTTGACTTCGATGAGGGTCGGCCCTTCCCCGCGGCGCGCGCGGGCGATGGCGGCGCCGGCCGCCGCGTACACCTCGACGGCATCGTTGCGCTCGACCAGCACGCCGGGCATGCCGTAGGCGGCGCCGCGCACGGCGTTCGATGCGACGGACGTGGACACGGATTTCTCGACCGAGATGCCGTACTTGTTGTCTTCGCAGACGAAGACGACGGGCAGCTTCCAGACGGCGGCCAGGTTCAGCGCTTCGTGGAACGCCCCCTGGTTGGCGGCGCCTTCGCCGAAGAAGGCGATCGCGACCCAGTCCTTGCCGAGTTTGCGCGCGGCGAGCGCGGCGCCGCAGGCCTGCGGGGCGCTGGCGCCCACGATGCCGCTGCAGGAAAACTTGGTCGGCACGTGGAACAGGTGCATGTGGCCGCCCTTGCCGCGGCCCAGGCCCGTGTCCTTGCCAAACATCTCGGCCGTCATCGCATCGAGCGGCACGCCCTTGGCGATGGCGAAGTGGTGCGAGCGGTGCGCGCCGACGACGCTGTCGTCATTGCCCAGGTGCGCGCACACGCCGACGGCGACCGGTTCCTGGCCGGCCGCGAGGTGCATCTCGCCCGGCACGGGGCCGGCGCCGATGTCGAACGCGAGGCCCTTCTGGATCTTCGGGGGCAGCTTGCCCTCGAGGTAAACCTTCGCCATCGTTTCTTCGTACTCGCGGATCTCGATCATCTTCTCGTACATCCAGAGCAGGTGTTCCCGTGTCGGCTGCATGTTGCTGTCTCCTTGTCTGTGGGTTGGTGCATGCACCTACCCCTTCAGCAAATTCGATGCCATGCCTGTTTCCCCCGTCGCGGCGGGCAAAACGGGCCGTTTCGGGCCCGTGGACGCGTCATCTGTCGCAGGCACGGCCTACCCGGCTGCGACATCTGTTTCAGCGCGCGCGGCTCTGCCAGAGAGAAGCGGCCGGTGGCACCGTTTTTGCAGAAGCCACCAGCGCAGCACCCACAACAATCAATGGAGACGACATGAAAGAGACACACAAGACCCGCATGCTGGTCGCGCTGGTGGCCTGCGCGGCCGCAGGTTCCACCCACGCCGCCGTGGAATTCGAAACCCCGGGCGGCTGGAAGCTCGGCACGGACGGCTGGATCATCGTGCAGGCGCACCGCCAGAACGGCGACGCCGCCGGTACGACGGGCTTCCGCATGACCTCGGGCACGACGCCCAGCCTGTTCGCATTCACCGTCACCTCGCCCGCCATCGACGGCATCACGTACAGCAGCCGCGTGGGCCTGTACATCAACTCGCAATCGGGCGAAGGCAACTTCCGCAACGCGGGCAACGTCGGCAACACGGGCAGCAAAGCGCTGGACCCGCGCGAGATGTGGGCGAAGGCGTCGGCGGCCTGGGGCGAGATCGTGATCGGCAAGTCCTACGGCATCTACCAGGCGGAACCCGTGCTGGCCGACGCCTCCGTGCTGGCGGGCGGCCTGACGGGCTACGACGTCGTCAACACGACCAATGCGCTGGCCGCCACGTTCAACGCGGGCTACATGTACACGAACTTCAACGCGGGGCTGCGCTACAACTCGCCGAAGACGGTGCCGCTGTCGTTCTCGATGGCGGTGTACGACCCGAGCCAGATCCGCAACGTGTTCACGGGCGCCGGCGCGGACCAGACGAATTCGCCGCGCGTGGAAGGTGGCGTGTATTACAACGACCAGCTGGGCGGCGCCAAGTTCAAGATCTACGGCGACTTCACCTGGCAGACGGCGCGCCACTGCACCGTTGCGGGCGGCGCCGCCTGCGTGCAGGACGACGTGCACACGCGCGGCATCTCGGCCGGCACGACGGTCGACGTCGGGCCGCTGAACTTCCACCTGTCCGGCTTCAAGGCGGACGGCCTCGGCTCCGTGCTGATGCAGGACCTCGACGCGCTCGATGCCGCCGGCCGGGAACGCCGCAGCCGCGGCGGCTTCGCGCAGGTGGTGTGGCATGCGACCGACGCGCTGTCGCTGCGCTACAGCTACGGCCGCACGCGCATCGACGACACGGCCGCCACGCCCGGCCACCTCGCGCGCTCGAACATCGGCGGCGCCTATTACGCGGTGAATCCGCACGTGACGGTGTATGCCGAACTCGCGCGCTCGACGTTCTCGCTGAACCCCGTGTTCGCGCGGCCGACCAATACCCGCTACGCGACCCTCGGCGGCCGCTTCGTGTGGTAATCCATCCAACGCATTCCGAGGACCCCAACATGCACCCGACCACCCGTTCCAACACGGCGGCCGCCGTCGCCGCTTTCCTGCTCGCCCTCTCGCTGGCGCAACCGTCGGCCGCGCACGGCGACGACGATGACGCCGCCAACTGGACGCAATACCACCGCACGTCCAACGCCTGGCGCTATTCGCCGCTGGACCAGATCACGTCGAAGAACGTCAAGCGCCTGAAACCCGTATGGATCCACCAGCCGGGCGACATCACATCCGGCCTCGTCTCCACGCCGCTCGTCAAGGACGGCGTGCTGTACTACGTCGGCCCCAACAACCACGTGTTCGCGCTGGACGGCGCCACCGGCAAGGCGCTGTGGCACTACCAGCCGAAGCTGGCCGCCGTCGCCTCCGAAAGTTTCTATGCGTCGCTGGGCCGCAGCATCACGATGGGCCATGGCCGCATCTACCTCGGCACCCTGGACGGCCGCTTCGTCGCCATCGACGACAAGACGGGCAAGGAAGTGTGGTCCACGCAGCTCACGGACCTGAAGAAATGCTTCGGCTGCCTGTTCTCGTCGTCGCCCGTGCTGGCTGGCGACGTCCTGATCGGCGGCACGACAGGCGGCGACCAGGCGCAGCGCGGCAAGATCTACGCCGTTAACGCCATCACGGGGGCGAAGATGTGGACCTTCGACACGATCCGCGACGACCCGGCCAGCTGGCCCGGCGACACGGGCGAAGTCGCGGGCGGCGGCGCCTGGATGCCGGGCACCTACGATGCGGCGTCGGACACGTTCTTCATCGGCACGAGCAACGCGGCCCCGGACTTCTACGGCGACGGCCGCAAGGGCGACAACCTGTACACGGCGAGCCTGCTGGCGCTCGATCCGAAGACGGGCAAGCTGAAATGGCATCGCCAGGAAATCCCGCACGACACGTTCGACTACGACTCCACGTACGAAGCCCTGCTCCTCAAGAAGGACGGCAAGGACGTCGTCGTCCACCTGAACAAGAGCGGCTTCGTGTTCGTGATGGACAAGGCGGACGGCAAACTGGAAAACGTGTGGCCGCTGAGCCAGACCTACAACTTCGTCAAGACGATCGATCCGAAGACCGGAGAACTGATCGGCCGGCGCGAGATGCCGGTCGGGAAAGAGACCCTGCTGTGCCCCTACCTGCTCGGCACGCGCAGCTACAACGCGGGCGCGTACAACCCGAAGACGAAGCTGTGGTACACGAACGCGATGGAAGTCTGCCAGAACGTGATCCCGGCCAAGCAGGAGACGTCCGGCATGGGCATCGCGAGCCTGTACCTCGGCGTCGACAAGCTGGAAGCCGTGCCGCCGCCGGACCGTCCCGCCGAAGGCCGCCTCGATGCGCGCGATCCGCTCACGGGCAAGCTGAAATGGAGCGTCAAGTATCCGGTCCCGGGCCTGGGCAGCGTGCTCACGACGGGCGGCGGCCTCGTGTTCAACGGCGATCCGCAGGGCTTCGTGCACGCGTATGACGCCGACACGGGCGCGGAGCTGTGGCAGTTCCAGACCGGCTCCGGCATCCGCGGCGGCATCGTCAGCTATGCCGTGAACGGCAAGCAGTACATCGCCGTGCCGAGCGGCTGGGGTTCGCTGGCGCCGGGCTTCATGGCCTCCGCCTTCCCGGCCGTGAAACAGCTCACGGGCGGCGCGGCGATGGTCGTGTTCGCGCTCGACTGATCTTCAACGCGGGCGCCGCGCGCGCCCGCTTTCACCACCAACGATAATCAAGGAGACTCTCATGTTCAAACCCATCGTCTGTGCCCTCGCGGTCCAGCTGCTGTGCGCATCGGCCGCCATGGCCGTCGCACCGACCATCTCCGGCCCCGCCAAGCCGGACCAGGCCATGATCGACGCCGGCGCCAAGCGCTTCACCCAGAGCTGCGTCTACTGCCACGGCAATGCCGGCTCGGGCGGCAAGGCGGCCCCGCTGCAGGGCCGCGACGACCTGACGAAGGAATACGTCGCGGAGACGATCGCCAACGGCAAGCAGCGCGGCTCGTTCAACATGCCGGCGTGGAAAGGCGCGTTCAACGAGCAGCAGATCCAGGAGCTGACCGCGTACATCCTGTCGCTGAAGAACGCCGGCGCGGCGAAATAGGAGGCCGCCATGGCCCGTCTTCGGAAACACTGGCTGTTCGCCCTGGCTTGCGTGGCTGCCACCGCACAGGCGCGTACGCTGCCCGAGATGGCGGCGTCGAACGAGTTCGTGATCTGCGCGGCGCCGGACGACATGCCGTTCTCGCGGCGCGACGGCACGCCGGCCGGGTTGTACGTCGACCTGGGCCGCCTCGTCGCCTCCGACCTGGGTCTCGCGCTCGGCGTGCGCTGGATCCCGCGCCGCGAACTGGCCCGCCGGGTGGGCTGCGACGCCATCATGGGCACGGCCGTCGTCAAGGTGGACGACCGCCCGGCGTCATGGCGCAACGTGCCGACGATACCGTGGATGCGGGCCGGTGCCGTCGTGGTGGACACGGGGCGCGGTCGCGTCGACTCGTTGGACGCGCTGCGCACGGGCCACGTGGCCGTGCCGAGCGGCTCGTGGGCGCACCGCTGGCTCGATGCGCACGGCGTGCCCGTATGGGTGCGGTTCCGGACGGATCCCGAGATCATCGACGCCGTGGTCCGGGGGGACGCGGACGCCGGGGTCGTGTCGGACGTGGCGGTGGGCTGGTATCGGCAGCAGGCCGGCGCGGCGAACCTGCGCGTGCTGGACACGCTGCTCGATCCGGACGAATTCGGCTTCGACGTGGCGATCGACCTGCTCGACACGGACGCCGCCACGCTGGCGCGCGTGAACGGCATCGTGCGATCGCGCCTGGCGGACGGCGCGATCGCGGCGATCGGACGACGCTACGGCGCGTACCGGGCGCCCGCAGGACGTCGCTAGGTCACGACTCCGCTCAGTTCCCCGTGTCTGCGCGCACAGCCTGCACGCGCTTGCACGCGGGCTCCTTGGGGCCCGCCGCCGCGCACACCCGCGCGCGGCATTGTTCCTCGCCGGCCGCGTTGTAGCGGCGGCACGACGCCAGCTGTTCCGCCGGCGTGGCCTTGCCCTTCTTCGGGTCCATGTGGCTCATCAGGGCCGCCAGCAGGACGACGTCGCTGTCCTGCTCGCGCGTCCCGCCCGCCTTCGCCTTCGTCTTTTTGTCCTTCGCGGCCTCGCGTGACTTGTCCTGTGCCCTGGCGTGCACAGTCTTCGCGTGCGCTTCCCTGCGCTCGGCCTTCTCTGCCTTCGCAGCCTTCTCCGCTTTCGCCGTACGTTCCTTGCGGTGCGCGGGCGCGGGCGGCGCGGCCATGTCGGCCAGCGGATTGGTCATGGGCTCGGCCGGCGCCGCCGGCTCGTCGCGCAGCACGGCAGCCGCCGGAGCTGGTGCCGGTGCCGGCAGCGCGACCGGGGTCACGGGAATGGCCGGCGCAGCAGCTGCAGCCGATGCGGCCGCGACCTGCACCGGCGCTGGGGTCAGCACGGCACGTTCGTCGCTCCCGCCGAACAGGAACAGCGCGCCGCACACGGCGACCAGGCCCGCGGCCACGCCGCCCCACACCAGCGCGCGTGAACGGGGCCGTGGCGCTTGCGCGGCAGCTGCCTGCCCGGGCATGCCATCCAGCGAACTGAGGATGCCCTGCCGCTCCTGAACCGGCTGCTCTTCGGGCGAGAGCAGGCTGGGCCGGCCGCCACGGACCGGGCGATCGCCTTGATGTTGCAAATCAGCTCCTTAAAAAAGTTTGCATTACTTTACAAGAATCAAGACAATTGTGCCTCTATTTTGCTTTTAATCGTGCGCGATTAACACATTTGGTGAGTTTTTGCGTTTTTTCAATCGTGCGCGGGGTTGTCGCTTACCGGATTTATACTTTCGGGAAATATTTCTTCGACAACAATGTGAACGGCTTCCGGAGAGTACGGTGTGGGTGTTGGCAGTGACGGTGTATTTCGTGTTGGCGTGCGCGATCAGCTGGATGGTGCTGTTCCCGGCCGGCCGCGAGTTCGTCCTGAACGCGCTCGCGGGAGCCGGGCAGCGGCTCGGGCGGCGCGCGGGCATGCTCGCGCAGCAGCGCCTGCGCGACGCGGATGCGCTGGCCGCGAACGGCCGCGCGACAGCGGGCAGCCTGGCCGGCTTCGTGCGGCGCCACTGGATCGCCTGCACGTGCGGCGCGGCGCTCGTCTGCCTGCCGCCGCTGGCCGCCCTGCTGCTCGCGGAACGGCCCATGCTGAACGGCTACGAGTCGACGGAGCGCCCCATGAACACGCAGGTGGCCGACCTGCTGCAGGGCGAGCAGCTCGTGCCGCCGCCCCCGCTGCCGCCGCTCGTGTTCGCGACGGCCGAAGTGGCGCAGGAACGTCCGCTGCTCGCCTCGGCCAGCCGCGACTGGGCCATGCTGAACGCCGATTACACGCAGCGCCTGCTGACCGTCTTCCGGATCATGAAGGAGCGTCATGGCTACGACATGGCGATCCTGGAAGGCTATCGCAGCCCCGCGCGCCAGGACGCGCTGGCCGCGCTGGGACCGGGCGTCACGAACGCGCGGTCGTGGCAAAGCTGGCACCAGTACGGCCTCGCCGCCGATTGCGCATTCGTCCGCGACGGCAAGCTCGTGATCTCGGAAAAGGATCCATGGGCGATGCGCGGTTACCAGTTGTACGGCCAGGTGGCCGAATCCGTCGGCCTCACGTGGGGCGGACGCTGGAAAATGATGGACTTCGGGCACACGGAACTGCGCGTGCCCGGCGTCATGAAGCATTAATCACACTCTCGTAATCATGCAAAAAACCTGGGATTTCCTGACCGCCCGCGCCAGCCTGACCGTCATCGGCTGGGTGGCCTTCGCCGCGCTGCTGTTCGTGGCCGCGCGGCTGCTGCAATGGCCTGCCTCGCTGCCGTGGATCGTGCTCGGCATTGCGCTGGCCGTCGGCGCCGCCATCTGGCTGTTCCGCCGCTGGCGCCATGCGAGAAAGGCGAAGCAGATCGGCGACATGCTCGAACAGCAAGCCGACAAACCTGTCGCCGACGCCACCCAGCGCCAGGAAACGGAAGTGATCCGCAAGCGCCTGCTCGACGCCATCGCGACGATCAAGGGTTCCAAGCTGGGCCAGTTGTCCGGCAGCGCCGCGCTGTACGAACTGCCGTGGTACATGATCATCGGGAACCCGGCGGCCGGCAAGAGCACCGCGATCGCCAGCTCCGGCCTGCAGTTCCCGTTCGCCGACAGCAAGGTCGTGCAGGGCGTGGGCGGCACGCGCAACTGCGACTGGTTCTTCACGACCGAGGGCATCCTGCTCGACACGGCCGGGCGCTACTCCGTCGTCGACCAGGACCGCGCCGAGTGGTTCGGTTTCCTCGACCTGCTGAAGAAGCACCGCCGCAAGGCGCCGATCAACGGCGTGATCATCGCCGTCAGCATCGCGGAACTGACCCGCAACCGTCCCGAATTCGCGATCAACCTGGCCAAGAACCTGCGCCAGCGCGTGCAGGAACTGACCGAGCGTCTCGAAGTCCATGCGCCCGTCTACGTCGTGTTCACGAAGGCCGACCTGATCGACGGTTTCAACGAATTCTTCCAGGACGCCGAGCGCGCCGAGCGCGAGAAGGTGTGGGGCGCGACGCTCCCCTACGACCAGAACGTGACGAGCGAACGCCTGCTCGACCAGTTCGACGCCCGCTTCGACGAACTGTACGACGGCCTCAAGGAACTGAGCCTCGCGAACATGGCGCTGCAGCGGCGCGAGAGCATGCCGTCCGGCGTGTTCACCTTCCCGCTCGAATTCTCGTCGATCAAGCCGGCGCTGCGTGCGTTCGTCGCCACGCTGTTCGAGGACAACCCGTTCCAGTTCAAGCCCGTCTTCCGCGGCTTCTACTTCACGAGCGCGCTGCAGGAAGGCGAGACGGTGTCGACGTCGTCCGCCCGCGTCGCGCAGCGTTTCGACCTGCGCCTCGCGCCGCCGGCCCACGAAGACCAGCACCAGCAGCAGGGCTACTTCCTCCTCAACCTGTTCCGCAAGGTGATCTTCGCCGACAAGGACCTCGTCGCGCAGTACGCCAGCCCGGCCAAGACGCGCCTGCGCTATGCCGCGTTCTTCGCCGCGACGGCCATCGTCGGCCTCGCGCTCGCGGGCTGGAGCTGGTCGTACATGAACAACCGCCAGCTCGTCGCCAACGTCCAGGCCGACCTGGACCAGGCCATCCGCGTGCAGGGCAAGAGCCTCGACCTGCAGTCGCGCTTCCAGGCGCTGGAGATCCTGCAGGACCGCATCGAACAGCTCGACCGCTACGCCGAACACCGCCCGCTGGGCCTCAGCCTCGGCCTGTACCAGGGCAACCTCCTGAACCGGAAGTTGAAGGAAGAGTATTTCAACGGCGTGCGCGAAGTGATGCTGAAGCCCGTCGCGCAGTCGCTGGAATCGTACCTGGCCGACGTGAACGGCAACGCGGGCCAGTTGCAGCCGATGAACAAGCCGGCTGGCGCGCCGACGGCCGCCTCCGACGCGCCGCAGCAGTTCAAGGATGCGTCGCCGGCCGACACCGAGGACGCGTACAACGCATTGAAGACGTACCTGATGCTGGGCGATAAATCGCGCGCCGAGAGCGCCCACCTGAACGACCAGCTCACGCGCTTCTGGCGCAACTGGCTGGAATCGAACCGCGGCGCGATGCCGCGCGAGCAGATGATCCGCAGCGCCGAGCGCATGATCTCGTTCTACCTCGCGCAGGTCAACGACACGTCGTGGCCCGTCATCGACACGCGCCTCGCGCTCGTCGACCAGACGCGCGACAGCCTGCGCAAGGTCGTGCGCGGCATGCCGGCGCGGGAGCGCGTGTACGCGGACGTGAAGGCGCGCGCCGCCACCCGCTATCCGTCGATCACCGTGGCGCGCATCGTCGGCGACCAGGACAAGGACCTCGTCCTCGGCAGCTACGCGATCTCCGGCGCCTTCACGCGCCAGGCCTGGGAAGGCTTCGTGCAGCAGGCGTTCCGCGACGCGGCCAACCGCGAACTGCAAAGCGCCGACTGGGTCCTGAAGACCGCCGCGCGCGACGACCTCACGCTGGAGGGCAGCCCGGAACAGATCCAGAAATCGCTCGTCGACCTGTACAAGGCCGAGTATGCGCGCGAGTGGCAGAAGTTCATGCAGGGTGTGACGGTGAAGGACCTGGACGGCTTCGACGGCGCGGCCGCCGCCATGAACCGCCTGGGCGATCCGCAGAATTCGCCCATCAACAAGCTCGTGTCGACCGTGTACGAACAGACGTCGTGGGACAACCCGACGCTGGCCGGCGCCACGCTGCAGCGCGCGCAGAGCGGCCTGACGGGCTGGTTCCGCGAGACGATCCTGCGCCAGAAGCCGGCCATCGTGAACGTCAGCCTGCCGGCACCGGGTTCGCAACCGGCCAACGCGCCGGCGCTGGGCCCCGTCGGCCGCGAGTTCGCCGGCGTCGCCCGCCTCGTGGTCGCCCGCGACAAGGATGCGTCGCTGATGCGCGGCTATGTCGACAACCTGTCGAAGCTGCGCGCGCGCTTCAACCAGATCAAGAACCAGGGCGACCCCGGCCCCGGCGCCAAGCAGCTGATGCAGCAGACGCTGGACGGCAGCGGCTCCGAGCTGGCCGACGCGCTGAAATACGTCGATGAACAGATGCTCGTCGGGATGACGGATGTCCAGCGCCAGGCGCTGCGTCCCGTGCTCGTGCGCCCGCTGATGCAGACATTCGCCGTGATCGTGCAGCCGGCCGAAGCGGAGATCAACAAGGTGTGGGCCGCGCAGGTCGTGCAGCCGTTCAACCGCGACCTGGCGACCAAGTATCCGTTCTCGACGGAGTCCAAGGCCGAGGCGAGCAACGCCGAGATCGGCCAGGTCTTCGGCCCGGACGGCGCGATCGCGAAATTCTTCAACACGACGGTGGGTCCACTGGTCGTGCGCCGCGGCGATTCGCTCAGCCCGCGCACGTGGGCCGACATGGGCGTGAACCTGGCCCCGAACGTCGTCGCGAGCTTCCCGGGCTGGGTCGCGCCGCTGGCGGCCGGCGGCGTCGCCAACGCGGCGGCGAGCAGCGGCGGCGAGGCGCAGACCTGCTTCGACCTGCAGGCGCTGGGCACGCAGGGCGCCACCGAATTCACGGTGGAGATCGACGGCCAGTCGCTGCGCTGGCGCGGCCAGCCGCAACCGTGGGTGCACATGGTGTGGCCGAATCCGCAGGGCGTGCCGGGCGCGAAGATCACCGCGCTCACGCCGGAAGGCCGCAACGTCGTCGTGCTGGACGAGCCGGGCCACTTCGGCCTCAAGAAAATGATCGACGCGGCCCAGCGCAAGCGCAAGCCGGACGGCTCGTTCGAGCTGTCGTGGCAGGCCGGCGGTGTCACGGTGAATGCAAACCTGAAGGTCTTGCCGGCCGCTCCGGCACCGGCGGCCGTGCAAGCGTCATCGTCCGGCCAGGGCTTCAAGCGCCTGCGCCTGCCGGAGACGATCACGGCGCCGCGCACCGCTGCAGTGACACCGGCAGCGGCGCCGGCCGCCGCGCCTGCGCCGGCCGCGCCGGTGCGCACGGCCCAGGCGGGAGGTGCGCAATGAGCCGCCTCACGACCCCCGTCAGCGTCGGCTATTTCGGCAAGCTGCCCAGCCGCGGCGACTTCGTGCGCGGCAGCGCCAGCCCGGCCCTCCTCAAGGTGCTGGATGACTGGCTGTCGGAAGCGATGGACCTGATGAGCACCAACGCGCGCTGGAAGCTCGCGTACGACGCCGCCGCGCCGCTGCACTTCGCGTTCGTCGGCCCGCGCCGGCGCCACGCGATCGGCGGCCACATCGTCGCCAGCAGCGACGAATCGAGCCGCCGCTATCCGTTCCTGATGGCCGGGGCGATGGAAATCCCGGAACCGGCCGCGTTCCTGCCCACGACGCCGCTCGTGTTCACGCGCCTGTGGAGCCGCCTCGAGACGCTGACGGCGGGGGTGCGCAACGCGGGCGATCCGGCCGCGCCGCTGCTTGCGGCGAGCAGCCAGCCGATCGACCTCGACCTGCGCGCGGCCGCCTACGACCCCGCGTTCGACGACTTCCTGGAAGTGCAGACGATCACCGCGCTGGACGCGCTGCTGGCCGGCGCCGGCTTCGCCGTCTCCACGCGCCAGGTGCTGCTGGCGCTGGGCATGCTGCTGCAGCCCGTGCTGGCCAGCGGGTCCGGACGCCTGGAAAAAAGCCTCGTGCTGCCGCTGCCGGAAGACCCGATCCACCGCAACCTCGTGGCCGCGTTCTGGATGCACGTGATCGCGCCGTTCCTCGCACGCGCCGACTTCGAGCTGGCCCTGTTCGTCACCCGGCTGGACGACCGGCCGGCGCTCGTCGTCGGCTTTTCCGGCGCGTCGGCGCAGACCCTGCGCACCCTCATCGACCCGCAGGCCGGCCTCGACCACCTCATCGGCTTCGCCGACCTCGAATGGGTCGAAGACCAGGTCGACGGCGACTACGCCGTGCGCAAGCTCTCCGCCTGGCTGGCGCAGGGCAGCCTGTCCCTCAAGTCCGCGCTCGATTCCGTCGCCGCGGCATTCATCGGAACCTGATATGCGATTCTTTACCCAGCGCGCCCTCCTCGCGTTCTTCGTCATGTGCCACGCCGGTATCGCCGCCGCGCAGAACACCGCGCCCGCGCCCGCCGCGCCGCAACCTGGCCAGGTCACGGCCAGCGGCACCGTCCCGGACGAGGCGACCAAGGCCGCCGTGCTCGCGAAGCTGCGCGAGGTCTACGGCGCCGACCGCGTGGTCGACCAGATCGCCATCGGCCCCGTCGCCATGCCGGCCAACTGGAACGGCTACGTGCAAAAGCTCATCACGCCGGACCTGCGCCAGATCAGCCGCGGCCAGCTCAAGATCGACGGCAGCAACGTGAGCCTGCGCGGCGAAGTCGCGAACGAGGCGCAGCGCCAGCGCATCGCCAGCAACGTCGCCACGAGCCTGAATCCGACCTACACCGTCAACAACGGCCTGCGCGTCTCCGCCGCCGAACAGGCCCTGCTCGACAACACGCTGGCCAACCGCACCGTGGAATTCGAGAGCGGCAAGGCGACCCTGACGCCGACCGGGCGCGCGATCCTCGACGAGATGGTCGCCGCGATGCAGAAGCTGAAGGGCCGCCGCATCGAGATCATCGGCCACACGGACAGCGCCGGCCTGCGCGCCAGCAACGTGAGCCTGAGCCAGGCGCGCGCCGCCACGGTGAAATCCTACCTGGCCGCGCACGGCATCGCGGAAGAGAACCTTGCCGCCAGCGGCCAGGGCCCGGACCGCCCGATCGCCAGCAACGACACCGCCGAGGGCCGCGCGCGCAACCGCCGCATCGAATTCCGCCTCGCGCAATGAGAATGATTTTCCATTGAAAGACACCATGTTTACCGCCGCCGCCCTGCTCGCCCCGATTTCCGACGCCGCCCCGTGCGGCGCCGACCTCGCCTTCTCGCCCGAACTGGACGCCATCGCCCGCGCGCGCCAGTTCGACGACCCGTCGCTCGCTCAGGGCGAGTGGGTGACGGACCTGAAGGAGGCCGACTGGGGCTTCGTCGTCGACCGCTGCGCGCGCCTGCTGGCCGAACAGACGAAGGACCTGCGCCTCGCCGTCTGGCTCACGGAAGCCGCCGCCAGGCGCCACCACCTGCGCGGCCTGGGCGAAGGTTTCCGCGTGCTGGCGGGCCTGTGCGACCGCTTTTGGGACCAGGGCCTGTACCCGGAAGCGGACGGCGGCGACCAGGAACAGCGCATCGGCAACCTCGCGTGGATTTTGTCGCGCACGCGCGCCCTCGTGCGCGAGATGCCGCTGACGGAAGGCCGCGGCACCGCGTATTCGACGGTCGATTTCGAAGCCGCACGGCGCCGCGCCGCCGCCGGCGACACCGAGACGCCGCCGCGCCTGGCCGACATGGAAGCCGCGAAGCGCGGCAACTCCACCGCCTACATCGAGGCCATGCGCGCCAACGCGGAAGGCTGCCTGGACGCGCTCGCGCAACTGGAACGGGCGGCCGACGAACGCCTGGGCCAGGACAGCCCGGGCTTCTCGCAGGCGCGCGAAGCCGTGCAGGCGCTGCTGCATGCGCTGCCGGCACCGGCTGCCGCACCGCAGGCGGTCGTACCCGCCGAAGCGCCCGCTGACCCAGCCGCTGGAGCGCAAGCCGTCGTGGCAACGCCGCAACCGCAGGCCGTCGTCGCCGGCTCGATCCGCTCGCGCGCGGACGCGATCGCGCAGCTGCGCACGATTGCGAAGTTCTTCCGGGAGACCGAGCCGCACAGCCCCGTCTCGTACTTCGCCGAGAAAGCCGCGAGCGCCGGCGAGCAGGATCTGCATACGTGGCTGCGGGCCGTCATCAAGGACCAGGCGGCGCTGGCGCATGTCGAAGAACTGCTCGGGGTGCCGCCGGCGCAGTAACGGTCAGTCGGTCCCCGAGGTCGATTCGCGCACCACCAGCGTGTACGGCATCAGCTGGTGCCGCCGGTCGTAGGCGTGGCCCGAGCGTTGCGAGCGGATATGCTCGATCAGCAGGGCGACGGCGCCGCGGGCCATTTCCGTGATCGGCTGGTGGATCGTCGTCAGTTCCGGCCACACGGTCGTCGCGACAGGCGTGTCGTCGAACCCGCAGACGGTCAAGTCGTCCGGCACCTGCAGGTGCATCCCGTGCGCCACGGCGATGACGGCCGCCGCCATGTCGTCGTTGCTGGCGAAGATGGCCGTCGGCCGCGTCGGTTGCCCCAGCAGCTCGCGCGCCGCCAGCAGGCCCGAACGGTAGGTGAACATGCCCTGCGCGACCCGCTCCGCGGGCACGTCGAGACCGGCCCCGCGCATGGCGTCGATGAACGCCTGGTAGCGCAACTGGGTCGGCGTGTGCTCCGGGTCGCCCTTGATGAAGCCAATGTCCGTGTGGCCCAGGGCCAGCAGGTGCCGCATCATCGTCAGCGCGCCTTCGTAGTCGTCGATGCGCACGGCCGACATCTGCGGCGACGGCCGCGCGGTGGCGACGGCCACGGACGGGATGCCCAGTTCCGCCAGCATCCTGAGGGCGGACTTCGAATCGCACAGCGGCGGCGGCACGAGGATGCCGTCGGCGCCGTCGTCGATCAGGCGGTCGATCGCCTTGCGCTGGCTCTTCAGGTTGTCGCAGTGCTCGAGGATCAGGTGGGCGCCGCTCTGGCCGCACTCGGTCAGCGCGCCGACGAGGAACGCGCTGAGGAAGGCCTCGCTGGGGTTGCTGTACAGCAGGCCGACGCGCAGCGTGCCGATGCGCGCCGCGCGGGCCGCCACGTTGACCTCGTAATTGAGTTCGCCGATCGCCCGCATGACCTTTTCCCGGTTCTTGACGCTGACGCTGGTATTGCCGTTGATGACGCGCGAGACGGTCATCGCCGAGACCCCGGCCCGGCTGGCGACGTCCCACACCGTCGCGCCGCCCGCGGAGCGCTCGGTCTTGCCGGATTCGGTCATCGCCTGTCTCCCGCGGTGCCAGGCCCGTCGCAGGGCAGCTTGTCCATCTCCGCCAAGGTCCACTGGTCGCGCCAGCGCACCACCGGTTTGCCGCCTTCCCACTCGACCGGCAGCCACACGTAGCGCCCGTCGATGGCATTCTCCTTGCGCCACACGTCCAGCATCAGGATATGCCGCGTGCAGCCGTTGCGCTGCAGGGTGAGCGCATACGTCGACTGGCCGCCGAACGTGATCTTCTGCTGCTCCGGCGTGCCCCGCACCGGATTGCCCAGCGCCGTCCACGGACCCAGCATGTTGTCCGCCGCATACGACTTCGCCGCGTTCGGCGCCCAGCCCGTCAGGCCCGACGTCACGAGGTAGTATTTGCCGCCGTGCTTGAAGATGGCCGGGGCTTCGTCGTCGCCGTTCTGCTTCACGCGTGCGTACCGCCCGGCCGAACGCAGGTAGTCGTCCGTCAGGCGCGATACGTGCATTGTGTGGTTTTCCTCGGACGCATACAGCTGGTAGGCCGCGCCGTCGTCGTCCACGAACAGCGTCATGTCGCGCGACATCTGCCCGCCCGCGTGGTCGCGCGCGAGGAAGGACGTCGCCGGGTCCTTGTCCGCCGGCGTCACGTCGAGGGGCCACGCGCCCGCGTCGGGGCGGAACGAGCCCTGGTAGACGTACGGTCCCGTCACCTTGTCGGCGATGGCCACGCCCGCGCGCGCCGCGTCATAACGCTTGCCCTTGAGCTCCAGGTGGAACCACATCACGAATTTTCCTGTTTTCGGATTGCGGATCACCTTCGGCCGCTCGATGATGGCATCGCGCACGATGTCGCTCGCGGGGTCGTCGGTGACGGCGAGCGCGATGCCTTCGTCCTTCCAGTCGGTCAGGTTGCGCGAGCTGTACACGTGCACGCCGACTTGGGCGCGGTTGCCCGCCGTGCCGGCGACCTTGTGCTCGCCGAACCAATAGTACACACCGTCCTGTTCCAGGATGCCGCCGCCGTGCGCGTTGATGTGCACGCCCTTGTCGTCGGGCCAGATCGCGCCGGGTCGGAACACGCTGTCCGCATGCGCATGGGCCGCCATGGCCAGCACCGCCGCTGCCAGGAATACTTTCATGTGCGTCTCCTTGATTATTCCACCACCAGCCTGTCGCCCACGTACGCGCGGAAGCGGCGAATGCGTCCCGCTGTGCCGTCCGGCCCCTGGCGCGGCACGTAGCGCAGCCCGGCCACGTCCATGCCGCGTCCCAGGTCGATCACGAGGCGATGCGGATACGGGGCCTTCTCGGCCGTGATCCAGTAATCGCTGTTCTGGCCATTGATCGCGTTCAGCGCCCCGCCGTCTTCCTTCGTCGCTTCCTCGCTGTCGACCCAGGCGATGGTCCAGTTGGACTGGTCCAGCGTCTTGCCGTCCTTGTCCAGCAGGGCCAGTTCCGCGACGGCGGCATACGGCTTGCCGTCGAAGGCATCGAGTCCCTCCAGGCAGAACTGGCGGCCCGTCACTGGCGCGGCGAAGCGCACGTCCTGCGTCTGCGACCCCGGTGCGAATTCGCCGTCGTGTGCCGGCTTCACGCCGTCCAGCTGCAGGCGGACGGTGCTCGGTGGACGCGGCAGGTCACGCTCGCGGTGCAGCTGGTCGAGGATCGGCGTCGTCAGTCCCGCGATCGTGGGCGTGCCCTGCCCGCGCGGTCCGGTCAAGTCGAGCACGACGACCTCGTTGCGGCCCTTGCGGATCCACGGTCCCGGCAGATACATCGTCTGCGTGGGGCCGATACTCCAGAACCTGCCGAGGCAGCGGCCGTTGACCCAGACGACGCCCTGGCCCCACGCCGACATGTCGAGGAAGGTATCGTCCGTGCGCGCCGCGTCGAAGCCGCCGCGGTAGAACGCCGCGCCCTTGCCCCGTCCCTTCCTGAACGCCAGCGGCGGCAGGATGCCATCCGCATCGAAATCGATGGCGCGGAATTCCCAGTTCTCCAACGGCTGCGTGGCGCCGCCCTTAGCCGTAAACGTTACGGGACCGTGGATGCCCTTGCGGTCATGGATCTCCACGCCGAAGTTGACGCGCGCGATCGTGTACAGCAGGATCTCCAGCACGGCCGGCTTGCCGCGCGCCGGCACGTCGACCTTGTAGCGGCGGTAGCGCGTGTCGAAGGTGCCGACCTGCTTGCCGTCGAGTGTGACCCACGCGAGGTCGCGCGCGCGTGCCACTTCCACGACGCCCGCCGGGCCGGCCGGCAACGTCACGCGATACGAGACGAGGCCGCGGCTGATGTCGTACTGCTCGATCGGCCGCGGCGACACCGCCTTGATGACGCGCGCCGGCAGCGCGGACTTCACCGGCACGGATTCGGCCAGCGCGAACGGCGCAATCGTCATGACGGGCATGCGCGGCGGCGGTTCCGGCAGCGTTTCGCCCGGTGCGAGGAACGGCGTGATCGCGGCGCGGTAGGCGTCGAACTTCGCGCCGATCCAGCCCGCTTCGCCGATCGGCGCATCGTAGTCATAGCTCGTCGTATCGGGCCGGAATGGACGGTCGCAACCGCCCCACAGGCCGAACGTCGTGCCGCCGTGCGCCATGTACAGGCTGAACGAACCGTTCGCCTTCAGCATCGCGGCGATGTCTTTCGTCGCCCCTTCCACGCCGCCGCTGTGGTGCGGCGAACCCCATGTATCGAACCAGCCGGAGTAATACTCGCCGCACATGCGCGGGCCCTTCTGCACGGCGTCCAGCGCCTTGAAGCCGGCGGCCGGGTCGCTGCCGAAGTTCGCCACCGTGAACAGTTCCGGGATGTGCGTGCGGGCGACGGCGTTCGTCGGATTGCACTGGAACAGCGGCACGTCGAAGCCGGCGTCCAGCAGCGCCTGGCGCAGCACGCGCAGGTACCCCACGTCGTCGCCATAGAAACCGTATTCGTTTTCGACCTGCACCATCAGGATGTTTCCGCCCTGCGTCACCTGCTGCGGACCGAGCACGCGCCCGACTTCCTTCAGCCAGCGCCGCGCGGGTGCGAGGTAGGCTTCGTCGCGCGTGCGCAGGAAGGCGTCGCCGTCGTGCTTGAGCAGCCACCACGGCATGCCGCCCATCTCCCACTCCGCGCAGGCATACGGACCGGGACGCAGGATCACCCACAGCCCTTCCTGCTGCGCGAGCCGGCAAAACTCCGCGGCGTCGCGCTGCGCGGCCCAGTCGTAGCGGCCCTCTCTCCACTCGTGGTAGTTCCAGAACAGGTAGGCGCACACCGCGTTCAGGCCCATCGCCTTGATGGTCTTGAGGCGGTGCGACCAGTACTCGCGCGGCACGCGCGCGAAGTGCATCTCGCCGCAGCGGATCTGGATCGGTTTCCCGTCCAGCAGGAAGTCGTGGTCGCCAATCGCGAAGCGGTGCGAGGCGGCCGCGTGAAGCGTGCCCGTAAACGGCAACAGGGCCGCGCCCTGCAACAGGCGGCGGCGCTGGAAACTGATGGTCATGTGGTCGGTATCCAAAGAAAAAACCGGCACGGCCGGCCGCGCAATGCGGACGGTCGTGCCGGTGCTTGCCGTGATCAGAACTTGTAACGCAGGCCGAGGCTGAACGAGCGGCCGTTGTCCATGTGCGAGTACTCGCGGCCCGTTTCCATGGTTTGCACTTCGCCAGCGTAGCGGTTGGGCGCCGTGTTCGTGATGTTCGACGCATTGAAGGACAGGGTCAGGTGCTCGTCGATCGCGTAGTTGATCGATCCGTCGAGCAGACCGTAGGACCCGATGTAAGTGCTGAACAACGGAATGAGTCCGTTGTAACCCCGGTTCTGGGACGAACGCCAGGTGTACACGAGGCGGGCCGACAGCTTGCTGTCCTCGTACATGCTGGTGAGGCTGTAGCTGTTCTTGGACACGAAGTTCTGCTGCGCATCGATGAAGATGGGCGCCGAGTTCGTGCCGATATTCAGCGGAGCGGACGTATCGACATACGTATAGGAGCCTGCGACACCGAAGTTCTTCAGCCAGCTATCCTTGTCGTTGAAGAACCACTGCCCGGACAATTCCACGCCGCGCGCATAGCCGTTCGCGGCATTGACGTTCTTCGAGACCATCCACTGGCCATTCGAGCAGCCGTTGCTGGGCCCCGTGTAGGACACCGCATTCTGCGGCATCCCGCAGCTCGAGAGTTGGCTGAAGAAGCCGCTGATGTCCTTGTTGAACAGGCCGAGCGCCACATAGTTCGTCGGGCTGAAATAGCGCTCGAGCGAGAGGTCGACACTGTCGGCTTTCTGCGGGCTCAGGTCCGGATTGCCCACGTTGACGGTGCCGTTTCCGAAGTTGTACGAGTAGTTCGGATTCAGCAGGTCCAGATTGGGACGGGTCAAGCCACGGCCGTAGCCGAAGCGGGCCAGGAAGTCCTTCGCGATGTCGTAGGTGAAGTTCAACGCCGGCAGGACATTCGTGTAGGTCGTCGTCTTCGTATTGTCGATCAGCGGGGACGTCGCCTGGGCCGGGTCGGAGAGGACGCGCGCGGTCGCCTGGGACTTGGTGCGGACGACGCGTACGCCGACGTTACCCTTGAGGCGATCGTCGAACGCCGCGAAGTCGGTGGAGACGTAACCGGCCAGCGTATTCTCGTTGAGATAACGGCGGCCCAGCTGATATTCGGGGTAGCTGCCCTCGGGGATGATATTCGCTTGCGGGAATTGTGCGGCAACCTGGTTGCCCAGCAGCGCGTCCGGGTTGTACACGACAAAGCCCCCCGTATAGCCGTTCTGGTTGCCCAGCATGTTCGTCGGCGCCTGTCCCAGCACACCCGGCTTGGACGCGGCGGAAATCGCGTTCGAGTAATCGGCGGCGAGCGGCTTGCCGTCCGTCGTCAACCACTTGCCCCCGTTGTAGGGATTCTTGTCGAAGTACCGGTTGGTCTGATGCGCAAAGCGCGTGCCGAACTTCAACCTGCTGAAGAAGCCGTCTTCGAACGTATAGATGCCGCTGAGCGCGGTTGCGGCGCCATTGTCGTGGAATTCCTGGTAGCCGTCGCCGCTGTATTTCTGGAAGACGAATTTGGCTGGATCGGACCAATCGTTGCCGTGAATATCGGTGTAGTGACCGTCGTTCCAGTTCTGGTTGACGCGAGTAATGTCAAAGTACTGGCCGGGTGCGTTGCCCATCTCGACACGGCGGTTATCCTTGATACGGTCCGCCCTGATGTAGTTGATATCGCCCTTGAGCGACAGTGCGGGGGTCGGGCTCCACTCGACGCCCGTGGCCACGTTCCAGGTCGTGTACAGGCTGTGCTCATCGCCGCCCCACGTACCGATCGGCTGGTTCAGGAAGGTACCGCCGAGCGCACGCTGGCTGGTCACGAGGTCGTTGCTGCCGCCGTTGGCGTTGCGGTTGACCATGTACTCGTTGATCGTGAACGGCGTGAGCGTCAGATTCTGGACGTTACCCCCGTAGTCGTTGAAAATGCGGGTAAAAAGATAGTTCTGGTTGTACAGGTAAGAGGTGTAGGCGCCTTCGGTGTAGAAGCGCAAGGTATTGTTGACGCGATAATCGGCCGCGAGGTTCAGGGCCTTGCGCGTGCGCGCGATGCTTTCCACACTGGGCCAGGGACCGAGGGTGTTGGCGGAGATGATGTTGGCGGCCTCTGCGGGCGTCAGCTTGGACGTGTCCGGTACTACGTTGGGAGCGGTGGTGCCCGAGGCCGGTCTCAGATCCACGGGCGCCAGGTAAGTGATGTCGCTGCGGCCGACATACTTCGACATGGGCTGGGCCACGTTATTGCCCGTGTTCGCGGCCGCCAGGTTCGCGTACTCGGCGCTGTCGCCACGGACCATGCGCCGGTAATTCATACCGCCATTGGTGCCGGCAGCGTCGTTACGGCTGGTGGTCTTCTGGTAGGCGAAGGCGGCCATCACGCCGATGCGCGAACCGCCGCCGAGATCGAAGCGGTTGGCGAGCAGGCCGCTTACTTCAGGTTCTTTCTTCCGGACGAGATCGTTGTAGCGCATACTGCCGTTCACCACGGCAGTGAATTCCTTGAAATCGCTCGGATTGCGGGTGCGCAGGTTGATCAGGCCGCCGATGGCGCCTTCGACGTGTTCGGCGGAAGGGTTCTTGTAGACGTCGATGCCGGCGACCATGGCCGGAACCGCGTCTTCGATGTTGAATTCGCGCGAGCCGGCGGTGAAATAGGCGCGGCCGTTGACTTGCGACGCCGTCTGGTTCGACAGGCCGCGGATGGTCAGGCCGGAGCCGTTGCCGCCCGGCGAGGCGCCTTCGCCGCCGTAGCGGTAACCCTGCACGCCCGGCAGGCGTGTGAGCGTTTCCGCTACGTTAGGATCGGGCAGCTTGCCGATGTCGTCGGCAGTGATGGAGTCGACGACTTCCATCGCGTTCTTCTTGATCGACAGGGACGATTCCGCGCTGGCGCGGATGCCCTTGACGATGACGGTGTTGGCTTCGACCGGCGCCACCTGTGCCATTGCTTGCGACGCAAAGGCCTGGGACAGGGCCAGTGCGACGAGGGTCATGCGCGGGACGGTGTAGTATTTCTGGTGCATCTTCTTCTCCTCCAAGTAATCCGAATGGACTTGTCGTCTTATTGTTTCGCTGGTTTTACGGCGTGCCATGCAGCCGGTCACCGTTTTAGATATCGATAACAATGCGAATGGATTATAGGAGTTCGCCGAGTAATAAAAGCAACCATTCGGCGTTATGATTTTTACCAGCGATGCGAGGAAGATACGGTGGAGACGGGCGTTATCGCTAACACAGCCGGAAAACCATGCGGCGTGGATCGGCGCGCACCCGCGCCGCCCACGGCCTGTTTGTTATCGATATCGACCGACTCGGCCTACACGATCGCGTACGTGAAATCGCCGTTCCCGTCCGCCCCGACCTCGATCCGCTCGATCGCGGCCCCCTCTGCCATGCGTGCCAGCACGGCCTCGGCGATCTGCGGCAGCAAGGTGCCGTTGAGGATGTTGTCGACGTTGCGCGCGCCGGAATCGACTTCCGTGCAGCGGGCCAGCACGGCATCCACGAGCGACTCGCCGTACGCGAACGTCGCCTTGTGGTTCGCGGCCACGCGCTGGCCGATGCGTCCGAGCTTCAGTTCGATGATCCCGGCCAGCACGTCGTCCGGGATCGGATAGAACGGCACGACCTTCAGGCGGCCCAGGAACGCCGGCTTGAACTGCTTGACGAGCGCCGGACGGATCAGCGCTTCCAGCTCCTCGGCCGACGGCACCTCCTCCGGATCCTTGTTCAGGCAGGCCTGCATCAGCGTGCTCGACGCGACGTTCGACGTGAGGATGATGATCGTGTTGCGGAAGTCGACTTCGCGGCCTTCCGCGTCGTCCAGCACACCCTTGTCGAACACCTGGAAGAACAGTTCGAGCACGTCCGGGTGGGCCTTTTCCACTTCGTCGAGCAGCACTACGCTGTACGGGTTGCGGCGCACCGCTTCCGTCAGCACGCCGCCTTCGCCATAGCCCACATAGCCCGGCGGCGAGCCTTTCAGGCCGGAGACGCTATGCGCTTCCTGGTATTCGCTCATGTTGATGGTGACGAGTTTGCGTTCGCCGCCGTACAGCACGTCGGCCAACGCCAGCGCCGTCTCCGTCTTGCCGACGCCGGACGGGCCCACGAACAGGAACACGCCTTTCGGCTTGTTCGGATCGTCGAGGTTCGCGCGCGCCGTGCGCACACGTTGCGCGACCGCGTCGATCGCGTGCGACTGGCCCAGCACGCGTTCCTCCAGCAGGTCCTGCAAATTCAGCACGGTACGGATCTCGTCCTTGACCATCTTGCCGAGCGGGATGCCGGTCCAGCCGGCGACGATGCCGGCGACCACGTGGCCATCCACCTGCAGCGGCACGAGCGGCGCCTCGCCCTGCACGGCCTTCAGTTCGTCGCGCAGGCCGCGCGCGTCGGCGGCTTCGCGGATGCGGGTCACGAGATCGCGCTCGCGTTCCCAGCGCGCGCGCAACGTGGCCAGTTCGTCTTCGGCGGCACCGCGCGCGGCCGACAGTTCGCCCAGCCGCGCATCGTGCGCGCCCTCGCCCGCCGCCTGCTCGCGCTCCAGCGCCGCGCGTTCGGCATCGAGGCGCTCCAGCCGGCGCGTGAGATCTTCGATGCGGGCCGGCGCCGCGTCGCGGCCGAGCGCCACTTTCGCGCATGCGGTGTCCAGCACGCCGATCGCCTTGTCCGGCAGCTGGCGACCGCTGATGTAGCGGTGCGACAGGCGCACGGCTTCCGTGATGGCCTCGTCGTGGATGCGGACGTTGAAATGCTTTTCCATCAGCGGCGCCATCCCGCGCAGCATCGCGCACGCGAGTTCCTCGCTCGGCTCCTCGACCTTCACGACCTGGAAGCGCCGCGCCAGCGCGGGGTCCTTCTCGAAGTATTTTTTGTACTCGCTCCACGTCGTCGCCGCGATCGTGCGCAGCTCGCCCCGCGCCAGCGCGGGTTTCAGCAGGTTCGCCGCGTCGTTCTGGCCCGCCTGGCCGCCCGCGCCGATCATCGTGTGCGCCTCGTCGATGAACAGGATGATGGGGTGCGGGCTCTTTTTGACCTCGTCGATGGTGTTCTTGAGGCGGTTCTCGAATTCTCCCTTGACGCTGGCGCCGGCCTGCAGCAGGCCCAGGTCCAGCACGTGGATTTCCACGCCGCGGAGCACCTCGGGCACGTCGCCCGTCGCGACGCGCAGCGCGAGGCCTTCGACGACGGCCGTCTTGCCGACGCCCGCCTCGCCCGTCAGGATCGGGTTGTTCTGGCGGCGGCGCATGAGGATGTCGACGAGCTGGCGGATTTCCGCGTCGCGGCCGATCACCGGGTCGACCTTGCCGTCGCGTGCGCGCTGCGTGAGGTTCGTCGTGAACTGGTCCAGCGCGGGCGTCTTCGACGGTCCCTGGCGCTGCAGCTCGCCCACAGGATCCGCGCCCTCGGCCTGTACCGGTGCCGCCGCGATGGCCGGGGCTTCGTCGGAGCCCGCCGTGACGTCGTCGAAATGGTGCTTGATGCGGTCCAGGTCGAATTCCGCGAACTGCGGCGACACGCGGTGCGCCAGTTGCGACAGCTCGGGAGAACTGAGCAGCGCCTGCAGCAGGTGGCCGCTGCGGATGCCGGCCTGCTGGCCCGCGCGCAGGTCGAGCGACGCGATGAGCCAGGCATGCTCGAACAGTTTCGGCAGGCGCTCCGAGAACACGGGCGTGCGCGAGTTGCCGCTCTTGAAGCCCGCCACTTCCGCCTGCAGGTCCGCTTCCAGCCGCTCGATCGACACGCCGCAGCGGCGCGCGATGACGGCCACGTCGCAGGCCGGCTGTTCGAGCAGCGCCAGCAGCAGGTGCTCGATGTCGACCTCGTACTGCCCCAGCGACACGCACAGGCCCGCCGCGCGCGTGGCGGCCGCACGGCACGTGTCGTCCAGTTTGCCGATCAGGGTTTTCAGGTTGATGCTCATCGAGTGTCCTCTTTCAGTTGGCGTGGATTTCGTAGCGCACGTCGGCGCGGTGTTGTTTTTGCGGGCCGTCGACGAGGAAGCCGTCCCAGCCCAGGCGGCCGCCTGCCGTCCGCGTGCCGGTCAGCGTGCTGCCCCGCACCTCGTCCGCACGCAGCACGAGCTGCACTTCGTATTCGAGCGACAGCCCGTGAACATGGTCACCATATTGCCCAGCGCGCGCGCCGCGCGGCCGCCCGGCAGGAAGGATTCGTAGGAAGCGAGATCCAGCGGGCCGATGACGAGGCGCAGGCGCAGGTCGCGCTGCCACACGCGCGTGCCGGCCATGGCGCCGCCGCCCAGCATGGCGTTGCCAAGGCCGAGCGCCGTCTGCTGCGCGGCGGGCACGTCGTACCAGCGGCCGATGAACTGTTCGGCGCGCACTTGTTGTCCGAAATACTCGGACAGCACGCGCGCGATCTGCACGCTGGACGCGGGCCGCTGGCGCATCGCGGTGGCGAAGTACGCGACGGTTTCGTCCAGCACGCCGTCGCCATGGTCGGACAGGCGCCGCCGCAGCGCCGTGTGGCCCATGCCTGCCAGCGACAGCAGCAGTGGCAGGAAGCCGTCCTGGCGGCCGCCGTATTTCAGCTCGAGCCGGTACTTGCGCCACGCTTCGTAGAACAGGGCCAGCGTGCGGGTCGAGAACGTGTCGAGGAAGGCGCGCGCGCTGTCGTCCCGTTCGGCGATCTGCTGCGCGGCCACCCGTTCCGTGTAGTGGGCGGGCAAGGCGCCACTTGAACCCAGAAGGCCCATGAACGTGGGCGTCAGGCGCACGTACTTCAGCTCCTGCGACTGCAGCGCGGCGGCCAGCGCGGCGCTCGTCGGCGCGACGGCGCGCGGTTCCGGCTGCAGCGACTCGATCTCGCTGGCCGGGAAGGCGAGCGAGGTCGAATTGGTAAAGCGCAGGAAGTTCGCGAGCGCGCCCTCTTCCGCCATGCCGCGCCGGCGCAGCCACAGCTCGATCATGCGCACGGCCTGGAAATACTGGAAGCGGTACGGCTGCGCGAACAGCCGCTCGATTACAGCAGGCTCAAATCGCCGCTTCGTGGCGTGCATCGCAGCAGCTCTCCTCCGGTCTTGTTCGAAATGATCACCAGTTGCGTGAAGCTGTTGGCGTGCACGTACAGGCCGAGGAAGCGCTCGACGATGTGGGCGAAGGCGTCGACGCCGCTGCCGACGAACGCCTCTTCGTCGATCGTCAGCCGCACCTCGATGCCGCGCACCATGCACGCGAACGGGTTCCCCGGCAGCCACGCCGTCGCGGGCCGGTGCTCGACGGCGAGGATGCCGCCGATCTGGCGCTGCGTCGAGGGTGAGCGCGGCAGGTCGTACAGGGTCAGCATCTCGCGGAACGCGGCGATGCCGCCGCCCGACAGCGACAAATGATTCAGCGACAGGTGCGAGATCAGGCGCCAGTGGGCGCCGCGCCCGCGCTCGAAGCGGTACGACGGCGTGGGCTTGCGCAGGAAGCTGATCGACTGCACCGTCGATCCCCCCTCGATGAACAGGTCGCCGCCGCGCACCCCATACGACAACAGGGCCGGCAGGTCGCGGTTGGTGCACGTGAGCTCGATGCTGAGCGTGTCTGTCTCCACCTCGGCCGGGTCGAAATCGATGTCGACGAGGGAGATCTGCGTCTCGTAGCCCGGGCTGCGTTCGGCCAGCAGCGGGTCGCGCCGCATGATCCAGTAATGACCGCTCTTGTCGGGCATCTGGCCGTGGCGCAGCGAATAGAACGGCCGGAATTCCACGATGGATTCGCCCTGCGGCGTCTGGCGCACGAGGCGCACGCTGTCGATGGATTGCACCTCGAACGCGAAGGCGCGGCGCGCGTCCGCCAGCACCGGATAGCTGGCCGTCGTGTGCGTCAGGCGGATCGGCTCGCCGCGCTGGCGGAACAGGTTCACCACAGGTGTGCAGCCCAGCAGCAGGTTCGTCGCCGACAGGGTGCCCAGCATGCGCGCGGCGTTCGAGTCGGCGCGCAGGCCGGACAAGGCCAGGTGCAAGGTGATGGTGCGCGTCCCCGCCGGCAGCACGGCGGTCAATGCGGCCAGGTCGATGTCGAAGAAGTTGAACTTCTCCGGGAAGCAGAAGTATTCGGTGAGCAGGCGGTAGGCCGTGTGCGAGCGGGCCGGGAAATCGATCAGCGCTTCGTCCTCGCCGAAGCCGGCCGGTTGCAGCGGAATCTTCGACAGCGGCACCCAGCGGCCATTGCCGTCGGCTTCCGCATAGGCACACACGCCGCGCATGAACAGCGCGTCGCGCAGCGCGGCGCAGAACGACGGCTCGCCGTCGATGAACACGCGCAGGCTCGCGAGCTTCAGGCCCGCGATCGGATTCGCGCCGGTGGCGGCCAGCGTGATCGACAGCTTTGACGTCGCCTGCGGCGGCGGACGCACGGCGTCGGGCGCGTCGAGGATGGCGTCGAAGCGGGCGCGCGCCAGGTCCAGCGGCGCCACGGTCACGGGGTACGCGGTGCGGAAGGTGCACGGCGCGCCGCGCACGGGGCGCGTGGCGAGCTGCGTGCCGCGCGGGATCTCGCCGGCGGCGCCGGGCTGCGCGGCGGCGCCGCCGAAGTCCATGCGCGCGATCGAGCAGGACGGGAACGGGCGCAGGTAGTGCGGGTACAGGACGTCGAGCAGCGCCTCGGTGAATTCGGGGTAGTCGTCGTCCAGGCGCTTGGCGATGCGGGAGTTCAGCAGCGCGAACGATTCGATCATGCGTTCGATGTGCGGGTCTTCGCACACTTCGCCGCCGATGAGCAGCTTGCCGGCGATCCTGGGGTAGCGCTCGGAGAATTCGCGCGAATGGCGGCGCAGGAAACCGAGCTCCTGCTCGTAATACGGTAATAACTGGTCCAACTCAGGCTCCCGGCGCCGCCGGACGGCGGGCCTTGCTGATGGTGTAATGCTGGCTGGAGGGCTGCAGCACGGCGTCGAAGTTGACCGGCTCGTGCGCCGCGCTCACGACCATCAGCGCGGTGATCGAAAAATTCAGGCGGTTGACGGCATCGTCGCGCAGTTCGAGGCGGGCCTGCACATTGCGCAGGCGCGGTTCGTGGCGCGCGATGGCCGCTTCCAGACTTCTGCAGATGAAGGCGCGGTCGTCGGTGCTCGACAGCGACAGGCCCGCGAAATCGTGCAGGCCGTACGCGACGATGGAACGCGCGCATTCGGGAAAGCGCCGGAATGCCTCTTCCGGCATCACGGCACGGGTATTCAGCAGCGCCTCCAGGTCGCGCGCCACCGAATCCTTCATTTCCTCGAGCGAGACGCGCGGCACGGTGCCCGTCTGGGGCTGGCCCGGCCGGTCGATCAGACGATCGAACAGGCCCGGCATGAATCCTTTGGCGGACATCGTGCCGGCGCGCTATCAGGCCGCGATCTTGTTGGCCGACAGGTCCCAGCCGCCCGACGTGTTACCGCCCGTGCCGCCGTTGACCTTCTGCTGGGTGTACTTCCATTTCACCTTGGAGTACTTGATCGACACGTCTTCGGTCAGGATGTTGCCCTGCTCGACGGACGGCGAGACGCTGGAGATCAGGACGTTTTCCAGTTCGATCTCGAAGTACTTGACGCGCTCGCCCTGGCCGTCGGCGCGCAGGAACTCGAACTTCGCCTTCGGGATGGTCTTGCCCGAGGAGCAGGTCTGCAGCAGGATCGGGGTGGCCAGGTCGGCCAGCTTCGAGACGACGATGTCCTTGTGCTCGGTGCGCTCGGCGGTGTGGCCGCCGCCGGTCGACGCGGTGGCCGATTTCGGTTGCAGGACTTCCCACTGGACGCTCTTCACTTCGATCCAGTCCTTGTGTGCGTTGTCGGCGGACTCGCCTTTGATGCCGTCGATTTGCAGGTAGACGTCGATTGCCATGTTGTGTTCTTCCTTTCAGTTCAGTTGATACGGGGGGGACTACAAAGTGAATCAGGTGGCCGATGCGGGCAGCTCCGCGACGAGGCGCAGCGACACGGACAGTTCGTCGAGCTGGAAGTGCGGACGCAGGAACGAGACGGCCCGGTACACACCCGGACGGCCCGGCACTTCCTGCACCTGCACGCTCGCTTCGCGCAGCGGGAACTGCGCCTTCTGCTCCTGGCTCGCGTTGTCGTCCAGCAGGACGTACTGCGTGAGCCAGCGGTTCAGGAAGTCCTCGACGTTGGACGCGGCGGCGAAGCTGCCGATCTTGTCGCGCATCATGGCCTTCATGTAGTGGGCGATGCGCGAGACGGCGAAGATGTACTGCAGCTGGGCGGACAGCACGGCGTTCGCGTTGGCCGCGTCGCTGGCGTACTTGCGCGCCTTCTGCGCCGACTGCGCGCCGAAGAAGGCCGCGTAGTCCGTGTTCTTGCAGTGCACGAGCGAGATGAAGCCGAGGTCCGACAGCTCCTTTTCGCGGCGGTCGGTGATGGCGATCTCCGTCGGGCATTTCAGCGCGATCTCGCCTTCATCCGTCTTGAACGTGTGGGTCGGCAGGTTTTCCACCAGGCCGCCGCCTTCCACGCCGCGGATCGCCGCGCACCAGCCGTAGTCCTCGAACGCGCCCGTCAGCTTGGTGCCGAACGCATAGGCCGCGTTGCACCACAGGTATTTGTGGTGGTCGGTGCCGTCCACGTCCTCGACGTAGTTGAAGCCTTCGGTGGTGGCGCCGTCGGCCGGGTTGTACGGCAGGCGGCCGAGGAAGCGCGGCAAGGTGAGGCCCACGTAGCGCGCGTCTTCCGATTCGCGGAACGCCTTCCATTTCGCGTATTCGACGGTGTCGAAGATCTTCGACAGGTCGCGCGGCTTGCCGAGATCCGAATAGCTTTCGAGGCCGAACAGCTCGGGCGACGCGGCCGTGATGAACGGCGCGTGCGCGGCTGCCGCCACGTGCGACATCTGCTCGATGAAATACATGTCTTCCGGCTGGCGCGTGATCTCGAAGTCGCCCAGCAGCGCCCCGAACGGCGCGCCGCCGAAGGTGCCGAATTCTTCTTCGTAGACCTTGCGGAACATGGTGCTCTGGTCGAACTCGATGGCGCTCTGGAAGTCCTTCACCAGTTCGCGCTTGGTCGCGTTGAGCATCTTGACCTTCAGGTTCGGGCCCGTCGCCGTGTTGTTGACGAGGTAGTTCAGGCCCGTCCAGCTGGACTCCAGCTTCTGGAATTCCGGTGCGTGCATCACGGCCGACAGCTGGGCCGAGATCAGGCGGTCCAGCTCCGCCACGCGGGCGTCGATGGTGGCGGCCAGGTTGTCGGACACGACGACCGTGCCGTCCATGACCTGGTTGACCAGTTCCGCGATCAGGTCGCGGGCGCGCGCATGCTCGGCGCTGGATTTCGCCACCTTGCTCTGCTCGACGATCTGGTCGAGCAGGTCGGCCTCGGGTGCGATGGGAGTATCGGCCGCGAGGGCCGCGTTCTGGAGTGCGGACATGATCACTCTTTCGTCGTCGGCTGGCCGAGCTTGGCCAGGGTTTCGGTACTGTTCAACACGTCGTTGAGCAGGTCTTCGAGCTTGTCGTTACCGGCCAGCTTGTTGCGCAGGTCGGCCAGCTTGGTGCGCGCCTCGAGCAGCTTGCGCAGCGGCTCGACCTGGTTCACGACGGACTCGGGACGGAAGTCGTCCATCGAGCGGAACGTCAGGTCGACGGCGAACTGGCCGCCCTCGCCCGTGAGTTCGTTGTCCACGCGGTACGTGGCGCGGGGCTCGATGCCCTTCATGACTTCGTCGAAGTTGTCGCGGTCGATGCCGACGAAGCTGCGCTCCTTCAGGCGTTTTTGCGGGACTTCGGAGTTCCCGCCGAAATCGCCGACGACGCCGACGACCAGCGGCAGCTCCTTGTTCTCGATCGCGTCGCCGATCTCCACGTCGTACGTCATTTGCACGCGCGGCGGGCGGACTTTCTGCAGTTTTTTCTGCACACTGGAATTTCTGGACATGGGATTCCCCTGTGGGTTTGTTGCGGACGTGTTATTTCAGTGCGCCGAACGGATCGGCACCGGACGCGCCGGCGGCGACGGCCTGCTTCGCCTTCGGTTTGATGCGGCCCTTCGCGACGGCTTTTGCCGGCGGCGTGGCCTGCACGGGCGGCGGCACGAGGATCTGCTCGCCGAGGCTCTCGCGCAGCAGCTTGGCCAGGTCCTGCGACTCCGTCTTGATCGAGCCGGACAAGTTGTTCTGGCGGCTCAGGTCGGCCAGGGCGCGCGTCGACAGGCGCAGGCCGCTGATCGCGATGATGCTGTTGGCCAGGCGGTCGTTCGGGTCGCGCACCAGCACTTCCTGGGCGCTGACGATCGCGTCGCCGTACTGGCCGGCGTCGTAGCGGGCCTGGGCGATGCTGGACCACGGTGCCTTGTCGGACGGGTAGGCGGCGGCCGCCTCCTTCCACAGCGTGACCGCGTCTTCCTTGCGGCCGGCGGTGCTGGCCTCGTTGGCCTTGGCGAGCAGCTCGTCCATCGTGGGCACCGGCGGCTTTTCGGCCAACTCGGGTTTCGTCGTCGCGCAGGCGGACAAAAGGATGGCGCAGGCGGCGGCGCCAACGAAACGGCTCAAGCGGCCAACGGGAAATGCAGGGGTCATGCGGGTCCTCGCAAAAGGGTGAACTAAGTGATGCCTTGGTATTAACTTTGTAAAACTTTTTTTATAGTATCAGAATTGTTTTATTGATCAACCTCAATTTTATTTACAATCGTACGCGGGTCTCTGAGTAGTGAAATGCTCACCAATTCCCACTATTTCCCTATGATTTCGCTTGTAACCCGACGGCATTTCACGTTATGCCAAAGAAATATCACAAATTATCACACGGAAAATTTGTGTCATAATCGTGCGCTCCATTTCCATAAGAAATGTTACTCTTCTGCCATTTTCATTTTCAGCAGCGCCAAGGGATAACCAACGCATGAGCGGCAAAATCTTATGGGGCGAGGGACTGTTCCTCCGCCCCCAGCATTTCCAGCAACAGGACCAGTACCACGAGGAGCGGCTGCACCGCACGGCGGGCCTGCTGCACCCGTATGCCTGGGGCGTCGTCGCCGTGCAGGTCGATCGCGACGCGCTGGCCAACGACGCGCTGCGCCTGCTCGAACTGTCGTTGCGGTTCCCGGACGGCGAGCTGTACTCCGCGCCGGGCGGCGATGAACTGCCGGACGCCGTCGACCTGAGCCAGCTGCCGCAATCCGTGCAGACCGTGACGTGGCACGCCGCCCTGCCCGGCTTCAAGCCGTACGGCGCCAACTTCAGCGGCCAGCGGACAGACGGCGACGGCGCGCACGCCGCACGCTTTTCCCAGCTGGACCGCGACACGCCGGACCTGTACACGCAGGCCGCGAGCGCGCAACTGACCTACCTGCGCAAGACGGTGCGCCTCGTGTCGGACGCGGAACCGCTGGACGCCTATGTGCACGTGCCCGTGCTGCGCCTGCGCCGCGCGGCCACCGGCGGCTTCGAGCTGGATGGCTCGTTCGTGCCGCCCAGCCTGACGATCAGGAGCGCGCCGCTGCTGTTCCTGCAGCTGCGCCGCCTGCTGGATGCGCTGCAGGCGAAGGTGAGCGCGCTGTACGGCCACCACCGCGAACCGAGCCGGCACGTGATCGAATTCCGCTCGGGCGACATGTCGTCGTTCTGGCTGCTGCACACGGCCAGCACGGCGTGCGCGACGTTGTCGCACTACTTCCACCATCCGTCGCTGCATCCGGAACGGCTGTACGAACAACTGCTGTCGCTGGCGGGCAGCCTGATGACGTTTTCGAAGAGCTGGACGCTGGCCGACCTGCCGCCCTACCAGCACGCGGACCCCGGCCCCGCGTTCGCGACGCTGCACCAGATCATCCGCGAACTGCTCGACACCGTGATTTCGTCGCGCTACTTCGCCATCGCGCTGCGCGAAGTGAAGCCGTCGTACTGGCACGGCATGCTCGACTCGGAAAAGATCGACGACAAGACGACGTTCTACCTGGCCGTTTCCGGCGACATGCCGGCCAGCGAACTGCTGGACGTGGTACCGCTGCGCCTGAAGATCGGCGCGCCGGACGACGTGGAAAAATTCGTGCTGTCCGCGATGCCCGGCGTGCGTCTCGTGCACGCGCCGCAGGTGCCGGCCGCCGTGCCGGTGCGGCCGGACGCCGTCTACTTCGCGATCGAAGCGAAGGGCCAGATGTACGAGCGCATGCTGCAGGCGCAGTCGATCTCGATCTACGTCCCCGGCAGCATGGCGGACCTCAAGCCCGACCTCGTCGCCGTGACCTCCTGAACCCTAGAGACCCACCATGACCACCGCAACCGCACCTTCCCTCATGGCCGCCGGCAGCCCGGCGTCCGCGCCGGCCGCGCCGCAGACGCTGCTGGACCTGATGTACGACGGCTTCTACGCCCTGTTCATGCTCAAGAACGGCAACGGCCCGCAGGACGACGCCGCGTTCGCGCGCAAGATGACGCAATTCCTCGACGACTTCGGCCGCAACGCGCGCAAGCAGAACGCGTCGCCGGACGACGTCGACGCCGCGAAGTACGCGTTCTGCGCCGCGGTCGACGAGATCATCCTGCGCTCGCACTTCACGATCCGCGACGCGTGGGAACGCCGCCCGCTGCAGCTGCAGCTGTTCGGCGACCAGCTCGCGGGCGAACACTTCTTCGAACGCCTGGAACAGTTGCGCGCGCGCGGCAGCGCCCACGTGGAAGCGCTCGAAGTCTTCCACATGTGCCTCCTGCTCGGCTTCCAGGGCCGCTACATTCTCGAGGGGACGGAAAAGCTGAACTACCTGACGTCGCGCCTGGGCGACGAGATCGCGCACATGAAGGGCAAGCGCGGCGGCTTCGCGCCGCACGCGGAACGTCCCGACCAGATCCGCCACAAGCTGCGCAGCGACCTGCCGCTGTGGGTGCTGTATTCGGTGTTCGGCCTGATCTGCGTGCTGGGCTACGTGGGACTGCGCACGTCGCTCGGGCACACGAGCGAGGCGCGCATGAATGCGTACAACGATGTCGTCAAGATGGCGCCGCGGGCGGCGAACCTGACGATCACGCTGCCTTGACAGTTACGCCTGCAGTGAAAGCCGGTAGACGGTCGTCTGCCGGTACACCTGCCCCGGATGCAGCATCACGCGCGGCCAGGCCGCGCTCATGAGGCCGGGCCGTGCCTGGGCTTCGATGCGGAACGCGTCCAGGCGCTGCAGGCCCGGGACGCCCGCCCCGCTGCTGAACCGTACCGCCGCCTCGGTCGTGTGGATCTGGAGGCGGCGCCCGGAGGCCGGGTCGAACACGCGGGCCACTTCGCGCAACTGGCCCTGGCCGCCGGTGAAGTGGTTGCGGCAGCAGAAGCAGTGATCGAAGCCGCCGGCCCGCTGCAGCTGGGTGTCGGTCCAGCGCAGGCGCGGGCCGATGGCGGCGGCCTGGCGGAAGTCGAATGCCGTCCCGCCCACGGCGGCCACGCCGGCGGCCGTGCCGGCCGGTCCCGTCTCCTCGAAATAGTCGGCGTCGATCTGCACCATGTGGTCGCCCACGCCGGCCAGGCCGCCGGAGAGATTGAAGGCGGGATGTGCCAGCGACGCGAGCGGGATCGGCACGCCGGCCACGGCCTGGTACTCGATCGAGAGACCGCCCTCGTCGTCCAGCCGGTAATGCACGAGCATCCCGGCCCCGTCGCCGCCCGACGTGAGCGCCAGCGAGACGACGCCGTCCGCCTGGCGTCCCTCCCAGCGGGCGGAGCGGCCGCCGGACGGCGGGCCGGCGGCGTCGGACTGCACCACGTCTGCCATGCGGCCGTAACGGTCCGGCGCGACCCAGGCGCGCAGCTGCGCGCCCCGTTCGCCGATCGTCACGGTCATGCCGGCCGCGTTCTCGAGCGTGAACGAGCGTTCGCCGGCCATTGCTGCCGGAGCGCCCGGAATGAGGTGGATCGTCATTGCAGTCTGGCTTCCCGATTTCCGATATGAAGCCATTCTCCCGGCCCGCGCATGGTGTTTCAATTGCGAAATTCACCAACGGGCCGAACGATTCTCGCCGATGCTACGCCGCGGTGCGCTCTCCCATCGCCCGGTCGCGCCAGGCGCGCGGCGTGCAGCCGAGTTCGCGCTTGAACACGAGGTGCATGTATTGCGTCGACGTGAACCCGCAGCCCAGCGCCACGTCCGCGATGCTGCGTTCGCCGCTCTCCAGTCCCGCCTTGGCGGCTTCCAGCTTCGACTTGAGGATCATGTCGTGCACGCTGCAGCCCAGCTCCTGGCGGAAGTAGACTTCCAGCGAGGAGCGCGACACGCCCACGTACTCGGCCACCTGGTGCGTCTTGATGCCCTGGCACGCGTACTGGCGGATATAGTGGCAGGCCCGCATCACGTGCGGATGCTTGACGGCCTGGAAGCGGCTCGACGCGAGCACGTTGATGCCGGCCGGCGGCACGAGGATGCGCGTGTTCGACAGGCGCACGCCGTGCAGCATCTGTTCCAGCAGGTGCGCCGCCGTGCGGCCCATCTCGTGCGCGCCCTGGATCACGGAACTGAGCGGGATGCGGGTCAGCATGCGCACGAGAGGGTCGTTGTCGATGCCGATCAGCGCCACCTGCTCCGGCACCGAGATGCCGGCGATCGCGCAGGCCTGCAGCAGCTGGCGCGCGCGCGCGTCCGTGACGGCGATGACGCCCACCGGCTTGGGCAGGCTGCGCAGCCAGTCGATCTGGCCCTGGACCGCCGCGTCCCACGACGCGGCGCTGGTCTCGCAGCCGCGGAAGATCTCCGCTTCCATCCGGTCTTCCGCCATCAGGGTGCGGAACGCCCGCTCGCGCTCCTGGGCCCAGCGGCTTTCCTGCGCTTCGGGCAGGCTGAACATGGCAAAGCGTTGCAGGCCGACGTCGATCAGGTGGTCGCGCGCCAGCTTGACGAGCTTGAAATTGTCGGTCGCGACATACGGGACGCCGGGCGGGTATGCGGCCTCGTTCGCATAGGAACCGCCGACGCCGACCACCGGTACCGTGCAGCCGGATAACGCCCTCACGACGGCCGGATCGTCGAAATCGGCGATGACGCCATCGCCCTGCCAGCGATCCATTCCATTCAAGCGCAGGCGGAAATCCTCTTCCAAAAACAAATCCCAAGCCACACGCGTACCGCCCAAATGGCCGGCAATTCCGGCAATCACGTCGCGATCGAAGGTTTTGTTTCCGTTGAATAGCAGCGCTATCCGATAAGCTTTCGTCGTTTTCACTATTGTCGTCTCCCTGTGAAACTATTTTTATTTTGTTTCCGGGCTAAACGGCCCGGTATGGCATGTTTAGTAAACAGATAAAACAGCAACGAGGAGATCAGGCGGCATCACGCCCGGCAAATCGGGGCAAACAATGGATGATGTGTTCCGGCAGCCGGATAGATGCGCTCATTGCGAGCACGCGGCTGGAATGGGATGGGCACGGGACATGCGCAGTCATGGGATGGTTCCTCGTAGCGTGACGGGGTACCGGTGGCGGCCCCCCTTCAGCTCAAGAATAGGACCCCACCCCGGGGCGCCTATAACGTCAGCAAGTGGATTTCTTTCACCGTGCAGAAAGTACGATCACTTTTGCAGGGATTGGAAGGCTGGATCAGCCGTTTCCCACCATTTTTGGCGGCGGCTCGGTGGCCGCGGACGCGGCGTCGGGTGCCAGCGTCCGGAAGGACTTCGGCGTGCAGCCGTATTCTTCCTTGAACAAACGGTTGAAATACGACACGTTGGCGTAGCCGACCGAATAGGCGATCTCGGCCACGGTAGCGGTGCTTTTTTCCGTCAGCAGGCGCGCCGCTTCCGTCAGCCGCAATTTATTCACATAACCGGTAAACGTCATGCCGAGTTCGGTTTTGAGCAGGTCGTTCACTTTATTCCGGTTGGCGCCGGTGCCCGCCACCACGCTTTCCAGATCCAGCTCGGGATTCGTGTAATTCGTCGCGATGAATTTCAGGACGGATGCCTTTTCCTCGTCCCGATACGGTTGCACGGTCAGCTCGCGATAGGCGACCAGCGGCAAATCCTTTTTCAATCTGGAATTCAGGCTCGCGGCCAAAGTCCGGGTATGGGTGCGAAAAAACCAGAATCCGAATAAAACGCAGCTCATCGCCAGAATCACCGCGAGCGCGACAATATACCGATAATCGCGCCCCTGTAATTTGATATTACTGAACTCCACATGGGAATCGACGTCGAACGGCGTCTGCGGACTTGACCCGAATGAAATGACCGCCACCTTGCCCAACTGGTAATCCTGGGACGATATCGGCAGCTTCATCACCGACAGCCACCACCCGGCGACGGTCAGCCGGCGCAAGTCGATGGTCACCGGGACGCCCTGCTCGTTGCACGAAAAGAACGTACTGGTCGGCCGGTGGGTGTAAAGATCTCCCTTGACGGAGACTTTATCGTCGAACGCCGTGATACCCAGCGTCAGCGGATAGGCGGGCGAACAGCGCGCGACGAACGTGATGGTGTCGTATCCGCGCAGGTCGACCGTGGCCTGCTCGCCCTTCGCGTCTTTGGCAATGAAGCGCGCGCCGATGAACGGATACTTGCCGACCTTTGTCAGCCGGTAGTCGAACGCCACCGAGCCGGGGGCGGACTCCCGCAGCTTGGACGTCGACGTACCGCCCATGATGCTGTCGCTCACGGCAACGGGTTCCCAGCGGGTGCCGTTGCGGAGCACCGGCGACAGCGAATAGGTCGGATGGCTGAGGAAAATGAACAGCGCCGCCAGCAGCGCATCCACGATCAACAGCGCGATCAAATAAAGCAGCGACTTCTTGTAAAACTCTTGCATTGACGTACGGCCGTTGAGTGATCTCCGATCGCCCCGATCATAACAGCCCGGTCAATACGATGGCAAAAAAAAGGGGCGGCCCAGGGCCGCCCCGTAAAACCTACCATGCCAGGCGGTAGGAGACTACCCCGCCATTGTGGAAGCCATGACGCGCCGCCGCAATTGTGAAAAATGCCAGCCCCCCATACGAAATTGCCCAGCGCCGGGACCTGCGACAAATCGTATGGCAGGAAGCGAATTTCGTAATTGCTCCACCCTGCCCGACACGTCAGAATGCCTGACTATCCAGACCTGTATCCATAAGAAAGGCAACGAATGTTCACACGGAGACTCCTCCCGCTCGCGCTGGCGTGCGCACTCGCAGGCGGCGCATGCGCGCCGGCGGCGGCCGCGCAGCCGGAATTGCCGACCGTCCTGTACGGCGCCGCGTATTATCACGAATACATGCCCTACGAGCGGCTGGACAAGGACGTCCAGATGATCAAGGCGGCCGGCTTCAATGTCGTGCGCCTGGGCGAATCGACGTGGAGCCTGTGGGAGCCGGAAGACGGCCGCTTCGACACGGCGTGGATGGACCGCGTCGTCGACGCGATGGGCAAGGCCGGCATCAAGGTCATCATGGGGACGCCCACCTATTCGATCCCCGCGTGGATGGCGCGCCAGTACCCGGAAATCCTCGCCACGAAATTCAACGGCGCGAAGAACACGTACGGCATGCGCCAGAACATGAACACGGATTCCCCAGCGTACCGCTTCTACGCGGAGCGCCTGATCCGCCGCATCGTCGCGCACTACAAGGACAATCCGAACGTCATCGGCTGGCAGGTCGACAACGAGACGGCCAGCTACGGCGCCGCCAACGACGACGTCTTCATCCGCTTCCAGCACTACCTGGAAAAGAAATTCGGCACGCCGGAAAACCTCAGCCGCGCCTGGTTCCTGAACTACTGGGGCCAGGACCTGCATTCGTGGACGGACCTGCCCCGCCCGGACGGCGCCCAGAGCACGGGCTACAAGCTGGAATGGTCGCGCTGGAGCCAGATGCGCGTGACGGACTTCCTGCACTGGCAGGCGCAGCTCGTGCGCGAAGCCGCGGGCCCGCGCCAGTTCGTCACGCACGATTTCGCCGGCGCGCTGCACGGCGACGTCAACGAAAGCGCCGTCGCGCAGAAGCTCGACGTCGCCGGCGTGAACATCTACCACTGGGGCACGCAGGACCAGTACAACGGCGCGGCCCAGAAGCTGGACGGCGACTTCACGCGCTCGCTCAAGGGCGGCAACTTCCTCGTCACGGAAACGAACGCGCAGACGACCGACTGGAGCTCCTCGTTCCAGTACCCGCCGTACGACGGCCAGTTCCGCCAGGACGTCTACACGCACCTGTCCAACGGCGCCGACATGGTCGAGTACTGGCACTGGGCGTCGATCCACGCGAACCAGGAGACGTACTGGAAAGGCGTCCTCTCGCACGACCTGGAACCGAACCGCGCGTACGCGGAAATGAGCCGCACCGGCAAGGAACTGCAGAAAATCGGCCAGCGCCTCGTCGGCCTGCGCATCCGTAACGACGTGGCGATCCTGTGGAGCCGCGACTCCCTGAACGCCATCAACGACATGCCGTTCGCGAAGCAGTCGCAATGGGGCGGCGGCGGCAGCAATGCCGACTACGGCTCGGAAGTGCGCCAGATCCACCGCGCGCTGTACGACCTGAACGTCGGCACCGACTTCGTGTTCCCGGACACGGCCGACCTGTCCGCGTACAAGGTCCTGGTCGTCCCGATGCTGTACATCGCCGACGACGCCCTGCTGCAGCGGATCGCCGAGTTCGTGCGCAAGGGCGGCCACGTCGTGATGGGCATGAAGAGCGGCGTCGCGAACGAGAACGCGGCCGTGCGCTGGACGATGGCCCCGGGCCCGCTGCGCCAGGTGCTCGGCTTCCACTACCAGGAATTCTCGAACCTCGCGCAACCGCTCGCGCTGAAGGGCGACCCGTACCAGGCCGGCGACGACAACAAGGTGCGCCACTGGGCCGAGTTCCTGCAGCTCGATACGGCGAAGGCGCTGGCCTGGTACGACCACCCGTTCTTCGGCCGCTGGCCGGCCATCACGGCGAACCAGTACGGCGCGGGCAAGGCCGTCTACGAAGGCACGTATTTGTCGGACAAGCTGCAGAAGGCCGTCCTGCAATCCGTGCTGCAGGAGAAAGGCCTGATCGGACCGGACCAGCAACTGCCGGCCCACATCCAGGCGCGCACGGGCGTCAATCGGTTCGGCAAAACGGTCCGCTACTACTTCAACTACTCGGGCAGCCCCGCGACGTTCACGTACCGCCACAAGGCCGGCACGGACCTGCTGACGTCGCGCGCCGTCAAGGGCGACGAGACCGTCACGCTGGCGCCGTGGGATCTCGTCATCGTCGAAGAAAGCTGATTATCGGAACAGCAGCTGGGCGTAGTGGTACAGGTTTTCCGCCCAGCTGTCCCGGTCATGCCCATACCCGTCCACGTTCCACACGTGGGCGACACCCTGCTCGCGCAGCTGGCGATGCACGCCCTGCGCGACGTTGATCAGGCCATCGCGGTTGCCGCACGACAGATACACCAGTTTCAGCCTGCCCTTCGCCTGCGCCGCCTCGCCCGCCAGTGTCGCGGGCGCTTCCGTGTTCGGCGCGGGCGAGAAGCCCGCCACCCAGTTGAACGCTTCCGGATGCCCCAGGCCGAAGTTCAGCGCCTGCCCGCCACCCATCGACAGGCCGCCGATCGCGCGATGCGCGCTGTCCTTCAGCGTCGCATACGCGGCGTCGACGGCGGGAACCAGCGAATCCAGCAGGTCGCGTTCGAAGCGCGCGAAGCCGGCCGCGTTTTCCGGCGTGAAGACCTTGTTCTCGGGCGGCGAGCGGTCGTCCGCCAGCGCACGGCCGTTCGGCATCACGACGATCATCGGCACGATCTTGCCGGCAGCCGTGAGATTGTCGAGGACGTCCTGCGCGCGCACGTAGCCGCGCCACTCGTCCTGGTTGCCGCCGATGCCGTGCAACAGGTACAGCACCGGATAGCGCCGCGCCTTGTCGTAACCGGGCGGCAGCCACACGTTGGCCGTGCGGCGCTTGCCCGTGACGCTGGACGCGTACGTGAACGTCTCCACCTTTCCTTGCGCGCGGCCCGGCTGCGCATCCGCGAATCCGGCCGGCGGCGGCGCGAAGGCGCGCACGTCGTCGGCGGCGAGGACGATCGGGCGGGCGAAGTTGGCGCGGGCCTTCTCGGCATTGACGTCCGTGTCCTGCGCGTGGGCGGCGGTACCCAGCGTGCACAGGACGGCAGCCGCCAGGGTCGAAGCGAATTGCATCTTCATGTCTCGGTTCCTGAATGGGATTATTGTTTGATCGTCACGGCCCGGCCATCGTACACGAGATCGCGCGCCTTGCCGTCCCGTCCGACGACGACGACCTTGAACCGGCGCTTCGTCTTCATGCCGGGGAACGTACCGCGGCGTTGCGCGATCGTCAGCTTGCGCGCCGCGTCGTCCCAGTGCATGTCGGTGAGCGCATATTCGCCGCGCTCGTAGCCCCATCCCTCTCCGGCGTCTTCGTAATACGTGTAGTCGCCGTCCGCGCCCGGATAGATTCGCAGTTCGACCGGCGCGTCAGGCTGTTCCGACGCATATTGCACGCCCGGGCCCATCGGCACGATGCTTCCGGCCTTCACGTGCAGCGGGATGCGGGCGAGCGGCGCGGCCACCGTCACCGTCCGGCCGCCGGCGACGCGTTCGCCCGTCCAGAAATCGAACCACGTTCCCGCCGGCAGATACACGTCGCGGGTGCGCGCCGCGCCATCGATCGGCGTGGAGCCGGCCGCGTAATACATCGGCGCCGTCACGGGGCTGACCATGATGCCGTCGCCGAACAGCATCTGCGATTTGAGGTCGTGCGTGCGCGGGTCATGAGGGAACGCGAACGCCACCGGGCGGATGAACGAGGCGCCGCGCAGGTGCACGAGACCGGCCTGCGAATAGATCGCCGGCAGCAGGCGGTAGCGCAGCCGGATGGCATCCACGATAGCGTCGTAGAACGGCGTGCCCGGCTCGCCGAAGTGCCAGGGCTCGCGCGGCGTGTCGGTGCCGTGGCTGCGGAACATGGGCAGGAAGGCGCCGAATTGCAGCCAGCGCGTGTACAGCTCGCGATAGCCCAGGTCGGCGACGCCCTTGTCGTAGTCGCCATCCATGAACCAGGGCTTCCCGTGTGCGGTGAAGAATCCGCCGATGTCGAACGTGATGTAGGGGTTGCCCGACGCGCTGTAGCTCTGGACCGCCGCAACCTGTTGCGCGAACACGGGCCATTTGGCCGAGATATCGCCGGTCCATGCGACGACGCCCGCCGCCTGGCTGCCGGGATAGGCGGACCGCGTCAGGTTCACGAGCCGCCTGTCGGGCGCCTGCCGGCGCCAGTTGCGCATGAAATGCTGCGCGTCGACGAGCGCATAGGCGTTCAGGTACTGCGGATCCATCACGCGCGCCAGGCCGTCGACGTTGACGTCGTCGGCACGGTCGGAACGCTTGGCATCCCACGTCCAGTCGGCCACTTCCGGTTCCGTCGAATCGCACCACCACGCATCGATGCCGTGCCGGCCCAGGTATTTCCACACATTGCGGAAATAGACGTCCGCCGCCTCTGGCCGGAAGAAATCGACGTACGGCGTACCGCCGCTCAGGTAGCCGCCCTCCTTCAGTTCCTTGCCGGGCGCATCGAGCGGGCTTGGATTCGGCCAGATCGAGATCATGACGTGCGCGTTCCGGTCGTGCACGCCCTTCGTCATCGCGGACAGGTCCGGATAGCGCGCCGCTTCCGGCACCGGGCTGCCCCAGCGGCCCTCCGTCCAGTAATTCCAGTCCTGCACGATGACGTCGAGCGGGATGCGGCGCTTGCGGAATTCCTTCACGGTGTCGACGACTTCGTCCTGCGTCTTGTAGCGCTCCTTCGACTGCGCATAGCCGAACGCCCAGCGCGGCAGCATCGTCGCGGCGCCGGTCAACTGGCGATAGCCCTTGACCGCGCCATCCATCGACGGCCCGAGGATGAAGTAGTAATCGAGATCGTCCACGACGTCGCCCGTGACCGACGTCCCCGTCTTCCCATCCGCGAACGTCATGGCGCTGTAGGTGTCGAACAGGAGTCCGTAGCCGCGCGTCGACACGACGAACGGGATGGCGATCCGCAGGTTGTGTTGGTACAGCCGCCTGGTTTTGCCGCGCAGGTTCAGGTCCGCGGTCTCGTCGAAGCCCAGGCCGTACAGCGCTTCGCCGTCGCCCAGGCGGAAGCGCGCCGTCGCCTTCCACGCGTCGCGGTCCTTCTCCTGGACATATTTACCGGCCACCTGGCGGTCGCCGTCGACCGTCTTGACGATGGAAACCGTCGCCGGATCGGGCACCGACTTGAGGACGGCCACCCGCTGGAACGCGCGCGGCGCCGCATCGTCCTCGCGCAGGACGACCTCGCCGGCCGCGTTGCGGAACACGAGCGCGCCGGTCGTCCGGTTCACGGCCACGCTCAGCTGCGCCGAGCGCAGGACGCGGGCCTCGCCTTCGTCTCTTGCCGTCACCGTACCCGGCCGCTCGGCGACCTCCGCCCGCATCAGGTGCGCGGACGAGGACCAGTCCTTGTTGCGCGTGGCCGTGACGTGCACGATACGGTCGGTGACGAAATCGACCCTGACACGGGTGTCGTCCACCCGGTACTCGATACCGCCGCCGGCCTCGCGCACGTCCCGGATCGCGGCAAAGGCCGCGTCCTGGCACAGCACGAGCAGGGATGCCGCCAGCGCGATCCGGAGCGGCCGCCGCATCATTGCGCGGCTCATTGCGCCGCTTTTGTCAGCGTGACCACGGCGCCGCCCGAACCGGCGAGCGTCAGCTTCAGCCGCGTCTTGTTCGTGACGCGTGCGCTGCGCGCGGCCAGGTGGTTGCGGTCCTTGCCGTCTTCCAGGATCTCGGCCGAATAATTCGCGCCCGCCGCCAGGAAGTCCAGCGGCACGTCGACCGTGCGTCCAGATTCGTTTGTCATCGCGCCAATGTACCACGTGCTGCCCTTGCGGCGGGCGGTCACGATGTACTGGCCGATGTCGCCGTCCAGCACGCGCGTCTCGTCCCACGTGGTCGGCACGGCGCCGATGAACTTCGCGCCGTCGGCCCACGTGCCGTCCGCGTTGCGGTAGACGTCCGGGCTGTCGGCCACCATGCCGAACGGCGAGTCGTACACGACGTACATCGCGACGCCCTGGCCGCGCGTCGTCTGCACGAACGGCTTCACGTTGCGGCGCTGGCCCATGAAATCCTTGGCCGCGATCGAGCGGAAGCCGCCCGGCGTGTAGTCGATCGGACCGAGGATCATGCGCGTGAACGGCAGGGTCACGTTGTGGGTCGCCGTGACGCGCGCACTCCACTTGTTGTACTCGGCGCCCATCACGCCTTCCTGCGTCATGTAGTTCGGATAGGTACGCGTCAGGCCGTCCGGCGGATACGCGCCGTGCAGGTCGACCATCAGGTGGTGCTTGGCCGCCTTCGACAGGATCTTGTGGTAGAAGTCCACCATGTCCTGGTCGGTGCGGTCCATGAAGTCGACCTTGATGCCCTTGATGCCCCACGATTCGTACAGCGCGAACGCGTCGTCCATCTGGCGGTCGAGCTGCTTCCACTGCAGCCAGACCCAGACGCCGATGCCCTTCTCCTTCGCGTAGCGGATGATCTCCTGCATGTCCATCTCGGGGACCGGCTTCAACGGATTGGACGGCAGCGGTTTTTCCGAACTGCCTTCGTACCAGCCTTCGTCGATCAGGATGTACTGCAGGCCCAGGCTCGCGGCGAAGTCGGTATAGGCTTTATACGTCGCCGTGTTGATGCCGGCGCCGGGCATATCGACGGCCCAGCCGTTCCACCAGTCCCACGACGCCTTGCCCGGCTTGATCCAGCTGGTATCCGCGATCGCCGACGGGCTGCCGAGGGTCGGGATCAGGCTGGACGCCGTCAAGCCACCCGGCGTGTCGGCCACCATCACCACGCGCCATGGCGTGGCGAGCGGCGCGTCGGTCAGCTTCGTGCGCACGGCCGGCCCCTGCACCTGGACGTCGCCATCGTAGTGAGGCGCCAGCACGACCGACACTCCCAGGCCGCCGTCGCCGCGGCCGGAATAATACGCGCCCGCATAGCCGCGCTTGTCCGCTTCGGCGATGGCGAACGTGGTCTTCTTGTTGCCCGTCTTGCACACGAGCGGCGCGTCGAACGTGTGGTGCGGACGGATGGTGGATGCCGGCACGGGGTCGAATTCGCCTTCGTGCGAGCTGTCGAAGCGGCCCGGGTTGAAGCCCCAGCAGCGGTAGTCGGCCGGGAAGTCGAAGCGCGTGGCCTCGCCGCTGATGCCCAGGTCGGCCACCTGCTGGCGCGGCAGCACGTAGCGGAAGGCGACGCCGTCGTCGTAGGCGCGGGCGACCAGGTTCACCTTGATCGGCTTGTCCTTGCCGGCCAGCTGCAGCTCGACCTGGCTGTAGCGGTCCGCCACGCTGGACGCCTTGCCGGCGACGGGGCGCCACGTCTCGTCGACGGTCTTGTTCTCGACGCCGGTCACGCGCAGCGTGGTGCCGTCCAGCGCGCCCTGGGTCGTGGAGAGGCCGAGGGGCGATTGTGCGATCACCGTGACGCCGTCGCGGATGACCGTATATTCCAGCTTGCCGTCGGCGGCGGTGAGTTCGATGCGGGTGCGGTGGTCGGGCGAGACGACCGTGTACGGCGCGGCGGCGTGCGCCGGCAGGGCGGCGGCAACGGCGACGAGCGCCGGGATCAGGTGTACGTGTTTCATGTTCAAGCGACTTTCAAGGCGATTGCATACGGGAGTGCCGGCTTCGCCTGCGGCAGCGTGACCTGCAGGCCTTCTTGTGTCTGGCGGAAGGCGAGCGTGCCGCCGCCGACCAGTTCGACACGCGACACGGCCTGCTTCAGGTGTTCGCCGCCCGCACGCATCGACTTGATCGTCACCTTGCCGTCTTCCGGCCAGCCCATCACGAACGCGTACACGGCATCCTTGCCGGCCGTGAAGCGGATGTCGGCGCCGGAGAACGGTTTGCCCTTGCCTTCGTTGAAGCCGGGCCCCTGCATGGGCGCCGCGGCCGCTTCCGCCACCGGACCCTCGCCGTACATCGCCCAGGGGCGCGAATCGTAGATGCCCTCGCCGTTGACGGCCATCCAGCGCCCGATTTCCTCGACGATCGCGCGTTCCTGGTCGTCGATCGTGCCGTCGCCGCGCACGGGCACGGACAGCAGCAGGTTGCCGTTCTTGCTGACGATGTCGATCAGCGTGTGCACGACCGTCTGCGCGCTCTTGTACGCCTTGTTGTCGTAGATGCGGCGGTCGTAGTGCCAGCTGCCGATGCAGGTGCAGGTCTGCCACGGCAGCGGTTCGATGCGCGGGCTCTGGCCCCGCTCGATGTCCCACACCATCGACTTGCGCTGCACCTCGTCGAGGATCTTGCCGTTAACGACCGCTTCCACCTTGCCGTGCTTCGCGAGGCTGCGGTTGTACATGTGCGCGGCCAGGCGCATGCCGATGTCGCTGACCGGATACAGGGGCAGCACGGTATCGTCGTAATAGACGAGGTCCGGGTCGTAGTTGTCGAGCAGGTCGACGGTGCGGTTGTACAGCTTGTCCGCATACGCCTTGTCCGGCGGCAGGACGCCGCCGCCCCATGCCCAGCGCTGGTCGGTGCTGCCGCCGTCCTTGCTGAGCGGGTGGTTCTGCGCATACAGCGCCTGCGGGTCCAGCCCGTTCCACCACTGGCCCTTGCCGTCGGCCTTCTTCAGGCGGCCGTCGTACGGCACGCCGGCCAGCGGGCCGGTCTTGTCGGCGCCCTGCGCCGTCTCGTACCAGTTCCACGCGTGCGCCGCGTGCACGGACACGCCGAAGCGCAGGCCGTGCTTGCGGGCCGCGTCGCGCCAGCCGCCGACCAGGTCCTTGCCCGGTCCCAGCTTCGTCGAGTTCCACTCGGGCTGGTAGCGGCTCTTGTACAGGTCGAAGTTGTCGTGGTGGTTCGCCAGTGCGACGAAGTACTTCGCGCCGGCCTTCTTGTACAGGCCCACAAGTTCGTCCGGATTCCAGCGCTGTGCGCGCCAGGCGTGGATCACGTCCTTGAAGCCGAACTTCGACGGGTGACCGTATTTCGCGACGTGATACTTGTAGTGATCGCTGCCCTCCTCGTACATGCCGCGCGCGTACCAGTCGCCGTGTTCGGGTTCGCACTGCGGCCCCCAATGCGCCCAGATGCCGAACTTCGCATTGCGGAACCAGTCCGGCGTTTCATACTTGGACAGCGAAGGCCAGGTCGGCTCGAACGGGCCGGTGGCCATGGGCACGCGGGCGCCGGCGGCGCCGGCATACGGGGACATGGCGAGCGCCGGAATGGCGGCCGCCATGTGCTGCAGGAGTTCACGTCGTTTCATCGGTAATCTTTCCAAGGTAGGTGACGGCCGCTCGAGGGCGGCTCTTCGTATATCCACGGGATGGTGCCCGTGGGCTCCGGCGCCGGCAATTATGAAATCCGCCAGCCGGGATTACAATTTTCGTATCGGCTCACCCGTGATCTGCGCCACGAGCGCCGCGTGGTCCGGCATCGTGCCGACCACCTGCCGGATCGTCGCATGCACCTTGTGGAAGTGATCCAGCAGGCGTGCCTGGTCCATGCGGTCGATCAGCGGATCGGTCCGCTCGGGGCGGATGCCGTGGCCCAGCATCATCGACGCGTAAGAATCGGCCTGGAACCCTTCGCGATCGTAGATGGTGATGCGGCCGGACGTGCGGAACAGGTCGATCTGGTGCTGCAGCGTGTCGGGGATGGCCATGTTCGCGCAATAACGCCAGAATTCGGAATCCGTGCGGTTCGTCAGCTTGTAGTGCAGGACGATGAAGTCGCGCACGAATTCGTAGCGCTGCGCGGCCAGCCGGTTGAATTCCTCGGCCAGTTCGGGGCTGCAGTCGCGGTCGGGGAAATACTGGATCAGCCAGCCGACCGCCAGTTCGATGATGTTGATGCTCGTCGATTCGAGCGGCTCGAGGAAGCCGCTCGACAGCCCCACCGCCACGCAGTTCTTGATCCACGACTTGCGCCGCCGGCCCGTCGTGAAGCGCAGCTGGCGCGGCGCTTCCAGCGGCTCGGTATCCACGCCCGCCAGCAGGACGCGCCCTGCTTCCTCGTCCGACATGAAAGCGTCGCAGTACACGTGGCCGTTGCCGTTGCGGTGCTGCAGCGGGATGCGCCATTGCCAGCCGGCGGGCTTCGCCGTCGACCGCGTGTAGGGCGTGAGCTGGTCGGCCAGCGCGCTGGGCACGGCCTGGGCGCTGTTACAGGGCAGCATGGCGCTCCAGTCCTCGTAGCCGGCCTTGTAGACGCCTTCGATCAGCAGGCCGCGGAACCCCGTGCAGTCGACGAACAGGTCGCCCTCGATGCGGCGGCCGTCGCGCAGCTTCACGGCCGTGATGAAGCCCGTTTCCGGATGCTGCTCGACGTCGCCGACCGTGCCCTCGATGCGCTGCACGCCGCGCGCCGTCGCGTACTCGCGCAGGTAGAGGGCGTACAGGCCCGCGTCGAACTGGAACGCATAGGAATACGCGTTGGTGGGGCCCGGCTGGTCGCCGTGCGGCGGCACGAACTTGATTGCGTGCGCCATCGCCGTCGAGATCGACCATTCCTCGTACGACGGCATGTCCGGATTGTCGCGCGCCAGCCGCAGCCAGTACATGAAGGCCGGGCGGTTTTCGATGGATGGGCCGAAATCGCTGAAGCCGTGGAAGAAGCGGTTGCCGATGTGGCCCCAGTCGCGGAAGTCGATGCCGAGCTTGAACGTGGCCTTCGTGCGCCGGACGAAATCGGCGCCGTCGATGCCGAGCGCGTGGTTGTAGTAGCGGATCGTCGGCAGCGTCGATTCGCCCACGCCGACGGTGCCGATCTCCGGCGATTCGACGAGGACGATCTCGCACGACGCGCCCAGCTTCAGCGCCAGCGGCGCGGCGGTCATCCAGCCGGCGGTGCCGCCGCCCACGATGACGATTTTACGAATGGCCTTGTCGAGCATAATCTTCTCCAGTTCGGAAATGCAAAAAACCTCCCGCAACCGGCCGGGTCGCGGGAGGCATATTACTCACGGGGCGGCTATCAGAAAGTGTAGCCCATCCGCACCGTGAATCGGCGGCCCGTGTAGAAGTTACCGCGTTCCATCATGCCGATATTCTGCTGCATGAACTGCTTGTACAGCGCATTGGTCAGGTTGGACGCTTCCACCGATACGTTCAGGTGCTCGTTGAAGTTGTAGTGGACGCCGGCGTCCAGCTGGCCGTACGAACCGCCCCAAACCGGCAGCGCATAACCCACCGAACTGCCCTGGTGGTAGGTCGGGCTGTTCGGATTGCCGTCGATACCGTCGGAGCCGTTCGTGCCGTAGGCGTTGACGGCCTGCAGGTACTTCGTGCGCCAGCTGTAGGCCAGGCGGCCGGACCACGGGCCCTTGTCGTACAGCAGGGCCAGGTTGTACGAGTTTTTCGACAGCCCGATCAGCGGCGTGTTGTCCGCGTTCAGCAGACGGCCGTCCGTGTCGCAACCGGAGAGATCGCGGGCGAGGTTCGCGTTCAGGGTGCCCTTCGGCGTGCACCAGCCGTTGACCAGCGACTTGCCCATGTTCTGGCGGCTGTCGACGTACGTGTAGTTGGCCGACACACCGAAGCCCGACAGCAGACCGGGCAGCTTGTCGAAATACTGCTGGTAGCCGATTTCCGCGCCGTTCAGGCGGCCCGACGCGCCATTCACTGGCGACGTGATCAGGAAGTCGTGCGGCGTCCCCGTCGTGTCGTTCACCGTGTACGCCGACGTCTTGCCGATGATGATGTCCTTCAGGCGCTTGTTGAACAGGGCCAGCGTCAGCGAGTTGCCTTTGCCGAAATAGTACTCGGCCGTCAAGTCGAAGTTGGTCGACGTGACGGGCTTGAGCACCGGATTGCCGCGGGCGCTGCCCTGGTAATCGATGGAGTCCACCACCGACTGGCCGTTTTCCTGGTGCGTGTTCACCTTCTGTTCCAGCGTCGTGTAGGCCTGCATCTGGTAGAAGTCCGGACGCGTCATGCCTTTCGAGTACGCGGCGCGGAACTGCAGCTCGTCGCTGGCCTTCATGCGCACGTTCAGGCTGGGCAGGACGTTCGTGTACTTGTGGTTGAAGTCGCGCTTGTCCGCCAGGCGCGGGATCAGCGGCACCACGGGCAACGGGTTCTGCGGCGGATCGAACAGCGTATAGCCGGTCGCCGACATGTCGGTACGCACGACGCGCACGCCCACGTTGCCGTCCACCGGGAAGCGCAAGGTGTCGACGCCGAAGCGCAGCTGCGCGTACGCGGCCTTGGTCTTCTCATGCTGGCCGTTCAGGCCCTTGTCGTCGCCGTAGGCGGCCGGGTTCCAGCTTTGCGAGCACGGCTGCTTGCAGACCGCCTGCGTGAAGCTGTGCAGGGTGGTGAAGGACGCCGGCGGACCACCCGCCAGCAACCCCTGGTTCGGGACGACGACGGCCGGCGGCATTCCGGCCTTGCCCCCGAAGAAATTCGCGAACTGTGCCGTCGCGACGTCGTTCGGCATGCGCAGGTTCGGCTTGCTCAGCCGGGCGAAGTCGGACAGCGGCTGCCAGCCGCCGCCGGCGGTGTCGACGGACCACGTCTGCGAGATCTGGGCCCAGTCGCTGTCGTGCGTCGAGCGCGTCATCGCGTCGCGGTTGGTGAAGCGCACGCCGAAACGCAGGTCGTTCAGCACGGTGCTGTCGAACGTGAACTTGGCGTCCAGGCGCGCCGCGTTCTGGGTGGCGATCGACTCGTCGCGGTGTTCCTGGGTGAAGCTCCAGTAGTAGTGGCTCGGATCGGCCAGGTAGGCGGTGTCGGCGGCGTCGAACGCCAGCGTCGGCGGCGACGTGGTCACGTTCGTGGTCAGCTTCGGCAGGAAGGTGCCGATGCCCAGCGTGTTGTCGTACCCGTAGGACGAGGCGGTCGTGTGCTGCAGGTCGGCGGTCACGGTCCACTGGTCGGTGGCGCGCCATTGCGTGTTCCACGCGATGTCGGTCGTATCGGACTTGCGGGCCGCGACGCGGCTCTGGGTACCGATGCTGATGCCAGGATTCGACGGATCGCGCACGACGCCCCGCAGCAGCACGCCGCGGCTGTCGAATTCGGCGCCGGCATCCAGCATCGCCGCGGACGGGGGCGAGTTCTGGGATACCGACGTTTCCGTCGTGGTCATCTCGTACTTCGAGCGGAAATAGGTCAGGTAGGACGACAGACGGTCCTTCTTCCACTGCAGCGCGCCGTACAGGCCGTCGCGGTCGCGGTCGAAGTTATTGGTGGTCCAGCTGGCGCCGTTCGTGATCCAGCGCGTCGCGCCGCTGTTGTCGCCCACGACCGCATTGGTACGGGGGATGTACGGGCTGAGGCTGGTGCCGTCGCTGCGCGTGCGCATGCGCGAATGGGCGACGTCGACCAGCGCGCCGAACTGGCCGTAGTCCGTGTTCCAGCGGTTGGACAGCAGGCCGGAGAACGCCGGCGCATTCTTGCCGCGCAGTTGGGAACGCGACGCTTCCACCGACACGGCGCCCTTGCTGCCCTTGTAGTCGAACGGCAGCGCCGTGCGCAGGTTCACGAGGCCGCTGATGCCGCCTTCGATCTGCTCGGCCGACGGGTTCTTGTACACGTCCAGGCCCGTCATCAGCTCGGGCGGCACGTCCTCGAAGCTGAGCGAGCGGCCGCCGTTCGCGGAGAACGAATCGCGGCCGTTCAGCTCCGAACGCACGTACGTCAGGCCGCGGATGGCCACGCCCGTGCCTTCGGCGGCGAAGTGCTGGATGCCGTCGCCCACGCCCTGCTGCGGGTCGACGCGGTTCAGCGTACGGTCGATCGTGATGCCGGTCACGCGCTGCAGCACCTCGGTCACGGACTTGTCGGGCAGCTTGCCGATGTCGTCGGCGACGATGGAGTCGACGATCTCGTCCGCATTCTTCTTGCGGGCGGCGGCCGATTCCAGTGCGGCGCGCTGGCCCACGACGACGACGGTGGTCGTCTCATCCTTCTTTGCGGCGTCGGCGGCGTACGCGCCGTGCGCAAACATGGCCCCGCTGGCCGTCAGCACGAACTGGGCTGCGCCGGTGGCGATGGCGGTTCTTTGAAACTGCTTCACTTGGTTTCTCCTCTGCGTTTTTGTGCGTCCGTTTTTTCGGGATGCCGGCTGGCGGCATGTACCCCTTAATGGCGGTGCAACAATTTTGATGAGGAGCAAACAATGGAACAATTCTGAAAATCACCAGCGCGGCACATGAAAATTGCGATGTGTATGGCCAGCGCAACGTCTTCACTCAGGGCGCTGCGGTTTCCTGCACAGGATCGGCCGGCGGCTCCTGCTGGTCCGCCAGCGTGCGGAAGGCTTTCGGGGTGCACCCGTATTCTTCCTTGAACAGCTTGTTGAAGTACGAGACGTTGGCATACCCGACCGAATACGCGATCTCGGCGACCGTCGTGTCGCCGTTCTCGGTGAGCAGCCGCGCCGCCTCGGTCAGGCGCAGCTTGTTCAGGTAACTGGTGAACGTCATGCCCAGTTCCGATTTCAGCACGTCGTTGACCTTGGTGCGGTTCGTCCCCGTGGCGGCGACGACGCCTTCGAGGTCCAGTTCCGGATTCGTGTAATTCGTCGCGATGAACTTCAGCACCGCTGCCTTTTCCTTGTCGCGGTAAGGCTCCAGCGTCAGCTGGCGGTAGGCGACGAGCGGCAGGTCCTTCTTGAGATGCGTGTCCACGCTCGCGAGCATCGCACGCGCCTGCGCGCGGAAGAACCACACGCCGAACCCGACCCATCCCACCGCCACGAGGCCCGCCAGCCAGGCGAGGTAGCGGTAGTCGCGGCCGTGCAGCGTAATCCAGCTGATTTCGACATGGGCCGGGACGCCGCGCGGGCTCTGCCCCGTCGCCCCGAAGACGAAGCGCTCCACGCGGTCGAGCACGTAATCCTGGCGCGACAGGTCGCGATGCACCGTGTCGAACCACCATGGCGGTATCGTCAGCCGCGTCAGGTCGATGGTGACGGGCACGCCCTGCTCGTTACACGAGAAGAAGGTCTGGGCCGGCGGGTAAGTCAGGTAATTCCCGGGCTGCGACACGTGCTCGTCGAAGATCGACGCGAGGAAGAACATGGAACTCGCGGGCGAGCATTTCGCGACGAACGACACGGTGCGGTACTTCGACAGGTCCGCCTGGAGCGGCCTGCCCTTGCCGTCGACCGCCAGCAGGTCGGCGGACACGTTGGGATCCGTGCCGTCCGCGGGCAGGTTCAGGTCGAACTTCAGCTGGTCGCGCGCCGTGCTGTCCAGGCGGATGAGCCGCCCGTCATAGGGTATCGACGTGAAACCGTGGCGCCAGCGGAGCGCCCGCTCGTCGCCGCCCTCCTGCGCCGGCAGCAGCGGCTGCGACAGATAGCTGCGGTCGACGAGCACGATCGCCAGCAACGCGTCGGCGAGCACGATGAGAATGAATGCGTACAGCGCCTTCTTATAAAACTCTTGCATATGGCATGGTGGCTGATTGTCTCCGGCCGTCACCTCTCATGGGGACGTCGCTCGAATCATAACAGCCCACCCATGCCGGATCGCGGTTTCGTCGCGGCGTTGTAGTTACACAACGCCGCGACCCACCTGTCACGGCGCCGAACGCGTGCGCAGGGGCTTGCCATGGACGTCGTACGCGGCCGCCTCCAGGCGCACGGTCGTCTCGCTGGCCTTGTCGTCCGCCGCGCTGGCCGCGAGGATGACGCGGTAGTCGCCGGCCGCCACGTTCCACCGCTTCGTGGCCGGATCGTAGACGGCCAGCAGGCGCGGATCGACCGTGACGGACGCCTGCGCGGCGGCGCCGGGCTGCACTTCCACCTTCGCGAAGCCGCCCAGGCGCTTCGGCGCTTCCCAGCGCGCGCCGACGGGCGCCACGTAGATCTGCGCCACTTCCCGGCCCGCCCGCTTGCCCGTGTTTGCGACGGTGAACGACGCGGACACGACGCCATCCTTCACGGTGGCCTCCAGGCCGGACAGCGTGAAGTCCGTGTACGACAGGCCGTGCCCGAACGGGAACAGCGGCTTGAGCCCTTTCAGGTCGAACCATTTGTAGCCGACGGCCGCGCCTTCGTGGTAATCGACGTCGAAGCGGCGCTCGTTTGCGTCCGGATAGCCGTCCAGCACGGGGCGCGGCAGTTGCGCCACGGACGCCGGGAACGTGGCCGGCAGGTGGCCGGACGGGTTGGCCTCGCCGAACAGGATGCCCGCGATGGCGTCGCCGCCGCTCGTGCCCGGATACCATGCTTCCAGTACGGCCGCCACGTTCGGCAACCACGGCATGGCGACGGGGCCGCCCGTCTCCAGCACCACGACCGTCTTCGGATTGGCCGCCGCCACGGCCGCGATCAGGTCGTCCTGGCGGTCCGGCAGCGCCAGGTCCGCCGCGTCCACGCCCTCGCCCACCCACTGGGTCGCGAACACGACGACGGCGTCGCTGTTGCGCGCCAGCGCGGCCGCCGCGGCGCGGTCGGCGCCGTCGGCATACGTCACCGTCGCGCCGGGCGCGCGCCGGCGGATCGCCTCCAGCGGCGCCGACGGGTAATACATGACGGGGCCGGGCCACGACGTCGGCGCGATGCCCGGCACCGCGTTGCCGCCCACCGGGTACACGAGCGACGAGCCGCCGCCCGCCAGCACGCCCTTGTCCGCGTGGCCGCCGATGACGGCGATGCGCTTCACGGCGCGGTCCAGCGGCAACGCCCGGGCGGTGTTCTTCAGCAGGACCATGCCGTCCTGCGCATCCTTCATCGACACGGCCGCATGCTTCCTGAAGTCGATGGCATCCGGCGCGGGCGCAACGGGGTGATCGACGACGCCGTGGTCGAACATCGTGCGCAGGACGCGGCGCGCCATGTCGTCCAGGCGCGCCTGCGGCACCCAGCCGTTCGCGACGGCTTCCTTCAGCGGCGCGCCGAAGTAGTCGGCCAGGTCGAACGGCATGCCGGACTGCTGGTCCAGTCCCGCGTTCGCCGCCGGCACCGTGCTGTGGACGGCGCCCCAGTCCGACATCACCCAGCCCTTGAAGCCCCAGTCGCCCTTCAGCACGTCGGTCAGCAGCCAGGTGTTCTCGCAGGCGTAGACGCCGTTGACGCGGTTATAGGAACACATCACGGCGCCCGGGTTGCCCTCCTCGTTCGCGATCTGCAGCGCCAGCAGGTCGGACGTGCGCGCGGCCTGCTCGGAAATCAGGACGTTCAACGTCGTGCGGCCCGTCTCCTGGTCGTTCAGTGCGAAGTGCTTCAGCGTGGAGACGACGTGGTTCGACTGGATGCCGCGGATCTGCGCGCCCACCATGCGGCCGGCCAGCAGCGGGTCCTCGCCGCCGTATTCGAAATTGCGGCCGTTGCGCGGGTCGCGCATCAGGTTGACGCCGCCCGCCAGCAGCACGTTGAAGCCGCGCGCACGCGCTTCCGCGCCGATCATCGCGCCGCCCGCGTACGCCGTATTCACGTCCCACGTGGCCGCCGTGTTCAGGCCGGACGGCAGCGCCGTCGCGTGGCGCACGTTGGGACCTCCCTGGCTGGCGACGCCGAGGCCGGCGTCCGTTTCCCACAGGTGCGGGATGCCGAGGCGCGGCACGCCGTACACGAAGCCGGCCGACTGGTTGTGCGACGGCTCCGGGCGCTTCGTCTTCTTCTGCTCGTGGTCCGCGCCCAGGTAGCCGAAGACGAGCTTCAGCTTTTCGTCCTGCGTCATCTCGCGCAGCACGAGGGCGGCCCGCTCGTCCGCGGGGAGCTGGGCATTCATCCATGGCTCGGCGGCCAGCGCGCCGCCGCAGCAGACGGCGGTGGCGCACAACAGCGCGATGCGGTTCCTGATAGTCGCGAGACGGTCCACTTGCATATCCCCGGCAAAAAGGAGAGATGGTGGCCGGGCCGCGCCGGGGCGGCAATTACGAAAACCGCGAACGCGGCACATGAAATCGCAGCATCGGCAGAAATCATTGACACACTCCGCCATTTTCATAATTGCGCCGTGCGCGCGCCCGTGACGACAATCGCGTTTATTTCAAGGGGTTTTCCATGCGCAAACTGTTATTGACACTGCTTCTCTGCCTCACAGCCGGCGCCGGCGCCCAGGCGCAGACGACCGTGATTCCACTCTGGCCGGAAGGGGTGCCGAACGCGAAGCCGCATCCCGGTCCGGAAAAGGTCGACGGGACGTTCATCAGCAACGTGTCGCAGCCGTCGCTCACCTATTACCCCGCGGCGTCGGACCGTCCGGCCCGGACCGCGGTCATCATCTGCCCCGGCGGCAGCTACCAGTTCCTCGCGTCCGACCATGAAGGCAAACAGTACGCCCAGTGGCTGTCGAAGCTCGGCGTCGCCGCCTTCGTGCTGAAGTACCGCCTGGCCGACCATGGCCATCCAGCGCCGCTGCAGGACGTGCTGCGTGCGCTGCGCACCGTGCGCGCGCATGCCGCCGACTACGGCGTGGCACCCGACCGCGTCGGCGTGATGGGCAGCTCGGCCGGCGGCCACCTTGCCGCCAGCGCGGCCACGCTGTTCGACGATCCGGCCGGCCGCACGGGCGCCGCGCTGGATACCGTCAGCGCGCGCCCGGACTTCGCGCTGCTCGTCTACCCGGTGATCACATTGACGCCGCCGGCGGCGCACGAAGGCTCGCGCTACGCGCTGCTGGGCGCGCATCCGACGCCGGAACAGGTGAAGGCCATGTCGGTGGAAACGCGGGTCACCGCGCAGACGCCGCCCGTGTTCCTCGTCCACGCACAGGACGACGGCGCCGTGCCGGTCGAGAACAGCATCCTGTTCTACCAGGCCCTCACCCGCGCCAGGGTGCCGGCCGAGATGCACCTGGTCGAACACGGCGGCCACGGCGCGGGCATGGGCGGCAGCGCCGACTTTTCGCGCTGGCCGCGGCGTGCCGAGGAATGGCTGCGCGACCACAAGCTGATCGCGCAGTAACCCCTGGACTAGGCGTCCCCGTCAGAACTGCATGCGCAGGCCGGCGTTGATGCGGCGGCCGTCGTTTTCCAGCATGAGGAACTGGCTGTCGTTGTTGGCGTACTCGTGCACCTTGGCGTTCGTCAGGTTGATGACATCCAGGTACAGCGACAGTTGCGGCGTCAGGTTGTAGCGCAGGCTCGCATCCGTCTGGCCGTAGGCCGCGCGGTTGCGCGGCAAGGTGCTGCCGCCGCCGCAATCGATGGAGAAGTGATTGCGCCAGTTATAGCTGGCCCGTGCCTGGAACTTGCTGTTCTCGAAGAACAGCGACGCGTTGTACGACTGGCGCGACAGGCCCGGATAACCGCAGGTCACGGGACCCTCGGACGAATCGCGGTTCGCTTCCGCATCCACGTAGGTGTAGTTCGCCGTCACGCCGAAGCCCTGCAGCAGCGGGTGGATATTGTCGAACGCATACTGGCCCGCCAGTTCCGCACCCTTGATCGTGCCCTTCTGGCCGTTGCGGATACGGGTGTCGTGCACGATTTCGTTCGGATACTGGGGCACCTTCGTGTCCTGCAGCGACGTCTCCAGGAAGTCCGACACCTTCTTCATGAACAGGGCGCCGCTGACGTAGTTCGTCTTCGACAGATACCATTCGTACGACACGTCGAAGTTATTCGAACGCATCGGCTTCAGGTAGGGGTTGCCGCCGCCGCTCGTCACGTAGCCGGTACGGCCGCCATACCAGTTGCTGACGCCCATCTGGTTCAGCGTCGGACGGGTCAGCGTCTTCGACGCGCCGAAGCGCAGCAGGGTGTCGGCCGTGAGGTCGATCTTCAGGTTGGCGGACGGCAGCCAGGCGTTGTAGCTGTTGTCGACCGAATTCGTCTGCATCGGGCCCCAGTTCTGGATGTAGGTCGTGTCGTTCGGGCTTTGCACGGCCGACAGCAGGATGCGGCTGGTGCCCATGGACTGCGACTTCACGTTCATGTAGCGCAGGCCCAGGTCGCCGGACCAGCCCTCGCCTTCCCACTTCGACTGGACGAAGGCATTCGCCACCTTTTCACGCACGGCCCACAGCGACGGCTTCGTGTAGTCGATCGCCATCGGACCGTTCGGATAGATCGACTTGTCCGCGTAATGGGCCGGGTCGTTCGATTGCGGGATCAGGGACGGCTGGTTCAGGTACGCCATGTAGGCGTACGGATCGAAGCTCAGGAAGTTCGCCGGCACGCCGCCGCCGCTGCCGAACGGATTGCCCAGCGGCGTCACGGTGAACAGCGACGACGGCAGCGCCACGTGGTAGCCGGAGAAGGCGTTCCACGAATCGGAACTCCACTGGATGTGCTCGACCTTGCGCTGCGAGTACGCGGTGCCCATCTGGAGGCCCTTGAACCAGCCCATGTCCGTCGCCCAGGATGCGTTCAGGCGGCCTTCATGCAGCTTGTCGTGGTTGGTGGCGATGGTGTTCCCGACGGCGTGGGCGCGCACGGCCGCCGGATCGGCGATGCCATCGCCGAACGTCACGGTCGGCGTCGAGCCGAAGGTCAGCACGTCGCCGTTCTTCGGCACCATGCCGGCCACGATCCACAGGTCGGGATAGCCGATCGCCGTGCGCGACGTCGCCAGGTCGGCTTCCAGTTTCCAGTCCGGGGTCAGGTTCCACTTCGAATTCACGCCATAGGCCAGCGTGGTCGACAGGCGGTCACCGCCCTTGACGATCATGTCGTTCGAATTGGCTTCGGACAGGATGCCAGCCGCCTTCAGGCCCGGATTGTTCGCGACGAAGTTCGAACCCGGACGGTCGAAGCCCGTCACCTGGCCGTTCGCGTCGGCTTTCACGTTCAACTGGGTCGGATTCATCCAGTCGCTGATCGCGATGACCTTGTTGCGCTGGTCCAGGCGCGAGTACAGGGCGTCGGCCGTGATCTTCCAGGTGGACGACGGGTTGTATTGCACCGTCGTGCTGGCGACCAGGCGCTTGCGGCTTTCGTCTTCGTTCTGGAAGCCGTAGCTCTGCGGCATGAGCAGCTTCTTCGTCGTGACGTCGGCGGCCGTCAACCCCCTGGAATCCAGGTTGCCGTTGATCGTCTTCACGTCCAGCAGGTTCCAGGCGTCGTTCAGGGCTTTGTATTGGCGCGACTTGCGGTCCGTGTACGACAGCGAGCCGGACACGCCGAAATTCTTTTCCGCGTTCGCGTACGAGTACAGGGCGCTGAGGTTGGGCGTGTTCTTGCGCGAATTCGAGTCCCACGAATCCGACACGTTGAGCACGGTCGACTGGCCGGCCTTGCCGGACAGCGGGCGCGCCGTCTGGATGTCGACCGTCGAACCGATACCGCCTTCCGGCAGGAAGGCCTGCGACGTCTTGTACACGATGGCCTTGGAGATCAGGTCGGACGACAGCACGTCGAACGAGAATTCGCGTCCGCCCGTATCGCTCGTGATCGTGCGGCCGTTGAGCAGGACGTTATTGAATTCGGGTCCGAGGCCGCGCACGGAGATGTAGCGGCCCTCGCCGTTGTTGCGCTGGATCTGCACGCCCGTCACGCGCTGCAGCGATTCGGCGATGTTCGTGTCCGGGAATTTGCCGGCATCCTCGGCCGACACGGCATCGACCACGCCGTCCTGCAGCCGCTTCGTCATCAGCGACGACGACAGCGACGCGCGGATGCCGCTGACGACCACCTGCTGCACGTCGCCGCCCGCGGGCTGTTCGTTCGTGGTCTGCGCGCCGGCATACGCCGTGACGCACAGCTCGGCGATCACCGTCGCCAGTATGGTCTTGCTGATCCGGTTCTTGATCATATCCTTGTCTCCAATCTCCGTTATTCGAATATGTGGTTCTTACGGGGCGACAACGTTGTCGCATCGCGACGCAAAAAGGGGGCCCTGGCGTCGCGATCGCCGTTGTCTTTACGCCCTCCGGGATTTATTGTACGTAGCAGTGCAATCGTTACCACTATGGCTTCTTTACGCTCTGGCATGCCAAAAACATATAAGACGATGCGCACCGCATGGGCGCCCGGTACTTTTCAGTAGTTGACGGCGTAATCCTTCGGGAATGCCCTGCCCGCGAACGCCTTCTTCTGCGTCCAGTCCTGGGCGGGACTCGTCCAGTAGGAATCCCCCGCCGGCAGGCCCAGCGCGAGCAGGCTTTCCGCGGCGATGTACATGCTGCCGTTGTTCGAATAGATGTCCGCCAGCGCCGGATGGTGACCGACGAAGCCGATGGTCAGGTACCCGTCCTTCGTGAAGTTCGTCGGGTCCGACCACACGGCCTCGTGCACGGCCTGCAGCGCCGCCCTGACCTGCCCTTCCGGCAGGCTGGCCGGCAGCTGCTTGCGCCAGGCCAGCAGCCCGAGCGGCTGGAACACGGCCGTGCGGTACGTGAGCGAACGTCCGATCGGCGGATACGTGCCCGTCGGCGAGATGAAGCGCTCCAGGTGTTCCGAATACCGCTGCATGCGCTTCAGAGCCTGGGCGCGCAGGTCCGCCGGCTTGCCGTTCCAGAACGGCGCATTGTGCCGCTCCAGCACCTCCAGGATCTCGACCAGCATCGGGTACATCACGTACGAGTTGTAGTAATCGAAGTGGAACGTCTCGCCATCCTTGATCCAGCCGTCGCCCACGTACCACTCGTTCACCTTGCGGATCGCGACGTTCGTGCGCATCGGGTCGGCCTGCTCGCCGACCGACAGCAGGAACGCTTCGTTCATCGCCGCGAACAGCATCCAGTTGATGTACGGCGGCTCCACGCGGCGCAGGCCCTTGATCTCGGTGACGATGCGCTGCTTCGTCGTCGCGTCGAGCGGATCCCACAACGCCTTCGGCGCACGCAGCAGCGCGTTCGTGAAATACGACGAGTCGACGAGCGCCTGGCCGTGCTCGCGCCAGGACAGGTAATCCGGGCTGTTGGGATCGACGGCGTGCGCATACGACTGCAACGCAAGCTGGCGCAGGCGCGCGCGCAGCCGGCCTTCCGGCGTCGCATCGTCGGGCAGCGCCAGCCACGGCGCGATGCCGGCGATCAGTCGCCCGAAGCATTCCAGGTACGCGACCTGCGGGCTGCGGCCGTCCCACGTGGGGCTCAGTTCCAGCGCGAAGCGTTTTTTCAGCTCGCCCTTCGCCATCGCTTCCAGCACCGGCTCGGCCATCCGGCGCAGCAGGTTCAGCATCCACTCGCGATCATTGCCCGCGTTGCGCGCTGCCGGGGTGGCCCCTCCTGTGGCGGCATCCGCCCCCTTCAGGCCCATCGCACCGGCGGCGGCCGCGAAGCTGCCCATGAAGTGTCGTCGTTTCATGCGTCTCCTTCGTTCATTATTTTTCCACGACCAGAGTATCGCCCACGTAGGCGCGGAAGTGGCGGATGCGTCCCGCGACGCCGTCCGGCCCCTGGCGCGGCACGTAGCGCAGGCCCGCCACGTCCATGCTGCGTCCCAGGTCGATCACGAGGCGGTGCGGATACGCGGCCTTGTCCGCCGTGATCCAGTAATCGCTGTTCTGGCCATTGATGGCATTCAGCGCGCCGCCGTCCTCCTTCGTCGCTTCCTCGCTGTCGACCCAGGCAATGGTCCAGTTGGACTGGTCCAGCGTCTTGCCGTCCTTGTCCAGCAGGGACAGTTCCGCCACCGCGGCGTACGGCTTGCCGTCGAAAGCGTCGAGCGACTCCAGGCAGAACTGGCGGCCCTTCGCTGCCGCCGCGAAGCGCACGTCCTGTGTCTGCGAGCCTGGCGCGAATTCGCCTTCATGGGCCGGCTTCACGCCATCCAGCTGCACGCGTGCGGTGCTGGGCGGACGCGGGAAGTCGCGTTCGCGGTGCAGCTGGTCGAGGATCGGGATTTCCAGGCCGGAGATCGTCGGCGTGCCCTGCCCGCGCGGTCCCGTCAGGTCGAGGACAACGACCTCGTTGCGGCCCTTGCGGATCCACGGTCCCGGCAGGTACATCGTCTGCGTGGGGCCGATGCTCCAGAACCTGCCTAGGCAGCGGCCGTTGATCCACACGACGCCCTGGCCCCACGCGGACATGTCGAGGAAGGTATCTTCCGTGCGCGCCGCGTCGAACCCGCCGCGGTAGAATGCCGCACCCTTGCCGCGGCCCTTCTTGAACGCCAGCGCGGGAAGCACACCGTCCGCGTCGAAATCGAGCGCGCGGATTTCCCAGTTTTCCAGCGGCTGCGCGGCCGCCCCTTTCGGCGTGAACGTCACCGGACCGTGAATGCCCTTGCGGTCGTGCACTTCGGGGCCGAAGTTTACGCGCGCGATCGTGTACAACAGGATCTCCAGCACGGCCGGCTTGCTGCGGGCCGGCACGTCGACCTTGTAGCGGCGGTAGCGCGTGTCGAAGGTGCCGATCTGCTTGCCGTCGAGCGTGATCCACGCGAGGTCGCGCGCCCGCGCCACTTCGACGACGCCCGCCGGGCCGGCCGGCAGGGTCACGCGATAGGACACGAGGCCGCGGCTGATGTCGTACTGCTCGATCGGACGCGGCGACACGTCCTTGATGACGCGCGCCGGCAGGGACGCTTTCACGGACACGGATTCCGCCAGCGCGAACGGAGAAATCGTCATCGTCGGCATGCGCGGCGGCGGCTCCGGCAGCTTTTCGCCCGGTGCCAGGAACGGCGTCATCGCGGCGCGGTACGCATCGAATTTTTCGCCGATCCAGCCGGCCTCGCTGATCGGCGCATCGTAGTCATAGCTCGTCGTATCGGGCCGGAACGGGCGGTCGCAGCCGCCCCACAGGCCGAACGTCGTGCCGCCGTGCGCCATGTACAGGCTGAACGAACCGTTCGCCTTCAGCATCGCCGCGATGTCCTTCGTCGCACCTTCCACGCCGCCGCGGCGGTGCGGCGAACCCCAGGTGTCGAACCAGCCGGAGTAGTACTCGCCGCACATGCGCGGCCCCTTCTGCACGGCGTCCAGCGCCTTGAAGCCGGCCGCCGGATCGCTGCCGAAGTTCGCCACCGAGAACAGTTCCGGGATGTGCGTGCGTGCGACCGCGTTCGTCGGATTGCACTGGAACAGCGGGACGTCGAAACCGGCGTCCAGCAACGCCTGGCGCAGCACGCGCAGATAGCCCACGTCGTCGCCGAAGAAGCCGTACTCGTTCTCGACCTGCACCATCAGGATGTTTCCGCCGTGCGTGACCTGCTGCGGCCCGAGCACGCGTCCGACTTCCTTCAGCCAGCGCCGCGCGGGTGCGAGGTAGGCTTCGTCGCGCGTGCGCAGGAAAGAGTCGCCGTCGTGTTTGAGCAGCCACCACGGCAGGCCGCCCATTTCCCACTCGGCGCAGGCGTAGGGCCCCGGGCGCAGGATCACCCACAGCCCTTCCTGCTGCGCGAGGCGGCAGAATTCGGCGGCGTCGCGCTGCGCGGCCCAGTCGTAGCGGCCCTCTCTCCATTCGTGGTAGTTCCAGAACAGGTAGGCGCACACCGCATTCAGGCCCATCGCCTTGATGGTCTTCAGGCGGTGCGACCAGTACTCGCGCGGCACGCGGGCGAAGTGCATCTCGCCGCAGCGGATCTGGATCGGCTTCCCGTCCAGCAGGAAGTCGTGGTCGCCGATCGCGAAGCGCTGGGAGGCGGCCGCGTGCAGGGTGCCCGTGACGGGCAAGAGCGCAGATGCAGCCGCGCCCTGCAGCAGGCGGCGGCGTTGGAAGCTGATGGTCATGTCGTCGATCGTAAAAGTTTAGAGCTTGCCGCGCAGGCCGAACTTGATGGTGCGGCCGTCATACTTCGCATAGTCCATGCGGGTGCGGTGGCCGTCGCCGTACTTGCCCGTCGCATCCTCGAAGTAATCGTACGACAGCGTGTTGGTCAGGTTCAGTGCGTCCAGACGCAGCTCCAGGTTCTCGGTCAGCTTGTAGCTGATGGTGCCGTCCAGGTAACCGCGGGCGGCGCGCCAGCGGATCAAATCGTCGCCGTTGTTCTTCGGATTGTCGCCGTGCAGCGAGCGGCCCTTGTAGTTGTACGACAGGCGCATCGCCAGGGGGCCACGCTCATAATAGGTCGTGAAGCTGTACGCGTACTTCGGCACCGAGTTGACTTCGATTTCCTTGCCGGCCGTCGTGATCCATTTCTGGCTGTTGAACGGGTCGATGTGCGTGTAGCTGGCCAGCGCGCCCAGGCCCTTGAACGGATCGGGCAGGAAGTTGAAGTCCTGCTGGTACGCCAGTTCATAGCCTTTCAACGTCTGCTGGCCCGCGTTGCCGTAGGTGCGCAGGTTCATCGGCAGGTTCGGGTCGACCTTGCCGTTCTTGTCCTGGAAGATCGCGCCCAGCGCCGTATCCGGCAGGCCCAGTGCGCCGAACGTGGTCTGCGTCGTGCTCGACACGGTGGCGTCGGTCAGCTCCTTCTTGAAGTACGCGGCGGACAAGAGGCTGCCCGGCTTGAAGTACCATTCCAGGCTCGTGTCGAGGTTCTTCGACTGCTGCGGTTTCAGGTTCGGGTTACCCGCGGTGGCCGTGTTGTCGAACGGGTTCGGGATGACGGTCTGCGCGGCGATGATCGACAGCGACGCGCGGCTGATCGTCTTGCCGTACGACGCGCGCCAGATCAGGTCTTCCGCCACGTCGTACGCGGCGCTGACGGCCGGCAGCACGTTCGTGTACTTGCCGTGTTCCTGGTTCGGCAGGTAGGTGCCGCCCGCGCCCGACTTCTTGTAGTTGTCGATGCCCAGCTTCGTCTGCGCCCAGCGCACGCCGGCATTGATACGCAGTTCGCGCGCCAGCACTTCACCCTTGAAGTCGGACTGCACGAAACCGGTGGTGACCTTCTCTTCCGCGCCGAAGCTCTGCGCCGGCGTGAATGCGGCGGGCGTGTTGAAGGCCACCGGGTCGTACGTGGAGTAGGCGTAGCTGCGCGTGAACGTGCCGAACTTGTGCGGCCAGCCGTCGCCCATGTCCAGGTTCGGGACCGGCAGGGTCGTCACCATGTTGCTGCGCAGGCCCGCGTCGCCGAACGACTTCAGCTTGGCCACCATCGCGGACGTGGCATTGCGCTTCTCGATCGTCTTCGTCGTGTCGACGTACACGACGCCGCCCTTGAAGTGGCCCGTCCAGTCGCCCCACAGGTCGTAGTCCTGGTCCAGCACGAGGCGCGCCTGGCGGCCCTTGTCCGTCTCGCGCGTCCAGCCGGTGTTGATGTCGAAGCCCGTGAAGTTGGCGGGATTCGTGTAGTCGACGGTCGACGACATCGACGGGTACACGTGATCCGAACCGTAGTCGATGGTGGAATCGACGCCGAAGATCTGGCCCGACAGCGTGTCCTGGTAGCTCTTCGCGTCGCTGTTGTTGGCCGACAGCTGGCCGGTCAGCACGGTGCCCTTTTTCACTTCCCAGCGGCCGTTCAACGCGAGGTAGCCGAACTTCGTCTTGTCCTCGCCGTAGGTGACGCCGCTGCTGTACGACGTATTGCCGAAGGTGCCCGTCAGCAGGTTCGACGCCGGGTCGATGTGCACGTCCAGCGGCACGAGGCCGTTGTGGCCGGACTGGCCGGCCGGGGCGTTGCGGTTGGTCGTCTTGCTGTTGCGGATCAGGATGCCGTAATAGAGTTCGTCGCGGCTGTTCTGCAGTTGCGAAGCCAGGCCGTCCAGGCTGATATTCAGGCCGCCTTCCTTGTACTGCAGCGACGTCACGAGGCCGTCGCGCGTGCGCCGGTTCTGCGAGCCGTAGAAGCGGTAGATACGGGGCAGCAGCGCGTTGTCGATCTGGTCGCGGGTGTAGCCGGACAGGTTCGCGCGGGGATCGTCGTAGTCGAGCTGCATGGCGAAGTTGCCCAGCACGGGCGATGCGCTGCCGCGGCGCGAGCTGTTGTAGCCGCCCGTCGCCTCGAAGCCGGAACGGTTGTTGACGGCCTTCGAATGCGACGCGCCGGCGAGAAAGCCCCAGTTGCCCCACGTGTTCGAATACAGGGCGAACAGATTCGGATCGGTCTTCTCCGACATCGTGTTGTAGGCGGCCGACACGCCGTAGCGGACGGTGCGCTTCGGATTGTCGAACGGGCGCGGCGTCTGCAGGTCGACGACGCCGCCCATGCCGCCTTCCGGCAGTTCGGCCAGCGGGGACTTGTAGAAGTCGACGCGGCCGAACAGTTCGGACGCGAACACGTCGTAGTTGAAGCCACGCGCCGCGCTGCCGATCGTGCTCGTCGACGTCGTGTTCACGGGCGCGCCGTTCAGCGTGGTCACCGTGTATTCCGTCGGCAGGCCGCGGATCGAGATGCGCTGGCCTTCCGCCGAGCTTTCGTCGCGGTTCAGGATCACGCCCGGCACGCGCTGCAGCGACTCGGCCACGTTCGCCTCGGGGAACTTGCCGATGTCTTCGGCGACGATCGAATCGCGCACGCCGATGGCCTGCTGTTTCAGGTTCAGCGCCTTCTGCAGGCTGGAACGGAAGCCCGTGACGACGACGGTCGTCGCTGCGGGGGCATCGGCGGCCGGCGGTGCCGGCGGTGCCGGCTCGGTCGCGGGTGCGGTCGTGGGAGCGGCGGGCATGGACGCCTCCTGTGCCAGGGCCTGGTTCCCATAGGCGGCGGCCAGCGCCATCGGCAGCAGCGTGGCGAGCAACTTCTTGTTCATCTTGTCTCCATTCTTGTGTCGTTATTGGAACATGGGGTGCCGGTCTGGGGCACTATTGCTGTGGTCTTTACGCCGGCTGGTGGTCACGTTACCACAAGCGATTATTAAAGGGCAATAGTGCGCACACGAATCAAATCGGCACGCAAGTCCTTGTTTTTGCTGAACATAGCAAGTCATTTTGACAAATTTCGTGTCGCGCAACAACGACAGCCATGTCAAACGGTCATACCTTTGACGAATTTTGTGATGTACGTTGTCTCATTTTTCCGTCAGACTTCCCTCCATGCGTAAAGTCAGCAAACTCAGTGAAGTCGCCCGGCTCGCGGGCGTGGCCCCGATCACGGCATCGCGCGCCATCCGCGGCGCAGGTTATGTGTCGGCCGAGACGCGCGAGCGCATCATGGCCGCCGCCGCGCAATTGAATTACACGCCCGATCCGCTGGCGCGGCGTATGCGCGGGGACCGCAGCCGGCTGCTGGGCGTATTCGTCAACAATTACGGCCCGGTGGTGCTGCACGAGATCATCCGCGCCCTCTCCACGCATGCGCGTGCCCAGGGCTACGATCTGCTGCTGTTCAACGCGGAACGCTTCGACAGCCCGGACCGCATGGCGACGTGCGACCTGCTGGGCAAGCTGTGCGACGGCTTGATGGTCGTGATGCCGGGCGCGGACGACCGCTTCCTGGACGCCATCGAACGCCAGCAGGTGGCCAGCGTCGTGATCTGCTTCGACGCGCGCCCCCTCGCGGTACCCGTCGTGGCGGCGGAAAACCGCCTCGGCGCGCGCGTGGCCGTGACTCACCTGCTGGAGCTGGGCCACCGCCGCATCGCCTACATCGCCGGCAATCCGGGCACGGGCCAGAGCGCGGAACGCGAACGTGGCTACGTGGATGCGCTGCAGGCGGCCGGCATTACGCCCGACCCGGCGCTCGTCGTCAACGGCGCGTTCGTGCAGCCGGGCGGCTATGCGGCGACGGAGCAGCTGCTCGCCCTCCCCGTCCCGCCGACCGCCATCTTCGCCGCGAACGACGAGATGGCGTTCGGCGCCATCGATGCCATCAACAGCCGCGGTTTGAAGGTCCCTCACGACATTTCCGTGATCGGCTTCGACGACATCCCGACCGCCAGCTGCGTCTTCCCGAAACTGACGACGATGCACCAGCCGTTCGATGCCATCGCCGCCTATGCCGTGCGCGAAGTGGTGGGCATGATCGCGGGCCAGACGACGGGACCGGCGCGCATCGCGTTTCCCGCGAAGCTCACCGTACGCGATTCGACGGGACCCGCGCCGCAGGCCGAGGCTACGCCGACGACGCCGCGCCGACCCGCCCGCGCGCGGCGCGTGCCAGTGTCCTGAACATGATCAGGCTGGTCCCCGCGAGCAGGCCGCCCACGAGCAGCGTCAGGCCGTAGAAGTGGCCGGTCGCGTCCAGCAGGGGGCCGAGCAGGAAGCTCAGCACGATGTTGGACGTGGAGAACAGGAAGCGCTTGGCGCCGTCGAACTGCAGGAAGCGGGCGCGCGGGAACAGCACCATCGGCAGCGACGCGGACGCCGTGTAATACGTGCCCGCCACGACGGCGTGCAGCACGTAGACGATGGAAAAACTCTGCAGATCGTGCACGGCGAGGAAGCCGCCGGCCCCCACGCACAGGTACAGGCCCATCGACCATACGGTGACGATGGCGGCGCTGTAGCGGTCGACGAGCCAGCCGATCACGGACGACAGCCCGATCGACAAGGTGTACGACAGGGCCAGCAGCCGGCCCAGCGTGGCCTTGTCCATCCCGATCGATTCCGCGTACAGCTGCGAGAACGTATTGAACGGCATGAAGGTCAGCTCGGACGCGGTCAGGGCGAAAAACACGAGCAGGAAGTAACGGTCCGACAGGCATTCGCGCCAGTACGCCCGGCCCATTGCGCGCCACGTCACGGCGTCCTGGCCGTCCACCGACGGCGGGCCGTATTCCCCCTCCTTCAGGCGCAGGCACATGAGCATGACGGCGACGCCGAAGAACAGGCCGATGCCGAGGAAGACTTCGCGCAGATGGTGTTCCGTCAGGCGGAAGACCCACAGGTTGAACAGGATGCCGGCGACGAGGCTGACGATGCGGAACCCCGCGTAGAAGCGCCCCAGCACGGGGCGCGGGACGATGTCGTTCACGAGCCCCGCGTACAGCGCGAGCGTGACGAGCGCGACGCCTTCGAACACGGTCCAGAACAGGCAGAACCACGCGAGCACGCACGTGTCCACGCCGGGCGACAGTGTTCCGAGCAGCTGGTCGGTGACGCGGCCGAACGTGGCGCAGTTGCCCAGGGCGATGAGGACGAGCGCGGCGACGGGGGTGATCCCCATCAGGAACGGCAGGCGCCGGCCCCAGCGGCTGCGGAAACGGTCGGAGCGGAAGCCGATGATGGGCACGAGGACGGCGCCCAGCAGCGCCGGCAGCGCGGACACGAGCACGGCGATCATCGTATCGCTGGCGTGGTGCTGCCGCAGCAGTTCCATGACGCCCGGGATGGCCGAGCGGTCGCGGAAGGCGATGGCGAACTCGCCGAACAGCAGCCAGAACAGGACGATGGCGAGGCCCGCCGTCGTGTAGCGCAACGTACCGACGGCGTGGGCGCTTTTGTCTTCCAACATGGACGCGTTTCCCACTAACAAGAGCTAAAGCATCGCCGCAGCTTAAAAAAAGCGCAAGCTTTTTCAAAAAAAAAGACCTGCCATCCCTGGGCAGGTCGAACACGAACGCGGAGGTTCGCGAAGGAGAGAATCAGTGGGCCAGTTTCGCCATTTCGGATGCGGCCAGCAGCACCGCGCCCACGCCGAAATGCGCCGTCGAATCGCGATTCACCACCTGGCCGGGGATCGCGCGGTCGCCGATGGGCTGCACGTAGCCGACCTTGCCGTCCGGCTGGATGGCCGTACGGGTCAGGTAATCCCAGCCTTTCGCCGCCACCGGCAGGTACGTGCCGCGGTCCAGCAGACCGTTGTTGATACCCCACAGCATGCCGTAAGTGAAGAACGCGGTGCCGCTCGTTTCCGGGCCCGGCGCGTGGGCCGGGTCGAGCAGGCTGCGCGTCCAGTAACCCTCCGGCGCCTGGATGCCTTGCAGCGTCTGCGCCATCGCGCGGAAGCGCTCCTCGAACATCGGCCGGTACGGATCGTCGCGCGGCAGGTCCGCCAGCACCTTGGCCAGCGCGGCGAACACCCAGCCGTCGCCGCGCGCCCAGAAGTCCTTCTTGCCGTTCACGCTCCGGTGCTTCGGATAGACGTAGCGCGCGTCGCGGTAGTACAGGTGCGTTTCACTGTCGTACATCAGACCGTTCGCGTACTCGAAATACGCGACCATCCTGTCGAGGTAGCGGCGGTCGCCCGTCAGGTGGTACATCTTCGTCATCACGGGCATGACCATGTACAGGCCGTCCGCCCACCACCAGTAATCGACGCGGTCCGTGCCGATCTCGTGGCCCATCACCTCGCGCGCACGGGCGACGCGGCGCGGATCCTGCGGGCCGAGGCGATACAGGTCGAGATACGCCTGGAAGCAGACCTGCCAGTCGCCGAACAGCACGTGGTCGTCCGTTTCGCCGTACGTGAGCTTCCACTCGGCCTTGTTGTCGGACTTCGCGCCCTTCCAGCCGTTGTACTCGGCCCACCGTTCCGAATACTGGCGATACGCCTCGTTGCGCGTGACCTCGTAGGCGGCGAGATTCCCCGTGTGGTAGACGGCCACGTTCCAGAACGACCATTCCGTCGCTGGCGTCGTGCGCTGCCAGTAGCCGTTCACCTTGTCGATGACGGCGAGCGCTTCGGCCCGCGTCGGGATCGTCGTGCGCGCTTCCTGCGCCGGGACGGCCGCGCGATGTCCCGCCATGTCCGCGCAGCCGGCCAGCAGCAGCATGCCGCCCGCCAGGATGGCCGCCATCGTTCGCTTCTTCATGTGACTCCTTCTGATGTCATGTCGCTATCGAGATGGCGAGATCGCCGGTACCGAGCGGCTGCGCGGACGCCAGCCGGATGCGGTACAGCACGTCGCCCCATTCATGTTTCAGGCCCGCGTCTTCCAGCGGCAGCCGTTCGACGTCGGCACGCAGCGCGCGGGGATCAAACCTCAGGTGCACGGCACGACCGCCGGCCACCGGAAGGGAAACGACGCCCGCCTGCGCCGCATCGGGCTTGCGCGGCGTGACGAAGACGAGGGCCACCGGCGCGGGACGGGCCAGCGCGAACGTCTCGCGCAGGTTCACCTTGCCGGCAGCGCGGTCCAGGGCGATGCGCCGCTCCCACGTCCTGATGCCCGCCTCCGGACCGTACGCGGTGGAGAGGTCCATCGTCATCCCCATATCGTCGACCCGTACCCTGCTCGCCCGGTCGCGTGCATCACGACCAACCTGCATCCGGCCGTCCACGAGCGGCAGGTTGTGCCAGCCCGACTGCATGGTCCAGATGGTGTACCGGTCCTTGCTGAACGTCTTCGCCGTATAGGCTTCGACGCCGGGATCCACGAACACCGGCTGGCCGTCGTGGAACACGATGAAGCTGCCGGAATCGTGGTGGCCGTGGCTGCGCGCGTTCGACGCCGCCTGCACGGCGAGGAAGAATCCCCGGTCCGATCCGCCCTGGGCCCGCGCCGTCATCAGGCCGAGAGCGGGATACCAGGACGCGCGCTGCAATGCGTCGCGCCCTGGTGTCGCCCGCATCCGCGCGACCTCCAGCACGTCGGCCACGTCGCGCGCGAGCCGTCCCTGGTCGGACAGGTTGACGCCGCGCGCGGAGGCACGGAATGCGCCGAACGCAGCCAGGTCGGCGTCGCCGGTGGCGCGGCCGAAACGGTGCAGCAGCGGCGGCGAATGGTGCACCTTCGCGTGTGCGTCGCCATAGTTCACGTACCAGTCGCCGGCCACGTGCACGTCCAGCACGTAATGGCCCATGCGGCGCACGAACGGATCGGTCGCCAGATTAAGCGCGCCACCGGTCGCCGAGTCCAGCGCCATCAGGCTGTCCAGATAAGGACCGGCGGACAGCGTCCAGTAGCCCGGTCCTTCCTCGCACGCGCCGTCGTCCGAATAATCGGCCAGGAAGCCGTCCAGGCAGCCGCAGATCTTCAAGGTGGACGCGATGCGGCGCGCCGGATCCGTCTCCAGCAGCAGGTTCGCCTCCAGCCAGCTCGACGCGATCCACGACGTCCAGTTGTTCAGCGGTTCCTTCTTGTCCTTCAGGCCCATCCACTTGAAATCGTCGCGCGCCAGGCCGGGATCGAGGATGCGCCGCTTCACCTCGGCCGCGATGCGCACGGGGAGCAGCGGCGACACAGCGCGCAGCTGGTCGCCCACGAGTTCGTGCACGTACGCGAGCGTGACGCCCGTCTCCGCTGCGAACAGGTCGATCACGGGTTCGCCCGCATCGGGCAGGCCGACGCCGCGCTTCTGCATGCCGCTGTGGGCCGGCAGGCCCCAGAACGTTTCCTCGCACACGAGCCAGACGCCGTCCGCGATCGCGTGCACGTAACGGCCCTGCCCCTGCACGCATTCGGCCAGCACGAGGCCCGCGAGCCGGCTGCGGCGCTCGAAATAGCGTTGTTCGTAATGCGTGCGGTTGCCGTTTTCCGCAAACTCCAGGAACAGGCTGGCCGGCAGCTGCGGCCACTCGGTGCCCAGCCAGGCGTCGGCCCGTGCGATCAACGCCGCGGCCACGTCGGCCGGCACCTGCGCCCAGGCAGTACGGTCGCCCGCCCGCGGATAGGGATGCCAGGCGCCGGGCGGCAGCAGACGGCGGCGCAGCAGGGCCTCGTCGACGACGGACCGCAGGTAGCGCTTCGGCACGCGCGGCGCCGGGGCCGCACTGCCCTGCTCCCCCGCCGGCCCGGCCGCCGCGCGCAGGCCGGGCGTGCCCAGCAGCGCCAGCGCACCCAGCCCGCGGGTCAGCGCATTCCGTCGATTCATGTCGTCTCCCTGATGAGTGTGACAACGTTACCACTCACGTTCGCAAAAGACAATAGGGTTTCGCTCAACCCGATGGTCGATTCAGAGCGGAGAACTTCGTGGTAACGATGCCATCAGGGCCGTCAGCCCTTCGGTGCAGGCCCGGTGGAATCGCGGATGACGAGGCGGGCCGGCAGCTCGATGCGGAAGCCCTCGGCCCGGCCGTTGCGCATGGCGCCGACCAGTTCCGCCACGGCGCGCACGGCGATCTCGTTCAGCGGCTGGCGCACGGTCGTCAGTTTGGGGAAGACGACGGCCGCGCGGATCACGTCGTCGAAGCCGACGACGGAAACATCGTCCGGGACCTTCAGCCCGGCGTCCGAGATCGCATCCATGGCGCCGAACGCCATCGCGTCGTTGGCGGCGAAGATCGCGGTGGGCGGTGTCGGCAGTTTGAGAAGCGCCTGCGTCTCCGTGAAGCCGCTGGCATCGTTGAAATCGCCCTGGCGCAAATAGGCCGGCTCGATCGCGATGCCGGCCGCGCGCAGCGCATCCTCGTAGCCCCGCTGGCGTTCCTCGCTCTGGCCCGTGAACGACGTGCCCGCGATGAACGCGATGCGGCGGTGGCCCAGCCCGAGCAGGTGCTCGACGGCGCCTTTCGCCGCCATGCGGTTGGAGCCGAGGACGACGGGCAGGTCGATCGGGCGCGCGGCGAAGCTCACCAGCACGCACGGGGCGTGCGCGCGTTCCAGCTTGACCAGCAGGCCGTCGTTCGCATCCGGCAACAGGAGCAGCAGGCCGTCGCACAGCTTGCGCAGCATCTCGGCCGTGCCGGCGCGGCGCGAATCGTCGAAGTGGTCGGCGTTGAAGACGATGAGGTCGAAGCCGAGCCGGCGCGCCTCGTCGTTGAGGGCGCTGAGCAGCTCGTGCATCACGAGCGAGCGGAAGCCGTTGACGAAGACGCCGATCAGGCCGGAATTCCCGCCCCGCATCTTCTGCGCGATCATGTCCGGCGTATAGTCCAGCTTCGCGGCCGCCGCGAGCACGCGTTCCCGCGTCTCCTTCGCCACGCGCCCCACGCCGCGCAGCGCGCGCGACGCCGTGATCAGCGATACGCCTGCCTCCTCGGCCACTTCCGTCAACGTACTTGTCTTCTGCATCCCCCAACGTTACCTGAATGGTAGCGAACAGGCAAGACCGGAGGTTGCAAGGAACTCAGTGCAGGTCCACCTGCGGGCGCAGCGCCGGCCCGCCGGCGGCAGGCCTGTTGCGGTCGGCCACCCGCTTCACGAGCAGCGCCGCCATCGACACGAGCGCCGCCGCGGCCACCACCATGAACACCTGGCCGAACGGCAGCTGGCGCCGCGCCAACTCCGCGACGAGGAACGAGCCGGCGATGCCGCCGAAGCGGCCGATCCCCAGCATCCACGCGACGCCGGTGGCGCGGCCCTGCGTCGGGTAGTACGCGGCCGCCAGCGCGGGCAGCGACGACTGCGCCGTGTTCATCAGCGCGCCCGCGCCGAACACGGTCACGGTCAACAGGCCCACGTTGCCCGCCACCTGGCCGATCAGGAAGACGGCCAGCGCCGTCAGCCCGAAGCCGATGGCGATGACGCGGTTGGCGTCGTAGCGGTCCATCAGCCAGCCGAACAGGATCGCGCCCACGCCGCCCAGCGGGAACAGCGCGGCGATCAGGGTCGCCGTCTGCGCGGGCAGGCCGGCCTCCTTGAACAGGATCGGCATCCAGTTGATCAGCGCATAGAAGATCACGAGGCCCATGAAATAGGCGAGCCACAGCATGAGGGTGCCGACGGCGTACGACCGCGAAAACAGCACGGCGAAGCCGCCGCCGGTCGGCGCGCCCTGCTCCGCCATCACGTAGCGCGTGGCGTCGGCCGCCGAGGCGTGGATCCGGCGCAGCACGGCGCGGATCCGTTCGGCCGGCGCGCCGCGCGCGACCATGTGGCGCACGGACTCCGGCAGGGTGAACGCCATCACGAGCAGCAGCGCGACCGGCGCGATGCCGCCCAGCGCCAGCACGCTGCGCCAGCCCCACTGCGGGATCATCCACGCGGCGAGAAAGCCGCCGCACGCCGCGCCCAGCGGGAAGCCGCAGAACATCGCGTTGGTGATGACGACGCGGCGCCCGTCCGGACAGAATTCGCTGATCAAGGTGACGGCATTGGGCATCGCCGCGCCCAGGCCGATGCCCGTGACGAAGCGCAGCACGGTGAGCCCTTCGAGGCCGGTGGCGAACGCCGATGCGCCGCAGGCCGCGCCGAACACGAGGACGGAGCCGAGCAGCACGATGCGGCGTCCGAGGCGGTCGGCGAGCGGGCCGGCGACGAGCGCTCCGGCCGCGAGGCCGAACAGCGCCGCCGACAGCACGGGCGCCAGCGCCGGCTTGCCGACTCCCCACTCCTTCAGCAGCGATGGCGCGATGAATCCGATGGCGGCCGTGTCGAACCCGTCCAGCAGGACGATGAAGAAGCACGTGGCGAACACGAGCCACTGGTAGGGCGAAAAGGGATGGCGGTTGATGAATGCCTGGACGTCGAGGTCCTGATGGGTCATGACGGTCTCCAAAAGTGCCGGCTGTTGGTCGCCGTTTCGATCCAGCTTAACAATGTGTCGTTCGATAGTCAACCACGTGTGCGATTACCGAACGACGTTGCGGTTTGCGCAAAGGTGTTGCCGGCTGCCGCCGGATTATCGCCGGCGGCCCGCGCCGCTACAGTGAGGCCATCTTTTCAACGGAGTCCTCACATGTCCTACCTTCTCGCTCCCGCCCGCCTCGGCGACCTGACGCTGCCGAACCGCATCGCGATGGCCCCCGTCACGCGCGCCCGCTCGGGCGCCGACGGCGTCCCGACCGCCGCCAACGCCGCCTATTATGCGCAGCGCGCATCGGCCGGCCTGATCGTCAGCGAAGCGACCAACGTGTCGCGCCACTCCGCCGCGTTCGAACTGGCGCCGGGTCTCCACGACGACGCCCAGGTGGCCGGCTGGCGCCGCGTGATGGACGCCGTGCACGCGGCCGGCGGCCGTTTGTTCGCGCAGCTGTGGCACAGCGGCCGGGTGAGTTCCTACGCGCTGCTGGACGGCCGCGCACCGCTGGCGCCGTCCGCCGTCAACGACGACCTGCACCTGCTGCAGCCGTATGCCGCACTGGAAAACGGCTTTTATACGCGCATCGCGGCGTCGCCGTCCCGCGCCATGACCGTGCAGGACATCCACGCGGCCGTCGAGGAATTCCGCAGCGCCGCCCGCAACGCGATGCGCGCCGGGATCGACGGCGTCGAACTGCACGCCGCCAACGGCTACCTGCCGCACCAGTTCCTGTCGCCGCACACGAACCGCCGCGACGATGCGTTCGGCGGCTCGCTCGCCAACCGCGCACGCTTCCTCGAACTGGTCCTGCGCGCCGTGCTGGACGAGGTGCCGGCGGACCGCATCGGCGTGCGCTTGTCGCCCTTCGCCGCCTACAACAACGCGACCGATCCGGCGACGGAAGAGACATACGCTTACGTCGCCCGGATGCTGGATGCCGCCGGCGTTGCCTACATTCACGCCGCCGATTCGAACGCGTGGGCCGGCGCGCCGGACATGGACCGCATCCTCGCCGTGCTGCGCCCGAACTTCGGCGGCGCCATCATCGCCAACGGCGGCCTCGATCCCGCCGCGGCCGACGCATTGATCACGTCAGGCATGGCCGACCTGGCCTCGTTCGGCCGCAGCTTCATCGCCAACCCCGACCTCGTCGACCGCATCCGCCGCGGCGGCCCGTACAACACGCCCGATCCGTTCACGTTCTACGGCGGCGGCGTCCATGGTTATCTCGACTACGAACCGCTGGCCGCCTGACCGAAAGGAAGTCGCGCCCGTTTCACGACGGGCGTAGATTCCGTCACCATCACAAGGAGTTTTCATGCACACCCCTGCCAAACACGCACCCGACATCGCGCCGGGCATGGTCCGGCTGCTGGCCACGTCCGCCGGCCTGATCGTCGCCAACCTCTATTACGCCCAGACGCTGGTCGGCCCGATCAGCGCCGCGACCGGCCTGTCGCCGGAAGCGGCCGGCCTGATCGTCACGCTGACGCAGGTTGGCTACGCCCTCGGCCTGCTGTTCATCGTGCCGCTGGGCGACCTGCTCGAGAACCGCAAGCTCGTATTCTCCGCCCTCCTCGCCACGGCCGCTGCGCTGGCCACCGCCGCGTTCAGCACCAACGCCTGGGTCTTCCTCGTCGCGTCGCTGGGCATCGGCCTCGGTTCCGTCGCGGCGCAGATCCTCGTCCCGTTCGCCGCGCATCTGTCGCACGAAGCGACGCGCGGCCAGGCCGTCGGCAAGGTCGTCAGCGGGCTGCTGCTGGGGATCATGCTGGCCCGCCCGGCCGCGAGCCTGATCGCGGACCACGGCAGCTGGCACGTCGTGTTCGGCGGCGCCGCCGTCGCGGTGTTCGTCCTCGCCTTCGTCCTGCGCGCCAGACTGCCGCAGCGCGTGCCCGTGCACAGCCTGTCGTACGGCCGCCTGATCGGATCGCTGTGGCACCTGCTCGCGACGACGCCCGTGCTGCGCCGCCGCGCCGCCTACCACGCGGGCCTGTTCGGATCGTTCAGCCTGTTCTGGACCGTCACGCCGCTGATGCTGGAAGGCCCGCAATTCCACCTGTCGCAAACCGGCATCGCGATCTTCGCCCTCGTCGGCATGGCGGGCGCCGTCGCGTCGCCGGTCGCGGGACGCCTCGCCGACGCCGGCCACACGCTGATGGCGACGGCCGCCGCGCTTGTCCTCGGCATCGTCGGCTTCGCGCTGCCGCTGTATCAACCGGACTCCCGCACGCTGGCGCTGGGCATCCTCGTCGTCGCCTCGATCGTGCTGGACATGGCCGTCGCCGCCAACCTCGTGCTGGGCCAGCGCGCCATCTTCGCCCTGGGCGCCGAAGTGCGCAGCCGTTTGAACGGCATTTATTTCGCGCTGTTCTTCGCGGGCGGCGCGCTCGGTTCCGCGGCCGGCGCCTGGGTCTATGCCCACCACGGCTGGCATGCCGCCCTGCTGACCGGCATGGCTTTCCCGGCCGCCGCGCTGCTCGTCTGGTTCGGCGAGCTGGCCGGCCGCCGCGCCACCACGGGCGCAGCCGCATCATGAGCCCGCGCGCCCTGATCATCGGCGGCTCGCTCGGCGGGCTGCTGGCCGCGAACACGTTGAAAACCATCGGCTGGAGAGTCGACGTGTTCGAGCGCTCGCCCCATGCGCTGGACAGCCGCGGCGGCGGCATCGTGCTGCAGCCGGACGTGCTGCACGCCTTCCACTTTGCGGGCATCCGGCCGGCCGGCGCGCTGGGCGTGGCGTCCGGCGACCGTATCTATCTCGACCGCAAAGGCGATGTCGTGCGGCGCGATCATCAACCGCAGACGCAGACGTCGTGGAACATGCTGCACGGGACCATGCGTCGCGCGCTGCCCGACGACTGCATCCATCCGGGCGAGACGCTCGAGCGCGTCGAGCAGGCCGGCGGCCAGGTGCGCGCGGTGTTCGCGAGCGGCCGCGTGGAGACGGGCGACCTGCTGATCGGTGCGGACGGCGCCCGCTCCACGGTTCGTTCGCTGATGCTGCCCGACGTGCGGCCGGATTACTCGGGGTATGTCGCGTGGCGCGGTCTCGTGCCGGAGCCCGATCTCGACGCGGACAGCCGCGCGGTGCTGGACGGCGTCTTCGCATTCCAGCACGACGACGGCGAACAGATGCTGCTCGAATATCTCGTCCCCGGCGAAGACGGTTCGACGGCACCGGGCCACAGGCGCTGGAACTGGGTGTGGTATCGCAAGGTCGGGCAGGACGACCTCCCGGCGTTGCTGACCGACCGTACCGGCCGCACGCACGCGTTCTCGCTGCCGCCGGGCGCGCTGCCCGATGCCCGGGCGGCCATGCTGCGCGCCGACGCCCGCGAGCTGCTCGCACCGCAGTTCAACGCGCTGGTTCAAACAACCAAGGAACCGTTCGTGCAGGCGATCCTGGACCTTGCCGTGCCGCGCATGGTATTCGGCCGCGTGCTGCTGCTGGGCGACGCCGCGTTCGTCCCGCGCCCGCACACGGCCGGCGGCGCGGCCAAGGCGGCGGCCAATGCGCTGGCGCTCGCGCATGCCCTGCAACGGACGGACCGGCCGATCGACGCGCGCCTGCGGGAATGGGAAGTCCTGCAGCTGCGCGCCGGACGCGACCTGGTCGACTGGGGCCGGCGCATGGGCGACGGCATCATGGGTGTGCCGCGAGCAGCAGGCTACACAAATTCCCGCGCTGGAATGCCGGGTCCCTGAACGCGAGGAAGTCGTCGTTGAAGGTGCCGAACGTCGTCTCGGGCCGGTGCTTCAGGCCTTCATAGAACGTGTCGATGACCTGGTGCGCGAAGTCGCGGCCGCGCGGGTGCGCCGCGAGCACCGCGTCGCGCGCCGCCGCCGGGATGGCGTCGATGCCCCGGCCCACCATGTCCATGCCGGCGCCCGCCTGCACGAGACGGACTTCCGGATACAGGTGCTCGGGGATGCCGGGCGTCGTGTGCAGCGCGATCGCCAGCCAGACTTTGTCGATGTCCTGCTCGCCGATCCCGTGGCCGCGCAGGAAATCGCGCGCCGCGTTCGCACCGTCGACCTCGAAGCGCTGCCGGCTGCCGTGGTAGTGCGGCGTAATGCCGATGTCGTGGAACATGGCGGCGGCGTACAGCAGCTCGGGATCGAACGCGAGACCGAGCTGCCTGCCCAGCAGCGCACCCCACCAGTACACGCGGGCGGAGTGGTGGAACAGCATGTCGCCGGCCGTGTCGCGCACGTACTCCGTGATCTCCCGGGCGATGCGGCTGTCGGGCAGCGCGTTCATTTCGCCGCCGGGAGCACGAGCTTCTGCTCCCCCTCGTCCAGCACGAACACGGCGAGCAGCGTGGCCGGCTTGTCCTTGCTGGCGTTGCGGGTCACCTGGTGGCGGGCCCCCGGGTCCTCGTACCAGGACTCGCCCGTGCGGTAGACCTTCGGCGGCGCATCGTCGACGGCGCTGACGATCTCGCCGGACAGGACATGCGCATAGATGAAGGACGATTTCGGATGCGTGTGCGGCGGCGACTCGGCACCGGGCGCGAACGACACCTCCACCGCCACCAGCGCCTTGCCGGGCACGTTCGGCAGCGCGCGGTGGAACAGGGGTTTCACCGTCTCGTGCGCACCGGCCGCGCCGGCCAGCAGCGCGAGACACAGAGCGATCGCGGATTTCATCGCCGTCTCCTCAGCGCGCCGCCGTCACGGCGGCCGGCTGGGCGCGGAAGCTGATCGCCATCCGGTTGTACGCGTTCATCAGGCCGATGGCGATGGTGAGATCGGCCAGCTGCTGCTGGCTGAACACGGCCGCGGCGGCGGCATATTCCGCATCCGGCACGCCCGTCTCGGCCACCTTCGTTACCGTCTCGGCCCACGCGAGTGCCGCGCGCTCGGTCGTGTCGAACAGGCTGCCCGCCTCGCGCCACGCCGGCACCAGCACGAGCTTCTCGACATTCACGCCTTCCTTCAACAGGTCGCGCGAATGCATGTCGATGCAGTAGGCGCAGCCGTTGATCTGCGAGACGCGCAGGTAGACGAGGTCGACGAGCACCTTGGTCAAACCGCTGTTCATGATGTGGCCGTACACGCCGCCGAGTGCCTTCATGCCGGCCGGGGTGGCCGCGTTGTAATCCATGCGCTGCGTCATTTTGCTTCTCCTGGTTGAACCGAATGAGGACATGATGCGCCGGCTGATGGCCAAAAAACAGTGCCAAGTTTGATCATTTTTAATGTACCATCGGCCGATGACCACCCTGTCCATCGGCCTCGACCGCGCCAGGAAGACCCCTCTCGCCACGCAGATCTACGCCGCCATCCGTGCCGCCATCGAATCGGGCCAGATCCCGGCCGAGGCGAAACTGCCGTCGTGGCGCGACCTGGCGGCGCAACTGGGCGTATCGCGCGGCACGGTGCGCATCGCCTACGAACGCCTCGTCGACGAGCAGCTCGCGACGAGCTATGGCGCTGCCGGCACCCGGGTCAACGGCCGGCCGGCCACGGCAGTCACGTCCGACCGCGCGCCCGACACTTCACCGATCCCCGAGCTGTTCCACAGCTTCGGCGCGACGCCGCTGCCGTTCCAGATGGGCGTCCCGGCGCAGGATGCGTTCCCTTATAAACTCTGGTCGCGCGTGATGGTGCGCGCGGCCCGGCACACGGCGGCCAGCCCCGTCGGCTACCCCGATCCGCGCGGCGATCCGGACCTGCGGCGCGAAGTCGCGGCCTATCTCGGCATCGCGCGCGGCATCCGCTGCAGCCCGTCCCAGGTGCTGATCACGGCCGGCTTCGCGGGCGCGCTGGGGCTCGTCGTGCGCGCGCTCGCGCTGGAAGGCCAGGGCGCGTGGTTCGAGGATCCGGGTTTTCCGCTGACGCGCACCGCGCTGTCGCTCGCGGGCATGGCGGTGACGGCGGTTCCCGTCGATGCCGACGGGCTGGATGTCGCCGCCGGCATCCGCATGGCGCCGGATGCGCGGCTCGCCGTCGTCACGCCGGGCCAGCAGGCGCCCCTCGGCATGACGATGACGCTCGCGCGCCGCCGCGCCCTGCTCGACTGGGCCGGCGCCAACGACGCCTGGATCGTCGAGGACGACTACCTCAGCGAGCTGCAGCTGGAAGGCCGCGCGGCGCCGGCCCTCGCGTCGCTCGACCAGGGCGGACGCGTGCTGCACATCGGGACGTTCAGCAAGACGATCAGCCCCGCGCTGCGCCTCGGCTTCCTCGTCGTGCCGGCCGAACTGGCGCGCCGGTTCGGCGACGTCGCGGCGTGCCTCGCACCGGCGCCCGGCGCGCCCGTCCAGCGCGCCGTCGCCGACTTCCTGCAGGAGGGCCACTACCTGCGCCATTTGCGCCGCATGAAACGTCTGTATGCGGCGCGGCGCGAAGCCCTGCTGCGCTGCCTGCGCAAGGAGGCCGCCGATGTGCTGGAGGTGCAGGCGACGGCCGGCATGGCCGTCGTCACGCGCCTGCGCACCGGGACGTCCGACGTCGATTTGGCCGCGCGCGCCCTGCAGGCCGGCCTCGCACCCGTGCCGCTGTCGCCGTGGTATGTGCATACGCCAGCCACGTCCGGCCTGCTGCTGGGCGTGACCAACGTCGACGGGCGCCGGCTCGTGGCCGATTGCCGCCGGCTGGCCGGGCTTGCCGCCATGCCAAAATAATCTACCGGTTGACGCTTTTAACAATTGACAAGCTGTTGTGCCGTAAGAAATACTTTTCGGCATGATAGAACTGAGTGCCATCCGCAAGACCTACCGCCTGGGCGGCAGCGACATCCATGCCCTCGACGGCATCGACCTGCACGTGGCGCGCGGTGAATTCGTCGCCGTGATGGGGCCGTCCGGCTCCGGCAAGTCGACCCTGCTGAACGTGCTGGGCGGCCTGGATCGCCCGGACAGCGGCCGCTACCGCCTGGCGCAGGACGAGATCAGCGCCCTCGACGACGATGCCGCGTCCGACGTGCGCAACCGCCGCATCGGTTTCGTGTTCCAGTCCTTTCATCTGCTACCGCGCCTGACCGTGCTGGAGAACGTGCTCCTGCCGCAGCGCTATGCGCGCCAGCCCGACCCGCAGGCGCCCGACCGGGCACGCGCCCTGCTGGAGCGCATCGGCCTCGGCCAGCGCCTCGACCACCTGCCCGGCCAGTTGTCCGGCGGCCAGCTGCAGCGTGCCGCCATCGCGCGCGCGCTGCTGAACGAGCCGGACCTGCTGCTGGCCGACGAGCCGACCGGCAACCTCGATTCCAACAGTGCGGCCGACGTGATGGCCCTGCTGCGCGAACTGCATGCGGGCGGCCAGACGCTCGTGATGGTCACGCACGATCCGGCCATCGCCGCAAGCGCGCAACGCACGATCCACCTGCGCGACGGCCGCGTCGCCGCCCAGCCATGAAGCGCCTCGTCCCGCTGCTGGCGTTCGTCGCCATGGCCGCCACGGCCTCGGACACACGCCCCGTTCTTATCTCCGGCGAAGTGGAAGCCCTGGATTCGCAGACGATCTTCGTGCCGCCGTCGAACACGTCGCCGATCGTCATCCGCAACTTCCTTCCCGAGGGCGCGCCGGTCAGGAAGGGCGACGTCGTGCTGCGGATCGACTCGGCCAGCACGACCAATATCGACCAGCTCCGGATGGACCGCGAGCGCGCCCGCGCGAAGACCGACAGCGAGACGGCCACCCTGGAAGTCGCGGCCATCGAGGCGGAAAAAGCGCTGGTCAACGCCCAGGCCGCGCTGGACAAGGCGAAGGTCGACGCGGCGCTGCCGAAGCAGCAGATCACGGCGCTGGACTACGACCGCTACCAGGCGGAACTGGGCCGCGCCACACGGGACCTCGCGATCAAGCAGGACAGCCTCAAGAACGCCCGCGCGGCCGTCGCCCGCCGCAAGGAAGACGGCGCGCTCGAAGTGAAAAAACTGCAGATCAACGAGGCGTTCCAGCTCGCCCAGCTGGCGCAGTCGGAAGTGCGCGCCACGCGCGACGGCATCGTCGTCCACGGCTACAGCCCGTTCAACGGCGAGCGCATGGACGAGGGCTCCACGGCCTGGCCGGGCAACGCGGCCGGCACGGTGCTGGGCGACGGCCGCATGGTCGTCACGGCCTGGGTGCTGGAAGCGGACCGCCCGTATCTGCGTGACGGCCAGGCCGTCAACGTGCGCTTCGACGCGCTGCCGGGCGTCGTCGTGACCGGGAAGCTGGCCGGCATCACGAGTGCGCCGGAAGCGCGGCCGCGCTGGGGGCTCGGCCGCTATTTCCGGGCGCGCATCGCCCTGCCGGACGACCACGGCCTGCCGCTCGTCGCGGGCATGAGCGTGCTGGTCGAACCGCTGGCGCCCGGCGCCGCGGCTGCGGGCGTCCGGCAGGCGAAGGCCGCCGCCCCCGCCGCGCTGGCGATCGAAGGCGAGATCGCGTCGCGCCGGACCATGCCCGTGTCGCCGCCGACCATCTCGTATGTCTGGAATTACAAGCTGGCGTTCCTCGCGCCGGAAGGGACGATGGTGCAGGCCGGGCAGCCCATCGCCGTGTTCGAATCCACGGAGGTGATGAACCAGCTGATCTCGCTGCAAGGCACGCTGAAGGAACGCGAGCGGGCGCTGGACAAGCTGCAGCTGGACCAGGCCGAGGCCGACCGCGCCGGCGTGCTGGCGCAGGCCGAGGCGCAAAGCAATGCCGACAAGGCCGCGCGCAAGGCCACCATGCCGAAGGAACTCATCCGCCGCGTCGACTACGACAAGCTCGTGATCGACCGCGTCGAAAAGGCCCAGCTGGCGAAGCTGATGCAGGCCCAGTACGAGGCGCAGCGGCGCGCGCGCCAGGCCGAGCGCGCCGGCCTGCAGTCCGACGTGGCGCAGTTGCGGGCAAAGATCGCCGCCCTGGTCAAGGGCCAGGCGGCGTTGACCGTCGTGGCGCCGCGGCGGGGACTGGTCCTGCACCGTATCGGCTTCAACGGCGAGAAGTTCGCCATCGGCAGCCAGGTCTTTGTCGGCCTGTCGGTCGCAACCCTGGCCGATCCGGACCAGCTGGGCGTCAACGCCCGGGTGCCGGAAGCGCAGGCCGCCGGCGTACAGGTGGGCCAGGCGGCACGCGTCGTCGTGGCCGGCACGCGGCAGACACTGGCCGCGCACGTGACCGGTCTGGGACGCGCCTTCCACGGCAAATCGGCGGCGCAGGCGGCCGTCGTGCGCGACGTGCAGCTCGAATTCGACACGCCCGCGAAAGACCTCAAGCCCGGGGCCGCCGTCCAGGTGGACCTGCTGCCGGGCGCCCCCCGCCGCATCGCCGGACTTCGACCATGAGACTTCCGATGCTGCGCCCATATACATTCGCCGCCGCGCTGGCGGCCCTGCTGTCCGGTTGCGGCGGCGTATCGTCGCCGGCCGGCGGCCCCGTCGAAACGCTGGCGCCGCGCGCGTGGACCGAAACCCTGGAAGCGGACGGCGAGATCCAGGCCGCCGCCAACACGCCGCTGGCGGTGCCGGGCAGCGGCTGGTCCAGCCGCGTGCTGGTGGACATGGTCCCGGACGGCAGCAGCGTCACGAAAGGCCAGGTCGTGGCCCGCTTCGACGCCCCGCAGGCACGCGCGGAACTGTCGCAGGCCGACATCGAACTGCTGCGCAAGACGCTGGCAGAGGAAGCCAACCGCCAGAACGCGGCCGTCGAGAAAGGCGTGCTGGCCGGCGACCGCGCGCGCGTCGAGGACGACCTGGGCCTGTCGCGCCGCTATGCGGGCGTCGACCTGTCCGTCTTCGCCCGCAACACGATCCTCGATGCGCTGGCCGACGTCGGTTTCCTCACGAAGAAGAGAACGTACCTGGACTGGAAGGGCAGCCAGGTCCAGGCGCGCGCCGCCGCGCAGGACGCCGTGCTGCACTCGCAGCGCGACAGCGTGGCGCAGAACGCGGCGCAGCAGCGCAGGAGCCTGGACGCGCTGGAACTGGTGGCGCCGCACGACGGCGTGTTCCTGCTGGCCGCGCGCTGGGACGGCGCCAAGCCCCAGGTCGGCGCCAACCAGATGGCGGGCGAGCCGTTCGGCGCCCTGCCCGACCTCGACAAGCTCGTCGCCCACTTCAGCGTGGCCGAGGGCCAGGCCTACGGACTCAAGCCGGGCCTGCCGGTGCGCGTGCGCCTGGCCGGCACGGGCACAGAACTGGACCTCACCGTGACGCGGGTCGGCAGCAGCGCCGGCGTCATTTCGCCCGAGTCGCCCGTCAAGTACAGCGATTTCGACGCCGCCATCGGCACCGAGACGGCGCGCAAACTGGGGCTGAAGCCCGGTCAGGCGCTGCACGGCACCGTGCACCTCGTGACGAAGGCGGCGGCGCTGACGGTGCCGAACATCGCGCTCGTGCAGGATGGCGCCGCCTACGCCGTGTACACGGCCGACGGGGGCCGCACCGTGAAGCACAAGGTCGAACTGGGCCGGCGCGGCCCGGTACGCAGCGAAATCAGGAGCGGTCTCGCTTCCGGCGCGCATGTCGTGCTTCTTCCTCCGAACGTGCTCCTTCCCCCGAAAGACAAGACATGAACCGTGCCCTCCTGCTCGAAGCCGTCGCCGAACTGAAGCGCCGCAAACTGCGCACCGGCCTCACCCTGCTGGGCATGATCTTCGGCGTGGGCGCCATCGTCGCGATGCTGGCCGTGGGCGAAGGAAGCCGGCGCGAGGCGCTGCGCCTCGTCGCGGAACTGGGTCTCAACAACGTCATCGTCGAAAGCAAGGGCATCGACGCCGAGCAGTTGAAGGACGTCCGTACCCGCTCCCTGGGCCTGTCCGCGGCCGACGCGGCGGCGGCGCTGTCCGTCGTACCCGGCGCGCAGTCGGTCGCGCTGAAAAAGGAAATCAAGGTCGATCAGCTGATCGTCGACGACCGCGTCGTGAGCGGGCGCGCGTTCGCCGTGTCGCCGGCGTATGCGGAACACGGCGCCCTGCAGCTCAAGGCCGGCCGCTGGCTCCTGCCTGCCGACGGCGCGACCCTGGCCCCCGTCTGCGTGCTGGGCGCGCGCCTGGCGCAGACGCTGTTCGGCGCGGCGCCGGCCGTCGGGCAGCGCGTCAAGGTCAACCACGTGTGGCTGCAGGTGGTGGGCGTGCTGGCCGACCGCACGCCCAGCAAGGCGGAGTTCGAAGGCGTCAAGCTGGGCCTGGACGACGAGCGCCTGTTCGTGCCGTGGGAAACGGCACGCGCGCGCTTCGGTTTCCGCCGCATCGAGGACGAAGTGGACGGCATCAGCGTGCGCCTGGACGCCCAGGTCGCGCCGGACGACGCGGCGCGCGTGCTGCAGGCGGTCATCCACCAGCGGCACGGCGGCGTCGACGACACGAACCTCATCGTGCCCATGGGCCTGTACCGCCAGAACCAGCAGACGCAGCGCATCTTCACCATCGTCATGAGTTCGATCGCGGCCGTGTCGCTGCTGGTGGGCGGCATCGGCATCATGAACATCATGCTGGCCAACGTGCTGGAGCGGCGGCGCGAAGTGGGCCTGAAGCGCGCACTGGGTGCGCGCCGCCGCGACGTGGTGGAACAGTTCCTGGCCGAGGCGCTCGTGATCGCGGTCAGCGGCGCCCTGCTCGGCCTCGTACTGGGCGGCGTCGCGGCCTACAGCATCGCCGCGCTGGCCGGGTGGTCGGTGGCGTGGTCGCCTGTGAGCCTGCTGCTGGCCGTACTGGCATGCGTGGCGGTCGGGCTCGCGTTCGGCGTCTACCCGGCGCGCCAGGCGGCCGCGCTGGATCCCATCGCCGCGCTGCGCAGCGACGGCTGACGGTCACTTCGCGGCGCCGCCGTCGACCAGGCGCCCGAAGCGCGCACGCAGGGTCGCGTTCAGCGCGGCGAAGGTCGCCATCGGAGACGTCAGCGACACGCTCACCATCTGGCCGCGCGCGACGCCGAAGCAGGACGCCATGCCGACATTGTTCACGGTGCTGTCGTTGCAGACCGGTTTGGCCGACGAGGTCTTGCTGGGCAGCGGCATCACCATGATGCCGAGGGACGGCGACGCCCCGACGCGCGGCGTGATCGTGCACATGTCGGCGTGCTGCTCGGGCACCTGACCCTTGGCCGGCACGGTCTTGTGTTCGACCTTCATGACGGCATCGCCGAGGGAGAGCGCCGCGAGCGTTTCCTGGTCGACCAGGCTGCACGGCGCGGGAGCGGCCCAGGCGGCCGCGGGAAAAAGGCAGGACACCAGCATGACTGCGAGTGGGTGATGGCGCATATCGGCCCCGTATCGATGGATGAATGAAAAGCGTCCCGGCCGGACTGGCCGGACGGGACGCGACACGACGCGTTTATACGTGGGTGCACCCGTTCATGCAGGAATTGAACGCCTGGGTTTTCACGTTCTGCGCCTGCTGTTCCGCGTACGCGGGCACGCCGGCCAGGCAGGCATTCTTCGCCGCCGGATCCGCCAGGCTGTTGCAGTAATTCGTTTGCGCCTGCGTGTAATACGCTTTCGACTGGTTATAGGCATTCTCCGCGTTCTGCGTGCACGTGGGCAGGCATTGCTCCCAGGTGGCGGCATAGGCGGTCGAGACGACCAGCGCCACGGCGGCGCCAAGCGCCAGGGATTTAAAAGGCATTCTGGACAGGAATTTCATATGACTGCACTCCTTCAAATGTCAAATGTTGACGTTCTTGAGCTGCCGGAAATCCGAAATTACGGCGAGGCCCTGCAGCTCCGCATGCACTCGTTGTACACGTAGCTGTAGACACCCTGAGCCTGCTGCTCCGCGTACCCCGGCACGCTGGCCAGGCAGGCGGATCGGGCGTTCGGGTCCGCCAGCCCGTTGCAGTAATTGGTCTGCTGCGTCGTGTAATACGATTTCGCCGAGGCATAGGCGTCCTGCGCGTATCGGGTACACGCACCATTGCAGACTTCGTAGCTCGCCGCGAAAGCGGTGGAAACCATCATCGCGCCTGCGAGGGCGAGGAGCTTGAACGACATGCCGGGAGAGATTTTCATACGGGTCGACTCCTGAAAAAAATTCAAAGGAACACCACAACGGTTGTCATCGGATGCTGCGACTCCGGCGCCGGAAAATCCCTGCCTTATGCATCCGAATCATATCGATCCTAATCAGCCGCATATCCCGCGACAATGTTAAATTCCTCAACACTTATAATGAAATCGATCAAAACAGAAATGCGATATGCGGCGGAGATAATTGAAAAGATAAAGACGTCATCATCCCTCCCGAAAGGACATTTCTCACACATTTACACGGATCGGATAGAAGCGGGAATTCGGGATCTGCCGCATTGCACGGCGGAGAAACACAGGTGGGGCAAGACGGACGCGCCGGCCGCGGCCGGCGCTGTGGGTGCAGGTCAATCCATGTGGAACACGGGCTCCATCATCGCCCAGTGCTCGCCTTCGGCGCGGCTGGCCAGCGGCACCTGGCACGGGCTGCAGAACGTCCACCAGCGCTGCGTTTCCGGGTCGGCCGCGATATGCGCCATGTCGGCGGCGAAATCCGTACCGTGGTATTCCCAATAGCCGAACATCAGGTTTTCCGGCTCACGCAGGAAAATCGTGTAATTGCGCACATTGGCTTCCGTAAGACGGGCCAGCACCTGCGGCCACACGGCCGCGTGCAGCGCTTTGTATTCCGCGATCTTTTCCGGCACGATGCCGATGACCATTCCCATTCTTTGCATGTAGAGCTCCTCAGTCGATACGGTAGAAACGCAGGGCATTCAGCCCGAACACGGCAAGCCGGTCGGCACCGGACAGACCCTCCAGCAGGGACGCGCAGGCGCCGAGCCAGCGCGCATAATCGGCGGCCAGGTTCAACACCGGCCAGTCGCTGCCCCAGATCAGGCGGCGCGGCCCGAAGCAGTCGAGCAGGTGGTCAACGTACGGCCGCAGGCGGTCGACGTCCCAGCCGGCGCCTGCTTCGGTGACGAGTCCGGACAGCTTGCAGCTCACCTGCGGCAGTGCGGCCAGCCGCGCGATGTCGGTCCGCCACGGCTCCAGCGTGCCTTCCGCGACGAGCGGCTTGGCGCCGTGGTCGATCACGATGGGCAGGTCCGGATGGCGTACCGCGAACGCATGCAGGGCGGGCAGATGGCGCGGCAGCACCAGCGCGTCGAAGCTGAGGCCATGGCGCAGCATCGCGTCGACGGCAGGCGCCAGCGCCGCGTCGGCTATCCAGTTGTCGTCCTCGAGGTCCTGCAGCATGGGCCGCAAGCCTTTGAGCAGGGAGTCCCCCGCGAGCGCGGCGATCCGCGCCGGCGCGTCGGGCGCCTTCAGGTCCACCCAGCCGACCACGCCGCCGATGAAGGTGTGCGCGCGGGCCAGGCCGAGCATGAAGCGCGTGTCGTCCTCGTTGGGCATCGACTGCACGAGCACCGTCTTCGCGACGCGGTGCTGCGCGAGCAGCGGCGCCAGGTCGGCGGGGAAGAAATCGCGGTAGATGGCGGCCAGGTCCGGCGGCGGCCATGCGCCGTTGCGGTCGGCCAGCCGCCAGAAGTGTTGATGGGCGTCGACGAGCATCATGCTTCCTCCCGCGCCCGCGGGAGCGTCAGCCCGGGTGCGCCTTCATTTCCCTGACACGGATCGATTGCAGCAGGGTGCTGCGTGCGGAACTCAGGTGGACGCGCATCGCCTCGCGCGCGCCCGCGACGTCGCGCCGCGCCAGCGCGCGCAGGATGTCCAGGTGCTCGTGCACCGCGTACTCGTTGCGCACCATTTCCTGCGACTTGTCCCACTGGTAGTGGTAGTGGAACACGAGCGACACGAGGTCGAAGAAGCCCTGCGCGAAGCGGTTGTCCAGTTGCCCCATCAGGAACGCGTGGAAATCGCGGTCGAGCGCCGGAAAATCCTTGTGGTGCGTCGGCATGACGGACCCCAGCTGCTCGTGCCGCGCGATCAGTTGCTGCAGTTCCGCGAAGGCCGGCGAATCCGGCGGCAGCGCGGCGAAGCGGTCGATCGCGGCGAACTCGAACATCTGGCGCACGTCGGCCAGCTCCATCGCGAACGAGCGGTCGAACGCGCACAGGCGCCAGCCCCCGCGCGGCTTCTTTTCGATCAGGCCCGAATGCGAGAAGCCGATCAGGAATTCGCGCACGCTGATCGTGCTCGTGCCGGCCGCGCGCGCCAGCTCCGTCTCCGAGAACTCGGCGCCGGGCGGCAGGTCGCTGTGATAGATGCGCTCCATCAGCACTTCGCGGATGCGGTCGGCGCCCGTGCGCAGCTCGTCCAGGTCGAAGTAATCCGTGCGGACGGGCTTGCGCAGCAGCCGGCGTTCCTTCAGGTCGCTGATCAGGCCGCACTCGTGAAAGTGCGCCAGCGCGCTGCGGATCGCCGTGCGGCTGCCCTCGCCCAGTTCGGCCATGTGCTGCTCGGTCGGCAGCGGTTCGCCGACCCTTACGTGGTCGGCAATGTATTGGAGCAGCAGGTTCGCACTGCGCTTGAAGATGGTCGGAGGTCGGGCCATGAAGTCCGGAATCGAGAACGCCGGGTGGACAATCCCCCATTCTACCGGAACTCGCCGCCGCGCTGGGAAGCGGCATCATTCACACCTCGACGATGGCCTTGATCACGCCGCTGGCCGGGTCCATCCAGCGCGGCAGCGTGTCGATGAACTCGTCCAGCGTGGCGCGGTGCGTGTTCATCGCCCGCGTCGGCACCAGCCCGGCCTTCATGGCCGCGAGCACCTCGCGGAAATCGTCCACGGTCGCGTTGCGGCTGCCGAGCAGGGTCGTCTCGCGTTTGTGGAATTCCGGGTCGGCGAACGAAATCCGTTCCGGCACGATCGACACGAGGACGTACGTGCCGCCGTGGGCGACGAAATCCAGGCCCCGCTCCATCGCCTTGATGTTGCCGGTGGCGTCGAACACGGCGTCGAAGAAGTCGCCGCCCGTGATCTCGCGCAGCGCGTCGAGGTCGCCCTCGCCCGCCGTCACCGTGTGCGCGACCTTCAGCACGTCGCGGCAGAAGCCGAGGCGGTCCGCGCGCGCGTCGAGCACCGTCACCTGCGCGCCCTTCAGCGCCGCGAACAGGGCGACGGCCACGCCGATCGGCCCCGCCCGACGACCAGCACGCGCTGCCCCTCGGTCACGGCGCCGCGGCGGACCGCATGCATGCCGATGGCGAGGAATTCCAGCATCGCGGCATCGTCGAGCGAGATGCCTTCCGTCTTGAGGACGAACTGCGCCGGGACCGTGAGGTACTCGGCCATGCCGCCGTCACGGTGCACGCCCAGCACCTGGATGCGCGTGCAGCAATTCGTCTTGCCCTTGCGGCAGGCGACGCAGTCGCCGCACGACAGGTACGGCATCACGAACACCTCGTCGCCCGGCGCGAGGCCGGAGCCCGCTGGCGCCGTGGCCACTTCGCCGGACAGCTCGTGCCCCATCACGCGCGGATACGCGAGGAACGGCTGCGTGCCGCGGAAAATATGCATGTCCGTGCCGCACACGCCGATACGCCGTACGCGCAGCAGCACTTCGCCCGGACCGGCCTCCGGCACGGGCTTGAAGCCCAGCTGCAGGTCGCCGGGGGATTCGCATACCACGCACTTCATCTGACTCATGTTGTCGCCTTTCGTTTTGTATTCTATAAATTTAAAACATTTATAGCTGCAAAGCAAACGAAAACCGCTATCAGCACGTATGAAATTGCGCAGCCGGCGCGAGCGCGCCGGCGGAAAGGCTCAGGCCAGGCAGTCCGGCCCGATGTCGCGCACGGATTGCACGCCCGTCAGGACCATGCTGGTCCGGATGTCTTTTTCGAGGATGGCGAGCAGGTTGCGCACGCCGGCCGCGCCGCCCGTCGCGAGCGCGTAGATGAACGCGCGGCCGATCAGGACGCCGTCCGCGCCCAGCGCCAGCAGCCGGACGACGTCCAGGCCCGTGCGCACGCCGGAATCGGCGAAGATCGTCAGGTCGCCCTTCACCGCCGCCGCGATGGACGGCAGCGCCTTCGCCGTGGACAGTGCGCCGTCCAGCTGGCGCCCGCCGTGGTTCGAGACGACGATGCCGTCCGCGCCGAACGCCTTCGCGTCGCGCGCGTCGTCGGCGTCGAGGATGCCCTTGATGACCATGGGGCCCTGCCATTCGTCGCGGATCCATTGCAGGTCGCTCCAGCTGATGCCCGGATCGAAGTTGGCGGCCAGCCAGCCGATGTAGTCCGCGAGGCCCGTCGCGTGGCCGCGGTAGGCGGAGATGTTGCCCAGGTCGTGCGGCCGGCCGAACAGGCCCACGTCGAAGGCCCAGCGCGGATGCAGCATCGCCTGCAGCACGCGGCGCAGCGGGCCGTGGCGGCCGCTCATGCCGGAATGGGCGTCGCGGTAGCGTGCGCCCGGCACCGGCATGTCGACGGTGAACACGAGCGTATCGATGTTCAGCTCGCGCGCGCGGCGCAGGTAGTCGCGCATGAAGCCGCGGTCCTTCAGTACGTACAGCTGGCACCACAGCGGCTGCGACGATTCCGCCGCCACCTCGGCCAGCGGGCACACGGAGACGGTCGACTGGATGAACGGGATATTGCGTTCCGCCGCCACCCGCGCCGCCTGCACCTCGCCGCGGCGCGCGTACATGCCCGCGAGGCCGATCGGGGCCAGCGCCAGCGGCAGGCCGCGCTTCACGCCGAACCACTCGGTCGACAGATCGAGGGTTTCGGAACCCTTCAGCACGCGCTGGCGCAGGCTCACGGCCTGCAGATCGTCCACGTTGTGGCGCAACGTCGACTCGGTGCCGGAGCCGCCGTCGAGATAATGGAACAGGAACGGCGGCAAACGGCGGCGCGCCGCCTCGCGATAGTCGGTGGCGGAAGAAATGATCATCGAGCGGCTTTATGTGTTCAGGGTGATGAAGCCGCCGTCGATCGGATAATCGGTTCCGGTGATGAAGGCAGCCTCTTTGCTGCACAAGTATAGCGCGAGCGCCGCCACTTCGTCCGGCCTGGCCATGCGGCCGATCGGCTGCGTCTTCGACAGCTGCTCGAACATCTCCGCTTCGCGGCCCGGATAATTCCGCGCGAGGAAGCCGTCCACGAACGGCGTGTGCACGCGGCCCGGAGAAATCGAATTGCAGCGGATCCCGTCCTGCAGGTAGTCTTTCGCGACCGACAGCGTCATCGCCATCACGGCGCCCTTCGCCGTGGAATACGCGAAGCGCTCCTTGATGCCCACCCACGCGGCCACGGACGCCATGTTGAGGATGACGCCGCCGCCGTTCGCGCGCAGTTGCGGGATCGCGGCGTGCAGGCAGTTGTAGACGCCCTTGACGTTCACGCTCATGACGCGGTCGAAGTCCTCTTCGCTCGTCGTGTCGGCCTTGCCGATGTGGGCGATGCCGGCGTTGTTGACGAGGATGTCGAACGGGCCGATCGTTGCCATCAGCGCTTCCACGTCGGCCTGGCGCGACACGTCGCAGGCGTGCGAGGTGACGCGGCCGGCCTCTTCCCGGATCTCGCGCACCACCTGCACGCAGGCGGCGTCGTTCAGGTCGACCACGTGGACATGCGCCCCCTGGCGCGCGAACAGCTGGGCGATCGCCTTGCCGATGCCGCTGCCGCCGCCAGTGACGACGGCGGTCTTGTCATTCAGTTCAAACACGTTTCGTGACTCCCATGGAAGATGCCGTGGCGGTGCGCGCATCCCGGCTGTCCTGCAGCAGGCAGGCGCGCGCGAACCAGGCGATGACGACGAAGCACAGCAGCGGCACCGCATAGCCGTACTGCACGTTGTGCGTCACGTCGCTGACGTAGCCGAACAGCAGCGGCAGCAACGCGCCGCCCACGATAGCCATGATGATCAGGCCGCTGCCCATGTCGGCGTGATGGCCGGCGCCCTGCAGGCCCAGCGAGAAAATGGTGGGGAACATGATCGACATGAAGAACGCGATGCCGATCACCGCCGCGAGGCTGGCGACGCCCTGCGCCACCATCGCCACCGCCGCCAGCGCCATGCAGGCCAGCGCGTACATCCACAGCAGCCGGGCCGGCGCCACGACGCGCATCAGGCCCGTGCCGACGAAGCGGCCCACCATGAACGCCATGCCGCAGCCCCACCCGAGGTAGTCCGCCGCCGTCACCGGCGACACGCCCGCCGACCGGGTGGCGTACAGGATGAAGAAGCTGAACACGCACACCTGCGCGCCCACGTAGAAAAACTGGGCGATCGCGCCGCGGCGGATCGACGGCACGGCCAGCGCCTCGCCGAGCGAACTCTTGGCCGGCGCGTTGTCCGACCGGCCGCCGACTTCCGGCAGTTTCAGGAACCAGAACACGACGGCGATGGCGAGGATGACGAGCCCCAGCATCATGTACGGCCCCTTCACGCTGGCCGCTTCCGCCGCCAGCGCCGCCTGGCGCGCCGCTTCCGGCATCGCGGCGAGCTGCGCGTCGTCGGCGCCGTGCACGAGGATCAGGCGCGCGCCGATGATCGGCGCCAGGGTGGCGGCCAGGCCGTTGAACGACTGGGCCAGGTTGATGCGCTGGGCCGCGCGGTCCGGCCGGCCCAGCAGCGTCACATACGGATTGGCCGCCGTTTCCAGGATCGTCAGGCCGCACGCGATGGTGAACAGCGCGGCCAGGAACACCACGTACTGCTGCGTGTTCGCGGCCGGGATGAACATCATAGAGCCGGTCGCGAACAGCAGCAGGCCGCAGATGATCGCCGCCTTGTACCCTGCCCGGCGGATCAGCAGGCCCGCCGGCAGCGCCATCACGAAGTAGGCGATGAACACGGCCGAATCCACCAGCGCCGACTGCAGCACCGTCAGGCTGAACGAACGCCGCAGGTGCGGGATCAGGATCGGGTCGAGATTGTGGACGAACCCCCACATGAAAAACAGTGTGGTGATCATCACGAGGGAAAACCGGTACTGCCGCGTCGAGGGGTCCGTCATGTCTGCAAAGTCTCCGTGCTGGCGCTCGTGCGCCTTTTTTGATGAGAAACGATCAGCCGTCGATCAGTGCCTCGTTCCAGGCGTGGACGGTCTGTTCCTGCTCGCCCAGCCCTTCGATGCCGAGGCGCATGCGGTCGCCCGGTTCCAGGTAGACCGGATCCGGCTTCTGGCCGAGGCCCACGCCCGGCGGGGTGCCGGTGCTGATCACGTCGCCCGGCTGCAGCGTCATGAAACGGCTGATGTAGCTGACCAGGTGCGCGACGGTGAACACCATCGTGCGGGTGTTGCCCGTCTGGTAGCGTTTGCCGTTCACTTCCAGCCACATGTCCAGGTTCTGCGGATCCGGCACTTCGTCGGTCGTCACGAGCCACGGACCGACGGGGCCGAACGTGTCGCAGCCCTTGCCCTTGTCCCACTGGCCGCCCCGCTCCAGCTGGTATTCGCGCTCGGACAGGTCGTTCACGACGCAATAGCCGGCCACGTAATCGAGGGCGCTGGCTTCGTCGACGTAGCGCGCGCGCTTGCCGATGACGACGCCGAGCTCCACTTCCCAGTCGCTCTTGACCGAACCGCGCGGCAGCACGACGGCGTCGTTGCAGCCGATGATCGAACTGGTCGCCTTCGTGAACAACACCGGCTCGGCGGGAACGGCCATGCCCGATTCGGCCGCGTGGTCCGAGTAGTTCAGGCCCACGCAAATCAGCTTACCGATGTCGGCGACGACGGGTGCGTAGCGGACCGGCTGCTCCACGACGGGCAGGCGGCTCGGGTCGACGTCGGACAGGCGCGCGATCGCGCCGGCGGCCAGCTGGGCCGAGGTCAGGTCGGGCAGCACGCCGGACAGGTCGCGGATCACGCCGTCGGCGTCCATCAGGCCAGGTTTCTCGGCGCCCTTCGGGCCGAATCGCAGCAGTTTCATGGTATTCCTTTGGTACGGTGATATGAAAAGATCAAGCGGAAGATCAAGTCGACGGCACTGGCGCGGCCGGGTCCAGCAGGCCCGCATCCTTGAGCGCGGTCCACAGGCCCGCCGGCAGCGGCTGGGAAAACCAGTGCGCGTTGCGGCGCAGCTGGTCGATGTTCTGGGCGCCGGGGATGCACGACACGACGGCCGGATGCGCCATCGGGAATTGCAGCGCGGCGGCCTGCAAAGGCGCGTCGAAGTCGCGGCAGACGGCGGCAATGGCGCGCACCCGCTCGACGACGGCCGCCGGGGCCTCCTCGTAATTGAATTTGTTCGTGCCCGCCAGGATGCCGGAGTTGAACGGGCCGCCGATCACGACGTCCGTCCCGTCGCGCGCGCAACGGTCCATCAGCGGGCCCAGGGAAGCCTGCTCCAGCAGGGTGTAGCGCCCGGCCAGCAGCACGCAGTCGAGCGCGCACACGTCCAGCGCGTCGGCGATCACTTCCCACTCGTTGACGCCGAGGCCGAATCCCTTGATCGCACCTTCGTCGCGCAACTGCTCGAGCGCGCGGAAGCCGCCGCCGTCGCCCAGCTGCTTCCAGTAGTGCGCATGGCGGTCGCCGTGGGTGACGCGGCCGATGTCGTGCACGTACAGCATGTCCACGCGGTCCAGGCCGAGGCGCTGCAGGCTGTCCTCGTACGAGCGCATGACGCCGTCGTACGTGTAGTCGTAATGGGGCCGGAACGGCAGCGGCGCCGCCCACCCGCATTCGCCCGGGCGCACGGCCGGATCGGGCCACATCAGGCGGCCGACCTTGGTGCTGATCATGTAGTCGCCGCGCGGCCGCGCGCGCAGCGCGGCGCCGAGGCGGTGTTCGGACAGGGTAAAACCGTAGTATGGCGCGGTGTCGAAATAGCGGATGCCGAGGTCCCAGGCGGCGTCGACGAGCGCGTACGCGTCCGCTTCCGTCATCGGGTCGTACAGGCCGCCCAGTTGCGCGCAGCCGAGGCCCAGTCTGGAGACGTTCATGTCACGCCACCTTCAACGGCAGGCAGCGCGGCCCGATCGGCTCGAACTGCTTGTACGTGAGGATGAATTCCTGGTGGCCCAGGTCTTCCGATTTCGTGCACTCGCCGTTCGCCACGCGGGCGACGAGGCCGACGATTTCGTCGCCGACTTCCTCGATGCTCGCATGGCCCGTCAGGATGCGGCCCGCGTTGACGTCCATGTCGTCCGCCAGGCGTTCATACGTCGCCGGGTTCGCGCACACCTTGATGACGGGAGAAATGGCCGAGCCGACCACGGACCCGCGGCCCGTCGTGAACAGGGTCACGTGCGCGCCACACGCGATCAGTTCCACGATCTCGGCATTGTCGGAGATGTTCGGGAAACCGAAGCGCGGCTCGCCGTCCGGCACCACGTCCAGCAGGTACAGGCCGCCGGTGGGCGGCTGGTCGCCCGGCTTGATGATGCCGCTGATCGGCGACGCGCCGCTTTTCGCGTATGCGCCCAGCGATTTTTCTTCCAGCGTCGTCAGGCCGCCGTCCGCATTGCCCGGCGCGAAACTGCCGTGGCCCATGATCGTGTAGTAGCGCGACGCCTTCTCGACCGTCTTGACGATCTCGTCGCCCAGTTCCGGCGTGACGGCGCGGCGCTTCATGTGGAATTCGCAGCCGACCAGTTCACCGGTCTCCTCGAACACGCAGGCGCTGCCCGCCGCGATCAGGCGGTCGAACGCCGCGCCGACGGCCGGATTGGCCGTGATGCCGCTCGTGCTGTCGGAACCGCCGCAGATCGTCGCCACGACCAGTTCGTCGAGGCGCATCGGCACGCGCTCCTGGCGCGCCAGGTCCTCGACGGCCCACTGCACCCATTCGACGCCGCTCTTCACGCCGGAACGCGTGCCGCCGACGTCCTGGATCGTGACCGTGTGGACGGGCCGTCCGCTGTCGGCCACGGCTTGCGCCACGCCGTTCTTGTCGAAGCTCTCGCAGCCGAGCGACACGAGCAGCGCCGCGCCCACGTTCGGGTGCGTGAGCACGCGGCGCATGATCGTGTCGGCGTATTCGTTGGGGTAGCAGCCCGGGAAGCCGATCAGGTGCACGGGCTGGCCGGGGAAGGCATTCACGATCAGTCGCGCGACGTGGTGCGCGCATTCGACGAGATAGGCGACGACGACGACGTTGCGGATGCCCTTGCGCCCGTCCGCGCGCGGATAGCCGGCCAGGTCGGCCAGGGCGATGTCGGTGGAGGTGGTCATGGTGCTTTGTTTCCGATGAAATGGTGGCCGTCTTCATCCAGCGTGAAGGTCGGGATGTAGTCGCTTTCGAGGTTATGCGTGTGGATGTGCGCGCCGATGGCGACGGGCACCGTGGCCGTGCCGATGATGGCGCCGTAGCGCAGGACCTTGTCGCCGGGGGCCAGGTCGTGCCGTGCGACCTTGTGGCCCAGGCGGACGTCGCCGGGGAGCGCCACCTCGCGGCCGTCGATGACGACCGTGGCGCCGGCCTTGAGGTCGACGCGCGCGATGAGGCAGTTATCCTCGCGCGACATGAGCAGCAGGCTGCCCGCCTGCGCTGGGGTGGTGCTGGACATGACGATCCTTTACGGCTGACTTGAACGATGACGCGTCAATTGTATTCTATAAATTCAAAACATACGACTGTTTGCCATGGTGCGCCGCAACATCGCGAGGTTGGGCTTCTTCTAGGCTTCCGCCGCTGCCCGGGCCAGCGCCACGAACGCATCCACGAGCGGGCCGCCGCCCTCGGCGTGGCGCGCGAGCAGCATCGCGGTGGTGGCATCCGGGTCGGCGAGCGGCCGGTAGACGACGCCGTCCATGTGGATGCCTTCGAATGAGCTGGGCAGCACGGAGATGCCGCAACCGGCGGCGACGAGGCCGATGATCGTCGACGGCTCGCCCGCCTCCATCGCGATCTGCGGCACGAAGCCGGCAGCGCGGCACAGGTCGAAGATCTGGTGGTAGATGCCCGTGCCCGTCTTTTCGGGGAAGACGACGAACGCCTGGTCGGCCAGCTCCTTCACCGCGATCTTCTTTTGCCGCGCCAGCGGCGAGTCGGCAGGCAGCACGAGCCGCAGCGGATCCTGGCGCAGCATCGTCAGCGCCACCGTGCGCGGCAGCGGCATGGGCCCCGGCCGCACGAAGCCCACGTCCAGTTCGCGCGCCTCGATCTTCGCCAGCTGCGGCTGCGTGGGGATTTCGTGGAACGTCAGCCGCACGCCCGGATACTGCTGGCGGTAGCGCCGCACGACCCGGGCGAACAGCGGCGTGAACGGCGTGGAAAACGTGAACCCGACGCGCAGCTCGCCCGTTTCGCCCAGGTGGGCGCGGCGCGCCGTCTCCTTGGCCTGCTCGCCCAGCGCCAGCATGCGCCGCGCGTCGGCGAGGAACACCCGCCCCGCTTCCGTCAGCAGCACGCGCCGCTTGTTGCGCTCGAACAGCCGGGCGCCGATCTCGTGTTCCAGCGCCTGGATCTGCTGGCTCAGTGGCGGCTGGCCGATGTGCAGCCGCTCGGCGGCGCGCGTAAAGCTCAGCTCCTCCGCCACGGCCACGAAGTAACGCAGGTGCCTGAGTTCCATCTTATATTTTTAAACGATAAGTAACGCCACAAATATATATTGGACGGTCGTATCCGGCAATCCTAGGATGGGGCCATGACGAATCGTACCAACCGCGCCCTGTTCTTCGGCGGCTTTTCCTGCTTCGCCCTGCTGTATTGCGTGCAGCCGCTGATGCCCCTGCTGGCGCACGATTTCGGGCTCACGCCCGCGCAGAGCAGCCTGTCGCTGTCGCTCTCGACAGGTGCGCTGGCCGTGTCGCTGCTGTTCTCGTCCGTCCTGTCCGACCGGCTGGGCCGCAAGACGATGATGGTTGTCGCGCTGGTCGTCGCCGCGCTGATGACGCTGCTGGCCGCGGGCGCCCGTACGTACCCGCAGCTGCTGGCGGCGCGCACGCTGCTGGGCCTCGCGCTGGGCGGCATGCCCGCCGTCGCGATGGCCTATCTGAGCGAGGAGATCGAGCCGGCGTCGCTCGGCGTGTCGATGGGCCTGTACATCAGCGGCAATGCATTCGGCGGCATGGTCGGCCGCGTGCTGGCGGCCGTGCTGTCCGACTTCGTGTCGTGGCGCGCCGCGTTCGCCGTGATGGGCGTCGCGGGCCTGCTGGCGGCCTGGGAATTCTGGCGCAGCCTGCCGGTGTCGCGCAACTTCCGGCCGTCGTCGGGCGGCGTGCCGGCGCTGCTGCACGGCCTGCGCGGCCATTTCGGCGACGGCGGCCTGCCCTGGCTGTTCGCCCTGTCGTTCCTGCTGATGGGCTGTTTCGTGAGCGCCTATAACGTGATCGGCTTCCGGCTGCTGAGCGCACCGTTCGGGCTGCGCCAGAGCGTGGTGGGCGGCATCTCCCTGCTGTATTTGCTGGGCATCTTCAGTTCCGTGTGGGCCGGCCGCCGCGCCGACCGCCTGGGCCGGCGCCACGTGCTGTGGACAGTGATGGGCACGATGCTCGCGGGCCTGCTGCTGACCCTCGCCCACAACGTCGCCGTCATCGTGGCCGGCATGGCGGTCTTCACGTTCGGCTTCTTCGCGTCGCATTCGATCGCCAGCAGCTGGGTGGGCCGGCGCGCCCGCACGCAGCAGGCGCTTGCCTCCGCGCTGTACCTGTGCTTTTATTATCTCGGCTCGAGCGTCGTCGGCTGGCTGTGCGGCGTGTTGTGGGAACACGGCGGCTGGGGCGGTGTCGTGGCGCTGCTGGGCGTATTGCTCGGCGCCGCCCTGCTGATCGCGCTGCGCCTGCGCCGGCTGGAACCCGTGGGGCAGGCGCTGGCGCCCGCTTGACCATGCCGTGCGCCGCGGGACGCAACCCGGTGCGGAAAATACACCAATGCGCGGCGTCGTCCGGTGCGATAGTGGCAACGCTTTCGACCATCCTGGAGACACCATGCAGCTCTACCACATGCGCGGCGCCTGTTCGCTGGCCGACCTGATCGTTCTCGGCTGGCTCGGCGTGCCGCACGAGATCGTGCCGATGACGCTCGACTCGATCAAGTCGCCGGACTACCTGGCGCTCAATCCGGGCGGGAACGTGCCGCTGCTCGTGCACGACGCTTTCGCCCTGACGGAAAACGTCGCCATCCTCGGCTACCTGGCCGACCTCCACCCGCACGCGCAACTGGCGGGCGACGGCACGCCGCGCGGCCGGGCCGAGGTCATGCGCTGGCTGGCCTTCCTCAACTCCGACGTCCACAAGGCCTTCAAGCCCCTGTTCGCGCCGGCGCGCTTCCTCGACGAACGCGACCTGGACGAAGCGCTGGCAATCAACGCGTGCCGCCATGTCCGGACCTACCTCGAACGGCTCGACGGCGAGCTCGCTGACCGCGACTGGCTCGCGGGACACCGCTCGATCGCCGATCCCTACCTGTACGTCGTGCTGCGCTGGGCGCACGCGAAAGGCGTCGACATGGCGGGCCTGGATGCGCTGGCGGCGTTCCACGAGCGCATGTCGCTCGACCCGGCCGTCCGCCAGGCGCTGCGCGCCGAGGAAGACTGACGCCGGAGGAGAGAACCGTGCATATCGGCAGATCCTACGGACTGTTCGAGTTCCTGCACTGGACCCGGCGCCGGATCTACCCGCTCGCGGCCGTCGCCGGCGCGGTGGTGGCGCTGCACCAGCTGGGCGGCTGGCACGGGTTGTCCGTGCCGTGGCCCGTGCTCGCGCTGCTGGGCACGGCCGCGTCGTTCATCGTCGGGTTCAAGAACTCGCAAAGCTACGGCCGCACAGTCGAAGCGCAACAGATCTGGTCGTCGATCACGGCGGCCAGCCGCTACTGGGGCCTGCTCTGCCGCGACTTTCCCACCGACGAGCATGCCGTCCACGACCTCGTCGCCAGGCACCTGGCCTGGCTGACCGCCGTCCGTTACCAGCTGCGCGCGCCCCGCGTCTGGGAAGCGGCCGCGTCCGCGCAGAATGCCGAGTACCAGGAACGTACGTTCGTCGTGGCGGAACACAGCGTGCCGCTCGGGACCGAACTTGCCCGATACCTGCCGCCGGACGCCGTCGCGCAACTGCTGGCCGGCGACGACATTCCGGGGGCGCTGATATCCACGCAAAGTCGCGCCATCCGCGACCTGTTCCGCAAGCAGGCGCTGCAGATGCTGCAATACGCGGAGATGCAGAAAACGCTGAAGGACCTGATCGACCAGCATGCGCGCGCCCAGCGCATCAAGAATTTTCCGTATCCCCGCCAGTACGCGATCGTCAATTCGCTGTTCGTCTGGCTGTTCGCGCTGCTGCTTCCGGTAGGCACGGTCGGGAAATTCGCGCGCCTTGGCGCGCAGGCCGCATGGCTCGCCATCCCCTTCAGCGTGCTGATCGGCTGGATGTACCTGGCGCTCGACCAGGTCGGCGAAAGCACGGAGAATCCGTTCGAAGGCAGTGCCAACGACGTCCCGATCACGTACCTGGCGCGGTCGATCGAGCACGAACTGAGTGCGCTGCATGGCCTGGCACACGACCGGACGTCGCCACCGCCGGGTGGCCACATCCTGCTCTAGCCGGTATCGGCACGCAACATGGCTTATCATGATGCACCGGCCACGCAGGCCCCATTCCGAGCATCCTATTCGCCATTCGCCGTTCGACATGCACGAGTTTTACAACCGCACCCTGATCGTTTTCCTGTGCATGCTGGCCGCAAGTGTTTTACTGGTGTTGTTCTGCATCGATCGCGCCCATGTATCGACACCCCTGCAGGAATTGGGCGATCGCGACATCTCATGGCACGTCCAGCCCGATGCCGATGTGGGCGAACGTGGCAGATCCGTCATGGAGATTCGCGAAACGAGTCCGACGCTGCGTCTCGCATTCACGGTATCGCCGCTGACGCCACATCCGCATGCCGCGGTCGATATGCTGTTCGACGATGGAAACGGCAAACAGGTATGGCACGACCTGACGAAATATGCGACGGCGTCATTCATCGTGAAATGCGTGCCGGCCAATACTCTGACGCTGACGATTCCGACATTCGATCCGACGACGTCCCGGCGCGACGATATGGTGAGTTATCGGATCATGTCGGCATTCTTCAAATGCAATGAAAAACCGTCCCGGGTCGTGATCGATCTCACGCGCATGGAAACCCAGCAATGGTGGTTCGACAGGTTTAAAACGGATTTATCGAGCCATCATTACCGGCTCGACCAGGTGCCGAAATTCGCGTTCGGGAGCACTCTTCAAAGTCCGATGGATACGCATTCCGAAGTCGACATTCGTGAACTCGAGCTGAATGGCCGCGATTATCGTTATCCGGTCGTTACCGCGCTTGTTCTCGTTGTCGGTTGGGCGATATTCGGGGTGTGGTTTTTCCGCGCCCACACCCGGGCCCTCGTCGCGCACCTCAATTCCCGGATGCAGAGGGATTTGCCGCTGATCGCTTATCAGCAATTATCGATGGAACCGCATCGCGACAAGGAAAAAGCGGCCATTTTGCGGCATATGGCGTTGCATTATACGGATCCGGACCTCGATGTCGAATCGATGGCCAGGGAAGTCGGTGTAACGCGCGGAAAGATCAACGACGTATTGAAGAGCGAATTCGGCTTCACGTTCAGCGGTTATCTGAACAAATTGCGCCTGACGGAAGCGGCGCGGCTGCTGTCCGAAAAAGAATCCGCCACCGTCGCGGAAATCGCCTATTCGGTCGGGTACAGCAACGTTTCCTACTTCAACAAGCTGTTCAAGGAAGAGTACGGCTCCACACCGAAGGCGTTCCGGGCCGTGACGCGCGCCTAGCAGGGGCCTCGTTCTAACACTTTTGGCGGAAAACCTTCAACTTCCGCCGTTGTTGAAGGTTTTCCCGAGGCGGCGTTAATGCCGACCTCCCGGCCGGCCTAGCATGTTGCCCGAGACAAATCGCCGCGGCGGCTCGCGGCGATACGACAACCACGGTCAGGCACATGACATCCAAAACCATCGCCACGGCGCTGTTCTGCGCCCTTTCCCTCTTCACGATCCACAGCCAGGCCCAGCAACGCCATATCGACGTCGACGTCAATCGGGTGCAGGGGCCATTGAATAAAACGTTCAACATGGCGGTCGGCGCCGGGCGCGCCAACGAAGGCCTGCGCGCCGACTGGCAGCAACAATTGGCCGACATTAAACGCGATGCCGGCTTCCGGTATATCCGCATGCACGGACTGCTCAGCGACGACATGGGTGTGTACCGCGTCGATGCCCGCGGCAATGAGCTCTATAATTTCCAGTATATCGATGCGCTCTACGATTACCTGCTGAGTATCGGCATCAAACCATTCGTCGAATTGGGATTCATGCCGGCGGCAATGGCCAGCGGCGATAAAACGATTTTCTGGTGGCGCGGCAATGTCACGCCGCCGCGCAGTTATGAAAAGTGGGGAAAACTCGTCAAAGCGCTGACCGACCACTGGACCGAACGCTACGGTGCCGATGAAGTCGCGACCTGGTATTTCGAAGTCTGGAACGAGCCGAATCTCGACGGATTCTGGGCCGGTACGCAGCAGGAGTATTTCAAGCTCTACACTGCGGCGGCGCAGGCGATCAAGAGCGTGAATCCGAAATACAAGGTCGGCGGACCGGCGACCGCGGGCGCTGCCTGGATTCCGGAAATGATCGATTATTGCCATCGCAACGGCGTGCCGCTCGATTTCGTCAGCACCCATACGTACGGCGTCAACCAGGGTTATCTCGACGAATATGGAACGACCGGGACGGTACTCAGTCCGGACCATGGCGCGATCAGCAACGACGTCGAAAAGAATCGAAAGGAAATCGCGGCCTCGGCCATGCCGAATCTCGAATTGCATTACACGGAATGGAGCTCGTCCTATACGCCGGCGGATCCGACCCACGACAGCTACCACCAGGCCGCCTATATTCTCCAGAAACTGAAACAGGTCGGCAATACCGCGCAATCGATGTCGTACTGGGTATTCACCGACATTTTCGAAGAACCGGGTCCGCGTTTCGAAGCCTTCCACGGTGGATTCGGGCTGATGAACACGCAGGGCATCAAGAAGCCCGCATATTTCGCCTATCAGTTCCTGAACCGTCTCGCGCCGCATGAACTGGACAATGCGGACAAGCAGTCCATCGCGACGACGGACGGCAAGGGCAATGTCCAGGTCCTGCTTTGGGATTACACGTACACGCTGCCGCCGAAGACGAACAACCAGCAATATTTCATCCGCGACCTGCCGGCCCAGGGCAAGGGCCAGGTCGAGGTCGACCTGAAGGGCCTGAAGCCCGGCAGCTATACCCTCGCCACCTCGCAGGTGGGCTACCGGCAGAACGACGCGTTCACGGCCTACGTCGGCATGGGCTCGCCCAGGCAGCTCACGATCCGGCAGGTCAAGGACCTGAAGGCGGCCGCCACCGGCAAACCGTCGCAGCAAAAGCGGATGCGCGTCGGCGCGGATGGCCGGCTGCACCTGTCGCTGCCGCTGCGCGAGAACGACGTCTACCTGCTCGAACTGAACCGCAACCGCTGATCAACCACCACCGCAAGACCATGACTTCCTCATCACGCCGCAACGCTTTCAAAACCCTGCTGGCCGGCGCTGGCGCCGCATCGCTTCCCATTGCCCTGCCCGCGCACGCCGCCGCATCCAAAGTCGCCCATCCAGGCTGGGGCCGCGGCATCGAAGGCCAGCGCAAGGCCGACCGCGGCGACGGCACGTACGTCAACCCGATCATCGCGGGCGACCACCCGGATCCGACGATCCTCAAGGACGGCAAGGACTATTACATGACCTTTTCGTCCTTCTTCTCCTACCCGGGCATCGTGATCTGGCATTCGACGGATCTCGTGAACTGGGCGCCCGTCGGCCCTGCACTGAAAAAGCCGCTGGGCACGATCTGGGCGCTCGACCTGTGCAAGCACAATGGCCGCTACTTCATCTACATCCCGGCCGCGCCGGACGGCAACGCGTGGTCGATCTACGCCATCTGGGCCGACCGCATCGAGGGGCCGTGGAGCGATCCGGTCGACCTGAAAATCTCCGGCTGCATCGACCCGGGCCACGTCGTCGGCGAGGACGGCAAGCGCTACCTGTTCGTCAACGGCATCCGCCGCATCCGCCTCACGGACGACGGCCTCGCGACCGACGGCACCGTCGAACAGGCGTATCAGCCATGGCGCTATCCGGAAGACTGGGTCACCGAGAACTTCGCGCCGGAAGGCCCGAAGCTGCTGCGCCACGGCGAGTATTTTTACCTGATCACGGCGGTGGGCGGCACGGCCGGTCCTGTGACCGGGCACATGGTGATCGCGGCCCGTTCGACATCGATTCACGGCCCGTGGGAACACTGCCCGCACAACCCGCTCGTGCGCACGACCAGCGCCCACGAGCCGTGGTGGTCGCGCGGGCACGCGTCGCTCGTCGAGGGACCGGCCGGCGACTGGTGGATGGTCTATCACGGCTACGAGAACGGCTACCGCACGCTGGGCCGCCAGACCCTGCTCGAGCCGATGGAATGGACGGCCGACGGCTGGTTCCGCGCCAAGGGCGGCGACCTCTCGAAGCCGATCAGGAAGCCGCGCGGCGGCAAGGCCGGCCCGAACGGGTTTGCCTTGTCCGACGATTTTTCGAAGGACCGTTTCGGTGTCCAGTGGTCGTTCCACGACCCGGCGCCGGACGAGATGACGCGCGTGCGCTTCGCGAACGGCGGTCTGGAAATCAAGGGCAAAGGATTGATGCCGGCCGACAGCACGCCGCTCACGTGCGGCGTCGGCGACCGGTCGTACGAAGCCGAGATCACGCTCGACCTGGTCGGCCCGGCCGAAGGCGGCCTGCTCCTGTACTACAACCCGAAGGCGTACGTCGGCGTCGGCTTCACGCCGGACACCGTCAAGACGTACCAGTACGCCGAGGAGCAGACGTGGGCGCGCCGCCCGCAAGCCATCTCCAGCGTGCGCGTGCGCATCACGAACGACGCGAACGTGGTGACCTTCCGTTACTCGTTCGACGGCGGCACGACATGGATCCTGCACGGCACGCGCATGGAAGTGTCGGGGATCCACCACAACGTGTTCGGCGGCTTCCTGAGCCTGAAAGTGGGCGTCTACGCCGCGGGTAAAGGGACCGTGCGCCTGCGCGATTTCCGCTACCGCGCGGTGGCCGGCCAGGCGTGAGGCACACATGAAGCGTCCAGCTGCCGGCTCCCCTGCCCGCCCGACCATGAGCGATGTGGCGGCGCTCGCGGGCGTGTCGCCGATTACGGTCTCGCGCGTCATGAACGGCAATGGCCGCGTCGACGCGCGCACCCGCACCCGGGTCGACGACGCCATGGCATCGTTGCGCTACGCGCCCAACCGCGAAGCGCGCAGGCTGGCGGGCCGCAAGGCGATCCGCATCGGCGTCCTGTACGGCAGCCGCTTCACCGGCGACCTGGGACAATTCCTGATCGGGCTGTCGAACCAGGCCAACGTGGAAAGCACGCAGGTGCTGGTCGAACGGTGCGAATCCGCCGACGAGGAAGCCACCCGGCTCGCGTCCCTGATCGCGTCCGGCGTGGACGGCATTATCCTGACGCCGCTGGCGGACACCGGACACGCGCTCGCCGTCGTGGCCGCGGCCGATATCCCGACCGTTGCGGTCGGCTGCGGCCCGACCGACCCGCGCGTCGGCACGGTCGGCATCGACGACGACCGCGCGGCTTACCAGATGACGCGCCACCTGCTGTCGCTCGGCCACCGGCGCATCGGCGTCATCACGGGGTCGCCCGACGACGTCATGGTCGCCCGGCGGCTGGCCGGCCACCGGTTTGCGCTGGACGCGATGGGTGTCGCCCGCGACGACGCCCTGCTGGTGACTGGAACGTCATCGTATCGCTGCGGCCTGGCTGCGGCAGGCTGTCTGCTGGACCTGGCCAACGCGCCGACGGCGATCTTCGCCACGAGCGACGACCTGGCGGCGGCAACCGTCGCCGCGGCGCAGCGGCGCGGGCTCGATATCCCGGGCGACCTCACCGTCACCGGCTTCGGCGACGGCATGCTGGCAACGACGATCTGGCCTGCCCTGACCACGATACGCCAGCCCAGCGCCGAGATGGCGCGTGCCGCCGTGCGGTCGCTGGTACGCGATGTGTACCGGATGCATCGGGGCGTGGAGCGCACGCCCGAGCATCTGCGCATCGACTATGAACTGATGCGTCGTCAATCCGATGCGGCGCCCCGTGTACGGCCGCAGCAATCGTGGGAGATGGCGGTCGAAGCCGGGACGCTTCACCTTATTTAACCTCGCTTAACTGGCGACACGAAGCTGGCCGGACCTACAGTAGTCGGGACGCACCACCAACCCGACGGAGGAATCCATGAACCAGCTTCATTCGACTGCCCAGCTCACACGCTCCGAACCGGCCGTACCGGTCATCCACTACAAGACGGAAAAGATCGACGGCGTGAACGTCTTCTACCGCGAGGCCGGGCCGGCCAACGCACCCGTACTGCTGCTCCACGGGTTTCCGAGACCATTCCCGACGTGACGTTGATGGACCTGCGCACGCTGGCCGGCGATGGCCTGACGGAGATGGCCGCGATTCTCCGCCGGCGGCACGAAGGACGATCTGACGCCGCGCGAATGCGATATCATGCACCTGGTCGCGCGCGGCAGTTCCAACCGCGAGATCGCGCGCACGCCGTGGCGATCTGCATGCGGCGCGGCTACCTGGATCTCTCCGACCTTCCCTGACCCGTCACCCTGCACCGCTACCGCCATGTTCACCCGCATCCACCACGCCGCCATCATCTGCGTCGACTATGCCCGCTCCCGCCACTTCTACACGGACGTGCTGGGCCTGCGCATCGTCGCCGAAAACCACCGCGCGCAACGCGACTCCTGGAAGCTGGACCTGGCGCTGCCCGATGGGTCGCAGATCGAGTTGTTCTCATTCCCGAACGCGCCCGCACGGCCGTCGTACCCGGAAGCCTGCGGCCTGCGGCACCTCGCGTTCGCGGTCGGCGACCTGCCGGCCTGCATCCGGCATCTCGAAGCGCACGGCGTCGCCGTGGAACCGGTGCGCACGGACGAATACACCGGCAGGCGCTTTACCTTCTTCGCCGATCCGGACGGCCTGCCGCTCGAGCTGTACGAAACCTGAGTCAGTTGCTTCCGGACGCAGCGTAGGGACCGATCACGACACCCACGAATCCGCCCGCTTTCTGCGTCGACAGGAAGCGGATATCGACCTTGTCGGCCAGGGTCGTGGTCACGTCCCCGTCGCGGTAGCGGTAGCTGGCCTGGCCGCCGTCCATGTCCATGACGAGCTCCACCCGCCCGGACGCGGCCGGCCTGCTCGCCACCAGCGTCTCCTTGCCGCCCTCCGTCTTGTAGAGGGCCACCACGTCCTTGCCGCCGCTGCGCGTCACGCCAAGGAACACGTGGTTGTCGTCGTTCTGCATCGCGACGAGGCCCGCGCGGTCGCCGTCGTGGCGCGGCACGGCGTCGACCACGGTCGATACGGTGGCGACGTGATGCTGCTGGCGCCGGCCCACGAAGGCGGGCACGCCGCGCAGATCGCCCAGCGGCGCGCCGGCGCGCAGCACCAGTGCACCGCGTTCGACGGTGTACAGCGGCGCCCGGGGAATGCGGATGCCGATCCAGGCGGACGACAGCGGACCGTCGAATTCGTCGACATACGCGAAGTTGCCGCTGGTGGGCACCGGCGCCGCCGGTTGCGGCGGCAATGCCGGCTTCGTGACGGCATACGGCACCGTCCTGCCCTGCTCCAGCATCAGCGGCCAGCCATCCTTCCAGTCGACGGGCAGCATGAAGGTTTCGCGCCCGATGTTATAGAAATTGCCCGGATAAGGCCGGGTCGCCAGGAAGACGGCCCACCATTGCCCGTTCTGCGTCTGGACGAAGTCGGCGTGACCGGCCGTGGTGACGGGGTTCGGGCGCTTCGGGTCCAGGTCGCGCTGCGTCAGGATCGGATTGACGGGTCCCGGCACATAGGGGCCCGTGATCGTCCTGGAGCGGAACACGACTTCGGAGTGCTCGTCCGCCGTCCCGCCTTCAGCGCAGATGAGGTAGTAGTAGCCGTCCTTGTTGAAGATGTGCGGCCCCTCGATCCAGATCGGCCGCTTCGCGGGGACCACGCCGCCGTCGACGAGGACCTTCGGCTTGCCGGCGAACTGCAAGGTGCGCGGGTCCAGCTCCGCGATCCAGATCGCGCGATGGCCTTCGTAGCGCGGCTTGCCTTCCGGTGCATTGTTGTACACGACATAGAGCTTGTCGCCATCCCGGACGAGGGATGGATCGATACCCTGCAGGCCCCGGATCGTGACCGGCTGCGACCACGGGCCGGCCGGATCCTTTGCCGTGATGACGAAATTCCCCGTGCCGCCCGGGCAGCTCGAACACGTGGTGATAATGTAGAACAGGCCATCGTGATACGAGATGTCCGGGGCATAAATGCCCTGCGAGGCGCGCACACCGGTGAAATCGGCCTGGCCGGGCCGGTCGAGCGCGTTGCCAACCTGCGTCCAGTTGACGAGATCCCTGGAGTGGAACACGGGCAGTCCCGGGAAATTCGTGAACGAGGAATTCACCAGGTAATAATCGTCGCCGACGCGCGCGATCGACGGGTCCGGGTAATAGCCGCTCAATATCGGATTGACGAACTCGCCGTCGCGCGGCCGGACGTTTTCCTGGGCCCGTCCCTGATAGGAAAACTTCTCGAAGCGCGCGACGGTCGCGCTTGCGTCGTCCGCCGCGACCGCCATCGTCATGGAAGAAGCAAGACCCAGGGCCAGTGCCCCCGATAACACCATGGCCTGTACGGAATATCGTTTCATGTCGGATCGAGCTCCCCAATTCTGCGTGGCAGCCACTCTATGTCAATAAAATAACCAAAACCAATGTTTTGTTTATATCAATTGATTCATAAAAGGTATTGCTGGCGGCTTCACGAAGCGGCGCGGGACATCGATCTGGAACACGCTGACCATGTCCGCGAGCCGGTTAGCCTGCTCCTGCATCGACGCGGCGGCCGCGGCCGCCTGTTCGACGAGAGCGGCGTTCTGCTGGGTCACCCGATCCATCTGGCCGATGGCGCTGTTGACCTGCTCGATGCCGTGGGTCTGTTCCCGGCTCGCGCTGCTGATCCCGGCGACGATGCCGGCGACCCGGCGCACGCTCGTCACCACCTGCTCCATGGTCGCGCCGGCCTGGTGGACGAGCCGCGTCCCGGCATCGACCTCGGCCGCCGAGGCGGAGATCAGCGCCTTGATTTCCCTGGCGGCGGCGGCCGAGCGCTGCGCCAGGTTGCGCACTTCCGAGGCCACGACCGCGAAGCCGCGTCCCTGTTCGCCTGCGCGCGCGGCTTCGACGGCGGCGTTCAACGCCAGGATATTGGTCTGGAATGCGATGCCGTCGATGACGCCGATGATGTCGACGATCCTCTTTGCCGAGGCGTCGATCGCCCCCATCATCGCCACGACGTCGCCGACGACGGCGCCGCCCTGGGCCGCCACCTGCGACGCGTCGATGGCGAGGCGGTTGGCTTCGTGCGCGCTGTCCGCATTCCGGCGCACGGTGGCCGTCAGCGCTTCCATCGACGAAGCGGTTTCCTCCAGCGAGCCGGCCTGCTGTTCGGTGCGCGCCGAGAGGTCGAGGTTGCCGGCACTGATTTGCTGCGCGGCGGTGGCGATGGTATCGGTACCCTGGCGAACCTGCGCCACGATGCCCACGAGGCTGTCGTTCATGTGGCGCAGCGCGCGCAACAGGGCGCCGGTCTCGTCGCCGGATGATGAGTCGATGCGACGCGTGAGGTTGCCGCTGGCGACGGTCTCGGCGACGGCGACGGCCACGCGGATCGGCCGCACGATCGACCGCGTCAGCCACCACGCACCGACCGCACCCGCGACGACGGCGGCTGCCGTGAGGAGCGCCATCGTCAGCGTGCCGAGCCGGCCGAGAGCGCCGATCGCCTGCGCATGCGCATCGATCTTCCTGCGCTGCAAGGTCACCAGGTCTTGCAACGCCTGCTGGAAGTCCCGCGCCGCCGGCAGGAATTCTTTCTCGAAGACGGCGGCGGATTCGTCCATCCTGCCCTCGGCCTTGGCCCTGGTCGCCCGGTCGCGCGCGGCGTTATAGGCCTCGCGCCTGGCCATCGCGCGCCGGTACTGGGCCTTTTCCTCTTCCTCGGTGAGCAGAGGAACGAGTTGCCCGAGGATGACGTCCCCCTGCTTCATCGACCAGGCCGTCTCTTCCTTGAAGAACGTGGCCAGCTGCGGATCGGTGCTCCTGACGATGGCGGTCGTGCGGCGCACCGATCCGAAGATCAGCGTATGAAAGTCGGAAACGAGGCGTTCCTTCGTCAACGGCTCGGACGTCATGGTCCGGGTCGCGTTCGTCACCGCGTCCAGGCGATGGATGCCGACCGCGGTGGTCAGCACCATCGTGGCCAGGATGGCCCCGAATCCGAGGCCGAGGCGGTGGCCGATACCCATGTGCGTCAGCAGGTTCACGGCGCGGGCACGCCCTGCACCTTCGGCGCGTACGGCGTGTAGAAGATCGAGCCCGGCCACGACGGCGTGCGCACGTTGTAGCGCGGTGCGCCGCTGGCGTAGTTGGCGCCGTCGTGCCAGTCGCCGCTGCCGGTGTACTGGGCCACGGCCGGATACGGATAGACGGGACGCGATGCCGTCTGGGCGCCGGCGCTGTCCAGCTTGTAGGTCATGACCGAGCCCGGCGCGGTGCCCTGCTCCACCCAGCCGGTGATGCCCGACACCAGGTCGATGTTGTCGTTGCCTTCGCCGCCGCCGCAGTGGGCCACCCCGGGCACCAGGTACAGGCGCGCGAACTCGTCGACCGTGGCCTGTCCCATCTGGCCCTGCATCGCCTCGTAGTACTGGATCGTGTACAGCGGCGAGATGTGCTGGTCGGCCCAGCCATGCCACAGGATCAGCTTGCCGCCGGCTTTCCGGAAGGCCGACAGGTCGGGGTTGGTCGCGTCGTTGAGCGGATGGTTCTCCGCCAGGTAGGTCGCGTAGAAGCTGCTGTCGGTATAGCCGAACGTGTCGATGTCCGGCCTGGCCGGCGTGCCCGTGAAGATGAGGTTGTAGGCGCCGGTCACGATGTTGTAGCTGAACACGCCGGACTTCACCGGGACGGGCGCGCTCGACGAGCCCGATGTCGGCACCTCGACGCCCACCCAGTTGCCTTCCGAGCCGAATACCGGGCGGCCGGCCTGCATCGGTGCCCCCGTCTTCGCATCGGCCGGGCCGCCGTAGATCCGGCCGGCGGCCAGCACTTCGGCCTGGGTCAGACACTGGCTGGTGTCCTGTGCGCCGGCTGGGCAGGCGATCGAGGCCGGATCGAAGCGGCACGCGCGTGGATCGGAGATCAGGCCGTCGGGCGTGTCGGCGCAGGCGGCCAGCACGGCCTTGTGCAGCACGGCCACCTTGTCCGGGTACAGGATCGAGTTGCCGCTGCTGTCGCCGGTCGTGCTGTTGGCGACGACGCTCCAGCCGTGAAACACCGAGTTCTGCAACTGGAAGTGGGCGGCGGGCGCGCCCGCGACGATGCCGTTGTAGTCGTTCGGATAGCGCTGCGCGGCCATCAGCGCTTCACGGCCACCGTCCGAGCAGCCGACGAAGTACGAAAACTTCTGCTCCTGCCCATAATAGGCCTTGATCAGCTTTTTCGCGGCCAAGGTGGTGATGTGCTGGCCGCGGTAGGCGAAGTCGGCCTGCTTCTGCGCGTCGGCGGTCCAGCCGGGATCGAAACCCTGGTGACCCATGTCGGTCGCCGCGGTCACGAAGCCGCCCTGCTGCACCAGCGGACATTTGTAGCTGAAGCTGATGGCATCTTCCTTCGTCGGATCGGCGACATTGCCGCACAGCCCGCCGCAGCCCAGCGCCGCGAAGCGCTGGGTCCAGGTGCCGACCGGCAGCGCCACCTCGAACGTGTTCGACGGCGCCAGCGTGCCCTTCACGACGCACAGGCTGACGCTGCTGCCGTTGACGGTCGTGGCGACCACCGTGGCCGAGTTGATCTTGCTGCCGGCGCCGCCGATATCGGTCACGTCGACCGCTGCCAGCTGCGTGCAGTCGGCAACGGGCTTGACGACGGCGAGCGCGGCCGCGGTGGTGTCGGCGGGAGCGACGGCGGCACCGCCGTGGCAGCCCGCCAGCAGCACGGTAATGGCCAGCAACCCTTGCAGGGGGTGGAATGCTTTCATCATGATCGGCCTCCCGTTCAGAACGAATGCTTGATGCCGGTGATGATGCCGTTCTGCGCCATGCCCGCGCCGACGGCGCCGCCGGCGGACAGCGCGACCGCCGCCGTGCCGCTGTTGCTCACGTGGCCGATCGCGACGTAGGTCGACGTGCGCTTCGACAGATCGTAGATCGCGCGCAGCATATAGAGGGTGCTGTCGTTGCCGCTGTTCTTGTAGTCCAGGCGGCCGGCCAGGCCGTCGATCGTCACGACCGGCGACAGTTTATAGGCACCGTCGAAGTAATACAGGTTGCTGCGCGGGGTGGCCGAGGAACCTTCGTTGTCGCGCACGACGGCGCCGGCGGCCAGGCGCCAGCCGTCGAACTTCGTGTAGCCGGCGAGGTGCAGTCGGCTGTCCGTCAGGTTGCTCGTGGTGAGCCCAGCCGCCGCGCCGGTGCCGCCGTTCTTGCGGTCGTAGGCGCTCGTGATGCCCCACGCCGGCGTGTCGTAGCGCAGCATGGCCGACCACTCGCGGCAGGCTTGCGCGTCGGCCGCCGCCTCGCCCGGGCAGTTGGTGCCGCCCGGACCGCCGGCGTTCGACACGTCGCGGCCGAGGCTGTACGTCGCGCCGACCGTCACCGCGCCAAACGTGCCTTTATACGCGACCGAATTGTCGGTGCGGCCGTTCGGGATGCCGGCGTCGAGCGAGCCGAGGCCGTACTGCGCCGGGCCGATGATCTCCACTTCCGGCATCGAGTTGTACAGCATGTTGTAGTTGCGGCCCAGCGTGACCTGGCCCCAACTGCCGGCGAGGCCCACCCACGCCTGGCGGCCGAACAGGCGGTTGCCCTGGCCGGTCGTGCCGCTGTCCGTGTAGATGCCCGTCTCCAGCGTGAAGATCGCCTTCAGGCCGCCGCCGAGGTCTTCCGTGCCGCGGAAGCCGATACGGGACGGGAACATGCCGCCGCCCAGGCTCGGCATCCACGTGCGGCTGTGGCCCGCCGCGTCGGCGTTCGTGTTGTAGTCGATGGCCGTATCCAGCAGGCCGTACATCGTGACGTTGGTCTGTGCGTGGGCAACGCCGCACGCGGCGATGGCGGCGAGCGCGATGATCTTCTTCATGGTATCTCCTTGGTTTTTTAGTGAATGAATGCTGTCGTCGGCGGCGCAGGGGCGAGCGCCGCCCGGGCGGGACGCGCGAGGCGTCCGCCGGTTCGTGTTCAGGGGGATGGGCGCGCCAGGGCGCGCCCGCGGATCAGGACCTGGTGGCGCCCTTGCCGGCGACCGAGTACAAGACCTTGGTGTTGCGGGTCTTCTGGAAGTCTTCCAGCGACTCGCCGCGCATGGCGGCATAGATGTGCAGGTTCGAGACGCCCACCACCGCGCCCAGCTTCTCCAGCAGGAAGAAGATGACGCCGTAGCGGATCATGCCGCGCCAGTCGCGCCGCGAGACCAGGTCGCGCTCCTCTTCCGTGAGACCCGCCTCCTCGTACGTGGCGACAGGGTCGGCCAGGAAGCGCGCGCGGAATGCCGGCTCGATCAGCTGGTGCAGGTAGCTGTTGATGCGGTAGTGCGCCACGCTGCGCTCGAGCGTGAACGGATACGTGCCCTCGAGCTCCTCCGCGCCCGCCGTCTGATGGGCGATGTGCGCGCGGTGCTCGGCGATGGCGCGGGCCTGGCGCGCCGGGTCGACCGCGACGTCGCTTTCGTACACCGCCACCGCGATGCCCGTCATCGACGGCAGGTAGTACTCGCGGTGCAGGCAGTTGATGCGGGCCGGCATCGCGCCGCGCATGATCATCCACATGATGATCTCGGCGCCTTCCCAGCCCCCAGCTTCGCCAGCTCGGCCTGCGTCATGTTCAGGATGACCTCGGGGTCCTTTTCGAACAGGTCGAGGAACTCGTCGTCCCACGATGTGTTGTTGAAACCGCAGCGCTCGCCGTGCACCTGGTGCGACAGGCCGCCGGTGGCGACGATGGCCACCTTCAGGTCGTCGTCCGGATAGCTCTCGATGGCGCGGCGCAGGGCCTGGCCCAGCTTGAAGCAGCGACGCGCGGACGGCACCGGGAACTGCAGCACGCCGCACTGCAGCGGGACGATCGTGCCGGGCCAGCCGTCCTCCGCCGTCTGCGGCCACATGATCGACAGCGGCGAGAAGCAGCCGTGATCGAGCGGCTTGCCCTGGAAGAAGGACATGTCGAACTCGTCGGCGACCAGCGACTGGCCGATGTGCCGCGCCAGTGCCGCATGGCCGCCCACGGCTGGCAGGTCGCGCGCGCCGCCGCCCTCGTCGGCCGGCAGCCAGCGGTCGCCGATGCCCAGCGCGAACGCCGAGTAGTGATCAAAGAAGAACGAGGTCACGTGGTCGTTGTAGACGACCAGCAGGACGTCCGGCTTCTTCTCGTCGAGCCACTGGCGCACCGGTTCGTACGCCTTGAAGATCGGTGCCCAGACGGCGTCGTTCTGCTTGTTGGCGTCCAGGGCGAAGCCGATGGTCGGGGTGTGCGAGGAGGCGATTGCGCCGATGATCCTGGCCATGATGTTTCCTTATGCGGTTGCCGGTACGGCCCGTGCCGCGAACCGGGTGAAGACGATGGACAGCGCCGCGAGCGTGGCCGGGATGGCGAGGATCGCGATCACCGCCGAGAAGCCCCAGCCCATCGACAGCAGGATGCCGCCCGCGGCCGAGCCGAAGATGCTGCCGAAGCGGCCGATGCCCTGCATCCAGCTGACGCCCGTGGCACGCACCGCGGTCGGGTAGCATTGCGGCGCGAAGGCGTTCAGGCCGGTCTGGGCACCGCTCATGCAGAAGCCTGCCAGCAGCACGAGGATACCGAAGAAACCGGATTGCACGCCGCTCGATGCGACGGCGAGGATAAACGCGGCACCGATGAGATACGTCGCGGCGATGACCTTGTTCGGCGTCCAGCGGTCCATCAGCCAGCCGACGAACAGCGCGCCGACGGTGCCGCCGAGCTGGAACATCGCGGTGATGTTGGCGGCGCGCTCGATCGGCAGGCCCGCTTCCTTGATGAGTGTCGGCAGCCAGCCCGACAGCAGGTAGATGACCAGCAGGCCCATGAAATAGGTGGCCCACAGCGACAGCGTGATGCCGCGGAAGCTGGGCGCCAGCAGCGCGCCGACCTTGGCCTTGCCCTCGACCTTCTGCTCGCTGATCGTGAAGGCGGCGCCCGCCGGCACGTCGCCGCCGACGACACGCTGGAGCGTGGTGGCGATACGTGCTGCCGGATACTTATTGACGACCAGGAAGCGCACGGACTCCGGCACGAGGAAGATGTAGAACGGCAGGCAGGCGAGCGGGATCGCGCCGCCGACGACCAGCACCATGCGCCAGCCGTACTCCGGCAGCAGCGCGGCCGCGCCGAAGCCGACGAGGGCCGAGCCCAGGTTAAAACCTGTGAACATGATGGCGAGCAGCGTGCTGCGGCGCGCCTCCGGCACGTACTCGGACAGCAGGGTCGTCGTATTGGGCATGGCGGCGCCGAGACCGAGACCGGTCAGGAAGCGCAGCGCGGACAGCGACACGACGTCGTTCGCCTGCGAGGCCAGCACGCTGAACAGGCCGAACCAGCCGACGGCCACCATCAGCAGGCGCTTGCGGCCGTAGCGGTCGGACAGTGGGCCGATCATCAGCGCGCCGATGGCCAGGCCGATCGGCGCCGCACTCATCACGACGCCGAACGCCGCCTTGGAAATGCCCCACTCCTTCGTGATCGCCGGCGCGAGGAAGCCCATGATGGCGACGTCGATACCGTCCGTGGTGATGATGAGGAAGCAGAGGAAAAGCAAGAGCCACTGGTAGCCGGACATCTTGCGGCCGTTGATGTGCGCCCGCACATCGAGGGTGTGTGCCGTATTCATTAAGTCTCCTGGTCAATACGCGTGTTATGGACTGCCGGCGCCCGGATCGTCTACGACCGTAGAATCCCGGCACCATCAGTTTCCCAGTGTACGTTTTGACTTGCCCTAATGTATTGCTTTCAGCCACCCCAGCGTTGCAATCTGCTTATTGCGTATGTCAGCTCCAGGACGCCCCGAGTTGCCGCAGTTCCCCGATCAGCGCGCTCGCGCCGGGCGACAGGTGCGCGCCGCGCCGCGTGGTGATGCCGATGGCGCGCTCCATGCCGCGCAAAGCGAAACGCAGTTCGACCAGCTGGCCGGCACGGATTTCGTGATACAGCTGGTGCACGGACAGCACCGTCAGCATATCGCCCGCCAACAATAGCCCGCGCGCGAGCGCGAGGTCGCCCGTTTCCACCACGGGCGCCGGCGGCACGGCGCCTTCGCCCTCGAAGAACCGGTCGAACTGTTCGCGCAGCGGCGTGCCGGCGCGTGACAGGACCCAGGGATAGCGCTCCAGGTCGCGCATCGCGATCGACTTCTCGCCGGCCAGCGGATGGCCCGCACGCGCCACCAGGGCCACCTTGTCCTCGAACAGCGCCTCCGACACGAACGCCACGCCGGACGACGGACGCAGGGCGCCGAGGATGAAGTCGATGCGCCCGCTCAGCAGGCCGGCCGTCAGCTCGTCATAAGGACTTTCGAGCGAACGGATGACGAGGTGCGGGTGCCTGGCCTGGACCGCCGCGATGGCGAGCGGCAGGAATTGCGAGCGCGCGAGCGGCAACGCGCCGATCGTGACGACGCCGCGCACGATGCCCGCGAGCGCCGCGATATCCTCGGGTATATGGCGCAGTTCGGCGAGCACGCGTTCGAACCGTTCGATCCAGCGCCGCCCCGCATCGGTCGGCAACATCCCGTGCGCGGTGCGGAGGAACAATGGCTGCCCCAGCATGTTCTCCAGGTGCGTGATCGCCTGGCTGATGGCCGACTGCGACGCGCCCAGCGCGTGCGCCACGCCGGGCATGTAATGGGCCTCGGCCAGCAACGCCGCCGACTGCAGGCGCCGCTCGTTGAGCATGGCATCGATGCCGCCCACCTTGTTTCCCGCGCGTTCCGTGCCTCGTCCGTTCATCCGCAAGGCGTCGTCGCGCACCTCGCGCAACTCGGCTTCGATACGGTCGGCACGCAACCGGACCGTCTCGCCGGCCCGCGTCAGAAGCATGCCGCGTCCTTTCCGCTCGAACAGCTGCACACCCAGGCTGTCTTCGAGGGCGGCCACGGAGCGGGCCACGGCCGACGAGGCACGGAACAGGCTCTCCGAGGAACGACGGATGCCGCCGGCGGCGGCGACGGCGCTGAAGGCGTGGAGGTGGCGCAGGCTGACGAGCGGCATGGTGCCTGGGTCCTTTCAGGAAGCAACAATAAGCAGATTAGAACAAACTCGCCCCCACAAAGCAACCATCGAACAGTCGCCGGCACCGATACTCACTGCACAACAACGCACGTATCACAACCGCGACCATGACCACTGACCACCACTCCGACCTCGTCCCGGTGCCCTGCATCCTGATGCGCGGCGGGACGTCCCGCGGCCCATTCTTCCTCGAATCCGACCTGCCTCTGGAGCCGGCCCTGCGCGACCAGGTGCTGCTCGCGGCCATGGGCTCGCCCGACAGGCGCCAGATCGACGGCCTGGGCGGCGCGCATCCGCTCACGAGCAAGGTCGGCATCGTCCGCCGCAGCAAGACACCAGGCGTCGACCTCGATTTCCTGTTCGCCCAACTGCAGCCGGACCAGGACACCGTCGACACGTCGCCCAACTGCGGCAACATGCTCGCCGCCGTGCTGCCGTTCGCGCTGGAACGCGGCCTGCTGCCGATCCGGCAAGGCACGACCACGGCGCGCGTGCTGACCCTGAACACCGGCATGCAGTGCGACGTCACGGTGCAGACGCGGGACGGCCGTTTGCAGTACACGGGCGACGCGCGCATCGACGGCGTGCCCGGCACGGCGGCGCCGATCTCCATCGACTTCCTGGACACGGCCGGTTCCGTGTGTCCGTCGCTGCTGCCGACCGGCCATGTGCTCGACCGCTTTGACGTGGATGGCGACGGCATCGACGTCACGCTGATCGACAACGGCATGCCGATGGTGCTCGTGCGCGCCGGCGACATGGGCGTCACCGGCTACGAAAGCGTCGCCGACCTGAACGCGAACGAGGCGTTGAAGGCGAAGCTGGAAGCGCTGCGCCTGACCGTGGGCCCGCGGATGGGACTGGGCGACGTCACGACGAAGAGCTACCCGAAGATGTGCCTCGTCGCGGCGCCGCGCGCCGGCGGCAGCATCGCCACGCGCTGCTTCATCCCGCATGTGTGCCACGAGGCGATCGGCGTGCTGGCCGCCGTCACCGTCGCCACGGCGTGCGTGCTGGAAGGCTCGGTCACGCAGGGCATCGCCAGCGTGCCTGCGGGTCTCGTCAAGACCGTCTCGGTCGAGCATCCGACCGGGGAATTCAGCGTCGAGCTGGAACTCGACAAGGACAATCCGCAGCAGGTGAATCGTGCCGCCCTGCTGCGCACCGCGCGCCCAATCATGCGCGGCGAAGTACTGGTATCGCAAGACATCTGGAGAGGAAAATAATATGCGTAAGCCCCTGGTCATCGACTGCCACGGCCACTACACGACGGCGCCGAAAGCGCTGGAAGACTGGCGCAACGCGCAGGTCGCGAACCTGAACACGCCCGAGCTGGGCCCGCGCGTCTCGGACCTCAACATCAGCGACGACGAGCTGCGCGAGTCGATCGAGACGAACCAGCTGCGCCTGATGCGCGAACGCGGTTCCGACCTGACGATCTTTTCGCCGCGCGCCAGCTTCATGGCACACCACATCGGCGATAGGGAGACCAGCGCCACGTGGGCCGCGATCTGCAACGAGTTGTGCTACCGGGTGTCGCAGCTGTTCCCCGATCACTTCATCGGCGCCGCGATGCTGCCGCAATCGCCCGGCGTCGATCCGCGCACGTGCATTCCCGAACTGGAGCGCTGCGTGAAGGAATACGGCATGGTCGGCATCAACCTGAACCCCGATCCGTCGGGCGGCCACTGGACGTCGCCGCCGCTGTCCGACCGCCACTGGTATCCGATCTACGAAAAGATGGTCGAGTACGACATCCCGGCAATGATCCACGTGTCGACGAGCTGCAACCCGTGCTTCCACACGACGGGCGCGCACTACCTGAACGCCGACACGACCGCGTTCATGCAATGCCTGACGAGCGACCTGTTCAAGGATTTCCCCACGCTGAAATTCCTGATCCCGCACGGCGGCGGTGCGGTGCCTTACCACTGGGGCCGGTTCCGTGGCCTGGCGCAGGAGATGAAGAAGCCGCTGCTGCAGGATCACCTGCTGAACAACATCTTCTTCGACACCTGCGTGTACCACCAGCCGGGCATCGACCTGCTCACGAAAGTCATCCCGACGAAGAACGTGCTGTTCGCGTCCGAAATGATCGGCGCCGTGCGCGGCATCGATCCGGAAACGGGCCACTACTACGACGACACGAAGCGCTACATCCAGGCCGCGGCGCTGTCCGACGAAGACCGCTTCCAGATCTTCGAAGGCAATGCGCGCAGCGTCTTTGCTCGCCTGGACGCCGCACTGAAACAGAAAGGATTGTAAAAAATGACCACACCGCTGATGAACCAACTGGGTATCGTGAAACGCAATATCGGGCGCGCGGACCGCGCCGCGACGGAGCGCCTCGGCAAACTGGGTAGCGCGACCGTCCACGAAGCCATGGGCCGCGTGGGCCTGCTGAAGCCCTACATGCGGCCGATCTTCCCGGACCAGCAGGTGTCCGGCACCGCCGTCACCGTCCTGCTCCACCCGGGCGACAACTGGATGATGCACGTGGCGGCGGAACAGATCCAGCCGGGCGACATCGTCGTGGCGGCGATCACGGCCGAGTGCACGGACGGCTATTTCGGCGACCTGCTGGCGACGAGCTTCATGGCGCGCGGCGCGAAGGCGCTCGTCATCGACGCCGGCGTGCGCGACGTGCGCGTGCTGAAGGAGATGGGGTTTCCTGTCTGGAGCAAGGCAATCAGCGCCAAGGGCACGATCAAGGCGACGCTCGGCTCCGTCAACATCCCGGTGCTCTGCGCCGGCGCGCTCGTGAACCCGGGCGACGTGATCGTGGCCGATGACGACGGCGTCGTCGTGGTGCCGGCACCGGATGCCGCGCGCGTCGCCGACGTCGCCGAAAAGCGCGAATCGTTCGAGGGCGAGAAGCGCGCGAAGCTGGCGTCGGGCGTGCTGGGCCTGGACATGTACAAGATGCGCGAGCCGCTGGCGGCCGCGGGCCTGACCTACATCGACTGATCGGGCTCCCTGTCTACAGGAAACGCGCCCCGCCCTGCCAGACCAGCTGGATCCCGGTCACGAGCAGGCAGGCCTGCGAAATGCGGTAGAACCACACGAGGTTGATCCGGTCCTGCAGCCAGATGCCCAGCCGCACACCCAGCGGCACGAGCGGCGCGAGGACGAAGCTGGTGCCCAGGTTGTCGAGCGACAGCTGGCCCAGCCATGCGTACGGGACCAGCTTGACCGCGTTGACGGCCGCGAAGAACACGCTGATGGTGGCGACATAGCGCACCTTGTCCATGCGCTGCGGCAGCAGGTAGACCATGGCGGGCGGCCCGCCGGCATGGGCGAGGAAGCTGGTCAGGCCCGAGACCGCGGACCAGAAGGTGCCTTTCGCCACCGAGGGCCCGGCCTGGCGCTGGTGGGCGGTCAGGCCCAGCACGTTGTTGATCGTGAAGGCCACCGCGATGCCGCCGATCAGGATACGGATGACGTCCTCGCTCAGCATGCCGAACGTGAGGAAGCCCGCGACGATGCCGAGGAAAGCACCCGGCAACATGATGCGCAGCGTCGGCCTGTCCCATTTGCCGAAGTAGGCGCGCAGCCCCACGAGGTCCATCAGGCACAGCACCGGCAGCAGGATCGCGGCCGCCTGGACAGGCGGGATCGCCAGCGCCATCAGGGGCACGCCCACGCCGCCGAGCACGCCGCCGAAGCCGCCTTTCGAGATGCCGGTCAGCAGGACGGCCGGCACGGCGACGGCATAGAACAGCGGGTCGGCGATCAGCATGGCGACAACTCCGCCACCAGCTGCCGGATCAGGTTCTTCGCGGCCGGCGCCCCTTCGCTGCGGCGGAAGATGGCGGCCAGCTCCGACGTGACGGGCTCGCCGGCCAGCGGCTTGTAGACCACGTCCGGCAGCACCAGGGTCGAGGCCACCACGTCGGGCACGACCGCGACACCCATCCACAACGACACTTCGGTCAGCACCGTCAACAGATTGCCCGGCACCGACACGATGCGGGGCACGAAGCGGCCGCGCCGCCCGACTTCACGCGTCCCCAGGTCCTGTTCGGGCACGATGAAGTCGTCGTCCGCCAGCGCCCCGGCGTCGACCGCGGCGGCGCCGGCCAGGCGGTGGCTGGCCGGCAGCGCGACGCAGAAACGGTTGCGCTGCACGACGTGCACGCGCAATTCGTCGGGCAGCGCCATCGGCAGGCGCACGAAGCCGACATCCACATGCCCCTCCGCGACAAGGCCCGGCAGCCGCCCCATCGGCAGTTCGCTCGCCTGCAGCTGGACATCCGGCCAGTCGGCGCGAAACCGCCGCATCTGCTGCTGCAGGATGCTGGCCAGGGCGGCGGAACCGACGTAGCCGACGACGAGCCGGCCAAGCTCGCCGCGACCGGCGCGGCGGCCGACGCCGATGGCCTGGTCGAATTGCCGCAGGCTGGCGCGCGCCTGCTCGAGGAACAGCTCGCCGGCGCCGGTCAGGCGCACGCTGCGCTTGGTCCGCTGCAACAGCCGGGCCTGGAGCGTCCGCTCGATTTCCTGGATCTGCACGGTCAGCGTGGACGGGGCGATGCCGAGCCGCTCGGCGGCGCGGGCGAAATGCAACTCCTCGGCCACCGCCACGAAATAGCGGAAATGTCGCAGCTCCATCGGTCTCCAGGCAGGCATGAATATTCGGCAAGAGCGAATTATTTCACGTTTTTCCGTTAATGAATGAAATTCCCACATGCGGTGTAATGGCACTTCCCGCCGATCCCAGGAGCCCCCACGATGCCTGCCGACTCCCCCACGCGCTCCTCGTCGACGCGCCTGCTGCTGACGGCCTCGCTGGGCTGCGCCGTCACGGTCCTCGATACGAACCTGGTCGGGATCGTCCTGCCGGCCATCGCGCGCGACCTGGCGGCGACGTTCGCCGACATCGAATGGGTCGTGAGCGCCTACCTGCTGTGCTTCGCGGCCCTGCTCCTCCCCGCGGGCGCCATCGCCGACCGGGCCGGGCGCAGGCGCGTGCTGCTGCTGGGTCTCGCCATCTTCGCCGCGACGTCGCTGGCCTGCGGTGCCGCCCCGGACGCGCAGGCGCTCTACGTGGCGCGCGCCGCGCAGGGCGTCGGCGCGGCGTTCCTGCTGGCGCCCTCGCTGGCCGTGATCGGGCATGCCTTCCATGGCGAGCAGGAACGTGCGCGCGTGTGGCCTTCTGGGGCACGGTCATGGGCCTGACGATGGTGTGCTCACCGCTGATCGGCGGTGTCATCAGCCGCTGGTTCGGCTGGCGCTGGGCCTTCTTCGCCAACCTGCCGGTCTGCGCCGGACTGGCGCTCGCCGTCCTGCGCTGGGTGCCCGAATCGCGCGGCGCGGCGCAGCGCACGCTCGACCTGCCGGGCATCGGCCTGTTCGCGGCCGCGATGTTCGCCTTCACCTGGACGCTGATCTCCGGGCCCGCCCAGGGCTGGACCAGCCTGGCCGTGCTGGCACGCGCCGCCGCGGCGCTGGCCCTGTTCGCGCTGTTCGTCGCCACCGAGCGCCGGGTCCGCGCACCGATGCTCGACCTGTCCCTGTTCGCGCAGCGCCGTTTCGTCGGCGCCGTCGCGGCCATGCTGGCGTATGCGGCGTGCGCCCAGGTGATGGCGTCCCTGCTCCCGCTGTACCTGCAGAACGCGCGCGGCGCCACCGCGCTGGAAGCCGGCGTCGGCATGCTCCCCTTCGCCCTCGCGATGCTGCTGCTGCCGATGGCGGGACGGCGCCTGGCCGCGTTCATGGCGGGCTACCGGATTCTGGCGCTCGGCCTGGCAATCGTTGCGACCGGCAACCTGGTCATGGCGTGGTCGGCGAGCGTGCCGGGCCACCGGCTGCTGGACGTCATCGGCATGGCGATCCTCGGCGTCGGCGGAGGACTCCTCAACGGCGAGACCCAGAAGGCCATCATGGGGACCATCCCGCCGGAGCGGGCAGGCATGGCCTCCGGCATCAGCACCACGTCGCGCTTCTGCGGCATCCTGCTGGGCTTCGCCGGCATCGGCGCCGTGCTGGCCGGCGGCGTGCGCTCGGCCCTGCTGGCCGGCCTGCAGCACGCGGGCGTCGGGATCGCGCCGGACATGGTCGAGCGCCTGGTCGCGGGCGACGGCGGCGCGCTGCCGGCCGGGCTGGCCGGGCTGCTGCGGCGCAGTTTCGAATCCGGGTTTGCGCATGGCTTCCTGGCAGCGGGACTTGCCGCGGCTGCGGCGAGTGCGATCGTGGTCGGCTGCATGCGTGACCGTTCAACATGGTCGCGGCTGGTGAACATGAGAGATTGACCAGAATTACCACTGTCATTGTCAAAAACAACATTTTTAGTTGTCTTGATGCAACAAACAATGCATATTGTCACTTTTTGCGCGAGGCCTGCCCTAGACTTGGAATTTCACCAGAAACGTGCACGTCACCGGGTATCGAGCCATGTCGCAACAACATCAGGAGAAAGGAACATGGCGGCCGCTCGTGTTGGCAACGACCGTTTTCCTGTTTGGAATTGCATCCGGCCTCGGACTGCACGGCCAGCGAGTGGAACGTACACAGCGCCGGCTCACGCTGGACAATGAAGAGGCGGCCCGACAATATGCTTTTCTCGCCCAGCGCCAGCTCGACGCCTACGCGAGCACGGGCCTCAGCCTGGCGGCCCACATCGGCACCAGCAATGCCATCAGCGATGCGACCGTCAATGCCTATGTCGATTCGGCGCGCCACTTCGAACGACTGAAGGGAATTCGTGCCTACGGCTACCTGCCGCGGCTGGCCCCCGAACTCGCCGACGAATTCGAGCATCGCGTGCAAGCCGACATGCCGGGGTACCACATCCGCGGCAAGCGTCCGCGCGCCGATTTTTATTATCCCGTGCTTTACCTGGCCGATCCGGACCCGGCGCGGGCGGCGATCGTGCGCGGCATCGACTTTTCCATCTTTCCGGAGCGTCTGGCCGCCATCCGCAAGGCATTGGCCACCGGTGCGCCCGCAGCGACTCGCGTGCACGCATCCGTGCACGATTTTGCGAAGATTCCTGTCGTGCTGACGTTCACCCCGGTACGAACTGCCGATCGCCATGTCGATCGCGGCGTCGGGGCCGGTGTCGTGTTCTCCGTCATGCGTGTCGCCGAGCTTTTCGAAGGCATCGATAACGGCAAGTTGACGCGCGCCTTTGCCCTTGCCGTCCACGAGCAGGACGGGCCGGCCAGGCGGCTGGTATATGCGTCCGACAATGACGCCTTCCGCCAGGCCGATGCCGATCCCGCGCACGTCGTCTACGCGACCACGCTTCGCTTTACCGACAGGACCTGGCACATGCGAATCCTGTCCAAGCCATCCGGGCGGTCGGCCGATGCCTTCGGCGACTGGCCATGGCTGACAGCCACCCTGCTCGCGTCGCTGATCGCCGCGTTCGGAACCTACAGGCTCGCGCTGCGCCAGCGCGACCGCCGTATCCGGTCGGAGATGGCACAACGCTTCGAGGTCTTGCTGGACTCCCATCCGTTCGCCGTGTACGCCGCCGACCGGGCCGGCAATTTCGTATTCGTGAACCGCAAGATGCAGCAGGAGCTGGGACTCTCTCAGCAGCAGTTAATCGGCGCGTCGTCCACGCTGTTCATGGCCCCGTCCAGCCAGGCGGTGGCCGGGGCGGCATTCCGGAAGGCCCTGCATGGCGAGGCCCTGGCCTATCACGCGTCCGTGCACAACGGGCACGGCGCGGAAGTGGACCTGGCCGTCGTCCTGGTACCGGTCATCGTGGCGGGACAGGTGGATCGGGTGCTCGGCTTCGCGGAGAACGTCACCGAGCGCAAGCGCTTCGAACGGGAACTGCACGAGTCGCGCGAAATGCTGCGGCTGATCCTCGACACGATTCCGGACCGCGTGTTCTGGAAGGATCGCGAGTCGCGTTTCATCGGGGCGAACCGCCATATGGTCGACGCGGCCGGCCTGCCTTCCGCCGAACGTATCGTCGGCCTGACCGATGCCGACATGCCCTGGATGGGTGCTGCCGCCCACTACCAGGACGAGGACCGGGAAATCCTCGCGAGCGGCCGCAGCCTCCTGAACATGCAACGCCCGCAAACGACGGAGGACGGCGAGGTCCGCTGGTTCGACGTCAGCAAGCTGCCGCTGACGGACGATGCCGGCACGGTCGCGGGCGTGCTCGGGATCGTGCGCGACATTACGCAGCACAAGCGGATGGAAGAAGAGTTGACCAGGCGCGCCAACCACGACAGCCTGACAGGCTTGCCGAACCGCGCGTTCTTCCATTCCCAGCTGAACCACGCCATCGTCCGCGCACAACGGCGTCGCACGGGGATGGCCCTCATGTATTTCGATATCGACCGTTTTAAACAAATCAACGACACGCATGGGCACGACGCCGGCGACCAGGTGATCCGCCTGTTCGCCGACCGCGTCTGCGCCAACCTGCGCGCATCCGATTTCGTCGCCCGCCTTGGAGGCGATGAATTCGTGCTGATCGTCGAAGACATGGCGGAGCCGGACGTTGCACGCCATCTGGCGGGCAAACTGCTGGCGTCGATGGAAGAACCGCTCGCTATCGACGGACAGGCGCTCCGGATCAGTACCAGTATCGGCATCGCGGTGTTCGACGGCACCATGACTGCCAGCCAGTTGATCAAGGCGGCGGACGACGCGATGTACGAAGCCAAGCGCGGCGGCCGTAACTGTTTCCGCCCGCTCGCGCGCTAGTCCATCAGATACCGCCCGGGACGTAGAGCGGCATCGAATCTTCCCACTTACTGTCGGTCAGCATCCGTTTGTTCGTACCGTCGGCGTTCATGATGTAGATCTGTCCGTACTGCTGGAAGGTCTGGTCGTACAGTGCGGCTTCATCGCGGAAGCCGTGCTGCGAACCGCTCCACATGATGCGCCCGTCCGCCGACCACACGGCATGACCGTCGCTGGACGGATGATCGGTACAGCGGAACAGCCCTGTGCCGTCGGGCCGGATCGTGTAGACGTCGTAGTTGTTGTCCTCTCGGCGACGGGTGAAGACGATGCGCTTGCCGTCCGGCGACCAGCCCGGCAGGTTGTCGAACCCCTGCGTGAGCACGCGGATGGTCTTCGTTTCCAGGTTCAGGATGCGCAGCCCCTTCTCCTTCTCGCTCCACACGCGGAACACGATTTCCTTGCCATCCTTCGAATAGCTCGGGAAACCCGAGTGGATGCTGCCGTCCGTCAGTTGCTCGGCGCCGCTGCCGTCGCGGCGCACGCGCCAGATGGCCGCGGTCATCGTCTGGCGCTCCGCGAACCAGTAGCCGAGGCCGAAGGCGATCCATTGGCCGTCCGGCGACCAGGCGGGCTGGAACGCGCCGGCGAGGCCCATGCGCACTTTCGCTTCCTCGAGCCCGCGGCCGGACGATTCGAAGACCTTGCGCTTGTCCGATCCGTCCGGACGCATGATCTCGATGGAGCTGTTACCCGTCTGCTTGTCCGTGTAGACGATCCAGCCGTCGTGCGACATTTGCGGATACACGTCGGTAAAGCGGTAATCCCACTGCGCATCCCAGCTGAACAGCGGCTTGAACATGGACCGCACGGGCTTGAACGACACCTTTTCGTAGATGACCGATTTGCCGTCCCCGGTCCAGCTGGGCGAGCGCACGAACGCCATCTTGACCGGCGGCCGGTCCGACGTGTAGGCCAGGCCCTCGTTCGGACCGTACTTGATCAGGTAGCCGATTTCCGTGTCGTTGATGAATTGCGGCGACAGGCGCAATTCGTTGCCCGACGTGTGCTCGATCCGTTCTCCGTTCGCGACGTCGACCGACACGATCTGCGAGACCGCCTTGCCGTAATAATTGGGACGGCGCGCGCCCCACGTCGCCTCGACGAGCATCTCGTAGAACACGATGCGCTTGCCGTCAGGAGACCACTTCGGCGAACCCTGGCAGTAACCCGGCCGCGACGAGACCTTGCGGAAGCCCGTGCCGTCGGGACGGATGATGTAGATGCTGCACTCCTGCGTATGCTCCCAGCCGTGGCCCTGGTCGTGACCCGTCCACGTGGTGTTGCGGTCACTCGAGAAGGCGATCCACTGGCCGTCCGGCGACCACGACGGGCGGAAATAACAGTCTGGCATGCCTTCCTTGCCGCGCACGGCGCCCGCGCCCGTCAACTGTTTGAGCTTGCCGGTCTTGACGTCCTTCACCCAGATGTTGGCGCGGTAGCCGTTGCGCGTGGAGACGAAGGCGAGCCTGCCGCCGTCGGGAGACAATGCCGCGGCGTCGTCCATGGCGTCGCTGTCGACGAGGGCTTCGATGCCGGTGCCGTCGGCACGGGCGCGGTAGATGTCGGACTGGCCGTCGGCGCGCCGTTCGGACGTGAACACCAGCCAGTCGCCGTGCGCCGACAGGCTGCCGTTGTACTCGTACGCGCTGTCGGCCAGCAGCTTGCGCTCGTTCGAGCCGTCCAGGCTGGCGATGTACAGTTCCGAGACCGACGGCGCGATGCGGTTCATCAGCATCACCCCTTTCTTTGCCGCCGTGGTGGCGGCAAATGCCGGCAGTTGCGTTGCCATGGTGGCGGCCGCGCCGATCAGTCGTAAAGCCCTTCTGCGATCCATTCCGTGTGCTCCTGATAATAATTTTTGAGTGCTTCAGGATTCACGATACCGGTGCGCGCCGGCGAAGTCACTGCACAAAACTCATATTCACCTGCACTTTCGGACAGCGCCTACCGCACGACGGTCACGCTCACCGCCGCACGCACGGCCGCGGAACGCCCGCTGTCCGCCAGCAAGCCGGAGGCGGGATCGATGCCGAACACGTTGACCGTCCCGCTCTTCTGGTGCGCGACCAGCAGCCAGCGTCCCGACGGGTGCAGCGTAAAACTCCACGGCGCCTGTCCGCCCGACGGCACGCGCTGGATTTCGGCCAGCATCCCCGTCGCAGCGTCCACGCGGTACACGAGCAGCGTGTTGTCGCCGCGGTTGGCGGCATACACGAAGCGCCCGTCGGGACTTACCGCGACCTCGGCGCCGCTGGACTGCCCCGTGAACGCGGCATCGTCCATCGCCAGCGCCTGCACGAGCGCGAGCCGGCCTTCACGGGGATCCCAGCGCAGCACCATCAACTGTGCCGTCAATTCGTTCACCAGGTAGGCGTAGCGCCCATCCGCACCGAACACGAGATGGCGCGGGCCGCTGCCCGGCGGAACAGCGAAGGCACCGTGTGGCGCGAGGACACGCGTGGCCCGGTCGAACGCGACCACGAAGACCCGGTCGGCGCCGAGGTCGGGCACGAGCACGAAGCGGCCCGACGGATCGACGGCCGCGCCATGCGCATGCGCGCTGGCCTGGCGCCGGTGCGGGCCGGAACCCGTCTCCGCCAGCGTGGAGACGAGCGCGCCGAGGCGGCCGGCCTGGTCGAGCGCGATGCTGGACACCGACCCGCCGGCGAAATTCGCCGCCAGCAGCGTGCGCGCCGGCGCGTCCAGCGCCAGAAACGTCGTACCGTTGCCGCCGGCGGCAACCTCGCCCATCGTCGCCAGCGCGCCCGTCGCGCGGTCGATCGCGTAGGCGATGACCCTGCCGGGACGCGCATTGTCGTCGTCCACGCCGTACAGGATCGGCAGGCGCGGATGCGCGACGGCCCACGTGGTGCGCGCGCCTTGCGCGGCCGGGCCGATCGCGGCCAGCGCACCGCTGCCCGGATCGAAGCGCAGCGCGTGGACCTCGCGGCCCTGCGTGCCCACGTAAACCAGCTCCGCAGGGACATCGTGCGCGCGGACGGGAACTGCGGCGCAGGCGACCAGGGCGCCTGCGCCGCGCATGAATGAACGGCGGCGGAGATTCGGTGTCATGTGCGCCATTGTAGGCGGCATCCGCACGCCCGTCCCTGCACGAATCTCATGTTCGCTGGGATTTTTTTTGCGCGTGGAAGCGTTCCGAAAAAAGTGCCAGCGAATCGCCTTTCCGTCCAAAGGCAGGACGAAGCGTATCGCATAGCATCCATTGGCCATCGCGGCTACCCGACGATAAGCGGCCGCCGATGAGCCCCCTTGACAACAAATCGAAACCGGATGGAGACATGACGAACAATTCGCGCAAGGCCGCACTGGGCCTTTCCCTCGCCTTCTGTGTCGGCGCCTGTGCCCAGGCCCAGGAAACGGTGGAGCCGCACGGCCCGCCGGGCAACTGGAACGACACGTATATCGGCGCCCGCTATTCCGACAACTTCCACTTTCCCGGCAACGCCGCGAAGGTCACGCAGAAGATCGGCTTCCTCAGCACGGCCGGCGGCTTCAGGTACGGCACCTATGTGTTCAACGCCGACTTCCTCGTCTCGGACAAGAACAACCCCGAAGCGGGCGGCACCCGCGGCGCGCAGGAAGTCTACAGCGTCGGCCGCGTCGATTTCAGCGCGTCGCGCGTGTTCGGCCATCCCATCGGCGGCGGCATCGTCCGCGACGTCGGCCTCACCACCGGCTACGAATTCAGCGCCAAGGACGATGCCTTCGCCAACCGCGCACGCATGCTCGTGCTGGGACCGAGCGTGCAGTTCGCCGTCCCGCGCGGCTACTGGAACGCGATGGTCGGCTGGCGCACCGAGGACAACTACAACGGCATCGTCCACAAGGACGTCAAATACGACACGGCCGCGCACGCGGAAACGGCCTGGATGATCCCGTTCGGCCTGGGTCCGGCGCCCGTCGTGTTCAAGGGCTTCCTGTCGCTCACGGGACCGAAGGGCAAGGACGGCTTCCATACCGAGACGAAGACGGAAACCCTCACGCGCATGTCGCTGCTGGTCGACGTCGGCGCCCTCGCCGGCCACCCGCGCACGTTTTACTTCGGACCGGGCTACGAATACTGGCACAACATGTTCGGCACGCCGCCGACGGAAGCGGCCGGCACGCGGCGCTCGGCCTTCACGCTCGTCGGCGAAGTCCACTTCTGACGTTTTCCCGCTCGCCCCTGAACGCCCGCGCCACGCGGGCGTTTTCATTTCGGAGGCCAGCGCACAAAGGTGCAAGCGAATGTCGGTTTTGTGCAGAGCCTTGCGCCGCCCGTTTCTTTACGCTTGCCTCCATCGCAATACCGATGGAGGCAGCACACCACTTTCGCGACACAGGCAACACCCCTCGCCCGGTCCGTAACACGCATTGCACATCCCGATCCAACGACAGCCAGGCCGCAGCGCAGGGGCAGACAGCACAACAATCAAGGAGACAATGTGAGTAGACTACAAGACCTTCTGGTCTGCGGCGCGGGCGTATTCGCCATCGCCGCACCGGCATCGGCGCAAAGCGACAACGCGGCGCCCGCACCATCCACCGATACAGCAACACCCGCGGCACCGATCACGTCGATCGTCGTCACGGGCTCGCGTGTGATCCGCAACGGCGACAGCAGTCCGTCGCCGGTCACGGTGGTGAGCACGGACGACCTGCTGACGGCGAAGCCCGGCGCCACGCTGGCGGAGGCACTGAACACGCTGCCCGTGTTCGCCGGCTCGCGCGGCGCGTCCAGCAACCCGACGACCGCCGGCAGCGCGGCCGGCGGCAGCGGCTCGGCCAACCAGCTCAACCTGCGCAACATCGGCGCCACGCGCACGCTGGTCCTCATGGACGGCAAGCGCGTACCGCCCACGCTGTACAACAGCGCCGTCGACGTCGACCTGATCCCGCAGGCGTTCGTGGAGCGCGTGGACATCGTCACGGGCGGCGTCTCCGCCGTGTACGGCTCGGATGCGATGTCCGGCGTCGTCAACTACATCATCGACCGCAAGTTCAACGGCTTCAAGGCCGACGCCAGCTATGGCCAGTCGACCTACGGCGACGCCGGCAAGCGCGACCTCAGCCTCGCCTGGGGCGCGAAGCTCGGCAAAGGGCTGCACGTGGAAGCGGGCATCGAAGCGCGCAAGGACGACGGCATCGACCACCGTTCCGACCGCGACTGGCTGAACCTCGTCGGCGTGACGGGTGCCGGCACGGCCACCAATCCTTACGTGCTGCAGACGAACCTGCACCAGAAGTCGTTCCCGTTCGGCGGCCTGGTCACGAGCGGCGCGCTGAACGGCCAGACGTTCAAGCAGAACGGCGTATTGAGCCCGTTCGTGGCCGGCACCGCGACCGGCACGACGGCCATCCAGCAGGGCGGCGACGGCGGCTACTGGGATTCCGGCCTGCTCGCGCGGCTGAAAGGCACGCAGCTGTTCGGCCGTATCGACTACGACGTCGCCGCCGGCACGCACGCCTATGCGCAGGTGTCGGGCAACCTCAAGACCAACACGAGTTTCGCGGAGACGGACCAGCTGAACAACGTGACACTGCGCCGCACGAACGCCTTCCTGCCCGCGCAATACCAGGCGCTGATCCCGACGACGCAGCCGACCTTCACGTACAGCCAGTTCCTGAGCGAGATCCCGCGCCTGCAGGCGGATTCGGACACGAAGCAATGGGTGTTCGTGACGGGCCTCGACGGCAAGCTGGGCGGCGCCAGGTGGAACGTCGACTACACCTACGGCCGGTCGCACCTCGAGACGTCCCTGTCCAACGTCATCAACCGCCAGAACCTGTCCGCGGCGCTGGACGCGGTGACGAGCAACGGCCAGACCGTCTGCAACATCACCGTGACGAATCCGGGCCTCGCCGACAACTGCGTCCCGTTCAACGCCTTCGGCCCGACGGCCGCGTCGCAGCAGGCGATCGACTACGTCACGGACACCGCCCGCTTCGATTCCACGACCGTGATGCACGACGTGACCGCGGCCATCACGGGCAGCCCGTTCGACGGCTGGGCGGGTCCCGTGAACGCGGCGCTGTCGGCGGAATGGCGGGATTTGACCTTCTCGTCGCACAGCAGCGCACGGCCGACGGACCTCGTCAACTGCACGGGCCTGGGCCTGAACTGCGCGACCGGCAGCACGCTGACGGAATACGTGTTCGGCGAAAGTCCGCAAGGCGTCGGCCAGCGTGTGGCTGAAATCGCGGGCGAACTGGACGTACCGTTGCTGCGCGACCTGCCGTTCGCGAAGAAACTCGACCTGAACACGGCGGCGCGCTACACGAAGTACGACCGCAGCGGCAATTACTGGACGTGGAAGGCGGGCATCGAGTGGAGCATCACGGACCAGCTGCGCGTGCGCGGTGCACGGTCGCGCGACATCCGCGCTCCCACCTTGTACGACCTGTATGCGCCGCGTTCGCAGGTGATCGTGCGCCCGACCGACCTGCTGACGGGCGCCAGCCCCGCCGTGCCGCAGATCGACGAATCGAACCCGAACCTGACCGCGGAAATCGGCAACACGACGACGCTCGGTGTCGTGTGGAAGCCCGCAGCGAAGCTGAGCTTCGCGGTCGACGCCTACCGCATCAAGATCTCGGACGCGATCACCACGGTGTCCGGCTCGACGACGGCGTTCCAGACCGCGTGCTACCAAAGCGGCGGCACGTCGCCCTATTGCTCGTTGCAGGTACGGCCGAACGGGTACACGGACAAGTCGACGGCGAATGCCGTCACCACGTGGATCAACCGCAGCGTGAACATCTCGAACATCGAGACGTATGGCCTGGACTTCGAGACGAACTGGTCGACGCGCCTGTTCGACCGCCCGGCATCGCTGCGCTTCCTGACGGCGTGGCAGCCACACGTCATCTACCGCCAGCCGGGGCTCGCGACGATCGACCAGGGCGGCGCCGCGTTCGGCGCCGGCGGCATGGCGGCGACGCCGTCCGTGCGCGTGTCGGCCTACCTGCGCTTCCGCCCGATGGACGACCTGACGGTGGACGTCACGGGACGCTGGCGCAATGCGATGAAGCTGAGCGGTGATCCGACCGAGGTCTGGCTGGACAACCACATCGCGTCGTTCGGCACGGCGGGCATCAATCTGGCATACAAGCTGGGATGGGGCGATGGCGACGTGCAGGTGTATGTCAACGTCGACAACGTGTTCAACAAGGTGCCGCCGATCGGGGCGTTTTCGGGCAATGGTACCCGGGCGGGGCTGAGGGATGGCTTTGCGCTGGGTGACGATCCGCGTGGACGCTATTTCACGGTCGGGATCCGGTCGATGTTCTAACCAAAAGGGCAGCCGCGCGGCTGCCCTTTTTCATGCCTACGGCCGCTCCCTCGCGGCCAGCCGGAACTGGCTCGGCGTCTGCCCGATCTCCTTGCGGAAGAAGCGCGTGAAATACGCCGCGTCGGAAAAGCCCAGCGAATAGGCGATCTGCTCCATCGTCATGTCGCCGAAGATCAGGTTGCGCTTGGCCTCCGTCAGGATGCGCGCGTGGATCAGCTTCGCCGGGCTCTGGCCCGTGGCCGCGGCGCAGGCGGCACGCAACTGCACGAGCGACACCCCCATCTTCGACGCGTAATCCTGCAGTTGCAGGTTGTCGCGGTAGTGCCGGTCGATCAGGTCGCGGAAACGCTCGGTCAGGCGCAGCTCCTGGCTCGTTGCCTCGACCGCGCCTTCGTTGGCGGCATCGTCCAGCTTCACGCCGCGCACGAGCATCAACAGCAGCGACGTCAGCAGGGCCTCGGTGGCGACAATATGGCCCATCGCCCTGGTTTCGACCTCGTCGCGCAGCGCCTGGATCAGGCGATGGAACTCTGCGGCCGTCTCGGGGGCCTCCGCGAACGGAATGATGCGCGGCCCGTTCCACAGCTGGATGAACTCGCGCAGCTTCGTATTGACCTGCTTGAGATACGACACCTCGATGGTGACGACCCAGCGGTCGACGTCGACCTCGTAATCGAGGCCGTGCACGCACTCGGTCGGCAGCAGCAACGCGCACGGCGCCTCGAACGGCACGCTGCTGCCCTCCAGGTTCATGACGCCGCGCCCGTTGCGCACGAAGATGACCTGGCCATAGCCGGGGTGCGCATGGGGTTCCGTGCGCCAGCGGCCGCGGTCGGTGACGTGGCCGACGTTGACGAACCAGTTTTCCTTGCGCTCCGGCCGCTCGACGTACAGACGGACTTTCGGAACCGTCGTCAGCGCAGTGTTGTGATTTGTATACGGGATGGGTTTCGTGACGAAACTGTGCTTCATTGCTCGCGTCTCCTCGGCAAGGACGGCCATGTGTTCGGTCTGGCGCCGATCGGTTGCGGTGGTGGTCAGCCGGCCTTCAGATCACAACCATATCCCTCTTGCAAGAAAACAGCAAGTCGTTTCCGCGTCCGCCGAAAAGTGCCAGCGAATCGCGCTTTTGTGTAGGGACGACGCCTGGGCCAAACCCTATTCTTATGTCCATAGACACAACGCCCATGCCCCAGGCAGGCAACCCAAAGGAGAACCAATTGGCCAGCAAAGTTCCGCTCAAGATCGCAATCGCCGAGCATCCGCATACCGCCGCAATCCGTAACGGCACCATCCCCATCGAAGGCGTGGATGCCGAATTCGTCACCGTCAAGCCGCAGATCGGCGCGTTCCGCCGCATGGTGCGCGACGTCGAATTCGACGTCTGCGAACTGGCGCCGACCACCTACATCATCGCCCGTGCCTACGGTGCCCCATTCGTCGCCCTGCCGATCTTCGTCGTGCGCCGCTTCCACCATGGCGGCCTGCTCGTCCGCCCGGATGCCGGCATCAGGACGCCGAAGGACCTGGAAGGCAAGAAGGTCGGCGTGCGCGCGTATTCCGTCACGACGGGCGTGTGGCTGCGCCAGGCGCTGATCGACGACTTCGGCCTGGACACGTCGAAGGTGACCTGGGTCGTCGACGACGAGGAACATGTCACCCAGCTGCAGCTGCCGCCGAACGTCATCCACGCGCCTGAAGGCACCTCGCTGGCGGACATGATGGCCAAAGGCGAACTCGTGGCCGGCGTCGAAGGCGCGGCGGGCATCGGCCGCACCGGCGCCCCGACCGGCGGCTGGCAGGAAGTCGAGGCGGACTACCCCGACCTGCTTCCGAATGCGGCCGCCCTGGAAGCCGATTCGTATGCCCGCACCGGCATCTACCCGATGCACGGCACGATCGTCGTCAAGGACTCGGTACTGGCCGAGCATCCATGGATCGCGCAATCGCTGTACACCGCGTTCGACCGCGCTAAGAAGGAATGGCTCGCGCGCCTGGACGCCGGCGAAGCCACGACCGCCGGCGACAAGAAATACCTCAAGCTGCGCGAGATCGTCGGTTACGACCCGCTCCCCTACGGGATCGAGGAAAACCGCAAGACCATCGAAGCGCTGGAACAGACCGCGTTCAAGCAGGGCCTGACGCCGCGCCGCATGTCGATGGGTGAACTGTTCGTCGATCCGCAGGCACGTTGAAAGGAATCACAATGATCATCGATTGCCACGGCCACTTCACCACGATCCCGAAGTCCCTGCGCGACTGGCGCGCGCAGCAGACCGACGCCGTCAAGGACCCGTCGAAGGCGCCGCTGCTCGCCGGCGCCCACGTCTCGGACGACCAGATCCGCGATGCCATCGAGAACGGCCAACTCAAGCTGCAGAAGGAGCGCGGCAGCGACCTCACGTTGTTCTCGCCGATCGCCGGCCTGATGAGCCACCACCTTGGCAACGAGCGCACGAGCCTCGAATGGGCCGAGATCTCGAACGACCTGGTGTACCGCGTCACTGAGATGTACCCGGATAACTTTGCGCCCGTCGGCATGCTGCCGCAGTCGCCCTATGCGCCGCCGAAGAACAGCATCCCCGAGCTGCGCCGTATCGTCGAGGAACTGGGCTTCGTCGGCGTCAACCTGAACCCGGATCCGACGGGCGGCTACTGGACCGGCACCCCGGTGACCGACCGCTCGTGGTATCCGCTGTACGAAGTGCTGTCCGAGCTGGACGTCCCGGCGATGATCCACGTGGCGGCATCGTGCAACCCGTGCTTCCACGGCACCGGCGCACACTACCTGAACGCCGACACGTCCGTCTTCATGCAGGTACTGCAGTCGGACCTGTTCAAGGACTTCCCGAACCTGCGCTTCGTGATCCCGCACGGCGGCGGCGCGGTGCCTTACCACTGGGGCCGTTACCGCGGCATGTCGCTTGAGATGATGGAGCGTCCGCTGGAGGGCCTGCTGGACAACGTGTTCTTCGACACCTGCGTGTACCACCAGCCGGGCGTGGAACTGCTCACGAAGGTCGTCCCTGCCGACAACGTGCTGTTCGGCTCCGAAATGATCGGCGCCGTGCGCGGCAAGGACCCGGCCACGGGCCAGTATTTCGACGATACCAAGCGCTACGTCGACGGCATTGCCGCGCTGAGCGACGAAGACCGCTACAAGATCTACGAAGGCAATGCCCGGCGCGTGTACCCGCGCCTGGACGCCCGCCTGAAGGCACAAGGAAAGTAAAGGAATCCCCATGACGTACCAGATCATCGACATTCACCCCCACATCATCTCCGACGACGAGACCCGCTACCCGCCGGCACCGCTGTTCGGCAAGCGCTCGGAATGGTCGAAGGAACGCCCCACCACCGTCGAAACGCTGATCGCCGCGATGAACGACGCGGGCGTCGCCAAGGCCGCCGTCGTGCACTCGTCGACGACTTACGGCTTCGACAACAGCTACGTCGTCGACGGCTGCAACCGGTATCCCGGCCGCCTGGCCGCCGTCGGCTCGGTCGATGTGCTGCAGCCGGACGCGCCGGCCGTGATCCGCGACTGGGTCGAACGCGGCCTGGCGGGCCTTCGTCTGTTCACGGGCGGCAGCACGAAGGAATTCGACCCGAGCGAGCTGGATGACCCGCGCTCGTTCCCCGCCTGGGACCTGCTCGCGCAACTCGGCATCCCGATGTGCATCCAGACGGGCCCCGTCGGCCTGCCCCAAGTGACGGCACTCGCCAAGCGCTTCCCCGGCGTGAACATCATTCTCGACCACCTTGGCCGCCCGGATGTCCTCGACGGTCCGCCGTACGCGAAGGCGCAGAGCCTGTTCGACCTGGCGCCGCTGCCGAACATCTACCTGAAGCTCACGCCGCGCATTTTCGACGACGTGAAAAAGGGGCAAGCAAGCGCTGAGTCGTTCTTCCCGCGCATGGTGCAGGCGTTCGGCGCAGACCGCCTCGCGTGGGGCTCGAATTTTCCGACGTCGCCGGGTACGCTGTCCGAAATCCTCGCGACGGCCCAGGCGGGCCTGGCCTCGCTGAGCGAAGACGACCGCGCCTGGATCTTCGAGCGCACCGCGCAAAAGCTGTATCCGGCCCTGGCCTGACGACGAAAGACAATAATGGAGACGAGCGACACGCAACGGCCGGCGGCGGCGAACCCCTGGAGCATTTTGCTGCTCCTGGCGATCGCCCTGCTGATTTCCTTCATCGACCGGACGAGCCTGTCCTCCGCGCTGGCGGACAAGAACTTCCTGCGCGAATTCGGCCTCACCAGCGTGGAACGGGGCTGGCTCAACTCGGCTTTCTTCTGGACGTACGGCCTGTTCCAGCTCGTGATGGGCTGGATCGTCGACCGCTACGGCGTCAAGTGGCCGTACGCCGTCTGCTTCGCCCTGTGGTGCGCGGCGACGGCGCTGACCGGCATCGTGACGACCCTGGGCGCGTTGATCGCCATGCGGCTCGTGATCGGCGCGGCGGAAGCGATCGTGATCCCGGCCAGCTACCGCTGGATGGGCGACAACTTCCAGGAAAGCCAGAAGGGTCTCGCCGTCGGCCTGTTCACGATGGGCGGCAAGTTCGGTCCCGCGATCGGCGCACCGGTGGCGGCATGGATGATCGTGAACCACTCGTGGCAGGCGATGTTCATCCTGACAGGCGTGGTGGGCCTGCTGTGGCTCGCGCCGTGGCTGCTGATGCTCAAGAGCGACCTGCCTTCCCGCGCCCAGATGGCGGCGGCGAAGAAGCGCGCATCGTCCGTGACGCTCGGCGGCCTGCTCGCCAGCCCGGTCGTGTGGGGCGGCATGATCAACAACTTTTGCTACGGCTACTTCACGTTCTACTGCATGACGTGGATGCCGGCCTACCTGGTCGAGCAGCGCGGCCTGTCGCTCGAGAATTCCGGCCTGTACACGTTCTTCAGCTTCGCCGGCATCGCCATCGTGGCGACGATCGCGGGCTGGGTGGCGGACCGGATGATTTCCCGCGGCGGCGATGCGGTGAAGGTGCGCAAGGGGTTCGTGATCGCCGGCTTCATCGGCGGCACGACCGTCCTGCTGGGCGCCTATGCCGAGTCGCTGACGATGGCGCTGTTCTGGAACGTGCTGTCGCTGTCGCTGCTCGGTTTTGTCACCGCCAACAACACGACCTTGTGCAAGCTGACCCTGATCCCGAAACCGGCCATCGGCCTGAACACGGGCCTGCAGCAGGTGGCGACCAGCCTTGCCGGCGGCGTCTCGGCGAGCCTGTCCGGCTGGTTGCTGCATGTCGGCGGCAATTATGAGCTGCCGATGCTGGCCATCTTCGGCTTCCTCGTGCTCGGCGCCGTGAACTCGCTCGTCCTGCTGCAGCGCAAGTGGGCGCCGAAAGTGAACGACACGCCGCTCGACCAGCCGCAGGCGGACGCCCATCCGCTGCCCCGTACATAACAACGAATCACTGAAGGAGTAACAAACATGGCAGAAATCGTGTTCGGCATGGCCGTGCCGCACAGCGGCATGCTGGGCCAGGCGCCGGAAGACTGGCTCAAGAACGGTGAGCGCGACCGCAACAATCCCGAGCTGTGGTATCGCAACCGCACCTGGACCTACCCCGAGCTGGAAGCCGAACGCCGCGACGAGGGCTTCGAAGCCCTCCTGACGATCGAGGAACGCACCGCGCGCGCCGCGCGCTGCCGCGCCGCACTCGACGAGATGCGCGCGGCGTACGAACGCGCCGCGCCCGACGTCGCGATCATCCTCGGCAAGGACCAGAAAGAGATCTTCACCCACATGTCGCCGTCGATCGCGATCTACAGCGGCGAGGACGTCTTCAACGGTCCGCCGCAGCGTTCGGTGTATGCGCCGGACCACGCGGTGACGCACAAGGCCCATCCGGAGCTGGCGACCTACCTGCTCGAGACGTTCGAGCGGGAGAATTTCGACCTGACCGACCTGATGTCCTGGCCGGACAACGTGTGGATGAAGCCCGCCGCGCCGATCGCGCCGCACGCGTTCAGCTTCGTGTACCGCCAGATCATGGGCGACAACCCGCCGCCGCACGTGCCGATCCTGATGAACTGCTTCTATCCGCCGACGCAGCCGCCGATGAGCCGCTGCATCGAATTCGGCCGCACGCTGCGCGATGCGATCAAGGCGTGGAAGAGCGACGCGCGCGTGGCGATCATCGCGTCTGGCGGCCTGTCGCACTTCGTCTGCGACACCGAATTCGACCAACGGATCATGGCCATGCTGCGCAACTACGACTACGAAGGCCTGGCCAACGTGGACGAGCGCTCGTACCAGTCCGGCACGTCGGAAATCAAGCTGTACGTCTCCGTGATGATGGCCCTGCAGGACACCGGCGCGCAGATGACGCTCGTCGACTACGTGCCCTGCTACCGCACCGCCGCCGGCACCGGCGAGGGCATGGGCTTCATGTACTGGAACGCGAACGAATAACAATCAATCACGAGGACTACGATGAGCAACACCCGACTGAACGGCATCATCCGCGCCTGGGAACAGGGCAAGCCCGCGTTCACCGCGTTCGCGAAACTGGACAAGCAGACGGCGATCGAGATGAGCGACGCCCCCTACGACGGCATCGTGTACGAGATGGAGCACAATCCGTACGACGTGTCGGCGCTGGGCGACTCCCTGCAATACCTGCTGAACCGCAAGCAGATCGCGGGTTCCGGCTCCGTCGCCCCGGCGGTGACGCCGCTGGCGCGCATCCCCGCCAACGGCGTCGAGATGAACCAGTCGTTCGCCAAGCAGGTGCTGGACCGCGGCGTCTATGGCGTGATCACGCCGCACGTCGCCACGGTCGAACAGGCATGGAACGCCGTCGCGTCCTGCCGCTACGCCCGTCCGAAGAACGCGCCGCTGTACGAGCCGAAAGGCGTGCGCGGCGACGGTCCCGCGACGGCAGCCCGCTACTGGGGCCTGAGCCAGCAGGAATACTATGCGAAGGCGGACGTCTGGCCGCTGGCGCCGCACGGCGAGCTGCTGGTCGGCCTGATGATCGAAAGCACGCAGGCGATCGAGAACCTGGACGACATGCTCAAGAACGTCCCGGGCATCGGCTTCTGCCTGATCGGCGAAGGCGACCTGTCGCAGGAACTCGGCCTGGCGCGCCAGTACGAGCACCCGGAAGTGCTGGCGGCGATGAAGCAGATCGTCGACACCTGCCACAAGCACAACGTCATCGTCGGCAATCCGCACGTGACCGGGAAAAACTACGAGCGCCTGCTGCAGGAAGGCTACCGTTTCCTGATGTCGGCACCGTCGCGCAGCTATGGCGTGGTCGGCCAGGCACGCGAACTGGCAGGGTATTGAGATGAACGGCGCGGAAACCCTCGTCTCGACCCTCGTCGGCCAGGGCGTCGACATCTGCTTCGCCAATCCCGGCACCTCCGAGATGCACTTTTTAAAAGCGCTGGAGAATCCGAAGATGCGCAGCGTGCTGTGCCTGTTCGAAGGCGTCTGCACCGGCGCCGCCGACGGCTACTACCGCATGAAGGGCACGCCGGCCTCCACCCTGCTCCACCTGGGACCAGGGCTGGCGAATGGTCTGGCCAACATCCACAACGCCAGGCGCGCGTCGTCCGGCATGGTCAACATCGTGGGCGAGCATTCGCGCGCCCACCTGAAGTACGATCCGCCGCTGACGTCCGATATCGAAGGGCTGGCACGGCCGCTGTCGCACTGGGTGCGCACGGTCGACTCGGCGCGCACGGTCGGCTGGGACGTGTCGGCCGCCATCGCGACGGCCAGCGAGAAGCCCGGCAGGATCGCCACGCTGATCCTGCCCGGCGACGCGTCGTGGCAGGAGGCCGGAGAGCCCCTCGCGGCCGTGCCGCACGCCGTGGCGCGGCCAAAGGCCCCCGACGTCTCCCGCGTCGAGAACATCGCCCGGGTGCTGCGCTCGGGCGAGCCGACGCTCGTCATCCTCGCTGGGCATGCGACCCGCGGGCGCGCACTCGCGCTGGCGGGCCGCCTGAAAGCCGCCGCCGGCTGCCGCCTCGCCACGCAATTCTTCACGTCGCGCATCGAGCGCGGCGCGGGCCGCGTCACGCTGGAGCGGATCCCGTACGCGGTACCGCAGGCGCTCGAGTTCCTCAAAGGTTTCAAGCACATCGTCACGGTCGAGACGACCGAGCCGGTGGCGTTCTTCAGCTACCCGGACAAGCCGAGCCTCCTGAAAGCCGAGGGCACGAGCGTGCACACCCTGGCCGAGCCGGACGAAGACAGCGCCGCCGCGTTCGAGATGCTGCTCGACGCATTGGGCGCCGCCGATGCGACGCCGGTCCTGCAGGCGCGGCTTGATCCGATCGTACCGACCGGCGCGCTGAACCCGGCCAGCATCGCCGCCGCGCTGGCGGCCGCGCTGCCGGAACAGTGCATCCTCGTCGACGAATCGCTGACGACGGGCCGCGAAACCATGGGCCTCACGGTCGGCGCGGCGCCGCATGACCTGATCAACAACATGGGGGGCTCGATCGGTTACGGCACCCCGGTCGCCACCGGCGCCGCCCTCGCCTGCCCCGACCGGCGCGTGTTCTGCATGGTCGGCGACGGCAGCGCCATGTACACGATCCAGTCGCTGTGGACCCAGGCGCGCGAGGGCCTGAACGTCACGACGATCATCTTCGCCAACAACAGCTACGCGATCCTCAAGGCCGAGTACGCGAACATGGGCGCCGGCGCGCCGGGCCCGCAGGCGCTCGCCATGATCGACATCGACCGGCCGCGCATCGACTGGCTGGCGATGGCCAAAAGCATGGGCGTGCCGGCGGTCTCCGTCGACAGCGCCGACGCGTTCCACAAGGCGATGGTGGATTCGACGCGCGAGCATGGGCCGACCCTCATCGAGGTCAGGCTTTGAGTTATCTGAAACATCTGGAGACAACCATGACTTCCACTGGAACCGACTACACCGGCGTGCCGACGCTGAAGGTGAACCTGGCCGAATACGCGGTCACGAAGGCGCTGCGCGACGGCCGCGTCAAATCCGATATCGTCAACCTCGACTTCTGCGGTCCCACGCCGGCGCACAACGGCTTCAAGGCGATGGTGCGCGAAAACGCCTTCGACGCCGGCGAACTGGCGATCGTCACGTTCCTGCAGGCGAAAGCCTACGGCAAGCCGTACGTGCTGCTGCCGACGCCCATCTCCGGCCGCTTCCAGCACCACTGCGCGGGCTTCAACAGCGACTTCGGGCATCTGAATCCGAAGGACATCGAGGGCAGGAAGGTCGGCGTGCGTACCTATACGCAGACGACGGCCCTGTGGATCCGCGGCATCCTGCGCCACGAATACGGCGTGGACCTCGACAAGGTGACGTGGATGACACTGAACGACGGCCACCTGGCCGAGTACAGCGACCCGGCGAATTGCGAGCGCCTGCCGAAGGGATCGTCGATCCCGCAGATGATGCTGGACGGCGAGCTGGCCGCCGCCCTGCTCGGCGAGGACATGCCGAAGGACGCGCGCGTGCGCACGCTGGTGCCGAATGCGCAGGAGGCGGCGAAGGACTGGTTCGCGCGCGAAGGCGTCGTCCCCATCAATCACATGTTCGTCGTGCACCAGGACCTGTCGAAGCAGCGCCCCGACATCGTGCGCGCGCTGTACCGCATGGTCGTCGAGAGCCGCGACCTGACCGAGGGTGGCGTGCCGAAGGTGTTCCCGCCGATCGGCTACGAGGCGAACCACAAGGGCATCGAGCTGGCGATCGACTGGGCGCTCGACCAGAAGATCATCCCGCGCCGGCTGTCGTACGAAGAGCTGTTCGACGATCTCACGGCCAGCCTGGGCTGAACCGCGCCATGCACACCCGCCGATCCGGGCCCGAACCCCGCTGGGCCATCGTCGTCCTGCTCGCGCTGGGCCTGATGATTTCCTTCGTCGACCGCACGAGCCTCTCGTCCGCGCTGGCCGACAAGGGTTTCACGGGCGCGCTCGGATTGACGAATGTGCAGCGGGGCTGGCTCAATGCGGCGTTCTTCTGGTCGTATGGCCTGCTGCAGATGCCCATGGGCTGGCTGGTCGACCGCTATGGCGTGAAGTGGCCGTACGCCGTCTGCTTCTCGCTGTGGTGCCTTGCGGCCGCCGCCACGGGCCTGGCGACCACGCTCCACGCGCTGATCCTGATGCGCCTCCTGATCGGCGTGGCGGAATCGGTGGCGGTGCCCGCGACGTACCGCTACCTCGCCAACCATTTCGAAGAGTCCGAAAAGGGCACGGCGCTCGGCATCTTCTCGATCGGCGGCAAGATGGGACCCGCGTTGGGCGCGCCCGTCGCGGCCTGGATGATCGTCCACTGGTCGCCGCGCTGGATGTTCGTCGCGACCGGCCTGGCCGGACTCCTCTGGCTCGCGCCGTGGCTGCGCCTCGTGCGCAACGATTACCCGTCGCGGACCGAACTGCTGGCTGCGCACCGGCGCGCGGCGTCCGTCCCGCTGCGCAACCTGCTGCGCAGCCCCGTCGTGTGGGGCGGCCTGGTCTGCAATTTCTGCTACGCCTACTTCAATTTCTATTGCATGACCTGGATGCCCGCCTATCTCGTCGAGCAACGCGGCCTGTCGCTCGAAAGGTCGGGCCTGTACACCTTCTTCAGCTTCGCCGGCATCGCGCTCGTCGCCGCGTGGGCCGGCTGGATGGCGGACCGGCTGATCGCACGTGGACGTGACGCCGTGCGGGTCCGCAAATCGTTCATCGTCGCGGGCTATGCCGGCGCGACCACAGTGCTGCTCGGCGCGCACGCACCGACGCTCGGCATGGCACTGTTCTGGAACGTGCTGTCGCTGTCGCTGCTCGGCCTCGTCACCGCGAACATCCTCGCCCTGTGCAAGCTGACCTTGATCCCGAAACAGGCGGTCGGTTTGAACACGGGCCTGCAGCAGGTCGCCACGAGCCTGGCGGGCGGCGTGTCGGCCAGCCTGTCGGGCTGGCTCCTCCACGTGGGCGGCAGCTACGAGCTGCCCATGATGGCCATCTTCGGCTTTCTCATACTCGGCGCGACGGCGGCCCTCGTCCTGCTGCGGCGCGAGTGGGCGCCACGCGTGAACGACCTGCTCCCCGGTGAAACACACGACGCACATGGTCGGGAACACAAGGCGGGCGCATGAAGCTGACGGATTTCAGGATCGGCAGCCGGCTCGGCGCCGCGTTCGGCGCCATCTGCGCCACGCTGGTCATTCTCGCCGGGCTGGGCATCGTCACGTTGGCGCGGCTGGATGCGAGCACGCGCGCGATCGTGGGCGGCTACATGCCGCGCATCGAGGCGGCGAACAACCTGCGCAACACGATCACCGACACCGACATCGCGCTGCGCAACATGATGTTGAACGATAACCCGGCCGACCGGAAGCGCCAGGTCGACAACATCCTCGCACGGCGCAAGGACGCGGCCCGGATCCTCGGCGCCTTCGACCGGACCATGTCCGATGCCGGCGAGCGCGCATGGCTGGCCAGGGCCGTCGCCGCGAATGCCGCGTACGTCGGCGGCCAGGACGACCTGTTCAAGCTGATCGCCGACGGTCCGCCGGCGGATGCGCAGGCCTACATGGTCAACCGGTTCCGTCCGGTGCTCAGGAACTTCAAGGCCCTGGTCGCCGAGCAGATCGACACCCAGAACGAACTCGCGCGCCGCGCCGGCGCGCAGGCCGAAACGACTTATACCGAGACCCGCAGGTTGATGATCATCCTTGCCGCGGCGGTCCTTGCGTTGAGCGCCCTGCTGGCGTACCGCATCACGCGCTCGATCACGGGTCCGCTGGCGAGGGCGCTTGCGGCCGCGCGCACCGTCGCGGCGGGGAATCTGAGCAGCCGGATCGACGCCGACGGCCGCGACGAGCTGGGCCAGTTGCTGGCCGCGCTGAAAACCATGAACGACAACCTCGGGAGCACGGTCGGCGCAGTCCGTACGGGCACCGACACGATCGCCGCCATCGCCACCGAGGTGGCCGCCGGCAACCAGGACCTGTCGGCGCGCACCGAGCACCAGGCGGCCTCGCTCGAGGAAACCGCGTCGACGATGGAGGAACTGACCTGTACCGTGCGCCGCAACGCCGATCATGCCCGCGAAGCACGCGTACTGGCGGAGGCGGCCTCGGAAGTCGCGGCGCAGGGCAGCGCGACGATGTCGCACGTGATCCGGACGATGGGACGGATCGACGGCGCCGCGGCGCGGATCGCCGACATCACGAGCGTCATCGACGGCATCAGCTTCCAGACCAACATCCTCGCGTTGAATGCCGCCGTCGAAGCGGCGCGCGCGGGCGAACATGGCCGCGGATTCGCGGTGGTGGCCGAGGAAGTGCGCAAGCTGGCGCAACGTTCGGCCACCGCGGCCGGCGAGATCAAGGCGCTCGTCGCGGCATCGAGCGATGCCGCGGCCGAGGGCCAGGCGCTGGTACGACAGGCCGGAACGACGATAGCCGACGTGGAGCAGAGTACGCGCCGCGTGACCGGCATGATGGCCGAGATCTCGGCCGCGAGCGCGGAACAGAGCACGGGCATCGAGCAGGTCAACGTCGCGGTCATCGGCATGGACGGCCTCACCCAGCAGAATGCCGCCCTCGTCGAGCAGGCAGCCGCCGCGTCGAAGGCCATGCAGCAGCAGGCCGACGAGCTGGCGCGAGCAGTCGCGGCGTTCACGCTGGCCGCACCCGCCGCCACGATGGCACCGCCCGTGCCGGCACCGCACAGCCGCCGGCGCGCCCTGGCTTGAGCACGGATTTTCATCACTCAAGGAGTCCAATATGCCTGTCAAAGGCGAAATGATCATCGGCCGTCGCGCCGTGCGCGGCAGCGCCGGTACCGTGCGCGCCTTCAACCCGGCCACGTGCGCCGCCATGGAACCGGCCTTCGGCCTGGCGACGACGGCCGACGTGGATGCGGCGTGCACGCTGGCCGAGCAGGCCTTCGACACCTACCGCAACCTGCAGCCCGAGCGCCGCGCACGGTTCCTGGAAACCATCGCCGACCACATCATGGCGACCGGCCCCCTCCTTATCGAACGCGCCCACGACGAGTCGGGCTTGCCGGTCGCGCGCCTCGAAGGGGAACGCGCCCGGACCTGCAACCAGCTGCGCCTGTTCGCCGGCGTGGTCCGCGCGGGTCACTTCATGGCGGCGACGCTGGACCCGGCACTGCCGCAACGCATCCCGCCGCGCCCGGACCTGCGCATGCGCCGCATCCCGCTTGGCCCGGTCGCCGTATTCGGCGCGTCGAACTTCCCGCTGGCCTTCTCGGTCGCCGGCGGCGACACGGCGTCGGCGCTGGCCGCCGGCTGCCCGGTGGTTGTGAAGGCCCACGGCGCCCACCTCGGCACCGCGGAGCTGGTCGGGAAGGCCGTCCTGGAGGCGGCGATCGCGTGCGACATGCCGGAAGGCGTGTTCTCGATGCTGATCGGGGAAGGCCGGCAGGCCGGCCAGGCGCTGGTCGCCCACCCGGCCATCAAGGCGGTCGGTTTCACCGGGTCGCGCCAGGGCGGCATGGCGCTCGTGCAGACTGCGAACGCGCGCAAGGAACCGATTCCGGTGTATGCGGAGATGAGTTCGATCAATCCATTCTACGTGCTGCCGGGCGCCCTCGCCCGCGACGCCGCGGGCATCGGCCGGGGCTTCGTCGACTCGCTGACGATGGGCGTCGGCCAGTTCTGCACCAACCCAGGCCTCGTGATCGGCCTGGCGGGCGCCGGTCTCGACGCCTTTCGTGATGCTGCCGGTGAAGCGCTGCGGACGAAGGCCGCGGGCACCATGCTGACTGCCGGCATCCACAAGGCCTATGCAGGCGCGGTCGGCAAGCGCAACGGCATCGCCGGCGTACGGCTGGTCGCGCAGGGTGGCGAAACGGGCCAGGGTTGTGCCGCCCGGGCCGCGCTCTACGAGACCGATGCCGCCACGTTTTTGACCAGCCCGGACCTGGAGGAAGAAATCTTCGGCCCCGCTTCGCTCGTCGTTGCCTGCCGCGACGAAGCCGATCTGCTGGCCGTGACGCGCCATCTCGAAGGCCAGTTGACCGCGACCGTGCACGCGACCGGCGACGATCGTGAACTTGCCGCGACGCTGCTGCCTGTCCTCGAGCGCAAGGCCGGCCGCGTGCTGTTCAACGGCTACCCGACCGGCGTCGAAGTGTGCCATGCGATGGTCCACGGTGGGCCGTTCCCGGCCACGTCCGATGCGCGCACCACCAGCGTCGGCGCCACCGCGATCGAACGCTTCCTGCGCCCGGTGTGCTACCAGGACGTGCCCATCGATCTGTTGCCGGAAGCGCTGCGCGACGACAATCCGCTCGGACTGGTCCGCATGGTCGACGGCCAGCTGCGCGCGCCGCAGTAATTCGCCTGGAGACCGGGCGCCCCGGCCCGGTCTCAGAAATGGTGGGCAATCCCGAGGTTCATCCCGCGCACGAAGGCGCCCGGCGCGCCGGGAATGCCGGCATATTGCGTACCGTCCAGTGTGAATTGCGCCTGGTTGCGGTTCTGCAGGATGCCTGCGGCACTGTACAGCTCCGTTCGCCTGGACAGGTGATACTGGTACAGCAGGCCCAGTTGCCGGCCGCCGTTCCCGCGTCCCGTGCAATCGCGGGCATCGCCAACCATCACCGACAGCTGGTTCGCCGGATTGAACCGCCAGGAACCCGACACTTCGACAATCTGCAGGTTTTCGCGGCCATCGCTACGGCTTTCCTTCTGGTAGGCCAGGTAGAGGCGCGCGTTTCCCATCCCGTAGGAGACGACTTCGCGCCACACCTTCTGGAACGCATCCGTGCCGGCGGTGCCGGTCTTTTCATAGCCCGCCAGCACATGCAGGGGCCCATTCACATAGCGCACGACCGCGTTGTAGGACAGCAGCGTGGGCTTGTCCTCTTCTTCCCGCAGCGCGACCATGAACTGCTCGGTAAAGCCGTACAGCGTGGGCGTGAAATAGGCCAGCGCGTTGCTGGAGCGGACCGCATTGTCGCCGAAATTGTTGAGCGGCGATGCAATGCTTTTCACGCCGCTCGGATCGGACTCGTTGTTCAGCAACAGGTATTCGGGCTTCTTCTGGCGTCCGACGCGAAGTTCCCCGAATGCGCCGGACAAGCCGACCCAGGCAAGCCGGTTGAAGGCCGTCCCGGCGGCCGAGGCCTGGCCGGTCGAATTATCGAAGCCTTGCTCGAGCTGGAAATTCACATGCAGGCCATTGCCCAGGTTCTCGGTGCCCTTGAATCCATACACGGTTGCGTACAGGCCGCTCGAGACTTCCCGCACCTGCGAACCGGCACCGCCGTTCTGGTATTCCATGGCGGTGTCGACGACGCCATAAGGTGTTACCGACACCTGGGCGCATGCCGTACCGCAGACACAGGCCGACAGGGCGATCCACGTTTTCATCGATTGTTTCGTCACGCATCGTCTCCTTGTAATCCGAAAAGGATAGGAGAGCGGCCGACGCGCGTCCTTGCATGCATCATCGATTCGCTGGTACTTTTTTCGTACCGCGCAGCCTGGTTGCAAGTCTCGCTAAAATGCCAGCGAATGTCCGTTTTGTGCAGGGACATCCGGGCCAGCCCCGGGTATCCTCCACGGCATGCGTCCTATGTCCGCCCTGCGTAACCGTAACGTTTCTTTCTACCTCCTGGCACGCTTCCTGGGAACCATCGCCGTCCAGATGATGAACGTGGCGGTGGGATGGCAAATCTATGCCCTCACCCACAGCCTGTTCGATCTCGGCCTGATCGGCCTGGCGCAGTTCGCGCCTTTCCTGGTGCTGATCCTGTGGGCGGGCCATGTGGCCGACAGCCATGACCGGCGTGTGATCGTCATGCTGTGCATGGCCATCCAGCTGCTGTGCAACCTCGGCTTGATGGCGCTGACCTTGTCCGGTACCGGGGCCGTCTGGCCCGCGTTCGCCGTACTCGTCCTGTACGGCAGCGCACGGGCATTCATGATGCCCGCCCAGCAGGCCGTACTGCGCAACCTCGTGCCGGACCAGGTCTTCGCGCGCGCCGTCGCCCTGAATTCGTCGACCATGACGGTGGCGCGCATCCTCGGCCCGGTGGTGGGCGGCCTGCTGTACGGCTTCGGCGCGAACGTCGTTTATCTGATATCGAGCGTGATGCTGGCCGTGTCGGTGCTGTTGATGGCCGGGACGCACAGCACCCGCCGCGCCGCGGCAAAGGGTCCGGTGAGCTGGCACACCCTGCTCGAAGGCCTGCGTTTCGTCCGCTCGCGGCCGGTCGTGCTGGGCGCGATCTCGCTCGACCTGTTCGCCGTCCTGTTCGGCGGCGCCACCGCGCTATTGCCGGCCTATGCGCAGGATGTCCTGCACGCCGGCCCGGCCAGCCTCGGTCTCCTGCGTACAGCGCCGGGCGCCGGCGCCGCGCTCGGCTCCGTTGCGCTCGCCATCTGGCCCGTCCAGCGACGCGTGGGCGCCTGGATGTTCGGCGGCGTGGCGCTGTTCGGCCTGTCCACGGTCATCATGGGACTGAGCACGAGCTTCGCCGTCGCGCTGGCCGCCCTGTTCCTGCTTGGCCTCGGCGACAGCGTCAGCGTCTATATCCGCCACCTGCTGGTACAGTACGAAACGCCGGACGCGATCCGTGGCCGCGTCAGCGCCGTCAATTCGGTCTTCATCGGCGCCTCCAACGAACTCGGCGAGTTCGAATCGGGCCTGACGGCGGGATGGTTCGGCCTGGTGCGCGCCATCGTCATTGGTGGCGCCGCCACCCTGTGCGTGACCGCCTCCTGGATGCGCCTGTTTCCCGTGCTGTCGCGCATGGACCGCTTTCCTCACCATGCCCGCGACGCCAGCCACGCCAATTCCAACACCACCGACAAGTCATGAATTCTCCTTCCCGCCTCGACCTGATTCCGGGTACGCTCTGCGACCAGCGCCTGTGGGGCAAGCTCGTACCGCTCCTGCCGGCCGACTTCGTGGTCAGCCATGTGCCGCTGTTCAAGGCGCGCACGCGTGCGCAGATGCAGGCCCTGATATCGGCGCGCACCGCGCCTGCGGCCCATATCGTTGCGTTCTCGATGGGCGCCTACCTGGCGCTGGAACATGCGCTGGCCCATCCGGACCGCGTCGCGTCGCTCGTGTTGATCTCCAGTTCGGCACGCGGCCTGCGTGCGGAAGAAAAGGAGCGCCGCCAGCGCTCGATGGCCGTGCTGGCACAGCACGCGTTTGCCGGCACGACCACGACCCAGTTGCGCAGCTTCGTGCTGCCCGCTCACCTCGACGATCCATCGATTGCCGGCGTCATCCGGCAGATGTCGGTGGATCTCGGCAAGGAAACGATGCTGGCCCAGTTTGCCGCGTCGATGGAACGGCCCGACCTGATGGCGCGCCTGCGCGAGCTGCGCTGCCCGGTGCTGATCGTCGGTGCGGAAGAGGATGCGATGGTCCGGGCGGCCGACCTGCGTGCGATGGCGGAACAGGTGCCGGGCGCGACGCTCGAGATTATCGCCAACAGCGGACACATGATTCCGCTTGAAGCGCCGCAAACACTGTGCGATGTGCTGGTAGGGTTTTACAGGCGCATTGTCGTAGCCCATTGATGAAGGAAGTTTCACAACTCGTTGTATGCGCCGTCATGCGCGTCACCGAGCCGACGACCGCGCGGCCGCGCAAACCGGAAGGGATAACAGGACGAAGGTCATAACCCGGAGGTTTTCCCGGCCTTCCCAAGGCTGCCCAGCAGCGCGATCGACCTGGCCACCAGCTCCTCGGCGCCACCGGCCGCAAATCCGGTTTTTCTGGCTTCGACCGTCAACGGCGCAGTATAGGCAGCCGCGTGCGGCATGTATTTCGCATCGCCGGCGACGAAGGAATGGAGCATCACGTGCGCATAGCCCAACCGGGCGGCTGCGGCCCGCAATTGCTGTCCGGTCACCGAGTCGACCTCCGGTTTCACGCCGACGAATGCCGCATTGCCAACGCGGATGGCATCGACCCTTACCGCCGTCGACGCATTTTTTTCGGCATTGGGCCATTCGAACGTCGTGACACCGTACGCTATCGTCGGCGCGGCGTCCCTGGTCGCAATGCCTTTTGCGATTGCAATGGCGTCGGTACCCATCTGCGTGCCCAGTGCCGTCATGCGCTGGATAATGTAGTCCATGCCGACCTGCGAATAAAAATCGACGTTGTCCGTCACATCGCCGTTCCCGTTATCGACGGCACGCCAGGCATCGTACTTCGGCACCTGATCGGCGCTTGCCCCCATCAGGAACAATGTGGGCGCACCAAATTCCCTCTCCATCATATTGCACGCCACGCCCGGCACATCGGCCGAGACTTGCCGCACGCCGGCCGCCTGCCCGGCATTGTCGATGGCGGTGGGCTTGATGCCATAGCCAAGGATGAAGCCGACCGGTTTGCCGGATGCCCGTGAATTCACCCGCAGGATCGTCATGGTTTTATTGGATGGCAGCGTGCCGTCCAAGCCGATATGGTATTGGCCGTCCGACATCAAGACGTTCCTGTTGACGTTCACGTCGCTGGTGCCGCTGCCAAAACCCGCGGTCGCGGGTTGAAAAGACGCCGCAGCCTGTTGCGCGGCCGAAGCGAGCGCCGCTTCCAGGGCTCCCATCCACAAGCGCTTCAACGCGGCATCGCGAGGCTCGTGCGGAGTGCTGATGGTGTGATTCGAATGGACCCAGATCCTGTCCTTCGGCGTGCCGGTATAGCGATTGACGATGTCCTTGACCAGCGCGATACCATCCGCATCGGTTCTGACCAGTTCCAGCGAAACGATCGCGACCTTGTCGTTCGTTTCGAGCACCATGACGCGGGCATGGGGATTGTCGTGAATGATCCCGCCAAACCCTTCGACCGCATGGGGATTCGCAAATAGCGCGCTCGGAAATACGATCTCCGCGGCACCGGCGCCTGCCTTCAGGCCGGCCGAGGCCGTTCCAGCAACGGGGTTGACCGCAGTGCTGCCGCAGCCGAAGACTCCCAACCCGAACAGCACGCATACCGTCGCGCCTGATATGGCTTCTTTGATGTCGGCGACGGTCTTCATACGGTCTTCCCCATTTGGTTCGCGCGTTCCAGCGCATAAGCGGCGCCGCCCAGTGCCGCCAGCGTATCGGTGATGACATACGTCGGGATCTGCTCGAGATAGGCCTGGAATCTTCCCTTCGCCTCGAAGCGTGCGCGAAAGCGCGAGGCGAAGAAGCCCTCACCCAGGCGCGGCACGATGCCGCCGCCAACGAAGACCCCGGCGCGCGCGCCGAGGGTCAGCGCCACGTTGCCAGCGAAGTTCCCCAGCAGCGAGCAAAAGCTGTCCAGTGTCGCGGTGCATAACGGATCGGCATCGGCGATCGCGCGCGCTACGATGTCGTCCGCCTGTAATACGTCGGCGTAAAGGCCATCGACCTGCGCCACCGCCCGGTAAAGCACGGGCAAGCCAATGCCCGACAATAAACGTTCCGCCGACACGTGGGGCACGTAATGGCGCACGCAGGCCAGCAAGGCGCTCTCGCGCTCGTCCATCGGCGCCAGCGTCGCATGCCCGCCCTCGCCCGGTACGGCCACCCAGCCGGCGGGCGTGTGCAGGACGCCGGCGACGCCGAGGCCCGTGCCCGGCCCGACCACCGCCATCACGTTCCCGCGCGGCGCGCGCGCCTCGTCGGTGCGAATCTGCCCGCTACCCAGTCCCGGCAGCGACAGCGCGAGCGCTTCGAAATCGTTCAATAACAGCAGCACGTCAAGGCCGAGTTCGGCGCGCACGGCACTGCGCGAAAAGCGCCAGCGGCTGTTGGTCATGGTCACTTGATCGCCATCGATCGGTGTCGCAAGCGCGAGCGCGGCCGCGCGCGGAGGGGCGTGTGCAATCTTATCCTGCCCAAGCGCGGCAAGGTAGGCCTCGACCGCGGCCACCGGCCCGGCGTGGTCGGCTACGCGCAGACTGCGCACATGGCGCGGCGCCTCGCCCGGGCCGTCGACAAGGGCAAAGCGCGCGTTGGTGCCGCCGATGTCGCCGAGCAGGCGCGGAAAGCCGGGTGTCGGACCTGGGGCGGAACAGGATGAAACTTCGGGTGGCCAGCAAGCGAACCCGAGACTGGCTGACGACATCATGGAGATCTTTCTTGTAACGCTGCGCGGATCATGTCGCTCAGGCCGTTGACGATCGCATCCTCCGCACAGCCTCGGGCCACCGGACTGCCGTTGACTTCGAACAGCGGCTGGTCATAGGCGGCATCGGACGGCAGGTAGCCGATGCGGTCGTTGGCGATGGAGACGAGGAAGGTTTGCGTCAGGGGCGACAACGCATATAAACGGGTGCCGATCGCATTCGTCACTTCGCCCGACACGCCTGTCAGCGCGACATCGCCGATCATGATGAGGTTCAAACGCAGCGGCACGCTGTCGACTTGCTGCTGTTTCATGTCGGCCATCAGATTGCGTCCCTGCTTGGCCGGACAGGCGACCACGCGTTCAGCGGCGGCAAGACGGACATCGGTCTTCAGCGGCGCCATCGTCGACGCGACCCGTACCGCCTCCGCCCCAACCAGCAGGCCCTGTGCGTTCATCGCGTCGTACGCGACCGCATCCGACCGCCTTGCATCCCCGCCTCGAGGCCGCGACACCCGCGGGGCCTGGTCCCCCAGTGCCGCCGGCGTCCACAGCGCGACCACCCCGTGCCCAAGCGCGTCTTCCACATAGCGCTCGGCAGCGCCCGCGAGGTCGCCGGAAATCTCGTTGGTGCCGAGCGTCACCGTCGAATGCACGCCGTAATTCAGAAGCAGCGCCAGCGGCGTGCCGTCGAGGCTCTCGATCTTGAGTACACCAAGACGCTTGTCGGAAGGCGCGTCCGGCGCATACCCGAGTCCCCAGCCGTGCGCACCGTACACGTCGCGGTTGACGTTGACGTCGACCTGGCCACGCCCGCTTCCCAACCTTGCCGGACGCAGCGCGGCCTTGGCCTGCTTGAGTGCCCCTACCATCTTGTCGTAGACCCATGCGCTGTAGGCGTCCGACTCCGGGCCGCCGTCGTGCGCCAGCGCGCCGGGCGTGACCCGGCCCAGCCGCGGTGCGCTGTGGTCGTGGCTGGCCCCGATCATCACGTGATCGGCCGCGATACCGACCTCGCGTGCGATGCGCTGGCGTACCGCATCCATGGTACCGACCTCGATCAGGTCGGTCGAGACGAGGGCGACGCTGCCGTGCCCGTCATCGAGTACGAGCGCGCGCAGGTAGATCGGATCGTGCACGCCCTTGAACGAGCCGCCCATGGGATTCAGGGCGGCCAGGTCGGTCGGCGTGATCTCCACGCGGGCCGCACCGGCGCGCAGCTGCCCCGCCTGTGCGGCACCGGCCAGAAGCAGCAGTGCGAGCAGGCCGCCCGATCGGCGCGCAGCGCGCGCGACGGCAGTTCCAAACAACGATGACATATAAATTTCTCCGAAAACTATTCCGCGTCCCGAACGGCGCAGGCCGCCACGGGACGCGCGACATTACATGCTTACCTTCAGCCCGACGGTAAAGTAGCGGCCGATCGGATCGTCACCCTGGGCGAAACCGCTGAACAGTCCGACCGCGCCGTTGCCGGCGATGAAGGCGGTGGTCGGCGGCTGCCTGTTGAACAGGTTCTGCACGTTGAAGAACAGCTGTCCGGTGTGTCCGCCGCCGAGATGGATGTTCCAGCCAAGATTAAGGTTCGTATAGGCGACCGAGGAGGTGTTCGGCGTCGATACGATCTGCGTCGAGTCCCCCGTGAAGCTCAGGGGGCTGCGCCAACGCTCGCTGACGTCCACCGAGTAGTCGCCGAACTTGTAGTTGGCGAGGAGGGTCGCGCGCACCTTGGCAGTGGCCTGGAGGCCGTTGGGCCCGTAGGCCACGCCGGCCATGTCGACCGTCTGCACGCCCGGGGTCTCGTACACGATGCTCGGCTGGTACGTTGCCAGCAGGCGCAGACCGAGCGGGTTGCCGAACACCCTGGAGCGGTAGTTCGCGTCGAAATCGAATCCCCGCGTCTTCATGCTGCCGATGTTGATGACCGTGTTCGTGAACGACGTGACGGCGTTGGCGGCACTGGTGTCGGCGTAACCGAGCAGACGCGTCTGCAGGGCGCAGTAAGGCGAACTGCCGCCGCTGGCGTAGCAGGCAGCCTGCACGGACGGATTGAAGCCCTGGATGTTCGTGATCGCGTCGATGACCTTGATATTGAAATAGTCGAGCGATGCGCTGAATCCAGGGAGTGCCTTCGGCGTGATCACGAAGCCTGCCGCCAGGGTCTTGCCGACCTCGGGCTTGAGGTTCGCATTGCCGCCATTGGTGGTCGGCACGGTGGGGCTTTGGCCGGTCAGCAAATCCGTGAAGGTGCCTGGCGTGGTAGTGGTGGTCTGGTACAGGTCGTTCAGGCTTGGCGCGCGGATGTCGCGCGAATAGCTGGTGCGCAGTTTGAGCTCCTTGCTGACATCCCAGTCGATGCCCGCCTTGTAGGTCCACGCGCTGCCGCTGGTGTCGTAATTCGTGTAACGCCCTGCCAGGTTGAGATGGAGTTCCTTCGCGAGCGCCGCGTTCTTCAGGAGCGGGACGTCGAATTCGCTCGCCACTTCCTTCACGCTTTGCGAGACTTTGGAGCGCGGGGTCACGGTCGCATTCGCATACAGCGGCGTCGATGCACCGCAGTTGTACGCGATCCCCGTGCAATCGGCGGTGTCCGATGGCAGCGCGTCGCTGGTGACGGCATAGGTTTGCTTGCGCCATTGGCCGGTCAACGCGACGTCGACCGGGCCGGCCCAGGTCGAGAACGGCGATCCGGACACCGTGCCCTCAAACTCGTTCAGCGTGTTCTGCACCTGGAACGAGGTCGGCTGCGTGATGTAGGCGATCGCAGCCTCGCTGGAGGTCGTCGGGCCCAGGATATTCAGCGGAACGCAGTTGGCGTAGGCGCTGCTCGTCAGCGACGCGCGGCATACGACCTGCCCGGTTGCGGGATTGACGACCGCATCGAGCGCCGCGGCGAGGCGTTGTTTGTTCCAGTTGTTGTCGTCGCGCGTTGTCAACGTCACTTTCGCAGCGGTACCGGACGCGTCCCACTTCCAGCCATTGCCCAGCTCGCCGCTGAGGCCACCGTTCACGAAGGCCTGCCGGCTGTGGCTGGCGGTATCCGTGCGCGGCGTGTCGGCGAAAATCTTCGAGACGCTGAACGTCGACGCATTCGCGGCCGCAAGCTGGTCCTGGTAGGTTTGCGCGAGGAAGGGATTGGTCGCGCTCAGCGTGGCGCCGTTGCCGAGATTGTTGTAGCCGCCGTAGTTGACCGTGCGGTTGTCGGCGAAGCTGGCTTCGACGTAGCCATGCACGCTGTCGCTGATGTCGTAGTCGCCGCGGACGAATGCCTTGTTCGATTTCATCGAGCCGCGGATCGACGCGTTGTAGTATCCGCCGTCGCCCCCGCTTTCGAAGCTGCCGTTACCGGTCGCGGCGCCATGCACGAACGGACTCAATACGCCGTTCTGCGTGAAGTTGAGGCCACCGAGCGGACCGCCTTGCACGAGTCCGCCGAACGTGGTCGTCGCGATACGGGTATGGTCGACCAGGTGGTAAGGATTTGCCGCCGTGCCGGCACCCTGCATCGTCCATTGGTGCGCGCCCCATGGACGATCCGTCCGATACGGCACACCGGGGTCGTTGCTGTATTCGTAGCTGGCGATCACATGTCCACGACCATCGAACAGGTCCTTGCCGCCCGCGATGCCCAGGTTGGACCGCTTGTCGTCGCCATAGGTCGACACGCCGCCGCTGACCTCGGCCTTGACGCCGGTGAACCGGGTGTCGGTAATGAAGTTCACGACGCCCGAGACCGCGTCGGAACCGTACACCGCCGATGCGCCGCCGGTGACGACGTCCACGCGTTTCAGCAGCATCTGCGGGACCATGTCCGTGTCGATGAGCTGGTCCTGCGTCGTTGCCGGCAGGCGGTGGCCGTCCCACAGGACCAGCGTGCGCGCCCCGCCGAGGCCGCGCAGATTCTGCACATTGCCCGCGTTGCTCATGACGCCGTTGCCGGCGTTCTGGTTTTGGCCGGCGGATCCAGCGAAAATCGGCAGTTCGTTGATCGCATCCGAGATACTACCCGGCTTGTTGGTCAGCAGTTCGTCTGCGTTGACGGTCGTGAGCGGCGTCGGGCTCTGGCTGCCGGGGCTCACCCGCGACCCCGTGACGACGACCTGGCTCAGCGCCTCAGACGCGGTGTCCGGCTGCGACTGCGCCCAGGCGGCGGACCCGACCGCGAGCGTACCGGCGCAGGCCAGCGCGATCTTGTTCAGACGAATAGTCGACAAACCTGCTTGCACGTCGCTCATCCGCAACTGCGATGCAAGCGTTGCACTGGTCCTTTTAAAACGTCCCATACCGTATCTCCTTTATTACGAATTGCGAAAGCAATCGACTTTTATCGTTATTAATCTAAAATGGAAGCGGCTCGAAAACCTTGAAAACAAGAATGAAATAAATCAGCTGTTTCATGTAGTTTTCAAACAGTTTCTAGGGCTGGAGATTAGCCCACCGCAAGTAATCTGGCTTTGCACAAAAACCAGAATCGCTGGGACTTTTTTTATAATCGGTGGAATTTATAATCGCATGAACAAATAAAAAGACGTGCAAAAGCCATTACCGAAAACGGTAATGGCTTTTGCAAAACTATTTGTAGTATTAATACCTAAAACCGCCAATATCAGCGATGCTGCCGGAACAGCCATTCGCGCACCGGTTCGATGGTGTAGGCAATTCTCCAGGTATTTGTATGTCCCGCGGCACCGGCAGTGGACTGGCCCGGCGGAATGACGCTGCCCTTGCTGAAGGTGACATAATTGACCGGCGCATGCTGATGATCGATGCGCTCGAACGCGCTCCGGAATTGCGCCGGCGTCCAGGTTGCGTCCCACTCGGCGCGCGCGACCTTTACACCCTCTTTTTCCAGCACGACGACGATCGCGTTCTGGCCCGGGTAGGCTTTCGCGTCATCCTGCGACACGATGATCCACAGTTTTTGCCGTGCCAGCGGCTGGACAAGCGCAGGCGACCACTGGCCCGCGACGAGCAGGGAGGCCGCGAAGAAGTCCGGATATTTGATGTCCATCGCAATCGACATCATGCAGCCGCCGGATTGGCCGGTCGTGTAGAGCCGCTTGCGATCGATGCTGTACTGGCCGGCGAGCGCTTCGACCAGGTCGATGGTCGTATCGAGCATCGCCGACGTTTTCGAATCGTCATCGGCGATGAGCTCGGCATACTGCGGCGCCAGCACGAAGCATGGCCGCCTGGCCTGCTCCTGCGGACTCGCCCAGATGACGGCACCGAGGCCCTGGAACAGGGTGGTGCGCGTGACATCGCTCGTCGCGCCGGCGTCGTGCATGAACAGTACCAGAGGGTACGACCTGGCCGCGTCGTAATCCCGCGGCACGAACAGGTTGTACCGCAGCAGCTTGCCTGTTTTGGGATCGTGGAATTCGAGCTGGCGGAAGTCGTCGACGACCGCATTCAATACCTTCGTCGTCTTCACCGTCGCGCCGCTTGCGGGCACGCTGGCGCCGTTGACGAGCGTCACGGCACCGGACTGGACGATCCCGGCCTCGGCCTTCCTGTACACGGTGTCGTAGGCGGGAACGTCACCGGCCTTGCCCGGCCCCCCTGGCCCGCCGGGCGGCTTGCGCATGCCGGGTGCCGGCCCGGTACGCTGCGCCAGGGCCGCGCCGCGGTCGGCGGGCGACAACGCCACGATGACGAAGCGGCCGCTGGGTGCCTGGTCCGTAGGCGAGGCGGAGGCGCTCGTGAAGACCGCCGTGACTGTCCGCCCCTCGACCCGGAAGGCCCCGGCGGACAGCCGTGCCCCGTCGACCGGCGCGTCGTACTCGACGGCCACGGCGGTCAGGCGGATGCCATCGCCGAAGACCTCGGTAATGGCGGTCGCACCGAGCACGTCGCCGTGGCGGTTTTGCGCGACGGCTGCCGCGCCGATCGTCAGCAGCGCGCCCATGACCAGGAATTCCCTGCGTGTTCGTGTATTTATCATTTGTCTGTTGAACCTTTCACCGAAACTTCAGTGCCAATTCCGTTTCGCATTTGCTCTCCCTTGACGCCGGGGCGCCCGCCATATATTTTCCTACCGCGTCGGATCGGATTCGATACCGATTAATATCGCATTTTTGGTACCCATTGAGTACCATAACTCCGCAAAATTCGTGTGTCAACATGGCAGAAGTAAAAGGACGTAAATGACAGAGGAAAACGGTCACCCGGCCGCCAGGCGCGGACGGCCCCGGTCGACGGGAGATGCCGAACGCCGGCAGGCCATCCTGCGGGCTGCGCATGAAGCTTTCGTGGAACTGGGTTTCGCGGGCACGACGACCGCGATCGTGGCGGCCAGGGCAAAAGTGTCGAAGCGTACGATCTATGAAAGCTTCGCCGACAAGACGGCAATGTTCGCGGCCGTGATCCGCGAACACCAGCACCTCATCCTCGACCTGCCCCGCCCGCCGGACGAGAATCTGCCGCTGCTCGACACGATGATCCGCCTGTTCCGCCTGGACATTGACGAGGACGCCGAGCGCTCGCGCGAAGCGATCCTGAACCTGATGACAAAGGAATCGGTGCTGTTCCCGGAATTGTCCGACTACCTGTACGAAACGGAGGCCATACGCTCGCGTGAAGCCTTGATCGAATGGCTGCAGGAGGAGGCGTCCCGCGGCCGGATCGTGGTGGAGGATCCGGCCGTCTACGCGGGCATGCTGATGGATATCGTGTTCGGCGCCCTGCTGCCGCGCCGCAGGCTACAGCGCGCACCCGACCGCGCGCTGAGGCGCGAGCACATCAAGAAACGGCTCGAGATTTTCCTGCGCGGTATTCACGCAGGCGGCGCGGCGCCGCGGCCTTAGACCAGCCGTGAACGGCTGTCCCCGTTCAGAAGCGCCCGGGCTTGCTCAGCCACTTGTCGACAAAGTCGAAGGTTTTCCCGAACGTGCCGCCGTATTCGGGCCGGCACGGAAGAAAGCCGTGATTCGCGCCTTCGACGCCGACGAACGCCTTGTCGCCCGCCGCCGCATGGTCATAGGCGATTTCGTTCAAGACCAGATGGGGCGAGCACGTGGCGGCCATCACCAGGGTAGGAACGCGGATGCCTTCCAGATTTCCCTGGATGCTGTTCGGCGTGCTGCGCCACTGCACGCCGATGATGTCGTTCTCCGTCAGCGCATAGCCGGGATCGGTACGCAGGCCCTGAAACGACAGATAATGGCGCACCGTGACATTGAGCGTGGTCTGGAACAGCTTGTTCTCGTCCTGCGGCGCCGCGCGCGGCTCCATGACCAGCGGGATCACCTGCACCGGTGTCGATCCGTCGGCCTTGAGCAGCAGATGGGACGAGTGCGTTCTCGACAGGAGACGCAGGTCCGCCAGTTCCGGCCGGGCGCCATTGACGTACAGGCTCGCCCCGGCGACCACGAAAGGCTCGTCGTCGATGAATTCGCCCTCCCCGTTCTCGATCTTGCGCAGGCGTCCCAGCGCCTCGTCGATCAGTTCATTGGCACGCTTGCTCTGGGCCGCAAAGAATCGCGCGAGGAATTCAGGGCGGTAAGTCGCGCCTTTGGTGGCGGGGTCGAAGCCGTTCTTCGGATCGAACATGTCGAGCGCCGCGTCGCGCCGGCGCGGGTGATGCGGATCGACGGCCGGGTTCAGCGCCATCGTTCGCTCGGGCGCCCCTGAGTTACTATCGAGCAGCACGACACCATCGGCCCTCGGCAGGCCCGCCAGGTCGCCGGCACGGCATTTGTAGATGCGTTGCGGCTCCCGGCATGCGGCCGGTCCATTCTCCGCGATGTCCTGGTAATACGTCATTTCCGGCCCGCCCGTGCTATGGCCGACCATGACGACCTTCTGCACGCCCGGCAGCGCTTTCAACGCCCTGATCGCAGCCGCGATCGGCGCAATGAACTCGTCATAGGTCTGCTCCGGGCCATAGTAATTCAAGATCATCACCGTGTAACCGTAAGCGGGAAGCGCCAGTCCGGTGAAGTAGTTGAAATTATTGATCCGGTCGGGATGGGTCACCAGCAAACCGATGCGGCGTTTGGCGGGATTGGGCACCGCCGGCTCGATGACAATGGCGTTCGCGTTATCCGCCAGGCGCACGAAAGTCGTCCGGGTGGCCACCTCGCTGTGCGGCGCCGCGGAAAACTGCGCGTACGACCCGGCCGGGGCCAGCGAAACCAGTACAACCATGAGCTCGAGAATTCTCTTCATTGACGTCATCCCCACATCAGTTGCCGGTCTTCGCCCACGGCAGTAATTTCAACGCGTCGATGGCACAGCTTTCATCGACGTTCCGTCCGCCGCCCACGGCGATCACCGCGACGAAGTTGCCGGCCTTGTAGATCGGCAGCCCGCCAGGCGAAAAGTGGTATCGCGGATCCTTGCCGTACTGTGCCGCGAAGCCGGGATCGCTCGCCACGCGCGCCTGCAGCGCACGCGTCGACGTGTGAAAGGCGAGTACGGCGGCGAGCTTCTGGGGCGCCGTCGTGAGCCCGGCCAGCGTCGCGTTCTCGCTCGCCAGCGCCACTCGCAGGTGGCCATCCGCGTCGGCCACCTGTACGTTGACGGACATGCCCTGCGCCTTGCACGCGCGTATGGCGGCCTGTGCGATAGCGAGCGCTTCGGCCTGGGTGATCTGGTTCGGGTCGATCGACGGCGACACCTGGGCACGTGCCGGGCCCGCTGCCGTTGCCGCGTACAGGACCGCCGCGAAAAGCAGGGTTCGGTATGTCATCGGATGCTCCTGATTTACCATGGTTTCTGAGTCGAGAAGAAGCGCTGCCAGAAGGCGATCCGTTCCGGTGTCGCGATCGGCGCCGTCTCGAAGCGATCGCCCAACAACATCACCGAAGAGGCCCGGGCATCATAGGCGGGCCAGTCCGGCAAGCCAGCGCCATTCGGATTGCCGGTCTTGACGATGTTCGCCCAGTACGATGACATCGTATCCGCGATCCTCCGGTCGTCCTCGGTCCAGGGGCGGTCCGTCGCGTACAGGTTGCCGAGGGCATAGTTGATCTCCGCCCCGTGATAGGCCCCGCGCAGGGCCGCATCCGGCCCGGGCGGCGCATGGGTCCAGAAGAAGGTATAGACCGGGCGTCCGGATCCTTTCGTCCAGTCGCGCGCCCAGGACCAGGTCGAGATACGGGAGTTGTCGCGTGCCGCCTCGTTGCTCGCGCGCGCAGCTTCCTCGTCGTTGGTAGCCGGATAAAGCTTGAGGAACTGTTCGGCGAGCCGGCCGAACTTGGCGTGCGCGTACTGCCTGAAGCCATCGAGGGTGACGTTGACCTGCGGCGCGCCTGCCCGCGGCGGCCCCGAGCGCGCGCGTATGGCGGCGAAGGCCGTGTCCGGAACGGCGCCGGTTTCGTCCTTGTTACTGCCGGCTATGAAGACGACCTTGTTCTGCGCGTGCGCGGCCAGCGTCGCGCTATAGTTGCGCGGCAGCACCCAGCCATCGATCACCGGCCGGAACAGCGGCGGTTTGGCGGTGCTCAGCGTGTCGATGCCGCCGTCGACCGTGTTGCTGCCCTCGACCATCCGCTGCCAGGACATGGCGCGCAGTGCGGCAAGATCGCGCGTCCCTTTGGCCTCGGCGAAGCGCGCGCCGGCTTCCTCGGCCGGCTTCATCAGCCGGTACGACACGGACAGGTAGCGCAGCTCCGGATCGCGCGGATCGCGTGCGTGGCTTTCCGCGATCGCATGCTGGAACAATCCCTTGGCCAGCGGCGAGATCGACAGGAAGCCGACCGAGCCCGCGCCCGCCGACTGGCCGGCGATCGTCACGCGCTTCGGATCGCCGCCGAACGCCGCGATATTGCGCTGGACCCACTTCAAGACCGCGAGGTCGTCCAGCAAGCCATAGTTGCCCGAGGCCGCATGGCCCGACTCGCGCGCGGCTTCGCTGCTGAGTTCCGGCGTCGCGAGAAACCCGAACACGCCCAGGCGATAGTTGAACGTGACCACGACGATGCCCTTGCGGGCCAGTCCTTCGCCGTCGAACAGCGGGTCCGATCCGCTGCCGCCGATGAAGCCGCCCGGATAGATCCACACCAGCACCGGGCGCGGCCGGCTCTCGGGCCGGGCGCCCGTCCAGATGTTCAGTGTCAGGCAGTCCTCGCTCATGTCCTCCTCGGACGCGCCGGGTCCGGCGGGCTGCGGGCAGAGGTGGCCGAACCGGTCGGCCTTGCGCACGCCGTCCCAGGCGGGCGCCGGTGCCGGCGGGCGCCAGCGCAGCGCGCCGACCGGTGCCGCGGCATACGGGATGCCCTTGTACACCGTCACCGATGGATCGCGGCCGGGAATGCCGGCGACCAGGCCCGATTCGGTGGGCACGGCCTTCGCATAATTTTCCTCCGCGGGCTTGCCCGACATGCCGACCAGGTCACCGCTGGCGAGCACGTGTCCCTGCATCGCCGCGATGGCCTTGTCGAACGTCAGCGACGGGTCGGTTGCCAGCGTCGTGTCGAGGGCGAACACCTGGAAGTGGTAAGGCTGCCGGGCCGCCGTATGTGTGTGGGGTCCGGCATAGGGTTGCGCCAGCCCGTGCACGTTCGGCCCGTAAGCGGCGCCGGCCGGCAAGGTCGTCATGCCGGCGGGCAGGCTGGTGGCGTCGGCTGGCAGGTTAACCGCCGTCAAATGGATCGACGTGGCGGCGGCATGTCCGTCCGCACGCGGGTCGCCCTGCACGATGACGGCGTATGACGCCGTTCCGCGCGGCCCTGCTGTCCAGTGCAGGCCGGGAAAGCGGTTGGCGCCGTATTGTGTGTTCGCCAGCGGAATCCCGTCGCCCTGCGCAAACGCCGGACTCGTCACGGCAAGCCCGTTCGCCGACGGCGCCTTCGCCAGGCCGATCGCGAGCTCGGGCACGTGCCCGACGTCGGGCGCGCCTTGCGCCATCGCGGCGGCCGGCAGCGCCGCGGCGAGTACGAGCGCCAGTCCGAATGTGAGTCTGCTACTGCTCATGTCCTGTTTCCTTCTCGTTGATGTTCTGGTCGAGGGTCAGCCGGCCCGCGCGGGGAATGCCATCCTCGCCCTTGCGCACGACCGCGCTGACGCGGGTGCCGGGCTTCAGTACGCCGCGCGCGAGCGGCTCGTAACCGGTGATCGTCATACCGTCCGCCAGAATCAGGTGGCGGGCGCCGCCAGGATACGCCACGTCCAGCTCGACGCCGGCGGCGGTCTGCCTCACGTTGCCGACCGTGCCGTGCGTCATTGCGGTCCCGCTCCGGGCCATCAGGTGCGTGCCGTATTCGGGACGATAGCCGGGCTCCATGATGCGCAGCTCGGTGGACTGGCCGGTACGCTCATCGACGACCTTGTTGGCCGTGGCGACGAAATCGCCGGGCTTGAGCGCCGTGGCCGGCAGGCTGCGCGGCCGCGACACGGACCAGCCGGGCGTCATGGCCACGACGACCTGCCTGCCATCCTTGTCCGTCAGCGTGACGCTGTCGTCCGTATAGCTCACCAGTTCGCCCGAGAACCCCGTGGGCGGTGCCTGCACCTGCAAGGGCTGCGCGAGCGCGGCGGATGCCGGACCAAGCGCGCCGGCCAGCGCGAACACCAGGCACATCGATTTCATCTTCATGCTGATTCTCTCCCGTTACATTCCGCGCACTTAGCGCGACCGGTCCAGCAATTGCAGAACCCCGTCGACCAGTCCCTGTTCCCCGCAACCCTGCCGAGCACGGGTCGCCGTGGCCTCGTACGTATTCAAGGGATAGCTGGCATCGTCGACCAGGAAGCGGAATGGTCCGAAGTTGTCGAGGACCACCATGGCATTCGCCAGCGGCAACGCCTGTTTCAGGCGATAGCCGACCGACGGCACGATGTTGGCGTCCGCGTGGACCAGCGCGACATCCCCCAGCTGCAACAAGCCGTAGTGCAAGGCGACCGGCGGCCCTTCCGCATCCCTGAAGCGGCATGCCGGCACCGTTGCGCCCGGCGCGTTCGAGCATTCGCGCGCCAGGTTCTGCGGCGTCGTGACCTTGCCCGGACACTGCAGCGTCTGCACCCCGCCCGTGATGCGCATGCGTGCCGACATGCGCTTGACATCGCGGGCGGTGGCCAGGGCTTCCTCGCCCAGCAGCGTACCCATGGCGCTCAGCAGGCGGTGCGCGCGCGCCGCGTCGCGCGGATCGGGTACGGGCCGGGTCCACACCCGGTAGGCCGGACTGGCCGCGGGTCCAATGGTGAACAGCGCCACCGCCTTGTCGCCGCTCGCCTGTTCGACGTAGCGCGCCGCGGCTCCCGGCACGTCGCCGCTGATTTCGTCCGGCTGCGCTTCGTCGACCACCGGTTCGATCCCGTAATTCAACAGCAGCGCAAGCGGTTCGCCGGACAAGGTCTCGACCTTGAGCACGGCCAGCGACGGATCGACGAACTGGGAGCCGCTGCGGTCGATGCCATCGATGTAGCGGTGTTCGGCCGGCGACCATTCGTTGCGGTTGGCGATCAGATGGCTCTTGCCCACCGCGTAGCCTGCACGTGCCGGCTGCAGGCCCGCCACGGCTTGCCGGACAGCCGCCAGCGTCGCATCGGTCACGCGGCGCGTGAACGCGTCGGAACCGGCGATGATACCGCCCGAGTTGCTGGCAGCCACGCGGATCGAGTTGTGCGTGTGGCTGGCGCCCAGGAGGATGTTGTCGGGCGGGATGCCGCCGTGCGCCGCGACCTGCCTGATCAGATCCGCGTGGATGCCGGCCTGGATGGCCGGCACATCGGCGACGATCACGGCCGCGCGCGCCGTACCATTGTCGAGCACCAGCGCCCGCACGTAGATGGGGTCGTAAACCGACTTGTACGGCGCCGGCAATTCTTCGAGTGGCGGCGTGATGTCGACGCGTGCCGCGGCGGCACGCAGCGCGCCCTCCGCGCCGGCCGCACCGTGCACCGCTGCGATCAACAAGGCCAATGCCAGGCCGATGCGAAACGTCATCGTGGCCCCCTCAGTCCGGCAGGCGGGTCGATTGGTAGGCCGCCATCCGCCACTCGCCATCCTGCCGGACGAACACGTGGATCATCCGTGACGGCAAGGTGACCGCATTGACCTTGATGACGGCGCGGAACGTGACGATCCGTGTGTCGCCATGGCTTTGCACCTTGACGTCGCTGCGGTCGACGGAAAAATACTTCGCCTTGCCGGCCTTGATCGCATCGAGCACCTGCGCCTTGGTGTTCACCGCGCCGTTGGTGTGGGTGTAGACGATATCGTCGCTGTAGAGCCGCTCGAGAAACGCCGTGTCGCCCTTGATCAGCGCCGCCGTCCACTGGTCTTCGAGTTCAAGGATGTTCTGCGTTGCCGGTTCCCCGGCGAAGGCGCACAGCGGCAACAGCCACAGGCATGCGTATGTGAAAATTCGTTTCATTGGATTGCTCCCGGGTTCATCAGTAATTGAAGCGCAAACCGGCCGCGACATACCGCCCGACCGGATCGTCCCCCATCGGAAAGCCGCCGAACTGGCCCGGGTTCTGTTGCGTCCCGCTGAAGTTCGCCCCCGGCGGAATCCGGTTGAACAGGTTCTGCACATTGGCATACAGGTTCACGGTGCCCGACGCCAGCTTGATCCTGTAGTCGATGTTCAGATTGGTCGTGGCGAACGACTTCACGCTTCCGGTCGTGACCTGGGTCGGGTCCGCGCTCAAGGCCAGCGCGCTGCGCCAGCGTTCCATCACGTCGAGGGTGAGCGCCTTGGTAGGGTTGAAGCGGGCGAACAGGGTCGTGCGCCAGACCGGGCTCGCCTGCAGGCCGTTGGCGCCGTAGGCGACGCCGCCCATGTCCTGGGTCGGCAAGCCGGGCGTCATGTAGCGCAGATGCGGCTGCCACGTGACCAGGCCGCGCAAGGTCAGAGGACGCCCCTGGATGCTCGTCGCGTAGTTCGCCTCGAAATCCGCGCCCCAGGTATGCACCTTCGCGAAATTGATCGGGAAGCTGAACCATTGGGTCACCACGTTGCCCGGCGTGTTCTGGAAGTTGCCCAGCGCCCGGATCTGCGTCGCGCAGAGCGGCGACGTGCCCCCGCTCGCGTAGCAGGCGGCCTGATAGGAAAAATTCGTTCCCTGCACCTGGGTGATGGCGTCGCTGACCTTGATGTCGAAGGCATCCAGCGCGAGGCTGAAACCGCGCACACGGCTCGACTGGTACACCACGCCGACGGTCGTCGTGTCGCCCTTCTCCGCCTTGAGGTCGGGGTTTGCTTTCGTGGTGTTGGGCGCGGTCGATTGCACGCCCAGCAGGCTGTCGGTGGCGTTCGATCCGGATGCCGTCGTCGCGGACGCGAACAGGTCGTCGAGGGTCGGGGCACGGATGTCGCGCGAACGCGTCGAGCGCAGCCGGACCTCGTCGTTCAGGTGCCAGTCGGCGCCGACCTTCCACGTCAGGTACGTGCCGCTGGTATCGTAGTTGGTGTAGCGCACGGCGCCGTTCACGTCGAAGGTCCTGGCCCATGCGGCGTCCTTGAGCACGGGCGCATTGAATTCGAGGGCGGCTTCCTTGACCGTCTGGGCCACGCGCGAACGGTTCGAGTAAGGCTGGAACCAGGGCTGGGTCGCCTGCGTGCAGTTGAAGCGCAACCCGTTTGCCGCGCAACCAAACAGGTTCGCCGGGTCCGAAGACGTTGCATCGCTGGTCGCACGATAGGCCTGGCGGCGCCAGTCGCCCGACACCGCGACGCTGACGGGTCCCGCCCACGTGCTGAACGGCGCGCCGCTGATGCTGCCAGAGATATCGTCCTGGAAGGTGTGGGCGTTGAAATGGGTGTCACCCAGAATATAGGAGATCGCCGCGGCGCTTTCCGAGCCGGGGCCGAACACGTTCAGCGGCACGCATCCCGGAAAGGCCGTCGGATTCGTCAGGGTCACGCGGCACACCGGCGTGCCGTCCGCCCCTGCCACCGCATCGAGCGCGGCCGAGAGGCGCAGGTTGTTGAGATTCCCGTTGGTGGTCACCAGCATCGACGAGACGCTGTGGACATAGCCCGCTTCCCATTTGTAGCCGTTGCCGAACTCGCCATCGAGGCCGGCATTCACGAAGAGCTGGTGCTCGTCGATCACCGGATTCATGCGCGGCGCGGTCTGGATTACCTTGCCCAGGGTGAACGTGGCCTGGTTGGCGGCGAGCAGCTGGTCACGGTAGGCGGTGGGCAGGAAGGCATTGTCCCTGCTGATGGTCACGCCGTTCAGCAAGGGCCAGTTGGCATAGAACGCATTGCGTTTCAGATTGCCCGCCACTTCGACATAGCCACGCGTAGTGTCGGAGAAGTCGTAGTCGAACCGGCCGAACAGCTGGTGGCTGCGCAAGGGCGCCTTGAGCGAGCCGTCATAGTAGGCACCGTCGCCCCCGCTCTGGGTCGGCACCGTCGGATTGAAGCCGGTGCGGTTGCCCTTGTCGAATGCGGTCAACACACCGTTGGCGCCGAACTGCTGCCCCGCCAGCACGCCGGTCCGGACATACCCGCCGAAGGAACTGGTGGCCAGCCGCGTGTCGCCGGCGACGAAGTACGGCAGCGCCGCCGTCCCTGCACCCTGGATGGTGGTCAGCGCCGTGGCCGGGCGCGACGAGCGGTACAAAATACCCTTGTCGTCGCGGAATTCGTAGCTGCCCACGAAGTGGCCCTTGTCGCCGATGCTCGTGCCGTAGGCGACGCCAAACTGCGATTGGCGTGCGTCGCCCTTCTCCGCGATGCCGGCCTGGATATTCGTCTTCAGACCATTGAAGCGGTTGTCCGTGACGAAGTTCACGACGCCCGAGATGGCGTCGGAACCATAGACCGCGGAGGCGCCGCCGGTGACGACGTCGACCCGTTTCAGGATCATCTGCGGGATCATGTCCACGTCGACCGTGCCGTTCGCCGTCGTCGGCGCGACGCGATGGCCGTCGAACAGGACCAGGGTCCGCACCGCGCCCAGGTTGCGCAGGTTCAGCTGGTTCGAGGCCGGGTTGCCGCCACCCGAAACGGCCGCGCCGCCCGCGCTCGGATTCGAGGTCTGGTTGCGCGGGCTGGAAAAGACCGGCAGCGTGTTCAGCGCGTCGGCGATCGTGGACGGCTGCAGGGACAGCAGATCCTGCGCGCGCACCGCCGTGACGGGTGTCGGGCTGTTGTCGCCGTTGACGATGACGCGCGAACCCGTGACGACCACCGATTCCATCGGCTTGTCCTGATCGGTCGTCTGGGCCTGGCCCAGCAAGGGGAACGCGAGTGCGAGCGCGCCGGCCAGGCGCGTGCGTGGTGCATGATTCATTGTCTCTCTCTCCTGTCTTGTATTTTTTGGAAGACCCTGCTTGCCCGTTCGTCGTCACTGATCCCTGCGGGCCTCCACCTGGATCCGCAAGACCGTCTGCATCTTGAATCCCGTGCCGAACGTGACGCCGAAATCGGCGCGGTCGAAGCTGCCGAGCGCGTCGGCACCGCACACTTCGACCTTGGTCATGTTGTCGGGCTTGCAGAGGAAAGAATTGAGGGACAGCCTGACCGGCCTGGTCACGCCATGCATCGTCAACGCGCCGTCGATGGCGGCGGGAACATCGCCATCGAAAACGATGGTCCCCTTGTAGACGGCGACGGGGAATCGCGCCGTGTCGAAGATCGCGGCGCTCCTGGCGTGCGTGTTCAGCGCATCGAGGCCGAAGTCGATCGACTCCATGTCGATCGTGACGTCGACGGTGCCCGTCCTCGCTTCGCGGTCCAGCACCGCGGTGCCGGCCGTCTTGTTGAACTTACCGCGCCACACTGACAAACCGCCCTTGTGGTCCGCCTCGAAACTCGGGTAGGTATGGCTTGGATCGATGGTGTACTTGACCGGCGCCGCGACGCCGGTCCCGCAGGCGGCGACCAGTGCGACGACTGCCGTCAACCTCGAAGTGGAAAATGTGTTCATGGGTTCCTGTTGGTGAAGAGTGATGGGAGCATCCTGGAAAAGACTCCGTCCCTGTCGATGACGGCGTGCTTGACGGCGGCCGCGACGTGGAGCACGACCAGCGCCGCGAGCAGCCAGGCGCCGACCATGTGCGCCTGCGCCAGCAAGGCCGCGAGCGCCTTGTCCTTGCCGACCAGGTCAGGCAAGGGCACGAGGCCGAGGTAGACGATCTGGAATCCGGCCGCGCTGCTGCGTGCCCAGCCGATCAGCGGCACCGCGAAGAACAGCAGGTACATCAGACCGTGGCTGAGATGGGCAAGCCCCCTCTCCCACCCCGCCATGGACGGCGGCAGGGGCGGTGCCGGATGTCCCAGCCGCCAGGCCAGGCGCAGCGCGGCGACCAGCAGGACGGTCATGCCCAGCCACTTATGCCAATTGAACAGCCTGACGCGCGCGGGCGAGAACGGCAGGCCGGCCATGTACCAGCCGAGCACCAGGGCCAGCACGATCATCGCTGCCAGCAGCCAGTGGAACAGCATGGCACCGGCGCCGTATTTCGGCTGCGGCGACAGCGGGAGACCTTCGACGCCGGCCTTCATGCAGACCCCGGCGCAGAGTCGCCAAAGACGAAGAACAGCGCAAACACGAATGCGCGCAGGTCGGGACGGTCGGCGTTCGTTTCTGCCCCATCGTCGGCGGGAACGGGATCGCTCGAGGTGGTGTGTGTGAGGTCGAGGTTCATGATGTTAAAAATTCAAGGCGCAAGCAGCCGACGTGTCGCTTGCGGGACACGATCGACGACGTCTGGAACAGTCCGCGGTGGCCCCGGCCGCCGCGGACCGATGGCTGGTTACAGGTTGATCCGCAGCCCGACCGTGAAGTAGCGGCCGACAGGGTCGTCGCCCTGCGCGAAGCCGCCGAAGGTCCCGACCGCACCGTTACCGCCCAGGAAGGCGATGGGTGGCGGCTGCCGGTTGAACAGGTTCTGCACGTTGAAGAACAGCTGTGCCTTGCGCCCGGCGCCCGCACTGAAGTTCCAGCCGAGGTTGAGGTTGGTGTAGGCGATGGCCGGCGCGTCGGGCGACGAGACGATCTGCGTCGGATCGCCGGTGAATGCCAGCCTGCTGCGCCAGCGCTCGCTGGCGTTGACCGAGAAATCTCCGACTTTGTAGTCGACGAAGAAGGTGCCGCGCACCCGCGCGCTGGCCTGGAGCGCGTTGGAGCTGAAGCCGACGCCGCCCACATCGATGGTCTGCAGACCCGGTGTTTCGTACACGATGCTCGGCTGATAGGTCGTCAGCAGACGCAGGCCGAGCGGATTGCCGAGCAGTTTGGTCCGGTAGTTGGCTTCGAAGTCGAAACCCCGTGTCTTCATGCTGCCGATATTGATGACCGTGTTGATGAACGAGGTGACGGCATTGGCCGCGCTGGTGTTGGCGAAGCCCAGCGGACGCGTCTGCAGCGCACAGTAGGGCGACGTACCGCCGCTGGCATAGCAGGTTGCCTGCACCGAAGGGTTGGTACCCTGGATGTTGGTGATCGCGTCGATCACCTTGATGTTGAAGTAGTCCAGCGACGCGTTGAATCCCGGCAGGAACGCCGGTTTGATCACGATGCCGGCGGCGAAAGTCTTGCCCACCTCGGGCTTCAGGTCGGGATTGCCGCCGACCGTGACAGGCACCCTGGGACTGAGTCCGGTCAGCAGATCCGTGAACGATCCGGCGTTCGACGTCGCCGGCTGGAACAGGTCGTTGAGGTTGGGCGCACGGATGTCGCGCGAATAGCTGCTGCGCAACTTGAGCTCCCTGCTGACGTCCCAGTCGACGCCTGCCTTGTAAGTCCAGGCGCGGCCGCTGGTGTCGTAGTCGGTGAATCGCGCCGCGAGGTTGAGATTGAGGTTCCTGGCGAAGCCCGCGTTCTTGAGGAGGGGGATGTCGGATTCGCCGGCGATTTCCTTCACGGTCTGCGACACCTTCGAACGTGCGGCGATCGTGGGATCCAGATACAGGAAGGTCGACGACGTGCAGTTGAAACTGATGCCGCTGCAGTCGGCTTTATCGGTCGGCAGCGCGTCGGTCGCGACGGCGTAGGTTTGCTTGCGCCACTGGCCCGTCAGGGCGGCGTCGACCGGTCCGGCCCAGGTCGAGAACGGCGCGCCGGAAATCGTGCCTTCGATCTCGTCGAGGGTGTTCGTCACGGCGAACGAGGTGGCCTGCGTGATATAGCCAAGGGCCGCCTGGCTCGGCGCGGTCGGGCCAAGGATATTCAGCGGCACGCAATTTGCGTAGGCGCTGCTGGTGAGCGAGGCCCGGCAGACGACCTGTCCGGTAGCGGGATTGACGACCGCGTCGAGTGCCGCGGCCAGCCGCTGATTGTTCCAGTTGTTGTCGTTGCGGGTGTCGAGCCTGGCGCGTGCGTGGGTGCCGGCGATATTCCATTTCGCGCCATTGGCGAGCTCGCCGTTCAAGCCGCCGTTGAGGAAATACTGGTCGCTCTTGCCGGCGGTGTTGATGCGCGGCGCGTCGGCAAATACCCGCGCGACGTTGAAGGTCGCGGCATTCGCCGCGGCCAGTTGGTTCTGGTAATTCTGCGCGAGATACGGATTGGTCGCGCTGAGCGTCACCCCGTTGAGAAGCGCGTTGTAGGCACCGAAGTTCTGCGTGCGATTGTCGGTCAGGCTGCCTTCGACATAGCCGTGGACGCTGTCGCTGACATCATAGTCGAGCCGTGCAAACGCCTGGTGCGAGCGCATCGACCCACGGATCGAGCCGTTGTAATACGCGCCGCCGCCGCCGCTTTCATAGTTGGCGTTTCCGGTTGGCGCACCGTGCACGAAGGGAGTCAGCACGCCGTTCTGGGTGAAGTCGAGGCCACCCAGCGGGCCGCCACGCACCAGGCCACCGAACGACGATGTCGCGATGCGCGTGTTGTCGGCGAGTCGATAAGGATTCGCCGCCGTCCCCGCACCCTGCACGGTCCATTGATGCGTGCCCCACGGACGGTCCGTCCGGTACGGGACACCCGGATCGTCGCGGTATTGATAGCTCGCGATGACGTGACCTTTTCCATTGAACAGATCCTTGCCGCCCGCGATACCGATATCGGAAGTCTTGTCATCGCCATAGGTCGACACGCCACCCTGCACCTGGGTTTTGACGCCCGTGAAATGCGTATCCGTGACGAAGTTGATGACACCGGCGACGGCATCGGAACCATAGACCGCCGACGCACCGCCCGTCACGATATCCACGCGTTTCAGCAGCATCTGCGGGATCATGTCGGTGTCGACCAGCTGGTCCTGCGTCGTCGCCGGCAGCCGGTGGCCATCCCACAGGACCAGCGTACGGGCATACCCGAGACCGCGCAGATTCTGCAGATTGCCCGAATTGTTCGTGGTGCCGTTGCCGGGATTGCCGTTCTGGCCACGCGATCCGGCGAAAATCGGCAGCTCGTTGATCGCGTCGGAGATGCTGCCGGGTTTCACGGTGAGCAGGTCGTCGGCATTCACGGCCGTGAGCGGCGTCGGGCTCTGGCTGCCCGGGCTTACCCGCGAGCCGGTGACGACCACCTCGCTGATCGCCTGCGCGGACGGCTGCTGTTCGGACTGCGCATGAGCGCACGATCCGATGAGGAGCGTGCCTGTGCCGACCAATGCGGAGGCAAAACCGATTGATCTGATCCCGCGCGTGACGGCGTTGAGGTTGATGTCCGCAGGTCGCCGGTTCCCGCTCCGCTTCGACGCCATGATGGCGGTCTTTTTATCATTCCGCATATAAGTTCTCCTCCGTGCCGTATGTAGTTTTAAGACAGGCTCTGAGAGGAGAATAGCTGAGCCGGCTTCGCGCGACTCTGCACAAAAATCATAAACGCTGGCACTTTTGTTACCAGGCCTGGGTGAAATAAAAGCCGCGTTCAGAATGTAGCGTTAGCAGAAAACTGCATGTAGTATTAATACCGCTCGATGACGGAATGCCGCGAAAACAGGCTCTTGCCATCGACAACAGGGCCAACGTCAGATTGGCTGATCAAACGTCGTCAAGGAGACAAGCATGACACGCAACACGTCGACAAATGGCACACGCTACCTGAGCAACATCGTGCCGCTGGCGACGGTGCCCAAGGTCCGCCTGTATGTCGAACGTGCCGAGGAGACGGGGAACTGGTCCGTGCACGTCGGCCACGTCGTCAACCGAGGCCGCCGGCAAACGTCGCCGCATGCGCATCCCGGCTATGGCCAGGTGATCTTCGTGCGCAGCGGACGTGGCGTCATGAACCTCGACGGTTCGATCGTATCTTTCGAAGGCCCGTGTGTCCTGCTGCTGCCGGCCGAATGCGTACATGGGCTGGACTATGAGCTCGATGTGGACCGCTGGGTGGTAACGGTCGAAGCAGCCTATCTGGCGCGGGTGAACGGCAAGCTCGACGAATTCATCCAGCTATGGTCCGAGCCCCGGATGATTCCTTTGTCGGATCGGCAGGACGCGCCAATGGCGTTGCATGACCAGATCAGGAAACTGGACAAGGAAATTGCGGCCAGGACGGTTGGCCATGAGGTGCAAACGGAGGCGCTGCTGACGGTGCTGCTGCTGATGCTGGTGCGCGGCGCCGGCTTGACTCCGCTGGACGACGAAGGGGCGAAGCACAACGAGATCCAGTTGACGGAACGCTTTCGCGATTTGATCGACCAGCATTACTGGGAAAACCTGTCGGCGCACGATTACGCCTCGATGTTGGCAGTGTCGTTGACCCAATTGCGCGCGGCTTGCGCCGCCGCGTTCGGACAAAGCCCGACCAAGATGATTCATGCGCGTCTCGTCACGGAAGCGAGGCGCGGTCTGATTTTCGGCGATACGTCGATCGAGCAGATCGCGTTGTCGCTGGGCTTCTCGAACGCCGCCTACTTCACGCGCTTCTTCTGCAAGGAAGTCGGACAGACGCCGAGCCAGTTCCGGGCAGCCTCCCGTGACCACGCCCAACGCAGCAGTTGAGCGATGTGGCTCCTGCGAATGGATCGGCTCATGGAACCCGGTGCCCGGCACCGAAGGGGCCGTGACTGCGGCGAGACGGGCACCTGCGCCCCCATCTTTACAAGCATTTACCCGGTTTTACGGGCCTTGTCATCCAGCCACATATTTACTCCCTAGAATTCCGAAGGTCCAAACGACTACTTCGGAATTCTCATGATCAAACGTCTTCCCACCCTGCTGCTGTGCGTGGCGCTCGCCGTGAGCGGCTGCGGCAGCGGCGGCAGTTCCACTTCCGGCACGACCACCAGCAGCGACACCGGTTCCGGCGTCACGGCGCCGTCGATCGCCACGCAGCCTGCCTCCCTCGCCGTCGACGCCGGCGCCGCCGCCAGCTTCACGGTCAGCGCGACCGGCGGCGGCACGCTCGCCTATCAATGGCGCAAGGGCGGCACCGCCATCAGCGGCGCGACCTCGGCCACCTATTCGATCGCAGCGGCGGCCACCGGCGACGCCGGCAGCTACGATGTCGTCGTCAGCAACAGCGCGGGCAGCGTCACCAGTGCGGCCGCGACGCTGACCGTGAATGCGGTCAACGCCGCCCCCGTCATCCTCACGCAGCCGGTGGCGCAGTCCGTCGCCACCGGATCCAGCGTCACGCTGACCGTCAGCGCGAGCGGCAGCGGCACGCTGGCCTACCAGTGGCGCAAGGGCGGCACCGCGATCGACGGTGCCACCGCGAGCAGCTACACCATCGCCACGGTGGCCGGCACCGACGCCGGCACGTACGACGTCGTCGTCAGCAACGCCAACGGCTCGGTGACCAGTACCGCCGTCGCGCTCGATGTGACCACGACCACGACGTCGTCGACGGGCACCGCCGTCTACAACGCCGCCACGGCGTTCTACAATACCTTGAGCAGCACCCAGCAAGGCACGGTGCAGGTCGCGTGGAGCGTCGACGCGGCACGGCGCTGGTCGAACCTGCCGGCCGCGATGGTGTCGCGCAACGGCCTCAAATGGGGCAACCTGAGCACCGCGCAGCAGACCGCCGCCCTGGCCCTGATCAAGGCCGCGCTGGGCGATACCGGCAGCTCACTGCAGGCCGGCATGCAGGCCGCCGACGACTACCTGGCCGCGAACGGCGGCGGCAGCAGCTACGGCACCGGCAACTACTACATCGCCTTCGTCGGCACGCCGACGGCGACCGGGTTCTGGATGCTGCAGATCACCGGCCACCACCTGACGTGGAACATCGCGCTGAACGGCAGCTACAAGTCGCCCACCCCGCTGTTCCTCGGCATCGAACCAAAGGGCACCTTCACGGTGAATGGCACGACCTACGATCCGATGGCGGCGCAGCGCACGGCGTTCGCCAACCTCGGCACCGCACTCACCGCCTACGCCGCCGCGAAACTGTCCGGCACCTACAGCGACCTGCTGTTCGGCGCCAACGGTTCCGGCGGCATCGACGGCACGTGCCCGCGTGCCTACTCGGGCGTCACCACGCACGGCATCGCCTACTCGGCCCTGTCCTCCGCCGACCAGGCCCTCGCGCAGGCGGCGATCCGCGCCTACGTGAACACGCAGACGACGGAATACGCGAACGACCTGCTCGGCGCCTACCTGAGCGCGGACGCACTGGCGCAGACGTACGTCGCCTACGCCGGCACGGGCACCGTGACCGCCAACGGCAACTACTTCCGCATCGAAGGGCCGCGCCTGTGGATCGAGTTCTCGGTGCAGCGCGGTGTCATCTTCAACAGCGACATCCACTACCACACCATCTGGCGTGACAAGTTCGGGGACTACGGTGGCAAGTGCGTCAATTAAACGCTGGCTGCGCCGGCTCGGCGCGAGCCTGCTGTTCCTGTGGTGGGCGGCCCTCGCGGGCGCCCACCCAATGCCGGAAAGCGTGGTCTGGATCGACACCGCGCCCGATGGCCTGCGCCTGACGGCTCAATTGCCGCTGAACCGGCTCGAGTTCGCGTTCGGGCACACGCTGACCGACCATCCGGAAACGGTGCTGGCGCGCTACCGCGACGCCCTCGCCGCCTACCTGCTCGTGCACGTGGGCGCGAAGAGCGGCGAGACCGGCTGGCAGGTGCTGCGGCCGGCGCTGTCGGTCACCGGCACGCGCGGTGCGGAAGAGCTGCAGGCGACGTTCGTCCTGCGCGCGCCCGCCGGTGCGGACCCGCGCGCGCCCGACCTGCTGTACGACGCCATCACGCACGAGGTGCGCACGCATCGGGTGCAAGTCTTCCTGCGCACCGACTGGAAGAGCGGCTTCTTGGGCCAGCCGCCGCGACTGATCGGCGAACTCGATCACGAGAACAACGCCCTGTCCATTCCGCTGGGCGACGAAAGCACAGGCGCCGGATTCGCCAGCCTGTTCGAAGGCGGGCTGGATCACATCGCCGAGGGTACCGACCACCTGCTGTTCCTGCTGCTGTTGCTGCTCGTGGCGCCGCTGGCGGCCGGGCACGGCCGCTGGAACGCGCTGCGCCGGCCCACGGACACGCTGAAGCACACGACGTTCGTGGTCACCGCCTTCACCGTCGGTCACACGGTGACGCTCGTCCTCGGCAGCACCGGCGTGATCGCGCCGCCGCAGCGGTCCGTCGAAGTCGCGGTCGCGCTCACCATTGCCATCGCGGCCGTCCACGCGTGGCGCCCGCTGTTCGCGCGCGCCGAGACGTGGATCGCGCTCGGGTTCGGATCGATCCACGGCATGGCGTTTTCGGCCAGCCTGTCCGGCGCCGGACTCACGCCGTGGCAGCATGCACAGGCGCTGCTCGCGTTCAACCTCGGGATCGAGGCGATGCAGCTGATGGTGCTGGCCTTTGTCATGCCGGCGCTGCTCCTGCTCGGCACCGCGCGTCCCGTCTGGTATGCGCACGCGCGGCGGGCCCTCGCCACGCTGGCGGGGCTGATGGCCTGCGCGTGGGTGGCGCAACGCCTGGAGCTGGCGAGCTTCGGCGATCCCGCATGGCTGGCCGACGGCGGGGCCATCCCGCTCGCGCTGGCCGCCCTTCTGTGGCTCGGCGCGCTGGCCGCGTCGTACAAACGTAAAGCGATGGCGAAAACCTGTTAAGCGGCGTAAAAGCGTGCAAAACGCCAACCGCAACGGCCACGGCGGTATCGCCATTGCCTAGACTCCGCGACATCATCTACACGGAGACCGGAACAATGACATTCACAATCCGCCCGCCGGCCGCCTGCGCCGCCGCGCTGGCCCTGCTGCTGGCCGGCTGCGGCAACGGCAGCAACGACGACATGCCCGCGATCGCGAGCCAGCCCGCCTCCGCCGTCATCGCGACGGGCAGCAACACGGTGCTGACGGTCGTGGCGAACGGCGTCGCCCCCAGCTACCAGTGGTACAAGGACGGCGCGCCGATCGCGGAAGCGACCGCCCCGACCTATACGGCCACGGCGGCCGGCACGTATTACGTCGTCGTCACCGACCCGAGCGGCACGGTCAGCAGCGCGAACGCCATGGTGACCGTCACCGACGGGCCGGCCATCGTCACGCAGCCGCTGCCGGCCACGATCCTCGCCGGCACGACCCAGACCCTGCGGGTCGAAGCTACGGGCGCCGGCCTGGCGTACCAGTGGTACAAAGACGGCAACGCGATCGCCGGGGCGACGCAACCCGCCTATGACGCCGCCGAAACCGGCACGTACGACGTCGTGGTGACGAACGCCGCCGGCAGTGTGTCGAGCAGCACGGCGGCGGTCGCCGTCAGCGCCACCCTGGCCGCGCCGACGATCACGGCCCAGCCGGCGAACGTGACCGTCAACTCGGGCACGCGCGCCACGTTGAAAGTCGCCGCCGGCGGGACCAGCATCGCGTACCAGTGGTACCGCAACGGCACCGCGATCGCGGGCGCCACCGGCAGCGCCTACACCATCCCGGTGGCGACCGGTGCCGACGCCGGCACCTACACCGTCACCGTGAAGAACACGGCCGGCAGCGTCACCAGCGCCGGCGCCACCCTGGCCGTCAATGTGCTGGCCGCCGGCATCAACACGGCCGCGGTCGTGAACGCGGCGAACGCCTTCCTCGCCACCCTGTCGACCGACCAGAAGACGGTCGCCACGTCCAGCACGTCGTCGGCCACCGTGCTGTTCGACTACGCGCTGGACAACGCGATCCAGTGGACCAACCTGCCGGGCGACCGCCACGGCCTGCGCCTGAACGGCACGACGTTGACCAGCGCCCAGCTGGCGGCCGCCAATGCGCTGGTCGCCCAGGCGCTGGGCGCCACCGGCATCTCCGTGATGAACGAATTGCGGACGGCCGACGACGTGCTCGCGAACGCACAGACCAGCGGCACCGGCACGGGCATCGGTGGCGGCGCGCCGCCCGCAGGCACCCCGCCCGCAGGCACCGCCACGCCCCGGCCGGTGCCGGCACCCCGCCCGCCGGCGGCGCGGGCGGCATGGCGGGCGGCTACGGCAGCGGCCAGTATTCGATCGCCTTCGTCGGCACGCCGTCGAAGACGTCCCCGTGGATGCTGCAACTGGCCGGCCACCACCTCGCCTACAACATCACGTACAACACCGGCAAGCCAAGCGCCACACCGAACTTCCTCGGCGTCGAACCGCCCAACTGGACCGTCGACGCGAACGGCGCCGTGACCGTCACGGCCGCCGCCACGGCCCCGGCGTCCAGCACGCCCCGCTGGAGGCGCAACGCAAGGCGGTGTACGACCTGGCCGAAGCGATCCAGTCCGACAGCGCGAGCGCGGGGGCCGCGAAACTGTCCGGCACGTTCACCGACGTCATCATGGGCGCGTCCGGCAACACCGACGCCAATTTCAAGACGCTGGCGTATCCGACCAGCGGGCGCGGCCTGCAGTATGGTGCGATGAACGCGACCCAGCAGGCCTATGTGCGCGCGGCGATCAGGGCCTGGGTCGACAACCAGGCCGCGGACGTGGCGAGCGTCCTGCTCGCGGCCTACCTGGGCGACGACGCGCTGAAGGACACGTACGTCGCGTACGGCGTCGGCCAGAACGGCACGAAGGCCGATTTCGGCGCCTATCCGAACGCCGGCACCGCGCCGCTCGACGCCCAGCATTCCTATCTGCGCATCGACGGCCCCGCGTCTGGATCGAATTCGTCGTGCAGCAGGGTGTCCTGTACGGTACCAACGTCCACTATCACACGATCTGGCGCGACAAGACGGCGGACTACGGTGGCAGTTTCTGACCGCATGCGCATGCTGATCGCGGCGCTCATGCTCGCGTGCGGCCTGTTCGCATCGATGGCGCCGGCGGACGCGCACCCGTCGCCGTCGTCGCAGGTGTTCCTCACCGTGGGCGCGAGTACGATCGCCGCGGAAGTCACCCTGCCCGTCGACGAACTGAAGCTGGCGTTCCCGGGCCCGCTGCTCGATGCGTCGGGTCGCTGGGCGATGGCGAGCGATCGCCAGGTCGCGGCCTACCTGGCGGCGCACATCCGGCCGGTGGCGCCGGATGGCCGCGCCTGGACGGTCAGCGTGGCGCGCGTGCGCTGGGAACTGGAGCGCAGGCCCGCCGACATCGTCGCGGACGTCGTCCTGCGGCCGCCGCCCGGCGCGCCGCCCGGCACGCTCGACCTGACCATCGACGCCATCGGCCACCAGGTGCCGAACCACGCGACGCTGGTCGCGCTGCGTGACGGCACGCCGGGCGCGCAACCCCGCCTGCTCGGTTCCCTGTACTATGGCCATCGCGTGGTGCGGATCCACGACGTCGCGCCGTCGCCCTGGGCCGGCTTCGGCGGCCTGTTCGCGCTGGGCATGCACCACATCGCGCACGGCACCGATCACCTGCTGTTCCTGTTGACGCTGCTGCTACCGGCCGCCCTGCGCGCCGACGGCGGGCGCTGGGCCGGCTTCGCGGGCACGCGCCAGCTCGTGCGCAGCCTGCTGACGGTCGTCACCGCCTTCACGCTCGGGCACTCCCTGACGCTCGCCCTCGGCGCGACCGGGCTCGTCGTGGCGCCGGCGCGGCCGGTGGAGGTCGCGATCGCCCTGTCGATTCTCGTCTCGGCCGCCCATGCATGGGCCCCATCTTCCCGCGCCGCGAAGGCTGGATCGCCGGCGGCTTCGGGCTGGTACACGGTCTCGCGTTCGCATCGGCCCTGCGCGACCTGCACCTCGAAGGGACGCGGCTCGCGGCCGGTATCCTCGCCTTCAACCTGGGCGTCGAAGCCGTCCAGGCAATGCTGGTGCTGCTGGCGGCGCCGCTGCTGGTACTGCTGGCGCGCACAGATTACTTTGCGCGGGTCAGGCAGGCGACGGCCGTCGTCGCGGCGGCGATGGCGCTGGCGTGGATCGGGGTGCGCGCCGCCGGCATGGCGATTCCGGGATTCGCCTGAGCCGCCGCCGGGAACACGCCCGCGTTCAGGCCGCCTCCTCGACGCTTGCGGAGACGCTGCGGGCCTGCGGAACGAGCGCGACACACAGGACGATCAACGCCACCGACGACACCTCGACGGCACGCGCCAGACCGATCCTGTCGGCGGCGAAGCCGATCACCAGCGCACCGAGCGCCGGGCTTCCCCGCGCGATGAGGCCGTGCATGCTCAGCACGCGTCCGCGCAATGCGTCCGGCGTGGTCAGCTGCACGAAGGTCTGGGTCGACACGAGGCCGCGCGTGATCGCGAAGCCGATGGCCACCGCGGCGGCGACGGCCGGCACGGGGCCCTGCGACCAGGTGAGCACGATCGCCGCCACCGCGCCGAGACCCCACCACAACAGGACGTCCTGCAGCAGGTGCGCGGTCCTGCCGCGGCCCGCGGTCAGGCCCGATGCCACCGCGCCGAACGCCGCCGCGCCGCTGAGCACCGCAAGGCCGGTGGCGTCGTTCACGAATTTCCCGGCGGCGATGGCGGGGATCAGCTCGATCATCGCGCGCACCATGGCACCGCCGCACAACATCGCCAGCAGGATCAGCCGCAACGGCCGGACGCGCAGGATGTGGACGACGCCTTCCGCCATCTCGCCGAATAAGCCGTGTCCGCGCCCACCCCGCGCATGCGGTGCGAGACGCAGGCGGGCCAAAATCAGCACGAAGGCGGCAGTGACAGCGGCATTGGCGACGAAGATCCAGACGACGTCCATGTGCAGGATCATCGCGCCCGCCACGGCCGGCCCGAGCAGGCGCGTCAGGTTGACGCTCACCGAATTGAGGGCGACCGCCGTGCCCATGTCGGCGCGCGCCACCATCTGCTGGACCATCGCCAGGCGCGCCGGCTGGATCGCGGCACTCAGCGTGCCCTGCGCCGTGATCAACAACACCATGCCGACGAGGCCGAGGTGGCCCGTGGCGAGCAGGACCGCGGTGAGCGCCGCGAGCACGGCGGATACGGCCTGGGCCAGCATGTTCTGCCTGAGCCGGTCCCAGCGGTCCGCGGCCACCCCGGCGAAGGGTCCGACGACGACCGAAGGCAGCAGGTCGCCGGCGGACAGGATGCCGAGCCAGAAGGCCGAATGGGTCCAGTCCCAGATCAGCCAGCTGCACGCGATGCGCTGCATCCAGGTACCGATGAGGGACAGTCCATTCCCCGCGAGGAACACGCCGAACTGGGTGTCCAGCAGCACCCGCAGCGGGGCCGGATACGTTCGCATCAGCGCAGATCCTGTGGCAACACCTGGTCGGGCAGGTTCTGGTAGCAGACGGCGCGCAGCCAGCGGCGGATCGACAACGTGCCGACCGACGTCGCGCCGAAGTTGGTGGAGGCCGGATACGGGCCGCCGTGCACCATCGCGTCGCAGACCTCGACGCCCGTCGGATAGCCGTTGGCGAGCACGCGGCCGGCCTTGCGCTCCAGGATGGGCAGCAGGCTGGCGGCAAGGTCGGTATCGGCGTCGTCCATGTGGATCGTCACCGTCAACTGGCCGGACAGGGCACGCGCGACATCGCGCATTTGCGCCAGGCTGTCCACCGTGACGATCAGGCCGAGCGGCCCGAAGACCTCTTCGGCCAGCGCGTGGTCGGCGAGCCAGTCGGCGGCCGTCGTGCGGAACAGGTATGGCGTGGCATCGCGCCGGTCGCAGGTCGAGGCGAACAGCGCCTGCACGCCGCTGCCCGCGGCAATGCGGTCGCGGCCGGCGCGATAGGCCGCCGCGATGCCGTCGGTGAGCATGGCCTGCCGTCCCGTCCCGCCCAGCGCGGCGCGGGCCGCATCGGCGAAGGCGTCGCCCTCCGGACCGCGCATGACCACGGCGATGCCGGGATTGGTGCAGAACTGCCCCGCCCCCATCGTGAGCGACGCGGCCCAGCCCGCGCCGATGGACGCGCCACGCGCCGCCAGCGCGGCGGGCAGCAGGAACATCGGGTTGACCGAACCCAGTTCGCCGAAGAAGGGAATCGGATCGGGGCGCGCGGCGCACAGGTCGAACAGCGCGCGGCCGCCGGCCAGCGAACCGGTGAAGCCGACGGCGCGGATCAGCGGGTGGCGCACGAGCGCCTCGCCCACGTCGCGCCGGCCGCCCTGGATGAGCGAGAACACGCCGGGGTGCAGGCCGCAGCGGGCGACGGCCGCGACGACCGCTTCCGCCACGATCTCGGAGGTGCCGGGATGGGCCGAGTGTCCCTTCACGACCACCGGGCAGCCGGCGGCCAGTGCCGACGCGGTGTCGCCGCCGGCCACGGAAAACGCGAGCGGAAAATTCGAGGCGCCGAACACGGCGACCGGGCCGACGGGGCGCTGCATGAGCCGCAGGTGCGGGCGCGGCAGCGGTTGCCGCTCGGGCAGTGCCGGATCGTGGCGGCGCTCGAGATAGTCGCCGCCACGGATATGGCGCGCGAACAGGTGCAGTTGCGCCACGGTGCGGCCACGCTCGCCGGCGAGGCGCGCCCGCGGCAGGCCGGTTTCGCGGGCGCCGATGTCGGTGATGGCATCGGCGCGCGCCTCGATCTCCTCCGCGATCGTCTCGAGGAAGACAGCGCGTTCTTCGCGCGTGCCGTAGCCGAAGGATTCGAATGCCGCTTCGGCCGCTTGGCAGGCCGCGTCGACGAGGGCCGGCGTGCCGGCCGAGAAGGCGTGCGCGGGGCCGTCGACCGGGGCCGAATGGAATCGCGCCTCGGTCGCGATGCGTTCGCCGGCGACGAAGTGCCGGCCATGGAGCTGGATTGTTCCTGGCATGTGTCTTTCCTGATGTGTGGCGCGAGGCGCAGCGCCTCGCGCCGTGGTGCCGGGTCAGAACCGGTGCAGAATGCCCGCGATGACGCTGGTCTGCGCGCCGCCGGCCAGGGGTTTCAGGGCGGGCGTGCTGCCGGTGGCGGACAAGGCCAGCGTACCGCTGTTGGCCATGTGGGCGGCGGTGATGTACAGGTTCGTACGCTTCGACAGGAAGTACCTGGCACGCAGGTTCACCAGCACCGCCTTGTTCGCGGAATCCTTGTATTTCAGTTCGGCCAGCATGCCGTCCAGGAAATACGGGCCGGCGACCGGGACGATGGCCTGCACCCACGCCATGTCGCTCTTCGGCGTGGCGATGCCCATGTTGTCGCGCCGGATCCAGCCGGCCGCCAGCGTCCCGGTGCCGCGGAATTTCATGTGACCGGTGAGGACGAAGCGGCTGTCCGTCTTGTCCGGCGACGTGAGGCCGCCGAACGTGGCCGCCGTCCCGCCATACAGGCGCTCGTAGGCCGTCGCCACGCCCCAGGTGCCGCCGTCGTATTTCGCGCCCGCCGACCACTCCCGGCACTGGCGCCGGTTGGCCGTCTCGCCCGGGCAGTTGGCGGCGGCGACGGTGGCCGGATTGCCGTTCACGTTGTCCCACCCGGTGCTGTAATTGACGCCGGCACTGAACGCGCCCCAGGTCCCGACATACGTGATGCCATTGTCGGCGCGCGGGTTCGATATGCGCGGGTCCAGCAGTTTCAGGCCCTGGTTGCCGGTCCCGAACGGGTTGGCGCCGGTCCAGCCGAAGCGCACCATCGTGTACTGCCGGCCGATGCTCACCGTGCCGAACCGGCCGGACAGGTCCACGTGGGCCTGGCGTCCCCACAGCCGGCCGCCGAGGCCGATCGTGCCGTCGTCCACCGAAAAGCTGCCTTCGAGGTTGAAACTGGCTTTCATGCCGCCCCCCAGGTCCTCGCCGCCGCGCAGGCCCCAGTGCGGCGTGATGATGCCGTTGCTGATGCGGACCGACGAGCCCTGGTTGGTGGCGGACGTGCCGTGGATGGATTCCACGCCCTGGTCGAGCGCGCCGTAGAACTGGACATTGTTGCCGGTCTGGGACCACGCCGGCGCGCAGGCCGCGAATGCCGCCGCCGCGAGCAAAGGTCGAATACGGTTGGTGTTAACGTCTTTCATGGTTGTCTCCGTTGTCATTGTAATGGTGATCTGGTGTGGCAATGAAAGCTGCAAACGTTCTTGTTCGTCGAAGTGCGTCAGCCCAGGCTGCCCGTGACGTCGTCGAACAGCTCTTCGTACGACAGGCGGCGCGGGATGATCTTCTGGTCGAGTGCCCAGTCGATCGCGAGCTCGATGCCCTTGCGGTTCGCTTCGTAGCCGATCGGCGGGAAGATCTTGGGAATGCCGCCCTCGGTCAGCTCGCGGCTCGCGACGACCATGCGGTACAGCTCGCGCACGATGTCGGGACGCTGCTTCGACAGGTCCTGGTGGACGACGAACATGTGGTTGATCGGCACGACGCCCTCGCGCGCGAACCAGTCCTTTGCCGCTTCCTGCGCGTTCGGCACCAGCGTGCGCACGCGCGGATCCTTCGGCATGTCCTCGCCCAGGAGGGCCGCCGCCAGCTCGCCGTCCAGCATCATCTGCGGGATCGACGATCCCTTCGGCAGGCGCTCGCAATTCGGCGGGTCGGTGAATTCGGCCAGGTGGCCGTCGCCCAGGGTCATCCAGGTCACCTTGTCGAGATCGACGCCGTATTCGTGGCGCAGGATGCCGCGGATCCACAGGGCCGTCGTCTGCGTATAGGTACGCACGCCGACGCGCTTGCCCTCGATATCCTTCGGATCGAGGTGGCCGAAGTCGCTGTTGAAGCCCGCGCAGTGATGCTGGAAACGGCCCGAGATCGGCGTGGGCAGCAGCACGTACGGCTTGCCGTAGGCTTTCGCCTGCAGGAACGTCACGATCGCGAGTTCGCCCGCGTCGAAGGCGCTCTCGCGCACCATCGCCTTGAAGCCGTTGTGCGCCGGGGTGGGGCCGCAGAAATCGAGATTCACGATATCGGAACGCACGCGCCCGTCGCGCAGCGCCTTCGTCACCGGGTATTCGGCCAGGTTGATGCGCAGCGTCGGCACCGTGCTTGTCGTGGTTGTCATACTTGTCAGCTCCTGATGTGAAATGCAAAAAGTACGAGTCCATCATATGCCGCCACTACCCCGCCGGGCACTGCGAAACGCCGCACATCCCCTGCGACCTTCTTATGGCCGGCGTCCGGACGGGCGCCGCTGCCTTACCATGGCGCCCGCCGGATTGGTTCGGTATAAACCGTATATATCGTTGTTCTGTGCGCGAATCGCACGGCGAAATCCGCGCCTTGAGCGTCACAGTGGACGGATATACAATGCAAATGGAATAGCACGCGCAGACGTGCCTGAGTGCTCTACAGGAGACATCATGTTGAACGACATTCCCGTCACACCCGACGCCGACGGCGCGGCGGTGGACAACGCCGAATACGGCCTGCCCTTTTCTCTCAAGACGCTGCGTTCCGCCGTCGCGGTGGTCGCCCACGGCAGCACGGCGCGCGCCGCCGTCGCGATCAACAAATCCGCGACGGCGATCACGCGCAGCATCCAGCTGCTGGAAACAGCGGTCGGGCTGCCGTTGTTCGAACGCCATACCCGCGGCATGGTGCCGACGGCCGCGGGCCGGATCGTCGTGGCGCGGGCGACGCGCGCGTTCGACCAGTTGGAACTCGGCGCCAGGGAAGTTCACGAAACGGCTGCCGGCGCGCCCAGGCAGGACTTGCGGCCGTCGCGCCTTTCGCGGATGGTCAACGAGCGCCTCCTGTTCGTGCTGATCGCGGTCACGGAAACCGGCAGTGCGACCCAGGCCGCCGAGCGGCTTGACCTCTCCCAGCCGGCAGTCAGCCAGGCCATCCGGGAACTGGAACACCTGGCCGATACATCCCTCGTGGAACGCACGCCGCGCGGCGTGCGCCTCACCGGCGCCGGCGAAATCCTGCTGCGCCGGATCAAGCTCGCCTTCATGGAGCTCAGGGTGGCTTCGGAAGAGCTCGCGAGCATGCAGGGCGTCCTGCAGGGCCGGGTGACCATCGCGGCGTCACCGTATGCGAGCGCCGACCTGGTGCCGCGCGCCATCACGCAATTCCTGGCCCGCCATCCGCAGATCAAGGTCACGCTCGTCGACGGCACGCACGCGTCGCTGATCTACCAGCTGCGCAATGCCGATATCGACATCATCGTCAGCGCCCTGCGCGATTCCACGTTCGACGACGTCGAGCAGGAAATCCTGTTCGACGACACGCTGTCCGTCGTTTGCCGCGTCGGCCATCCGTATGCACAGGCGGGCACTCTCTCGCTGCCCGATGTCGTCGACGCATCCTGGATCGCGCCGGTACCCAACACCGCCATGCGGACCTCGTTCGCGGCGGCATTCCAGTCCGAAGGCATCGCCCCGCCGGAAGCCCGGCTGGAAGTCCACAATCCCGTGGCCGTCTGTTCGATCCTGCAAAAAAGCGATTACCTGGCGCTGCTCTGCACCCACCAGATCCAACCGGAGATCGCCGCGGGACGACTCACCGTGCTGCCCATTGCGCTGGACGCCACCCAGCGCAGGATCGGGCTGACCCTGCGGCGCGACGGCTCGCCGTCGCCGGGCGTCAAGGCGTTGCGGGAAGAACTGCACCTGGCGGCCAAGGCGATGGAGCGGGAAACCGCCGCATCCGCCTAGGCCGCCAGGCCGATCAGAGCCGCACCTCGATCAGCATCGGCCCCTGCTCGCGGGTCGAATCGACCATGGCCCGGTGAAACGCTTCGGCACTGTCCACGGATACCGCCGGCACGCCCATGCTTTTCGCCATCGCCAGCCAGTCGATGCGCGGCCGGTCGATGTCGATCATGGCCAGCGCCTGCGGTCCCGGCGCGCCGGCCCCCATGTTCGCGTATTCGGCCTTGAGGATGGCGTAGCTGTTGTTGGCGAAGATGATCGTCGTGACGTTCAGGCCCTCGCGCGCCTGGGTCCACAGCGACTGGATCGTGTACATGGCGCTGCCGTCGCCGACCATGCAGAACACGCGCCGGTCCGGGCAGGCCAGCGCCGCACCGGTGGCGACCGGCGTGGCGTAGCCGATCGAGCCGCCCATGTTGTTGATCAGGTCGTGCGGCGCGGCGCCGACCGTCAGGCCCATCGTCTCGCGTCCCGTCGTCAGCGATTCGTCGACGAGGATGCAGCCCTCGGGCAGCGCGGCCGCCAGCGCCTGGGCGATCGTCGCGGGCCCGAGCGCACCGCTCGGCACGACGGCTGGCGCACGCTCCTGCAGTACCGGCGCCGTGTCCGCGGCGCCGAGCGCGTCGAGCAGCATCTCGAACGCGGCCACCGGGTCCTCGCCGATGGCGGCCAGTTCATCCACGCTGGTACCGGTCGCCTTCAGCAGGCTCGGTTTGTCCGGGTAGCTGAAGAAGGCGATCGGTTCGGTGGTCTCGACGGTAACGATGTGCCTGAAGCCCTTCAGGTACTCCACCGCCTGGCCGACCGCGTACGGAATGCGTTCCAGCGTCACGCGCCCTGCCCCGCGTTCGATGCGCGACGTGAAGAACTGCGTCGCGAGGCGCGCGCCGGTGGCCGCCTTGACCCGGCCCGCCAACTCGAGCGCCCGCCCGCGCGTGGCCTGTCCGGCCAGGATGATCAGGGTCGGCTCCCCGGACCGCAGCACGCGCGCGACATGCTCCACGCGTGCGGGGTCCGGCGCACGCGGCCCCGGCGGCGCCAGCGACGGCAGCAGCGGATGGTCGCCGGCCTCCTGCCACGAGGCGTCGCCGGGCAGGATCAGGGTGGCGATCTGCCCCGGCAGTTCGCTGGCCCTGGCGACCGCGGTCGCCACGTCCCAGGCCACCGTGCGCGGCGATTGCACCCGGCGCACCCAGTGACTCAGCGGCCGGGCCAGGCCCTCGATGTCCGACGTCAGCGGCGGATCGTACTTGAGGTGCGCGGCCGAATGCTCGCCCACGATGTTCACCATGCCCGACGACGCGCGCTTGGCGTTATGGATGTTCGCCAGCCCGTTCGCCAGCCCCGGCCCCAGGTGGAGCAGAGTGGAGGCCGGGGTGCCCTTCATGCGGTAGTACCCGTCGGCGGCGCCCGTGCAGACGCCCTCGAACAGGCATAGCACGCTGCGCATCCGGGGGTTCTCCAGCGCCTTCAGGAAATGCATCTCGGACGTGCCGGGATTGGCGAAACAGATGTTGACGCCCTGGTCGGTCAATGTCTGGACGAGGCTTTCGGCGCCATTCATGTCAATACCCCGCCATCTCGCGCGCCTTGCCGATCACGCCGTAGCTGCGCTGCGGCGCCGACATCAGGAACTTGTAGCCTTCGTTCAGCAGGCGCTCGTAGTTCTTGGCCGTGACGTGCGGATTGCCGACCACGACCTTGTGCTTGTGGCACGTGTCGACGATCTGCTTCATCGCGGCCAGCACTTCCGGATGCTCGTACTGGCGCGCCAGGCCCAGCTCCTGCGACAGGTCGCCCTCGCCGATCAGGACGAAGCCTACGCCGGGCACGTTGGACAGGATGTCGTCCAGGTTCGCGATCGCCTGGGTGCTCTCGATCATCAGCCCGACGAGGAGCTCGCCCTGCGGCGCGAGCGGCCACACGTCGGCCTTCGCGTAATATTCGGCCTGCGACAGGCCCCAGTAGCGGGCGGCGTTAGCCGGACCGTCGCCGCGGATGCCTTTCGGCTCGTACAGCGGCGCGCTCTTCGGACGGGCATAGCGGCACGACGCGACGGCGTTCCAAGCCTGTTCGACGGTTGCGACGTGCGGCGTGATCACGCCGTAGACGCCGCGGTCCAGCACCTGCTTGGCGAAGCTCTGGTTCATCTCGGCGCCATTGGCCGGGATGCGCGCCAGCGGCGTCACGCCGGGCGCCACCGAGCCCGCTTCGGCGATCTGCTTGCGGTTCAGCAGGTATTGCAGCGCGTCGCCGAGCGCGGACACGTCGTACGGGTTGTGCTCCATCTCGAACACGATGCCGTCGTACGGCGCTTCGCTCATGTCGATGGCGCTCTGCCTGTCGATCTTGGAAAAGGCGGTGAACGCCGGCTTGCCCTGTTCCCAGGCGCGGATGATGCCGTTCAGGCGGTTATTGCTCATGGTTCGTCTCCTGTTGTGGGTGTCGGCCGCTCATGCCAGCGCCGGGTACAGCTTCTTGGCGGTGCCGCCGAAGATCCAGGCGCGGTCTTCCTCGCTCAGGCAGGCCAGGCACTCCCGGGCCGTGGCCAGGATTTCCGCCACCGAGCCGGGCGAGGTCGGGAAGTTCGAACCCCACGCCATCCGGTCGGCGCCGAACGCTTCCACCAGGCGCGGGAAGAAGGTGTCGGGGCTCGCCTTGTCCTTGCGCGCGTCGTTGAAGATGCGCGGCGCCAGCTTCAGGTAGATGTTCGGCAGCGCCGCCATCTCGAACAGGCTGGCCGCCTCCCTGTACGGCGGCCCGTCGGCCACGATGGGACGGGCCAGGTGGTCGAGGATGATGTTCACGGTCGGGAACCGTTGCGCCAGCATCGTCACCTGCGGCAGGCCGATCGGCCCGGTCTGGATGCACATCGGCAGGCCCAGCTCCGCCAGCGCTTCCCACGCCCGGAACGACTTCGGGTTATCGAGCTCGCTCGGGTCGAAGTCCTTGGTCGAGCCGCCGGTGAAGATGCGCAGCCCGGCCAGGCCCCTGTCCTTCAGGTCGTGGATGGTCGCGACCACGTCGTCGGCAAGCACGTCGACCGACCCGACCGCGACGAGGCGGTCCGGATACTGCCGGCAGCCGTCGAGCACATAGGAATTGTCGAAACCGTAGGTCGTCGACGAATGCACGACGGCGGCCTTGGCGACGCCCGCTTCGTCCATCGCGGCGATCAGCGACGCCACGGTATTGGGGTGTTCCTTCGACCAGTCCGAGCGCCTGCCGAACAGCGGTGCCGGCGGGTAGCGGGTCTCGTCGTCCGACACGATGTGCGGATGGATATCGATGATGTCCTGTTTCATGGCTTATCTTCCTTGTGCCTTCAGGCGCTGGTCCAGGCGCGGGTACACGCGGCGGGCATTGCCTTCGTAGATCTTGTAGCGGTCGTCGTCGCTCAGCGCGGCGATGCCGTCGACGTAGCGCTTCGTGTCGTCGAAATAGTTGCCGGTGTTCGGATCGCGCCCGCGCACGGCGCCGATCATCTCGGAGCCGAACAGCACGTTGTCGGCCGGGATGACCTTGGTGAGCAGTTCCACGCCGGGCTGGTGGTACACGCAGGTGTCGAAGAACACGTTGTCCAGCAGGCCTTCGAGCGGGCGCTCCATCATCTCCAGCGACATGCCGCGGTAACGGCCCCAGTGGTACGGCACCGCGCCGCCGCCATGCGGGATCACGAAGCGCAACGTGGGGAAATCCTTGAACAGGTCCGACTGCAGGATCTGCATGAAGACCGACGTGTCGGCGTTCAGGTAGTGCGCGCCGGTGCCGTGGAAGCACGGGTTGCACGACGCGGCCACGTGGATCATCGCCGGCACATCGAGCTCGGACAGGACTTCGTACAGCGGATACCACGAGCGGTCGGTGACCGGGGTGCCGGTCCAGTAGCCCCGGTCGGGTCCGGGTTCAGGTTGACGCCGACGAAGCCCAGTTCCTCGACGATGCGGCGCAGCTCGGGGATGCTGTTCTTCGGCGGCGCGTACGGCGACTGCGGCAACATGCCGACTGGTGCGAAGTTATCCGGATACATCTCGGTGACGCGGTACACGAGGTCGTTCGAGATCGCGGCCCATTCGAGGCTCGTGCGCTCGTCGCCCAGGTGGTGACTCATCAGGCCGGCGATGGGCGAGAACAAGGTCAGGTCGCTGCCGCGCTCCTGCTGCAGCTTCAGCTGGCCGTTCTCGATGGCGTCGCGGATCTGGTCGTCGGACACGCGCGCGCCGGTCAGCGGCGGCGTCCTGGACGGATCCTTGACGGCGTCGGTCTGCTGGGCGCGCCAGTCGCGCAGCGATTTGGGGATCGTGGTGAAATGGCCGTGGCAATCGATGATCATGGTGCTTTCCTCGCGAATCAGTGCTGGGGATCGACGAACAGTTCGTAGATCGACATGCGGCGCGGGGTCAGGCCCTGCTTGAACGCCGTGGCTTCCAGCGCTTCGATGGTCTTGAGGTTTTCCTGCAGGCCGTACGGCAGCGGATCGTGGCCGACGATCTCGCGCAGCTTGAGATACTTCTTGTCGCCCGCCGTCGTGGCTTCGCCCGCATCCAGGCGCGCCAGCCATTGCTGCTTGGCCTTGTCGAACGCGTCGTAGATCGCCCTGGCGACCCACGGATGCTCGGCCAGCACCGAATCCTTGACGACGATGGTGCCGTGCATCGGGTAGATGCCGGTGCGCGCATAGTAATCCGCCTCGAGCGCCGTCGCGTTCGGGAACAGGTCCGGGTAGTCTGCTTCGACTTCCTGCCAGCCGCCGGTCGGGGCGCCCGTGCGGCCGATGCCCGCGTTGGCCGCGAAGCCGGCCGCCAGTTCGCCCTTGGCCATCATGTCGGCCAGCGAGCTGTCCGCCGGCGCGTGGATGACGTTCGGCGGCAGCTGCAGCTGCGTGACGTGTTCCTCGTCGTCGACGACCCAGGTCACTTTCGAGGCATCGAGGCCGAATTCGTCGATCAGCACCTGGCGCGTCCACACGCCCGTCGTCACCGAGTAGGCGCGCACGCCGACCTTCTTGCCTTCCAGGTCCTTCGGCGTCCTGATGCCGGCATCCGGGCGCACGAGCAGGCCGCTGTGGTGGAAGCGGCGCACGACGAAGATCGGCAGCGCGACGAACGGGGCACCGTAGGCGCGGGCGATGATGTACGTGGTCGGCGCGAGTTCGCAGACGTCGAACTCGACGTCGCGCACCATGCGGCGGAACGCGCCGATCTGCGGCTTGACGGTGACGAATTCAGCGTCGACGCCTTCGATAGGGATGGAACCGTTGCGGATGGCGGCGGTCTGCGGGTGATCGGCGATCGCGATCTTGAGGTGAACCTTTTTCTGCATGTCAGATCTCCTTGTTTTGTATTGGAAAATACGAAGATCATGATAGGTCGCGGGGCTGTTCGCGGGCACTGCAAAACCCCGCACGGCCCCTGCTGGCTGCTTATGCCCGGCAGCCACGCGTGAAAACGAAAAACGCCAGCGCATCGTCATGCCTGGCGTGTGCGTGCGCCGCGTGGGTGCACGGGACAACGGGTTGCGCGGGACTTCTACATGGGCCCGGCGCTCCCGCACGTGACGCCACCGACCTTGAACGCACTGATGAGCTTTTCCAGCCGCGCTGCCTGGTCCTGAAGGCCGCCCGCCGCGCCGGCCGCCTCCTCCACCAGCGCCGCGTTCCGCTGCGTCATCTCGTCCAGGGTCGCGACCGCCCCGTTGATGTCGCCGATACCCGCCGCCTGTTCGCGGCTGGCGCTGCTGATCGCGCCGACGATGTCGGTGACGCGCTGGACGCTGTCGACCACCCGGTCCATCGTCGCACCGGCTTCGCTCACCAGCGCCGAACCCGTGTCGACTTGCGCGACCGATGCGGCCAGCAAGGCATGGATCTCCCTGGCCGCCGCAGCGCAGCGCTGGGCGAGATTACGCACTTCGCCGGCGACGACCGCGAAGCCGCGCCCCTGTTCGCCGGCCCGAGCCGCCTCGACGGCCGCGTTGAGCGCCAGGATATTCGTCTGGAACGCGATACTGTCGATCACGGACACGATGTCCACGATCCGCCGCGACGTTGCGTCGATGCCGCGCATGGTGTCGACCACGCGCGCCACGACCGCGCCGGCGTCGCGTGCCACGTCCGATGCGGCCACGGCCAGTGCACTCGCTTCCTCCGCATGCGCGGCATTGAGAGATACGGTCGACGTCATCTGTTCCATCGATACGCTGGTCTTTTCGAGCGCGCCGGCCTGCTGTTCGGTACGCACCGACAGATCCAGATTGCCGCCGGCGATCTGGCGCGACGCGGCGGCGATTTCACCGCTGCCGGCCTGCACCTGCGCCACGATTTTCAGGAGCGCGGCATTCATGTCCTTCAGCGCCCGCATCAGCTGGCCGGTTTCGTCGCGGCCGTGTACCGGGATGTCTGCCGACAGGTCGCCGGCCGCCACCGTGCGGGCCACGTCGACGGCGCGCCTGATCGGACGCACGATCGAACGCGTGATCAGCAGCGCCGCCCCCAGGCCCAGTACCAGCGCACCGCCGGCCGCGCCCCACATCATCCGGCGCGCATCGGCGAAGATCTTCGCTGCCGCCGCGGCCCGCGACTCGAAGTTCTTTTCCTCGAAGGTGATCTGCCTGCGGATCGCGTAGGCGAATGCCAGGTTGGTGTCGTAGGCGGGGCCGTACGCCAGGGCGACGGCCTCCTGTCGCCTGCCCTCGTTCGCCAGGGCCACGACCTGCCGGCACGCGTCCATGTAGCGGTCGCGGCGCGCAAGTGTATCGGCCAGCAGCGCCCTGCCTTCCGGCGTCGGGACGAGCGGTTCGAGATCCGCCAATGCCCTGTTCAGGTTACCGGTCGTCACGCCGATCTTCTTGCCCGCCATCGCGCGGACGACCGGATCGCTCGCGGTGGCCATCTGCGCCAGGCGGGTCATGCTGCCGCGCAGATTATCGGCCACGAGATTGGCCAGGCGTGCGCGCACCCAGACCTTGTTGGCCATGTCGTCCGACGTGCGGTTCAGGGCCTCCATGGCGTCGATGCCGAGGAAAACCATCGCCACCGTCATCGCAATCAGGATGCCGAAACCGAAACGCAGGCGGGTGGAAATCGTCAGGTCGCAGAACGTCATGATCATGGAAGCGCGGCCGCGGCGCGCGCCACCGCCATGTCGGCGACGGCGGCAAAGGGCTGGCGCGTCTTCAGGCTGCCCAGGCCGATGAACATGCGCTGCAGGTAGGCGATGTCGTCCTCGTCCAGCGCCAGGTTCTTCGAATACGGCTTCTGCACGCGGTTGAAGTCCCAGATCGCCTGCGCCGACGGCGCGTCGAACGCCTTCTGCGCGCGCCTGCGCGCTTCGAAGAAGGCGTCGTGCGAGGCCGGCGACATCAGGAACTCGTACAGCGCCCCATACGCGGCCATCGCGGCAACCAGGCTCTCGTGCTTATCCTTGAGCGCGGTGTCGGACGCGTAGGCGGTCTGGAAGGTGTAGCGCGGGAGCGCCTCCCACAGGTTGCCGCCGGCGACCGTCACGAGTCCGTCGCGGTCGTTCAGGTGCGAGATGCTCGCGCAGCAGGCGTCGGCCTCGCCGTCGACGACCGCGTGATAGCACTGGTCGTTGCTGCCCTTGTCGACGAATTTGACCTGGCGCTCGTCGATCCCCTTTTCCTTCAGGAGCTGCAGCATCGATTCGTGCAGCAGGCCGAGGTGCGGTCCGACCGCCACCGTCCTACCGGGCAGGTCGGCAAGCGTCCGGATACCGCCCGGTCGCGCATAGACCGTCAGCGCGCACTTCTTCATGCCGGCGCCGACGATCTTCACCGGCGCGCCCTGCCCGATCCGGGACAGCACCCGGTTGTAGCCCGACACCATGCAGACGTCCGCATGGCCAGCGGCGATGGCATCGAACGGGCCGGCGATGCCGACCGCCTCGACGATGACCGCGTCGACGCCGTAGCGCTCGAACAAGCCCTGCTGCGCCATCAGCGCGTTCAGCGTGGCGTTTTCCAGTCCGGGATTGCTGACGATCCGCAGCCGGGCCGCCGCGGCGCGCGCGACGTACGGCGCCGCGAGTCCGCCCGCGGCGAGGCCCAGGCCAAGCCGCGCGGCGCCGCGCAGGAAGCCGCGGCGGTCGATGGTATGTGTCATCCCACGTCTCCCGTTCCGTCCCTGGGCGGCAGCGCGTGCAGGCTCATGGCCAGCGACACGGACGTGAAGTAGCCGATGGTGACGAGCAGCTCGGCGATCGCGGCGCGGCCCAGCGTGGCCTCGTACGCGGCGAAGCGCGCGTCGTCGATCACGCCGCCGGCGAGGATGTCGCCGACCGCGTCGCATACCACGCCAAGACGGCCGTCGACATTCTCCGGCCGCCGCCCGGCCAGGATCGCCGCGACCGCCTCTTCCGGCACGCCGGCCTTCAGTGCATGCCGGCGGTGGTTGGCGATGACATACGGCGCGCGCCAGAACACGGCGGTGGCGAGGATCGCGACTTCAGTCTCCGCCTCGCTCAACACCGGCGAATGGTCGACATGGGTGCCGATGATTTCCATCCCCTCGGCCAGGCGGGGATTATGCAGCCAGATATTGAAGGGCGTGGGGATGCGCCCCCGCCCCTCGCCCAGGCGCGCGATCACCTTCTGCTGTGCCTCGCTGGCCCGTGCGGGGTCGATGGGTTCGAGCCGGTTCTGTGTCATGTCGATCTCCTTTTCGATGAAAACGATACTCAGGCGCCGCCGATGGCCAGCGCAGGGAACCATTCGCCCAGCAGGCTGCTCGGCCAGGGAATGTGCAGGACCTGGTCGAAGATCCCGTACAGGAAGGCCGTCACGCAGAGCGCCAGGATCGCGCTAGTCCGCCACGACTCGCGTCCCTCGACACGCATGAAGGCGACGATGAACAGCGGCACGGTCGGAATCAGGCCGATCACCGACGTGCAGGCGAGGAAGCCGAGCAGCCAGCCGAGGAATCCCGCGGCGCGGCGCAGCACGGTCTCGTCCGATACCGCGCCGTCGTGGTCGCCGCCCACGTCCATGTGGATGCCGGCGTGCGCCTGTCCCGGTCGTGCCGACGTGAAGAACACCTTGTTGGCGAGGCTGATGGCGCCGGCCGCGACGAGGATGCCGGCGACCACCGTCGGTCCGATCCGGGCCATGAAGTGCCATTGCTGCGCGGTCGCCAGCATGTACAGCGCGACGCCGATGAAGAACACGTACATCAGGTCCGCCGCTTTGAACGCGACCTTGCCGCTGGGCCGCACGCTGGCCAGTCCGCCGGTGCGCGCCAGCCGGTACAGGGGGCTGAGGAACACCAGCGCCGACACCGTGAGCAAGGCGAGCACGCCGGGACGCGTCATCCATTCGACGCCGTAGCGCATGACGGAGATCGACATATAGCGTTCGATCAGCACGCCCAGCACGGTACCGAGGATCAGGGGCGGCCGCGCCCATTTCAGGCGCTTCATCGTCCAGCCGATCGCACCGGCGATGAGCAGCACGAACAGGTCGCCCCAACTGCGCGAGCCTTCGAAGGCGCCGACGAAGACGACGGGCATGATGACCGGCAGGATCAGCGAGAAGCGCAGGGTCGCGATCCGGGCGAACTGGCCGCTGAGCAGGAAGCAGAGGCCGGCGCCGAAGATGTTCGCGAGCGCGATTGACCACACCATCGAGTACGTCATGTCGAGATGCTTGGTCAGCATGTCGGGACCGGGAATGAAGCCGTGCACCATCAACGCGCCGAGCAGGATGGCGGTTGCCGCGCCGCCGGGCACGCCGAACGCCAGCATCGGCACCAGCATGCCGCCTTCGCGCGCATTGTTGGCCGCTTCCGGCGCGATCACGCCGCGCACGTCGCCCTTGGTGAAAGTCTCCTTGCCGCCCTTGCAGGTCTGCATCGCATGGCCGTAGGCGATCCAGTCCGTCACCGCCCCGGTGATGCCCGGGACCATGCCGAGGAAGGAGCCCATGCCGCCGCAACGCAGCACGAGGAACCAGTTCCTCACGGTGTCCATGGCGCCTTGCCGCATGCCTGCGCGCGACTTGAGCGGGATGTTGGCCGCCAGCGTCGTGCGCTGGATGGCGAGGTCGCACAGCTCGGGCAGCGCGAAGATGCCGAGGATGATCGGCACCAGCGGGATACCGTCCAGCAGGTAGAGCGTGCCGCCGGTCCAGCGCTCCTGTCCCGTCTGGACGTTCGTGCCGATCATCCCGATCAGGATGCCGAAGCAGGCGACGACGACGCCCCGCAGCGGCGCGTTGCCCGACAGCGTCGCGACCATCGCGATGCCGAAGATCGTCAGGCCCAGCATCTCCGGTGTACCGATCGACAGGACGATGGGGCGCACCAGCGGCAGGCACACCGCGAGGACGAGCGCCCCGATCAGTCCACCGATCAGGGACGAGGTGTAGCACGCGCTCAGCGCGCGCGACGCTTCGCCGCGGCGGGTCATGGGCAGCCCGTCCAGCACGGTCGCCTGCGACGCCGCATGGCCCGGTATGCCGAACAGGACGGCGGTGATGACGTCCGAGGTCACGATCACCGCATGCATGCCCAGGAGCATGCCGAAGGCGGCGTACGGATCCATCGTATACGTGAATGGCACCAGCAGCGCGAAGCCGGTCAGGCCGCCGATCCCGGGCACCAGTCCCAGGGTCAGCCCGACCACGACACCGAAAATGAGAAAGATCAGGCGGTCGAATGACAGGATGATGGTCAGCGCGTGCAACGCCGCCGTCAGGGTGGGTGAGTCGTTCAGAAAATCCATGATTTGATCTGATAAGTAGGCGGGCTCACGCCGTGAGCCTGCGGATGATGGGCGGCGTCGTGGTACCGGTCATGTCGGCCTGAACCACTCTACCCCAGTGTCCTGCGATTTCGGTATTACTTTTCCTCCCGCTCCGCCAGCATCGGATACAGGACCTTCGCCGTGCGGCCCCAGATCCACGCGCGGTCGTCCTCGCTCAGTGCGGCGAAGCAGGCGTGGCCCTGTTCGATCAGCTTCTTCAACGGTCCGGCGGACGCCGGGAAATTCGAGCCGAAGGCCAAGTGGTCCGCGCCGAACACCTCGACCAGGCGCGGGAAGAACGCATCCGCGCCGCCGGGCGCCGCTTGCGCGAGCTCGAAGGTCTTCGGCGTGATCTTGAGGTAGATGTTGTCGTATTTCGCCAGGGCGAACAGGTCCGCGCAGGCGGCATACGGCGGGCCGCCGTCGAGCACCGGACGGCCGCAGTGATCCAGCGCGATCTTCACGCGGGGGAAGCGCTCCGCGAGCTGCGCCACCATCCCGAGGCCGGCCGGCGTGGTCTGGACGACGATGGTCATGCCGATGTCGGCACAGCGTTCCCAGATCGGGAACGTGGCCGGGTCGACCAGCCAGTTGCCGTCGGTCTGGTGGGTCGCGCCGCCGGTGAACAGCCGGATGCCCCCCATGCCGCGCGCCAGCCAGTAGTCGAAGGTCGCGAGCGCGTCGGGCGCGAGCAGGTCGAACGAATAGACGCCGGTGAAGCGCCCGGGTTGCTGCGCCACGCTGTCGGCGACGTACGAGTTGTTGTGGCCGTAGGTGGTCGAGGAATGCACGATGGCGGCCTTGGCCACGCCGGCTTCGTCCATCTGCGCGACGAGCTGCTCGAAGTCGACCGGCCGCGTGGCGGACCAGTTCGAGCGATGCCCGTGCTGGGGCGCGATCGGGTAGCGCACGGTGTCGGTCGAGACGATGTGCGGGTGGATATCGATGATTTCCGGGTGCATGATGAGCGGTCCTTGGATCTGCGTTGATGTGAGCGACAGGCGTGACGGGTCCTTCGCGAGGGCGGGCCCGTCGGGCCGCCGCTCACGTCTTCCCGGCTGTCAGACTGGAATCAGTGTCGGAGCTTGCGCGCGCTCTCGATCACGGAAGGGGGGGCGGCATACAGCTTGCCGACGATCTGCTCGACCGCGGCCCCGTCGATGGCGTCGACGGGATAACCCTGGACCTTCATCGCCTTGATGAACGCGGGATCCGCGATGGTTTGCGCGAAGGCGGAACGCAGGGCATCGAGACGGTCCTGCGGCACGTTCTGCGGCACCGCAATGGGCCGCCCGGCCTCGAAGGGCAGCAGGATGAAATCGAACAAGGCCTTGTCATCCGGCCTGGTGACATAGGCGCTCAGGTTCGGAACGTTCGCGAAGTCAGGGTGGCTCTTCCACCCCACGTTCAGCAATACCTTCAGTTTGCCGTTGGCGAGCAGCTTCTTCGGCTCGCCCACCTTCAGTCCATCGACAGTCGAGGCCCAGCCATCGACTTCGCCGCGCTGCATCGCCAGGTAGACCTCGCCTCGCCCCGTATAGCCCGGCACGATCTGCATCTTCGCGCCGAGACGCTCGTCGAGCAGCGCCGGCAGCATCCGGTTCTCGTTCGAGAAGCCGGTCGCGCCGATATAGAATTTTTTCCTGAAGAGGTCGTCGCTCGTCGTCACGCCGGATCGGGCCATCGCGACCATCACGTAGCTGACCTTGTCGAGGCTGCCGATCCACCTGACCTTGCGCGGATCGAAACTGCCCTCCCTGGGCTCGAGCAGCGGAATATAGAGGTTGTTACGCTGCAGGAGACCGATGACGGTGCCGTCGCTCGGCTGCCTGGACTGCAGCGAGTTCGCCGCCACCATGCCGCCGGCCCCGACGAGGTTCATCACCACGACCTTCGGTTGTCCGGGAATGTGCTTGACGAAGAAGCTGGCGAACTGCCGCGCGACCGTGTCGCTCGGCGTGCCGGCGTCGGCGCTGACGAGGATTTTCAGCGTCTTGCCGCGGTAAAAATTCTCGACGGACTGCGCCAGGGCAGGCGCGGCGAGCGCCGTGGCCGCGGCGAGTGCGAAACCGAACAGGGCTGCCCGGCGTGCGAAAAGCATCTGCATGTTGTCTCCTGATATCGTCTGCGAAGAGGGCATGGTCGGGCCCTTCCTCCATTCCGCGTGCCGGGATTCATCGTTTTTTTACGCCGGTCTGTCTGCGGGAATGGAAATCATGATATCTGGCTGCGATGCTGACAGGCACTGCTAAACGCAGGACCATCCCTGCATCGCGCTTATGCCGTCCATGCTGCAAGCAATGGGCACGGGCGTGTTTGCGATCAGTATCCGACTTCGCGGAGGAACTCCGCGGGACTGCGTTCCCGCCAGCCCGCAGCGGATCGCGTACTTGAACACGCGGGAGCAGTTCACGGTCTGCCTGTTCGCGATCTCCAGAGCGCCGCGTCGCTCGATGCCCCGGATGGCGTCGAGCACATCAGGCGCATGATCTCCTCTGCGTACGCGGCTGCCACTTGTTGATAATAGTCCGATGCCAGTCGCGCGCCACATGCTCAAACGTATTCTGCCACCAGCCGGAGTCACTTCGACGTACAAGCCGCCCCCGTCGGCTAACTTGTAGGGCCTGTCCGCGGGTTTCGCGTTGCGGATCTGGAGTTGGGTCAGCGGCGGTACACGCTTGGGCTTTTTGGGGGCCTCCTGTCCACGGGGCTCCGAAGAAAGCTCCAAAAATCTCTGGCAAGACGGGGACTGTGCTGGACGGTGAGGCAAAAAAACCCGCCGTCTCTATGAGAACAGCGGGTTCTTTGATGTCCTTAAACCTGCAAGGACGATGTTCTGGCGCAGGCGGCGTCCGCCATCTCTCCTATGAGAAATCGCGGTTTATCGGATTTACCCACACGGCTACCCCGCGGCCTTAGTCATGGTGCTGCACCGTCACTCTCCTAAACCGTTACAGCGAGTCTTAATCACCTACCAGTGCGGCCGGCTCGCCAGCAAATGCGTCGCAGCCTGCGCGTCGACCGGCGGCGAGAACACATAGCCCTGACCGAAATCGGCTTTCAGCTCGCGCAGTCGCGCCAGCGACGCAAGCGTCTCGACGCCCTCCGCAATCACTTCCATCTTCAGGCTGCGTGCGAGCGCGACGATCGCCTGGACGATTTCATCGTGCTTGGCCTCCACCGCCATCCTGCGCACGAACGACGCGTCGATCTTGAGCACGTCGATCGGGAAACTGTGCAGGTAGGACAAGCTCGAATAACCCGTGCCGAAATCGTCCACCAGGAACTGGACCTCACGCTTCTGCAGCCGTCCGAGCGCGGCGTTGGCGCCCTCGCTGCTATGCATGAGCACGCTTTCGGTGATTTCCAGCTTCAGGTAACGCCCCTCCAGTCGCGCGTCTTCCAGCACCTGGAGTACAGTATCGGCCAGGTCCGGCTGGGCGAACTGGACGCCTGACACGTTGACGCTGATCTTCGCCTGCAAGCCCGGGAACTGCGCCTGCCACGCGCTCAACTGCCGGCATGCTTCCTGCATGATCCAGCGCCCGATGGAAACGATCAGCCCGGTATCCTCGGCCACGGGAATGAACTCAAGTGGCGACACCAGCCCGCGTTCCGGGTGTTGCCAGCGCGCCAGCGCTTCGAAACCCTCGATCCCGCCGTTTGCCAGGTTCACCAGAGGCTGGTAATAAACCGCCAGCTCGTGCCGCTCGAGCGCGCGGCGCAGGTCCGTCTCCAGGTTTAACTGATTGATTGCGAAGGCATGCATCCGGGCGTCGAACACCTCGCAGTGGCCCTTGCCCTGCACCTTGGCCCGCTGGTTGGCGGTATCGGCGTCGCGCAGCATTTCTTCCGGACTGGCATAGTGTTCCGGGCCGAGCGCTATTCCTATGCTGGCGGTGGTGAATACTTCGTGGCCGGCGACAGACAGCGGTGCCGTCAGCGCGGCCTGGATTTTATCGGCAAACGCCACCGCGACGGCGGCGCTGCCGACCTCGGCCATCAGTACGGCGAACTCGTCCCCGCCGAGGACGGCCACCGTGTCATGAGGACCGATCCGTGCCTGCAGCTCGCGCGCGAACGCGATGACGAGGGCGTCGCTTACGGCATGGCCAAGGCTGTCGGTAATGATCTTGTAACGGTCGAGGTCGATCAACAGCACGGCAAAGGCACACCGAGCCTGGCCGGGGTTGCAGTCGAAGGCCGCACGCAGACGCTCCATGAACAGGAGCCGGTTGGGCAATCCCGTCAGGGCGTCATGTTGCGCCCGGAAGCGCAACAGTTCCTCGGCCAGCTTGCGCTCCGTGATGTCGGTCTGCGAGCCGGCGATCCGATACGGATGCCCATCCTGGTCGCGCACCGCCAGGCCGCGCGTGAGCATCCAGTGCAGTTCGCCGCGCTTGTTGCACATCCGGTGCTCGCTTTCGAAATGGGCTGTTGCGCCTTCGAGGTGGGACTGTAGCCGCGCCTGCACAACCGGACGATCTTCCTCGCTCAAGCGCGAAAACCACTCATTGACGCCATCGCCAATGTCCTGCTCGTCGAAGCCGAGCATGGCTTTCCAGCGGGGCGAGTAGTACACCGCTCCGGAGCGCAGGTCCCAGTCCCACAGGCCGTCGTTTGCGCCCCGGGCGGCCAGCGCATAGCGTTCCTCGCTGATGCGCAGGCGTGCCTCCGCCTCCCTCCGTGCGCGTCGCACCTCGACCTCGCGTAGTTCGCGCGCCACCGCCGGCACGAGCCGCGCCAGATTGCTCTTCAGGATGAAATCGTGCGCGCCGGCTTTCAGCAGGCTCACCGCCGTTTCTTCGCCCAGCGTTCCGGACACGATAATGAACGGCAGGTCGCAGCCGCTGGCCTTGAAGATCTCCAACGCCGCAGTGCCGGAAAACCTGGGAAGCGTGTAGTCGGAAATGACGAGGTCGAAAGCATCGCAATCGCCCAGTGCGGTCCGGGTCGCGGTCTCGGTGTCCACGCGGGTCGGTACAGGATCATAGCCGCCGCGGCGCAGCTCGCGCATCAGCAACAGGACATCGTCTTCGACGTCTTCGACGATCAGCACGCGCAGCCGCAGTCCCGCCACGATAATCAGCCTCCCCCGGGCGGCGTTTCATTAAGCTCCAGCCAATACGCCCCTAACTGGCCAACCGCCTCCGTGAACTCGACGAAATCGACCGGCTTGCGGATGTAGCTGTTAGCGCCACGGCCATAGCTCTCCAGCAGGTCGCCCTCCTCGCGCGACGACGTCAGGATCACGACGGGCAGGATTCGGGTACGGCCGCTCGCACGCAGTTGTCGAAGAACCTCGAGTCCTTCGACCTTCGGCAGCTTGAGGTCGAGCAGCACCACCGCTGGCAGAGCGCCGCTGCCCAGCAGGTATTCCAGGGCTTCGGCACCGTCGCGTTTGACCACGATGTCGGTGATGTTGTGCTTGCGGAAGGCACGCAAGGCGAGCGACTCATCGTCGGCATTGTCTTCCACCAGCAGCACGGACCTGTTTGCCATGAAGCCTCTCGAAGGAATATTGTATGGGGCAGTCACGGCGTATCCGAATGCTCCCCAAGGACGAAACGGAACATGGCCCCGGCCTCCGGTGCCGCCGCGGCCCATACCTCCCCGCCATGCCGGTGCACGATGCGCTGCACGATCGAGAGTCCGACACCGGTGCCAGGAAATTCGGCCGCCGTATGCAGGCGCTGGAATGCACCGAACAGCTTGCCGGCGTAGGCCATGTCGAAACCGGCGCCGTCATCGCGCACATAGTACACCCGCCGCCCATCGTTACGCAGCTCACTGCCGAATTCGATGCGCGCCCGCGCATGCCGGGAGGTGTATTTCCAGGCATTGCCCAGCAGGTTTTCCAGCACGGCGCGCAGCAACCGCGCGTCCCCGTGCGCGGTCACACCTTCCTCGATGACGAATTCGACTTCCCGCTGGGGTTCAAGCGCCCTGAGCTCGCCGGCAATCGAGCGGGCGATGGCCGACAGATCCACCGTCTCACGTCGTATTTCCGTCCGCGACAAGCGCGACAGGGTCAACAGGTCGTCGATCAGCTGCGCCATGCGCTGGCTCGCGGCACGCACCCGCCGCAGTGAGTCGCGCCCCTCGTCGTCCAGTTGCTCGGCGTAGTCCTCCAGCAGCACCTGGCTGAACCCGTCGATGCTCCTCAGTGGTGCGCGCAGGTCGTGCGACACCGAATAGGAAAACGACTCCAGTTCGCGGTTGACCGCCTCGAGCTCCGCCGCGCGCCGCGCCAGCGTACGGTTGAGCTGGGCAATCGCGGCATCGGCCTGCCTGCGCGCGCTGATGTCGGCGACGATGCCGAGGTAGCCCGTGATGCACCCCTGCGCGTCGCGCAGCGCGGTGATCGATACCAGCACCGGGACCTGGCGCCCATCCTTGCGGAGGAGATCGTATTCGCCTTCCTCCACCCCCTGGCGCCTGGCGACGGCAATGAGAGCATCGAAGCCGGTCCCCACGGGCTCACCATATTCGCGTTGCAATATGGCTGCGCGCTCGGCGAGCTCGCCCGGACCGTGAAACAGTTCGGGCGTTGCCTTGCCGATCACTTCGGCGGCGCCATAACCAAGCAACGCCTCCGCGGCCGGGTTGAAGGTACGGATGATGCCATGCGTATCGGTGGCGATGATTGCATAGTTCGCGCTTTCGAGAATGGCGCGCAGAAAAGTCAGTGCCGCCTCCAGTTCGTGCTCCGCGTGCCTGAGCTCAGTAATGTCAGTGGCGATGCCGCCCAGGCCATAAATGGTCCCGTCGTCGCCACGCATCGCGAAGCGGGTGAGCAAAAAGTCCCGTAGGCCCTTGCCCGGTATCGGAAAGCTTCGTTCCAGTTGCAGCGGCACGCCGTCGGCGAGGATCCGGGCATCTTCCTGCTGGATCTGCAGGGCCAGGTGAGCGGGCAGGAAGTCGAACACCGTCTTCCCGATCAACTCGTCACGCGGCAGGCCGTAGGTCTCGGCGAACTGGCGGTTCAGATGCACATACCGCCCTTCGGGATCCTGCACGTAGATGACCGCCGGAGAATTCTCGAGTATTCCCTGCAGCCGCGCCTCGTTGACCCGTAACGCAATCGCCGCCTGCTCCAGTTGGCGCGACTTTTCCTCCAGGCGCGCGGTACGTTCGGCGACCAGCAGTTCGAGATTGGCATTGAGCGCGCGAAAGCGCTCCTCGCTCTCGCTCAGTGTCTGCGCCGCCGTTTGCGCCGCGACCTTCGCCTGTTCTTCCGACGCGAGGCGGTGCGTGAGTTCGTCACGTGCCGCCTGTTCCTGCCGGACGGCGCGCTGCAGCGCCCGGCTCAGCGTATCGAGTTCCCGGATCCGTGTGCCTGGAATCTGAGGGACCTCGCCACGCCGCAGGGCATCGGCCGACCCGGCCAGGGCGATGAGGGGCAGGGCCAGGCGGCGCTGCAGCCGGTGCGCCAGCCAAAGCCCGACCCCGGCCATCAGCAGCGTCGTGGCCAGCCAGGGCACGAAGGTCCGGTACACCGGGGCGAAAACGCGATGACGTGGAACGGCAACCACGATGGTCCAGTCGGAGGGCTGGATGCGCCGATAAGCATAAACGAGCGGCTCACCTTCGCGGCTGATCATATCCCCCATGCCTTCCGGGCCGAGCGCGGCCCCCCGGTCGAACGGCGGCGATGCGCGCATGCCAAGGAAGCGAGCGCCGTCGCGGTTACGTGCAATCAGGCGGCCATTGCCATCAATAATCGCCGTCGTTGTCGCATCCGCGCTGCGTTCGCGCGCCAGCAAGGCAATCAGCGTATCGGGCGTGAAGCCTACGATCAGACGATAACTCCGCTTGCCATCGCCCAGCACCGGGATCGCGGTACCCAGCACCGGCCGCTTGAGTACCGGTCCGTACACCAGGGCGCTGACGAGCGGGCGCTGCGCATACGCCAGGTCGACCATGCGTGGATCGGAGGTTGGGAGGAGTCGCCCATGCCATTCCACTTCAGGCGGCTCAATGACCTTTCTGGGAAGAGCGGCACCATACGGAACGTTGGTATTGATCAGTTGCTGCCCTGACGGGTCCTGCAGTGTGATCCAGCTGGGCGCACGCGGTTTGATCGCCGCCGCCGCGGCCGCGTGAAATTCGGCCCAGTTTCGGGATTCGAGGGCAGGCAGCGCGGCAAGCGTTTCCACGATGGCCAGATTGACGTCAAGCTCCTGCCCTACTGCCAGCGCCAGGGTCTGCGTCCGCTGGCGCAGCGCGTCCATCACGGTGGTGCGCTGCTGGCCCCATTCCATCCAGAGGAATGCGCTCGCCACGAGCACCAGCGGTAGCTGCGAGGCCAGCAACAGCCACAGCAGGGCGGCGCGCAGCGACTGAGGGGCGCTCCTCGCGTCCGGCGTGACGGTCATCGAGGAATGTTCGGTCTGTGCGTCGAGTTTTTTCATGGCTAAGTCCGCCACAACTTATTGCACTTCGAAACATCAAGGCAGGCAGGTCCGGGAGCCGGCAGCCCTGAGTACAGGCCGCCCGCCGGATGTTGATGAAGCGCTGCGGTTGACGTGCGCGTTCACCGAGAACGGACGACGGCAACTGCAGTCTACTTGCGGGAGGAAACGATTGCCAGCGCCGGAGACCGCCGGCGCGGCTTTCCTTGCCGAATCCATCCGCCAGGCCGTATGCGAACGCCGCCTCGCCCATTGCGGCAGTCCCGCGTACGTCGTCACGATCAGCGCGGGCGTCGCTAGTGCACGCACCGGACGGCAACCAGCGCCGCCGGCATTGACGGGGGCGGCCGACACAGCACTGTATGCCGCCAAGGAAGCCGGCGCAACCGTATTCACATTGCCGACGGCAAGGCTCACGTATCGCCAACCGTCACGCGGGCCGCGTGGTGGTCGCCCCGTCGCACGTACCGGATGACTAAGAGAAATTGCAGAACCGTTGGGGTTCACTTTGCGGGATCAATCAAGCTCGCGCATCACTCCCTCAGCGGTCGTCACCCCGACGGTCTTCCCGATATAACGTTTCCAAGCGCCTTGTTGAGAATGACATACGCGGTGCGAAGCTTGCCTTCGCTCGCCACCAGATCGAAGCGCGCCTGGAGCCAGTTGCGCTGCGCGTCGATGACGGCGACATAGTCCGTGGTCCCACCCGCAAAACGGGCTTGTGCCAGCTCGTAAGCCTCCCGGGCACTGTCCACCCTCCGCATGAGATCGTAACGTTCCTGCTGGTTGGCGGCATAACTGCTCAGCCCGTCGTCGATTTCCTGCCAGGCCTGCAGGACCGTCCGCTGGAACTGGATGGCGGCCTCCTGCTGCTGCAGTTCGCGGAGCTGGACCACGCGCTGGCGCCGGCCGTGATCGAACAGGGGCAAGTCGAGGCTGGGTCCGATGGACCAGGTCCGGCTGCCCCAATCGGTGAAATCGCTTTTGAGATACGACTCGAAACCCGCATGCGCGCCCAGTCGAATGCTTGGATAGAGGTCGGCACGCGCAATACCGATATTGGCGGTGGCCCGGCGTAACTGCGCCTCGGCGTTCCGGATATCGGGGCGCCGCCGCGCGACGTCCGACGGCAGCCCGAGCGACAGGTCGGGCAGTTCCCCGACCCCGGGTCGTGTGCCCGGTGCCAGGAGCGTGCGCAATTCGCCCGGCCGCTTTCCGAGAAGCAGGGTGAGCTGGTTGATGCCCGCCGCTTCCTGCGCGCGCAGCGCAGGCAACTGGGCCGTGCGCGCGGCGAGGTCGGACTGCTGGCGCGCAAGGTCCGCGTGACCGAGCGTGCCGCCTCGCACCCGCGCCGCGACAATGCGCAGGCGCTCGCGCAGGGCCGCCTCGTCCTCGCCCAGGAGCGCGATCTGCGCCTGCGCCGTACGTACGTCGAGGTAGCGGCGCGCCACTTCGCTGGCCAGGCTCAGGCGCGCAAGGTCGAGCAGCGCGGCCTGGCTGGCCACGTCCGCGTCCGCCGCCTCGACGGCGTGGCGCACGCGGCCCCACAAGTCCGGTTCCCAGGACGCATCGAAACCCGCCTGGTACAGGGTAAATGGTTGGGCAAGAAGCGGCGCAATCCGGTCGCGGTCGGTACCGATGACGTCGATCAGGCGGGTGCCTGCGCCGAGCTCGCTCTGGCGTTGCCGCGTCGCGGCGGCCGTCAGGCCGACACGCGGGCCGCCCTCTGCCTCGGCGACGCCGCGCTGGCCCCTGGCTTCGGCAAAGCGCAGCGCGGCCGTGCGGAGATCGAGGCTGGCGTCCAGCGCTTCGGCTTCCAGCCGGTCGAGCACGGGGTCGCCGAGTGCTTCCCACCAGCGGCCGGTCAAGCCTGGCGCGGCCGACGTTCCGGCCGGGAGCAGGCTCGCGTCCCCGCCATGCCAGTCCCCCATCGATCGGGTGCGGCCACGGTCGGTTTCACGTAGGCGGGACCGCCGGCGCAGCCCGCCAGTGTCAACGCAAGGGCCGTCGCGATGACGCGCGACACCGGCGTCGCGAGACGCGTGACAAATCGGGTGGAGGGGATTCGGGTAGGCATCGCCGTCTCACTTTCAGGACATCGGGAAAGGTTACGAAAGCCGGTTGCGGAACAGCCAGGCCGCCAGCGGCAGGGTCACGGCGGCAACCGCCAGCATGGGAATGAAGTCGGCGCCGACTTCGTGCAGTCCCGCCCCCTCCAGGTACACACGGCGCACGAGATCCATCCCGAAGCGCAAGGGATTCGCATACGTCGCGATCTGGAGAATCCGCGGCATGTTGCTTGCGGGCGTCAACAGGCCGGACAAGAGCATCATCGGCATGATCAGCAGGAAGGTATAGAGCATGGCCTGCTGCATGTTCAGCGCCAGGGCGGAAATCGACAGGCCGATGCCCACGGCGGCCACGGTGAATGTGACCAGGCCGAGGTAAAGCAGCCAGGCCGCCCCGTTCATCGGGATATGGAACCAGAAGCGGATGATGAGCAGGATGATCGTCGACTGCACCAGGCCCACGAGGATGGCCGGCACCGCCTTGCCGATCAGGATCTGCATGGGCGTCAGCGGCGTCACCAGCAACTGGTCGAACGTGCCCTGCTCGCGCTCGCGCGCGACCGAGAGCGCGGCGATCAGCAGCGTTTGCAGCATGCTGAGCGCGGCGATCAGGCCTGGCATGATGTTCCAGCGCGATTCCAGGTTGGGGTTGTACCAGGCACGCCGTTCGACACTTACCGGCGGCGCGGCGCCGCGCGCCCGGTTGACATCGCCGACGATGGCGCCGACGTAGGCGGCGGCCACGCCCGCCGTGGATGAGTTGCGCCCGTCCAGGATCAGTTGCAGCGGGGCCGTGCCGGCGGCGGCCAGGCGCGCCTCGAAGTCGGCCGGGAACACGAGTACGAACAGCACGTCGTCGTCGTCGATGGCACCGGCGATCTGGTCGGCGCTGCGCAGCACCGCGGTTCGCTCGAAGACCCCCGTACCGTCGAGGCGGCTGACGATCACGGCCGAGGCGGCGCCATGGCTCTGGTCCAGCACGGCGTAGGGCGCATGGGTCAGGTCGTAGGTTGCCGCATACCCGAACAGCAGCGACTGCAGCAGCGCCGGCGCGAACAGGATCACCCGGCTCGATGGCTCTTTCAACAAGGCCAGCAGCTCCTTCCTGCACAGGAAGGCGATGCGGAGCACGAAGTCAAGCAGGTCGGTCACGGTTCACTCCAGGGACTTGCGCATCGTGCGGCGCGTGGCGAGGAACAGCGCGGCGATGTAGAGCATCAGGATGGCGCAGTCGCGCACGATCAGGCGCCAGTTGTCTCCGGCCAGGAACAGGGTCTTGATCAGTCCCATGAAGTGCGTCGCGGGCAGGATCTGGCTGACGATCTGGACGACGACCGGCATGTTGCGCAGGTCGAAGACAAAGCCGGACAACATCATGGCCGGCATGAAGCTCGCCAGCAGGGCGACCTGGCTCGCCTTGAACTGGCTGCGTGTCACCCCGGAGATGAACAGCCCCAGCAGCAGCGACACCACCAGGTACAACAGCGAGGCGGCGACGATGACCGCCAGCGAACCGCGCATCGGCACGTGGAACAGGAAACGCGCGGCCAGCAGGCACAGCACAAGGTCGATGGCGCCGACCACCAGGTAGGGCGCCAGCTTGGCAAGCACGATTTCCGTCGGCCGCACCGGGGTCACGAACAACGATTCGAGCGTGCCGCGCTCCCACTCGCGCGCGATCAGCAGCGACGTGAGAAAGGCGCCGATCAGCGTCATCACCAGCGCCAGCAGGCCGGGCACCAGGTACCAGGTGCTGGTATTGGCTTCGTTGAACCAGACGCGCGGCACGACCTCGATACCTCCGGCGGCGGCCCGGCCGCCGCCCCGGTCCTGCCGGTGCTGCGCCCAGGTGCCGATCGCGCCGCCGACATAGCCTTCCAGCGCGGTCGCGGTCGTGGAATCGACGCCGTTCAGCACGAGCTGGACGCGCGCATCGCCCGCCGCCAGCCGGCGCGAGAAGTCGGGCGGCACGCGCACGATGGCAGCCACCTCCCCCAGTCGCATGCGCTCGACGGCGTCCGTCATCGAGGCTGCCCGGACCGGTGCCAGGTAAGGCGAACCGCGCAGCCCGGCGACGACGTCGTGCGCCGTCGGCGACAGGTCCTCCAATACCACCGCTACCGGCGCATTCCTGACGTCGAAGGACAGGCCGTAACCGAACAGCAGGATCAGCATCACCGGCAGCAGCAGGCCCACGGCCAGGTTGCCCCGGTCGCGCAGCATCTGGCGCATCTCCTTGCGCAGCAGCGCGGCGAAGCGTTGCGCGAAGCCGGAGCGCGGCGTGGCGCCTGGACCGGTCATGCCCGCCCCCCTTCGCCCGCATTCTCCGCTTGCCTGCGCCCCTGTTCGACGATCGCGATGAAAGCGCTGTCCATGTCGCCGGCGTGCCCGGCGCCCCCCTGCGCGCGCACCTGTTCCGGGGTTCCCAGGGCCAGCACGCGGCCGGCGTCCTGGATCGCGACGCGATCGCAGTATTCCGCTTCCTCCATGAAGTGGGTGGTGACGATGATCGTCACGCCGCGCCGCGCCAGTGCCGTGATGGTACGCCAGAAGTCGCGCCGGGCCAGCGGATCGATGCCGCTGGTGGGTTCGTCGAGGAACAGAATGTCCGGCTCATGCAGCAACCCGGCTGCCATCGCCAGGCGCTGCTTGTAGCCGCCGGGAAGTTCGCCGCTCGGGGCCGATGGATCGAGCGCGAACTGCTTCAGGGCCGCATCGATCCGTTCGCGCAGCGCGCGCCCGCGCAAGCCGTAGGCGCCGCCGAAGAACGCGAGGTTCTCGCGCACCGTCAGGTTGCCGTACAGCGCGAATTTTTGCGAGACATAGCCGATGCGCGCGCGCGCGGTGGCGCGTGCGCGGCGCAGGTCGACGCCCGCCACTTCCAGGTGGCCGGAGGTGGCGGGCAACAGGCCGCACAGCATGCGGAACGTGGTCGTCTTGCCCGCGCCGTTCGGGCCGAGCAGGCCGAAGATCTCGCCCCGCCTCACGTCGAACGAGGTGCTGGCGACGGCAGTGAAATCGCCGAACTTGCGCACCAGGTCGCGCACGACGATGGCGGGCTTGTCGGCCGCCGCCGGCGCGGATCGCGGGGCCGATGGCGGCGCGGCCTGCGTCGGCCCGTTTCCATCGCCTGCGGCGGCCTCGTGCTCGCGCAACATCATCATGAACGCATCTTCCAGCGCCTCCGGCCTTGCCTCGGCCCTGACGCCGGCGAGCAGCGCATCGACGGCGGCGCCCGCGGCGGCGGGCGCGCGGATGAAGCGCACCGCACCGCCCCTCGGCACCGCGTCGAGGATCACGTCGCGCGCGTCGATCAGGCGGGCCTGCAAATCCCGCGCCGCCACGCCGGCGGGTGGCGCCGCCGTGAACGTCAGGCCATGCGCGCGTCCGCGCAACGCATCGGGCGTGCCTTGCGCCAGCAGCCTGCCCCTGTTCACGACGAACACCTGCGCACAACGCTCGGCTTCGTCCATGTAGGCGGTGCTGACCACGACGCTGAGCCGCTCGTCGCGGACCAGTTGTTCCACGATCTTCCACAGGTCGCGCCGCGACAAGGGATCGACGCCGACGCTGGGCTCGTCCAGCAGCAGCAAGTCGGGCGAGCGCACCAGGGTGCAGGCCAGCCCGAGCTTCTGCTTCATGCCGCCGGAAAGCTGTCCTGCCTGCCGTGCCGTGAAGCGGCCCAGGTCCGTCATGTCGAGCAGGCGGCCGAAGCGCTCGCGCCGGACCTCGGCGGGCACGCCGTGCAGGTCGGCGTACAGGTCGAGGTTTTCCTGGACGCTGAGGTCCTCGTACAGGCCGAAGCGCTGCGGCATGTAGCTGATGCGGTCCTGCACGGCCTGCGGCCCGGCCGCCACGTCGGTACCCAGCACGCTCAGGCGCCCGCCGTCCGGGCGCAGCAGGCCCGCCATCATGCGCATCAGGGTGGTCTTGCCGGCGCCGTCCGGCCCGACAAACGCGACCAGGCTGCCGGCCTCAACCCTGAACGACAGATCGTCCACGGCACGCAGCGTGCCGCCGGGCCCGTGAAAGCACTTGTCCAGGTTCTCCGCCACGACGGCCGGGCGTACCCCGTTCATGGCGTCGCGCCGTTCGCCAGCTGGACGCTCGCCGGCTGTCCCAGCCTGAGCACGTCGGCCGGATCGTCGACCAGCACCCTCACTTCGTAGACGAGGCTGGAACGCAGCTCCTCGGTCTGGACCGATTTCGGCGTAAACTCGGCGACCGACGAGATATAACCTACGTGGCCGGCCAGCGGCGCCGGGTGGCCGTCCGTCCGCACGCGCGCGGCCATGCCGGGCCTGATGCGCGCGAGATCGGGTTCGCCGGCGTAGATGCGCACCCATTTCGGCCGGTCGAGCGCCAGGGTGAAGACGGGACGCTGGGGCGTGGCCATGTCGCCCGCTTCCAGCAGCCGCGCGCGGACAACCGCATCGACCGGCGACTTCAATTCGCCCTGGCCGATCTGGTGTTCGAGTACGGCGACCTGCGCCAGCGCGGCCTTCCATTGCGCTTCGGCGCCGGCCACGTCTTCCGCCCGCGCACCACGCTCGACGAGGCGCAGCGCGGCGCGCATTTCGTCTACCCTGGCATTCGCCCCGCGCGCCGTGTCGGCGGCATGGTCCAGCTCCTGCGCGCTGACGCCGCGTCCCTGGGTATTGGCGGCGATCTCCCGCTGCCGTGCGAGATCGCGGCCGGCGCGCCCGGCGTCCGCCTCGGCGGCGGCCAGGCGGCTGCGTGCCTGGGCGACTTCTTCGGGGCGCGCTCCGTTGCGCAAGCGCTGGACGACCTGTTGCTGGGCTGCGGCCTGCGCGCGTGCCTGGTCGAGTTCCAGGCGCAAGGTTTGGGTATCCAGCACGGCAAGAACAGTGCCCGCCGCCACGCGTTGTCCCTCGTCCGCACGCAGTTCGGCAACCCGGCCGCTGCCGTCGAACGCCAGCGTCACCTGGCGCAGGTCGACGTTACCCTGAAATACAAGGGCATCGTCATGCCGCCGGTGGGAACGCGCCCACCAGACGGCAACCGCGGCCACGACAACGACAGCGAGAACGGCAATGCCAACGATCTTTTTGTTCATGACGGGGTCGGTCCGCGCGCTGGCGGAGAGCGAATGACCTGGATTAGTTTAAATTTAATTTAAATTTGATTTAAACGCAATCCAAACGTGCGCTGCGTTATCCTGTGCGCCATGACTAAGCAAGAACGAATGACAAGAGCCGATGGCGACACTACGTCGCGGCGCATCCTCGACGCCGCCGGCCCCCTGTTTGCAGCCTCGGGGTTTGCGGAAACCACGAACAAGGCCATTGCCGGGCAGGCTGGCGTCGACGTAGCGTCCATCAACTACCATTTTGGCGGCCGGGGCGGCCTGTACCAGGCAGCCCTCGCTGAAGCGCATCGGCAACTGATTGGACTGGGTGACCTGGAGGTCATCGATGCGTCGGGGCTGCCGGCGACGGAGAAACTGGCGCGACTGATCGACGTCCTGCTCGGCGCGGCCTTCGCCGGCAACGGATGGCCCGCGCGCCTGCTCGCGCGCGAGGTGCTTTCGCCCAGCTCTCACCTGTCCGTCCTCATGAACGAGGAAATCCAGCCCAAGCTGGTGATCGTGCGGCGCATCCTTTCCGAAGTCAGCGGCATTGCGCCCGGCGACCCTGCACTGCTGCGCTGCATGGTCAGCGTCGCGGCGCCTTGCCTCATGCTGGTCGTGGCCGGGAGCGATGTGCCCGGACCCGCGCAGGCGATCCGTCAGATGCCGAGGGAAGTGCTGGCGAGGCACCTGTATGCCTTCGCCATTGCCGGCCTAAGGGCGGTTGGCAGGCAACAAGGGGGCGTTGACGCGGCTCCCATGTGATCTACCAGATGCCAATGCACAGCCAGGACCTGGGGAATTTCATCAGTCAAAGTAAATGCGCGTTTGACGTCTGGCAGTCGAACGGGCACACGTGGCGCTGCGGCCTGTATCCGGCCAATGAATGGGCTACAAGGCCATCCCGGTCGTCATGAAGGCCGCGCGCCGCGGCCCATTCGCCCCACCCGATAGCACACCCCAGAGGTCCATGCACGTCGGCATCGCGCGCCTCCCGGGACGCGAACGCAATACGTTCGATGCATGGCTGACCAGGCGCGCCCTGAAGGAACAGGACCAGCGTATTCCCTGCCGGCACGCGCAACAGATCCGGGCCGCGGACCAGGAATCCCAGGCGCTGCACGTAGAAACGCACCGCCCTCTCCACATCCGGCACGCGATAGGCCACCTGCACCAGGGCCCGTGCGGGTTTCTTCCTGTCGCCATCGCGGAATATCACGGCATCCGTGTCGCACTGGAACTCGATACAAAAGCCGGCGTCGTCCATCGTGCGTAGCGAGCCGTCGGGCCCCTGGTCGATGTGCCTGTCGCGCGCCAGCGCCTTGCCGATGGCGGCAAGCGCGTGCCGGTCCGCGACGGTGTATCGCGTCGCGCGAAACGCCACTCCTGCCGTTGGCGCCGGCGGCAGATGCAATGCTTTACTGTCGCGCAACACGATTGCGCTGCCGTCGGCTGCGGCAAGGCGGCGGCCATGACGATCGCTGGCCACGTCGCCGAGACCGAACGACATCAACCACTCGGCACAACGGGGGATGTCATCTACACCGAACAGCAAATGGTCAATGCCAAGGATATTCATGCTTGCCTGAGAAGGAAGTCATTCGGAATCGGAGCAATCGATATGGCCAGACTGATGGACTGCAGAGGCGTGCAAACCCGACAAAGAATGATCAAGGCAACGGAAAAATTTCGTGGAATTCTTCGTTCAAGTGCTCGGTCGCCTCAATCAGTTGCTGCTTCAACCAGAGCAGTGCCGGCATCGTATTGCTGCGCTTGTGCCAACTCAGATAGAGGTCCTTGTCGGGAAGTTTCATCGGCAGTGGCGCGACGCTGATCTTCCCGTCTTTCACGGCCGCCATTACGAGTCTCGATGGCAGCACCGCGATCAGGTCGGAATCCTGAAGCACGGACGCCGCTACCAGGAACTGATTGACCGTCAGGTAGATTTGCCGCGACATGCCGAGCTCCGTCAATGCCTCGTCGAAAATGCTTGACGGATTCGGCTCCCCGGTCAGATTCACGGCGAGATGGCGAGCGGCGCAAATCGACTCGAGCGTCAACTCCTCGTCAAACAGCGGATGGCCTTTGCGCGCCGTCACGACATAGGTCTCCGAACAGATTCTTGCGCTCTGTAGCGTAGACGCCCTTGGCGGATCCACGCCCAAGGTGAAATCGATCTCGCCACGCATGAGTCTCGGCGTATTGAGGTCCGGATCGGGGGGGACGAACACGATTTTCACGTTGGGCGCCGCGGCATGGATACGCCGGTATAAATAGGGGGTCAGCAACGCGGCCAGTGAATCGGCGATCGAAACGCGAAAGCTGATATCCGCATGCTCTGCACAAAAACTGTTCGGGTCCACGGTGCGGTAAAGTTGTTTGAGGGCGCCATGGATTTCCGACCACAGCGCGATCGCTTTGGGCGTGGGATCCACACCTCGGGCGGCCTTCACGAATAACTGATCCTGAAACTGGGCCCGCAACCGGTTCAACACGTTGCTGACGGCTGGTTGCGACAGGCCCAGACGCTCAGCCGCATGCGTTACGTTTCGTTCGGTCATCACCACGTCAAAGACGTTCAAGAGGTTCAGGTCGATTTTGAGCGGCTCATCTGAAACGCGTCGGCGAGTGTTATCAAGCATAGTGCCCTTCCACTGTCACAAAAGATAACGATAAAAATGCTCCGGCAGATCAAGACACCGAAAGGGCGAAAACGCTCCCGGTGCCTGCGGTAATGCATCCGGCAACCGCTCCTGCATGCCTACTCGTCAAAAATCGCGACAGCGCGGGTCCAGCCCGCCGACGCGGCTCGAATCTTGAATGGGAAGCAGGCGATGGTGAAGCCGCTCGCCGGCAGCGCTTCCAGGTTATGCAGTTTCTCGAGGTGGCAGTAGCCGATATGGCGGCTGGCCTTGTGGCCCTCCCAGATCAGGGACGCGTCCTGCGTCGCCGCGTACTTCTCCCTCGTGTGCACGAACGGCGCATCCCAGCTCCAGCCATCCGTGCCCGTGACGCGCACACCGCGTTCGAGCAGGTACAGCGTGGCTTCCATACCCATGCCGCAGCCTGCGGTCACATAATCGTCCTGACCGTAGCGTTTTCCGGCAGCGGTGTTGACGACGACGATTTCAAACGGTTTCAGCGTGTGCCCGATGCGCCGCAGTTCAGCGTCGACGTCATCGGCCGTTACCACGTAGCCATCCTCGAAATGACGGAAATCCAGCTTGACACCCGGCTGGAAACACCATTCCAACGGCACTTCGTCGATCGTGATGGCGCGTTCTCCTTCGTTCATCGTGGACGCGAAATGGTAGGGAGCGTCCAGGTGGGTACCGTTGTGGGTGATCAGCTGGATGCGTTCGATGGCCCACGCCTCTTCGTCAGGCAAGTCTTCCTGCTTCAGTCCAGGAAAGAACCCGATCAGTTCCGGCGCCGACATGTTGTGATCGATGTAGTCGATCTTCGGCCGATAGATGGGAGGATCCGAGATCACATCGTTTTCCAGGAAAATCGACAAATCCACGATGCGACGGCTCATGTGCGCACTCCTTCCGCACCCAGTTCCACGAAGGTCTGCGCCACCCAGTCGGCGATGTAGTCACGACCATTCGCCATGTTATCGGCGCTACAGTGCTCCACGCCTCCCTCGCGCGGCGTGAAGAACTTCAGTTCGCGCTTGGGGCTGTTGACCGCGCCCTCGTACTGCTGATGCGCGTATTCCTGCGGAATCTGACGGTCGTTGGCGCCATGCGTGATCAGGAAGGGAACCGTGATCTTGTCGATGACAGGCTGCAGCGTGACTGCAGGTGCAAACGCCATGAACTCGTCCAGCGTCTTCTTGCCCCATACCCACTGCACGTGCTCCCAATAATGCGGTACCGGGCGGTCACCTTCGCGTGCGAGACGGCGGCGCTGCAATTCGCCCCAGTTGAAATTGGCGCCCCACGCGACGCACAGCCTGAAGCGCTTTTCCATGGCTGCCGCCCGGGGCGCGTAATAGCCGCCAAGCGACCAGGCGCCCACGCCGATCAGGTTGGACGCGACATCGGCGCGCGTCTCCAGATAGTCGACGACTGCGCCGGCCCATTGCTCGGCCTCGACGATCGCCGTCAGCTCTTCCAGTCTCAACGCTTCGCCGACGCCCGGCTGGTCGACGGAGATACTCGATACGCCGCGCGCCGCCAGCGCCTGCTGGATGCCCGAGCCGTAAATCATTTCCTTGGTGCTGTCCAGGCCATTGAAGAACGCCAGGCAAGGCGCCGGCTTGCCGCCAGCCGGGTTCGCCTTCACGAACAGGCCCGCCAGCGTTTTCCCGTTGTAGGGAATCGTCACGCGCTCGCAGTTCTCCTCGCCCAACTCAGTGAATTTCGCGAAGCTGTCCAGCATCTTCTGGTATGCCACCTTGCGCGGCGCATAGTCCCGGTGCTGCATGCGTTCCGCCGTCAGGTAGTAGGTGGACGCGCGGCCGAACTTCGCACCCGCGCTCAGGCGGCGGCCCGCCGCGATGTCCTCGGCGGCCAGTTCCACCAGGCGGTCCGCCTGTGCGCACCAGGCGTTGAAGAACGCTTCGGTGCCCTCATCGTCCCCGCGCCTGGACGCATCGATCAGCTGGCGGCAAATGACGTCGATTTCGCCGATGTTGCCCCCCATGGCAAGGGCAAGGTTGGTGGACAGGTTCCACACATAGTTAGTGGGAAAATATTCAAGCATATCGAATTCCTTTCATTGAATCTGATGATCCGCGCCGGTGAACAAGCGCGTGCGGTGCCTCAGGCGCTCGTCCAGGCAGGTGCGTTGATGATGGGGCGCTCCACCGCAAGCAGGCTGAACGACCCCGCCCTGTCGACGAAGCGCGCCAGGCTCTCGGCGACCTCCTGGTCTTCCGACTGCAGCTTCGCAATCGCTCCCGCATCCGCAAACGTTCCCAGCCATGTTTCCATCACGCCGTCGAAGTCGGCAGCGTGGCCGAACGGGTTGACGTCATCGGGAACCACCACGTTTCGTGTCATCTTGCGCACGCTGCCGCGATAGAGGCCCCGCGCCTGCAGCAGATCGCAGTGCCGCTCCCAGCGGACGGCAAACTCTTCCCGCGAGATATCGTTGCGACGCTTCAGGACGTCGAACAGCTTGCAGTCGGATGGCTGGCCATCGGCAGCCAGGCCGCCGCTTTCACGGGTAGCCAGGATGATGAGGCTGGACAGGTCGTTGAACCTCGCCTCGTCCGGCCGGATGAGCTCTTGATAGCGCGGCTCGGCGAGTCCGCGATGCAGCCCGTCGGCGTCGTCGAACCACAACTCGATGACCGAGTCGCGGTCGGTGGCGCGGCGGTAAGGCGTGACGCAGTCCGCCCCTTCAGCCGGCAGGCGAGTATGGTTCTGCACGTAGCGTTTCAAAAAGCGTGTGAACTCGGGCACGCTCTTGACCAGCGGCGCATGGTGATTGGTCAGATGGTCGAAGAACTGCGGGCGCGTCATTTGTGGGTTGCGACGCGGGACGAGAATGACTTTTAGCATGGCGCGATTGGGTTGGGCGAACGCTGTGTCGGGTGAGGCGAATGGATGGACGCAATGGGACTGCGCGAGAGCGGTCATCCCCGTGAGCCATTGGCGTCGCCATGTACCTGGTCTGTTGGTCAAAACTTCACCGACTGCGGCCCCTTCAGGCCAAGCATGGACCGCGCCTCGTCCGGCGTCGCCACCTCCAGCGACAGCTCCTCGAGGATGCGCCGGATCTTCCTGACCTGCTCCGCGTTCGACGTCGCCATGCGACCTTTGCCGAGATACAGGCTGTCCTCGAGACCGACCCTGACATTGCCGCCCATGATCGCGCCCATGGTGAGCAGGGACATCTGATGACGTCCGGCACCAAGGATCGAAAACATGTAGTTGTCCCGACCGAACAGTCGGTCCGCAGTGGTCCGCATGATCGCCAGGTTTTCGGGATCCGGCCCCATACCGCCCAGGATGCCGTAGATCGACTGGATGAAGAACGGTGGCTTGAGCAAGCCCTCATCCACGAAGTGCGCCAGGTTATACAGGTGGCCCAGGTCGTAGCATTCGAATTCGAAGCGTGTCCCGCGTTCTTCGCCCAGCACTTTCAGGATGTGCTTGATGTCGCGGAAGGTGTTGCGGAAGATGAGGTCTTCCATACCTTCGACATAGGGCTTTTCCCAGTCGTGGCGCCAGTCCTTGATCTTGCGCGCCGCCGGGTGGATCGAGAAATTCATCGACCCCATGTTGAGCGAGCACATTTCGGGACCCGCTGCCAGCGGATACGCGAGACGCTCTTCCAGCGTCATCTTGATGCTGCCGCCCGTGGTGATGTTGATCACCGCGTTCGTGGCCGCCGCGATCCTCGGCACGAACTGCCGGAACACCGCCGGATCCGCGCTTGGCCGGCCGTCGACCGGGTCGCGCGCATGCAGGTGCAAGATGGCGGCGCCCGCCTCCGCGGCCTCGATCGCCTGCTCCGCGATCTCGTCTGGCGTCAGGGGCAGATACTCCGACATCGACGGCGTATGAATTGCGCCGGTCACCGCACAACTGATAATGACTTTGCTCATGATTCCTCTTCCATTGAATATCGTTTGCGCACCACTTAGATCGGCCCCATCAGCTGCGCGTAGGCCCGGCTGAACAATGCGCCATGATCGGCAGCCGGATCCGGCGTACCGGCCCATTCCGCCTGCTCCCATTCGCCGAGGCGCACACCGGTCTCATAGACCAATTGCGTCCTCGGCAGGCGGCGCAGGACGAAGCGGTTGAGGGCGGATTTGAGGTCGGGATCTTGTGCCAGGAGCTCGGCCAACACGACCGAGTCTTCGATGGCCATCGCGGCACCTTCCGCCAGATGTGGCGTACCGGAGTGGGCGGCGTCGCCGATCAGCACGACACGGCCGCGGTACCACGGGGCCGGCATCATCAGCACCTCCATCGGCCGGTACACCACGGCGGCAGGATCGGTGATCTGGTCGCGCAGGCCGCCCACGATGCCGCCGTATTCCGCCAGTCGTTCCCTCAGCAGCACATGAAGCTGGTCTGCCAGCATGCGCGGATTCCCCGCTTCCGCCGTCACGAGAAACAGATACATCGTGGTTTCGGACAACGGCACCAATCCCGCCTTGCTCTTTTTCCCGTAATGCAAAGAGCCCCAGTGCATGTCGCGCGGGCGCGCAAAGTTGTACCTCCACACGGCCTGGCCGGTGTAATGGGGCCGGCATTCGTCACCGAACAACTGGGCACGGGTTTTCGAATACGCCCCGTCCGCGCCGATCACGAGGTCATAGGTGTTTTGCGTACCGTCGCTGAAGGAGACGCGAACGCCTTCCTTGCGCTCTTCGAACGCGGTCGCGGTTACACCCAGCCGGACATGGGTCCCCTGCGCAAGCGTGGCGTCGGTGAGGATCTTGTGCAGGGCCGGCCGCGAGATCCCGTTCACGGGCGGATAGCCGGGGCCCGCAACATTCTCGCTCGGGACTTGTGCCAGCACGTTGCCTTGCACATCGCAGAAATTCCAGCCGAGAAAACCCTTGCCCTGTTCGAGGCACGCGTCGCCCAGGTCGAGGCTGCGCAACGCGCGCAGCAAGTTGGACGGCTGGATGATGCCGACGCCATACACGGACCACGCCGGGTTTTGCTCGATGACTTCCGCATCGATGCCTTTGCGTTTCAGGGCGATCGCGGCGGTCAGGCCGCCGATACCGCCGCCGATGATGAGGACTTTCTGGACAATGGACATGTTGTTCTCGAATAGTGTCTACGTTGCGAACCTGATCAGGCGGCGTCGTGCGGCAGGTCGCCTGTCGGCAGGTACTTGACCTGCCACTCGGGTTGTTCGGCGAGCCACCCGGGCAGGTTATGCACGAAGTGGGCATAGCCGAACAACGGCACCGGCCATTCGCGCGGCACCCAGCTGTCATCGAGGAAGTCGCCATCCGTGCCGTATTCGGCCTCGCCGCCGGTGGGACACGGCAGGTAGAAAAACAGCGCCGAGTCCACGCGGTGGCGGCCAAGGCCCAGGTGGGATTTCGGCCAGCCCTGCCTTTCCATGTAATTCGCGCCGACCATGATTTCGTCGATGTCCTCGACGCCGAAGTTCGCGTGGTGAAAGCGCGGCTGTCCATCCATGCCGGGGAATGGCAGGCTCGCGTTCAGCAGGAACAGGTTGTGATGGCTATTGCTGCCTTCCGCGCGCAAATAAACCCCGAAGGTGCGCTGGTAATCGCTGAGACGGAAGTGCAGCCGGGTCCGCATGAACTCGTACGTTTTCTGGAAATCCTTGACGGCGAATACGACGTGCTGGATGGCCTTCGGCCGCGCACGCGTACGCCATTTCCGATGCGTGTTCAGGCGATTGACGACGCCCGGCGCATTCACCGGGTCCGGGCTGTTCACCACCTGCTTTTTCGTGAAGAGGCGCAGGCCGAATGCCAGGCCGCAATCGGTCAGGAAGTGCGCCGTCCCGTCGTCGTCGACCGTGACCGTGCGATCGCTGCGCAGGTTGGCGACCAATGCATGCAACGCTTCCTCGCTGTCGACACCCCAGATCACTTCGCGCACGCCAGGCCCGACCAGGCTCGATTGCGGCAGGCGGTTATCGTTGAGGTCGAAGATGCGCACACGCGACCCTTCTTCCAGGCGGAATTCCGCTTCGGTCTCGCTGCTGGAGACGAGCGGAAGGCCAAAGTCGGTAAAGAAGCGCGTGCATTCCTGCACGTTTTCCACTCCATAAGTCAAGGTCTCGATTCCTACAATTGCCATGTTGCGAATCCTTAAGATGAGTTACCCCCTCTCTGTCCAGGCAGAGAAAAACAGGATCGGGGGATGTCGGCGTGCACCGTTCCGTGCACTGCCAGAAAAATGATGGGTAAAACTAGGCGGGAGATGCGGCGGGCAGCATGGGATGTCTCCTGAGTTTTATGTTTGGTTTTTAATATCTGGACTCGATGATGAGCCTCTCCCATGGCTGTGTACAGTTTATCCTTTTCACTTTTTACCTTTACGCGATAAACTCATCGCCATGGAGGTAGTGCATGCGACTGAATAAACTCGACTTGAATCAACTGGTTGTCCTGGATGCAGTATTGAGCGAACGCAGCGTGAAACGGGCGGCTGAGCGTCTCTTCCTGAGCCCGCCCGCCGCCAGTTGCGCCCTGGCGCGTCTGCGTGACTATTTCAAGGATGAACTGCTGGTCCAGATCGGCAAGACCATGGTATTGACGCCCAGGGCAGAAAGCATGCAGAAGCCGGTACGCGAGGTACTGCTCCAGATCCAGGCGATCATCACCACGGATCCGTCGTTCGTCCCCATGACATCGACGCGCAAGATCACGATCGAAGCGTCGGACTACGTAATGAACGTGTTTCTCGGGGAGGTCCTGAGACGGGCTTGGCACGAAGCACCGCACATGCAGTTCGACTTGCGCCTGATCGGGACGCAATCTCTCGCGAATCTCGACAACGGGGAAGTGGATATGTTGATTGGGCCAGACTTCTACAAGGCACCGGGGCATCCCAGCGAACCGCTGTTCGAGGACACCTGGTCTTGCCTGAGCTGGATCGGCAACGAGGATGTTCGGGAAGAACTCAGCCTGGACGCCTACCTGAGCCTTGGCCATGTCATCATCGAATGGGGTGCGGGGCGCCTCACCACCTCCGACGAACGTGTTATCGCCAAGCACGAGTATGTACGGCGCAGGGAAGTGATGGCCCCGAACTTCACCGTCGTTCCCCAGCTGCTGCTGGGAACGCGCCGGATCGCCACTGTGCAGACCCGGCTGGCGAAGTTGTTGGCCTTGAGTCATCCGCTCAGGCTGCTGCCCTGCCCGCTCCCGATGCCCGTGCTCGCGGAAACGCTGCAATGGCACAAGTACCAGGAACACGACCCGGCCATTGCATGGTTCCGCGACCTGTTGCGACGCGTGGCCGGCACCCTCGATTGAGGGTGCGCGTGCTTCAACCCGGCTCGCCGGGCTTTAACCAGACACCGCCGGCACGGGAGGATGCCTGCACCGCTTCGATGAACTGGACACCGCGCAGGCCATCTTCGACATCGGGGAACTCAGCCGCTGGATCGGCGGGGACGCTGCCGGGACGCCGTGCGAACAGGCTGGCCGCGATTTCGCGGTACAGGTTGCCGAAGGCTTCCAGGTAGCCTTCGGGGTGACCGCCGGGAATGCGTGCGAGCCGGGCCGCCGCCGGCAGCGTGCCGGCCCCGTTGCGGGATATCAGCCTGGTGGGTTCGCCCAACGGGGTCCAGTGCAACACATCGGGTTGCTCCTGGCGCCAATGCAGGCCGCCCTTGCTTCCATAGACGCGGATCGACAGGTCGTTGCCGTGCCCCGGCGCGACCTGACTGGCCCACAGGCTTCCCCGTGCACCATTCGCATAACGCAGCATGACCTGCACGTTGTCGTCGATACGGCGCCCAGGTACGAGGCTGGAGAGTTCGGCGCACAAGGATTCGATGTCGAGGCCGGTAATGAAATCCGCCAGTTGCCAGGCATGCGAACCGATGTCGCCAATGGCGCCACCGCCGGACTGCGCGGGATCGGTGCGCCACGCCGCCTGCTTCTGGCCGTCGAGTTCGATGGGCTCCGCCAGCCAGTCCTGCACATACTCGACCTGCACGACGCGCAGTTCGCCCAACTGGCCTTCCTGCACCATCTGACGTGCCTGGCGCACCATGGCGTTGGCCGAATAATTATGGGTGACTGCGAACAGTAACCCATTTTTCCGGACCAGCTCGCAGAGCGCGCGCGCATCGGCACTGGTGGTCGTGACCGGCTTGTCGCAGATCACATGGATGCCGGCGTCAAGGAAGGCACGTGCCACCGGCGCATGCAGGTGGTTGGGAGTAACGATGCTGACCGCCTCGATACCGTCCGGACGCGCGCTTTCCGCGCGGGCCATGTCCCGGTAATCGGCATAGATCCGGTCCGCAGCGAGGCCAAGCGCCAGGCCGGAGCGAAGCGCCTTTTCCGGATTCGAGGACAAGGCGCCAGCCACCAGCTCGAACTGGTCGTCGATGCGCGCGGCGTAGCGGTGCACCGCGCCGATGAAACCGCCCTCGCCGCCACCGACCATGCCGAGGCGTATGCGCCCGGAAGCGCGGCTCACAACGCACCTGCCTTGATCTGGTCGACCGCGAACTCCACGGCGCGCGCGGTCAGCGCCATGAACGTCAGCGAAGGATTGACACTGCCCCCCGACGCCATCATGGCGCCGTCCGTCACGAATACATTGGGCACGCCATGGACCTGGTTGTGCGCGTTCAGAACCGACTGCGACGGATCATTGCCCATGCGCGCGCCGCCCTGCACGTGAATCATCAGGCCCGGCAGGCTGCCGATGCGCATCTTTTGCACGTCCTGTACGCCGGCCGCCTGCAGCATCGCGGTCCCTTCGCGCACGATGTCTTCCGCGATCCTGTTCTCGTTATCGCCGCGTGCCACGTCGAACCGCAGCTGCGGCAAGCCGTAGCGGTCACGTGCCTGCGGGTCGAGGGTAATGCGGTTCTCGCGCCGAGGGAGCGATTCGAAGACGCCGGCCAGGTAGACCATCCATGGCCCCGGCGTCGCGAGACGCTTCTTGAAATCGGCACCGAAATCGTCCCCGTCCCCGGCCATGTCGGCCCAGCCCAGGCGTGCCGAGCCGCCCTGGAGCACGTAACCCCGGTCGAACTCGACGCCTTCCTCGCGTACCCCGCGCAGGTTGCGGAAACGTGGAATGTAGATGCCGTTGGCCCGCCGTCCGTAGTAGTAGCGGTCCGTCAGGCCGGGCAGGACGCCGAACACGCTGGCGGCGTCGTGATCGCAGATGTAGCGGCCCAATACGTCCCCCTGGTTCCCCAAGCCGTTCGGATGACGTGCGTCGGCGGACTGCAACAGGATCTGCACGCTGGCCTCGGCTCCCGCGTTCAGGAACACGATGCGCGACGTGTAGGTCGTGCGTTTCTTTGTCATCGCGTCGATGACCTCGACGCCGCGCGCCCGGCCGGTCTTCGGGTCGGTGACGATGCGGTGTACGACGGCGTCGGTCTTGACGGTCAGCAGGCCGGTTTTCTGCGCGTCGGGCAGCGTTGCCGACAGCGAAGAGAAATAGGCGCCGAAGGAACAGCCGCGCTGACAGATGTTGCGGTAGTTGCATGGACCGCGCCCGTTGTGTTCCTTCGTCAGGTTGACCGTGCGCCCGATCGTCACGTAACGCTCGGGCCACCTGGCCTGGATCCTCGCGCGCAGGTGTTTCTCGGCCGCCGTCATTTCCATCGGCGGCAACAGCTCCATGTCGGGGAAGTGTGCGAGCCCCAGGTTTTCGCCGGAAGCGCCGATATACTTCTCGATCCGGCTGTACCATGGCGCCAGGTCGGCATAGCGGATCGGCCAATCGTTACCGTGGCCATCGCGCCGGTTGGCCTCGAAGTCCAGGTCCGACCAGCGATAGACCTGCCGCCCCCATAGCAACGAACGCCCGCCCAGCACATTGGCACGCAGCCACGCATAAGGTTTGGCCTGCACATAGGGCTGCTCGCTATCCTTCACCCAATAATGCTTGTTGTCCCACTTGAACTGGCCGAACGGCTGCCTGGACTGGATCGGATAATCGCGCGCCATCTCGTCGCGGTCGAGCGTGCCGCGGTTGGGTGCATCCCAGGGCGTCACGAACTCGGTCTTGTAACCCTTCTGGTGTTCCAGTGGACGGCCCCGTTCCAGCACCAGGACCTTCATGCCGCGCTGGGTCAGTTCCTTGGCCGCCATGCCCCCGGTGATGCCGGAGCCGATGACGATCGCGTCGAATTCGTAGGTCATATCTGAATCTGCCTGTTCCATGTTTTGGTGTCGACGTCGCCGTCCCAGCGCCCCGGCACGGGCACATAGGCCAGTTCGCCGTTGACACCTGCCTCGGCGGTGAAATAGCCGAGCGTGACGAGGTCGCGCATCTTGTAAAAGAACGGTGCGGACGGATCGGCCAGGCGGCCGTCGAATCCGTGCGACTGGTAGCTCGATGCCGCCTTGCGAGCAGGGACAAGCAATGCGGCCTGCTCGGATTGCGTGCAGGCGGCGAATCCACGTCCATGCGCCGCCGCCGCGCCCGCGTCGAGCTGGACCAGCCCGTCGAGGAGGGTCTGGCGCTCCGACGGCACCATCCAGTGCGCGTACATGTCCGCGACGAAGGCGGGTACGCCAGCCTCGATCGCGCCTGGCGTGTCGGTCTTCGGGATGATCAGCTCGCACAACGCGGCCAGCGTCTTCTGGTGCGAGGCGGGAAACGGCTTGGGAGCGTCGCCGCCGTCCGCGCGGTTGGCGGCGGACTTCGCCAGCTCGGTCGCCAGCGTTTGCCCGGTCCAGTATGCGGCGCCTGCTGCCAGGGCGATCCGCTTCATGAGGGTTCTTCGGTCCATATGTCGTCAACCTAATCTACGATGGTTCAGCGCAATCCGAGCATCCTGCGGATCTGCAGCGGGTCGGTCGCGCCGCCCGCGAAATCGTCGAACGCCTTGCCGGTCGCCTTGATGATGTGTTCCTGGATGAAGCGCGCGCCCTCCAGGGCACCCTGCTCGGGGTCCTTCAGGCAGCACTCCCATTCGAGTACGGCCCATCCCTTGAAGTCGTACTGGGCGAACTTGGAAAAGATCGCCCTGAAATCGATCTGCCCATCGCCAAGCGAGCGGAAGCGGCCGGCGCGATCGATCCACGGCTGGTAGCCCGAATACACCCCCTGCCGCCCGGACGGGCGGAACTCGGCATCCTTCACGTGCATGACCTTGATGCGCTCGTGATACAGGTCGATGAACTCAAGGTAATCGAGTTGCTGCAGCAGGAAATGCGACGGGTCGTACGCGATGTTCAAGCGCGGATGACGGCCGACGCGATCGAGCAGCATCTCGAAGGTGACGCCGTCGAACAGGTCCTCGCCGGGGTGAAGCTCGAAGGCGATGTCCACGCCTTGCTCGTCGTACGCGTCCAGGATCGGTCGCCAGCGCCGCGCCAGTTCATCGAATGCCGTTTCGATCAGGCCGGCCGGGCGCTGCGGCCACGGATACAGGAAAGGCCAGGCAAGCGCACCGGAAAAACTGATGGTGGCATCCAGGCCCAGGTTCCGGGACGCTTTCGCGGCCAGCAGCATCTGCTCTACGGCCCAACGCTGGCGCTCTTCGGGTTTGCCCCGCAAGGCCTGCGGCGCGAATACGTCGAAGGCCTCGTCATAGGCCGGATGCACCGCGACGAGTTGCCCCTGCAGGTGCGTTGACAGTTCGGTGATCGATATACCGTTGGCTGCGGCAATGCCGGTGATCTCTTCGCAGTAGTCCTTGCTTTCGGCCGCCCTGGCGAGATCGAACAACCGCGTATCGCCCGATGGAAGCTGCACCCCTTTATAGCCCAGCGAAGCGGCCCAGCGCGTGATGGCATCCCAGCTGTTGAACGGCGCGACGTCGCTTGCGAACTGCGCGAGAAAGATTGCGGGTCCCCGGACGGTGGTAGTCATTCTTCTGCCCCGTGTCGCGTTAGCCCTGCAGCGGCGCAAGCACACGGCGCGCCAGCTGATGGTGACGGCGGATCTTGTCGAAGCCATCCGCATCGGTCCACATATAGCCTTCATACTCGCTGGACATGAAGCCGTTGTAGCCGCCTTCGACGAACACAGGTAAGACCTTGGCAAGATCGACCGCAATTTCGTCGCCGCTCTCGTCGAAGTCGAAGAATTTTCCGTGGATATGGATCACCTGCGGCATAATCTCGCTCCACGAGCGCGGATCGGCACGGCTGAACAAGCCGAAAATGATTTCGAGCCCGATGATGTGGCGTTCCTCGTAGCCTTTTGCGCGTGCGGCCTGGACATACTGGTCCCGACGCTCGAACGGCGTGCCCACGTCGAGGTGCCAGTACTCCTCGGCCAGTGCGATCAAGCCATCCGGAACGCCATTCGCTCGTTGCGTGTCGAAATAGCTCGGCGGGACGGCGCGAGCCGATGCACCGAAGTCAGGAATGAAACCGAGGAGCGGCGAGCGTACGCGCTCGTACATTTCACGATATGCAAGGATATCCGGATGCTGGGTATGATGCGGCGCGTGAATCTCGAGGCCCATCTTGACACCGAGTTTTTCCGCATGGGGTACGCACTTTTCGATGACGTTGGCACCCGCGGGGAACTGGTAGCGCACGAGGGGGAAGCCCAGCTTCGCCGCAGCGTCCAGCTGGCGCTTGTGATAGGCGACGCTTTCCTCTTCCGACATGGGAACTTCCGGATTGATCCAGACGTCGGCATTGATGCCGAGGCAGGACAGCGTCAGCCCGGTTTCGTCGATCAACGCCTTGAACTGGTCCGCAAACTCGTCCGAAACATTTGGGAAGCCGCGAAAACTCTGGAAGCCGACAATCTCCAGTCCCGGTCCCAGGTTTTCTGCTGCGACCTTTCGCACCAACTGCTCGAAGGTGTATTCACGCGCATGGAACTCGGTCGTCAGGCTGTAGAGAGTCGTGCCCAACTTCAGGCCATCTTTGGGTATGTTCATTTTTTATCCTTATTGCACGGTAATCGTCTTGGTTGTCTTGGTGATGCGCGTCCATCCATGAATGTAGGGCGGACGGATCGAAACAGTTACCGAGACGACGTGCGGCTCGTTTCGGGCGACGACGTACCCGTCGATCCTGAGCATTGCACTGTCCAGCACATACCACCAGTCGTCGGTACGCGGCAACAACTCATCCAGGCGCAGCGACTCGCCATTCAGTTCGAACCTGATACGACTCCGATCGATGAGTGTGCCATCGATCTCGACATCGCCGACCTCGACGACAGAGAGAGGAAGGGATCGATACCACGGCAAACGAATATCGATAGCACATCCATTGGGCGTTACCTGCAAGCCGCCATCACTGACGACGCGATGTTCCATCATTTTTCAAACTCCTCGTAAATTAGCTTTGATATTCCTGCCGGGTTTGGCGACCCGATCGTCCTCGCGATAGAATGAGATGCAGATCATCATCAAGACCATCAGTACGATCGGCCCTCCATACGTCAGGACGCGAAGCGCCAGATTGGCGCTCTCAGTAACGACGCCCGGTTTGTAACCGGCCATCCCCAGCGTGTACGCCGTGATTGCGGTACCGATCGCAATCCCGACTTTCAGGCCAAAACTGACGCTCGCGGCCATCAGCCCCTCATCACTTTGGCCAAAATTTTTCTCCTGCCATTCGACGGCGTCGGCGCTCAGAACGAATATCGTCGCGGCCTGGATGCCACCGGCCACATTCGAAAGAACAAACACGGCGATGAACATCACGGGGTTGGACTCGAACACGTACAGGAGCGGAATCAGCAGGATCGACGCGGCCAGTCCGATGTTGCATCCCAGTCGCTTGCCGAAGCGGGCGAGAAAAGGCCTCGATATGAAACCGCCAATGAAGATCATGACCGACATCAGCGGAAGAATGACCGACACCACCCAGGTCTGCTGCATGACGTCCTTGGCGAAAAACGCAAGGCTGGAGACCATGACACCAATCCGGATGAAAACAAGCAATCCCAAGGCGAAAACGACGCGCCATACCGGGTTTCTTATCATCTGGCCGAAAGTAGCGGTGATCGACGTCGAGGCAGGGGTGGAGGCCGTATAGCGCTCACGGCAATTGAAGAAAACCACGAAATAGAGCACACAAGTTGCGACGGCCATGATCGCCGCCGCGACGGTGAAGCCCCATTGTCGGTCCGTTCCGCCGAAATATGCGACCATGGGCATGGCAAGACCGTAAGCCACGATCGACGCCAATGAGGTTCCCATCGCGCGAAAGCTCCCCAATTGCACCTTCTCATTCGTATTGCGCGTCATCATGGGAAGCATCGAGCTATACGGAACGTACAGTAGCGAATAGCACAATCCCAGCAAGGCGAACGTCACATATGCATAGACGAGCTTGGCAGTTGGCGATACAGCGGGAATGCTGAACGTGGCGACAAATAGCACGCCAAACGGGACCGCCGCATAGATTAAGTAAGGTCTTGCTTTGCCAAAACGGGATTTGGTGCGGTCGACCATGATGCCCACCAACGGATCGAAGATCGCATCCAGAATGCGTGTCACCAGCATGAGCGTGCCAAGCGCGGCGACCGGCAACATGGCAACGTCGGTATAGTAGACAAGCAGGAAACCCGTCGCCATGTTCCAGGCAAGATTCGACGCAATTTCACCCGCGCCGTAGCTGTACTTCTCCCGTGCCGTCAATTGGATCTGGCGCGAAATATTGTCGTTCATATGCTTAGACTCCATGTGCGTTGCTGAATGCCCTGGCTAGCGGTCCCGCACGACTACATACGGGACCACAGCCATCAGAAGTCGACCGTCAATCGCGCACCGTAGGTGCGTGGCGGCGCATACGTGTACGTATAGTCTGCATTCAGGTAGGACTCATCTGCCTGGGTAAAGATTTTCTTGTCAGTTGCGTTATTCACGTAGAACTGCAACAACCAGTTGGCCTTGCCCGGCTTGAAATCCAGATTGAGATCCAGCGTGGTATATCCGCCCTGCCTCTGGTTCGCGAAATTCGTGGGAGCAAAGTATTTTTCCGACTCATGCTTGACGCGAGCCCGCGGCGTTAACATGCCGCCAAGCACGTCGGCAATGTCGTATTCGTACTGGGCGCTCAACGACAAGGCTGGTGCGAGCGGCACTTTATTTCCGGACAGGTTGAGATTGACCGTGCTGTCGTAGCCCGCCGTGGTCACGAATGACTTATAACGCGCGTGAAGATAGTTTGCGGACAGGTTCACACGGCCATAGTCCAGGTTTGCCAACAAACTGGATTCCAAGCCATAGAGTTCGGAACGGCCGGCATTGACAGTCTGAATGCCGGAACTCGTCACACCGCTGACGAACTGGCTGACCTGCTGATCCTTGTAATCCATCTTGTAAGCCGCCAGGTTCAGCTGCACCCGGTTGTCCAGGAAGCGATTTTTCGAACCCAGTTCATAGGCAATCACGGTTTCCGGTCCATAAGTCTCGGTCCCCGAGAAGCCGCCGGCCTTGTAACCCGTGCTTACCTTCGCGTACAGAAGACTCGATCGCGTCATCTGGTAATCGAGATCGACGGCCCAGGTCGCCTTTTTCGAGTCGGACCGTCCATCCTGCGGAATGTTGATGGTGAAAGGCGCGCCGGTGTACGGGCCGAACAGCGAAAAGATACCGGTGCGAACTTTCTTGTCCTTCGTTTCGCGTGCGCCTACGCTCAACTTCAGTTGCTGCGTCAGGTCATAGGAAACCTGTCCGAAAAGAGCGGTCGAACTCGAATCAACTTGGGGGAAGTCGAACAACAGAAGTTCCGTCTGGTTCGAGGCGAGATAGTCCCAGAATTCGTTGGTATAGACCTTGGATTTCTCTTTGAAGTAATATGCGCCGACTTGCCAGACGAGCGGCGATTTTGCATCCGAACTCAGGCGCAACTCCTGGTTGACCGTATTCGGGTGTTCGCGCTGGATGAACGTCATGGTTCGCGTATTCATATTGTTGAACACGTTCAGCTGGCGGTTATAATCTGTAGAATTGTATCCACCAACATACGTCAACGTAACATTTGGGAAAATGTCGGACACTGTCGCGGACCACTTGTAATCCTTGATCGTCGCGTTCAGTTTGGGGAAACCGCCGAACGCAAAGCGCTTGCCATCCGAACTCTGGCTTGCAGAAAAGGAATGGAGCGGTTCATTACCACCTGTCGTTGGATAAACGAAAGGCAGGTTCTCCGAAACCGATCCGTTCCCTCCCAATTTCGTGGATTCAGCAGCAAACCAGAGCGATACGCGCTTGGTCGGTTCAAACAAGAACTGCAATCGCGTCGACTGCGCGTCCTCGTCGTCGCCTCGAAGCGGCATGTCACTTGCCTTGCGATAACCGTCGTGGTGACGTGAAGAGAATGACGCCCGCATCGCGGCGTTGTCGGAAAAACTCAGGTTCGCAAACCCATCGAAATTTCGCTGATTGAACGACCCGAACTCGCTGGTCAGCCGTCCGTTGTTTTCACCAATTTCAGGTTTTCTGGTAATGATGTTCAGTGTGCCGCCGGTACTGTTCCGGCCAAACAACGTACCTTGGGGACCGCGGAGGATTTCCACGCGTTCGATGTCATAGAAGCCGGCGAACGCCGCATAATTCCGGTTCAAGAAAATACCATCGGTCGCGATCGATACGGAGGGATCTCCGGTTTCGGATGTATTGCTGCTCGATACACCTCGAACGGCAACAACGGGCACACCAGTGTTCATCTGGATGTTCACACTCGTGTCCGTGTTGCCCAGCGCGACGATATCGGTCACACCTCGGGTCACCAGGTCATCGCCCTTGTAAACCTCCATCGAGACAGGAGTTTTCTGAATGCTGGTCGAACGCTTTTGTGCCGTAACGATCACTTCGGTGATAGCCTGTTTCGGCGCATCAGCATTTGCAGTTTCGTTGCTTTCTTGCGCGTACACGGTATTCGCAGCTGCCAGGACGCCAATCGACGTCGAGGCGATAAGATATTTCATGTTCTGTCCCCGAGATTTTTAAGTTGGTATTTGCCAGAATGCGCCCTATCCAAAGGGCCGATTGAAATACGAAATCCTTGCTTCATGCGCCGCTCAAGCGTAGACACCAAAACTCCGTCCGACCGGCGCAAGTCGTCACGCATCTTTATCGCTTCTCGCATATTTAAAGAATATGTTCGGTGGAAATATTGAGCAATGCACTCAGGCGTATAACCGTCATCACACAGTTTGATGGCCGGGGTGACGCTGCTGCAGGATGACGGTTTCGAAACCGGCTTCACAAATCGAGCTGGGCTATCAGACGGCCGGCATGCATGATTGCATGCGCGACCAATTCCGCACCACGGATGGTCACCCATGAAATCGCAATCAGTTGGCTAATGCGAATAAAAGGTTCATATCGCCATAAAGCATCGCGAAAACGCCGGGAAAGGGCGAGGCGTATAGTCACTTTCGCAGGCAAAATTCGACGTTTCATATTGTCTCCGCTAATGTTTTATCGGCCTGCTATAACTTGCTCGTCTCGAAGACTGACAAGCTGGCGCCTCCGCACCAGACACCGCGCACCTTAAAAATACGGTCGGCAGAGATGGCGAGCAATAGGCGCTGGGTTATGATTGTCATCACCCAGCTTGATGGGAAGTTTGAAGAGGCCCAGACGCCACGTCACACCTGTAGCGCGCGATACATTACTCGGGGAACGCGAGCGCGGTTTACGTGCTGGCGCGAGTTTCGAAGACGTTCAATGTCATGGCGACCAACGTCTAGTACCAAGCAGGCCAGTCAGGTTGACCATCAACACATGGCCGAGCAGGTCCAGCATCTGCCGATATGTGGCATCGGACACCCGGCGAGCGAACGCACGTCGGGGGCTGTACTGCACCTGCGCATTCGGGATAACGCGGTTTTCCCGTAGCTTCGCGATCTCGTTCAGCGACAGCTTGTCGCGTAGGTGCATCCGTCGAACGTTGCCCAACATTTCGACGACGCCACCATCATCTCTCGCTTAGAACCTAGACCTCACATGACGGGTGCCGATATGGTCAAGTGCACCTGCCGGGCCTGACGTAAACGTCAAGCGATTTGTGTCATCGCCATTTGTCTTTTATTAAGTTCTTGAAAAGAAAGGACCTTTATTTTGGCACGGTAGTTGCTGATAGCAGAGGACACAAGCGCCTTGCACAACGGTCGAAAGATCACTGCAGGGTAAGAAAACCTCAGGAGAAACGCCACATGTTTCTTCTTCTAGCAGGACAGCGCTTATCAGCCCCCTTGCTCATTTTGACCGGATCTTATCTGGTGCGGTCGGAAAAATGCCGTAGAGACCTTCGCCTGCTGCGCCTGCATTTGTTGGAACTTAAAGACAACAATGACGTGACGTCTCCAGCCGCGATGCCCGCATACAAGACGCTGGGCAACGAGGAGGAAATGTTGATGCTGCGTGGCTCACTCACTAGCAAGACCTGATGCCGATTCGACGCATAAAACTATTATCAACAAGGAAAAGTAACAATGATCAAGCCAGCAGATTTTGACTTTCATTTCAAACCCGATTCGCACTGGCAATGGGTAGAGACGATCGCGCTCCCATTTGCCGTGCCAGAGGCCAATATCAATGGCATCGTGTATCTTGTGACGCGTCCGATGCTCGGCGTGTGCATGTGCGATGTCACGCTCTACGACAAGATTACCGACCTGTGGGAGGATCAGTTGTATGTCGATAACCAACAGCATTTGCCCTGCCCGAAGTCGCTGACGGAGTTTTCGTTGCCCAATGGCCTGAGCTTCAAAGTGATCGAACCGCTCAAGCACTACCGTATGAAATACGAGGGAATCGACGAGACCAGCTTCGACCTGGAATTTTTCGGACTGCATGAGCCCTATGATTGCAACGATCCGAACATGGATCCGCTCGCTGCCGCGCGCAACGGGCCAGCCTGGGACAGCTCATGGTCAGGCCACTACGAGCAGACTTACCGCATCAAGGGTGAACTGGTCGCACGCGGCAAGCGCTACAAGGTGGACTGCGTGGAAACCGGTGACCGTAGTTGGGGTTCGCGTCCGGAGCGCGACAATGCCTCGATCATCTGGTGGCACGCGGCGTTTGGCGAGAACCTGGCCGTACACTTTTTCACCAAGCATGATATCGCCAAAACTAACGAATTCGGCGAACTGGTCAGCGGTTACATTCTCGAAGACGGCAAGGTCTACGGGATAACCAGTGCCCGTGGCTCGCAAGAGTATCGCAAGTCGATTCCGATCGGTGGGCAGCTGGAAGTCACCGACATTCGCGGCAAGACATTCGAGTTCACGTATTCAACGACAAACTGTGCCTATTGGGCCCCTTATCCGGCAGTGACCTACCTGCAATCGGCGATGCGGGTCAATCACAACGGCCGGATTGGGTATGGTATTCAGCAACTGGTGCTCAGCCGCGCTTATCTCGGGCGCAATCGAGAAGCTCTTCTCGCCCGCTATTAAAAACCGCCCCGTCATAAAAACAAAATCGGAGACTAAGATGAGAATCAGCAGCACGGAGAAATACATTTCCTTGGCTTTGCACACCTTGGAAAGCAGCATTGTGCCGGAGCTCCAGTCGACTGACGCCAAGGCTGGTGCCGACATGGTGAAAATGGTGCTCGGCGAGATCCTCAAGCGTGAGGATTTCACCCCGCGCGTGCTTGAACAAAATCTTGCCGACGGCAATGCGCTGGTGCAGGAACTGGAGGCCTTCCATCGTCAGATCGACGGTAAGCAAACCGGTACTACGCCGCTGGCAACAGGACATGCGGAGACCAGTTTTCGGTCGCTGATCGAACAACATAGTTTGCTGACGGAGCGCATCGCACACCTGGCTGACAGTCTGGTGGCACACCGCAGCCGTATCGCCGATCCAAAGCAGCAGCAGGCGCTCTCGGCATTGATGCACAAGGTGGCGGTATGGGACTACGCGTATTGGAAAGCACAGCGGGAAACGCCAGTCCCAACCTTTGCGGCGCCAGAAAAGGGCCCGGGAGGACCGTTGACCAGGGAGAGGCTCGAGGCCTTCCTGCGTACCCAGCATCCCGACGGCGAGCGCTGCTCGGTCGTCGAAATGAATCCCATCCCCGGGGGCTTCGCCAAGCAGACATTCCGCGTCACCGTCAAGGATGCCTCCGGCAAGCTGGAGCCGTTGATTGTACGTAAGTGCGATCCCACGCCGATGGGGCGCATGGGTTGCTTCCTGCTCGATCAGGAATTTTATCTGATAAAGGATGCCTTCAAGAACAGCGACTTGCCCTTGGCGGAGCCGTTGTATCTGGCCAAGGACTTTCCCGGTGTCGATGCGACGTTTTACGCGATGTCGCCGCTGCCTGGCACGGTGCCAAGCACCTTCCTCGGCGGCGCGACGGCGGACATACCTGAAACGGTAATCTTGCAGATGGCGGAGTTCATGGCACGCCTGCACAGTTTGAAGCTCGATACCTATCCCAACTATCTCGAACGTTTCGGACATCCTGATCTGTATACCGACACGGTTGAGTCCTGCTATCGCCGCACCATCAAGGAATGGAAGCAATATTTCGAGACGTCCGGTCATTTGCCGTCGCCTTTCGTTTCCTACTTGTTCGACTGGCTGGAGCAAAACGTGCCGAAGCACACCAGTCCGCCGGTGCTGATCCACGGCGACTTCAATGTGCATAACATCCTCGTGGAGAATGAACGCATCACGGGTGTGCTTGACTGGGAATGTGCAATGTTCGGTGCGCCGGAGCAGGATCTGGCCTATCTGAAACAGATCATCTCGCATCACATCGAATGGGACCGCTTCCTCGCGCACTATCGCGCGAGCGGCGGCCCGGAGATCGACGAAGCCAGCATGGACTTCTACATGACGTTTGCCTCAATGCGCATGTGCGTGATCTTCAACAGAGGCGTAGTCAACCTGCAGAGCGGTGTGACGCGGGACATCCGCTACGCCGTCGTCGAGATGGAACTCACGCCAGAGTTCATGAGGCAGTCCTTGATGTGCACCACGGGGACCGCCTGAATAAAGCCTGATGCAATCTCTTAGGCTGGATGTTGCATAAAAGGGCAAGCGTATTGTAAGTGATCGATAAATGTGAATTTTTAGAAAACACATTTATCGGCATGAACAGACCTTGCCCAAAATGCAGCGAGATGTCCTCTCAATCACGGACAATTCCGTTTGACTTTGCACTCTGCAGGAATTCTTCAAACGTGTGCAACGACATCGGTTTTGCAAATACATATCCTTGTGCTTCGTCACAGCCCGCCAGACGCAACATATCCATCACCATGGTGGTCTCGATCCCCTCCGCTACAACCGTCAGGTCCAGCGCGTGCGCCATGCCGATGAGTGCTTCGACGAAGGCGGCGTTGCCATGATCGACCGATTGCTCGTCGAAGAACGAACGGTCGAGCTTGAGTACGTCGACCGGAAAGCGCTTCAGGTACGATAAGCTCGAGTAGCCGGTTCCGAAATCGTCGAGCGACAGCGTCGCGCCCAAGCCCTTAAGACGCCGGAGAAACAGCGCTGATTGCTCGGTGTCTTCGATCAGCGCGCTTTCAGTCAGCTCGAGTTCCAGAGCCGCAGGTCGCAGGCCTGACTCGCCCAGGGCACGCTCGACTTCCAGTACGAAGTCGGCATGACGCAACTGGCGTGCCGACACATTCACGGATACGTGCAGCGCGATTCCGTACTTGTCGCATAGTCGTTTTCCTTCGCGGCAGGCTGCGCGCAACACCCACGCTCCAATGGCTTCGATATGGCCGCGCTCCTCCGCAATGGGAATGAACTCAAGAGGCGATATTTGCCCGAGCTCGGGGTGGTTCCAGCGCAGCAGGGCTTCCATACCCCGTAGCCGCATGCCATGCAGGTCGACGCGCGGCTGATAGTGAATCTCGAATTGCCCCAGTTCAAGGGCACGTCGCATCGTCACCTCGAGCTGCAGCCTGCGCTTTGCTTCCGCACTCATTTCAGGCTCGAAGAACTGGTAGGTACTTTCACCGGTCGCCTTGGCCTTGTACATCGCGGTATCGGCGTTTTGAAATAACTGCTCTACGGTCTCAACGTCCTGGTCCGACAGGCTGATGCCGATCGAGGCACCGACGCAGATTTCAACGACGTCCACATAGAATGGGTTCGTCAGCGCCGCTATCAACCGCTGGGCGATCGCGGCGGTCGCGTCACGTCCGGTGCAGGTGGCCGCGACCACAAATTCGTCACCGCCGAGGCGCGCCACAACGTCGCCTGGTCGCATGCAAGACTGCAGTCGCGCGCTGACCTGTTTCAGCAAGCAGTCCCCGGCAGCATGGCCCATCGAATCGTTGACTTCCTTGAACCGGTTCAAGTCGATGAACAGCACCGCGATCACCGCACCGGCGCGTTGCTCACACAACATAGTCTCGACGTGCTGGTTGAGCGAGGCACGGTTGGGCAAGCCGGTCAGCACGTCGCGCGTCGCCAGCTGTTCAAGCCTCGCTTCCGCATGCTTCCGTTCCGAGATGTCGTGGAAGAACACGGACAGCCCATCTTCGTGGGCATACACGCGCTCGCTCAACCACACCCCTGCCGGTTCATAATAGACCTCGAACGACATGTTTTCGCGCATTTCCATCGCGCGCCGCAGGTTCGCTGCGACGGACGTGTCCGCCAGCCCGTCCGCGATGTCCCACAATACCTTGCCCAACGATGCCTCGCGGTCGATGCCAACGAAGGCGGCCGCAATGGTGTTAGCAAACGTGATCTCCCAGTTGCGGTCCACCGAGAAGAAGCCATCCTCGATGCTCTCGAGGATCGTATGTACCTGGGCATGTGCCTGCTCGAGCGCCACCTTTGTCCGGTGCATGTTCGTGACGTCTCTGGCGGTCGCATAAACCAGACGACTGCCTTCAGGATGGCAAAGGCTCCAGTCCAGTCGAACTGTTCGGCCATCCTTTGACAGGCAGTCATCGCTGATAAACAGGTTGCCCGGGCCGGTTACCATCAACTTCAGCTGCCCCAAGGCGTCGGCATAGCCTTGCTCGGTCATGAAACGCCGGCCCGTCGAGCCGATCAATTCGTCGGGACGATACCCCAAGACCTGTTCGACTGCCCTGTTTGTGTGCAGAATAGTTCCTTCCAAATCCAGCAGCATTGTGATGTCCAGGGAGTGCTCGATGAGTGCGGTATTCTGCTCTGCCATCCGTTCAATTCGCGCCAGCATCTCCTTTTCACGTGTAATGTCGCGTGACACCAGAACCGCGCCGGCAATAGCTCCCGTATCGGGATCGGTCACTTTACGTACCTTCGTACCCAGCAAAATATAGCGATTATCGCGGTGGCGCTTACGCACTTCGATGACTTCCGCAAGCTCCTCCCCGTCCAAGATGCGGGCCAGCGCATTCCGTGCGCGTTCCTGATCTTCAGGGTGTAAAAAGGCGAGAACCGAGCGCCCGACCATCTCTTCGCTCTCCCATCCCACTACCACGGTGTACGACCGGGATACATGCACGTAGTTGCCGGAGGCGTCACAATGACCGATCAGGTCGAGGCAGTTATCCATGATAAGGCGGTGCTCTGCCTCGCTGCGTAGCGTGCGCTCGAGGACGCCCTTGTGCTCGCTAATATCCGTCAGCGCACCGCTAAACCCTTCAAAATTGCCGTCGCGGTCAAACTGGGGAATACCAGTCGACACGACCCATCTGGAATTGCCGTTAGTGCACATGAGCTGGTGCTCATGCCGAAATGGCTTTTCCCGATCCATCGCGCCCGCGACTTCTTCGGCAAGCGTGCAACCACTTGCGGTCTGGACCGTCTGCAGCCACGCGACGAATGATTTGCCGACGGGCGACGGCAGAAGCCCGGGCGAATGCTCGGCAATGGAAACGCATATGCCCTTGCGATCCGTCGTCCAGATACCGCCGATGCACGTAATAGGAGCGAACATGAGATTAGAGCAAACTGATGAGTTGAGCGACTTGTCGTTGTCGTTGAATGGTCGCCTGTCGACAGTATGGGTCGCACTGGACTGACACTCGATTATGCTTCCGGCATCGATACGTAGAGCAGGTCCATCGAAATAATTCGATAGATTGTTGCCGCAAAGAGACAATGGTTATTGTCTCAATAACATACTGGACAGTATTGGTAAGGATACGGGCATGGCGTTAGCCCAGCATGGGAAGTTCCTGGTCTAGAAAAAAAGAACGGGTACACCGCCGCCGCGGCGCACCCGTTAAAGGGAAGCACTCTTTTCGGGGTCTGCGCTCGAATCAAGCATGTGAGCTCTGCCCCGCGCTGACTACATGGTCTTGTCTGCGTAGATCGTGTGGAAAATCCTGAACCGCATGCGCACGTGCATGCGAGCGCGCGGGAAGAAGCCGGGAACGGACGACGCCGTTTTCAAAGTGGATACACCTTTGACGTGCTTGCACTCATGCCACGCGTCCCTGTTGATCGAGCTGTCGCGTCACTTCTGCCCACCTGGTTATTCACATCATCCCCCCAGGAGGCGCGCGACTCGCGCGCGAGGCGGAAGAGAATGCGAAGCACCTTGATACGTACCGTGTAGCCCACCAGGTCATTCAACAGCGGCAGCCTGATGGACTGCATATTCCTTGCGACGTCGGCGACCTCTTCGATCGTGAATTTTTTCCCGATGTCGCCGATCATTTCGAGCAATGCGCGCTCAGGAGACGACACATAAAGCGTGGGATGCGTAGCCGACAAAGCGTCAAGCCCCAGGTCTCTCGGCATGTCGGGCGAAAAAAGCTGGGTCACCTGATAGGTGCAATCGAAGCGCTCCATGAACCATTTTGGCAATCGGGGAGTTGAAGTACCCCAGACAGCGGTCGGCACATCTTTGTTCACGTAGTGGATACCGTTGTGCCATTTAACTGCGGTCATGCTGGCGATATGCAGATCCGGAATGCTCCTCGTCAGATATTCCATCGCATGTTCGAAGGTCAGTTCTTGTCCCTGCCGTACGTAGACGCCGCGCCCCAAGGGTTCAAGCCAGCCGTGCTGAACGAGGTTGTTTATATGACGCAACGTGATACCCATCTGATGCAATTCGTTTGAACCGATGGGTTTTCCGCGACCAATCTGGATCAGGGAACGCCTGGAAGGAAACGATGCATTGGTGCTGTCCATGAAAGAGAACCCTACAGATCAAAACGACTCGAGCACGTGAAACGAACCGGCAACGCTCCAACTGCCGGAGAACCATGTCCATCAGAAGCGTCGCCTGACACGTCTACCCAGCCGTCCCTCAGCGCGGGCGCCCTGCGACTCATTACTGCCTTAATCACAATCCACTGGTGCTGGATTTCCTTCACGGTGGCACCAACGTGCAGCGTCCCGGACGGATGACCGAAGCGTACGGATTCCAGTGCCTGTCCACCTGCGGCCAGGCTGACGAGCGTGCCCGGTATCGCCGCTGCCGTGCCGACCGCTATCGCGATCGTGCCCGTCACCGCGTGATGCAGCCGGCCCATCGATAGAGCCCGAACAAGCAGATCGACTTCCGCCGCCGCGATCTCCTTGCCGCACGCCGCGACATAGTCGGCCGGCGGTGCCACGAATGCGATTGCCGGCGTATGCGGACGCCGGGCCGCTTCGTCGACATGGGCGATCAGACCCATGCGCAAGGCGCCATGCGCACGGATGGTTTCGATTTTGACGAGCGCTTCCGGGTTCGCGTCGATCGCCTCCTGAAGCGCCGAGCCCGTGTAACCAATCTCGGACGCGTTGACGAAAATCGTCGGGGCGCCCGCGTTGATCAACGTCGCCCGGAGTATGCCGATGCCTGGCACGTCGAGCTCATCAACCATGCGACCGGTCGGGAACATGGCACCGTCGCTGTCCCAAGCACCATGGTCGCCCGCATCGCACACGGGATCGATGAACTCCAGCTTTACCTTGGCAGCCGGGAGCGCAAGGCCGCCCAATTCGCATTCTCCGGTCTGCTGGATTTTTCCATCCTTGACTGGAACATGCGCAATGACGGTCTTCCGAACATTTGCCTGCCATATCCGAACGGCCACGATTCCGTCCCGAGGAATACGCTCGCGGTGAATCAGTCCGCCGCGCACCGCGAACATCCCGACCGTCGCGGACAGGTTGCCGCAGTTTCCACTCCAGTCAACGAGTGCCTTGTCGATGGAGACTTGGCCGAACAGGCAGTCCACGTCATGACCGGGACGCGCGCTTTTCGACACAATGACGGTTTTGCTGGTGCTCGACGTAACGCCACCCATGCCATCGGTCTGCCTGACGTAGGGGTCGGGACTGCCGATCACGCGCAGCAGCAATTTGTCACGCGCTTCTCCCAGAACCTGTGCCGCTTCGGGAAGATCGTGCAAGCGAAAGAACACGCTTTTGCTTGTGCCGCCGCCCATGTAGACGGCGGGGATTTTGACTTGAGGTACGTGGGTCATCAGAGTTTTCCGTTGCATGTCTTCCCGTGCACCGGGACGACGATTTGTTTGTTACAGGTTCGAGTGGCGCCCTTCGACAAGGCGAGCAATGCAGTCACGCCCTTCGGCGCTTCGTCACGATCCCGCCGTCGCCTACATATTTGGGTAGTTCGGCCCGCCGCCGCCTTCCGGCGTGACCCACACGATGTTCTGCGTCGGGTCCTTGATATCGCACGTCTTGCAGTGCACGCAGTTCTGCGCGTTGATCTGCAGGCGGTCCTTGCCTTCGTCCGTCTTCACGAACTCGTACACGCCGGCCGGGCAGTAGCGTTGTTCCGGCCCCGCGAACCTGGCCAGGTTCACGTCGACCGGCACGTTCGGGTTTTTCAGCGTAAGGTGGATGGGCTGGTCTTCCGCATGGTTCGTGTTCGAGATGAACACGGACGACAGGCGGTCGAACGTCAGCTTGCCGTCCGGCTTCGGATAGGCGATGGGCTTGAAGCTTGAGGCAGGGCGCAGGCATTCGTGGTCCGCGTGGTTGTGGTGCAGCGTCCACGGCGCCCTGCCCTTGAACACGATCTGGTCGATGCCGGTCATGATCGTGCCCGTGATCAGCCCCTTGCTCATCCACGGCTTGAAGTTGCGCGCGACGTGCAGTTCCTCGTGCAGCCACGATTGTTCGAATGCGACCGGATAGCTCAGCAGCTCATCGTGCTGGCGGCCATCGCCCAGTGCGGCATAGGCGGCATCGGCCGCGAGCATGCCCGTCTTGATGGCGGCATGGCTGCCCTTGATGCGGCTCGTGTTGAGGAAGCCCGCGTCGCAGCCAATCAGCGCGCCGCCCGGGAACACGGTCTTCGGCAGCGACTGCAGGCCGCCCGCCGTGATCGCGCGCGCGCCGTACGAGATGCGCTTGCCGCCTTCGAAGAAGTGGCGGATCTCCGGGTGCGTTTTATAGCGCTGGAATTCCTCGTACGGCGACAGGTACGGATTCTGGTAGGCCAGGCCGACGACGAAGCCGACGGCAACCTGGTTGTTTTCCAGGTGGTACAGGAACGAGCCGCCGTAGGTGTCGTTGTCCAGCGGCCAGCCGGCCGTGTGGATCACGAGGCCCGGCTTGTGCCTGGCCGGATCGATTTCCCACAGTTCCTTGATGCCGATGCCGTAGGTCTGCGGATCCTTGCCCTTGTTCAGGTCGTACTTCGCCATCAGCTGCTTGCCGAGGTGGCCGCGCGAGCCTTCCGCGAACAGCGTGTATTTCGCGTGCAGCTCCATGCCCAGCTGGAACGCATCGGTCGGCTGGCCGTGGCGGTTGACACCCATATTGCCCGTGGCGACGCCCTTCACGGAACCGTCGTCGTTGTACAGGATCTCGGCGGCCGGGAAGCCCGGGAAGATTTCGACACCGAGCGCTTCCGCCTGCTGGCCCAGCCAGCGCACGACGTTGGCCAGCGAGATCACGTAGTTGCCGTGGTTCTCGAGCATCTTTGGCACGAACATGGACGGCGTCTGGTACGACTTGGTTTCGGTGAGGAACAGCACGCGGTCTTCCGTCACGGGCGTATTCAGCGGTGCGCCCAGTTCTTTCCAATTCGGGAACAGTTCATTCAGCGCGCGCGGATCCATCACGGCACCCGACAGGATGTGCGCGCCCAGCTCGCCGCCTTTTTCCAGCACGCAGACCGACACGTCCTGGCCCTTTTCGGCCGCCAGCTGCTTCAGGCGGATCGCGGCCGACAGGCCGGCAGGACCACCGCCCACGATGACGACGTCGTATTCCATGGCGTCGCGCGGACCATATTGTTCCAATAGGTTCATGGGTCAGTCCAGCGCCTTGCTCAGGGCCGGCACGATGTCGAACAGATCGCCAACGATGCCGTAATCGGCGACCTGGAAAATCGGCGCTTCCGGGTCCTTGTTGATTGCCACGATCGTCTTCGAATCCTTCATGCCAGCCAGGTGCTGGATCGCTCCCGAGATGCCCACCGCGATGTAAAGCTGCGGTGCCACCACCTTGCCGGTTTGCCCCACCTGCCAGTCGTTCGGAACGAACCCCGCGTCAACCGCCGCACGCGACGCGCCCATCGCGGCGCCCAACCTGTCGGCCAGCGGCTCCAGGATCTTGAATGCCTCGCCCGAGCCCATGCCTCGGCCGCCGGAGACGATCACCTTCGCCGCCGTCAGTTCGGGACGTTCCGACTTCGCGACCTCGCGCGCCACGACACGGGACTTGCCCTCCTCACCGACCGGCACGATCCCTTCGACGACCGCCGAGCCGCCCATCGAGACCGCCTCGAAGCCGGTAGTGCGCACAGTGATCACCTTCACAGGTTCGGTCGACTGCACCGTGGCTATCGCATTGCCAGCATAGATCGGGCGCTCGAATGTGTCCGGCGTCACCACTTTGGTGATTTCCGAAATCTGTGCGACGTCGAGCCGCGCCGCCACGCGCGGCAGGATATTCTTGCCATAGGCGGTCGCCGGTGCCAGGATGTGGCCATAGTTGCCGGCCAGCGCAAGCACCTGTTCAGCCACGTTTTCGGCCAGCCCGTCGGCAAGCTGCGGCCCATCGGCGAGGAACACCCTGGTGACGCCGGTAAGCCCAGCAGCTGCCTCGGCCGCCTGGCTGGCCATGTAGCCAGCCACCAGCACGTGCACTTCGGCGCTGCATTGCAACGCCGCAGTGACAGTGTTCAGCGTACTGCCTTTGAGGGAAACGTTGTCGTGTTCTGCAATAACCAGTGTTGTCATGATCGTTCGTATAGTCTTTTTAAGTTTGTGCGCCGTCGATCCGGGTTGCCGGATGCCGTCCAGATTCGACCTCCCGGCTAGACGACCTTGGCTTCGTTCTTCAGCTTCCTGACCAGTTCGGCCACATCGCTGACGATGACGCCAGCGGAACGCTTCGAAGGCTCCGAGATCTTCAACGTCTTCAGGCGCGGCGTCACGTCCACACCGAGGTCCGCCGGCTTAACGCTGTCCAGCGGCTTCTTTTTCGCCTTCATGATGTTTGGCAGCGTGACGTAGCGCGGCTCGTTGAGCCGCAGGTCGGTGGTCACGATGGCCGGCAGCGGCAGCGCCAGGGTTTCGAAGCCGCCGTCGACTTCGCGGGTGACGACAGCACGGCCGTCCTCGATGACGACCTTCGAGGCGAAGGTGGCCTGGCCCCATCCCAGCAGGGCGGCAAGCATCTGGCCCGTCTGGTTGCAGTCGTCATCGATCGCCTGCTTCCCGAGGATGACGATCTGCGGCTTTTCCCTGTCAATGATCGCTCGCAGCAGCTTGGCCACGGCCAGCGGCTGCAGGTCGTCGGTGGTGTCGACGAAGATGCCACGGTCGGCACCGATCGCCATTGCAGTGCGCAACGTTTCCTGGCACTGCTGCACGCCACAGGAAACTGCGACCACCTCATCGATCTTGCCGGCCTCCTTCAGCCGTACAGCTTCCTCGACGGCGATTTCGTCGAAGGGATTCAAACCCATCTTGACATTGGCGGTATCGACACCGCTTCCGTCTGATTTCACGCGGATCTTGACGTTGTAGTCCACTACGCGCTTGACAGCGACTAATGCTTTCACTTCACTCTCCAGTTTGGAATTTCGGAATCAGCCGGCCCGCCGGTTCGCGATGGCGTTGCCGGCCCGGCTTGCCGCCTTGCGCCCGAGCTGGCGCGAGATGAACTGACCGGCATCGACCACCTGGTCCAGGTGGACGCCCGTATGGATACCGAGCCCATCGAGCATGTAGACCACGTCCTCCGTCGCCACATTCCCCGTCGCGCCTTTCGCATACGGGCAGCCGCCCAATCCCGCAACCGAGGCATGGAAGATCGATACGCCGACCTGCAGCGCGGCGTAGATGTTGACGAGCGCCTGGCCGTAGGTATCGTGGAAGTGGCCAGACAGCTGGCCAAGCGGATACTCTTTCGCAATGGCCTCGTAGACGGTCGCGATCTTGCCTGGCGTGCCCACGCCGATGGTGTCGGCGATGTCGATCTCGTCGCAGCCGAGGTCGCGCATGCGGCGTACCACATCGGCCACCGCATCCGGCGCGATCTCGCCCTCATAGGGACAGCCGAACGAGCAGCTGATGCTGCCCCGCAGCCGGATGCCGTTGTCCTTGGCCGCACGCGCGACGTCGCGGAAACGCTCGACGGATTCGGCAATCGAGCAGTTGATGTTCCGCTGGGAGAAGGCCTCCGAGGCCGAACCGAAGATGACGACTTCGTCAGCCCGTGCAGCCAGGGCCGCCTCGAAGCCTTTCATGTTGGGCGTGAGCGCCGAATAGAGCACGCCCGGTCGGCGGCGAAGGTTCTCCATCACCTCGCCGGAGGTCGCCATCTGCGGCACCCACTTCGGCGATACGAAGGACGCCGCTTCGATATTCGGCAGGCCCGCTGCGGCAAGCCGTTCGACCAGCTCGATCTTGACCTCGGCCGGGACGGTCTCCTTCTCATTCTGGAGGCCGTCGCGCGGACCGACTTCGACGAGCTTCACATGCTTGGGTAGTGTCATTGGCGTTCCGTCAGTCAGTGGTAAAGGCCAGCAGTTGCACGCCATCGGTCACCTGGTCGCCAACCGTATACAGCAGTTCCTCGACAGTGCCGCTGGCAGGTGCGTAAATGGTGTGCTCCATTTTCATCGCCTCCATGATCAGCAACGGCGAGCCTTTTTCGACGACCGCGCCTTTTTCCACCAGCAGGGCGACGATCTTGCCGGGCATCGGTGCCGTGAGCCTGCCGCTTTCTGCCTCGGCCTCACCGGCATGGGCGAGCGGATCGCTGTACTGCAGTACGACGTGCTGGCCGTTCGTAAAGACGTGGAAGGTGTCGCCTTCGCGGGCCACGGTGCCTCGTACGACACTCCCATCGAGCTTGAGGGTGATCTGTCCGTCGTTCTGTCCCGCCACGCTGACCAACGCATCCTGTCCCGCGGCTTGCATCGCCCAGCCCTGCCGGCTGTAGCGAAGTCCCAGCACCTGCGGGCCCGCTTCGCCGGTGAACGCGAGGTTGCGGGTGAATGTGCCGTTCATGCGCCAGCCATCCGTATCGCTCCACGGGTCGCGAGTGCCGCACGCATGTTCGCCGTCGAGCAGCTTGACGGCCGCCAGTGCCAGCACGTGCAATCCGGCCGGTTGCGGTACCGGGAAAAGCGCGTCACGATGGCGTTCGATCAGGCCCGTGTCCAGATCCGCATTGGCAAACGGCTCGCTTTCCACCAGGCGCTTGAGGAAGGCAACGTTGGTCGCCAGGCCGACGACCTGGTAGTCGGCCAGGGCACGCGCCATGCGGGCCAACGCCTCGTCGCGGTCGCGTCCCCAGACGATCAGCTTGGCGATCATCGGGTCGTAGAACGGCGAGATCGCATCGCCCTCGCGCACGCCCGAATCGATGCGCACCGCCGCGGGATCTGCGCCTGCGCCGTCCGCGCCGAGTTCGAACTGCACCGCGGCCGGGGTACGCACGCGCAGCAAGGTGCCGATCGAGGGCAGGAAACCTTTTTCCGGATTCTCGGCGTAGATGCGTGCTTCCAGCGCGTGGCCATGGATGGTCAGCTCGTCCTGGCGCTTCGGCAGCGACTCGCCGGCCGCGACCCGCAGCTGCCACTCGACCAGGTCGGTACCCGTGATCATCTCCGTGACCGGGTGCTCCACCTGCAGGCGCGTGTTCATCTCCATGAAGTAGAAGCTGCCGTCCTGGTTGGCGATGAATTCCACGGTGCCGGCGCCGACGTAACCGACAGCCTTCGCCGCATTGACGGCGGCCTGCCCCATCGAGCGCCTCCGCTGCTCGGACATGTCGGGCGCGGGCGCCTCTTCCAGCACTTTCTGGTGCCGGCGCTGTACCGAGCAGTCGCGCTCGAACAGATACACGCAGTTGCCGTGCGTGTCGGCGAATACCTGGATCTCGATGTGGCGTGGCCGGATCAGGTATTTCTCGACGAGGACGCGATCGTCGCCGAAGCTGTTGATCGCCTCGCGCTTGCAGGACTTGAGCGCCGCGTCGAAGTCTTCGTCGCGTTCGACGATGCGCATGCCCTTGCCGCCGCCGCCCGCGCTGGCCTTCAGCAGCACCGGATAGCCGATCTGGCCGGCCTGCTGGCGCAAGAAGCCGGCATCCTGGTTCTCGCCGTGGTAGCCCGGCACCAGAGGAACGTCGGCCGACTCCATCAACTGTTTGGCGGCGGACTTCGAACCCATCGCGCGGATTGCCGAAGCCGGCGGGCCGATGAAGACCAGGCCCGCCCGCGCGCAGCCGTCGGCAAAGTCCTCGTTCTCGGACAGGAAGCCGTAGCCCGGGTGGATGGCCTGGGCGCCGGTCGCAAGCGCGGCCTCGATGATCTTGTCAGCCCTCAGGTAGCTTTCCTTGGCCGAGGCCGGGCCGAGCAGGACGGCTTCATCGCAAGCCGCGACGTGTTTCGCATCCGTGTCCGCTTCGGAGTAGACCGCGACGGTCTTGATGCCGAGACGGCGCGCCGTCGCCGCGACCCGGCAGGCGATTTCCCCGCGGTTGGCGATCAGGATTTTCTTGAACATTTGGTCTCCTTGAATGTTATGACAGCCACGCCGGCTTGCGCTTCTGGAGGAAGGACGCAACCCCTTCGCGTCCCTCTGCAGATGCACGGATATGCGCGATGCGGCGGGCGGTATCGGCCAGCAGCATGTCGTCGATCGGCAGCCTGGCGATGTCGCGCACCAGCTTCTTCGCTTCGCGCACCGCGTTCGGGCTGTTGTTCACCAGTGCCTTGACGATGCCGTCGACGGTGGCGTCGAGCGCTTCGGCCGGCACCACCTCGTGGGCCAGGCCGAGGCGCTTCGCTTCGCGGGCGTCGAAGCGCTCGGCGGTGAGGAAGTAGCGGCGCGAGGCCTGCTCGCCCATCGCCTTGATGACGTAGGGGGAAATCGTGGCCGGGATCAGGCCCAGCTTCACTTCGGACAGGCAGAAGTTCATGCCCTCGCTCGCCACCACGATGTCGCATACCGCTACCAGGCCCATGCCGCCGGCGTAGCAGTCGCCCTGGACCTTGGCTACCACCGGCTTCGGGCTGAAGTAGATAGTGCACAGCATGTCGGCCAGGCGCAGGGCGTCGGCCTCGTTTTCCTCGCGAGAGTAGCCGGCCATCTTCTTCATCCAATTCAGGTCGGCGCCGGCGCAGAAGGCCGGACCCTTCGCAGCCAGCACGATGGCGCGGATTTGCTCCTCTCGGCCCACTTCATCGAAGGCCATCGCCAGGTCGGCGATCGTGGTCTCGTTGAAAGCATTCCGTACGTCGGGGCGGTTCAGGGTGATGGTCGCGACCTTGTCCTCAACGGAGATCTCGACGGTGTCGTATTTGTTCATTTTTTTCCCTTACATCCTGAACACGCCGAATTTCGTGTCTTCGATCGGCGCGTTCAGCGCGGCCGAGAGGCCCAGTCCCAGCACCGTGCGCGTATCGGCCGGGTCGATCACGCCGTCGTCCCACAGGCGCGCGGTGGCGTAATACGGGTGGCCCTGGTGCTCGTACTGTTCCTTGATCGGCTGCTTGAACGCGGCTTCCTCATCGGGCGACCATTGGCCGCCCTTGGCCTCGATGCCGTCGCGCTTGACGGTCGCCAGCACGGACGCAGCCTGGTCGCCGCCCATCACGGAGATGCGCGCATTGGGCCACATCCACAGGAAGCGCGGCGAGAACGCACGGCCGCACATGCCGTAGTTACCGGCGCCGAAGCTGCCGCCGATGATCACGGTGAATTTCGGCACGGATGCCGTCGCGACCGCGGTCACCATCTTGGCGCCGTTGCGGGCGATGCCTTCGTTTTCGTACTTGCGGCCGACCATGAAACCGGTGATGTTCTGCAGGAAGACGAGCGGGATTTTTCTCTGGCAGCACAGCTCGATGAAGTGCGTGCCCTTCAGCGCGGCTTCCGAGAACAGGATGCCGTTGTTGGCGATGATCCCGACCTTCATGCCGAAGATGTGCGCGAAGCCGCAGACAAGCGTCGTGCCGTAGCGCGCCTTGAATTCGTCGAACTCGCTGCCGTCGACGATGCGGGCGATGACCTCGCGCACGTCGAACGGTTTTCTCGTGTCGACGGGGATCACGCCGTACAGTTCTTCCGGCGCGTACTTCGGCTCGACGCTTTCGCGCAGCGCGCCCTGCTGGGGTTTCACGCGGTTCAGGTTCGAGATGATCTTGCGCGCGAGTGCCAGCGCGTGAGTGTCGTTCTGTGCCAGGTGGTCGACCACGCCGGACAGGCGCGTGTGGACATCGCCGCCGCCGAGGTCCTCGGCCGTGACGACTTCGCCCGTCGCCGCCTTCACGAGCGGCGGACCGCCCAGGAAGATCGTGCCCTGTTCCTTGACGATGATGGATTCGTCGCTCATCGCCGGCACGTACGCGCCGCCCGCCGTGCAGGAACCCATCACGACGGCGATCTGCGGAATGCCTTTTGCCGACAGGTTCGCCTGGTTATAGAAGATGCGGCCGAAGTGGTCGCGGTCGGGGAACACGTCGTCCTGGTTCGGCAGGTTGGCGCCGCCCGAGTCGACGAGGTAGATGCAGGGCAGGTTGTTCTGCTCGGCGATCTCCTGCGCGCGCAGGTGCTTCTTGACCGTCATCGGGTAATACGTGCCGCCCTTGACGGTGGCGTCGTTACAGACGATGACGCATTCCTGGCCCGCCACGCGGCCGATGCCCGTGATGATGCCGGCCGCGGGCGCGGCATCGTCGTACATGGCGTACGCCGCCATCTGGGAGAATTCGAGGAACGGGGTGCCCGGATCGAGCAGCATTTGCACGCGCTCGCGCGGCAGCAGTTTGCCGCGCGCGACGTGTTTCGCGCTGGCCGTTTCGCCGCCGCCCATGGCGACAGCGGCGACTTTCGCGCGCAGGTCGTCCACCACTGCTTGCATGGCTGCGGTATTGGCCTTGAAATCCTCGCTGCGCGGGTTGAGTTTGGATTCGATTGTGCTCATGGTCGCCTCGATCACGCGGTTTCGGAAAACAGTTCGCGGCCGATCAGCATGCGACGGATCTCGCTCGTGCCGGCGCCGATCTCGTACAGCTTGGCGTCGCGCCACAGACGGCCCACCGGATATTCGTTGATGTAGCCGTTGCCGCCCAGCGTCTGGATCGCTTCACCGGCCATCCACGTTGCCTTTTCCGCGCTGTACAGGATGGCGCCGGCCGCGTCCTTGCGCAGGGCGCGGACCTGTTCCGGGTTCGATGCGCGGTCGCAGGCCTGACCGACCGCGTAGACATAGGCGCGGCAGGCCATCATGGTCGAATACATGTCGGCGATCTTGCCTTGCATGAGCTGGAATTCGCCGATCGCCTGACCGAACTGCTTGCGCTCGTGGATATAAGGGACGACCGCGTCCATGCAGGCCGACATGATGCCCAGCGGGCCGCCGGAAAGTACGGTGCGTTCGAAATCCAGGCCCGACATCAGCACATTGACACCCTTGCCCACGCCGCCCAGCACGTTTTCCACCGGCACTTCGCAATCCTGGAACACCAGCTCGCCCGTGTGCGAACCGCGCATGCCCAGTTTGTCCAACTTTTGCGCGATGGAAAAACCCTTGAAGCCCTTCTCGATGAGGAAGGCGGTCATGCCGCGCGGGCCGGCCTCGATGTCGGTCTTGGCGTAGACGACGAGGGTGTCCGCGTCCGGACCGTTCGTGATCCACATCTTGGTGCCGTTCAGAACGTAGCGGTCACCCTTCAGGTCGGCGCGCAACTTCATGCTGACGACGTCGGAGCCGGCGTTCGGTTCGGACATGGCCAAGGCACCGACGTGCTCGCCCGAGATCAGCTTGGGCAGGTATTTGCGCTTCTGCTCGTCGTTGCCGTTGCGCTTGATCTGGTTGACGCACAGATTCGAGTGCGCACCGTACGACAGGCCGACGGAGGCCGATGCGCGCGAGATTTCTTCCATGGCGACGATGTGCGCCAGGTACCCCATGTTGGCGCCGCCGTATTCCTCGCCGACGGTGATGCCGAGCAGGCCCAGCTCGCCCATCTTTTTCCACAGGTCCATCGGGAACTGGTCGGTGCGGTCGATCTCGGCCGCGCGCGGGGCGATTTCGCTCGCGGCGAACTGTTGTACCGCTTCGCGCAACGCGGCAATGTCTTCGCCATGAGCGAACGATAAACCTGGAAGCTCAACATACCTTGTCATATTTTCCTCTGTGTAATGAATTCTGGTCGGCCAGGTAAAGCTCGGCGTTAATCTGCTAGTCCGTGGAAGCACAGCTTGCCAACTGCTGCCCTCCCCGCTTTTCAATCTAGAAATACCAATCGGGACTGAGCTTGCGTTGTCACTTTCGTCATCTCGGTGGTGACCACTTTGAAGCCGATTTACTTTACGTTTACGTAAACGTAAAGCATGTCGTGGATTGGCGTCAATTAATTTGTGCGACTTTTTAAAGAAGCACGGTCGATCACTTCTGTGCGTGGGCGGGACTTTATGTCCGCGGATAACGCTGCGCCGAGCGTTAATGGGAATTGGCGACTTCCACCTGAATGCCGAGGTCGAGGATGCACCGGCCGGATAGCGAAACCAGCAAGCCTTATCGGCCATCCTTGGAGTCTTCATCTACGCCGTGCGCACGCTGCGATTTATAGCAACGTGCCTGTCACAGCGTTGGCCGCGCTTTCTGGAAACGGAGGAACGGAGTCAATGTCATAGGTAGCGGGTTTGTTCCATCCACAACAGCTTGACCAATTCGTCATGAAGGCTCGAGCAGCATGACGTAACCGTCACTTCTCACATGTCCACCAGTTTTCTACAGGAGGCAAAAAGCTTAGGTATCAACAACTTAGGTTTTGGCACAACTGTTGCTTAAGCCGGCGTATGGACATCTCGCATCACGACGCGACAACGTGAAAAGGTAATCCATTTTCGAAACCAGCTTCCTGGCCGGCTTTCCCAAACTATAACGAGGAGATAAATTATGTCGATGTATCTTGTAGCTGAGCTCAAAATCAAATACGGCCATGTAGAAGAAGCCGTTGGAATCGTTAAAGAAATTGCAAGCTATATGGAACCCCAGGGCTGGAAGCTGCTCGCTACTTACACTCCACTCATCGGGCATTTTTGCCATCTATACGATATCTGGGAAGTTCCGGATGCGAATGCTGTCCCCAACGCCCTTTTGACGCTTGCCGGTGACAAAGGTTGGGAAGACGTGTTCACCCGCTGGAGCAAGGTCTGCGAATCCGAGCATCTGTCTGTTTGCGCAAAACTGATCTAAGAACTATCCATTCGCAAGAAAGTTAGCCCTCATCCCTGATGCGCGCTTTCCCGGCGCATCGTCCCTGCATTATGGCATTGGCAAGTTGCCACCATCCGTCACCTCTTTAAAATCCGCAATGGCAAGCACTCGACTTCACTTCCCGGAGTGCCCACGTTCAGTATCTAAAGCCAAATGAGACATTTTCATAACCTGACTATCGCGAACAAGCTCCTCGTGGCCTTCGCTATCGTCCTTTCGTTGACGATTGGATTGGGCATTTTTTCGATCATGCAAACGAAGGCGGTCTTTGCGACAACGGAACGCATGCGCGATATTTCGCTCCCGACTGTAACGTCCATATTGGAATGGAAGGCAGCAGCCTGGCGATATCGCAATGTGGAATCGAAGCATTACATGGACACCGATCCGGAAAAGATAGCCGAGACGGAGCGCCAGATGAAAGCCGTCCAAGGAGAGATAGCCAAGTACCAGAGCCAGTTTGCCAAACTCGCCTCCGACCCGGCGGACAAAGCGGTGCTGCAGGACATGCAGGCAGTCTCGGCAAGATATCTTGAAACAGGGAGCAAAATGCTCGCGCTATCGCGCGCTGGCGAGAAGGAAAAAGCCCGGGCGATATCGGAGGGGGAACTTCAAGACATGTTCCTGCAGATCGTTGGCAAGGTCGATCAACTCATCAAGAGAAATCTTCAAGCGGCGGATGACGTCGGCAAACTGGCCGACCAGAGCTATGGCAGGGCCCGAATCTGGATTATCGGCGTGCTCGCCGCTGCGGTGGCGCTCGGCGCACTGATGGCGTTGGCGGTCGCTCGCAGCGTCTCGGTACCGCTGCTCGAAGCCGTCGGGGTCGCACAAGCGGTCGCGACCGGCAATCTCACGACAGAAATCAAGGTCAAGTCAACCGACGAGACCGGCCAGTTGATGAGAGCCCTCAAGCACATGAATGATGGCTTGGTGGACGTCGTTACCGATGTGCGTCTCGGAACCGACATGATTACCACGGCGTCGAATGAGATCGCGATGGGCAATCTCGACCTGTCGTCGCGAACTGAACAACAGGCGAGTTCGCTCGAAGAAATGGCATCGTCGATGGAGGAATTAACGGCGACCGTGAAGCAGAACGCGGAAAATGCACGGCACGCCAACAGCCTCGCAACGTCGGCGTCCGCCATCGCACTCAAGGGTGGAGAGGTCGTGTCCGAGGTGGTGCGGACGATGGGCGCTATCGACATGTCTGCAAAGAAGATCGCCGACATAATCGGCGTCATCGATGGCATCGCGTTCCAGACGAATATCCTGGCGCTGAATGCCGCCGTCGAAGCGGCCCGCGCTGGCGAGCAGGGACGAGGTTTCGCCGTTGTCGCCAGCGAGGTCCGCAACCTGGCGCAACGTTCTGCCGCGGCAGCGAAAGAAATCAAGGGCTTGATCACGGAATCGGTGGAGAACGTCGATTCAGGCACTCGACTGGTCGACCGAGCCGGGCGAACCATGGAAGAAATTGTATCGAGCGTCCAGCGTGTTACCGCGATCATGCAGGAAATCACGGTCGCCAGCCAGGAACAGAGCGCCGGCATCCAGGAGGTCAACAATGCTTTGGGCCAGATGGACGAGGTGACCCAGCAGAATGCAGCCTTGGTGGAGGAAGCCGCAGCAGCCTCGCAATCAATGCAGGCACAGGCTACCAATCTGGCCCGAACCGTGGCGGTTTTCAAGCTTTCAAGTGTGGATCCGGCAGTCCGACAGGACTCGGCGCCCGCCTCCGCAGCACCAGTACCAGCACTGCGCCTTCGCTGAACTGATCTGACATCCGACCCGGCCGACAGCCAATCCGAGACTGGCATCATTCTCGCTACACTGCGCGTTTGATCGCACAGTGTGATAATTCCTGAGCAACACTCCCCATGGCAGCGCATGCGCTGCCATGGGGATATGGCGGACCACTGTCGTCTGCCATTTCCGTATCCGTCCTCCCTCCCTCCGCAACGCTGAAGCGGTGCAGCCGTCAATCAGGACACCCTAATCAGGTTCAAGCGGCTCCTGCAACCAGTCGTCATCGAATCCGCCACTGTCTACGCGGGCAGGCTACAGACCGCCAGCGCAACCGGGCCGTACATTCGGCACTGCAATAAACTCGAAACCGCTGACTGCCGCGGATTCGAAGCAGGACAAGAAAAGGAAAAAAAAGCCCGCTGTGAAGCGGGCTTGAACTATTTTCCCAAAGGAAGATAGAAGAGACACACCATGATTCTGCATTGCACAAGAACTACCCGATAACGGTCGTCGCGGCGCGACTAATCCATTTTTCGTGTCGATTAACCAACCATATATGCTGCTATCGCTGTCATCGCATTTGCGATTCCAATCATCAGACGATGGTGTAGCCGCCGTCCGCGACCATACCTGCCCCTGTCACGAACGATGCCCCGTCGCTGGCGAGGAACAGCGCGACTTGCGCCATTTCGGCAGCCTGGCCCATGCGTCCCATGGGAGTCGCGTTCTTGGCTGCCTCGACATACTGTGCGGGCATCTGGTCCGTCATTCCCGTTCTGATTGCGCCGGGCAGCAGCGCGTTGACGCGAATTCCCTGGCGCGCATACTCGGCGGCGAACGTTTTCGTCATCTGAAGTACGGCGCCCTTGGCGGCGCCATAGGCGACCATCGTCGGAAACGCGACCAGGCTCGCGATCGACGCCGTGTTGACGATCGAGCCGCCGCCATGACGCAGCATCAGTGGTATCGCGTTGCGCATCCCGATGAATACCGAGCGCCCGGTGACGTTCCAGACTCGATCGAAATCGCTCTCGGAATATTCGGCAGCTGGGCCCAGGGGACCATCGATTGCGGCATTGTTGCACAGGATGTCGAGCCGGCCATACTTCTCAACAGCAAGCCCAAGCATCGCCTGGACGTCTTCCGTTTTGGTGATATCGGCCTGAAACGGCGTACACGATTCGCCAATACGCGCAGCCACGCCGTTCTGCGCACCGGAAATGTCCACCGCGATGACACGCGCGCCTTCCGCACAAAACAATTCCGCCATTGCCGCGCCCATACCGGAACCCGCACCGGTGATCACGGCAATCTTCCCTTCAAGCCTAAGGGCCATATTTGTCTCCTGTCGTATGTAGTTTCGACTCTTGCGTTCGACCGTATCCGGCAAATCGAGGAACTATCCCATTTGATAGGCACCGCTCTCCGTCATCCGGAAAGCAGTGCCGACGGACACTTAGCCGATATTCACGCTACTTATCCTTCGGGTCCGCCATATAGCCGACAATCTTCTTTCTGAGTTTCGGGTCGTCGAGAAAATATGTCATCAGCGTACCGGGCGCAACCTTTTGAGTATCGGAAAGCCAGGCATCCAGCAGCTCTTTTGTCCACACTTTGCCTTCAAGCGCCTTCAAAAAAGCGGGAGAATATTCGAACCCGGGAGCGGTGCCAGCTTTTCTGCCGATCAGTCCGTATAAATTCGGACCCTGTCCGTTTGGCCCGCCCTTGCTGAAGGTGTGGCAATAAGCGCAACTGTTTTTTACCAGCGGCGACAGGTTCTGCTCACCGACGTTAGTCTGCGCAACTGCGCAGCCGGCAGACATTAACATTGTGCTGAGGATGAATTTGCTAATTCTCATGCCGTGACCTCTTTCGTCCGTTCTTTTTGCAAGGCATTAGCGGCACGATATGCGAACGTCACGATCGGCCCCAAGGTCGCTCCGCCGGACCAATATGCTTGTCCAGATGCTGATGCAACACAGTTCCCGACACCGTACAGCCCCGGAATCGGTTGGCCCTTGACATCGAGGATTCGCCCATGGGTATCCGTTCGCGGCCCGCCTTTAGTGTCAAGATTGCCCGGTCCGAGCAAGGTAGCGTAAAACGGGCCAGTGTCGCTGATCGGATACATGGTCGGGTTCGCCTTTCCAGTGGCTTTGTTATTCCCGTTGAACATGAGTTCGACCGGACGCTCACCCCGATGAAAATCGAGATCCTTGCCGGTTTTTGCAAATTCATTAAAGCGGCGGATTGTGTCATTCAGAGTCGCGACAAACTCCGGCGCCAACGAAATATTAAACCGGTCACGATAAACGGCCATCCGTGCAGCGATGTTTTTCGCCAGTTCCTCTCGCGTCGCCCCTTTGATGACATGTCGGTCGTCACTACCCGGCGGGACGATGTAAGAACCGTAATGTTCCTCTGCGCAATTGTCCTGCGCTTGCTGATCCCATATTGCAATCAGCACTTCGTTGGGGTACTCCTGGCGTGGGCCATCCCAGGCCCAGAACGCGCGTGTCACTTCGTTATATTGCAGTTTCTCGTTGACGACGCGATTTCCGTACTTGTTAACAAACACCATGGAGTCGCCGGAAGGCATGAAAGCTCCCCACAATGATCCGTCGTTAGCCACGGCTTTTTCGAACACGACCGGGCAATTCCACGCGTAGTTCATATTCGCCAACTGCACGCCCAATGGGCTCGAAATTCGAATGAAGTCGCCTTCGTTCGAATTCGCTGCACAGCCGCCGACAATGTTCCCGCAAAGGAAATCACGCCTCAATTGGGGATCATGAGTGAAACCGCCCGTCGCGAAGACCACTGCCTTCTTCGCCCGAAAACGCAACGTCTCCCCTTCTGGCGATGTCACTTCCACACCGACAACTTCGCCGCGGCCGTTGCGGATGATGCTCTGCACACGATGCGAAGTCTTGATCGAAATGCCGTCACGACGCGCGGCATTCGAGAGGGACATAATGCCGAACTTGCCTCCGTTATGCAGGCTTGCGCCGGCGGGCAGCAAGGCCCGGCCTTTTGGCGCTTTGTTTTCTGGCAGATCAGCCCAATAGTCGACCACATCCGCCGGGTGCTGATATGGCAGTGCCCCGCGTGCGTTCAGCAATTCTGCAGCAGTGGACGCCGTATCATAATATGCTTCGCACATGTCATATTGCCAATCGGTAAGTCCAAGCTTTGGAGCCGAAGGACTGTATGAGTGCGGCGCCGATAGCCGTGCGACAAGCTTCATGAAATCTGGCTTCGGATCCTGGATGCCAGCCTTCTTCATTGGTTCGTTATTTGGTATCCAATACCAGAATCCGGATTTTGCAGTGGTTCCGCCAATACTTCCGGATTTTTCCAGTACCACGACGCTATTTCCCTGCCAGCGCGAAAACAGGGCAGTTCCAAGCCCACCCGCGCCACTGCCGCAGACGACGACGTCGTACTCGGCATCGAATCGCAATTTTTTGCCACTAGCTGCGGAAGCAGATTGCGCGATTGTTGCCAATCCCAGCGCCCCTGCCGCGCCTGCGCCAATGAAACCGCGCCTGGTAATCTCCTCTTTGCGTGGATTTTTTTTAAAATCCTTTTCTTTCTCATTCATACTATTACATCCTCCAAGTACGCTAGATTCGTCCTACTTAAAAAAGAGGTGGACAACATCCCCTCTCAATACGCTCGCTCCGATGTCCGCAGACATGGGCCAGAGAGACGGCTTCGCCTGTTCTACATTCTTAAAAGATTTTCCTGAACTTCCACCGTGCTTGAACTGGCACATTGCTTGCGGCTTTTTAACGGGCTTCAGGATACCCATTCTTCGCCTGTCTACTCCTTATCGTTGGATGCAGGAAACGTGCCAAGCCAAAATGCCGCATTTCCTTTATATATCTTGCTCACGCCCCTCCAGACGTTGACGGAATCGTCACGTGAACGGAGTACGCTTGACGGATTCGTACGGCATGAGCGTGTTCCGGGTGGAGCGGGAAAGCGGGCATAGCAAACCTCAAGAACCTGGCCTGGGATGCCGGTGCCGAGTAAAACCCTGGCATCGGGTCGACCCGGCGTGCGCCCTCATGACGAGGCCTTGTCGTAGGTGGGCTTGTCTGAGCACTTGGCTTTCATCGCGCTGGCGGCAAGAGTCGATGCCGGGGAGTCGAGCCCTCACCGCCCTTGCCGGGACCATCGCCAGGCAATGTCATCTCGAAGACTCACCCGGTTTCGACGTGGCCGTCGCGGTAGCGCCAGTACATGGGCTACAACGAATTTACCGTGACGATGCCGCTATCGGTGTTGTCGACGGAGCCCTGGCATTGGCTCGACACGTGATCGGTCGCGTGGCCATCCTTGCGATCACACATAGTGTCGATCACGAGATTGCCACTGTGATGTAGTCACAGTACTTCGGCCGCCTGCGCCTGCACCAGTGGCTCGGCGCCGACCGAGCAGGTTCTATTAACATGGAACCAACGTCGCCCCAATGATGTCATCAATGTATTTCGAATCGCCGCGTCTTGAGGAGCGACACCGAAACCGACCATCACGCCAGTGGCGTCGTAAAAGCGGGAGATCATGCGTTGGTCGACGACTGCGTCGACCCATGCACCTCCAGCGAGAGCGTCGGGCGGTGGCGGCACCAAGGCAATCGGGAAACTTGGCGTTTTCACCAGCACGGGAGTGGGTTTCAGATCGACCGGCGTGGGTGTTCCAGCGAGAGTACGCGCAATGGCACGTGCCGCACTCATCAATGGCGCGATGTACGGCATGGTGTGAGTCGCGCCGGCTTCGCCCACCGTATACTGGGCGCAGTCCCCTAGTGCGTATATATGGGCATCGGACGAGAGACCCAGCGCGTTTACGACGATGCCACGGTCGATGGTCAAGCCTGCAGTGGATGCCAACGTACAGTTGGGACGCAATCCAACCGCCGACAGTACAAGGTCGGCCTCGACCACGCTTCCGTCCGAGAGGGTAATGTGCGTCGCATTGTTGCCGTGATCAATCGACGCTGCTGTTGTACCCAGCCGCATCGCTACGCCCTTGTCGATGAGCGCCTGTTGTAAGCCACGTGACAGTACCGGAGGAGCGATTGACGCCAAAGGCATGGAATTAGGATCGATCAGGGTGACGGCGTGCCCCGCACTTGAAATATCATCGGCAAATTCGCAGCCGATTAAGCCGGCCCCAAGAATTGCCACTCGAGTAGCCGGAGCGTGTTCAGGCAAGCCGACACGGGCGTGAAAGATCGCATAATCATCGACGTGATTGACGCTGAGAACCGCCGCGGCGGCATTACCTGGAATAGGCAAGCGAACAGGTTCAGCCCCTGCTGCGATAATCAGGTCGCGATAGGCCAGTACGCCCTTATCGGTATGAACCCTACGGTTCTCCGGGTCGATGCGTAGCACAGTCGTGCCGGACAGTACCGCTCCAGCTATTTGCCCTGACATCTGCTCGGCGGTTTGTGTCACCAACTGCTGTGGCGTTTTCCGCTGGGCGAACGCGTTGGACAGCATGGGCTTGGAGTAAAATCCACCGCTGTCTTTAGTAACAATAACAAGTGGTGTTAATTTGTCCAGCTTGCGAAATTCTCGCGCCACCGTGTAGCCGGCCAGGCCCGCACCAATGATAATCACGGGATTCATGGTTTCTGTCGCGAGCATGAGTCAAACCGCTTGCATGTCGAAATCTGTTTTCCTCACGCCGCAATCCGGGCATTCCCAATCTTCGGGAACATCTGCCCAAAGAGTACCTGAAGCGATCCCGTGCTCCGGCATACCGAGGGATTCATCATAGGTGAAACCACAAACCACACACTGATAGATATTCATCGCAATTCTTTCGGTAAAATCTGTTGGTCCGACAACGACTTCAACTACCGTCCCTGCGGAAACCTGCCTACCGATGCGAACACCGGCTCCGACGCTCACCGGCTTGGTGCAACTGACGGCCCCGCACAGGCGCCGCCATCCCGAGTGGCTTACTTCATGGCCTCTGCAACGGTTTGGGCATTCACCCATTTACGCAAGATTTCCTGCTGATGTCGAATCATGAATTCCCCGTCCTGCAGGTACATGACATCCTTTGCTCCCGATTCCAGGCCCTTCTGGATACTCTCGCAATTGGTAACGTCCTCCAGCACGATCTCGCACCAGCGGGCCGCATAGTGCTCGAGCTGAAGGCGACGACGCACACTATTCGCCTTCGGAATCCTGATCGTCAGAATCCAATGTGTCTCATTCCGCGAGATCGGCCAGAATTCATGCGTCCAATAGCCTCCCGTCGAATAGTCGATATTGAAATTTGGAAAGATGGCGGTCACGTCAGCCGACCAGCATGTTTCTTTGGTCGGGTTGATAGCCGGATGAGCACGCAGTCGCAAGACTTCATCATTCACGTCGCTACCCAATAAGCCACCGGTATCCACCTTGCAAGCCAGACGCTCAACCTCTGAGTTTGGCGGAGGCGCATATTCGGGGTTGCCATATGCAGACCAGGCACTGTGCAGGCCGAACGTATTGCCGCTCAATGGGCGTGCGTACTTGTTATGAACAGGATGCGAAAATCCCGGAGCCAGCGTTGCGGGATGAATCGCAGGAACATGGTACGACTCCGAAAAGGCGTCCATAATGAGCTTCCAGTTCGCCTTGAATCGTGCTTCGATCACCAAGGTTTCGTGGCCTTCACCGTACGGAACGCCCGCATAGGACTCCGCGTAAGGCCCCAGGAACTCCTTAAGGCTGATTTCCGGCTCACGCTGCAAATTAATAAAAATCCATCCTTCCCAAACGTCCGTCGCAATCGGGGTCAGTCCACATTCTTTCTTATTCAGCTGAAAAAAATTCTTCTGGTCGGGCACCCCGGCGAGCGAGCCATCCGAACCGTAGGCCCAGCCGTGATAGGCACATCGGTGGAGTTTGCTGTTACCGCTTTGCTCCGTTACGACGAGGTTCCCGCGGTGTGAACAGACGTTGTGAAAGGCCTGCACCTTGCCAGCAGCGTTGCGCATGACCAGCACCGACGCCTTGCATACCTCAATCTTCTTGACAAAAAAACTGTCTGCATCCGGGAGCTGGTCGGTGCGGCCAACATATAACCATGCCCTTCCGAATACCCGCGTTCTCTCCAGTTCAAAAAACTCTGGAGAGATGTATGAATCCACCGGAACCGGTCCGGTTCCAAGACCTAGTGCGGTCGTAAAACTGTCCTTGGCGCCACCCTGACCAAGATTTGCACCTATCACCATATCGTTCATCATTGCGTCTCCTCGAGATCTCGCTTGGATTGCTCCTTGCTGCTGCCTCCGAACGGCCAGGGCCCTTGCGTCATCTGCAAGTCACTGCGGAGCTGTGCGCGGTGCGCGATAGGTTGACCGTGCATCTCAACTGCCATGGCGACGTGAGCAATTGCAAGCAGCAGCTTGAACAAACGTTCGGACGCTGGCGGCATGTCATCGAGAGGAAACGCATCCAAGTGCGCGATCGCGTCCTCAGCGCGTGCCAGCATGTGATCATAAAAGCGTTGAATTTCTTCCATCGACGCTTTTGAACGCTGCTTCCAACGCTCGTTATTCGTGTCACGTACCCAGTACTCGACAAACTGCTCCAACTCATCAAATCCACTCGGAAGCAGCGGCTCAGCCATGTTGATTACTCCTTAACGTACGATGTACATCAAATTCACCAAAACCACTCGAAACCATTTTCTGTCTCCTTGTGCTTATTCGTCTTTGATGAGCAATCCGAGAACTGCCGGTCGGCTAATCGAAAAAATCTTTGACTGCGTAATCCTTGTCGGTAGATGCTGCACCCATGTTCACGTGTACACAGCCTGCTTCCATCCAATACCTTGCGTATGGAAGCAGGCCTTCAAAAATAACGCGTGGACGCCTCGGCCTTGAAGCTTCGGCTATCCACTGGCTGGCCAAGTACCGCCTTACTGCAGTGATTCGAGAATTTCAGGGCCGAACTTGGTGGCGTTAATGCCGCTATCGTCCACGCCTGGAGTCATGTAGAAAGTGACATGTTGCGCCTTCATGTCGGCGTATTCGCCACCCGCCACCGACACGTACTTGATCCCGGACTTGGCACCGACACGCTGCTCGAAGTGGTAGTTCTGCCACCGCCAGAAGTCACCCTTCTTGTCATAAATTTCGGCGTAATAGATGACGTTTGTGTTCGTGTCAGCGTAGACAATTTTCTTGCCATATGGGTGGTCCGACGGGGGCGTACCTTCGACGACCCATACTTCCACCGGGGTCACCGGCTGGACCGACTGTGCAACCGGCACGCTGAAATCGAGATGAGGCCACTCCCCCGCGGTACCGGCTTTGTCCTTGGCGCGCGCTCGATACGCTTTGTAATCCGTACTAGCCAACACCCAGCGTTTTCCAAGCAGTTTGATCGATTTGTAGCGCGACGGCCGAGAATTCCAGAGGTTGATGTCATCGTTGATGAAGTCGAAACCACCAACGTTGTCCATCCACGCGTTGCCCGACATACGACGAATGCGTCGGGCTGACTTGATGTATGCCCATTGGTCGTCCGGCTTATTGGCGACATCGTACTGGGTAGTGAAGGTACCGACGCCCTTCAAATCCTGCGGAGTAAGGGCCACCAAGATGGTTTTGTGCAGAACGGTTGGTTCGCTCGGAAACGCTCCGTCCGGCGTCCAAAGCCGCCCTTTGTTATACACACGCTGCAGGTTCCAGTGCGTGCTCGATTCAAAGCCGTTCTTGCTGGCCAAAGTAAACCAGACAGCCTGGTTAAGGTCTGCACCAGTCGATGCGCCATAATAGTAATTCCAGATCACCTTGTCGCCGGCGGAGGGATCTGCCGGGTCGATATTGGGAAAAGGCTTACCCGCTACATATCCGGTGACTTCGCGCGTCTTTGGATCAAATTTAACCTGGTCCGCATATTTTTTAGTGGCTGCAATATATTGCGGATCCATCTGAAGCGGCGGGCTTTTAACGAGCGGATACTTTTTATTGTATTGCCTGATCAGCAGTTCCATTTTGTCAGTCAACAGGTCGCCGATCTTGTGTCCCATGAACGTGTCGTTCTTGACCTGATCAAGATTTGCCTTACTGATCACTGTTCCTTCCGGCAATTCGGCAGCAAACGCGGGCCCGCCAAGCGACAGCAAGCCGGTGAGAAAAGGTACGCCGATAAACTGAAACGATTTGGTACGCATTTTGTTTGTTCCTTTATTGTCAGAATTGATACGTTACACGCAAGGTAGCGTAGTCGTGGTCATTCAGCGCAGCAAATCCCATGCTGTCGTAACCAGGATCGGAGATGTTATTCGTCCGCGCTTTCCTGGAGTGGAACAGCACGGCATCTGCATTAATGCGCCAATGGTTGCCAATGTTGAACGATACGCTTGGGATAAGGAAGCTATTGTGGCCCTGGAACTCAGTGCCGACTGCAATTTGGTAAACGAGCCGCGAGTTCATGTATGGGAACTGCACAAAAGCGGTACCAATCGTGTTGTGCTTGCGAAGACGTGCGGCGCCACCAACCGCGACGATCGCGTCGTCGGCAGGATCAAAGCTCTGTACCCAGGTGTCAAAAATTTGCACCGACGCGAATGACGGTGCGTTGGTACCAAACCAGCTTTGCAGGCGAAGCTGTTTGTCGGCGCGCAGGGTGGTCTGAACAACGTCCTTTTCGACAAGTCGCCCCATCACACCCGCATTATTCGGAGTCTGGAAATAGCCCAGCGCGTTGGGAGTACCACTGACGTTCGAGTTGCTGTTAAATAGCCGTCCCTTTTGATACGCAACCTCGGCGTTCAGGATTGCATCAAGCGTTTCGCTCTCGGCACTGACGCTCGCGCCAAACACATTGATAACCGGGTAGATCCAGTCGCCGTACGCCTTGTTGACCGGTGCCTGGCGATAGTACAAATTCGAGACGCACCCCGTTGCATCGCGGTCAGCCGCTCCGGCGAAGACGCCACACGGGTTGAGCACGAAGTCCGGTTGGAATACCCGTTGGTAGCTGAAGGCGTAATTTGCGCCTCCAGCCTTTCCGCTCCAGCGAATCGCCCCTGTCACGTCTTTCTGTCGACCTGCCGGATGATCGTAATTAAACTGACTTGCGTAGGCAAGATAATCGACTCCCATATTCGGTGAGGCCATCCAGCGACCGCCATAGATATCATAGGTATTACCGATGTCCCTATTTCGATCCCAACCCGGACGCACCACGACCTGCAAGGAACCATCTGCCTCCGGTACGGCGATCTGGACGTTTGCCATGATGACCGGCTTACGGAGCGCATCGCTCTCAGGCTCCCCGAACAGGCGCCAGCGGTAATCGAAGCCGTTCAGCAAATCGTTAGGATGAAAGAAGTCCGTCTCGCCAAACACCACTTGCTGCTTGCCGAACCGGACCGAGATGCGATCGCCGACCGGGAAGTCGACGTAGAGCTCCCGCAGTTCAATCTGGTTGTATTGCTGCCGTACGTCGCATCCGGGCCCGGTCGGCGCGCCAATGACGGTCGCGCTGGTACACGAGCGTTCCTGTAATCTTTTTCCGTACGAGGTGAGTTTTTCACGGTCTGCTCGAGCAACTCCATGCCAACTCACCGGGCCGGTTTTGTAATCGGCCTCGAGTTGCAGCGAAGTACGGAACATGGACATGTCCCCTTTGCCCTCCAGGGGACTGTAGGGAGGCTGGCCCGGATATGGAGCGGTTACGTCCTGATTATCTTTGAGATTCCAGGACATCCAGGTACGAATGAAACCCGCAAGTTTCAAATTGCTACTTGTGGACCCGTCCGTATTAGTCAAATCCTGGACGGTGGCTTCAGCATCGGGCGATTCCTGAGCAGACGCGCCGCCGCACACGGCACCCAACATTATCAATAATGCCGGAATAGTGCGCATCCGGGGCAGAAGGATTTTCGCGTCTTTGTCTCTACTCATGTTTTCTCCATTTATACTTTTAATAAATCGGGTAAAAATCGGCGACCTTCAGAACACTTCCTCTCCTGGTGATCGCGTTTTACCCTAACGCTGCAGTACTACGTGATGCCGTCGCCGTTGCTGCCACGCCACCTACCAGCTTCCTTTTTCCCACTACAAACTCGGGACGGAATACAGAAATCATGGCAGGGACGATGAACAACGCGCTCACGGACGAAATAAACAACCAGATTGCCATCAGATAACCCATTTCCGCTTGAAAGCGAAGGGAAGAAGCGAACCAAAGAACGACACTTGTCGTAAGTGTCATCGAGGTGATCAGGACGCCCTTACCCGCAGTCCGGAGTGCCTGTGCGATCGCAGCATCCAGGTCATCGTGGTTGTGCAACTCTTCTCTGATCGCGTCAACTACATAGAATGCGTAATCGACGCCAAGGCCAATGCCGAGAGCTGCTACCGGCAATGTGCTCAAGGTCATGCCAATGCCTTGCCAAGCCATTACGGAGAATGTGATGGTGTTTGATAGCATCACTGGGACGAGGAAGAAAATGCCTGCGCGCATGGATCGATAAGCAACAGCGCAACAGATCACAAGCACCAGTAGTGCGAGCGCAATGCTTTCAACTTGACCGGAAAAAATAACTTCGTTAACCGCTGCGGTTATGCCGACCAATCCGCCAGCCAGGACGTACTTGCCGAGATCTGTGGGGTGCGCCGCGACAAATTCTTTTACGCGCTGGATGGCCGTGCGAACCGTTTCGCCGCGGTGATCTTTAAAGAAAAATGTGACCGGTGCGTTTTGCAGTTGTGGATTCATGAATCGCGCGGCATCGCCGGCGTCAGGCGCCCACATATAGAACAACTCTGCGTTTTCGGCGGAAGTGGTCCCAAAACTGCGGTAACGAGGATTACCTTCCCGCAAAACCTGATTGACGATCGGAAGAACGTCGGCAACAGACAAGCTCCCCCCGATCTCCGGCTGGGCGCCCATGAATCGTTGAAGCGAAGTCATACTTTCGAGGACAGCCGGCTCTTTGACCGCGCCTGGGCTGTTACCTGCAAATACCACGTACATTCGGTCCGCGCCTTGGAATTGACGGTTGATGTCCGCAGCATCACGGTTGTATCGCGAGTTCTGCCATAAGATTGGCGAACCTGCGTCAGCGTCGCCGACCTGTAACTTAAAGGCGTAAATTCCCGAGCTGATGAATACAAGCGTAGCGCTTGCAAGGACGAGATAGCGCCAGCGCGAGGTCGCCGTGGAGATGCAAATTCCCAAGACCCGCTCTAAAGCGCCCGAAATATCGATCGGATGGGCGTATTTTGCTGGCAACTTGACCCAGGAAAGCAATACCGGCGTCATGACGCAAGCACACAGTGCAATCGTCAACACCCAGATCGTCCCGATCAATGAGATCTTTTGCATCAACGGAATCGGAGTGAGGACGACCACGATCATGCATCCAGCGTCCGCGATCACACCGAGCATGCCCGGCTTGAACAACTGGAGCATGGCCGAGGTTGCAGCCGCCTTCGAAGTCGGCACGCCCGCTGCCAGCTCGTCGGAAAAGCGGGTCACCAATTGCACGGCATGGGAAATCGAACGTGCCGTGATCAGAAAAGCGATGACAATTACCAGGGGATCCAGATTAAAACCGAGCAACCTTGCGGCACCCAGTGCCCAGACTGAACTGGACAGTCCAGCCAGCAGAGGCAACAACGTGCCGCGCCACGTGCGTGAAGTCAGGAAAAGCAGCGCCATCAAACAGAGCAGCGTCGCCAGGAAGATCTTAATGGTCTCCGGGACATAGTGGTTAACCCATCCAAACAGGATCGGCTCGCCAACTACACTGACGCGCACGCTATTGCTTTGCATGGCATCGGCAAGTTTCATTATTTGCGGGAAGATCTTGTTGTAGTCAACGGCGTTTTCATAAAAATCGACCGTGATCAGTGCTGCCTTCAAATCGTGTGACACGTACGCGCCGTAAATTAGAGGGCTGTTCAGCACCTTGTTTTTCAGCGCGTCCATTTCTGCCGGGTTTCTCGGCACATCCGGAAACATGACAGGTTTGGTTTCGATCGAGTCGGTGGAGGACCGGATATCCTTCATTTTGCTCGATGCAAGCGACATGATCTGAAATGGATTCACGCCGTCGACAAGGGCAAGCTGATTAGTCAGAGTCTTGACCTTTTCCAGAAACTCGGCGTGAAAAATATCGCCCTGCTTGGCTTCCAGCTTGATGCTGACCATATTTGAGCCGCCAAAATCCTGGCGGAACTTCTTGTGCACCTGGACATATGGGTGATTTTGCGGAAGCAGATCGTCGAATACTGTCTTGACTTCGATCTGCGACGCAAAAAAACCCATGAGCAAGGTCATCAACGTAAATGCCAAAGTCACGGGAACCCGGTGGTGAATACACGCCTCAACGAATCGTGCGAGCCTGCTGAATTTCGTATTGTCCATCGCTGTCTCTTAATTAGTTTTTGGGGTCACAATGCCGCAATCGGCTCGGCCACGACTCGTGAACCACCCAGGTAATAACTGTCGCCCTGCCGAACGATTGCCGTGTACCAGTTGCGGTCAAGCGCAGAGATGCGTCGCGTAGACCAGTTGGACGATTCGACGCTTCGGATGGCAACGGTGCCATTGGCCCCAACGGCAAGCCAGCGGCGCGCGTCCCACATTACGCGGAACAAGTCATCCGACGATGCAGCCGTTTCCTGTGCCCAGTTGCGGCCGGCGTCTTGCGTAACGAGTACCGTTCCCCCTAGCCCAACCGCCACGCCCTTGCTGTCGTCGCTGAACGCAACGGACATCAAGCTGGTCTTGACCGGCGAAGCAGAGTCTTTCCAACTGGCTCCACCATCATCCGAAATTTTGATCTGGCCGAATTCGCCGACAAGGCAAAGCAGATTTGAGGCAACGTGAATATCGTTCCAGGCGGCGTCGCCGCCTGGTCCTGTTTGCACCCAGGTTTTGCCGAAATCTGTCGAATGCAAAACACTGCCAGCTTCGCCGGTGGCCCAGGCGCTACCATCGGAAAAAGCTTTGACCCGCACGAGCTTGTTTGCGATGTTTGATTTCGGCACGTCGACGTTTTTCCAGGATGCGCCGCCATCCTCGGTAATCAAAACCACACCGTGGTTACCGACAGCGACCAGATGTTTTGCATCCCACGCTGCCACGTCCTGGAGCGTCTCGCGGACTGCGGCTGGTTGAAGGTGCCAGGTGCGGCCGCCATCGCCGCTCCTCGCGATTTTTCCGTTACTGCCGACCGCCCAAACCAGCCCGGGGCCGCCTGCCGTGACACCATAGAAATTGTCCCCGCGTGCGAACACCGGTTGAGGGACTGCGTGTCCTTTAGGTTCTGGCTTGATAAAGAAACCTGCGTAAAGCAGCCCAGCCACGATCATCAGTGGCAGAGCGGACATAAATAGTTGAAAAGCGCGTCGCATCTTTCTCTCTCGTCTGAAAGCAGCATATGTAAGTCGTCGTGACAAGCGCTGCAATGAGTCAATCCTATTTTTAACCTGGCCATGCCGTCCAATGCTTTATTACCTATCCCGCCATACCAATAAAGTATTGGCTTTGACACGCTAAAAGTTGCAGGAGTTGGATCGTCGAATTTTTGGCAAAAGGGGGCCTTACTGCTTCGCCAAAGGCGGCAGGCCATAATAAATTCGCTGAACAGGTTAGATATTTACTCGGCTGATCGAGTACCCGTGCTTATATTTCTCGCCCACCTTCGCTTCGATCCCGAATGTTCGCGCTGGTTTTTTGCGCACTTCGTCAGACCAGAAAGTCTGGCTGGCCAGCATTGGAAACTGCCGCGGCACATGTCGCTTCAGGCGGACTGAAGTCCGATATGGAAGGAGAATACATATCCAACTTACTTACACGCTTGCCAGGTCTGCTCCCGGGACTGGTAGTTCCTGTGGCAGCCTTACGATTGGCACATGGGTAAAAGGTGCAAATAAGTTGGAATGCCTACGTCTCTGCAGGATCGTTATATTGCTCGAGTACTCTAGCCGTGGTGTTTCCTACGTCAGCACGGTAAAGAAGCTGTCGCGGAAAGTGTTATCTTGCGAGAACGCGGCTGCCCCCAGCTCGCTGGTATCCCAAGTCAGGGTCGGCGTGTCCGGATAGTGCACGTAACCTCCGGTGAACACCTCGTTGCGGTTACCCGAGGGATCGAAGAAATAAATGGTCGCGCCGCGGGTGATACCATGCCGATTCGAATTCACTTCGACAGGGATCCGGTATTTGCCAATCAGGTCGCCTGCATGCACCAGGTCGGAAACCGACTCGAGCAGGAAAGAAACGTGATGGAAACGGTTTGGCTCGGGCTGCACGACAAAAGCGATGTCGTGAGGCTTGGTCGAGCAACTTACAAAGATGGACAGCGAAGCCTTGGTATCGACATCTTCCAGGCGTTCCGTCATGTCAAACTCGAAAACCTCCTGGAACAGCTTGGCGTTTTCGTCGATCTTGTCGCCCCCGATCAGCAGATGATCGATACGGTTGATACGGAAGCCCCTGATCACGCCTTCGTCAGGCATCACGCCCGGGTTACGGGTGCCGAGGGTATTTCCGATCTGTTCTTTTTCCGCGTACAGGTGCATGGTATGCCCTGTTGGCAAAAGAAACTTGAGACGTCGACCGCTCTTCGGGTAGACCCCGGCAGCGATGTGCTCGACTTCGATGCCGTAGGCCCGCAGCTTGCCTTCCAGTTCAGTCAGGGTCTGATCGTCAAACACTTTGAAGGCAAAGTGGTCCATGCCTGCCGAGTCGGCCTCGCGCAGCACGAGGCAATGATGATCGTGCTCATCCCAGCACTTGTAATAGACCTTTCCCTCCTCGTCGACCAAGGTCTCGATCAGCCCCATGTGCGTACCGTAGTGCTGGCGCGCAGCCTTCATGTCCAGAACGCGGATACTTACTTCACCCAATCTTAATACGCCTCGTAACGCCATGTCTGTCTCCTGTTTATTGATATCACTGCATTAGTCTCGCGCTTCAGCTCGCGTTGTGGTTCAAGCGGAACCTTGAAGTAATCCGCGTGCCTTCGCCATGGTCATCGCCGTGTCTTCGATCATGTCTTCCTGCCCACCGATGAGGTTGCGGCGTGCGACTTCGAGCAGGATGTCACGTGCTGGCACGCCGTATTTGGCGCCGTAACGACGAGACGGATGCAAGAAAGTCGAATAAACGCCAGCAAACCCGATAGTGAGCGACTCGCGGTCGACCCGAACCAGGCTGTCCATCATTGGCACGATGACCTCTTCCGCCACGTCCATCATTTTGAACAGGTCGACACCGGTCTCGATCCCCATGCGTTCGCATACCGCCGCAAACACTTCGAGCGGAGTATTGCCGGCGCCAGCGCCCAGGCCGCCCACCGAACCATCGATACGGTTGGCACCCGCAGCAATTGCGGCGATCGAGTTAGCGATTCCCATACCCAGGTTGTGATGCCCGTGGAAGCCCAGCTCTGTTTCTGGTTTCAGGTGGGCGCGTAGCAGCTCGATTCGTGCCGTGACATCTTCGGGCAACATATAGCCCGCCGAGTCGGTGACATAAATACAGTTGGCGCCGTACGACTCCATCAGCAGTCCCTGTTGGAGCAGCCCTTCGGGCGTGTTCATATGGGCCATCATCAAAAAGCCGGTGGTATCCATACCCAACTCGCGGCCGCACGCAATGTGCTGCTCGGCGACATCGGCCTCGGTACAATGCGTAGCAACGTGAACGCTATGTACGCCGCATGCGCGTGCCTCACGGAGCTGGTCCATACTACCCAGGCCAGGCACGAGCAATACCGACACTTTGGCTTGCTTGAGTTTCGGGATTACGGCATTCAGATACTCTTCGTTAGTATGACGCGCGCGTCCAAGATTCAGCGAGTGACCTCCCAGGCCATCTCCGTGGGTGACCTGGATCAGTGGGACCCCAGCATCATCCAACGCGATAGCGACCCTTACCATCTCCTCTAATGTCATCTGATGGCGCTTGGCATGCATGCCATCACGCAGACACATATCGTGGAGAAAAACTTTTCGACCTTTGAGCGACATTATGCAAACTCCATCAGGGTGGACGGCAGGATCATCCTGCCGCTGAGGATTTCTTCGGCAAACATTTCGGCGGTACGCGCTGCGGCCGCAGTCATGATGTCCAGGTTGCCTGCGTAAGTCGGCAGATAGTCGCCCAGTCCCTTCACTTCCATGAAAACCGAAACCTGGCGACCTTCAAACACCGGTCCGTTAATGAGCCGATATCCAGGGACATATTTCTGTACCTCTTCGATCATTGCCAGCACTGATGCGACGATGGCAGCCTGGTCCGGCTCATCTTCACATTCGCAATAAATTGTGTTGCGCATCATCAGCGGAGGCTCGGCAGGGTTGATGATCGCCATCGCCTTGCCGGTTTTCGCGCCACCTACCTTACAGATAGCGTTCGACGTCGTGCTCATGAATTCGTCGAGGTTCTTGCGTGTGCCCGGTCCCGCACTTTTGGACGAAATGCTGGCGATAATTTCGGCATAGCCAACGGTTTGTACTCTGGAGACCGCGTGAACGATAGGAATGGTTGCCTGCCCTGCGCAGGAAATCATGTTGACATTCATCTCGCTACCGCCGGCAAGCTCGCGCAGATTCACCGGTGGTACACACAGCGGACCAATTGCCGCTGGCGTAAGGTCGATCATCATGACACCGCGTGCATTGAGCTTGCGCGAGTTCTCCGCATGTACGTAAGCGGACGTCGCATCAAAGGCAATGCGGATATCGTCCTCGAAGACGTGAGGCAACAAGGCATCGACGCCGCCTGCAGTCGTTTTCAAGCCCATGTCGCGGGCCCTCGCCAAACCCTCGGAGTTCGGATCGATGCCCACCATCCACACGGGCTCGAGTACAGCACTACGTTGGATTTTGTAGATCAGGTCAGTGCCAATATTGCCCGACCCAATCAGGGCACATTTAATCTTTTTCATAATAAAGATCCTTCGTTCTGGACGATTGAATTGGCGGAAGCAGGTTCACAAGCACCGGCAAGCGCTTCTGTATTGCCTAACCGCTGACCCGTTGTCTTACCGGAAACGGCAAAATGTTCCGGCGCCAGTTCATCGATCAAAATACGTACCTGATCGGCACGGACGCCGAGCGCGGCGACGACAGCATCGGTTACTCCTGCGACCAGCTCACGTTTTTGCGTGACCGTTCTACCTCTTGCCATATGGATTTCGATAATTGGCATTACTTTCTCCTGATTGGCCACATGGCCCATTCATTGACTTTTTGCAATGACCTTGTTGCGACCGGGATCAGATAAACCGCATGGCAACACTGCCAAGTTCCTGAAACCGCGCTACCACTTGGTCGCCAGCCTTGACCGGCAGTGCTTCGGTGATCCCGCCACTCATGACGAAACTTCCCGCAGCCAAATGCTCGCCTTGACTATGTAAAATATTGACGAGGTGGGCGATGGCTTCGGCCGGATGACCAAGGACAGCGGCTGACGCGCCGGTTGCAACCACTTCCCCGTTGATCTCGATCGCTACACCGAGCGTGCGCAGGTCAAGCTCAGTTGCGTATCGAGCCCGGCCGCCCGTAACGAAGCGTGCACTGGAACTGTTATCTGCGATAACGCTGCATAGATCAAAACGGTATGCTTCGAACCGGGAGTCGATAACTTCCACGGCAGGCAGGACAAAATCGGTCGCCGACAAGACTTGCTCTTTCGTGCAGTTCGGGCCATGCAGCGCGTGTTTCATCACAAATGCGATCTCGCATTCGACGCGCGGATGAATCATGTCAGCAACGGTAATTGAACTATTTTCGGGCCGAGCCATATCGTCGGTTAAGAAGCCGATGGCTGGCTCGAACACGTTCATCTGAACCATCTTTGCGCGAGACGTTAAGCCAATTTTCCAGCCAACGAGGCGTGCTCCCCGACCAATCGTTATGTGTCGCAAAAGTGTCTGAATGGCATAGCCATCCGCCACGTTCATGCCAGGAATTTCCTCGCTCAGCAACGGAATCGTATGTCCATTGTCTTGTGCGTTGGATACCCGCTCTGCAAAGCGCAAGAGATCCTGGTCCGCCAAGGTACGGGATACAGCTGCGGTTGATTTGAGATTTGTGGTCATGCTGCGCTCTTCCCCGTAAATGCGACCCGGCAGCTGCCAAGCCCGCCAATCGTGCAGACCAACTCGTCCCCGTCCTGAACAGCGATCAATGACGACTGAGAGCCCGAAAGGATGACTTCACCCGCTCTGAATGAAATCCCAAGTCTGCCCAATGTATTAGCAAGCCAGGCAACAGCATTGGCAGGTGACCCTTGCACTGCAGCGCCTGCACCTGTCGACACCACCTCACCATTTTTTTCGACGACCATACCGGCCAACGTAATGTCGAGAAGGCGCGGATCGCCGCGGGTTTTTCCCAGCACGTAGACCCCACACGATGCGTTGTCAGCCACCGTATCCTGGATTTTGATATTCCAGTTGGTGATACGTGAATCAACGATCTCGAAGCACGGTACGACGTACGCGGTGGCTCGTAGCACGTCCACGGCCGTTATTCCAGGACCGTTCAAATCCTCTTTCAAAACAAATGCCAATTCGGCTTCTGCCTTCGGCTGAATCAAATTGCCAAGATCGATAGTGTCGCCTTCGACGTACAGCATTGACGATGTCAGCTGTCCAAAATCCGGCTGGAATACCCCAAGATAGTCCTGGATCGCTTTACTGGTGACGCCGATCTTTTTACCGACAATCGTTTCGCCAGCGTTCAAACGACGAGAAATCATGCGCTGCTGAATAAGATACGCGTCGTCAAGCGTAATGTTGGGTTCGCGTTCAATCAGCGGCGCCACCGTGGTACGCGTCACGAGCGCCTGGTACAGTTCGTCGCCGTAGCGCTCGATTTTTTCCGATGTCATCATGACAGTGTTGCCTTATCAGAGCTTTACGCAGACGTTGCGCGTTTCCGTATAAAACTCGAGCGAGTGCACGCCGCCCTCGCGGCCAATGCCGGATTGTCCCGCGCCGCCAAATGGCGTCCGCAGGTCACGCAGGAACCAGCTGTTGACCCAAGCCACGCCGACCTCCACCCGTCCAGCTACTCGATGCGCGCGCGCCAGATCCTGGGTCCAGATTGTGGTTGAAAGACCGTACTCGGTATCGTTGGCAAGGTTCACGACTTCGTCTTCGGTATCGAACGGACGCACGTGACAGCAGGGACCAAAGATTTCCTCCTTGATTACGGAGGCATCGTCGGGCAGGCCAGTCCAGATGGTTGGTTCGACCCATGCCCCCTCGCTCAGCGGAGCAGGCAGGTCTGGCACGCCGCCGCCGGTGACCACCGTCGCGCCTTCGTCCTTTGCACGCTGGTAATACGACAGCACCTTTTTCCGATGCTCTTGACTAATCAGCGGTCCGTACGTCACCCCATGGTCTTGTGGTCTGCCGAATTTCACCGCCTCGACTTTCGCTTTCAGTGCCTGGACAAATTTGTCGAACATCGGTCGCTCGACATACACTCGTTCGGTACCGAGGCAGACTTGTCCGCTGTTAAGGAAAGAAGATCGGAAAATGCCATCGACCGCGGCGTCGAAGTCGCAATCGGCGAATACGATACCGGCATTCTTGCCGCCGAGTTCGAATGAAACGTCTCGCATTCCTTCTGCCGCCGCCTTCATGATCGCGGTACCGGTCCGCGTCTCGCCAGTGAAGGTGATGGCATTGACTCCTTGATGCCTGGTCAGAAATTCCCCAGCGGAGTTGGGGCCGAAGCCTTGCACGACGTTATAGACGCCCTTGGGAATACCTACCGAATTCATCACTTCGCCCAGCAGCGCGGCGGTCAGCGGCGTTTCCTCGGACGGTTTGACAACCACCGTGTTACCGCAGGCAAGCGCAGGGCCGACCTTCCAGGTCATCAGCAAAAACGGTGCATTCCACGGACAGACCACTGCGATGACACCCTTGGGCGAACGTGTGGAATAGTTCAGTGCGCCGCGGCCGTCCGGCGTGGACATTTGAAAGGATTCGTTCGCAACGTTCTTGACGGTATCGGCAAATACTTTGAAGTTGGCTGCTCCGCGAGGAATGAACGCATGAGTCATCACGTGATGCGGCTGGCCGGTGTCAGCCATCTCGGCCTCGACGAAATCATCGAACCGACGAGTGATCTGATCGGCGACTTCGTATAACATCTGCGTGCGCTGCTCCAGCGTCAGCCGCCCCCATTCACCGCGCAAAGCGGAACGTGCCGCCTTGACCGCGGCATCGACTTCGGCCTCGCCAGCTTCGGCGATACTTGCGATGACAGTATTGTCAACAGGGGATCGCTTTTCAAACCGGTTCCCACTGATGCTGGCGCAAAATTCGCCGTTGATAAAATTCTCAATCTGACGCATGTCTATGTCCCGTGACAGTTTTATAAGGTTGCTGAGCAGTTCAAGCTAATTGAATCCAGTTTATGGGGCAGAAGCCATACCGTCTAATACCTTTTTATCCCATTGCCAATACCTTTAAAGCATGACTAAAGACAGGTAAGGCTGTCTGCCCCTGTACTGGCTGCCTTAGCTCAAGGCAGCGCTTACAAGGATTTGAAAAACGGGCTACGCACCTGTTGCGCGTCGGCAGCGGAGAAAAATTTCTCCGTGTAGATATCACGCTCGAATAAACGTCCTTGAATCAGGGTCGTGATACATGCGTCGATCATTGGCGGTGGTCCACACAGGTATGCTTTTTGGCCTCGGAAGTCGTTGTTGAAGTGTTCCTTCGCCACGTCATGCACATAGCCGCGTGCACCTGTCCAGCCATCGCCGTCCTGCGCGCCGGACAGCGTGGGCAAATAAGTGAAATTTGGATATTGGACAGCTAATTCCACAAAGTCCTTGTGGTAATACAGCTCATCTAAAGTGCGGGCGCCATACACCAGTGTGATCGGTGTGGTGCAACCGTTCTCGAGGAGATCGAGAATCATCGAACGCGGACTCGACAATCCCGACCCTCCCGCCAGGAACAAGTTCGGAAGTTTGGCCGATTTGCGTACGAAGAACCTTCCGTAGGGCCCGCTCAAGCTGATACGGTCCCCGACAGCAAGTTCATTGTGTATCCAGCCGGTAACTCTTCCTCCTGGTACATGACGAATGTTGAGCTCGATCTCGCCGCGTTCAGAAGGAGAATTTGCAAGTGAGAAGGCACGCCGGGTTTCACCGTCAGCGCTATTGAGGTTGATATACTGGCCGGCTTGAAACTTCATCCCTTCCGGATGATCGAGCCTGATCCACACGCCTTTAATGGTTGGCGTGAGGTTCTCAATTCGACTGACCACGCCATCGAAGTCCCTGACTGGCAATTCGAGGGCGTCCGGGTCCTCTTCGATGTCTGCCTCGATAGTTACGTCGCTCTGCAAGGTCGCGCAACAGGCGAGACATTTCTGCTCGGTGCGCTCGAAATCCATGAGAGCGAACAATGAAGCCTCGCCGTGGTCAACTTCGCCGTCCAGAACCTGCACTTTGCAAGTCGCGCACACGCCGTGGCAGCAAGCGTGAGGCAGGTACAGACCCTCGCGCAAGCTAGCGTCAAGAATGGTTTGCCCGTCTTGCACTTCGATCGTGCGGCCCAGCGGTTCGATCGTTAGTTGATAACTCATCTTTAAACTTCTCCGTTAGATCCCTACGCCACCCAGGCCCTCGAGGCCAGGCGTTTGGAGACGCAGGACATCTTTGTGATCGAGTCCGTTGGCAGCGAGCGTTTTTTCCAAATCAGGTTCAAACGGCTGGCCAGACTTCAACCATTTAGCCTCTTCCCAGTTGATGCTCGCGAAGTCGGGATGTTCGGAAAATGCGACCGGCAGATGAACCTCGCACAAATCGCGGAAGCGGGTGTCAGGTGGCAGGCAAAACTGGGCGGGCGCGAAGAACAACAAGTGCTTGTCCCAGCCGACATAAAGTAACTGGGCACCATGAAACTTTTCTTTACGATCTTTGATATCGATTGGATAGGGAGTAACTGAGACGACAGACATGACTGCTCCTTAGTTTTTAGTGGACGCTTCACGCCAAGCGGCGAAGTTCTTCTGGTCTTCCGAACCGTCGAAGTCCAGGTTGTCCGTGCCATGACGAAGATTCCAATGTTTCATAAGGGAAGCAATTGGATCGAAACCCGGCGCAGTTGGGTCGTCACCCTCGGCAAAGCAGTTGCCCATTGCAATCTGATGCGCCGGCAGCCAGGCCTGTGAATACTTCTCAGGCTCCTTCTCGAAGATGCACTTGCAGTGATCCGAGCAAAAATGGAACTTGTTGCCGCTGTAGGTTGTCTCTCGATAAGCAATCGTGGTGGGATCGTCCGGTTCAGTAAACAACAGGGGAATCTGGCAGGTCTGGCACAGCATCGGCATCGTCTTGCTGTAAAAGCGCTCGCCCTTCTCGGCGCGTTCGCGCAAGAGGTCAAAACGTGGGCGATAATATTTATCGAAGGTAGTAGGATATTTCGATGACAGCCAGTCAAGCTCATCCTCGCTAGGCAGCCAGGTGTGGAAATTTGTCATTGCACCGGCGCTATAGAATGACAACCATGCTTGGTGCGAAATGTGGTCCTGTTCCTTGCGAATCTGCTCGACACATGTCGGAATCTTGATCCCGTAGCGCGCCAGGTCATTGAACAGCGCCATGCCGTTTTCCTCGAAATAGATATGCCAGGCTTCCTTCCAGCTCATTACTCGCTTCGGGAGCATATAGTCCATCATCATGGCCACCAGCGTCAGCACGCGGACACCGCGCCATGTCCATTTATCAATCCATCCCTGAACGATGGGCAGGTTATTGGGATCTTGCTCGAGCATGAATTTGATAAACTCGAGTCCTAGCGTCATATGGCGTGCTTCGTCCGACTGGGCGGAAAAGCCGAACGTCATCGCGGCCATGTCGCCATTAAAAGCTGCCCCAGAGATAAACGGAACGAAGACCAGGTTGGTCAGGACATACTCGAACGAAAAACCGATTGCGGTGATGAATTCGAATGGACCGGCAGTCGTGGCGTCTTCGAAGAACGATTTCGCCACCGACAGGTACCACATATGGTCATTCATGTGACGCCAGTCGTGCATACCGTTGTAGAACTTGTTGTAGTTCGACAGCGAATGGATCTGCGTTTGTGCATGACGAATTTCATCAATCGACTGCATTTGACAAGCAACGGAAGGACCGACGCCGCGCATCTGACGACCGATATGAGCAAAACCGCGATGCGAAGCATATTCCAGCGACGGGAATGCCGAAAGCATCAGCTTGAGGGCATTGATGTAACGAGCGTCTGTTACGCTAAGATGCCCGTTGTTTTGCGCGAAGGCATCAATAATCGCATAAAGCTTTTTTTCCTTTTCAGCCTGGTATTTCCAGTAAGAATCCATCGTCAGACGGAATGGGTCTTCCCATTTGTCCCAGTCGTGGATCTTGATCCCTTCGAACTTCATGTAGGGATAGACATCGTCCATCGATTCATACGTGGTCTCCCAACCGAGGTCGCGCGTCATCAACGCATATTTTTCTTTTAAACCCAGTTTTTTCTTGACTTGCATGTCCATTCGAGTCTCCTGATAGTGTGTCGTTAAGTGATCAATCCCAGTAGAGCGTAAACTCTTCGTCGGTTTCCTCGACGTGACCGGAAATACTGATCAAATGCAGTTGTAACTCCTGAAGATCGAAATCGCGCCCGATCTTCTCCTCGACAGTGCCGCGGCGCACGGTCAGTCGGCCTGGCACGTCGACCTTGAACATAGCCGGCTGCTCATTGACCGAAGCGGTCGGATTGTCCGCAACAATAGCCTCGACAATGGCGCGACTGTCGTCGCTGGTTTGCAAAGCGATAAATACATTGAACATGTCAGGGCCTTTACACCGAGAGGCCGAGCCGGGCGGCGCGAGCATTGAAATTGTCAACCACCAGGTTCAAAGTAGCGTTTGCGTCGCACTTCAGCGCCATCGTCGCCAGCGGAGCCAAGGCTTCGATAGCGCGCTCACGCCAGTGCACTGTCCATTGCGACAACAGCGCCTTGTTCTCTTCGGATTCAGCAGCCGCGGTCTTGATACAGGAGTCAACCCATTTTTGGGTTTCGCCATACCAGTCGCTCATGAACGAGGTGAGCATTGCTACAGGCGCTGCGCCTGTTGACGTCATCCGTTTATCGACAATGTTTTGGTACACCAATGGGTACAGCAAACCGTCCAGGGCGAAGTTTTGAGCGACGAATAACTCGAAAAAGTCCTTCTTAACCAGCAGGTTTTCAGCGTACCGGCGTAATGGCTGCCAGGTACCGCTACTCAACCAGTCGCTCTTTGCCTTGACCAGCGCGTCCGCGTCTGACAACAGGAGGCCGACTCGAGTCAAATACTGCGCGATACCAAGCTGGTCCATTGCATGAAAACAGCACGGCTGGGTAATCGCGGCCCCATATCCATAGGCCGCAATAAAAATATTGTTCAGATTGCCTCCCCAAGCCAAATGGCGCAAAGGCAAAAGCAGATCGAGCGCGAGTTGACATGTTTCAGGCGCGAGCGAATCCGCCAGGTCGCGCGATTCGACGAAGGTGAAGCTGGCGTCGGCTGCCTCATGTTGTTTCGCGCGCGCTATGGTGTAGGTGGCGTAGTAAAACTGACGCGGATCCTTCAATGCGTACCAATCCTTCATGACGACCTTCGTGCGGCTCGCATCGAATAGTTCGTGCTCAGGGTCCCATGTCGGACGGTAATGGAAGTTGTGCGTCGACTGCAGGTCAAACGTTCCCTCTTGGTAACGAGTCGCGGGCTTATCTGCACCCAGACGCTTGGCAATGTGGTCGAAAGTGTGCCGAAGGGGCTTGATATTGACGGTGCGTAGATCGATTTGCATAGATGCTCCTAGTTGTTATCGTTTTGCTTTTCGGACGGTGATACAGTTACTGGTTTGATTTGAATCGCGCGGTAGTCGCATCGTGCAAGCTCCACGACCAATCTTCCTCCCCTGGCTTTACGATCTTGTCGCCTTGCAATAGCGTGACTTGATTGTCTTCGCAGAAGGCAATAAATGCGCTGCGCTGCAAAATCAGCTCTGCAAACAGCTCGGTCTCTCCAATGGCGAACTCGAACTCGACGAAGCCGTCGCCGCGTTCACCGCGAACGCGGACGAATTTACGAGTGGTATCGAAGCCGGTTTCCTGCGCATGGTCTTGGCCGACAGGGCTCATAGGGTCCTCCCGGTCCTGTCGGTCGCTAAACGTTCACTTAGCTTGCCGATTACACGAACTTCAATGTCGCTTTGCGGGCAGATACAGCAAGCCAGGACGTTGTGCGCAAGCTCATCGGCTTCGCTGACCCGATTACGGCTCATGGGCTTCAACTTGGCAAAGCGCCCCGACCTCACGGTGACTTTGCAAATGCCGCAACCTCCACCGCGGCATCCGACGGGAACCCCTTTTTTTCCGGTACGGACAAGTGCCGCCAGTACGCTTTCATCGGCGCGGCAGGCTACGGTCTCATCTGTGTCTTGAAACCGTACGAGATAGAAACGAGCTGAAGCAGGCGGAAGGTCGCCAACTGACGCTGTCTCTGAATGAAAAGTGAGCATTGATGTCTCCTGAGAACTCGCAACGGTCGCGTCTGGTCTATTCAGACCCCGCGACTTCTGTTCTCATGGGGAGCAACAAGCGTGCCAATACGTAAGCCACTGAATTAACAGGACTTTTTGTTTATTAGGCTTGTGAGGAGATGCCTTACCTGACGATTTCGTCTCGTCAGGCAAACGCGGGCGACCATTTGGTCACCCGCGCCAACTGGCTATTGATCGTCGTGCGACGGGGCGTCGATTTGGTGGCGGGAGCACCGGTAGGATAACTGGCGGCGGGTGATACCAAGCATACGCGCTGCATGGGTAAAATTGCCCTCAGCTTTTTTCAGGGCCAGCTTGAGCAATTTTTGCTCATGTAGCTCAAAGTCGAAGTCCTCCTCCAGCAGCTGCTCGTAAAGTTCCTCACGGGCTCGGTCGCTCTTGTCCGCAAGACATCCGTTACCGGCAAGGTTCATGCCTTCAGCCATGGACTGCGGCACGATCGCGAACAGGTGATTTATTTCGATATAACCGCCGTTGGGCACGAGAAGAACACCGCGTTCGATCACGTTCTCCAACTCGCGTATGTTGCCCGGCCATGAATGTTGAGCAAGCATCTCCCTCGCACGGTCCGTCACGCCCCTTACCTTCTTTTGGTAACGCTGACTATTCTTTTCGATTAATGAATCGATCAACAGCGACAGGTCGGCCGGACGTTCACGTAGCGGCGGGATGACAACCGGGAAAGTGGCCAACCGATAATACAAATCGGCACGAAAACGACCTTCGACGATCGCTCGCTGCAAGTCGACGTTGGTGGCCGCAACTAGGCGCACATCCACTTTGCGCACGTTTTCGTCACCAAGCCGCTCTACTTCTCCCGTCTGCAAAACACGCAATAACTTGACCTGGGCTGCCTGACTCATGTCCCCGATCTCATCGAGGAAAAGCGTCCCGCCGTTGGCGCGTTCGAACCGGCCCGGACGGGATTGCTCCGCTCCCGTATATGCCCCTTTGGTCACGCCAAACAGCTCAGACTCGATCAGGTCGTGCGGAATGGCAGAACAATTGACAGCAATGAATGGTTTATTTGCCCGCGGACCGTTTTCATGCAGCCAGCGGGCAAACCGCTCTTTGCCTACTCCGGTTTCGCCGAGAAGCAGAACGTTGATTGTGGTTGCTGCAGCCTGGCTCAATAAATTGAATGCTTCGCGGAACCCGACGGACACGCCGATGAGGCTGCCAGGGTCGCGGTGTTTACGTAGTGTGGCTCTCAGGTCAGCCACTTCCTGCTTAAGTTCCTTGAGCTCGGCAACAATATTGTCCGGGCTGAAGTAGCTCAGGTATGCAGGATCGTTCCAATCCTCGGCGAGCCGCCCTTCGATAAGACAATGGTCGGCACCGCAAGCAGTGCATTGAGTCTCCTTGAAGACCACGAAGCGGTTCATGAAGGCTGAAGCGTATCCGGACGCGTACCCGATCTGGCTCCAGCAAGCGTGCTCATCGCCCACGCCGAACAACTGGACATGCGATTCTGCTTCCCACGACGAATCCCATCTGAACGTACCGTTAAAGGTGCCGGAATCGATATTGATGTCGGATCGAAGCTTTGTTGCTTTGACCATACCCTCCAGCATGTGCATTTCCCTGCCCGCAAGGAAGATCTCTTCGAGCGTATCGTCGCCAACAAGTTTCTTGACCAGCTCCGCGTCCTTTCTTCCTGACGCAAACCCCATGCGCGCCAGCAGTCCGCGTGCCCGCTCGGTACCGAGAGAGTCAAACAGTTCCTTACGGAGCGCCCCAAACGCGTGTGTATGTAAAAGCAACATACGGTGCTCCCCGAACCAGATCTTGCCATTCTCGGGGTCGAAACGCAGGCGCATCCGTAGGCGCAAGCGTTCAATCAAATCCGACGACTTCATCCTGTCTCCTTCAATATATTTTTTGCAATCTATGCCGGTCGCATGATGTACATACAAGCAGATGTTGCATATGGGGAACGTCAACGGTGCCCGCAAACAGCGGCGAGCCCGATAATCCGCTTACGACTCACGTTTTGATTATGAATCAAGGATGAATTTCATAGGCAAAAAACCGTCACTAGTTGCAATTAGAGCAACTAAATTACCTATTACTCTTTCCGGCTCGCTTTTCAAAGTTATAATTTGGCGGCAGGTCGACGCTGCATCGCCTGTCGTCGCTCGCTCGAGCTCGTACTGTGCCATGTCATTTTTGACACCCGTCTGTCGCGGTCTCGATGAACATGTCTGTAGGCGTTACAAGGAAGCGGTATGGATTTCCGTCACATGAAATACTTCATCGCGGTCGCACAAGAGCTGAATTTCAGTCGTGCCGCCGTCGCTCTTAATATTTCACAGCCCCCGCTCACGCGCCAGATCCAGCAGTTAGAAGAGGAAGTTGGTGCCCAGTTGTTCATCCGCACGTCCAAGGGAGTCGAGTTGACCCAGGCTGGTCGCATCCTGCTGGAAGAAGGGCTGAACATCCGCTCGATGATCGAACAGACCGCTGAACGAACGCGGCAGGCCGGGCGGGGGGAAATCGGACGGATCGACATCGGTATCTTTGGCTCGGGCACATTCGACGTCATACCTCAGTTGCTGTTGCGTTTTCGCAACACTTATCCCAACGTGAATGTGGTTCTCCACACGATGGCCAAGAGCGAACAGATTGAAGCGCTGCGACAGCGGCGGATCACGGTCGGGTTCAACCGCTTGCTTGACCCTTGTACAGACATCACCGTGGAGCGCGTCACGACCGAGGCAATCATGGTCGCGGTGAACGCTCTGCATCCGTTGGCCAAGGAAACGTCGATTCCCCTACAGGCATTGAAAGGCCAGCCAATGGTCATGTTCCCAACTGGCCATCGTCCAAATTTCATCGACAAGATTATCGAACTTTGCAGCAGAGAGGGCTTCTTGCCTAACGTATCGCAAGAGACCACTGACGCGCTGACTGGAATTGCACTTGTCGCCAGCGGCCTTGGCCTCTCGCTGGTGGCAGAATCCGCCGCGCGGCTTCAATTACCCGGTGTTGTGTATCGTCCTCTCAAAGATGCTCCGCAAGCAGTCGTCGACCTGAGCTGCATATATCGTCCGGACGATACGTCGCCAACCCTCATGCGGTTTCTCGAAGTCGTTCGCCAGTATTCGAAGGAAGTTGACGCAGGCGCGGAGCACGCGGCTTGAACGTCAGAGCTGGCTGCCGGCTCAAGGGAAACGCTATCCTGGCTGCTCTAGCCGCCGCAACGCATCCGCGACGTCCATGCGAAACTGCGCGAGCTTTTCCGTGGTTTGCTGAACCGGCATGAACGCTGCCCACAGCATGGATGTCAGCTGTTCGGCTGTCTCATCGATATCCGGTTTATTCCCGTTGGCCACGTAGTCCCACAACACGTGTTCCATCGAACCGTAGACCATGTCGCGCAGCAGCGATAGCGGGGAGCTCGGCCTGATCTCGCCGGCGTGTTGTGCCGTTGCGAGCACGTTCATCAGCGGTCCCGTATAGCGGCGCTTGAGCTCGACCAGAAGGCCGGCGAATTCGTCATCCACGGTGCGGCCTTCGCTCAGCACAAGACGGCACATCCCGCTGCCCTCTTGCATCAACGTGACGAGGTGCCGATGCACCGCGAAGTGCAATTTGGCGCGGGTTCCGGGCACAAGGGGCAATTCGTTTTCCAGGACCTGCGTGATCTCGTCATACCAGCCTTTGATCACATGCATGCAGAGATCGCGCTTGCTGATGAAGTAGGAAAAAATCGTTGCTTCGGAAATGTTCAGCTGGCGCGCAATATCGAGCGTGGTGGAGCGCTCATAGCCCTGTTCGGAAAACGTCTGGCGTGCTACAGACAAAATCTCCTTCACGCGCCGCTCCGAGCGCAAGCCTTGGGCTTCCCGCCTCCGTACTGGCCTCAATGATGTATTCACGTTGTCGCTTCCTGATGCGATCCGTTGACTGCAATTCTTGTATCTGCCAAGGATACCATCCGGTCGACCTGCATGTTCGGGTAGTTCCGCTCGCTACTGCCCTCCGAGGGAACCGAGGCGATGTTCCACGTCGGTCCCTCATATCTCACATCTTGCAGTGCACGCAGTTCGCCTCCGTAAGCGACGGCGTCGCGTAAGCCATGGTCTCGGTGAGGAACAGCCCGCAGTCTTTGGTGACTGCCGTGTCATGTGAGCCAAACTCACATTATTTTATTTTTTCAGTTTTTCAGTATTGAATGTTGCCTCCCGGCCCATGTTTTACTACACTCCTTTCAAACCTATATATGTGAGTATTACTCACATACGGAGCGCCCTCATGAGTCCACCGGAGGAGTAACAGATGCACCAGTCAAGCTATGTCCATGGATCACGAGACGTGCAGCTGATCGGCGAGACGATCGGAGCGCACCTTGCCGGCATTACAGCTCACTTCGGCGACCGCGAGGCGCTTGTGGTGGCACACCAGAACATTCGCTGGACCTACAGCGAGCTGCTCGATCGCGTCAACCGCTTCGCCGCCGGGTTACTGAAGCTTGGCCTGAGTCCTGGCGAACGCGTCGGCATCTGGGCCCAGAACTGTGCCGAATGGGTCGTGACGCAATTCGCTACCGCGCAGGCTGGCCTCGTCATGGTCAACATTAATCCAGCTTACCGGCGCTCCGAGCTGCAATACGTGCTGGATAAAGTGCAATGCAGCGCACTGATCCTGGGGCCGAGCTTCAAGAGCAGCGACTACATCGCGATGGTGCACGACGTCGTGCCCGAGCTTCGGCTATCCCTCGCGGGCAGGTTGAACGCCGCCAACCTGCCTCACCTGCGCCATGTTATTCGCCTGGGCGTGGAAAAGACGGTCGGCATGCTCAACTTCGACGAAGTCGCAGACGCCGTCGATGCTGCTGACCTGGACCATCTCGCCAAGGTATCCGCCCTCGTGCAATTCGACGACCCCGTCAATATCCAGTTCACATCGGGGACAACCGGTTCACCCAAGGGCGCAACACTGACGCACCATAACATCCTCAACAACGGATTCTTCATTGGCGAAACAATGCGCCTGACGGAGCACGACCGGTTGTGCATTCCAGTACCTCTTTATCACTGCTTCGGTATGGTGCTGGGCAATCTCGCGTGCGTCACCCATGGCGCCACGATGGTCTTCCCCGGCGAGGGATTCGACGCAAAATCCGTGCTGGATACCGTGCAGGCCGAACGTTGCACCGGCCTGCACGGCGTGCCGACGATGTTCATCGCAATCCTCGACCATCCCGATTTCGCCGCCTACGATCTGTCAAGGCTACGTACGGGAATCATGGCCGGCTCGCCCTGTCCGGTCGAGATCATGACCAGGGTAATTCAGCACATGCACATGAAAGACGTGACAATCGCCTACGGCATGACGGAAACGTCACCGGTCAGTTTCCAGAGTTCAGTGGACGATCCAGTCGATGTGCGCGTATCCACGGTGGGCCGTGTGCACCCTCACCTCGAAGTCAAAATCGTCGACGGCGGCGGACGCATCGTCCCGCGTGGCGAAAAAGGCGAGCTGCTGACGCGCGGCTATTCCGTAATGCTCGGCTATTGGGGCGATGAGGAAAAGACCCGCGAAGCGATCGATCCAGCGCGCTGGATGCACACGGGCGACCTGGCCGTAATCGACGAGCAGGGCTATTGCAGGATCGTGGGCCGTTCCAAGGACATGGTCATCCGTGGCGGAGAGAACATCTATCCACGCGAGATCGAAGAATTCCTGTACCGCCATCCGAAGATCCTGGATGTGCAATGTGTTGGTGTCCCGGATCCCAAGTATGGCGAGGAACTGTGCGCCTGCATCATCCTGCGCCCAGGCACGAAAGCGGATGCCGAGGAAATCCGGTCCTTCTGCTCGGGCCAGATCGCAAGATACAAGATCCCCGCTACGTGCGGTTTGTAAGTGCCTTCCCGATGACCGTTACGGGCAAGATTCAAAAACACGTCCTGCGCGACCAGGTCGCGTCGGACCTTGGCTTAGCGGCGGAATAATGGAAGCATTGGCAAAACATGGACCGCCGACGTTCGATCACACGTTCCTTCAAGATCCCTATCCCGTCTATCGCCATCTGCGCGAAGCGGGTCCGGTGCTGTGGCGCGAGGACGTGTTTCAAGGTGCTTGGCTATTGACGCGCCATGCCGATGTGGAACTGGCGTTGCGCGATCCGCATTTTTCGTCGCAACGCACCGCGGGTTGGATCAAACGCGTCCCCGGCATCGATATTGATTCGCGCGGAAAGCGTGTTCGGTCAGGCCTCGACACGTTCCAGCGCCTGTTTGGACGAGCCATGGTCTTTCTGGACGGTGCGGACCATGCTCGCCTTCGTCAAGCCATGGCAGCAGGCTTCCATCCCGACCTGATCCGGGGAATGCGACCCGATGTCGAGCGCCTCACCGATGAACTGCTCAGTCCGCTCGAAGGCAGCGCAAGCTTCGATTTTATCGCCGCGATCGCGCGTCCGCTGCCTTCACGCGTCATGGGCCTGCTGCTGGGGATTGACCGCAAGGACGAGGAGCGCTTCATTGCCTGGTCGGACGACCTTGCCACATTCATCGGCGCACTTCAGCCATCGGCCGAGCAACTGCTTGCGGCCCAACGCAGCCTGTCAAACATGGTCCGTTATTTCGAGGCTCTGTTGCCCTCACGCCGCCGGGAGCCAGGTGCGGACCTGATCAGCAGGTTGCTGCAGGCGGAGGCCGCAGGCACGGTCCGGGCGGACGGAGAACTGGTGGCGCAATGCGCGATGTTGCTGTTTGCCGGACACGAAACCACGCGTAACCTGCTCGGCAATGGCCTGCATACCCTGCTGTCCCATCCGCATCAATGGGCGAGACTCTGCACTGATACGTCCGCGCTGCCATTGGCGCTGCGCGAACTGTTGCGCTACGACAGTCCTGTCCAGTACACGGGTCGCAGGATCGCGACGGAGCTCACGCTGCATGGTAAAACGCTCCGCCGTGGTGATCTCGTTCTCGCAATGATTGGTGCCGCAAACCGGGATCCCGCTCGATTTGCGGATCCCGACACTTTCGATATCGGCCGACGCGATGGCAGTCACCTGTCCTTCGGCAGCGGACCGCACGTGTGTATCGGCGGTGGCTTGGCGCTGCTCGAGGCCGATGTCGTATTACGCGCTGTGATGCGACGTTGGCCGGGCCTCCGCCTGGCTGGCTCCATGCGTGCATGGAACGACAATGCGGGACTGCGCGGCTTCGCGAATTTGCATGTTGAACCGGCTTGAGACCGGTTCATGCAAGCTCGCAACCACAACTTGGACTACCTTAAGTTCAGTAGACAAAATTTTGAACGCGAACTGGCGACACAAAGTATCAAAGTCAAAACGAGCTTTCCCAGCTACAACGATACTTTAGTCCAACGAAGCACGCCCCGAGGCTGGTATTCGGTCATGTGCGTCTCTAAGAAGCTGCGTTTCTTTTTCAGGTCGATCATCTCGCTCATCCACGCGAACTGACTTCCTCGCCTGGGAGCAGCCAAGCAACCTATTCGACCTGCTATCGAATGGCAGTCGAACGAGGCCAGCACCGCTAACACGTTATATGCACAGCTCCGTCGAGGACATCATTGGCCGGCACTTGTGACCCGCCAAACGACGTTGCCAACATCGTCGGCGATCAGCAAGGCAGCACGCACCGCTGACGTAGATCAGCATAAAAGCACCGATTGTTTTACCGAAAGCGAATATCGAAGCCTAGCGATATATTGAACTTTGGCTATCAGGTTTCAGGTAAGCTGCTCAGTATCAAAGGCCACTGGAGCCCAAGCGATGACGGTCAACGAAGAAACACTTCTGGGCCAGCCGCGTAGGCGCCCACATAAGGTTGCTGCGTCGAGCACTGTAAAACCGCTCGCCAGCGGCGACGGCAGCCCGTTAATGATCGAGATTGCGCTGATTGACGAAGACCCCGCACAACCACGCAGTAAGAACAATCCGGGCTTGCGACCTGAAAGTATTGCCGAGCTCGCGGCCAGCTATGGCGCAAAAGGCCCAAAGACTCCCTTGTCCCTCCGCGTCAATGCCGACGTGCCTGGCCGTTACATCATCAATCACGGGCACCGGCGTTACCGAGCCGGCAAGCTGAACGGACTAAGCGTCCTGCCCGCATTAATAGCCGGGCTTGCTTAGTTTAGTCACTGCCAATGCGGACAGCTTGTTCAGGTTGAGCGGCATGGTGCCTCAATCGTACCCCCGCTTTTACCCCCGCGCTTGATCTGGATTGAGCCGGTTTCCGGAGGAGCTCACTGGACAACGTTTTCGCCGCATTCTCCTATGAGACGGACGAAAAAAAAGCCGTCTTTCGACGGCTTTCTTTCGCATCTTGGCGGAGGCGGTGGGATTCGAACCCACGATACAGGTTTAAGCCCGTATGCTTCCTTAGCAGGGAAGTGCCTTCGGCCACTCGGCCACGCCTCCAGTCAGCTTCAACGTTTATGCGTCAGCGCTGAGTGCACGCATATTAATGGCCACACCCTTTTTGGTCAAGGAAGCACGGCCATTTTTTTGAAAAAAGTTAAGCTTGCTCGAGGTTAAACGCCTTGTGCAGGGCGCGTACCGCGAGTTCCATGTACTTCTCGTCGATCAGGACCGAAATCTTGATTTCCGAGGTCGAGATCATCATGATGTTGATGCCCTCTTCCGACAGCGTACGGAACATCTGCGACGCGACGCCCACGTGGCTGCGCATGCCCACGCCCACGGCCGACACCTTCGACACCTTGGCATCGCCCAGGATCTTGGCGGCGCCGATTTCGGCCTTCACGCCTTCCAGGACGCCCATGGCGCGCTGGTAATCGTTGCGCGACACGGTGAACGTAAAGTCGGTCTTACCGTCGACCGACTGGTTCTGTATGATCATGTCGACCTCGATATTGGCCTCCGAGATCGGCCCGAGGATGTGGAAGGCGACGCCCGGCTTGTCGGGCACGCCCAGGACGGTGATTTTGGCTTCATCGCGGTGGAAGGCGATGCCCGAGATGACGGCTTGTTCCATGTTGCTTTCTTCCTCAAACGAAATCAGGGTACCCGAGTTGGCTTCTTCTTCGAGCGACATCAGGGGGTCGGTCAGCGACGACAGCACGCGCGTCGGCACGCGGTAGTTGCCGGCAAATTCCACGGAGCGGGTCTGCAGGACTTTCGAGCCCAGCGACGCCAGTTCCAGCATTTCTTCGAACGTGATCTTGGACAGGCGGCGCGCTTCGCTCACGACGCGCGGGTCGGTCGTGTAGACGCCGTCGACGTCCGTGTAGATCAGGCATTCATCGGCCTTCAGCGCGGCCGCAATCGCGACGGCGGAGGTGTCCGAACCGCCACGGCCCAGCGTGGAGATATTTCCGTCCTCATCCATGCCTTGGAAACCGGTGATGATGACGATCCGGCCGGCGTCCAGGTCGGCGCGCACGCGGGTGTCGTCGATCGACTGGATGCGGGCCTTCGTGAAGGCCGAGTCGGTCTTGATGCCCACCTGCCAGCCCGTGTACGACACTGCATCCTTGCCGCGCGCCAGCAATGCCATGGCCAGCAGGCCGACGGACACCTGTTCGCCGGTCGATGCAATCATGTCCAGTTCACGCGGGTCCGGCTGCGACATAATCTCTTTCGCCAGGCCGATCAGACGGTTGGTTTCACCGGACATTGCCGAAGGGACGACAACGACTTGATGACCGGCGTCGTGCCATTTGGCGACGCGGGCCGCGACGTTCTTGATGCGTTCCGTCGAACCCATCGACGTACCGCCATATTTGTGGACTATTAAGGCCATGACTGAAGGGATTTCCGCTTGTAAAAAATCAAATGAGCCTTTTACTCTACATGCTGCGGCGCGGAATCACAAGACGTCAAGATGCGAAAGCTATACCAAATAGGAATATGGTAATACGGAAAGGGTATTAACCCGGGATGGCAGCCGTCGCGCTTTCCCAACGCAGCGCGATGCGGCCCGGCTCCTCGGTCACGTGCCGGCAGTCCATGCCGAGCCCTGCCGCGAACAGCAGGTCGAGGCCGGCATTCACGATGGGCAGGCGGCCCCGCTCCCAGGCCGGGATGCCGCTCGCCTGGTAATGCATCTTGAGGCTGCGGGTCGGACGGTTGTGCGCCAGGCGCAGACGTTCTCCGCCCTTGCGGAAATCGATCTCGAGCCCCTGCCCTCGCAGCCAGGCCGGATCGAACCCGCGCTCGGCCGCGTCGAAATGCAGCACGCCGCCGTAGTCCGGGAACGCGATCGATGCCTCGCCGTTCCAGCGGAACGCCTGGGCGTGCTTGTCGATGATCCCGGCGTCCTCGGGATCGCGCATGCCGGCCAGTTCCGGCAGGCGCGGCACGAGAAACAGATGGTCGCGGTGGCGGCGCACGTCGACGTCCGGGTGCTCGACGAGCAATTGCGCGTCCTCGCGGGCGGACAGGATCTGCGCCACCATCTGCGCCAGCCATGCCGTGGACGGCATCGCGAGACGGCGCGTGGTGAACCAGTGGCGCAGCAGATTGTCGATGCGGTCGCGGCTCAAGGCGCGCACGCGGACCAGGTCCAGACCATCGCCGGCCAGGCAGGCTTGCAGATCCTGCTCGCCCAGCTCGTCCAGCAGGCGCTGGGCCGCACGGGTGTGGGCGCTGCTGCGCGCCACGCGTTGCTGGTAACCGGGAAACGCGGCAGCCAGCGCCGGCATCACCTGGTGGCGCAGCGCGTTGCGGGCGTAACGCGGATCGGTATTGGATTCGTCTTCGACCCACGCGATGCCCTGCTCGCGCGCGAACTGTTCGAGATCGGCGCGCGCGACACCCAGCAGCGGGCGCGCCATCGCCAGGCGTTCGTCGCCCAGCAGGCCGGGGGCACGGTTGGCGGGGTCCATGCCGGACAGGCCGGCCGGGCCGGAGCCGCGCAGCAATTGCAGCAGCACCGTTTCGACCTGGTCGTCGAGGTGATGGGCCGTCAGCAACAAACCGGCGCCGTGGGCCCGGCACATCTCACCCAGTGCCGCGTAGCGCTGCTTGCGCGCAGCGGCCTCGATGCCACTCTTCCCTTTCGCGACGACGACGGCGCGCCAGTCGAACGGGATGCCCAGGGCCGCCGCGGCGGACGCGCAATGGTCGCGCCATGCGTCGGCGTTCGGGCTCAGGCCGTGGTGGACGTGGAACGCGTGCGGCTGCAGTCCGTGCGCGTGCGCGAGGTGCAGCAGCACCATCGAATCGAGGCCGCCGCTGAGGGCGACCGCGACGGGTGGCATGGCTTCGGGAAGGTATGCTTCGCGCAGGGCCGCGACGGCCTGCGCGAACCGGGCGACGATCACGGCCGCCCCCTGCGTACGACGGCTCACTCTTCGCGCGGCGTCGTTTCCTTGAACTTGCCGTAGGCCAGCAGCTTGGCGTGGCGGGCATCCAGCAGTTCCTTGGTCTTCATGCCCTGGAACTGGCGCAGCGTGTCGGCCAGCGCGCGCTTGAGCATCTGGGCCATCTGGGCCGGATCGCGGTGGGCGCCGCCCAGCGGTTCGTTGACGATCTTGTCGATCAGGCCCATCGCCTTCAGGCGGTGTGCCGTCAAGCCGAGGGCGTCGGCCGCTTCCGCCGCGCGCTCCGACGTCTTCCACAGGATCGACGCGCAGCCTTCCGGCGAGATCACGGAATACGTCGCGTACTGCAGCATCAGCACGGCGTCGCCGACGGCAATCGCCAGCGCGCCGCCCGAGCCGCCTTCGCCGATGATCGTGGCGATCAGCGGCACTTTCAGCTCGGCCATCACGTACAGGTTGTGGCCGATGGCTTCCGACTGGCCGCGCTCTTCCGCGTCGATGCCGGGGAACGCACCGGGCGTATCGACGAACGTGAAGATCGGCAGGTTGAATTTCTCGGCCAGCTTCATCAGGCGCATGGCCTTGCGGTAGCCTTCCGGACGCGGCATGCCAAAGTTGCGCGCCGCGCGTTCCTTCGTGTCGCGGCCCTTCTGGTGGCCGATGACCATGCAGGACTGGCCGTTGAAGCGGGCCAGGCCGCCGATGATGGACTGGTCGTCGGCGAAGGTACGGTCGCCGTGCAGTTCATGGAAATCGGTGAAGATCGCGTTCACATAGTCCATCGTGTACGGACGCTGCGGATGGCGGGCGATCTGGGAAACCTGCCAAGGGGTCAGCTTGGCATAGATGTCTTTCGTCAGTTGCTGGCTCTTCTTGGCCAGGCGGTCGATTTCTTCCGAGATGTCGACGGCGGAATCGTCCTGCACGAAGCGCAGCTCTTCGATCTTCGAATCGAGCTCGGCAATCGGCTGCTCGAAACTGAGGAAAGTTGTTTTACTCATTGTACCTCCGGGTGTGTTCGTGGCCGCGGAAGATCATCCGCGCGGCGGCAAGGGCGTTATTCTATACCGGAACCGGGTCCAGGCTACGCCATAAATACCATGTGGCAACTGTCCGCCAGGGTTCCCAGTTCGCCGCAACCTCGCGCGCATCGCTGCGCGAGACCGGCTCGCCGGAGAAATAATTCTGGCTGATGCCCTGGATCAGGCCGGGATCGTCCAGGGGCAGGACGTTCGGTCTGAGCAGATTAAATATCAAAAACATCTCGGCTGTCCAGCGCGTGATGCCGCGGATCTGGACCAGTTCGGCGATGACGGCCTCGTCATCCATCTGCGACCACTGGTCGGCATGGACGCGCTTCGCCTTGAAGTGGTCGGCCAGGTCGAGGATGTATTCCGTCTTCCGTTTCGACAGGCCACAGCCCGCCAGTTCTTCCGCGCCGACCTTGATGACCTGGGACGGCGTCATCTTCGGGCACAAGGTGCGCAGCTTCGTCCACGCGACCTCGGCGGCCTTCACCGTCACCTGCTGGCCGACGATGGACCGCGCCAGCGTGGTGAACGGGTCGGGATGACCGCGCAGGTGCATGTCGCCGAATTGCGGGATCAGCTTGTTCATGATGCGATCCCGACGCATGAGCTCGGCCTTCGCCTCCGCCCAGTACGGTGGGACGGAAGGCTGAACGTCCGGCGGTGCCGGGACGGCGCCCGCGAGGTCCTTGGAAAGTGCCATGCTCGTTACGTACCTGGACGGCCGTCAGGCGCGACGCCAGTTGGTGCTGCCGTCCGGCTTGTCTTCGAGCACGACGCCGCCCGCGGTCAGCTCGGCGCGGATCGCATCGGCCTCGGCGAAGTTGCGGGCTTTCTTGGCGGCGGCGCGGCGCGCGATCGCATCGACGATCGCCGCCTCGTCCAGACCACCCTCGCCCGGCGTGCCGGCCTGCAGGAAGGCTTGCGGGCTGCGTTCGAGCAGGCCCAGCACGGCGGCCAGCGCCTTCAGCTGGCGCGCGGCTGCGACGGATTTGCTCTTGTTGACTTCCGACGCCAGGTCGAACAGCTCGGCCACCGCCAGCGGCGTATTGAAATCGTCGTCCATCGCGTCGCGGAAGCGCTGCGCGTGGGCTTCGTCCCAGTCCACGCTGACAGGCTCGCTGCCGACATCTACCTCCGACAGCGCCGTGTACAGGCGCGTCAGCGCGCCCTTCGCGTCGTCGATGTGGACGTCCGAGTAATTCAGCGGGCTGCGGTAGTGGGCGCGCAGGATGAAGAAGCGGATGACCTCCGCATCATATTTCTTGAGGACGTCGCGGATCGTGAAGAAATTGCCCAGCGACTTGGACATCTTCTCGTTGTCGACGCGCACGAAGCCGTTGTGGATCCAGTAGTTCGCCATCGGCGGGCCGAACGCGCCTTCCGACTGGGCGATCTCGTTCTCGTGGTGCGGGAACTGCAGGTCGGCGCCGCCGCCGTGGATGTCGAAGTGTTCGCCCAGCATGGCGCACGACATGGCCGAGCACTCGATGTGCCAGCCCGGACGGCCTTTACCCCATTTCGAATCCCATTTCGCTTCGTCCGGCTCGGATTCCTTGGCGGCCTTCCACAGCACGAAGTCGAGCGGGTCGCGCTTGCCCGTGTTCACGTCCACGCGCTCGCCCGCGCGCAGGTCGTCCAGCGATTTGCCGGACAGCTTGCCGTAGCCCGGGAAATTACGCACGGCATAGTTCACGTCGCCGTCCTCGCCCCGGTAGGCGAGTTCCTTCGTCTCGAGCTTTTCGATAATCGACAGCATGTGCGGCACGTACTCCGTCGCGCGCGGTGCGAAATCAGGCGGCAGGATACCCAGCGCGGCCGTGTCCTCGTCCATCGCCTTGATGAAACGGGTCGTGAGCGACGTCATCGTTTCATTGTTCTCGACGGCGCGCTTGATGATCTTGTCGTCGATGTCCGTGATGTTGCGGACGTATTTAACCTCGTAACCCGATGCCTTGAGCCAGCGGTAGATGACGTCGAACGCCATCATCATCCGGCCATGACCGACGTGGCAGTAATCGTAAACCGTCATCCCGCACACGTACATGTTGACCTTGCCGGGTTGGAGGGGCACGAATACCTGCTTGTCACGCGCGAGCGTGTTGTAGATCTTGAGTTGGCTCATCGGATGTTTGCTAGAGGGTTGGAGCAGGACAGCGAATCTTGGGAACCTTGTTCTTTTTGATAGAATCGGCAGTCCGTCGCAAAGTATAACATTGATAAAATCCTGACTGGCCGCATATGCAATAGGTTTATTTTTCTGCAAAACCCTTGACAGTACTTTGCGCTATATCCACCGAGAGGAAGCAACGATGCACGTCCTGAAATCGCCCGGTACCCGCTTTTTTGCCCGTTTTAGTGTTGGCCTGGCCGCGCTGACCCTGTCCGCCGCCGCGTTCGCGGCCGACCCGCAAGTGTCTTTAAAAACGTCGATGGGCGAGATCGTGCTGGAACTGAACCCGGAAAAAGCCCCCATCTCCGTGGACAATTTCCTCAAGTACGTCAAATCCGGCTTCTACAAGGGCACGATCTTCCACCGCGTAATCGACGGCTTCATGATCCAGGGCGGCGGTATGGATGCCCAGTTCCACGGCCGCAAGACGAACAAACCGATCAAGAACGAGTCCAACAACGGCCTGTCGAACGAAAAGTATACGGTCGCCATGGCGCGCGAATCGAATCCGGACTCGGCCACCTCGCAATTCTTCATCAACGTGGTCGACAACCCGGCGCTCGATTATCCGAACATGCAGGGCTCGGGCTACACCGTATTCGGCAAGGTCGTGAAGGGCCAGGACGTCGTCGACAAGATCAAGGCCGTCATCGTGGACGACATCCGCGGCCTCGAAAATGTACCCGTCACGCCCGTCACGATCCGGTCCGCCACCCTCCTCAAGGGTGATAAGGCGGTAAAATAACGAACTCGCAACTCCAACGATAGGATAAAAACATGACCACCGTACTCATGACCACCAACAAGGGCAACATCAAGGTCGAACTGGACGCCGACAAGGCACCGAAGACCGTTGCCAACTTCCTGGACTACGTGAACAAGGGTCACTTCTCGAACACGATCTTCCATCGCGTGATCAAGGACTTCATGATCCAGGGCGGCGGTTTCGAGCCGGGCATGAAGCAAAAGCCGACCGAGCAGACCGTCGAGAACGAAGCCAAGAACGGCCTGAAGAACGACAAGTACACGATCGCCATGGCCCGCACGATGGCCCCGCACTCGGCATCGGCCCAGTTCTTCATCAACACCAAGAACAACGACTTCCTGAACTACCCGGGCCAGGACGGCTGGGGTTACGCCGTGTTCGGCAAGGTCGTCGAAGGCCAGGACATCGTCGACCAGATCAACAACGTCAAGACGAGCCGTGCCGGCATGCACTCGGATGTGCCGAGCGAAGACGTCGTCATCGAGAAAGTCGAAGTCGTCCAGTAATCTGAACAGGCAGGCATGACGCGCGGGCCCTGCTCCGGCGATTGATCCTGGCAGCACATGACCGCGCGCACGCTCGCACTCTTCATTTCCGACCTGCACCTGCAGGCGTCCCACCCGCGCACGGCCGAAGCCTTCTTCCGCTTCCTGGCCGAACGCGCGGCGCATGCCGAGCGGCTCTATCTGCTCGGCGACATCTTCGAATACTGGGCCGGCGACGACGACCTCGACGACCCGTTCAACCGCAGCGTCGTCACCGCGCTGCGCCGCCTGAGCGATGACGGCACGGCCGTCTACTGGCTCGGCGGCAACCGCGACTTCCTCGTCGGCACCGGCTTCGCCGAGGCGTCCGGCCTCACCCTGCTGCCCGAACCGCACGTGGCGACGATCGGCGGCCGCAGGGTCGTCCTCGTGCATGGCGACGCCCAGTGCACGGACGACGTCAAGTACATGGCCTTCCGCGCCCAGGTGCGTGACCCGGCATGGCAGCGCCAGTTCCTCGCCATGCCGCTGGCCCAACGCAAGGCGATCATCGCCGGCCTGCGGGAAGGCAGCCGCGCGGCCCACGGCGAAAAATCATACGAGATCATGGACGTCACCCCGGCCGCCGTCGCCGCGCTGCATGCGGACAGCGGCACGGACGTCATCATCCACGGCCACACGCACCGCCCCGCCCTGCACGAGGCCGACGGCTTGCGTCGCTACGTGCTGCCCGACTGGGAACTCGACGCGGATCCTGTCCGCGGCGGCTGGATCGCGATCGACGACGCCGGACGTATCGCGCGCTTCGATCTCGACGGACAAGCCATCTAACTTCCCTCTCAATCCTGCTAGGTCATCCCCGTATTGACCGTTGCCGACATGGTGTTATACTTCACTACAACACCACGACTCTACATCACCAACATGGAGGCAGGCATGACATGGACTGCACCGCGACGAAAGGAGGCCGGCAATGACGATCGGCTGGAATGACAACTCTCCAATCTACCGGCAGTTGAAGGACAGGGTGATCGGTATGATGCTCGATGGCGCTCTGAAGGCTGGGGATCCGCTCCCCTCCGTGCGCCAGATCGCGGCCGAATACCAGCTGAATCCGATCACGGTCTCGAAGGCTTACCAGGAACTGGTCGACGACAACTTAGTAGAAAAACGAAGGGGGATCGGTATGTACGTCACGGAAGGCGCGAGCGAGAAATTGCTCGCCAGCGAAAGGGAGCGCTTCCTGCGCGAGGAATGGCCGGCGATGCTGGAACGGATCCGCCGCCTCGGCCTCAACATCGAGCAATTGCTGCGCGAACCGGTCGGAGGCGACAAATGAGCGCCGTGATCGAAGCGAAGAACCTGACGAAACGCTACGGCAAGCGCACGGCTGTGGACGGCATCGACTTCACCATCCCCGCCGGCCGCATCGTCGGCCTGATCGGTCCGAACGGCTCGGGCAAGACCACCACCCTCAAGGCCGCGCTGGGCCTGATCCCGTTCGAGGGACAGCTGTCGGTGCTGGGCTTCGACCCGCGCACCCACCGCGACGAGCTGATGCAGGACGTCTGCTTCATCGCCGACGTCGCGATCCTGCCGCGCTGGCTGCGCGTACGCGACGCCATCGATTTCGTCGCCGGCGTGCACCCGCGCTTCAACCGCGAGAAGGCGGAACGCTATATCGCGAACACGAAGCTGCAGCCGGGCATGAAGGTCAAGGAAATGTCCAAGGGCATGATCGTGCAACTGCACCTGGCCCTCGTGATGGCCATCGATGCGAAGCTGCTCGTACTGGACGAACCCACGCTGGGCCTGGACATCATCTACCGCAAGCAGTTCTACCAGAACCTGCTGGAAGACTATTTTGACGAGCACAAGACGATCGTCATCACGACGCACCAGGTCGAGGAAGTCGAACACATCCTGACCGACCTGATGTTCATCCGCGACGGCCGCATCGTGCTGGCCGCGTCGATGGAAGAAATCGGCGAGCGCTATGTCGAGGTGATGGTGCCGCAGGAAAAACTCAGCTCCGCCAATGCGCTGCAGCCGATCGACCGCCGCACCGTGTTCGGCAAGGCCGTGCTGCTGTTCGATGCGGGCCCCGGTGGCGCGTCGCGCCAGCAGCTGGCCGCGCTCGGCGAGACCCGTAATCCGTCCGTCGCCGATCTGTTCGTCGCGACCATGAAAGGAACCTACGCATGAACACGAACACCATGAAATGGCTGCTCAAGCGCGAATTCTGGGAACACAAGGGCTCCATGTTCTGGGCGCCGCTGATCGTCGGCTCGCTGCTCGTCGTGCTGCTGGGCTGCACGATCACCTTCGGCATCATGCAGCACGGCATTCCCGCGCACGTGACGATCAATGGCCATACGCTGGATCACGCACGCCTGGACCAGATCCTGCCCGACGAAACGAAGCTGATGGTCGCGAAGATCGCCTCCGGCATGTACCTGGGCGCCGCGGCACCGCTGTTCGCGATCCTGGTCGGCGTCGTGTTCTTCTACTGCCTCGGCGCGCTGTACGACGAGCGCCGCGACCGCAGCATCCTGTTCTGGAAATCGCTGCCCGTGTCCGATCCGATGACGGTGCTGTCGAAGGCTATCACGGCGATGGTCGTCGCGCCCGCAATCACGCTGGCCGCGGCCGTCGTCGCGTCGCTGGCCCTGTTGTTCATCGTCTGCATGGTGCTCAGCACGCAGGGCCTGAACCTGTTTGCGCCAGTGCTGGCGTCGTCCGAACTGTACCTGTCACCGTTGCGCCTCGCCGCCCTCCTGCCGGTGTACGTCGTGTGGGCGCTGCCGACCGTCGGCTGGCTGATGCTCGTGTCGAGCTGGGCGAAATCGAAGCCGTTCCTGTGGGCCGTGGGCGTGCCCGTCGTCGCACTCGTCATTCTCAAATGGATCAACGCGGCGCTCGAGAATTTCTCCGGCCAGACGCTGCTGCTGGCGCACTACGCGAGCGACGTCGTCGCGCGGATCCTCGGCGGCATCGTACCCGGCATCTGGTTCACGTTCAAGCCGGGCCTGCAGACGGGCATGCACCCGACCGAAAACGGCTTCGACATGGGTGGACTCGTCTCACAGTCCTACCAGTCGCTGGTGGGCATCGATGCCTGGATCGGCGTGGCGATGGGTGTCGCGATGCTGGTTGCCGCGGTCCGCATGCGGCGCTGGCGCGATGAAGGCTGAGGCCGTGCGCCCAGTCCTCATCGCCCTCGCCCTGCTGTCCGCGGCCGCCTCCGCCCAGGACGTCGAACCGGGCGCCAACCGCGAAGGCGTGGTGCACGTGAATGCGATCAAGAATCCGGAAATGCATTCGTACCGCGCCATCGCGGCCGGCCTCGACACCTTCGATGCGCAGCACGCGCTGGCGCCCAGCGTCCCGCAACTGCGGTTCCGCGTGCGCCGGCCCGGCGGGGCCCTGCTGGAGGGCGACCTGCCGACGGCGAAGCTGACCGCCGACGAGTTCACGCTGGCACTGCCGGTCGGCGCCGATGCACTGTTCGACGTGCCGCGCAGCCAGCAGGCGTGGGACGCCAACGCGGAGCTGGTGCTGAGCCGCAAGCGCAAGGAGATCCGGGTCTGGCCCTACGTGCGCACGCCCGGCCTGGCCGACAACCAGCGCCGCCTGGGCGACCTGCGGCTCGAATGCCAGGTCTTCGTCACGGTCGCCAAGAAGGAGGCGCCGTTCTGGGTTGTCGCGCTGGCCAACACCGTGTTCCTGACGGGCGACTGGTGCAGCTTCTTCAAGGACCGGGACCGCACGTGGTCCGTGAATGTGGAATCGCCGCTGGCGTCCGCCGTGCTGCGCGAAGGCGAACGCACGCTGCCGCTGAAGGTGAAGAACCGCCAGTTCGAACTGCCGCTGTACGACACCAGCTGGGGGAACGATGCCGTCGTCGACCTGGCGTTCGTCGCGCCCGAAGGAGCCGCGCCATGAGAACCAGACGTATCGCTTTGTTGTTCGCGCTCGCCTGCATCCTGCCGGCTGCGCATGCCGACGAACCCATGCCGTCGGTGCAGGTCAAGGGCATCGCGGATCCGGAAATGCGCTCGTACCGCAGCGTCGTCGCCGGCCTCGACGCCTTCGACGCGCACCGCGCCTTGGCGCCGCACGCCACCCTGCGCTTCCGCATGCGCCACGCCGAGGGCGCCCCGGCAAACGCAGGCGACGGCTTGCGGCTGCGGCTCGCGAGCGACGACGGGAGCTTCCAGGAAGACGTGCCCATCGACGCCGCCGGCCTCCTCGCCGTGGGCCGCAACCAGGCCGCGTACGATGCGGACGCCACGTTCATCCTGAACCAGAAGAACGGCTTGTACACGGGGCATCCGGAGGTGCGCACGGCAGGGCTGCCGGACAACACCCGCCGGCTGGGCGACCTGCGCCTGGAATGCCGCGTGACCATCGCCATCGTCAAGGACCAGATGCCGTTCATGGCGAAGGCAGCGATCAACACGCTGATGCTGACGTCGGACTGGTGCGCCAAAAAGGATTTCAACTATGGCACGCTGGCGCCGCGGCCGGGCGTGCGGGCGGTGCTGCGCGACGGCGAACGGTCGCGCACACTGGAAACCCACGGGTGGAACATGATGGTGCCGATCGGCGATACGAGCTGGCCGGACGACGCCCTCGTGCGATTCGACGAGGGCGCGCCCGAGGATCTTACTCGAACTGCTGACGGAACGCCGCGAACTGCGCCTTGAGTTCGTCGACTTCGCTGCGCAGCGCGATCACTTCCTGCTCCAGCTGCGCCACGCGGGCGCCCGTCGAGCCGCCGGCCGAGCCGCCGGCCGCGGCACCGCCCGCATCCATGCGCGCGACGTCGATCGGCCCGCCGAGCAATTGCCCGTAGCGGAATTCCTTCGTGCCGGGCGCGCGTTCGAGGCGGACGACGAGCGGCGGGTACTTATCGATGAGGAATTGCAGCACGCTTTCCACCTCGGCCACCGATTTGAAATCGTGCAAACGGCCCGTGCGGCTGCGGATCTCGCCCGCCGTCTGCAGGCCGCGCAGCATCAGCACGGCCAGCACGGCGACCTTGTCCTGCTCGAGCGTCCACTTGATGCGCATGCGGTGCTCGTACTTGATGACACGCGCTCCGGCCTGCGCGATGCCGTTCACGAGCTTGCGCTGCATGAGGCGCTGCAGGGTGTCGTGGACGACGTCTTCCGACAGCTGCATCACGGGATCGCGGCTGGACAGCTGGTTGCAGCCGTTCATCACCGCATTCAGCGACATGGGGTAATTGTCGGGCGTCAGCGCCTCTTTTTCGGCGAGGACGCCCAGGACGCGGATTTCGTTGGGGTCGAGGTCGGATGCCGGGTCGAAGCTGCCCGGGATATCGTCTTGCATCGGTGGTCCTTTGTTGGTTCGGCGCCCGCCGATCGCTTCAATCGACGAGCCGGTTCAGTTGTGCCTGGTCGAGTTTATCACTCTCGTCCGGCGTATGGCAGCGGATGCCGGCCGCCTTCATCGTCGCGCACATGCGCTCGATCTGCTCGTCCTGCTGGGCCACGTGATTGATCAGGTTGCGCAGCGCCTTCGACAACGGATCGTCGCCGTTCGGCGTGACGCCGTAAGCAGCGAACATCTGGGCGCTGCGCGTCTGCTCTTCCTTGCGCACGATGTGGGCCGGATTGCCGACGGCCGTCGCGCCGGCCGGGACCGGTTTGACCACGACGGCATTCGAGCCCACCTTCGCGTACTCGCCGACCGTGAACGCGCCCAGCACCTGCGCGCCGGCACCCACGATCACCCCGCGCTCCAGCGTCGGATGGCGCTTCGTGCCCGCGACGAGCGTGGTGCCGCCCAGGGTGACGCCCTGGTAGATCGTGCAATCGTCGCCGACGACGGCCGTCTCGCCGATCACGACGCCGAAGCCGTGGTCGATGAACACGCGGCGGCCGATCGTCGCGCCCGGGTGGATTTCGATGCCCGTGAGAACGCGCGCGAAGTACGAGATGAACCTGCCCAGCCAGCGGAAATTGGCGCGCCAACACGCGTGCGCCCAGCTGTGCATGACGACGGCATGCAGGCCCGGGTAGCAGGTGAGCACTTCCCATGCGTTACGGGCTGCAGGGTCGCGTTCGATGATGCTCTGGATATCTTCGCGCAGGTTGGAAAACATAGTCGTGATTCGTGCAAGTGAAACAGCATGGTAGCTTATCCGCGCCGTACTTGCTTATGAGGGAATCAATTTTGGGTGAGCCCGAAGAGCCCACCCAAAGTGATTATTGCGGCTCGCGCGACAGGCGCTGGCGGCGTGCCTCGTACAGGCAGACGCCCGAGGCCACGGAGACGTTCAGGCTCTCGACCGAGCCGAACATGGGAATGGAAACGAGCAGGTCGCAGGTCTCGCGGGTCAGGCGGCGCATGCCCTCGCCCTCCGAGCCCATCACGAGCGCCGTCGGGCCCGTGAAATCGCCTTCGTACAGGCCCTTGTCGGCATCGTCGGACGTGCCGATCAGCCAGATGCCCCGTTCCTTCAGGTCGCGCATCGTGCGCGCCAGATTCGTCACGGTGATGTACGGCACGGTCTCGGCGGCACCGCTCGCCACCTTGGCTGCCGTCGCGTTCAGGCCGACGGAGCGGTCTTTCGGGGCGATGACGGCATGCGCGCCGACGCCGTCTGCCACGCGCAGGCAGGCACCCAGGTTGTGCGGGTCGGTGATGCCGTCCAGGATCAGCAGCAGCGGTGGGCCTTCCACCGCATCCAGCAGCTCGTCCAGGTTGCGCGCCAGTGACAGCTGGCTCGCGAACGCGATCACGCCCTGGTGGCGGCGGGTGCCGACGATCTTGTCGAGGCGCTCGGCGTCGACGGGCATCACGCGCACGCCGGCCGATTTCGCGTTGGCGATCAGGTCCTGCATGCGGCGGTCCTGGCGGCCTGCGTCGACGAAGATCTCTTCCACACTGGCGGCCTCGTGGCGGAGACGCGAGGTGACGGCGTGGAAGCCAAAAATCATTTTATTTTTCATGCGTTACTTCTTCTTCCTGGTTTTGGAGGCGCTCTTTGTGGAAGCGCTTTTTTTCGCCGCGGTCTTGTTCGTCGCGGTCGGCTTTGCTGCGGGTGCGGTGTTGCGAGGAGTGCGGCGGCCGCGCGTCGGCGGCACGAACACGACGTCTTCTTCGCTCTCGTCGGTCGCGCCGAACGTCGACGCGGACGGTTCGGCCGGCGTCACGCGGGCTTCCTGCTGCGACACCGGCACAGCGGCGCCCTTCGCCTTGCGGCGACGCGGCGGCTTCGGCTCCATGGCGTCCAGTGCGGCCGCGCGGGCACGCTCCAGCGGCGCCGGGACCTTCTCGTCCGCCTTCGGCTGCGCGAGCACGAGGTCGATCTTGCGCGATTCCAGATCGACGCGCGCCACCTGCACCGTGACACGGCCCGTCAGCTGGTACACCTGCCCCGTGCGCTCGCCGCGCAGTTCGTGGCGGGCTTCGTCGTATTGGAAGTAATCCGTGCCGAGGCCGGTGACGTGCACGAGACCCTCGACGAACAACTGGTCGAGCTGGACGAAGATGCCGAACGGCGTCACGCCCGAGATCACGCCCGTGAATTCGTCGCCGAGGCGATCCTTCATGTAGTAGCACTTGAGCCAGTTTTCGACGTCGCGCGACGCTTCGTCGGCACGGCGCTCGTTGGCCGAGCAGTGTACGCCCAGCGCGTCCCAGATCGTCAGGTCCTTCGGATCCTTCTGCCTGCCTTCCGCCTTGTCCTTGGCGGCCTGCTTGCGCACCGCCTTCGACGTGGTCGTGTTCAGCTTCGACAGGTCGATGCCGGTCGGCTCGTATTTCTTGCCCTTCAGCACGGCCTTGATGGCGCGGTGCGTCAGCAGGTCCGGGTAGCGGCGGATCGGGCTCGTGAAGTGCGCATAGGCTTCGTACGCGAGGCCGAAGTGGCCGACGTTGTCCGGGCTGTAGACGGCCTGCTGCATCGAACGCAGCAGCATCGTCTGCAGCAGCGTGGCATCCGGACGCTCCTTGATTCGCTGCATCAGCTCGGCGTAATCGCGCGCCTGCGGCGTCGTGCCGCCGCCCAGGTTCAGGCCCACCTGCTTCAGGAAGGTGCGCAGCTGGTTCAGCTTTTCCTCGGTCGGCACCGCGTGGATGCGGAACGTGCTCGGCTGGTCGTGGCGGATCAGGAAGTCGGCCGCGCACACGTTGGCGGCCAGCATGCATTCCTCGATCAGGCGGTGCGCGTCGTTGCGGGTACGCGGCAGGATCTTCTCGATCTTGCCCATCGCATTGCAGACGATGTACGTCTCCGTCGTCTCGAAGTCGATGGCGCCCCGCTCCTGGCGTGCCTGCAGCAGCGCGCGGAACACTTCGTTCAGGTTCAGCAGGTGCGGCACGATGCCGGGACGACGGCCCGCTTCCGGTCCGTTCGTGTTGCCCAGGATGGCGGCAACCTCGTTATAGGTCAGGCGCGCCGCCGAGTGCATCACAGCGGGATAGAACTGGTAGGCCTTCACTTCGCCGTCCATCGCGACGACCATATCGCACACGAGCGTGAGACGGTCGACGGCCGGATTCAGCGAGCACAGGCCATTCGACAGCTTTTCCGGCAACATCGGGATCACGCGGCGCGGGAAGTACACAGAGGTCGAGCGTTCGATCGCGTCGCCGTCGAGCGCATCGTTCGGCTTGACGTAGTGGCTGACGTCGGCGATGGCGACGAGCAGGCGATAACCCTTCGTGCGGCCGATCTTGACGGGTTCGCAGTAGACGGCATCGTCGAAGTCGCGCGCATCCTCGCCGTCGATCGTGACGAGCGGCACGTCGCGCAGGTCGACGCGGTCCGCGAGGTCGGCGTCGCGCACTTCGTTCGGCAGTTTATTGGCCTGCTTGATGGCCGCCGGCGAGAAGATGTGCGGCACGCCGAACTTGCGCACGGCAATCTCGATCTCCATGCCCGGGTCATCCAGTTCGCCGAGCACTTCGACGATCTTGCCGGTGGGCTGGCGGAAACGCGACGGCTGCTCCAGGAGTTCGACGCTGACGACCTGACCGGACTTGGCCTTGCCTGGGGAGCCGCTGACGAGGATGTCCTGGCCGATGCGCTTGTCTTCCGGCGCGACGACCCACACGCCGTTCTCGTTCAGCAGGCGGCCGATGACGTGGGTATTGGCGCGTTCCGTGACTTCGACGATCGTGCCTTCGGCGCGGCCGCGGCGGTCGGTGCCGACGACGCGGGCCAGCACGCGGTCGCCGTGCAGGACTTTTTGCATTTCCTTATCGGGCAGGAACAGGTCTTCGCCGCCCTCGTCCGGGATGACGAAACCGAAACCGTCGCGGTGCGCGCTGATGCGGCCGGAAATGAAACTGGAGTGGTCCGTAAGCGCGAATTCGCCCGCCGGATTGGCGCGCAACTGGCCGTCGCGCTCCATCGCATTCAAGCGGCGCGCCAGCACGCCTTCCGCTTCCGGGTTGACTTGCAGGGCTCGGGCCAGGGCACCGCTGTCGAGCGGCCCCTTGGCTTCGCGGAACACGCCGAGGATTTCCTCGCGGCTTGGAATGGTATGAGTTGGGTGCTTCAAATTTGTATTCTTTATCTTCTCAGTGGTGGCGCCGTCCGTCTGACAGCGCGGATATCGTTACATTGACACGTAGGCACGCGTAGTGTAACGGAGGACCGGCGAATTCGCCTAACGTCGTCCATGAACCGTGCAGGGAATGTCCTGTTCGGAGGGTCTTTGACATTTGCCATCCATCCGCTATACTCTCGGTCTCTTCGGAAACGGCCCAGCCGGAAACGAAGATGCTACGCAGGCGATGCGCGCCGAGATCGAACGAAAGTTGGTCTAGCGCAAAATGGCAAAGCCTGATATCGTAGCGGAATTCGACGGCAACGTCGAGCAATGCAAGCAAAGCGGTCCAATGCCCACGTGGCGGAATTGGTAGACGCGCATGGTTCAGGTCCATGTGCCGCGAGGTGTGGGGGTTCGAGTCCCTCCGTGGGCACCAGCTGGCGAGCATTGCAAGGTTGTTTTGTATGCCCACGTGGCGGAATTGGTAGACGCGCATGGTTCAGGTCCATGTGCCGCGAGGTGTGGGGGTTCGAGTCCCTCCGTGGGCACCAAAAGCTACCTGTAGTTGTTGTACGTTTGATTTTGCATGCCCACGTGGCGGAATTGGTAGACGCGCATGGTTCAGGTCCATGTGCCGCGAGGTGTGGGGGTTCGAGTCCCTCCGTGGGCACCAGAAGCTACCGTAGTTGTTGTACGTTTTGATGTTTTGCATGCCCACGTGGCGGAATTGGTAGACGCGCATGGTTCAGGTCCATGTGCCGCGAGGTGTGGGGGTTCGAGTCCCTCCGTGGGCACCAAAAGCTACCCGGTCGATCGCGACCCGGTCTTGAAGACCACCAGGATACTGGCGCAAAACGCCGCAATCTTTGCAAAAGGATTGCGGCGTTTTGCGTTTCAGCGTACGTCGCCGACCGCGACCGGATCCAGATGCGCCGCCAGAAACGCGCCGATGCGCCGCTCGTATTCCTCGCGCGCGTACGCATGCAGGTTCACGTGCGCGGCGCCCTTCACCACCCACAATGCTTTCGGCTGCGCGGCGGCCTCGTAGAGCCGCTGCGTTTCGGCCAGGGTCGTGTGCAGGTCGGCGCTGCCGGACGCGATCAGCACCGGCGCCTTCACCTGTCCCACGTATTTGATCGGGTGCAGCGCATCCGGCCGGATACTGAGCCGCAGCGGCAATTGCCACAGCAGCAGCGCGGACAGCGGCCCGCCCACGGGCCCCAGACGCATGCGCAGGCGGTTGGCGACGGCTTCCTCGATCGTCGGATACATCGATTCCAGCACGACCGCATCGACGGGCGGGCAGTCGCGGCACAGCACGAGCGCCGCCGCGCCCAGCGACACGCCGATCACGCCAATCCTCTGCCCCGGCGCGCGGCGCCTGAGCTCCTCGAGCGCGGCCCGGACACCATCCGCCTCGCGCAGGCCGAACGTGACGAAGGACGCCGTACTGGCACCCTGGCCCGGCAGGTCGATCAGCAGGACGGCATAGCCCTGGTCGTTGAGGAAACGGGCGCGGTCGGCCATGTCGCGGCGGTCGCCGTGGATTCCGTGCAGCAGCAGGACGGCGCCGCGGCCCCGCCCCGGCAGCCAGGAACTCGCGACACGCTGGTCCGGCGCCGCACGCAGCAGCACGTCTTCGAAGCCGGGGCTGGCCAGCGCCACTTGCCGCGGTTCGACCGCGATCAGTTTCGAACCGATCGCCCACACGATAGCGGCGCCAACCAACACGAGGACGGCAAGAGCGATCAGGCAGGCGGAGAGCGGCAGGCGGAGCGGCATGTCGATCATTAGACCGCAATGCTTGCGTCCGGTCCAGCCGGATGATCCAGTGGGCTGACTCAGTGGGCCGCCAGGTCGTCCAGGATCGGGCAATCGGAACGGGCGTCGCCGTGACAGGAACTGGCCAGGTTGGCAAGGGTGCGCTTCATTGCTTCCAGCTCCGCGATCTTGCGGTCCAGCTCGGCGATGTGTTCCAGTGCCAGGCGGCGCACGTCGGCGCTGGCACGGTGCTTGTCGCGCCACAGCGCCAGCAGGTCCGCGATCTGGTCCAGCGAAAAGCCCAGCGCGCGGCCGCGGTGGATGAATTGCAGCATGCGCACGTCGTCGCCGCCGTACAGCCGGTAGCCCGCCTCCGTGCGCCGCGCCGGCGGCAGCAGGCCGATGGATTCGTAATGACGCACCATCTTCGCCGTCACGCCGGACGCCCTGGCCGCCTCGCCGATGTTGAAATATGTGTCGTTCATGAACGCCAGCATACACCTTCCCACGATGGGAAGCTCAAGGGGTCGCTTGACTTGCCGCGCCAAGCGGTTAAGCTCGACGAACCATGAAGAAGACTTTACTCATCGCATTGGGCCTTGCACTGGCCGGCCCCGTCGTCCTGAACGCGGCCCCGGCGCCGTGGTATCACTGGCACAGCAAGAGCACGGGCGCGATCGTCTGTTCGCAGACGCCGCTCGGCGAAGGCTGGGCGCGCGCCGATGGGCCGTATCGTGACGCCCGTTGCGAAAAACCATTGCCTGCTAAATAATCCACCAGAGGAGTCAGCAACACGAAGGTCGCCGTAGTCCCCTAACCGAGGAGAAATCGATGTTCAACAACCCCGAGCAATTCGCAAACGCCACCAAGACCCTGTTCGACCTGCAGATGCAGACTTTCAATGCCTTGGCCACCAAGGCCGTGCAGGGCGTCGAGCAGGTGGTGGCGCTGAACCTGGCGACCGCCAAGCAATCGATGGAAAACACGCTGGAGGCCAGCCGCCAGTTCAGCCAGGCGCCGGACCCGAAGACGGCCATCGATGCCCTGCAGGCGCGCGTGCAGCCGGGCGTGACGGAAGCGACGGCCTATGGCGAACAGCTCAAGCAGATCATCGGCGACATCAAGAGCGAATTCGAGCAGGCCGCCGATACCCATCTGGCCGAAGCGAAAAACACCCTGTCCGCGCTGATCTACGACGTCACGCAAAACGTCAAGCCGGGCCAGGAAAACGCGGTGGAAATCATCAAGGCCGCGATCGAGAATGCGTTCAAGGGCTACGAGCAGGTGACGCAATCGACCCGCGAGGCCATGCGCCGCGTCGAGGAGGAGGTCGCGAGCGCGACCGAGCGGCTGAAAGCCGCCCAGTCGCAACCGCCAACGGCGCATTGAGCGGTCAGGACGGCGGGGTCCCCACGCCCAGCATCTCTTCGATGTGGGCGAATGCCGCGTCGTCCTTCACCACCGACCGCAGCCACACGTGCAGCGGTTGCTCGCCCCACTGCGCGGCCTTGTCGGCCAGGTAGGCGACCGGGCTGTGCGGCTCCGTGCGGCGGAAGTAGTCGGCCACCGCGCGCAGCTGGGCCAGCGCCTGGGTGCGAGTTTGCAGCGGCCCGTCCGCCGCCGGCGCCCGCGCCGCCCCCATGACGACGACGTCGGTCGCGCCGGGGGCCGGCACCGCTTCCTTCAATGCCGGCTTGATGAACAGGACGAGGCTTTCCAGTCCCGAGCGCGCGGCACCGAAACTGGGACCGTCCGTCCCCACCGCCGCGTCGACGCTCTTTTCCAGCCGGTCGATGGCGTCTGCGCAATGCTCGCAGTCGCGCATCAGGTTCGCATAAAACGCCTGCGACGTGCGCTGGCGCGCCCCTTCCAGCTTCGCGAGCGCGTCGGCGCCCTGCATGCGCGCGACGTCGAAATCGCTGAGCGACCGGCCGTCCGCGCCTTCGGTGAGCGGCACGGCGCGCAGCCAGGGCGCAATGCGCGCGGCCAGCCACGCGAGGTTGCCGATGCGGCGCTCGGCACCATCCTCGTCCGGCAGCGGATACAGCCCATCCCAGTAACGCTCGCACAGCATGGCGATGAGAAGCAGGCTGTCGGCGAGCGCGCGCACGCCGGCCGTCTGCACGCTGGCCTCGGCCAGCCAGACGGCCAGCTGCAAGTCCTTGCTGCGCTGTTCGATCAGCCGGGCGCACTCCCGGCCGACGAACTTCCAGTCCGCCTCCTTCAGCTCCGTGACCCAGGCGCCCTGCTCCAGCGACGGATCGTCGGCCTGGCGCGCACGCACGATGGCGTCGATCTCGCTGGAAAACGCGAGGTCGTCGCCGCAGGGCTTGTCCGCGCTGACGGGCGCGAGCAGCCGTTCCAGGTTCAACATGGTGACCTCCTCACGCCGGTTCGACGGCGTACCTGATCTTGCCCGTTTTGGTGGCGCCGACTTTCACCCGGCCGATCGCACCGCCTTCCGCCATGCGCGCCAGCACGGCGTCCGCGATCTCGGGCAGCAGCGTGCCATTCAGGATCGTGTCGACGTTGCGCGCGCCCGAGTCGACCTCGGTGCAGCGTGCCAGCACGGCCGCCACGAGCGCGTCGTCGTATTCGAAGCGGGCGTTGTGGTTGACGGCCACGCGCTGCTTGATGCGGTCCAGCTTGAGCCGGACGATGTTGGAGAGGACGGCATCGTCGATCGGATAGAACGGCACCACCGTCAGGCGGCCGAGGAACGCGGGTTTGAAGTGCTTCATGAGGCTCGGCCGGATCAGTTCCGCCAGCTGGTCCGGCGTAGGGCGCTCGCCAGGTGCCTTGTTCAGGCAGGCCTGCATGATCTGGCTCGACGCCGCATTCGACGTCAGGATGATGATCGTGTTGCGAAAGTCGATCTGGCGGCCTTCCGCGTCGTCCAGCACGCCCTTGTCGAACACCTGGAAGAACAGTTCGAGCACGTCGGCATGCGCCTTTTCGACTTCATCCAGCAGCACGACGCTGTACGGATTGCGGCGCACGGCTTCCGTCAGCACGCCGCCTTCGCCATAGCCGACGTAGCCCGGCGGCGAGCCTTTCAGGCCGGAGACGCTGTGCGCTTCCTGGTATTCGCTCATGTTGATCGTCACGAGCTTCCGTTCGCCGCCGTACAGCAGGTCCGCGAGCGCGAGCGCCGTCTCCGTCTTGCCCACGCCGGACGTGCCGACGAACAGGAATACGCCCTTCGGCTTGTTGGGATCCTCGAGGTTCGCGCGCGCCGTGCGCACGCGCTGGGCGACGATGCCGCTGGCGTGACCCTGGCCGAGGATCCGCTCGTCCAGCAAGCCCTGCAGATTCATCACGGTGCGGATCTCGTCCTTCACCATGCGCCCGAGCGGAATGCCGGTCCAGGCGGCGACGATGGCGGCCACCGTCTGGCCGTCGACCTGCACGGGCACGAGCGGCGTCTCGCCCTGCAGCGCATGCAGTTCCGCGATCTTCGCGCGCAGCGCGGGACTGTCGCCCTGCCCCGCTTCCTGCCCCGCCTCAAGCCGCGCGCGCATCGCGTGGATCTCGGCGCACAGCGCCTGCTCGGCATCCCAGCGCGCGCGCAGGCGGTCCTGTTCGTCCAGCGCCGTGGCCCGCTCCGCGTGCAGCGCGGTCAACACGGCACCATGGTCCGCGCCCGCGCTCTCTTCGCGCACGAGGGCCTGGATGCGCGCATCGAGACGCTCCACCGTGCGCGCGCAATCCTCCAGCACGGCGGGCGTGGCCTTCTGGCCCAGCGCGACCTTGGCGCACGCCGTATCGAGCACGCTGACCGCCTTGTCCGGCAACTGGCGCCCGCTGATGTAGCGGCGCGACAGGCGCACGGCTTCCACGATGGCCTCGTCGTAGATGCGCACGCCGAAGTGCGCCTCCATCAGCGGCGCCATCGCACGCAGCATCGCGCTCGCCGTTTCCTCGTCCGGTTCCTCGACCTTCACGACCTGGAACCGGCGTGCCAGCGCGGCATCCTTTTCAAAATACTTTTTGTACTCGCTCCACGTGGTGGCGGCCACGGTGCGCAACTCGCCGCGCGCCAGCGCGGGCTTCAGCAGGTTGGCCGCATCGTTCTGGCCGGCCGTACCGCCCGCGCCGATCATCGTGTGCGCCTCGTCGATGAACAGGATGATCGGATGCAGGCTTTTCTTCACCTCGTCGATCACGTTCTTCAGGCGGTTCTCGAACTCGCCCTTGACGCTGGCACCGGCCTGCAGCAGGCCGAGATCCAGCGTGTGGATCTCAACGCCACGCAGGACATCCGGCACGTCGCCCTGCGCGATGCGCAGCGCGAGGCCTTCGACGACGGCCGTCTTGCCCACGCCCGCCTCGCCCGTCAGGATCGGGTTGTTCTGGCGCCGGCGCATGAGGATGTCGATCACTTGCCGGATCTCGGCGTCGCGCCCGATCACGGGATCGAGCCTGCCTTCGCGCGCGCGCGCCGTGAGGCAGGTCGTGTACTGGTCGAGCGCGGGCGTCTTGCCGTGCGCGCTCCCCTGCAGTTCGGTGACGGGGTCCGCGGACGGCGCCGGGGCGGCGGCCATCACGGCGGGTGCTTCGTCGGAGCCGTGCGTCAGCTTGTCGAAATCGTGTTTCAGGCGGTCGAGCGGGAAGCCGGCGAAATGGCGCGACGCGCGCTGGGCCAGTTGCGCGAGGCCCGGCTCCGTCAGCAGCGCGAGCAGCAGGTGACCGCTGCGGATATGCTGCGGCTGCCCCGATGCGCCGAGTGACGCGATCAGCCACGCATGCTCGAACAGCACCGGCAAATGGCGCGAGAACACGGGCGTGCGCGCGCTGCCCGACGGCAGGCGTTCCACCTCCTTGCGCAGATCGGATTCGAGGCCCGTCAGGCTGACGTCGGCCGCGCGCGCCACCACCACGAGGTCGCTCCCGGGCTGCTCCAGCAGCGCGAGGAACACGTGCTCGATGTCGACTTCGTACTGGCCGAGCCCCACGCAGATGCCGGCCGCGCGCGTGGCGGCGGAGCGCGTGACGTCGTTCAGCTTGGCGATCAGGGTCTTCAGGTTGATATCCATGTCGAGGTCCTTTGTGGAGTTGACGGAGCGGCCTTGCTGACCGCGTAGTTCAGCGAGTCAGGCTGCAGCACGGCGTTGAAATTGACCGGTACGACAGCGGCGCCGGGACCGGCGTGCAGGGTCGCGTTGATCACGAAATTCAGGCGGTTGACGCTGCCCTGCCCGGAAGCCAGGGTCGCGCTGACGTTCTTCAGGCGCGGTTCGTGGCGCTCGATCGCGTCCTTCAGGCAGGCGCAGATCGCGGCCCGGTCCTCGCTGCTCGACAGGGAGAACGCGGCGAAGTCGGTCAGGCCATAGTTCAGGATGGAGGCGCGTGCGAGGGGCCACGCGTCGAAGGCTTCGGGCGGCAGGCCGGCGCGGGCGTTCAGCAGGGCTTCCAGGTCGCGCGCAACATTGTCCTTGAGTTGCTCGACACCGGCGCGGCTGGGATGGGCCCGCTCACCCATCAGGCGGTCGAGCAGGCCGGGAAGATAGGTCATCGCTGCTCCGTTTCAAACGGTAGTAAAAAAACCGCGGCCCGGAGGCCGCGGAAGACGCGGGGAAGACGTATTCAGACGACCCGGTTCGTGGCAAGATCCCAGCCGCCGGACGTATTGCCGCCGGCGCCGCCGCCGATCTTCTGCTGGGTGTACTTCCATTTGATCTTCGAGAATTTCAGGCCGACCTTCTCGTGCAGGAAATCGCCTTCCGCGACCGCCGGCTTGACGGAACCGATCAGCACGTTCTCGATCTCGATCTCGAAGTACTTGACGCGTTCGCCCTGCCCGTCGGCACGCATGAATTCGAACTTCGCCTTCGGGATGGTCTTGCCCGACGAGCAGGTCTGCAGCAGCAGCGGCGAAGACAGGTCGGCCAGCTTGGCGATCTCGATTTCCTCGTGCTCGCAGCGCTCGGCCGTATGGCCACCGCCTGTCGACGCCGTGGCGGACTTGGGTTGGGTCACGCCCCAGTTGACCGATTTGCACTCGATCCAGTCCTTGTGCTTGTCGTCGGCCGATTCACCCTTGATGCCGTCGATTTGCAGGTACACGTCAATTGCCATGTTCTACTCCAGTTCAAGTTGTTGAGAGATTCAGTTCTTGGTCGATTGCGGCAACTCCGCGACCAAACGGAGCGAAACGGACAATTCGTCGAGCTGGAAATGCGGACGCAGGAACGAGACGGCACGGTAGACACCCGGACGTCCCGGCACTTCCTGCACCTGCACGCTCGCTTCGCGCAGCGGGAACTGCGCCTTTTGTTCCTGGCTCGCGTTATCGTCCAAAAGCACGTATTGCGTCAGCCAGCGGTTCAGGTAATCCTCGACGTTCGACGCGGCGGTGAAGCTGCCGATCTTGTCGCGCATCATGGCCTTCATGTAGTGCGCGATGCGCGACACGGCGAAGATGTACTGCAGCTGCGACGACAGCAGCGCGTTCGCATTGGCCGCCTCGTTCGCATACTTGCGCGCCTTCTGCGCCGACTGCGCGCCGAAGAACGCGGCATACGATGTGTTCTTGCAGTGCACGAGCGAGATGAAGCCCAGGTCCGACAACTCCTTTTCGCGCCGGTCCGTGATCGCCAGCTCGGTCGGGCATTTCAGCGCGATCTCGCCCTCGTCCGTCTTGAACGTGTGCGTCGGCAGGTTTTCCACCAGGCCGCCGCCTTCGACGCCGCGGATCGCGGCGCACCAGCCATAGTCCTCGAAGGCCTTCGTCAGCTTCGTCGCAAAGGCATACGCGGCGTTACACCACAGGTATTTCTGGTGATCGGTGCCATCCACGTCCTCGACAAAATTAAACCCTTCGGTGGCAGTGCCGTCGGCCGGGTTGTACGGCAGCCGGCCCAGGAAGCGCGGCAACGTGAGGCCGACGTAGCGCGCGTCCTCCGACTCGCGGAACGCCTTCCATTTCGCGTATTCGACGGTGTCGAACACCTTGGCCAGGTCGCGCGGCTTGCCCAGGTCGCCGAAGCTCTCGATGCCGAACAATTCCGGCCCGGCGGACGTGATGAACGGCGCATGGCTGGCCGCCGCCACGTGCGACATCTGCTCGAGAAAATAGATGTCTTCGGGCTGGCGCGTGATCTCGAAGTCGCCGATCAGCGTGCCGTACGGCGCGCCGCCGAAGCTGCCGAATTCCTCTTCGTAGATTTTCTTGAATAACGTGCTCTGGTCGAATTCCAGCGCCGACTGGAAGTCCTTCACGAGCTCGCGCTTGCTCGCATTGAGCATGCGCACCTGCAGGCCGTTGCTGGTCGCCGTGTTCTTGACCAGGTAGTGCAGCCCGGTCCAGCTGCGCTCCAGCTTCTGGAACTCCGGCGCGTGCATGATCGCGGACAGCTGGGCCGAGATCATCCGGTCCAGCTCCGCCAGGCGCGCATCGATCGTCGCCGACAGATTCGTCGACACGACCATCGTGCCCTCCATCACCTGGCTCACGAGCTCGGAGATGATGTCGCGCGCCCGTTCGTGTTCGCTGCTCGATTTCGCCACCCGGCTCTGTTCGACGATCTGGTCGAGCAGGGACATGTCCAGTTCGCCGGCCGGTCCAGGTACCGCGTTCGCCGTCTCGAGGATCGCGCTCATGCTTCCTCCTTGCCGCCCTTGCCGCCTTTGCGGAGACTGCCGAGTTTTTCCGTATTCGACAGCACGTCGCTGAGCAGGTCTTCCAGCTTGTCGTTGCCGGCCAGCTTGTTGCGCAGGTCGGCCAGCTTGCCGCGCGCTTCCAGCAGGCCCTTCAACGGCGCCACCTGCTGCACGACGGCTTCCGGACGAAAGTCGTCCATCTGCTTGAACTGCAGCTGCACGGCGAATTCGCCGCCTTCCGGCGACAGATGGTTCTCCACGCGGAAGCTCGTCGCGGGGGCCACGCCGCCCAGCACTTCGTCGAAATTGTCGGCGTCGACGTTGACGAAGTTGCGGTCCTTGAGGCGCTTCTTCGCCGCCTCCGGATCCGCACCGAAGTCGCCCAGCACGCCGACCACGAACGGCAGTTCCTTGTTTTCGATCGTGTCGCCGATCTCGACGTCGTACGTCATCTGCACGCGCGGCGCGCGCACCTTCTGCAGGCGTTTCTGCACGCTTTCATTCTTTGCCATGTCGACTCCAGTGGGCTGTGGGCGGATTATTTGAGCGCGCCGAACGGATCGCTCGATGCGGTGGAACGGGCGGCGGATGCGGCGCCGAGGGCCTTCTTGACCGTCTCCTTCACGCGCGGCGCGGCGGGACGGTTGTTCGGCACCAGCACGTCTTCGTTGAGGCTCGTGCGCAGCAGCTTGGCCAGGTCCTGCGCCTCCGTGCGCACGTTGCCCGTCAAATTGTTTTTCTGGCTCAGGTCGGACAACGCCTTGCTCGTCACGCGCAGGCCGCTGACGGCGACGATGCTGTTGGCCAGCGTATCGTCCGGGTCGCGCTCGAGCGCTTCCAGCGCATCGACGATCGCTTCGCCGTAATTCGTGCTGTCGAAGTGCATCTGGGCCATGCGCACCCACGGCGTCTTGTCGGTCGGGAAGGCAGTGCCGGCGTTCTTCAGGATCGCGTAGGCCTTGTCGTTCTGGCCCGCGAGCACGGCGGCATCCACTTCGGCCATCGCACTCGCCATGGTCGGCGCCGCCTTGGGGGCATGGCTTGCCGCCGGCGCGGTACTGGCGCAGGCCGACAACAACATGACACATGTGATGGGCACCGCCGCAAGCGGCATCAGGCGTTCGAAGGTCATCTGGCTCTCCCGGGTTGAAATCAGACGCCATTATTGGTGAACGATTTCTGGGAAGAATTGCGTGCCATCAACGCAGCTTTGCCGCCCCATTGCGCCTTGTCGAAGAGGCTGTTGCGCCGGTGTTGCGCCTGCTCAGGGTGCATGGCGGGCGATCCCGTTAAATCTCTCTGTTCTCTTTACCTGATGCAAGGAGCACCCATGAAACGAACGTGGATCGCGTTGTGCGTGGCCTGCCTGCTCGGCGGTTGTGCCGGCGGCACCATCGGGCTGCGCAAGCCGGCGCCGGTACCTGAATCCCAGCAGCCGCCGCGCAACGTCGTGGTGCACCTGCATGCTGCGCCGCGGCTGAACGTCGACGCGCGCGGCCAGTCGCTGGCGCTGCTGGTCAAGATCTACAAGCTGCGCCAGCGCGGCACGTTCGACCAGGCACCCTATGCCGCTTTCCTGTCGCCCCAGACGGAGCGCGACGCCCTCGGCGCCGACCTCGTCGAGGTCAGGGAAGTCACGCTGGTGCCCGGCCAGCGCCTCGACGTCAGCGACCGGCTCGCGCGCGACACGCCCTGGCTCGGCATCGTCGCCCTGTTCCATGCGCCGGCGGGCAATGCCTGGCGCACCGCCATCCCGGCCGCGGATGCCGAAGGCGCCGGCGTGACCATCGGCCTGCATGCGTGCGCGCTGTCGGCCGGCGGCGCCAAGCCTTTGTCTCTTGTCCACTGTCAATAAGCGCCTCAACGTTTCCAGCAAGCTAGAGATTTGCGAAGGGAGGCACATGAACATTCCGGCTAAGGTTTTATGGGGCGAAGGGCTGTTCCTGCGTCCCCAGCACTTCCAGCAACAGGACCGCTACCACGAAGCGCGCCTGAACGAGACGGCCAGCGCCCTGCATCCCTATTGCTGGGGCGTGCGCCGGCTGGCCATCGATACCGATGCGCTCAAGGCCGACATGCTGCGCGTGACCGACCTGGCGCTGATCTTCCCGGACGGCGACCTCGTGCGCGCGCCGGACCAGGATCCGCTGCCGGCGCAGGTGCGCCTGGACGAGCTGCCGCCCGACGTCCAGACGATCACCTTCCACGCCGCCCTGCCCGTGCTGAAACCGCACGGCGACAATTGCGCCGAGCGGGGTGCGACGCGGCCCGACGCCCGCTTCGGCCAGCGCGAGCACGACACCCAGGACCTGTTCAGCCAAGCCGCCCCGGCCCCGGTGGCCTACCTGACCCGCACGGTGCGCCTCGTGTCCGAACTCGACGCGCTCGACGCCTACGACAGCTTTCCGCTCGTGCGCCTGCAGCGCGTGCCGACGGGCGGCTTCGAGATCGACCCGGCGTTCACGCCGCCCAGCCTGTCGATCGCGGGCGCCCAGGGCCTGCACGCGCGCCTCGTGCGCCTGATGGAAAAACTGCTGGCCAAGGTGAATGCGCTGTACGGCCATTACCGCGAACCGGGCCGGCATGTCGTCGAGCTGCGCGGGGGCGACGTCGCGTCGTTCTGGCTGCTGCACACGGTCAGCACGGGCTATGCGGCGCTGACCCATTACCTGTCCCACCGGGAACTGCATCCGGAACGCCTGTTCCAGGAACTCCTGTCGCTGGCGGGCGGCCTGATGACGTTTTCGCGCACGGCCCGGCTGGAAGACCTGCCGGCCTATGCGCACCAGGATCCCGGACCTGCGTTCGCCCGCCTGGACGGCATCCTGCGCGAGCTGCTCGACACCGTGATCTCGTCGCGCTATTTCGCGATCGCGCTGTCGAACGACCGCCCTTCGTATCATCTGGGCGCACTCGACTCCGGCAAGATCAATGTCCAGACGACCCTGTACCTGGGCGTGGCCGCCGACCTGCCGGCGCTGCAACTCGTCGACATCGTCCCGCTGCGCTTCAAGATCGGCGCCCCGGAAGACGTCGACAAGCTGGTGCTGACCGCCATGCCCGGCGTGAAGCTGACCCACGCGGCCCAGGTACCCAGCGCGCTGCCCGTGCGCCCGGACATGGTGTATTTCGTGCTCGACAACCGGGGCGTGCTGTACGACAGCATGCTCAAGGCGCAGGCCATCTCGATCTATGTCCCGAACGGTATCCGTGACCTCAAACTCGAACTGATTGCGATCGCAGCATGAACCATCCCGTCGAACGGCGCGCCGCGCCCTCCCAACGCGGCGCCGCCGGCACCGCCCCCGCCTCCCTTGTCGATCTGATGTACGAGGGTTTCTATGCCCTGTTCCTCCTCAAGAGCGGTTGCGGTCCGCAGGACCAGGCCGCCTTCGCCGACCGCATGACCGGCTTCCTCGGCGAAGTCGACCGCAGCGCCAAGTCGCTCGGCATTCCCGCCGACGACGTGACGGCCGCCAAATATGCATTCTGCGCGGCCGTCGACGAGATCATCCTCGGTTCCGACTACGCCATCCGCGAAGCGTGGGAGACCCGCCCGCTGCAGTTGCGCCTGTTCGGCGACCAACTGGCCGGCGAACATTTTTTCCAGCGCCTGGAAGACTTGCGGGCGAAAGGCAGCGCGCACCTGCAGGCGCTCGAGGTCTACCACCTGTGCCTGCTGCTCGGCTTCCAGGGCCGCTTCGCGCTGGACGGCCGGGACAAGCTGAACTACCTGACAGCGCGCCTGGGCGACGAAATCGCCCGCATGCGCGGCAAGAGCCGCACCTTCGCCCCGCATGCGGAGCGGCCCGACCAGGTCGCCCACAAGCTTGGGAGCGATACGTCGCTGTGGGTCCTGTGCGGCGTATTCGCGCTGGCCGGCCTGGGCGCCTATCTCGGTTACCGCGGCGCGCTGGGGCGCGAGACGGATCGCGCGCTCGCCAGTTACAACGACCTCGTCAAGCTGCCGCCGCGGTCGGCCAATGTGACGATCACGCTGCCGTGATGCGCGAAGGCCTGCATGACGAGCGCGACCGCCGCATCGACGCCATGCTCGTTTTGCATCGCGCCGGCGACGTCCGCGGCCCGCGCCGCCATCCCAGGTGACGCCAGCACGTGACGGAGCCGTCGTGCCAGCGCGGGCGCCGTTACATCGCGACGCCTGGCCGGCCTGCCTGCGATCCCCAGGCGGCGTAATTCCCTGCCCCAATGCTCCTGCTCGCTGATGTTGGCCACGACGACCGACGGCTTCCCCGCCCGCATGACCGACTGCGTCGTCCCCGCCCCGCCGTGATGCACGACCGCGCGGCAATGTGGGAAGATGGCATGGTGCGGCGCCGCCGCGACGTACAGGATGGCGTCATCCGATTGGAATCCGCACGTTGCGGCCGCGGGCGCCTGGATGATGGCACGGCATCCAGCCAGACGCGCCGCGTCAGTCAGCAGATGCAGGGCCTTCGCCTGTCCCGCAGGGTCGCGTGGCATCCAGCTGCCGAACGTCATGTAGACGGGCGCGTCGCCGGCGGCGAGGAAACGGGCGAAGCCCGGCGGGACCTGCCCTTCCATGGCCAGGTTCGGCGTATCGAGGAATCCGCACACGCGGACGGACGCCGGCCAATCCGGCTGCGCGCGGCAGATCGTGGGACTCACGGCGGCCAGCGTGAGATGTGGCGAGATCCAGCCCTGCGTGACGACGTCCCGCAGCGGCGGCAAGCCGAGCTGGCTGCGCAACCGGTCGGGATAGTGCTTCAACGTGCGATTGAGCAGCGTCCGCGTCAGCCACCACAGCATGCGATGGATGCGCTTGCCGGCGCCGGGCATGGTCAGCGGGTGATCGAAGTCGCTGGGGATCGCCGCGTGCGACAACAGGACGCTGACATACGGCCTTCCCGCCGCCTCCGCCGCGGTCTGCAACGGGTGCATGAAGTAATGGCCGATCAGCACGTCGGACTCGGCGCACAAGCGGCGCGCGGCGTCGAACATGGCATCTTCGACCGGGTCCAGGCACAGCCGCAGGACGGTCGCCATCTGCGTCATGGGATTGCGGATGGCGTAGGCCGTCCGGCCGACGGTTTCCTGCTGTTCCGGTGTGAGCACGGGCGACGCGACGACGCTGATCTTCACGCCGCTCGCCGACACCATGCCTTCGTAGGCATCACTGTCGACGCAGGTGATCACGAGGTGAACGTCGTTGCCCGCCGCCTGCAGGCCCTCCGCGAGCGCCAGGAAGGGCCGGATATCGCCGTGGCTGCCCCACGTTTGTATACCAATTTTCATACGCGCCATTGCAAGGATGTCAACCTTGCAAATATACAACAAAAAGGCGTGGGGATTATTGGACGACCTTGAATTCGATGCGACGGTTGCGGGCCCTTCCTTCGGGCGTACGGTTGTCCGCCACGGGACGATCCGGGCCTTCGCCGGACACGGCGACCATGTCGGGCTTGACGCCGCGCCCGACGACGTACGCTTTCACGGCTTCCGCACGTGCCTGGCTGAGCGACAGATTGCCGGCGCGCGAGCCGGCATTGTCCGTATGGCCGATGACTTCCACCCGCTTGTCCTTCAGGCGCAGCAGCGCCACGCTCATCTGGTCGAGAATGGCCTTGCCGGAATCCGTCAGCGTGGCCTGGCCGGATTCGAATTCGATGATGCGGTTGGCCAGCGCCGCATCCAGCATCCCCTGCTCCGAGGCCGCCACGCGCAGGCCGTTGTTGACCGTGTAGCCGGGATCGAGCGCCAGCGCGATGTCGCTCGCGATCTGCGTGCGCTGGACTTCGCTGGCAACGTCGCCGCGCAGGCTGACGCTGGTGCCGTCGACCTGCAACTGGCCGCGGCTGATCAGCTTCAGGTTCGGGCCGATCAGCTTGCCGACATGGTCGTTCCAGTTCGCCGGCATCGAGACCCGGCCGACCGCAAGCTGGTCCACGATCCGGTCCGCGCCGTACACCGTGCGCAGGCGGGCCAGCAGCGCGGCCTTGCTGGCGTCGTCGGCGACCGTGCCGGACACGACGATGGGTGCAGCAGGCGCGGGCGCGGGCGCGGGCGTGGGCTGGGGTTGCACCTGCGCCAGCGAGGCGATGGGGGTGCACGCGAGGGCGGCATAAAGAATAAATGTCTTCGGCATCACGGCGCGGCTCCGATAAAGGTTTTCAGGAACAGTTCGTGCGCGAGCCGCAGGGGCAGCGCCGGCTGTTCGAGGTAGCTGGCCAGCGCACGCACGTCGACGTCCAGGCCGAGCTGCTCGTCGATCCAGGCATTGTCCGCGAGGTGCACCTGCTGGTCGGCGGCCACGATCGGATCGATCAGGGCATGGAGCGTACCGGCGGCCTCCCCGCCGAAACCGACGACGAGTGCCGGATGCTCGCGGACGCGAGTGAGGAACAGCACGAGGTCGAAGCCGCTGCGCCGGATGAATGGCAGCACCAGTTCCAGCCAGAAGGCGGCCGCCGCATAGCGGTGGGCACCCGTGCGCGGCAGCGGCAGCACGAGGCTCTTGTGCAGGCTGGCGGGACGGCTGTGCATCACGGGCTGCAGCAGCAGGCCGAGCCCGAGGATCATCCGGTTGACCGCCAGTTCAAGTTGCGCCGTCAGTTCGCCGACGGTGGACAACGCCAGATAGCTGTCCAGCGCGGCATCGTGTTCGCCCAGCGTGACGGGAGCGTCCGCGATCGCCTGCAGGTAGGCACTCGGATCGCTGCTGCCCAGCACCTGGGGTGCCATGCCCTCGAGGTAATCCCACAACGGCGCGAAAGCGAGCGGGCAGCGCGCGACGAAGCCGGCGGGATCGGGCACGTCGACGGTGCGCATCATCAGGAACGGGAAGCGGCGCCCCGAGCGGTCGTGGCTCGCGACGAGGTGGCCGGCGACGGCATGGCGCCGGTCCGGCCCCACGAAGGCGAAGCTGGCCGGGGCCATCGCATCATAGTTCAGCTTCCAGCGTGCATCGGACGGCAGCCGCGTCATGACCTGCGCAATCCAGTCGTCCAGCATGCCGATGACGGGCTGGTCGTCGGCCAGCTTGACGAAGTCGCTGTGCGCCGGGATCTTGCCGAAATAGCCGATGCGGCTCATTGCGCGCGCGCGCGGGGCGGCACGGTTCAGGGCGCGGTTCACTGCGCCGCTCCCGCCAGCGCGGGACCCGCGCCACTGGTGCCCACCGCGCCCGCGCGGCCGACGACGGCGTCCGGCAGGCGCAGGCCGCGGAAGCCCTGGCTGGCCTGGGCGTTGCCCCCGGACGTGTCCGTGCTGCTGACGCGCTTCAGGTTCACGGCCACCGAGACGTTGCCCGCATTCCAGCGCAATTCGTGCGTGCCCGCGTCCAGCCGTTTCTTCGTTGCCGCCTCGATCATCTTCTGCAGACCGAACTCGCCCGGCTCGTTGAACAGCTCGACCGTGCGGCCATCGAACGTGACGGCGCTGATCTTCGCGCCGCTGCTGCCCTGCGGACCGGGATGCACCATATTGACCCAGGCCGGTGGCGTGTTCCGGTAGCGCAGCTGCTGGCCGTCGATCTCGATCGTGTATTCGGTGACGCCGGGCGCGGTCAGCGGCAGCAGCTGGAACACGGTCTGCGGGCCGCCGCCGGCCGCCACGCCGTTGGCCGACAACGGTGCCACCCAGCCGGGGAAGCCGCTGACCACCTGCGGCGCCAGCGTGATGCCGATGTCGGCCCAGGTACGGCTGCTGAGCACGTCGCCGCGGCGCACGACGAGCGGCCCCATCGTCGTACCCACGAATTTGGCGACGACGCCGTCCGGTCCGAACACCTGGCCGATCTCGGCCGGCGTGGCCTGGATCTGGGCGGAGGGTGCGAACGGGTACTTGGCGGCCAGCGTCTTCTGGAACGGTTCGACGACCTGTGCCTGCCACGTCCGGTTGATCTCCGATTCCGACGGCAGCACGATCATCGCGAACGTCTGCACGAGCGGACGCACGAGCAGCGGACGCAACATCTGCTTCTGCGTGTCCGTCATCCCCGTCAGCATCTGCTCGTCGACGTATTTCAGCGCATCGGCCAGCTCGGAACCACTACCCTCCAGCGTCTGCTGCATCAGCTGCCTGGCGCCGGGGCCGGGATCGCCCTGGTTCTTCAACTGGTTCAGGCGGCTGCGCAGCTTCGACAACGCATCGAGGTAGCCCGTCATCAGCGACGCATCTTTTTCCTTGACCCCGACCAGCCGCGCGACCCCTGCGAACTCGCGGCCGACCGGACCGGCTGCCTGCACGCCACCGACCGGCAGCGGCCCCATCGCATCGGCCACCTGGCGCGCCTCGCTCGGCGCCTGACGCAACACCACTTCACGGAACCAGCCGGCGAGACCGCGCTTGAGCTTGACGGTGTCGACCCGGGCCTGCGTGGGATCGTCCCAGGCCGTCTGTTCGTGGACGGTCTTGAGCACTTTCGCGAGCGGCGAGGTCAGCGGATCGCCGAGGCGGTTCATCGCCTGCACGCTGGCGTCGAAGCCGTTGAGGTCGGCGATCGTCACGCCCTGCACGAACTTGCTCCATTCGCGCGCGTAATCGGCCTTGTACATCTCGATGAGCGCCTTCTGGATCTGCTCCGGGCTGCCCTCCAGCGTGAGGTCGTCCTTGGCGACGCTTTTCAACACCCAGTCGCTGCTCTGCAATTCGCGGGTCGATGCCTCGCGGATGGCGCCCTGGACGAATTTTTCCCACGCATCGCGGGTGTACGCGCCGCTGACGGCGTAACTGCCGACGACCAGCGCCTGGTCCTGCTCGCCGACGATGCGCGCCACCGTCACGCCGGCGTAACGCGTCGACGCGCGCGTGCGGATGTCGGCATACACGCGCTCGCGCGCGGGGGTGCCGCGCACGACGCGGCGCAGATTCTCGCGGGCGGTGTCCAGCAGGCTGAGCTTGGGCGTGATCTGGGGCCACGCCTGGTCGTCGATATGGGCCAGCACGAACGTCAGCTGGCGCTCGGCGCTGCGGATCATCTGCTCGCGCGGCATGGCGCCCCGGTTCGCTTCGAGCCAGCCGCGCCAGAAGCGCGTCAGCTGGTCGTTCAGGTGGCCGGGCTCGGCATGGCTCCTGTCCGCCAACATCAGGTATGTCTTGAGCGCGTTGTAGGCGTCGCCGACGTTCGTGGCCGAGACGTCCTGGTACGGCTGCCCGGGTTTGGCGGCCGGCGTCGCGCGCACGTTCGGGTCGAGCTGCGACGCGTTCGCATTCATCTCCGTCAGCAGGTTTTCCAGCGCGCCCGCCACCGGCTGCACCATGACTTCGCGCACGCCGGCGAAATACTCGTCGCGCAGCTTGCGCTCCAGCGCTTCGCCCTGGTACAGGCCGAACGCCAGCGCCCACGGACGGTCCTGGCGATATTTATCGAGCTGCTCGATACGGTCCTGCAGGATATCGAGCCCCTCCAGCCGCGCCTGCAGATCGGTCCGGCCGGCCTGCAGCTTCATGACCTTGTCCAGGTCGGCCTTGACGTTCGCGACCAACTGCCGGTTCCCCATGTACGACCAGCTCCAGCCGCCCAGTGCACAGCCGAGCAGCAGGGTCGCGGCGAAGAACGCGCCGATCTTCATGCGTGTGGCGGCCGGGCTCGTATAGCGCTTGACCAGGTCGCGGTCGGCGAAGATCACCTTGCGGAACAGCTGCAACAGGAAAAAGCCGGACTGCTCCGTGCCGGGCGCCGCGTCCTCGCCGGCCTTCTCGCCGAACGGACGCAGCTGCAGGTCGAACCTCCCCGCGACGCGCCGTGCCGACTGGTTCTCCACGCTGCCCTCCTGCAGGGCACTTGTGAAATAGAAGCCGCGAAACACGGGCTTGAATTGCCACGTGTTTTCCTCGAACAGGGTAGCCAGGAAGGCGCGCAGCTGGGGCTTGAGCGCGGCGAATTCGAGCGGGAACGTGAATACGCCGGGACGCAGGGCAGTGCTGCGGTTGCCCGCCATGCTGGCCAGGCTCATCTCCTTGAGGCCGTCGTGCAGTTCATCGAAATGCTGGTCGAAGAACGCCAGCACGTCCTGCGGCGTGCTGCGCCGGTTGTAGCGCAGGGTCGCGCCCCAGACGCGTTCGCGTTCCGTCCGTTCGCAGTCCTGGAAAAAATCGGCGAAGCCGGCGATCAGGTCGGCCTTCGTGAACATCACGTACACGGGCGCGTGGACGCCCAGCCGTTCGGTCAGCTCCTGTACCCGCGTGCGCAGGCTCTTGGCCAGCTCGATCGAGGCCTCGGGACTACCGCCGGCCAGCTCGGCGACGCTGACCGCGACCAGGATCCCGTTGATCGGGGCGCGGGAGCGGTGCTTGCGCAGCAGGTCGAGGAAGCTGAACCATTCGGCACGGTCCGCTTCGAATACGGAATAGCGCCCCGCCGTGTCGAGCAGGATGCCGTCCGTCGTGAAGAACCAGTCGCAGGTGCGCGTGCCCCCGACGCCCTGCACGGCCTTGCTGCCGGGGATCGGGAACGTCAGCCCGGAATGCTTGATCGCGCTGCTCTTCCCGGCCGCCGGGTTCCCGATGATCATGTACCACGGCAGCTCGTACAACGCCGCCGCGCCGCGCGTCAGGCCCAGCTTGGAGGTCTTGATCGTATTGATCGCCTCCAGCATGCCCTTGCGCAGCACGGCCGCGTCGTTGCGCGCCGCCTGGGCCTTGCCGTCGGTCTCCGCGCCGGTCAGCATCGCTCCGGCCAGCCGGCTGGCCGCGCGCTTGCGCAGCCAGGCACGGACAAACCAGGCGATGCCCCCCGCGCACATGAGGAGCAGGCACAGCAGCGCGGCCCAGATGAGTGCAGCATCGGGGGATTCCGCGCCCAGCAGCACGAGTGCCGCAAGCACGCCGATGCCGATCACGGCCAAAACACGTCTGTCGGTGAGGAACTGCCAGAGTCGGGCCATCATGTTCGTTCGGAAGGTTGGTGAATACCACCGGCAATACTGGCACTATTTCCTTCTTGAAAACTTGAGGTGAGACAACGCTCCGGGAACGGTCCCGCCTCAACGCCGCATCACCCCGCGCATGCGCAACTCCGTATGACCGAAGTCCATCATCGTCCAGCGTCCGCCCCAGGTCAGGCCCAGCGATTCGGCAACCTCGCCGTACAGCTGGTAGCCACGCATGGCCCAAGGGTCTTTTTCCGAGATCACGAGCTTGCCGTCGCGCCAGAACGCGCAGTCGGCCGCCAACCCATACTGGTGCCAGCTCTGGAATGCGCGGGCGTTGGTCACCTGCGAGCCCATGCCGGCCAGCATGTCCTGGCGGGCCGGGCTGCGGTAGCCTTCCAGCAGGGCCATCTCGTAACCGTATTTCTCCTTCATGATCTTGAACACCAACAGCAGGCGCTGGCTGAACTCCGGCCGCAACAGTCCCCAGTTGCGGCTCGCGTCCACCAGCATCGGACGTACCAGTTCCACTTCGCGCGTGCCGAACGCGAGCGGCGGCAACGCGGCCGGCGGCACCAGCTGCTCGCCCTTGAGCAGCACGGCCACCTGGGCGTCGACGACCGTGTCGGCGGGCTCGTAGTCGGGCAGCATGTCCGGCCGGCGCATCAGCAACGCGAGCAGCGTCGGGACCAGCACGAGCGGCACCCCGACGGCAAACCAGGCCCAGTGCCGGCGCAGCAGCCGGCGGCTGTCGTACAACACGCCGCGCGCGCCCGACCACGATGCCTGCAGCGTCGCATTCCCGCTGCGCTGCCAACCGCCGACGCGCCATTGCAGGCGGCGTTGCAGCATGCCGAGCATCTGCAGCACCATCGCCCGCCCGCCGGGGAACAGGGCGAGCCAGATGACGCTGCAGGCCAGACAAAAGTACAAGAATGCGAGGAAGATCAGCATCGACTTCTCCGGTTTGTTTCTAATTGGAATTAGTTTTCCAATCTTAGGAGTAACGCGGTGCGCCCTACAGATGAAAATCAACCCGGCTCCAGACGTCCCAACCTGATGTCGTCGTCGCGCCGGACCACCGGCGAGATCAATATCCTTGCCGTGCTCGACGGCCAGGCGCCCGGGCGGCGGCTCCGCACCCTGCCCGCCGTCGTCTGGTATGGCGCCGCCGGCGTGCTGGCGTGCTCCCTGCTCGTCGCTCTCGCCTGGCTCGTCCGCGGCACGGCGCCGGCGCGCAGCACGGATACGGCCGGCACGGCGCAGGCGTCCGCGCCGACTTTGCAGTCGACACAGCCCTCCCAATCCTCGCGGCCGGCGCCGGACATGGTCGCATCCCCTGACGCCGCCGGTCCGGCGCGCGGCGCGGTCATCATCGATCTGCCGCAACCCGCCCCGGCGACGGCATCCGCCATGCCTGTGCGCGCCCCGGCCGGCACGGAGACGAATCGGGCCACGCCGCGCCATACGGCCACGCACCCCGCCACGCCGTCGATTCCATCCACGCGGCCGCAACCGGCGCTGCGGACGAATTCGGTCCAGGCGCTCGCTCATACGGACCCGGCACCGCCGCGCCAGAAGCGGAGCGCCGGCCCCTCGAGGACCACGTCATCGGCCGCCACGGTCGATACGGACGTCGCCCTCATCTCGGCCATCCTCCAGCACACCGGCCCCCGTAACGAGGCGGCCGATGGCGCGGGCACGGCGGCGTGCAGCGACAAACCGTGCGGTCCGCGCATTCCACCCCGACAATAGGGCGGCAATCCCGGAAAACCACGCCGCAGGCCATCACGACACCGAAACTGCTGGGCCATCGTCGCCGGCACCGTTATACTGTACAAAAGTACAGTTGGTGCGGTATGACGATGATCAGAGTCCTGGAAAACGAGTTTTATTATCTGGATAACTTCCAGCGCGTGCTGGACTGGATCGCCGAGCGCTACGCCGACCTGCTCATCGACGAGGAACATGCGTTCATCGCCGCCTTCCCGCAATTGCCGCAACCGGCCCGCGCCCTGTTCGTGCGGATGGTCATGCGCAAGGGCACCCTGTTCCGCGCCAGCAAGCTCAACTACGCAGAGATCGGCTGCCCGCGCGCAGCGACAGAGGCGCTGCTGCCCAGCGGCTGGATCGAGTCCGATCCCGTCCTGACGCTCGACGAGTTGTTCGACCTGCTGTCGAAGCCGGAACTGGCCGAGGCGTTCGGCCTGACGGGCGCGCAGAAGAGCGCGCGCAAGGCCGACCAGCTCGAAGCGCTGCGCGCGGATCCTGCGCACGAAGCTCAGCGTCCGTTCTCGCATTGGCACGGCAACTGCGACGACCTCGCATTGCGCCTGCTCGTACAACCGCTGTGCGACCGCCTGCGCCTCATCTTCTTCGGCAACCTCTCGCAGGACTGGACCGAGTTCGTCCTGTCCGACCTGGGCCTGTTCCGCTACGAGCGCGTCGAATTCTCGCCGGCGTCGCGCGGCTTCCGGGCCCGCCAGGACATCGACCACTATCTCGACCTTCACGCGTGCAAGGAGCGCTATTACGCGGGCGAGGCGGCACTGGACGTGCTGGCCGACCTGCCCCGCCATGCGTTCGGCAACGACTGGCTCGACAGCCGGCGCGAACGCCTCCTGTTCCAGCTTGGCCAACTGCTCGAAAAAGAGCGGGACTGGGACAATGCGTATGCCGTGTATGTGGATTGCCGCTATCCGGGCGCGCGCGGACGGGCGATCCGCGTACTGGAAAAGCACGAGAAGTTCGACGCAGCCTATGCCCTGTTCGAGACGGCGCAGCAAGCCCCGGAAAGCGAGGCGGAACGCCAGCACCTGCTGCGCCTCGGCCCGCGCCTGGCACGCAAGCTGGGCCACCCGAAGGGCCCGCCGCGCCGGGCGACGCCGGTCGCGCGGCTCGACCTGAACCTGCCGCTGCCGGGTGGAGAATGGCGCGTCGAAGGCGTCGTGCTGGCGCATCTGGCGCGCGACGACGCACCGGTCTTCTACGTCGAAAACACGCTGGCCAACACGCTGTTCGGGCTGTTGTGCTGGCGCGCCATCTTCGCGGCCATTCCAGGCGCCTTCTTCCACCCGTTCCACCGCGGCCCGGCCGACCTGTTCGCGGCCGACTTCTACCGGCGCCGCAAGGACGATTTCAACGCCTGCCTCGCACTGCTGGACGACGGCCGCCACCGTGCCGCCATGCTCGCGACGTACGAAGAGAAGGCGGGCCTGCAATCGCCGTTCGTCGCCTGGGACTGGCTCGACCGCGACATCATCGAACTGGCGCTGGACTGCATCCCGGCCGCGCACCTGAAACTGTGGTTCCGCCGCATCCTGCAGGACGTGAAGGAAAACCGCACGGGCTTCCCCGACCTGATCCAGTTCTGGCCCGGCGAGCAGCGTTACAACATGATCGAGGTGAAGGGTCCGGGCGACCGCCTGCAGGACAACCAGCTGCGCTGGATCGATTACTGCGCCGAGCACGGCATGCCGATCACGGTGTGCTATCTGCAATGGGAACAAGCGGCGGCATGAGTGACGCGGAAAACAGCGCGCGCTACGTCGTATCCGTGCGTGCCCTGTGCGAGTTCACGGCCAAGCAGGGCGACCTCGACCTGCGCTTCACGCCGTCGCCCACGGCGCAGGAAGGTATCGCGGGTCATGCCGTCGTGGCATCCCGCCGCGACGACAACTACCGCAGCGAAGTGACGCTCGCGGGCGATTGGGGCCCGCTGCACGTGCGTGGACGGGCCGATGGCTACGACCCCGACCGCAACCTGATCGAAGAGGTCAAGACGTACCGCGGCCAGTTCGCGCGCATTCCGGACAACCACCTGCGTCTGGCCTGGGCCCAGTTGCGTGTCTACGGGCACCTGATGTGCGAGGAACTCGGCATGGACGACGTCAACCTGGCGCTCGTCTACTTCGACATCGGCACCCAGCAGGAGACCGTGCTGCGCGAAACCCGCACCCGCGCCGATCTCGCCGCGCTGTTCGAAGACCAGTGCCGCCGCTTCGTCGCCTGGGCCGAGCGGGAACTCGCGCACCGCGGCGCGCGAGACGCCGCGTTGACGGCGCTGCGCTTTCCGCATGCCAATTTCCGTCCCGGCCAGCGCCAGCTCGCGGAAGCCATCTTCCGCGCGAATTCGGGCAAGCGCTGCCTGCTCGCCCAGGCCCCGACCGGCATCGGCAAGACCGTCGGCACCCTGTTCCCGGTGCTGAAGGCGGCCCCGGGACAGGGTCTCGACAAGGTGTTCTTCCTGGCCGCCAAGACGCCGGGACGCCAGCTCGCGCTGGACGCGGCGGCAACACTCAAATCCGGCGGCACGCTGCCATTGCGCGTGCTCGAACTGAGCGCGCGCGACAAGGCCTGCGAGCACCCGGACAAAGCCTGCCATGGCGATTCCTGCCCGCTCGCCCAGGGCTTCTACGACCGCCTGCCGGCCGCGCGCGAAGCGGCGGCGAATGCGGACATGCTCGACCGCGCCACGTTGCGCGAAATCGGCCTCGCGCACGACGTCTGTCCGTACTACCTGGGCAGCGAGATGGTACGCTGGAGCGACGTCGTCGTGGGCGACTACAACTACTGGTTCGACGGCGGCGCGATGCTGTACGCGCTGGCGCTGGAGCGCGGCTGGAAGGTCAGCGTGCTGGCTGACGAGGCGCACAACCTGGTGTCCCGGGCACGGTCGATGTACACGGCGACGCTGCAACGCGCGGACCTGCGCGCGGCACGGGCCATCGCCCCGCCTGCGCTGCACAAGGCACTCGACAAAGTGAAACGCGCGTGGACGGACGTGAGCAAGTCCGCGCCCCTGCCCTACCAGGTGCTGGACGGCCTGCCCGACAAATTCCTGAACGCGCTGCAGGGCGCGGCCAGCGCCATCACGGAGCACATGGCTGCGTTTCCGGTCCCGTTGGATCCCGAGCTGCAGGATTTTTATTTCGGCGCGCTGCAGTTCGGTCGCCTCGCGGAATCGTTCGGCGAGCACTCGCTGTTCGACGTCACGCGCGAGGACGAACGCAACACGACGCTCTGCATCCGCAACGTCGTCCCCGCCCCGTTCCTCGGTCCGCGCTTCGCATACGCCCATTCGACGACGCTGTTTTCCGCAACCCTGAGTCCCTGGCATTATTTCGCCGACCTGCTCGGCATGCCGGCGGACACAGCGTGGATCGACGTCGATTCGCCGTTCACCGCGAGCCAGCTGGACGTGCACGTCGCGCACGGCATCTCCACCCGCTACCAGGCGCGCGGCAGCTCGCTCGCGCCGATCGCGACCCTGATGGCGGACCAGTACCACGAGAAGCCCGGCAACTACCTCGCGTTCTTTTCCAGCTTCGACTATCTGCAGCAGGTGGCGGACCGCTTCGAGCGCGACCATCCGGGCATTCCTGTCTGGAGACAGGCGCGCCGCATGAGCGAGCCGGAACGGGCGGATTTCCTCGCGCGCTTCGTCGCGGGCGGCCGCGGCATCGGCTTCGCAGTGCTCGGGGGCTCCTTCGGCGAAGGCGTCGACCTGCCGGGCGAGCGTCTCATCGGCGCGTTCGTCGCGACCCTCGGCCTGCCGCAGCTGAACCCCGTCAACGAACAGCTGCGCCAGCGCATGCAGGCGATGTTCGGCGCCGGCTACGACTACACCTATCTCTATCCCGGCATGCAGAAGGTCGTGCAGGCGGCCGGCCGCGTGATCCGCACGGAGCAGGACCGCGGCGTCGTGTGGCTGATCGACGACCGTTTCGCGCGGCCCGAAGTGCAGGCCCTGCTGCCTGCGTGGTGGCACGTCGAGAAAGCGGCTTAGCGCATCAGGTCGCGCACCTTCTGGTAGCCGCTGCGGCTGATCGGAATGCGCGCACCGGACTTCAGCACGGCGCAGTGGCCATCCTTCCCGGTCGGCTCGATGCGCGCGATGGTGCCCAGGTTGACGATGTACGACCGGTGCACGCGCAGGAAGGCCTGCGGATCCAGCTGGCTTTCCAGTTCGGCCATGCGCTGGTTCTTCAGCCACTGCCGGCCTTCCGAGCAGATGGCCACGTAGTCGTCCTGGGCCTCGATGTAGTCGACGCGCGCGACGGGGATCACCTGCACGCGTGCGCCGTCGCGGATCAGGATGCGTTCGAGCGGCTGGTGGCGCGCCTGCGCCTCGCTCACGAGCGCGCGCATCGCCGCCTCCCCCTGGGTCGCGGCCGCGGGCGCGGCGAGGCGTTCGCGCGCGTGCGCCAGCGCCTGCGCGAGACGCTCGCGCGTGAACGGTTTCAAGAGATAGTCCAGCGCATGGACGTCGAAGGCGCGCAGCGCGAACTGGTCGTAAGCCGTGACGAACACGTAGTGCGTCTTCGCGCCGGCCAGTTCGACGACTTCGAAGCCGTCCAGCTTGGGCATCTGGATGTCAAGGAACACGAGATCGGGCGCCAGCTCCGCGATCGCCTTCACGGCCTCGAAGCCGTTGGCGCATTCGCCGACGATCTCCACGTCGGCATGGGCCCCGAGATGTTCGCGCAGCACGGCGCGCGCCAGGGGTTCGTCGTCCACGATGATCACGCGCATGCGTCAGGTCCTTTCGGGTTCAGGTTGGGGTTCGTCGGCCGTCACCGCCGGCAGCGCCAGCTCCACGATGAAGCGGCCGTCGCGCCGGGCCCAGTGCGCGCTCGCCTCATGCCCATGGTCCGCCGCCAGGCGCTGGCGCACGTTGACGAGGCCCAGGCCCGTGCCGCGTGCGCTGCCTGCGCCGTCGACGCTGTCGGGATCGACGTCGTTCTCCACGCGGATGCGCAGGATCGATCCGGCGCGCGTCGCCTCGATGCGTACGAGGCCCGTCTCGATCATCTGGCCGATGCCGTGCTTGATCGCGTTTTCCACGAGCGGCTGCAGCAGCATCGGCGCCAGCAGGCACGCACCGGCGGCGGGATCAATGGCGGCCTCGAAGCGCAGCCGGTCGCCGTAGCGCACCTGCTCGATGGCGATGAAATGCCGTACGAGTTGCAGTTCCTGGTCGAGCGTCACCTTGCGGTCGGCCCGCAGGCCCAGCGTGTGGCGGAAGAACTCGGCCAGCTGCACGGTCATGGCGCGCGCAGCCGCCGGATCGAGCGACGTCAGCGCGCTGATCGAGTTCAGGCTGTTGAACAGGAAGTGCGGATCGACCTGGGCGCGCAGCATCCGCAGTTCGGCGTCCTGGGCCATCAGCTTCATCTCCAGGCGCTGCGTCTCGAGCTGGCGCACGCGTTCGGTCTCGATCAACAGGTAGTTCACGGCCGCCGCCAGGCCGTACAGGATCAGGCCCAGGCCGAACATCGATGCCAGCACGGGGCCGCTCGCGACGGGCACGTAAGCGTCCGGCGCGAGCGCGGCCAGGAGACTGTTCCAGACCGCGCCCATGCCGCACCACAGCCCGGAGACACAGGCCGCCGTCATGCCGACGCCGGCGGCGATGGCGAGCGGACGGCGCCGTCCCAGCGGGTACGCGCGGCACACGTAGTAAGCGGAAAAGCCCGCCGCGTACGCGTACCAGAGCGCCAGCGGTACGGCGAACAGCACGCTCGCGCCCCAGCCCGCGCCGCTGACGGCCAGCATGGCCGCCAGCAGCAGGCCCAGCATCAGCCAGGCCAGCAGATAGAGCGCCGTCGCGCGCCAGCTCGCGAAGATGCCGTGCACTGGCCGCGCCCTTAGTTACGCACTTCCACGCCGCCCATGATGGCGTAGCCGGAGATGACGAGGCGCTTGCTGGCGTCGGGCGGCCGGGACGTCTTCTCTGCGAAGCCGCCCATTACGGGCGTGCCGTTCAGGACGACGGTCCAGTCGGGCGGCACCTTGATGTTGATGCCGCCCCAGACCGTGAAGACGTTGATCACGGCTTCCTTGACGATGGACGCATCGCGCAGGTCGAGTGCGCAGCCGCCCATCACGGCCGTGATCTCGCCGCCGCGGAAGTCCTGCGCGCTGACGCGGCGCTCGAAGCCGCCCAGTACGGCGACGATGTCGACGACGTTGTCGGGGCTCGTGCCCGCGGCGACGTCTTCGCGCGCCACCCGCCCCGGGCCCAGCGACCGGTACAGCACGAGTCCGCCGAGTGCGATCATCACGAGCGGCCACAGCGTGCCCCAGCTGATGTAAAAATACCCCATGCGGCCGACGATCATCAGCACACCCACCGCGATCAGCACGCCGCCCATGTAGTTGCCGCTGCGCGCACCGTTGCCGAACAGCGCGGCACAGCCGGCCACGATGAAGGCAAGCGGCCAGAAACCGATCGCGTGGCGGAAGTTCAGGATGTCGAGGTTATCGAGCAGGAACAGGACGCCCATGCCCACGACGAGCAGGCCCAGCACGACCTGGCTCGACGCGCGGTTCGTATTATTTTCCATGGCCGTCGCCTCCCTTCTGGCCGAAGCGGCGCTCGGCGATCGGCCGGATCGCCATCGTGATGCCGCTGATGATGATGAACAGGGGCCAGCTGTTGCCGAACGTGAGGCCCCACAGGCCTTCCAGCACGGCGAACAGCCACAGGCCGATGAACACGGTCCACAGGCCATTGGAGAATTCGCGGGCGCTCGGGTAGCCGATGGTCTGGTTGATGCCCACGACGACCAGCAGCAGCGGCGCATAATGCCACAGCGAGCGGATGTCGAACACATCCATCTGGTCCAGCAGGAAGGCCACGCCCAGCCCCACCAGGACCAGGCCCCACAACACCTGGCGCCGCAGGTGGTAGGAAGCTTCGCTATTCATGTTTCCTCCGTTGTGATCGAATGTCGACACGATAACGGAGACCGCCGTCCGAGTGGAAGCGCTTTTCGGCCAATGGCGGCGCGGTGCCGGTGAATGGCGACGTGAACGGCGAATAGCAAAGGGCCCGCCATGTCGCCATGGCGGGCCCTCGGAAAGCGGATGGATCAGGCGGCGGCTTGTGGACGCTGCCCCTTCTGCTGGTTGCGGTACTTGGCGCGGGCAGCGGCAATCTTGAGGGCTTCGCGCGCGACGTTCATCTTGTGGATTTCCTCGCGCTCTTTCTTGCCCCGGTGCTGGGCGACGTGTTTGCTGCCGATCTTGGCGGTCATGATGCTTCTCCTGTTCGGTGACGGTGAAACTGGTTCAGGAACGGGAGGCGCCGATCCGGTCGTCCGACGGCATCAGCATGCCCCACCCCAGCTGGCGCCGGATTTCTTCCGGCGTCGGCGGCGGTTTCGTGTCTTTCGAACGCCGCTCGAGGTACTCGCGCACGAGATGCTTGGGGGGGTGATTCGTCGTCGTCGTGGTCATGGCAACCTCCGCTCCGTTGAAGCCGGCGCGCCTGGCGCCGGCTTCGAAATTGGTGCCGATCCTCGAGGCGACCGGCTGACCTGTCGAGGTGGTTGGCCGCCTGCGGAAGATCGCTGGTGCCTCACTCGACGCCTCTATCGTAACGAGTCCGCCGGGGTCGCAACCGTTAGTTGCCGCACACTGTACGTCCCCATGAGTTCCAGTCCTACAGACCACCTTCAAACAGGCCTACGTGACGTCGAAAAATGCAATAAAAAAGGGGGCCGCAGCCCCCTTAAGCTTGCCGACGATGACGTCAGAATCGATATTTCAGATTCACGTAGAACTGGCGGCCGCTGACGTCCAGCTTCTGCTGTTCTTCCTCGCTGTAACGGTAGTACGCGCGCTTCACGTTGGTCAGGTTCGTCGCGTCGAACGTGAGCAGCAGGTTCGACGCGAGGTTGACACTGGCGTTGAAGGCGAGCGTCGTCACCGGCGCGGCCATCGTGGGCGCAGTCGGCATCAGGACGCCGTTGACGCTGTACAGCCCCTGGCTGTTGGCCGTCGGCGCCGGCGCCGTGGAGCTGTTCACGTACTCGCTGCGGTAGTTCGCGACGAGGCGCAGCGACACCTTGTCGTTCTCGAAATAGCCGCCCAGGTTCGCCGCCCATTCCGACGCGCCGACCATCGGCCGGCCGTCGTCGACCTTCGTGTGGGCGCGGCTGATGTTGCTGGTGAAGCCGAAGCCCGTCGTGCCGAACGGCTGCTCGTACGACAGCTCGAGGCCCGCGATATGGGCGCCCTGCTGCTCCGACGTCTGGACCGTGTACGTCTTCATCGCCTGCGCCGCCGAATCCCACAGGTCGATCGTCGCGCCGCCGGTGGTGCCGGTCTTCGCATAGCCCTGGATGCGCGAGTAGAATAGGTCCACGCCGACCATCGACCGGCGCGCGAAGTACCAGGCCCACGACGCATCCAGGTTGTCCGACGTGAGCGGCTTGATGCCGGGGTTCGGTCCCGTCACGCGGCAGCCCTGCGCATCGCAGGTCGGCGAGCCGAAGCCGGCGCCGAGCAGGTTGTAGTTCTGGCGGCCCACCGTGCGGCTCGCGCCGAAGCGCAGGATCTGGTCCTTCGTCAGCTCGTAGCGCACGTTCATGCTGGGCAGCCAGTTGTTGAAGCGGCGGTCCGTCTTGATGAAGTAGTAGGTGTTGCCCGTGTTGTTCTTGAAGGGTTCGTTGTCGTAGACCGGCTGCAGGTCGCCCGACGTCGTGATCGCATCCGGATAGGCCGCGCACGGAATCGCCGGCTGGCCGGGCGCGGCGCGCAGGCACACGCCGGCCGGGATCGGCGTCGGGATGTCGGCGTTGATGCGGGTCTGCACGAAGCGCAAGCCGACGTTGCCGGACCAGCGCTCGCCTTCCAGGTTGGCCATCACATAGGCCGCGCCCTGGCGTTCGCGCATGTGCAGCTCGGTCCCGACCCGGCGCTCGTACTGGTCGCTCGTCGCCTTCGTCGCGCCCTGGAAGTACGCCATCAGCACGGCCGGGTCGAACGTGTAGCCCGTGTTGTCCCAGCCGGCCGGGCCGTCGAGACCCGCGCCGAAGTCGGACGGCCACGGGATCGTGCCGGTCGGCGCACCGATCGTGATGTCGCGGTTGTGATAGGCCGGGTAGCGGCGCGCGCTGTCGCGGTGGTGGTCGGCGTAGCGCACGCCGCCTTCGACCGACTGGATCCAGCCCTTGTCGACGCGCCATTCGCCGTCGACCTGGCCGCTCGTCTCGCGGTCCGTCGTTTTCAGGCCCGAGATCGTGCGCACCACGAGCTGGTCCGGTTTGACGCCGGTGCCGTAGTACTTCACATATGGCGCGTTGTCGACGCCGCCCAGCGCATACGACACGCCCGTGCCGAAGCTGGCGTACGTCAGGCCCTGGTCGTAGTCCGTCTTGCCGACGCCGCGCGTCGTCGACAGCAGCGTCTTCAGGGTCAGGTCGGGGTTCACGCGCCACTTGCCGTCCAGGTCGAGGAAGGAGCTGGTGGCGCGCGCGCCCTGGCGATAAAAGCCTTCCGAGTTGCCGATGTACTGGGGCGGCGTCCCGTCGGCGAACATGATGTCGGCGCTTTTCAGCACGCGCAGCTGGTCGCCGTACATCGTCGTCTCGGTGACGATGACAGGATTGCGGATCGATGCGAACACCTGCTGGCCCTGGGCGCCCACCGTGTTCGGCGCGGTCGCGCCGGTGGCACCGTCGGCCAGCGACGCTTTACCGAGCAGCATGCTGTACATGGCGCCGGCCTTCAGGCGGCCATAGTTCGGCGCCTTCAGCGTGGACGTGAAGCCCGTCACGGTGACGTCGACGTCCTGGTTCGGCTTGAACTCCAGCGAGAACATGCCGCCCTTGCGGTCGCGCACGCCCTCGACGAATTCCGTGCTCATCGAACCCGGCAGGCGCACGCCGTTCAGGTCCGCGGCCTTGTAGCCGCTGCCGGCCAGCGACGCATCCGTGATGCCCTTCATGGTGGTCGTGTTGATGACGTCCCACCCGCTGCTCGTGCCGTACGCGAGGCGCGACGCGGAGTCGCGGCGGATGTAGCGCTTCTCCGCGAAGCCTTGCAGGATGAAGCCGAACGTGCCCGCCTCGTTCTTCCAGTTGACGGAGGCGTTCAGGTCCGGCGCCGTCTTGCCCGGCAGGGTCGCGTAGCTGGCGCCGACGCTGGCCACGCCCGACAGGCGCTCCTTCTGCGCCAGGGGTTTGCGCGTCGTGACGTTGATGGTGCCCGCGAGGCCGCCATCGACGATGTTCGCCTGCGACGTTTTATAGACGATGGCCTGGTTCAGCACCGACGACGGCATCAAGGACAGGCTCGTGGAGCGGCTGCTCGATGCCTGGTCGGCGATGTACCAGTCGCCGCTGCTCACCGCGTGGCCGTTGAACACGATCAGCGACATGTCGGGATTGGTGCCGCGCATCGCCACCTTCTCCGCTTCGTCGTAGTCGGTGCGAACCGCGACGCCGGGCAGGCGCTGCAGCGAATCGGCCAGGTTCTTGTCCGGCATCTTGCCCACGTCCTCGGCCGTGATCACTTCGACGTTGGCGGTAGCGTCGCGCTTGACGGCCAGCGACTTCGCCATCGATGCACGGATGCCCGTCACTTCGACCGTCTGCATCTGCGTGCTGCCTGCATCGTTCTGGGCCAGCGCGGGCGTGCCTGCCACGCCCAGCCATGCCAATGCGACAGCGGCCGCGAGCGGCTTCTGCTTCAACATTTCTCTCTCCTCTGTTGTCATCGTCGGGACCGGTGTTTCCCGGTCTCCGCTCAGTATTGACTGATGACACAGCGGTTGGATAATGATTACTGTTGCAGAATGTATAACTTAAAGGAATGCGTGGCCCGCAAATTTCTTTTTGACGGCACCCGCCGGCCGGGTTAGCGTAGCGTTTTATTCATCGAGATCCTCGCCATGCGTCCTGTCCGCGCGCTGCCCGCGCTCCTGTTTTCCACGCTCGTTGCCGGCTGCGCGACGCCGCCCGCCGCGCCGGTCGCCGCGCCGGTCGCCGCCGAGGCCAGCACGACCGCGCAAGCCGCCGCCACGGAGCCGCTCGATACGATCCTGGGCAAGCCGCTGTACCGCATGCATCCCGTCGAAGCAGGCCGCTACATCGCGTGGGCGCACGAGGCCGAACCCGACCTGCGCAAGCGCATCGCCGCCATCGGCCGCAAGAACCTCGGCCAGCCGTACCGCCTGAACCTGCTGGGCGAATTCCCGTACCAGGTGCATGACGACCTGCCGATGTTCAGCCTGGACCACAGCGACTGCGTCGTGTTCGCGGAGCACACGTATGCGATGGCCCTGTCGCAGTCATGGGAAGAATTCTTCTGGATGCTGCAGCGCATCCGCTACCGCGACGGCATCGTCGGCGTGGCCACGCGCAACCACTACACGGAGATGGACTGGAACGTGGCGAACCGCTGGCTCGTCACGGACATCAGCGCCGACCTGGCGGGCGCCGACGGCCCCGCGTACACGATGACGATCGACCGTGCCCGCTTCCTCAAGACGCGCCATCACACTGACGCCAGCATCCCCGTCGAGACGAGCCGCCAGGCGTACGTGCCGAAAGAGCGCGTGGCGGCCATCGCGAGCCAGCTGCGCGAAGGCGATCTCGTCAACGTGATCTCGACGCGCGACGGCCAGTACTGGGCCTCGCACGTGGGCCTCGTCGTGCTCGGGCCCGACGGCGAGCGCCACTTCCTCCACTCCTCCGAGCCGCAGGTGCGCGAGGAAACCTTCGAGTCCTATATCGCCCGCGCCGCCGCACGCGAGGAACGCAACCGCCAGGCAGGCAAGAACGGCCAGGTGCTCGCCGGCTTCAAGTTCCTGCGCCTGAACGACGACATCGTGGTGCCGCCGATGGCACCGCAGCCCCGACCGGGCCATCCGGCCGGCGCCTGAGACTCGCGCCCCGTCGATCCCATCGCACCCGATGGGATCGACGGGCGCCGCCTTCCTTTCATCGCCTCCGCTCCACTGCTGCGCCGCGTCGTATGCGCGGCGCCACATCGCTTTTCCAATCGTTCCCATTTCAATTAAAAATTAATCATGGAAATATATTCCTACGGTTAATTTCCAAATATTATCTTTTTGGGATTCCGAAAAGAATTCCCTATAGCCGGTTGAGCATGGTCAAACCTTTATTAATAGGCGCCGAGATAATAACGAAACTCGCTCAGCAAAATATCCAACAACAATTTATCCGCCAATAAATATAACAACAAAAACTCCTTCCCCCGGGATACCAGTGCCTGTTTCGCACGTTGGAAGTTTGCATTCATTAACTCACGCGATGCTCCAGAATTATGGCCAAGCTCAACCACGTATTCGTCCACCGCTTTTGCACCCGGATGGTGTCCCTGCATCGCACGACGAAAATCGCGCTGATGGTCACGGCCGATCTGATCGCATTGCCATTTTGTTTTCTGGCCGCGATGCTCCTGCGCGGCGGCGATTTGAAACTCGCGTCCCATTACGGGCCCGGTTCTTATGTCCTCGTAGCGATCGTCACCATTGCGGCTTTTTTCATTTCGGATCTTTATCGCGCCGTAATCCGTTTTATCGACCAGCGATTATTGAGCGCAACCGGCCTTGCCCTGGCAATTGCCGTTCTTTGCGCATATACCATCACATTTTCGGTGAATGAAGCGAATTTTCCACGCAGTGCTTTGGCAATTTACTGGTTTATCGCTTTTTCGTATGTCATTGCATCCCGCGTCGGCGTGCGCAATCTTCTGCGCACTCTGAACGGGAACCAGCGCGGCACGTCGGAAGTGGTCGCCATCTACGGCGCCGGAGAATCGGGCGCCCAACTGGCGCAGACGATGCGCAACAGCGACGAATATCGTCCGGTCTGCTTTTTCGACGACAAGCGCGCACTCAGTGAACGCACCATTGGCGGCCTCCGCGTTTTCCACACCGATCGCCTGGTGGAAACGGTCAAGGCCATGGGCATCCGCTCCATCGTGATCGCCATCCCGGCCGCGGCCCCCGGACGCCTGCGTGACATCATGCAGCGGCTGGCCCAGGCCGGGATCAGCACCAAGATCCTGAGCCGTCTCGTCGACCTTGCCGACGACAAGGTCACGCCGCGCGAGAGCATCCGCGACCTGAAATTCGAAGACCTTCTCGGCCGCGCGCCGGTACCGCCTCGCCTCGACCTGTTCGCTCTCTGCGTACGCGCAAAAAACGTCATGGTGACGGGGGCCGGCGGCTCCATCGGGAGCGAGCTTTGTCGGCAGATCGCCACGCTGAGGCCCAGCCGGTTGCATCTGCTCGACCACTCCGAGTTTGCGCTATACACGGTCCGCCAGGAGATCGCCAATCGCTTTCCGGACGTCCCCGTCGAAGCACACCTGGGCTCCGTCTGCAATGCGGACCTGGTCGAACGCATCCTCCGCGACAATCGCGTCGACACCATTTACCACGCCGCCGCCTACAAGCACGTTCCCCTTGTCGAAACGAATATCGTCGAAGGCCTGCGCAACAACGTGATGGGCGCCCAGGTGGTCGCCACGGCTGCGGCAAGGCATGGCGTCGAAACCTGCGTGCTGATTTCAAGCGACAAGGCGGTGCGTCCGACCAACATCATGGGCGCCAGCAAGCGCATCGCAGAACTCATCTTCCAGGCAGCGGCCGCGAGACCCGGCACGGACACGACATTCTGCATGGTCCGCTTCGGGAACGTGCTGGGGTCGTCGGGTTCGGTGATTCCCCTGTTCCAACGCCAGATCGCACGCGGCGGCCCGGTCACCATCACGCACCCCGAGGTGTCGCGCTACTTCATGCTGATTCCCGAAGCGGCCCAGTTGGTGATCCAGGCAGGGGCGATGGCAAAGGGGGGCGACGTGTTCGTGCTCGACATGGGCGAGCCCGTACGTATCGTGGACCTCGCACGGACGCTGATCGCGTTGTCCGGCCTGACCGAGAAAACGCAGCAGAATCCGGGCGGGGACGTCGAAATCCGCTTTGTCGGCCTCTTCCCTGGCGAAAAGCTGCACGAGGAATTGCTGACCGACGGCGTCGTCTTCCCGAGCGAACACCCGCGCATCATGCGCATGAAAGAAAACGCCTTGCGGCCGAGCGTGCTGGACACCTTCATCAACTGCCTGATGATGGCCTGCGACACGCACGAACGCGGCCTGATCGAAGGCATGGTCAAGGCCATCGTCACCGAATACAACCCCGGCCGGCATGCCGAAGGGCCCGTGTCGGCTCCATCTGCGGCGCCGGCTCCGGCCCCGGCTTCATCCCCGGCTGTTGCGACACAGGCCCCGATCGCTGCGCCGCAGGAACGTCTGGCCCTGATCAAGAAATTCGTGCCGTTCCGGATATAGGCGCGAAGACCTGAACGCCCCTTTTACCCAACCCGTTTGGCGAGGACACACATGCGTGACGAAAGCAAACCGGCTTATCTCGAACAGCTCACTACCCGTCTGAGTGAGCGCACTGCCCTCATCGGCATCATCGGCCTGGGCTATGTCGGCCTGCCGCTGACGCTACGCTATGCCGAAGCCGGCTTCCGCGTACTCGGGATCGACATCGACGGCGGCAAGGTCGAGCGTCTCAACCGGGGTGAAAGCTACATCAACCACATCCCCGCTGCCGACATCGCACATGCGCGCAGCCACGGCTTCGAAGCGACCACCGATTTCACGCGCGCAGGCGAACCGGACGCATTGATCATCTGCGTGCCGACGCCGCTCAACCCGTATCGCGAACCCGACCTGTCCTTCGTCCTGGACACGACGGACGCTCTCCTGCCCTTCCTGCGCCCTGGGCAGGTACTGTCTTTGGAAAGTACCACGTACCCGGGTACCACCGACGAGGAACTCAAGCCGCGCCTCGAATCGCGCAGCTTCGTCATTGGACGCGACATGTTTCTCGTGTTCTCGCCGGAACGCGAGGACCCGGGCAATCCCGACTTCCACACCCGTACGATACCCAAGGTGTGCGGCGGCGTCACGCCGGCCTGTCTCGAAGCGGGGATCGCACTGTACAGCGCGGCAATCGACCGTGTCGTACCCGTCAGTTCAACCCGCGCGGCGGAGCTGACCAAGCTGCTGGAAAACATCCACCGGGCCGTCAACATCGGTCTCGTCAACGAGATGAAGATCATCGCGGACCGCATGAAGATCGACATCCACGAGGTCATCCGCGCGGCCGCAACGAAACCCTTCGGCTTCACCCCTTATTACCCCGGGCCCGGTCTCGGCGGGCACTGCATCCCGATCGACCCGTTTTATCTGACGTGGAAAGCACGCGAATACGGGCTGCACACGCGCTTCATCGAACTCGCCGGGGAAATCAACAGCGACATGCCCCACTGGGTCGTCAGCAAACTCGCCGATGCCCTGAACCAGCGCGGCAAAGCGGTCATGGGCAGCCGCGTGCTTGTCCTGGGCATCGCCTACAAAAAAGACGTCGAGGACATGCGGGAATCACCGTCCGTCGAACTGATGGAAATCCTGCGCGACAAAGGGGCGGTCGTCGACTATGCCGATCCACATGTACCCGTCTTTCCACGCATGCGCGAACACCACTTCGACCTGAAAAGCGTCGAACTCACCCCGCAGCGCATCGCTTCCTACGACGTCGTACTGCTGGCCACGGCACACTCCGCCTTCGACTACGACCTTGTACGACAGTACGCCAGTCTCATCGTCGACACACGCGGCGTCTACCTCGCCGCCCTGCCGAACGTCGTAAAAGCCTGAGGACCGCCATGATGCGCCACTATCCTGCTCCCATCCCGGACCGCAAGATCCGCTTCGCGCTGGTCGGTTGCGGCCGCATCGCCAACAACCACTTCGAGGCCCTGCGCAAGCACCACGACCGCGCCGAGCTGGTTGGCGTCTGCGACGTCGACCCGCGTGCGCTCGACCGCGCGGTCGGGATGACCGGCGCCGAAGGCTATACCAGTCTCCAGGAGATGCTGCGCCGCGTGGACGCCGACATCGTCGTCGTCACCACGCCTTCCGGCCTGCATCCCGAGCAATCGATCCAGATCGCCAACAGCGGCCGGCACGTGATGACTGAAAAGCCGATGGCGACCCGCTGGGAGGACGGCAAGCGCATGGTGGCCGCGGCCGACGCTGCCGGGGTACGCATGTTCGTGGTCAAGCAGAACCGCCGCAACGCCACCCTGCAGCTGCTCAAGCAGGCGGTCGACAAGAAGCGCTTCGGCCGCATCTATATGGTCAACCTGAACGTGTTCTGGACCCGCCCGCCCGAGTACTACCACAGCGCGAAGTGGCGCGGCACCTGGGAGTTCGACGGCGGCGCCTTCATGAACCAGGCCAGCCACTACGTCGACCTGATCGACTGGATCGTCGGCCCGGTCGAGAGCCTGCAGGCCTATACCGCTACCCTGGCGCGCGACATCGAGGTCGAGGACACCGGGGTACTCAGCCTGCGCTGGCGCAACGGCGCGCTGGGTTCGATGAACGTCACCATGCTGACTTACCCGCGCAACCTCGAAGGCTCGATCACGGTCCTGGGCGAGCACGGCACGGTGCGCATCGGCGGCGTGGCCGTGAACGAGATTCAGCAATGGGAATTCGCCACGTCCGATCCGGACGACGACAAGGTGCGCGACGCCAGCTATGAAACCACCTCGGTCTACGGCTTTGGCCACCCGCTGTACTACGACAACGTGATCAAGGTACTGCGCGGCGAGGCGGAGCCCGAGACCGACGGACGCGAGGGCCTGAAATCGCTCGAAGTGCTGATCGCCGCCTACAAATCAGCGCGCGACGGCAAGCGCGTGGCCCTGCCGCTGGAGTACTGACCATGAACGCTCCCTTCGACAGCAAGGCCGTCCACCCGAGCGCGATCGTCGACGACGGCGCCGTGCTCGGTCCCGGCACGCGGGTCTGGCACTTCGCGCATGTCTGCGGCGGTGCCCGCATCGGCGCCGGCTGCTCGCTCGGCCAGAACGTTTTTGTGGGCAACGACGTCGTCATCGGGGACCGCGTCAAGATCCAGAACAACGTCTCCGTCTACGACGCGGTGACGCTCGAAGACGAAGTGTTCTGCGGCCCCAGCATGGTCTTCACGAACGTCTATAACCCGCGCGCCGGCATCGTCCGCAAGGATCAATACCGGCGCACCCTGGTCCGGCGCGGCGCCAGCATCGGCGCCAACGCCACCATCGTCTGCGGCGTGACGATCGGTTCCTATGCCTTCATCGGCGCCGGCGCCGTGGTCAAGCGCGACGTGCCCGACTTCGCCCTGATGGCCGGCGTGCCGGCGCGCCAGGTCGGCTGGATCAGCCGTTTCGGCGAACGCCTGCCGCTGCCGCTGGCCGGCAACGGCGAGGCGGTCTGTCCCCATACCGGCGAATCGTACCTGCTGGTCGACGGCGTCTGCAGCATCGTTTCCACCCACTCCTGTCCCTGAACCACACTGAATCGCGAACGGACCGATCACCATGGAATTCATCGACCTCAAGTCCCAATATCAAGCATCGCGCGACCTGATCAATGGCCGCATCCAGGCTGTCCTCGACCATGGCCAGTACATCATGGGCCCCGAAGTGGCCGAACTCGAGGAGCGCCTGGCCCGGTACACAGGCGCCAGCCACTGCATCACCGTGGCCTCCGGGACGGAGGCGTTGCTGATTGCGCTGATGGCGCTGGGCGTGGGCCGCGGCGACGAAGTGATCACCACCCCCTTCACCTTCATTGCCACCGCCGAGGCCATCGTGCTGCTCGGGGCGACCCCGGTATTCGTCGACATCGATCCGGTCACCTGCAATATCGCGCCGGGGCTGATCGAAGAGAAGATCACGGCGCGCACCCGGGCGATCATCCCCGTGTCCCTGTACGGACAGCCGGCGGACATGGACGAGATCAATGCGATCGCCCTGCGCCACGGTCTCACCGTCATCGAGGACGCCGCCCAGAGCTTCGGCGCCACCTACCGCGGCAGACAAAGCTGCAACCTGTCCGCGATCGGCTGCACCAGCTTCTTTCCCAGCAAGCCGCTCGGCTGCTATGGCGATGGGGGTGCCCTGTTCACCAGTGACGACGAGCTGGCCAAGGCCATGCGCGAAATCCGCGTGCACGGGCAGTCGAAGCGCTACGTGCACACCCGCATCGGCGTTGGCGGCCGCATGGACACCCTGCAGTGCGCAATCGTGCTGGCCAAGCTGGAGCTGTTCGACTGGGAATTGCAGCAACGCCAGCGCGCCGCCGCCGTCTACGATTCGCTGTTGCTCGACGGGGACACGGAAGTCCGTCCTGTCGGCCGGCGGGATGACCGCACCAGCGTCTACGCCCAGTACACCGTGGTACTGGAACAGCGCGATGTGCTGCAGGCGGCGCTGCTCCGGGCCGGGATTCCGACCGCCATCCATTACCCGGTCCCCATCCACCGCCAGCCTGCGTATGCATCGCCGGGCTCAACGGATGCCTGTCCGGTTTCCGTCGAGATGGCAGGAAAAGTGATGAGCCTGCCGATGGGCCCCTATCTGTCGACGGCGAATGCGCAACAGGTTGCCACTGTATTGCTGACCGCCGCGGACGTCACCCGACGCAGCAGCTCGGACCCCGTGGCATTGCCGGAGTAGGCCGTTCACGCAGAAGGATGCCCCACAATGTGCAAGATCGTGCATCTCACATCAGCCCACCCTCGCAACGACACGCGCATCTTCATCAAGCAGTGTCGGACCCTGGCCGCGCACGGGTATGACGTGACCCTGGTCGTTGCCGACGGCCTGGGTGACGAACAACGCGATGGGGTATCGATCACCGATGTTGGGTGCCTGCGTGGCCGCGTCAAGCGCGTCCTGACGACCACGCACCGCGTCGGCGACAAGGCGATCGCTCTCGATGCAGATATCTATCAACTGCATGATCCCGAGCTGCTCCTCGTCGGATTGCGGCTCAAGCGGCGCGGCAAGAAGGTCATCTTCGACTCGCATGAGGATGTTGCGCGCCAGCTCCTGGGCAAGCCATACCTGGGCCCTTTGTCGCGCATGATGCTGTCCTCCGCCTATTCGGCTGTGGAGCGGCATGCCTGCTCGCGCTTCGACGGGATCATCACCGCAACCCCGTTCATCAGAGACAATTTCCTCAAGATTCATCCCCTCACTGTCGACGTCAACAATTTCCCCATGGTGGGAGAACTCGATGGCGGCGGACCATGGGAAAACAAGCAGGCCGAGGTCTGCTATGTCGGCGGTATCGGCGGTATCCGCGGCATCCGCGAACTGGTCCAGGCGGGTCAATTCCTGGACTCGGCGGCACGGGTGAACCTGGTCGGGACGTTTTCCGAACCGTCGGTCGAGGCGGAAGTGAAGGCCAGCCCTGGATGGCGGCGCGTGAATGCGCATGGTTTCCTCGACCGCCGGGGTGTGCGTGAAGTGATGAAGCGTTCCCTGGCGGGCATCGTGACCTTTCATCCGCTCCCGAACCACCTGGATTCCCACCCGACCAAGATGTTCGAGTACATGTCGTCCGGTATTCCCGTGATCGCCTCGAATTTCCCGCTCTGGCGCGACATCATCGAAGGCAATCAGTGCGGGATCTGCGTCGACCCGCTCGATCCTAAAGCGATCGCAGCCGCGATCGATTACGTTGTGACCCATCCACAGGCCGCGCAGGCAATGGGCGAAAACGGCCGCCGGGCCGTGCTGGAGAAGTACAACTGGACCGTCCAGGCAAACAGGCTGACCGACTTCTACGGAGCGATATCCCATGACAGGCAAGCTTTCGCAGCTGTTTAATCTGGCGCTCGACATCAGCAAACTCCCCGTCGCACGCCTCGAATTTCGATTGGACCTGAATCCGGATGCGGTGCGGCGCATGCACGCCCATTTCACCAAGCCTCACCCGAAGTACAAAATCTTCCAGAACAAATCGTTAGGCGCGGCGCTGGTCGACCTGAAGCGCTTTGCCAACCCCGAAACGTATATGGAGAACGTGAAGGGTCGAAACTCGGCGGCCTACCACGCCAGGAAGGCCAGGTCGCGCGGCTACACGGTCGTAGAGATCGACAAGAACGATTTCGTGGAGGACATCCATGAGATCAACACTTCGCTCGATCAGCGCCAGGGCCGGCCGATGCCCGAGGCATATCGGCAAAAACAGGCTCAGTTTATCGTGGAAAAAAATTACAAGTATTTTGGGGTGTTAAATCCCGCTGGAAAACTGACGGCCTACAGTGACGTCGGGTTGTTCGGCAATTTTGTCGCCTTCGATCGCCTGCTCGGCCTGCGCAACAATGACGGCGCCATGCACCTGATGGTGACGGAGATTATCTGCAGGATGATCGAGACCCACGCCTACGGCTACCTCATGTATGACACGTTCTTCGGTGCCAGTCCCGGGCTCAGGACCTTCAAGACGATGCTCGGTTTCGAACCCTATCGCGCGAAATATTCACTCCAATGACTACCTTACTAAGGCGCATCTACAGCGATTATGGGATGCCGTCGCGCCTGCGTACGCACGAAAAACTGATTTGTGCCGCCAGGGACGCCGGCTATATCCAGACCTCGCTCCGGGATTTCCTCGACCGTACACGGACCGGCCACTCGGCGGCCTCGACAGTCATCGTGCACAGGCATGACATCGATACGGACCTGCGCACGACCAGGAAATTATTCGAGATGGAGAGAAGGTATGGCATCAAGGCGAGCTATTACTTCCGATTGTCGACGCTTGATTTTGGCCTGATGCGTGAAATTGAAGACTACGGCAGCGAGGCCAGCTACCACTACGAAGAAGTGGCATCTTTCGCCAAGAAGAACAAGATCAAGGATCCTGCCCTCGTGCGGGATCGTCTTCCCGAAATCAGGAATGTCTTTCGCAACAACTTCCAGTGGTTCGAGCAGCAGCTCGGAAAAAAGCTTCGCACCGTCGCCGGCCATGGGGACTTCGCGAACCGCCGCCTGAAGGTGAACAATACGGAGATTCTCGCCGACGACCAGTTGCGCGAAGAATGCGGCATCGAGTGCGAGGCCTACGACCGCTTCCTGCTCGACCACATCGACATGTATATCGTGGATCGGCCGCCTCCACAATATTACTGGCCGACCTCTCCCCTGAATGTGGTCGCCGCACACCGCAGCTTTTGTCTCGTGACCCACCCGCGGCAGTTTGAAACGAATTGGAAGGAAAACACCAAGGACAATCTTTTCCGCTTTTATGAAGCTGTGACCTGGTAAGCCTCGCCCCCACTCAACCGGCAAGCAAAAAAAGCTCATGAATCCAAAGAAAATCGTCACAGTGATCGGCGCCCGCCCCCAATTCATCAAGGCGAGTGCCGTCTCCGCCGTCCTCGCCGAGTCCGACCAACTTCGTGAAATCGTCGTGCACACGGGCCAGCACTTCGACACCAACATGTCGGATGTCTTTTTTTCAGAGCTGGGGATGATGCCGCCCGCTTATCAATGCGGGATTCACGGCGGCACGCATGGGGACATGACTGGACGCATGTTGATCGACATTGAAAAAATATTGTTCCACGAAAAGCCCGATGCCGTCCTGGTATATGGCGATACCAATTCCACGCTTGCAGCATCCTTGGCGGCGATCAAGTTGCACATCCCGATCGCGCACGTCGAAGCAGGTTTGCGTTCTTTTAACATGAGATCCCCGGAAGAGGTCAACCGCATTCTCACAGACCGGGTCTCGCGCTGGCTTTTCACACCCAACCATGTGGCCGGCGTGCATTTGCTGGACGAAGGGGCCAGCCCCGGTCGGATTCATCAGGTTGGCGACGTCATGCTCGATGTCGCGCTTCGGCATGGCGCACGGGTCACGCCAGACGGGGGCGTACTGGCCCGACTGCGGGACAAGCACGGCGTCCGGGCTGGCGAGTATTGTCTGGCCACCATTCACCGCGCAGAGAATACCGACGATCCCGTCAGAGTTACGACGATTGTCGACGCCCTTACGCATTTCGCCAGGGATATCCAAATAGTGATGCCCCTGCATCCCCGGACACGCACCACCCTCGCGGAACAGGGCAAATTGCAGGCATTGCAGGACGCAGTGGTCCTGCTGGATCCACTGGGTTATCTGGCGATGGTGCAGTTGGAGAAGCACGCTGCGATCATTGCTACCGATTCCGGTGGTGTACAGAAAGAAGCCTTTTTCTATCGAGTTCCCTGTGTAACCTTACGGAACGAAACCGAATGGACAGAGTTGGTGGACGCCGGGTGGAACCGGCTGGCGCCACCGGTCGATGCCACCTCGGTGCTGCAGTCGCTGCGTGCCGGCCTTGGAAGTATCGGCGACGACATTGCCCCTTATGGCTCGGGGGACGCCGCAGTCCGGATCGTGCAACGTCTATCGAACGAGCTTGCCTGAACCGCCGGCACTCTGCCTGGCAGGGCGACGCCAGAGCGGCGTCGACCGACATCACGGAGGTACGCATGACGGAGACCACACCATTCGATAAACCCTGCCGTGTGCCAGACGTTCACAGAGCCCGAGCCCGCGGCGACCTGTGGCTTCCAGTGGCCGCGCGCGGCGTTTCACTCCTGGGCTTGGCCGTCCTGCTCGCCTCCTGTGCCGACACCAGGCAGCTGTACGTGTCACCCCATGGCGCCGACTCGAACCCCGGGACGAAAGACGAGCCCTTCTTGACGATCGGGCGAGCAGATGCCGCCGCCGCGCCCGGCTACACCATCCATGTGGCCCCCGGCGAATACAAGGTTTCCGCCCCAGGTCCCGACAGCGCGGGCATCGACACGCTGCGTAGCGGTACACCGTCCGCTCGGCTCAAATTCGTATCGGACGTCAGATGGGGCGCAAAAATCATCGTGTCGGGAACCGGCATCGCCTGGCACTCCAAGGGGAACTATGTCGATATCGAGGGGTTCGACATCAGCGGCACCGGGCGGCACGGCATTTTGGCGGACGGGACGAATCTCACGATCGCGAACAACTTCATTCACGACCTGACGGTCAGCGGCGGCTGCACGGGTAACGGCGGCGCCGCGATCGATACCAACGGCGGCGCCGGAAAGGTGCTCATCAAAGGAAACGTCGTCAGGAATATCGGCTACTCGATGATCGGAAAGTGCAACACGGTGCAGGGAATTTACATCGCCAACCCGAAGAATACGGTCGTCGACAACATTGTTTCTGGCGTTGCACTGGCAGGCATTCAACAGTGGCATGGCGCCACCGATTCAACCATCATGCACAACACGGTTTTCCGCTGCAAAATCGGCATACTCATCGGCGGCGGAGACGCTGGAACCTTGCCGAACGGGTCAGAAAACAACTACGTTGCCAACAATATCGTCTACGACAACATCACCTACGGGATTATCGAAGGCGGCAAGGTCGGCGCCAACAACCGCTACATTGATAACCTGGTGTACTTGAGCGGCACCAATGTGCACGCGGCTGGCCACATCAGCGGCACGATCTCAGCCGATCCCGAGTTCGTGAATTACCAGGCAGATGGTACTGGTGATTATCGTTTACAAAAAACCTCACCGGCTATCCGTAAAAGCGTCGAGTCCCCCGTATCGCCAGACGTGGCTTCCGCGTCTGCCCACGACACGCGGGTAGAGCTCGGCGCATACAGCTCCGGGGCAGCCGGACATTAACCGGAGCGGCGCAGATCCGCTTTCGACGCACCGTTCAATGGCGCGTGCTGCCGAGCGGCGCACACGTCCACATCGCAGGTCCATCGATAAGGATGGTCGCGCCCGGAGAAATACAGCGCGACGTCGACCAGCCGGTGATTGATCGCAGACGGCTTCAAACTGCAGATGATAAAGAAAGTGAGCAAGCTGATCGCTACTGCCTGCGGATTGGCGACAGGTGCCGGCAGTGTGGCCGACAGGTGTACAAAGACACGGCCCGCAGCGACGCCAAGGAGCAGGCTCGCAAGAACCTCCGATGTCGTGTGAAACCTGAACACGATGAGCAGTACGCCGAGGCCGATACTAAGCACCACACCGAACGCGAATCCGCGCTTGCGCCATGTGTCGGGAGCGCCCTGCAGAAGGACGAAAAACAGAACAGGCAATACTGCCGCTGTCCGCCACGCATGACCGCTCAGCGCCTTGAAACCGAGCGCAGGAACAGACAGCCCCCACCCGAGGAAGGAAATCTTGGACAGTGCAACCAGCCCCAGCCCAGCGGCAAAGATCAGGCACCAGCACGAACCCAGCTTCCATGCGCGACCGGACATGAGCCAGACGGCGATCGCACCCGCCATCGGCACCATCATCGCCGTATGGCCGATATCGATGACATGCATCCACGACATCACGGGCCCGCCGGCAGTTCGGCGCCCTCCGCCATGGCCATGACTTCCCTGATGACCAGGCAGGTCTTCTGGATATCCTGATTGCTCAGGGACGGGTGTACGAGGAACATCAGGCTTGTTTCGCCTAATTCCTTCGCGACCGGCAACCGGTTCGTTGGGCGGAAACCTGTGTTGTCGAACGCCTTCTCCATATAGAGTTCCGAACAGGTGCCCTGGACGCATGGGACGCCCCTTGCAGAGATTTCCTCGATGATCCGGTCGCGCGTCCAGCCGCCTGCCAGCTTCTCGGGCTCCACGAACACATAGAACTTGTAGAAGGCATGTTGCACGTCGGCCGGCACCACTGGAACCCGCAATGCCGCACATTCCCGGCATGTTGCGGCAATCCTCGAGGCATTCGACTGGCGCTGAGACGTCCACATCGCCATGCGCTGGAGCTGGATACGCCCGATAACGGCCTGGGTTTCCAGCATCCGCCAGTTGGTACCAAAGGACTCGTGCACCCACCGGTACCCGGGAGGATGCTGACGTTCGTACATGGCGTCCCACGACTTGCCATGGTCCTTGTATGACCACATGGTGCTCCACCACTGACGGGAATTCGTGGTCACCATGCCGCCCTCGCCGCCCGTGGTCATGATCTTGTCCTGGCAAAATGACCAGGCGCCGATGTGACCGATGCTTCCCACCATCTGCCCCTTGTAGCGCGCCCCGTGGGCCTGGGCACAGTCCTCGATTACGAATATGTCGTGTTCTTGGGCAAGCTCCATAATCGGGTCCATGTCGCATGGCCAGCCTGCCAGGTGGACACAGATGATCGCCCTGGTACGCGGTGTCAGGACTGCCCGAATGGTCTCGGCCGTAATATTCTGGCTGTCCCGGTCCACATCGGCGAACACGGGAATCGCGCCCGCATTGACGATGCAACTCGCGGAAGCGAGGAACGTCCTTGGCGTCACGATCACCTCATCGCCCGGCGATATGCGAAGCGCCTTGAGTGCAACGTCCAGCGCCAGCGTACCGTTCGACAGTGCGACGGCGTACCGCGTCCCGACCCATGCCGCAAATTCCTTTTCGAACTCCCGGCATTCCGTGCCCGTCCAATAATTGACTTTATTCGACAAGATGACATTCTTGACCGCGGTTGCTTCCTCGACGGAGAAGCTTGGCCAGGTAGCGCATGAAGTACTCATGACATTATCCGAAAATAGTGTTAAAAATGTACTGAAAATCGCGCAACAGGGAATAGTTATTGAAGTATTCCCGGTTGATTCTTACCTTATCGGGCCAGATGATCCTGTCGTTATATGCCTCCGGATCGTCGACCGCCGCCAGGATGGACTCCTCATCCCTGTACTTGATGGAGGCCGGCCCGGTAATCCCGGGTCGCAATGAAAGAATGATGCGGTCCTCTCCTTGCAAACGGTCCGCATAGCCAGGCACATCCGGCCTGGGCCCGACAAAACTCATGCTTCCGATTAATACATTAAACAGCTGAGGCAATTCATCGAGTTTGTATTTTCTAAGAAAGCGGCCGGATCGCGAAATCGAACTGATATTTCTTGACGCGATGGGACTGCGCTTGCCGTCACCCGGATACATCGTCTTGATCTTGCAAACGTGAATGACACGGCCATGGCGCCCGATACGCCTTTGTATAAAAAATCCATTGCTGTGGGTATCGAGCGCCGCGACAAGCCAGCATAGGAGTATTACCGGCGCAAACAGCAGCAACCCCGCAAGCGATGCAACGATGTCAAATGCTCTTTTAAATAAAATGTCGATTCTGGACATTTTATCGACCTCTCAAATGAGCAATGCTTCTGCGCTCTATTAACAACAGGCAGCCAGAAAACGTTCGCTCAGGAAGGGGTAAGTATGGTTATCCATGACAAAACGCTTGCCGCACAGCCCCATGGCTTGACGCTCCCCGGGGGCAAAGCCAGCAGCTTCCGGATACCTTGCGCCGCAACCTCCGGATTTTCCGGTGCAACCGTCAAACCGCAGCCAGCTTCGCCTACCGGATCGTTACCGGCCTCGACGGCATGCAATACTGGGCGGGCAGCCATCATGTAATCCATCAGCTTGTTTGGCGCGATGCCGAAACGGTAGAGGGACTGGCGTTGCCAGCCGATATAAGCGATGTCGAAACGCTGGAGCAGTGCCGGGATCTGCTCCTTGGGCACCGGATCGATGAAGCGGACGTTTTGCAACTGCTCCGCCCGCGCCCGGCGCTGCAAGCCTGATTTCTCCGGCCCGCTTCCAACCAGCACAAAAACCACTTTCTCGTCGCGCATGAGTGCCGCGGCATCGAGCAAGGTGTTCAGCGAGTTCGAGACGCCGTGAGTCCCCGCATAGCCAACCACAAAGTTTCCTGCATTCCTGATAGCGGAAAGTGCCACCTCGACGTTTGCCTGGAGTTCGGCACGTCCTGACGACCATTCCCACGGATCGACGCCGTTCGGGACGATATGTAGCCTGTCACGTGGTACTCCGCGGGATTCCACGTACTCATGCACCTTTGGAAGCATCGACACGACCGTATCCGCATGACGATAGGCGTAGTCCTCGGCTGCCTGAAGCACCATGATGAAAGGATGCCACCTCGACATCCCTCCCAGTTCCATTGGTGTCAGCGGCCATAAGTCATGTATTTCGAAAACAAGTTTGGCGCCGGCCGATTTTGCTATCCGGTGCGCGGGCCAGATATCCATTGGGTACGTGCTCGACGCAATCACCACATCCGGTTTGAACGATGTGGCAATCCGCTTGCTCTCGAGGAATAAACGGCTGACGAAGGAAGCCATATTGCGCACCCGCCCGATACCGTTGCCGGAATATTGGGGCGTTTGAAACCAGGTGTATTCAATGCCGTCGATGGTTTCTTCCTGGCGATATTGCCCTGCGAGCTGGGGCTGTCTGCTTCGAATGTGAGATTGCGAAGAGCCAACAATCTGCACATCATGTCCCATGCGCACCCACTCTCGTGCCAGGTAATATGGCCGATACTCCATGCCATAGCGTGGAGAACCCGCATAGTGATTGATGTAAAGAATTCGCATCGTTTCGAAATGTGATAATTCCAATCGGCGATCGCCCAATAGGATGAATTATCATATTTCGAAGAATTATCCAGACTGATTAAAATCAAGTTGCACGCCGCTTGAAAATCTCGCCCGTGCTTTGTGCGGCGTCAATAAGACCAATTCCCAATTCGATATCGTCCGACGGAGAACCGATTGCATGCCGACGGCCAGGTATAGCTATTCCAAAAAGGGAATTTATTATGAGAACTAAAAAAATACCGAGGGTTGTATTCCAGGTACACAGCCAAAGCGGCAATGACAGTTGGCATTCAGTATTTATTTCGCTGTTGCGCGGGCTGGCAGCTATTGAGGTTGCTGCCGCGCACCTGCGTGCCGACATGTACCCGGGCCTCCGTACCGTGACGGATCCATCGATCTGGTTCAAGGGATTCACGTTCGCCACCGGCTTCGCACACCATGCGGTGCTGGTGTTTTTCGTCATCAGCGGCTGGCTGGTGGGGGGCAGCCTGCTCGACAAGATCCGGCAGCCCGATGCGATCGCCAGCTATGCGATCGACCGTATAACGCGTTTGTGGACCGTGCTGATTCCGACCTTCGTGCTGACACTGCTGTTCGGTCTCGGTACCGGTATCGTGGATGCACAGGGCATCGATTTTCACCCTGCCAACGATTACTCCGCCATCGTCTTCGGCGCCAACCTGGTCGGCCTGCAGACCATCGCAACCCCCACTTTCGGCGGCAACTTCCCGCTGTGGAGCCTGGCCAACGAGACCTGGTATTACATACTGTTCCCGCTGTTGGTCGTTCTGTTTCGCGCCCCCGGCCTCGCCCTGCGCGTTGCGTGCGGCGCCACGCTGCTCCTGCTGGCAGCCCTGTTGCCCGCTGCGATCGTCGCCTATTTCGCGGTCTGGCTGCTGGGCGTGGCTTTTTCGCGGATCAGGATCGAGTGCAGCACCGCGCAGCGTGCGGGCTGGTTGATCCTGGTCGCCGCGCTGTGGGCGTATTACCGGCTCACCGGCGACATGAATGCGTTCACGCTGGCCAATATACTGCCCGACCTGGGATGCAGCCTGGTGTTCCTGGTGCTCTTGTCGAGCCTCCAATTCAAGGCCGCTGCAACGTCGAAGCTGCAGCCGCTCCTGGGCAGAATCGGAACCTTTTTCGCAGAATTTTCCTTCAGCCTCTATGTTGTTCATGTGCCGCTGATTGGCCTGCTGCAGCATTGGGCGTTGAAGCGTTGGGGGCTGCGCGAGCTGTCGCCGCACGAGCCGCTGCACTTCGCGATCTATCTGGGGATGCTTGCCGCGTTGCTCGCAGGAGCCTACTTGTCGTACCTGCTGTTCGAATCGCGCACGTACCAGATTCGGCGGCTGCTCAAACGCATGCTGCTGCAGCGCCCTGCCCACGCGCGCGTCTCGCCGACCTTTCGCGCCGACTAGGGCCCGGACGGGGTCTCCGGTGGGCAGGCACGGCGCTATGTTAAAACTCGTAAGCACCGATGTCGACAACTGCGCCGTGTGGTCCAGGAGCCATCAGCGGCGGCAGTTCCACCGGCCGAGGACAAGGCGCTCCTGATAAGGGCCACTGTTTGGGTCGACAGGCATTGTCGGCCGTGCCGACGCCACCCGCGGACAACAGGACGCCGGCATGCAACGAGCGACGTCTCGCTACGGCAAGCGCTCCCTCGGCGGTGCGACCCCGCCGGGGTGCACCGTTCCTGGCGTGGTCGCCTTACGCCGCGCAGCGTGAGTCGGCCCGGTCAACGCAAACAACACGAACAGCCACACTGGCGGTTCATAGAAAAACATCTTCTCGTTCAACGGGACGAGTACCAGCAAGATCGCCAACAGCACCCCGTTGACCCGGATCATCCGCACGAGCAGCCCCAACAGAGCTAGCGTCACCACCGCGCCGCCCCGTGTGGTCAGGTTGAACAGGACGCCGATGTCCTGGTAGTGGCAACGAACACATGGATCGCTAACGAAGCCGATGCCCACGAACTTTTCTTCGACACTCTTCGCGCGGTACGCGGCAAGGCCCTCGATCCGATGCGTCAAGCTACCGTCGGACGGTTGATTGATGAACCGCTCCTCCAAATGTGTCACGATGCCCGATGCGATCAGATACGTCGCGATCGCCGCGGCGAGAACGATGAGGTGGAGTGGCCGGACCTCTTTTCGCCACAGGTAGAGGCCCAACAATGTCACCAGCGGGACGAAATAGACGGACGAGCCCGAATTGGTCAGGAAAATGCCGATGATCGACACGCAAGTCAGCAACACCAGTCGCTCGCTGAATTCGGACACCAGCATCATGATCGCCAGCAGGCAACCCATATAGTTCGCATAGGTGCCCGGCTCGACGTGGAAACCGGAAAACCGCGTAATGTTCAGGTAGTCTTCGGAAAAGCGGCTCTCCGCGCCGAAGAGCATCTTGTAGAAGTCGACTATCCCGGCCGACGTCGCAAAAAACAGGAATGCCTGCAACACGATGAACAGAACGTTAAGCACCAGCAGCCATGCGATTGCCGCCCGGAATTCCCGTCGCCAATGGAACGAGAGCTCGTACAGGAGCATCGCCGCGCACATGTCGGCGGCGATGAGCATGGCGAACTGGCCGGGGTCGGAGGATGACCAGGGTTGCGTGCATAAAGATTAGCGACAGCACGAGCGACACATGCACAGTGGGCGCACGCAGCCGCACCGACCGGACCGCTAACAAGGGAAACAGCAGCATCAATGACACGCCCGCCACCAGGTACCGCGGAATCATCGAAGGATTGGGACCGCCCTGTTCGAATGGCGTAAAGAACAGAAACAGCGTGCAAAAGAACGCCAGGAACACCAGAGGCGACTCGAGGCGGCTCGGCGCGCTCATGTCAGGGACGGGATGCAATGTCGACCAGGGATTGGCCGAACTGCGGGTAATTATGGGCGGCGCTATATTTTGCTTGCCAATCGGAGCGCGCACGCGTGCGGTACGGCGCAGCCGATACCCTGTCGCGGAAGTGCGCCAGCGCGCCGGCAATCGTTGCGGCGTCCGGATCGGCCGGGATCAGGATCCCATTGCTTTCATTGACGATTTCGCCGTTGCCGCCAACGTCGGTCGCCACCATCGGGATCCCGACCGAACTCGCCTCCATGAGACTGACCGGAATCCCTTCGCTTGAACTGACGTTGACGAACACGTCAAATTTTTGCTCCCGGTACAGCTTCATGACATCCTCCTGCGCAAGATAGCCTGTAAATACGACCTCGGCACGCCTTCCCCCAGCTTCGACTGGGCGTAAGCCCGTAGCTCCTCGAACAGCCCACCGTCCCCGATGTGGGTCCACCGGACGCTCAGCGAAGGTTTTTCCTCCAGCAGGTGCGCAATCGCTTCGACGACGAGGTGGAGGCGCTTCTCCTCGACGACGAAGGAACACGAGACGACCGAGAGCGCTTCCTCCTGCGGCTGCGTGTTTTCGAACCCCGGGTCATCCACACCGAGGCGCGCCGTGAAGCATTTTCGTGCCGCCACCGGATGCTCCCGCATCACGTAGGCTCTGCCATGGTCCGAAATACTGAAGACCGCGTCGATGCCTGCCAACACGCCATGCCGCAACCCTGCATAGCCACCGCTGCGCTTGTCCTCATACAGGTCGCCGCGATGGGCTCGCGCCACCACCTTGAGCGAGGGCTGGTACACGTCCCGGAAACGGATCGCGCCTGCGATTTCCGGAAACATCCAGTAGAAATAGACCATGTCGATTTTCTTGTTCGCGTGCTTGATCTGCTCGACCAGGAAGCGCTCGAACAGACAAGCGCGGTACAAGGCTCGCGCCAATTCCTTCACGTTCTCCCAGCGGTGCGCGCCGCGCATGACACGCCGCGCATCATCGAGCCATGCGTAACGCCACAATCCTCCCAAAAATGAACTGACCAGGATGAAGCTTCGCCGCACGCCCCACCGCGCATTCGCGTAACCGAGATTGACCGGCAACGATGTCGGGCGCGGCGCGGCGTCCTGTGGATAGAAGCTCGGCACAAGTTCTACCTGCGCGAAACACTGGGACAGATATTCCAGTTCGGCCTTGATGAAGGCTTCGTTCCGGCCGTAAGGGTAAGAGGTGGTCACCACCAGTATGCGTTCTTGTTTCATTCACTCGTCTCCATCGACAAAGGTCACGACATCGGCTCGCATGCCACTGGCCTCTGCCCGTTTCACTGCCATGATCTTCCTGTACATGACGACGGTATAAAGGGCTGTGATCGAAAACGCGACCGTCGACGCGAGTGCCGCACCGCTCGTTCCCAGGACCGGAATGGCGAGGACGCCGCAGCCGGCATTGACCGCAAGGCACAGGATTGCGCCTTGGATGTTCACTCTTTGAAATCCCATCCCGGCAAGAGCATTGGAGATGATGCTCATATAGCTCCAGGTGACGATCCCGGGCAGCAAAATAATGAACGGTGCCACGCTGCCCCGAAAATCCTTGCCGAATGCGAGGGGGATCACGAACCACGAGACGGCGGCGGCGACCAGCGCGCCGGCCAGCGTCACCTGCACCACCAGTCTCGCAACTTTCGTCACCATCGCTTCCAGCGCCTCGGGCGACCTGCTGTTGGCGGCCGACTCCGGGTACACGATCGACGACGCGGCGCCCGAAAACAGCCACAGCATCTCCGCCAGCTGTACCGCGAGCGCGTAGAATCCGGTCGCGGTGGCGCCCAACATGAAGCTAACGAGATACAACGCGAGCCTGTAGTTAAGAAACGTGATGACATTGCTGACATGGGCGCGCAGCCCGAACGAAATCGCATCACGCAATCGGTACTCGCCGGCGGCGCCGGGCGCAATTTTCCGAAGCCGCGATTCGCTCATCAGCCAGAGCGACAGTTGGCCAATGAGGTGGCAGGTCACCACGGCCGCCACGCTGACGTTCCCGGTCACGCCCAATACGGCAACCGTGGCGAAAAATATGAAGGGGTGGACCAACAGCGTTTTGTTGTAGGTGCGGTAGTCGCGCTGGCCCCGGATCATCGACGATGACCACCCTGCCAGCAGCAGCAGCGGGAACAGGAGGCTGGCATACAGGGCCAGGCCTTTCTGTATGCCGGGAAGGTAACGGGCGATTTGTTGCTCGCTGCCTGCCACCAGCACCAGCGCGACCGCGATCCATAGCAGGGCCGCGAGGATCCAGTTCGCGATGCGCATCTGGCGCGGATTGCCGGAACCGGAGCTCAGGTGGTACACGTGGCTCGCGCCCATGCCGAGGTTGAGAAATGCGTACAGTGCCTGTGGCAGCAACATCGCCGTGGCCAGGACCCCGTTGCCCGCCGGCCCGAGCATCCGCGCGGTGATGCACATCCCCGCAAAATACAAGGAACCGGACATGATCTGGCGGGCGACAGTCGCGCCAATGGTCGCAGACAGGTTCAAGCGCGAATCCGGAGATCGCCCCAATGAGAACGCTGCAAACAGGCTTCGCATCATTGTCTTCCTCGTTGGCTTGGCGGGTTTGGGTTCTGCTCCGGCCTGCTGAAGTTCCGTGCAAGCGAAGCGTCAGGTCGAATATCCCAGCTGGGCGGCGTCGTCAATGTATTGCGTACGCCCGGACCCGATACGCAAGGCCATGTCGTTGAACAGCACGCCCCGCGGCGAGAGGCCCGCATGGTTCAGGCGCTTGATCGATTCCGTGATCTCGGCGTCGGTGGTGATGCGCGCACGTGCAAGCAGGAAGATGGCACCGGCATGGTTGCCGATGATGAGGGCGTCGGAGGCCTGCAGGATCGGGGGCGTGTCGATCAGTACAAGGTCGTAGTTGGTGCCCGCGGCTTCGAGCAATGTGGTGAAGTTCACGTGCAGCAAAAAATCCGAGCGGTTCGGCGGCAACGGGCCCGTCGGGATGAAGTCCAGGTTCTCGAAGACCTCGTGGTGGACGACGTCTTCGACCCGCATCGATCCATTGATGGCCTTGGACAATCCCTGGTCGCGGCTGATGCCGAAATAGCGGTGCAGGTGGCCGCTGCGGAAGTCGGCATCGATCAGCAACACCCGCTTGCCGCTTGCGGCCATGACGGCTGCGAAATTCACCAGCACGAAGGATCTGCCCAGGCCGTGGGTCGGCCCGGCGAACATGACGATGTTGTTCCTGAAGTGAGGCATCGCGAACTGCAGGGCAGCGCGGAAGCTGCGCAGGCTCTCCACGGCAGCGTCGTTGGGAATGACACGGGCGAGTAGAGGCAGGGCGTCCATACCGCCACGTGCCTTGTGCATCAGCTTGTCCTGGTTGCTGCTGTGCGGGATCGTGGCATAGACCACACGGGCATGCAGCAAGCGCTCGATCTTTTGCGGATCGTCGATACCGCCCTTCATTGCGTTGCGCGTGAACGCGATCATGGTGCCCAGTAACAGACCGGTAACCACCGCGAGCGCGACGATCAGGGGACGGTTCGGTTTGAGCGGCTTTTCAGGCGGCACCGGCTCGTCGACCATGCGCACGTTGCTCACCCGGCCCACCGAAATCAGCCGCAGCTGCTCGGCCGTGTTCGACAGTGCCGTGTACAGGTCCGTGCTGACCTTGATCTCCCGGGTCAGCCGTGCCTCTTCCTGCTCCAGTGCCGGCAAGGCCTTGATGCGCGCGTTGACTTCATCGACTTCCGCCTCCGCCTGCTTGCGCTGGCGATTGATGGCAGCAATGATCGGATGGTCTTCCGTGAAGCGCCCCAGCAGTTCGGCCTTTTTCTGGCTCAGGTCGAGGCTGCGCGTGCGCGTCGCTGCCGCCTGTGCGAGCATTTCCTTTGCCTCTTCCTGCAGGTCGACGGTGCCGTGGGTATTGCGGAACTGGTTGTAGCGGTCCTCGGCCTGTTCGAGCTGGCGCTTGAGGATCGGCAGTTGCTGGTTCAGGAAGGCCAGCGATTTTTCCGCTTCCTCGGTCTTGCGCGCCAGATTCTGGCGCATGTATTCGCGGCCGATCTCCCTCAGGACCGCATAGGTGCGCTGGGCATTCTCGCCCTGGAGCTTGACCTCGATCACCCCGGACTGCTTGCCCTGTTCCGAGATCACGAGGGCGCTCTGGATCGCCTGGATCATGGCCACCCTGGAGATGCGGCGCAGGCGGAACCGTGCGCCGGCCTTGGCCTGAATGCGATCGACCTTCAGCTCGATGGTACCCTCCGGTGTCGGCACACGGTAGAGCTGGCCGACGTTACCGTCGAAGACAGTGCGCTGTCCGCCGCCGGCAAACCGGAAGCGCCCGTTACCCAGTGCCGTCAGTGCAAATTCGCGGCCAAGCCAGGCCTCCGGCACCTCAAATACCGAAACCTCGGCCTTTTCCCCACCCCAGACATAGCCGCCGTAGCCGAACATGCCCGGCTCGGACAACGCGCCACTGTTCTGCTTGGCGAACCAGAATCCGGCAACCGGGAAATACCTCGGCTGCGTGTCGATGTACAGCTGCAGGTTGTCGACCGCCCGTGACACCACCATGCGCGAGCGCAGCAGTTCCATCTCGGCGATGGCTGCCTTCTTGGTCTCGAACAGCGACGACGCCTCGCTCAGGATGTTCTTCGAGGCATTCGGGCTTTCCTCCTCCACGTGGATCAACAGGTCGGCTTCGAATACCGGCATCGCAAGCAGCGCGTACAGCACGGCCGCCAGAGTGATGAGGGCCGTGATGCCGCCGATCAGCCAGCGGCTGTCGTAGAGGGTGTCCAGGTGGCCCTTGAGGTCGAAAGGCGCTTCGTCTGCTCCACCCGTGGTCGCCCGCGGGTCGAAGGGGACGCTGATGCTAGGCGGCGTATGGACCACTGGGGTCAGGGAATGCGACTCGCCAAGGGTGCTCATGGTCATGCTCCTGCAGGGTTCAGTGTGCGTGATGTGGCGTACGTTCGTTTTGCGCGGGCTTCAGGGCCTGGAGGTGGCGCTGACGGCCGAGGTCAATGCGCCCGGAATCAGGAGGCTCAGGTTCCGGTTCCAGTTGGCCAGCGGCGTCGCTGCCACGTAGACGATGTCTTTCGGCTGCAATTCGAACGCTTCGGCCATCGCCAGCGAACTGGCCTCGCGGGCGTCGAGCCGGAAGACCCGAGTCCGGTCGGGGGTCTTGCGCACCACGTAGACCTGGCGGGCATCGCCGCTCAGCGGACTGATGCCTCCGGTCTCGCCGAGCGCCTCGTTCAGGGTCAGCCGCCCATCGTGCATCGTCAGCGCCTTCGGCGTGATGACCTCGCCGGAAACGAATACCTTGCTTTCGTCGCGTGATTGCACGCGGACGACGTCGCCGGGCTTGAGCATGACCAGGCCGGGATTGATCCCCTTCTGCACGAGGTCACGCAGGTTGACGCGGTAGCGCTGCTGGCCGCGCTCGAGGACGACCCTGCTCTGGTCGGCGGTGGGCAGCAGGCCGCCGGCACGGTTGAGCGCCTCGACCAGGGTCATCGGGATGTCGTTGATGGCCTGCAGGCCGGGCGCCTTGACTTCGCCGTCGACGTACACACGCTTGCTGCGGAAGGACTGGACCCGCAACGTCACGTTCGGAGCGGCAAGATACTTGGCGAGCTTCTTCGTCAGGATCGCGCGGGCCTCTTCCTCGGTCAGGCCCTCGACGGGCACGAGTCCAACCAGGGGGTACTGGATGCGCCCGAGATGGTCGACCACGAAACCCGGCTGCGACGCGTTCGTCCCGCTCGGGTCGGGCGGGCCAGGGGGCGCGTTCACGGCGGTCCCGGCCAGCTCGGGGTGGTCCCAGACCACGATGGACAGCACGTCGCCGTTGCCGATCGCGTAGGGGCGCGGGTTCGGCACGAGCAGCTCGTCCAGGTTCTGGTTGGCCACGTCCTGATGCTGACGCTGCTGCCGCTCGGCAATGATCAACTGTTCCGTGATCATTTCCGTCGGCGGCGCGGATTCGTTGGCCCCCGCTTTGTCCTGTGAGCGGAACTGGATGGTGGGGGCGCACCCCCCAAGGGCGAGCGCCAGCAAGGCGGTCGCCATACACTGCGTAGAGGAAGCTTTCATGATTTGCCTGTCAGAATATGCTGCCAACCCCTGGCGATCCGAGTCAGCGTAAGCCCGTTACCTAGAATGGCTTTGGCGCACGTCAAACGGCAGGCTCAGGTCTGCATTAACTCTGGCGGCTCATGTGGCGCGGAAATAAAAATGCCCGCATCGAAAAATCGATGCGGGCGTCTCCCTCGCCTATTGCGAGATGATCAAATCAGCGCGAGAGTTCCGATCAGTACTCGTATGCGCCGACATCCACTGCCGCGCCACGCGGACGTGCCACGCCTGCGAAGTCGATCGTCGGCGCCTTGGTCGACGTGCCGCGGTCGATTGCAGGCGAGCCGCTGTACACGCGGTAGTCGCCGGTGCCGTTTGCCAGATAATTCCTGAACAGCGGATCCGACGAAATCGAACCGGTCACATAGCCTTTTACTCGCCAGCTGGTGCCGCTGCGCGCGACCAGGTTGTTGGCATAACGGTTGTTACCACCCATCAAGCCCATTTCGATAATGCCGTAAGCAACGTTGTCGTAGACAACGTTATTGCCGACGTAGTTGTTGGCCGAGCCGGTCGTGGTGCCCGCATCGCCTTGGCCCAGCAGAATACCGATCTTGTTGTGGAACGTCGTGTTGTTGACGATCGTCGACGCCGTGGCGCCATGCCACTGCTGAATACCGGCCATGGCAACGCCCGAGACAACATTGTTCGTGACGACATTGTTTGCGTTGGCGATATAGATGCCCTGGATCGTGTTGCACGCGCCAATATAGCGATAACCGATGTTACGAACGATGTTGCGGTCGATGAGGACATTGCCGACAGGACCGTACGTGTCGATCGCTGCGCCGCCGCTGCCATTGCAACCACCGCTGACTGTCAGATCGTGGATATAGTTGTTTTTGAACGTCAGGTACGCACCGGAAGCCAGCAGGCCGTGACGGCCTGAGCCGGTAATCTGGAAGCCGTCGATATCGACGTAGCTGCCGCGGGAATCCCAGGTGATACCGGTACCGGACACGACAATCTTGGCGCCCCACTTGACATCCGACACGAAGCGAATACGAGCGTAAGAGGTGCCGCTCTTCCTGGTGATAATGCCGGCGCTGCTCAGCGAAGGTGCCGACACGTAATATGTTCCAGCGGCAACGTGGACCGTCGATCCAGCGCTTGCCAGTGCGTCCGCACGCGTGATCGTCTTCACTGGGGCCGTCTGGGTACCCGGGTTGGAATCCGAGCCCGTGGGCGACACGTAGATGTTAGTGGCGGCAACTGCGCTCCCGCCAGCTGCGAGCAGCGCGACAGCGCCAAAGCACGACAACAGGTTGATACGGACATTCGGAACAAGCTTGACTGCGTTTTGCATTTAACTGCCTCAACAAGTGAAAGGAGTAGCTTTGAGGCGTGGAAACTTCCTAAGTTCAATGAATTTGCAGAAAAATTTTTTGGGAGTAATGAACAATAAAAAACAATTCCCTCAAAGAAAGACTTATTGAGAGGTTGGGCATTCACTGTTCGCTATCGAATGAGGTCGACATGGGAGTGCATCGCCGCATGTCGTGGACGCAACGATTTGATGCTTTACAGGGTGAAAGCGTCAGGCGGGGCGTGTGCGGGAAACCGTTAGCCGAACCGTGGGGATAATGGACGAGCGGACTGAACGCTCAAACAACAGTCGTATGCTTCAGTGTTCGAATGACAATGCGGTTCCAGCGGGCGGCGCGATGTCGTCAGCGCATCTCTTCCATCAGCCGCAGGACGCCGGCGAAGCGCCAGACGCGCCTCAGCTCGATCACGTCGTAGTTTGCCGCGACATTCGGCGGAAACGCCGAGTAGCGCGCGTTGAGGCGCACGATGCGGCGCACGAAATCGTCGATGTCGGCGCGGCCGCTGGAGCGCAGGATGGTCACGTCCTCGACGCTGCCGTCGCTGCGGATCGCCACGCTGACGATGGGATCGGTGCGCACGACGTCGGCCGCCAGTTGGGCCTCGCTCAGGACGGCGTTACGTTCGATCTTCTGGCGCACGCTGTCCATGTACATGCGCAATGGAATGTCGCGGCGCGCCGCTTCGGCCAGGGCGCGCCGCACGGCACGTGCCGCGTCCTCGGCGGGCTGCACGGCCCGCGGCACGGGTGTCGACATGTCGATGCCGCGCATCATCTCGCGCGCCCGCGACGCCAGGTCGCCGCCCAGTGCCCCGCGCGGGAGTATGCCGTTGCCGCGTCCGCCGCCGTCACCGCTGCTGCCGTCCGCGCCTGCGCGTGCGGGCCCCGGCAATGGGGAATCGGGAACGGCGCGCTCGCGGGCCTGGCGTGCCTGCTCCTGTGCCAGTCGGGCGTTCTCTTCCGCCTGACGGCGTGCCGCCTGTTCGGCCTGCGCCTGCTCCTGGCGCGACTGTTCTTCCGCGAGCCTGCGGGCCCGCTCCTGCTCCGCCAGCTGTTGCCGGACAGCCTCCTCCGCGCGGCGTTGCTCGGCCAGCTGCTGTGCCCGCTCCTGTTCGGCCTGTTGGAGACGCTGCTGCTCGGCCAGCTGCTGCGCACGCTCCTGCTCGGCCTGCTCGACGCGACGCCGCTCGGCCAAGCGCCGTTCCTCCGCTTCCTGGCGTACCTTCGCCTGCGCTTCTTCGGCCAGCGCCGTCTCGTATTGCGCGGATTGCTCGGCGAGACGCTGCCGCTGCTGCTCGGCCTCGGCCCGCAGCCTGTCCTCGGTGTCGAGACGCAGGCGTGCCTCCTCCGCGTCGCGCCGCAGCGCCCTTTCGCGTTCCCGTTCTTGCACCAGGCGGGTGCGCTCGGCCCGTGTGTTTTCCTGAACCGTTGCATCGTCCTCGACAGGTGTGGCTGCCTCGGCCGGCAGCTCGGCGCGGGCCATGGGATCCGGCGCGGGATCGGGCTCGACGGCTGGCAGCGGTACTTCGAAGGTATTGTCCTGATGGGTTTCCTGAGCGATCACCCGGGTATGCAAGCCATCGGCGAGGCGGGTAGCGGGTGGCTTGCGGCGACGTTTGGCGACCTGCCGCGGCGGCGGTGCGGGTGTGGGCGCCGGTGCCGCGGGCGCCGGTATCGGCACGGCAGGATCGACGAGCGTGAAGCCCTGATGCGGCGTGGCTGGCTGCGCGGGCGAGATGGGCAAGGGCGAGGGCAACGGCGCCACTGCCGTGGGCGCAGGTACGACTGCGACTGGTGGCGACGTGGGTGCCGGCGGCGGTGACACGGGCGCAGGCACCGCGGGTGCCGTCAGCCGGACCGGGATCGGACCGCCAGGCCCGGGCCGCAGCCCGGGAATGCCGAACTGCAAGGACAGGACGAGCGCGTGCAGCAGCAGGGAAACGAACACGCCCATTGCCAGCCGGCGTTCGGAGGCGTCTTTGGATATGACGGGTCGTGCCGCGGTGGCATTGGGCATGCTGGTCGTGTCGCGTCAGGAGATGAACAAATGAAATGTTGCTGAATTGATAGCACAGCTTACACGCGACAGTAAAGAGGGTGCGCACAAATGGGGGCGCGCACAAATGGGGGCGCGCACGGTTCGGAACGCTGTTTGCAATCCCGGCTACAATGAATTGGACCGATCAGCAGCCAGAGGTTCGCATGTCGCCAGGATTTATTTTCGCTACGGGTATCGAAAACAGCATTCCCACGATCGAGAACGGTCGCGTGCGCATGGACGAGATGGAAAAGTGCGGCCACTACAAGTACTGGCGCACGGACTTCGACCTCGTGCAGGAACTCGGACTGAAAGTCCTGCGCTACGGACCGCCCCTGCACAAGACGTGGCTGGGGCCCAAGCGCTACGACTGGGAATTCGCGGACCTGGCCCTCAACGACCTGCGCCAGCGGAACATCGCTTCGATCGTCGACCTGTGCCACTTCGGCGTACCCGACTGGATCGGCAACTTCCAGAACCCGGACTTCCCTGAGCTGTTCGCCGACTATGCCGGCACGTTCGCACGACGGTACCCGTGGCTCCAGTTGTACACGCCGATCAACGAGATGTCGATCTGCGCCCTCTTCTCTGCCCTGTACGGCTGGTGGAACGAGCAGATGACGACGGATCGCGGTTTCGTCACGGCGACGAAGAATCTCGTCAAGGCGAACATCCTGGCCATGCATGCGATCCTCCAAGTGCGTCCGGATGCCCTGTTCGTGCAGAGCGAATCGACGGAATACTTTCACGCTGAAAGCCCATCCGCCATCGGCCCGGCCGAACTGTACAACGCGCGCCGCTTCCTCGCGCTGGACTTGAACTACGGCCGCCGCGTCGATTCGGAAATGTACGAATACATGATGGACAACGGCATGACGCGCGAGGAGTATCACTTCTTCCTGAACAATAATCTGAAGCACCACTGCATCATGGGCAACGATTATTACCAGACCAACGAGCACTACGTGTCGGCGGACGGGCTCACGCGCGCGGCGGGCGAGATCTTCGGGTATGCCGTCATCACGCACCAGTACTACAACCGCTACCGGCTGCCCGTGATGCACACGGAAACGAATCTGTGCGAAGGACCGCGCGGCGACGAGGCCGTGCACTGGCTGCGCAAGGAGTGGGCGAACGTCCTGCGCGTGCGCAACAACGGCGTGCCGCTCGTCGGTTTTACCTGGTATTCGCTGACGGACCAGGTCGACTGGGACACGGCCCTGCGCGAGAACAACGGCAACGTCAATGCGCTGGGTCTGTTCGACCTCGACCGCAAGATCCGTCCCGTCGGCATTGCCTACAAGGAGCTCGTGCGGGCCTGGATGGAAGTGCTGCCGACGCAAAGCGTCTGCCTGCAGGTGCCGATCGTGATGCCGCACGAGTTTCAGCGCCACGTGCCGCCGCCGAGCGGCTGGCCGTTCGACGAGGACGCGACCCTCGCCCCGCGCACCGAAGAGCGGGAATAGCGCACCAGCTCAGTGCGCGTTGGGCGCGAACGTATAGGTCTCGCCGTGCGCCACGTAGACGACTAGCTGGTCGAGCCCGGCCGCCTTCACTTCCTGCGCAAAATCCGACAACGGGGACTTGAACACGTCGTAGTCGTCGTAATGGATCGGTATCGCCTTTTTCGGCTGGACGATCTGCATCAGGGTCACGCCATCCTTGCCGTCCATCGTGACCTTGAACACGCCCAGGATGCGCGTACCGCCCAGGTGCAGCAGGGCAAGGTCGACGCCGGGAAAGCGCTGCGGAATCGCCTTCAGGTCGTCGAAGATCAATGTATCGCCGCTGACGTACATGCGATAGCTCGGCGCCGCCGTGTTCGGACCGAAGTCGAGGACCGATCCCATCACGGACGGCAGCAGCGCCTGCATGCCCGCCTTGCCGTGGCGGCCGGGCGCCGCCGTGATACGCAGCCGGGCCTCGCCTTTTTCGATGTCGATCCGGTCCCACGTAGACAGGCCGAACGTGCGCTGGAAGCCCATGTCCTTGAGCTTTTTTGCCGCCGATTTGGTCGTGATGATGGGAACATTCCTGTCGAGTTTTTCCTGCACGAGCTTGTCAAAGTGATCTTCGTGCAGATGCGACAGCACGACGAGATCGATCGGCGGCAGTTGCTCCAGATTCAAAGCGGGGTTCGTGAGGCGCTCGGACGTGATCCCGTAGCCGAGGTGCACATGGTCGCCCTTGTGCAGGAAATTGGGATCCGTCAGGATCGTGAAGCCCTGGTAGCGGATCAGCACTGTCGCGGTGCCGATGAATTGCACGGTGCCGTTCGCTTCAGCGGGTGCGCCCCCAGGCGGGAGCCTGAGCGACAACGTGGCAGATTCCGGCGGCTTCGTTTGCGCGCTTGCGATCACGCAACCCGACAAGAACATCGCCATCATCAACATCACCCGGACCAGCACCATATCGCCCTCGCGCCTCCTCGCCATTGTCGAGTCAAGACTAGCATGGGGGTATGCACGCCGGCGTTCGCTAGCCTGCAGTCAACGAAAGATGGGGGATGGCCTGCCCAGCTGGGTTCGAACCAGCGACCTACGGCTTAGAAGGCCGTTGCTCTATCCAACTGAGCTATGGGCAGTAGGGCTTCATAAATGAAAACGGGCCGTCGAGGACAGCCCGTTTGCAAACGGTGGTCGGAGTACAAGGATTCGAACCTTGGACCCCCTGCTCCCAAAGCAGGTGCGCTACCGGGCTGCGCTACACTCCGATTGAGACGATCATACCCCGCCGGGCGGGAGGCGTCAATGAAGCCCCCGCCCCGCGGACGGTCAGACTTCGAAGCGCGCGGCGATGCGTTTGGCCATCGATTCGGCCAGTTCCGCGCTCTTTGCCTCGACCATGACGCGCACGAGCGGTTCCGTACCGGACGGGCGGATCAGCACGCGGCCATTGTCGCCCAGTTCGCGCTCGACGTTTTCCTTTTCGGCCACGACGCCCGCGTTCTTCGTCCAGTCCGTACCCGGCTGCACGCGCACATTGATCAGGGTCTGCGGATACAGCGTCAGGTCGCTGCAGCAATCGGCCAGGCCCTTGCCTGAACGCTTGAGCGCGGTCAAGACCTGCAGTGCCGACACGATGCCGTCGCCAGTCGTGTGCTTGTCCAGCGCCAGCAGGTGGCCCGAGCCCTCGCCGCCCAGCAGCCAGCCGTGCTCCTGCATCAGTTCCAGCACGTAGCGGTCGCCGACCTTGGCGCGCGCGAAGCCGATGCCCATCTCCTTGAACGCCACCTCGAGCGCCATGTTGGTCATCAGCGTGCCGACTGCACCGGCCACCGGCCCCGTCGCCATGCGCGCACGCACCATCACGTACAGCAGCTCGTCGCCGTTGTACAGGCGGCCTTTGGCGTCGCACATGATCAGGCGGTCGGCGTCGCCGTCCAGCGCGATGCCGAGGTCGGCCTTGTGCTCGACGACCGCGGCCGCCATCGCCTTCGGTGCCGTTGCGCCGACGCCGTCGTTGATGTTGAAGCCGTCCGGCTTGGTGCCCAGCTCGACGACCTCGGCGCCCAGTTCATGGAACACGTGCGGCGCGATGTTGTAGGCGGCTCCATGGGCGCAGTCCACGACGATCTTCAGGCCGCGCAGGTCGAGCTCGTTCGGGAACGTGCTCTTGCAGAATTCGATGTAGCGGCCCTGCGCGTCGCGCAGGCGCACGGCGCGGCCCAGCTTTTCCGACGGCACGCAGCCCATCGGCTGGTCGATGGCCTCTTCGATCTCGAGCTCGACGGCGTCCGGCAGCTTGGTGCCGTGCTCGGAGAAGAACTTGATGCCGTTGTCCTGGAAGGGATTGTGCGAAGCCGAAATCACGACGCCGGCCTGCAGGCGCAGTGCACGCGTCAGGTAGGCAATGGCCGGGGTCGGCATCGGACCGGCCAGCATCACATCGACGCCGGCTGCCGAGAAACCGGCTTCCAGCGCCGCTTCCAGCATGTAGCCGGAAATGCGCGTGTCCTTGCCGATCAGGACCGTCGGACGCCCGCTCGTACCTGCGCGGCCCTTGGCCAGCACCTTGCCGGCGGCATAGCCCAGCCGCATCACGAAGTCAGGGGTGATGGGCGACTTGCCCACCAGTCCGCGTACGCCATCGGTACCGAAATATTTGCGTGCCATTAATTAAATTCTCTTCATCTATTGATTATTCGTAGTGGCCGCCTGCCATACCTTCAGCGCATCCACCGTCTCTGCCACATCATGGACCCGCACGATCCGGGCGCCCTGCGCTACCGCAGCGAGTGCGCCGGCCAGGCTGCCGGCGAGGCGCTGCTCCACGCTGCGCCCCGTCACGGCGCCGATCATCGATTTGCGCGACAGTCCCGCCAGTACAGGCAGGCCCAGTTCGCTTTCCATGCGGCTTATGCTTCGGAGCAAAGCGTAATTATGCTCGACACTCTTCCCAAAACCAAATCCCGGGTCAATCGTGATGCGCTCACGTGCCACACCCGCCGCCAGCAGCGCATCGACACGCTCGCGCAGGAAGGCGATCACATCGGTGACGACGTCCTCGTAATCCGGCCTGGCTTGCATGTCTTGCGGGGTGCCCTGCATGTGCATCACGCACAGCCCGCAGTCGCTGTCCTTCACGGCCTCGATGGCGCCGGGTGCCTGGAAACCGTTGATGTCGTTGATCATGTCGGCGCCGGCGATGATCGCCTCGCGCATCACATCCGGCTTGCACGTGTCGATCGACAGCGGATAGCCCAGTTCGCGCAATGCGTAGATCGCGGGCATGACGCGGCGCAGTTCTTCGTCGACGGGGACACTGGGCGAGCCGGGACGTGTGGATTCGCCACCGATGTCGATGATGTCGACACCATCCTTGATCATCTGTTCGGCCCGCTCCACGGCAAATTCGAGGGCCTGGTAACGGCCACCGTCGGAAAAGGAATCGGGGGTGACGTTGAGGATGCCCATGACGAGTGGGCGCTGGGCGAGGTCATAGCCGAAACGGCCGCATTGCAGATATTGACGCATGACGAAAAACCAACGGGACAAAGAATAAAAGGCACCCGCTCGGGGTGCCTTTCGTGTGTGCTATGACGCAGCGATCAAGCCGGTGCCGTCGCGTTCGGGGCGACGCCGCTGTCGCTCGGAGGCGTGCGCTTGGTCAGTACCACCGACTTCGGCGGGCGCGGCTCGCGGCCGGCCATGATGTCGTTGATCTGGTCGGCATCGATGGTTTCCCATTCGAGCAGCGCCTTCGTCATCACTTCGACCTTGTCGCGGTTTTCTTCCAGCAGGCGGCGTGCCAGCGTGTACTGCGTGTCGAGGATGTTGCGGATCTCGGCATCGACTTTTTGCTGCGTCGCTTCGGAGATGGTCTTCACGGAGCCGCCGAAGAAGCCTTCGTTCGGATCGTCCTCGTACACCATCACGCCCATGCTTTCCGACATGCCGAAGCGGGTCACCATCGAACGGGCCAGCTTGGTCGCGCGGGCGAAGTCGTTCGATGCGCCGGTCGACATCTGGCCGACGAAGATCTCCTCGGCGATGCGGCCGCCAAACAGGATCGAGATCTCTTCCAGCATCTTGTCCTTGTAACCGGACAGGCTGTCATGCTCCGGCAGCTGCCAGGTCAGGCCGAGGGCATAGCCGCGCGGCATGATCGTGACCTTGTGCACCGGATCGGCCTTCGGCAGCAACTTGGCGATCACCGCGTGGCCCGACTCGTGGTAGGCCGTGTTGCGGCGCTCTTCCTCGCGCATGACCATCGACTTGCGCTCCGGACCCATGAAGATCTTGTCCTTCGCGTCTTCGAAGTCGCTCATCTCGACGAGGCGCTTGCTGCGGCGCGCAGCGAACAGCGCGGCTTCGTTGACCAGGTTGGCCAGGTCGGCGCCGGAGAAGCCCGGGGTGCCGCGGGCCAGGATGTCGGCCTTCACGTCGGTGCCGATCGGCACTTTACGCATGTGCACGTTCAGGATCTGCTCGCGGCCGCGGATGTCCGGCAGGCCCACCATCACCTGGCGGTCGAAACGGCCCGGACGCAGCAGCGCCTTGTCCAGCACGTCGGCGCGGTTGGTCGCGGCGATCACGATCACGCCCGACGACGCCTCGAAGCCGTCCATCTCGACCAGCAACTGGTTCAGCGTCTGTTCGCGCTCGTCGTTGCCGCCGCCCATGCCGGCGCCGCGGTGGCGGCCGACGGCGTCGATCTCGTCGATGAAGATGATGCACGGCGAATGTTTTTTCGCGTTCTCGAACATGTCGCGCACGCGGGATGCACCCACGCCGACGAACATCTCGACGAAGTCGGAACCGGAGATCGAGAAGAACGGGACCTTGGCTTCGCCGGCGATGGCGCGGGCCAGCAGCGTTTTACCGGTACCCGGGGGACCGACCATCAGCACGCCGCGCGGGATGCGGCCGCCCAGTTTCTGGAACTTGGTCGGGTCCTTCAGGAAGTCGACGATCTCGCCCACTTCTTCCTTCGCTTCGTCGCAGCCGGCGACGTCGGCAAACGTGACGGTGTTGTTCGTTTCATCCATCATGCGCGCCTTCGACTTGCCGAACGAGAATGCCCCGCCCTTGCCGCCGCCCTGCATCTGACGCATGAAGAACACCCAGACCCCGATCAGCAGCAGCATCGGGAACCAGGAAATGAAGACTTGCTGGAGGAACGACGGCTCCTCGGGCGGCTTGACGTCGAAGCGCACGTTGTTGTCGCGCAGGTCGCCGATCAGGCCGCGGTCGAGCATGGTCGCGGTGGTGCGGACCTTGGTGTCGTCGGTGCGGGTCGCGGTAATGCTCGAACCTTCGATCACGACGTCCTTGATGCGTTTCGCCTTGACGTCATCGAGCAGCTCGGAATAAGCAATGGTCTTGCTGCCGCCCGCGACGCTGTGGTTGTCGAACTGCTTGAACAGCATGAACAACAGCAGCGCGACCACCACCCAGATGGCGGATTTGGAAAACATATTATTCACGAAGACTCCTCTGATGCGAACGCATCTTTTCCCATTTTTTCAAAGGCAGATTTTACCGCAATAAGCAGCCCGTGCCACGCACGACCGCCATAGTACTTATGCTCCACTATAGCCGGTTTTTATTTCCGTTGCGCAGCCATCATGTACACAGACGTGGCTGTCCTTCGCTGATGTGCGGTTGCACCGCAGGAAATCAAGGGCGTTTCCGTCGATTTTCGCAATTTCAGGCAGAAGGATTCTTCAGACCACGCCCCAGCAGGAAAATTTCCGAGGATTTGTCGCGACTGGCCTTCGGTTTGATCTGTTTGACGACCTTGAATTCGGTGCGGAACTTCTCCAGGATCTGGGTAAAACCCATGTCCTTAAAGCATTTCACCAACAATGCGCCCGATGGTTTGAGGTGCATTTGAGAGAACTCAATAGCGAGATCGATCAAATCCTCCATGCGCGCCGCATCCGCCGACGGAATACCGGAGAGATTCGGCGCCATGTCGGACAACACGAGATCGGCCATACGGCCTTCGAGAACGCCGGCCAGCTCGTCGAGCACCTCCTGCTCGCGGAAATCGCCCTGGATAAAATGCATGTCTGCAATCGGCTCCATCGGCAGGATGTCCAGGCCGATCATCGTGCCCTTGATGCCGCCCTCCTCGCCGCCGGCCAGCTTGCGCCGCGTGTACTGCCCCCAGCTGCCGGGAGTACAGCCGAGGTCGACGATCACCTGACCCGGCTTGATGAGCTTTTCGCTTTCGTCGATTTCCTTCAGCTTGTAGGCCGCACGGGCCCGATAGCCCTCTTTCTGTGCCAATTTGACATATGGATCGTTGATGTGATCGTGAATCCAGTTTTTATTGAATTTGTTCTTGGCCATTCGCGTAAAATACTGCTTTTAATAGGTATCTCAAAATAACATCATGATCAAACTTACACCGGTCGAGCGTGCAGCGCTGCGTGCGGAAGCCCACGGACTCAATCCTGTCGTCATGATCGGCGCAGACGGCCTGACCGAGGCCGTCATGAAGGAAATCTCGTCCAGCCTCGACGCGCACGGCCTCATCAAGGTACGCGTGTTCGGCGACGACCGCGAAGAGCGCATCGCGATCTACGAACGCATCTGCGCGGAACTCGACGCCGCGCCCGTCCAGCACATCGGCAAGCTGCTCGTGCTGTACCGCCCGAAGAAGGACGACGTCAAGGAACGTTCGACCAAGTCCGGCAAGGGCCTGCGCGAAGTCACCATCGTCAAGCCGAGCCCGAGCGGCACCAAGAAGCCGACCGTGACCAAGGTCCTGCTGAAAGGTAACGAGCGCGTCACGCAAGGCGGCAACATCAAGCGGGCCAAGCCACGTCAGGCCAGCACCAAGAAGACGGCCCTGAAATAAGCCGTGTTCACCAAAAATTAACCGGGGCCGCTGCCCCGGTTTTTTTTCGTTCTTCTACCGCGCCTTTACAACCAGCATTGCACCGAGGATGCTCTCGGCCAGGTATAACACCTGCGACACCCCGTGCAGCGCCGCGAACGTCCCCCACTGCGGCGACGCCCGCACGCCGGCCGGCCCGGCCGACTCGCGGATCGCCGCCATCATCGGCTGCAGGCCGAGGTAGACGACGAGGCTGCACGCCAGCATCCCACCCACGATCCAGTACAACCAGCGCCGACGCCGCGCATCCAGATCGACCGAACGCGCAACCAGCAGCCCGAGCAGCACGGCCAGCGCGATCGCGAGCCAGGCCGAACGCGTCAGCATGACACCGACGACATTGCCGGCCTGCGTGCTGTCGAGGACGGCGAACGCGCTCGGCGCGGCCAGGTAGCTGACGGCCCACACGCTGCCGGCCCACAGGGTAGCCAGCAGCAGGCGCGTGTTGGCGAGCATCGCGGCGTGCTTACACGTAGCGGACTTCGAGGATTTCGTATTCGCGCGGGCCGGACGGGGCCTGCACTTCGACCACGTCGCCGGCGTATTTGCCGATCAACGCGCGCGCGATCGGCGAGGTGACGGAGACCTTGTTCTCCTTGAGGTCAGCTTCATCGATGCCGACGATCTGGTAGGTGACCTTCTGGCCGTTGTCGAGGTCTTCGAGGTCGACGGTCGAGGCAAACACGACGCGACCTTCCGCATCCAGCGTGGACGGGTCGATGACCTGCGCGGTGGACAGCTTCTGTTCCAGCTCCGCGATGCGGCCTTCGACGAAGGCCTGGCGTTCCTTGGCGGCGTCGTATTCGGCGTTTTCGGACAGGTCACCATGCGAACGCGCTTCGGCGATCGCATCGATCACGTTGCGGCGCTCCTTGGTCTTGAGCTGGTGCAGCTCTTCCTTCAACTTCTCGGCGCCGAATTTGGTCAATGGAGTGTTCATGGTGTTATCTGTTCTCTGTGTTTGCGGACGTACCAAGTGAAAACCACAGAGCCGCACGGCGCGAGCCGCGCGAACTCTGTGGTCTTAGGTACTACTAAACGGTACTGCTATGTTACTGCATTGCCGCTTAGTTTAAGGTTTTATGCAGGCCTTGTAAATCGTACACCCGCAACTCGTCCAGATGACGCATGCCCTGCACGGCCGCCTCGGCGCCGGCGATGGTCGTATAGGTGACCACGCGCGACTGCAGTGCCGACGTACGGATCGTACGCGAGTCGGCGATGGCGCTGCGCTTCTCTTCGACCGTGTTCACCACCATCGCGATCTCGTGGTTCTTGATCATGTCGACGATGTGCGGACGGCCTTCGATCACCTTGTTGACCGGGGTGACCGGGATGCCGGCGGCGGCGATGACAGCGGCGGTGCCCTTCGTCGCGACGAGCGAGAAGCCCAGTTCGACCAGGTCGCGCGCCACTTTCACGGTACGCGGCTTGTCCGAACCCTTCACCGACAGGAACACGCGGCCCGTCGTCGGCAAGGTGATGCCGGCGGCCAGCTGCGATTTCACGAAGGCTTCGCCGAAGGTCGTGCCCACGCCCATCACTTCGCCCGTCGATTTCATCTCGGGACCCAGGATCGTATCGACACCAGGGAACTTCACGAACGGGAACACGGCTTCCTTCACGCTGTAGAACGGCGGGACGATCTCTTTCGTGATGCCCTGCTGTGCCAGCGTCTGGCCGACCATGCAGCGCGCGGCGATCTTCGCCAGCTGCAGGCCCGTCGCCTTCGACACGAACGGCACGGTACGCGATGCGCGCGGGTTCACTTCCAGCACATACACGGTGTCCACGGTCTGGCCGTCGGCTTCCGATTGCTGGATCGCGAACTGCACGTTCATCAGGCCGACGACGTTCAGCGCCTTCGCCATCAGCGAGGTCTGGCGCTTCAGTTCATCGATGGTGGCCTGCGACAGCGAGTACGGCGGCAGCGAGCACGCGGAGTCGCCCGAGTGCACGCCGGCCTGCTCGATGTGTTCCATCACGCCGCCGATGAACGTCGTCTCGCCGTCCGAGATGCAGTCGACGTCGACTTCGATCGCGTCGTTCAGGAAGCGGTCCAGCAGCACCGGCGAATCGTTCGATACCTTGACGGCCTCGCGCATGTAGCGTTCGAGGTCGCGCTGCTCGTGGACGATCTCCATCGCGCGGCCGCCCAGCACGTACGACGGACGCACGACGAGGGGGTAGCCGATCTCGGACGCCAGCGCCAGCGCTTCGGCTTCCGTGCGCGCGGTGCGGTTCGGCGGCTGGCGCAGGCCCAGGTCCTGCAGCAGCTTCTGGAAGCGCTCGCGGTCTTCGGCCGCGTCGATCATGTCCGGCGACGTGCCGATGATCGGGACGCCGTTCTTTTCCAGGTCCAGCGCCAGCTTCAGCGGGGTCTGGCCGCCGTACTGGACGATCACGCCTTCCGGCTTCTCCAGGTCGACGATTTCCAGCACGTCTTCCAGCGTCAGCGATTCGAAGTACAGGCGGTCGGACGTGTCGTAGTCGGTCGACACGGTCTCCGGGTTGCAGTTGACCATGATGGTCTCGTAGCCGTCTTCGCGCATCGCGAGGGCCGCGTGCACGCAGCAGTAGTCGAACTCGATGCCCTGGCCGATGCGGTTCGGGCCACCGCCCAGCACCATGATCTTCTTCTTGTCGGTCGGATTCGACTCGCATTCCTCGTCGTACGTGGAGTACATGTACGCGGTGTTGGTCGCGAATTCGGCGGCGCAGGTGTCGACGCGCTTGTAGACCGGACGGATGCCGAACTCGTGACGCTTGGCGCGCACGGCTTCCGGCGTCGTCTGCATCAGGAATGCCAGACGACGGTCCGAGAAGCCCTTCTGCTTCAGTTTATACAGCGTCGGCTTGTCGACGCTCTCGAGCTTCTGGTGATCCAGCCACAGTTCGATGTCGACGATTTCCTTGATCTGGATGAGGAACCACGGATCGATCTTGGTGAGGTTGTGCACCTCTTCCAGCGTGAAGCCCTGCGCGAACGCGTCGCCCACGTACCAGATGCGTTCCGGACCCGGCTCGCCCAGTTCTTCCTCGATCTTTTCGCGGTCGCGGGTCTTTTCGTTCAGGCCGTCGACGCCGACTTCCAGGCCGCGCAGCGCTTTCTGGAACGATTCCTGGAACGTGCGGCCCATCGCCATCACTTCGCCGACGGATTTCATTTGCGTCGTCAGGTGCTTGTCCGCGGTCGGGAATTTCTCGAACGTGAAGCGCGGGATCTTGGTGACGACATAGTCGATCGACGGCTCGAACGAGGCCGGGGTCGCGCCGCCGGTGATTTCGTTGCGCAGTTCATCGAGCGTGAAGCCGACGGCCAGTTTCGCCGCGACTTTCGCGATCGGGAAGCCGGTCGCCTTCGATGCCAGCGCGGACGAACGCGACACGCGCGGGTTCATCTCGATGACGATCATGCGGCCGTCTTTCGGGTTGATCGAGAACTGCACGTTCGAGCCGCCCGTGTCCACGCCGATTTCGCGCAGCACGTTGATCGACGCGTTGCGCATGATCTGGTATTCCTTGTCCGTCAAGGTCTGTGCCGGCGCGACGGTGATCGAGTCGCCCGTGTGCACGCCCATCGGGTCCAGGTTCTCGATCGAGCAGACGATGATGCAGTTGTCCTTCTTGTCGCGGACGACTTCCATCTCGTACTCTTTCCAGCCGAGCAGCGATTCTTCGATCAGCAGTTCGGAGGTCGGCGATGCTTCCAGGCCGCGCTTGCAGATCGCTTCGAATTCTTCTTCGTTATAAGCGATGCCGCCGCCCGAACCGCCCATCGTGAACGACGGACGGATGATGGTCGGGAAGCCCAGTTCGCGCTGCACGGCGCGCGCTTCTTCCATCGAGTGGGCGATGCCGGAACGGGCCGAACCCAGGCCGATCTTGGTCATCGCTTCCTTGAACTTGAAGCGGTCCTCGGCCTTGTCGATGGCTTCCGGCGTCGCGCCGATCAGTTCGACCTTGTACTTGTCCAGCACGCCGTGGCGGTGCAGGTCCAGCGCGCAGTTCAGCGCGGTCTGGCCGCCCATCGTCGGCAGGATCGCGTCGGGACGTTCCTTGTCGATGATGCGCTCGACGGCCTTCCACGTGATCGGTTCGATGTAGGTGACGTCGGCCGTTTCCGGGTCCGTCATGATCGTCGCCGGGTTCGAGTTGACCAGGATGACCTTGTAGCCCTCTTCGCGCAGCGCCTTGCAGGCCTGGGCGCCGGAGTAGTCGAATTCGACCGCCTGGCCGATGACGATCGGGCCCGCGCCGATGATCAGGATGCTTTTAATATCAGTACGTTTTGGCATTTATTTCTTCTCACTTGCTGGCGTGGGCTTGCATCTTGCTGATGAAACGGTCGAACAGGTAGGCGACGTCGGTCGGACCGGGCGACGCTTCCGGGTGGCCCTGGAAGCAGAACGCCGGCTTGTCCGTGCGCTCGAAGCCCTGCAGCGAGCCGTCGAACAGCGACACGTGGGTCACGCGGCAGTTGGCCGGCAAGGTAGCCGCATCGACCGCGAAACCGTGGTTCTGCGACGTGATCAGCACTTGCTTGGAGTCGAGATCCTGCACCGGGTGGTTGGCGCCGTGGTGGCCGAACTTCATCTTGACGGTCTGCGCGCCCGAGGCCAGCGCCATGATCTGGTGGCCGAGGCAGATGCCGAACGTCGGGATGCCCGAGTCGATCACTTTCTTCGTCGCGGCGATCGCGTAGTCGCACGCGGCCGGGTCGCCCGGACCGTTGGCCAGGAAGATGCCGTCCGGGTTCAGCGCCAGCGCTTCTTCCGCGGTCGCCTGTGCCGGCAGCACGGTGATCTTGCAGCCGCGCTCGGCCAGCATGCGCAGGATGTTGCGCTTGACGCCGTAGTCGAACGCGACGACGTGGAACTGCGGGTTCTCCTGCTTGCCGTAGCCCTCGCCCAGCTTCCATTCGGTCTGGTCGAAGGTGTACGGTTCCTTGACGGAGACGACCTTCGCCAGGTCCATGCCGTTCAGGCCCGGGAACGAGCGCGCCAGTTCCAGCGCCTGCGCTTCCGACGGCTCGTTGCCTTGGGTGCCGGTCAGGATCGCGCCGTTCTGGGCGCCCTTCTCGCGCAGGATGCGGGTCAGCTTGCGGGTGTCGATGCCGGCGATGGCGACGACGTTTTCCTGCTTCAGGTAGTCCGCCAGCGATTGGGTGGAGCGGAAATTCGAGGCCAACAGCGGCAGGTCGCGGATGATCAGGCCGGCGGCGTGGACTTTCGAGGCTTCGACGTCTTCGGCGTTGATGCCGTAGTTGCCGATATGCGGGTACGTCAGCGTGACGATCTGACGCGAATAGCTGGGGTCGGTCAGGATTTCCTGGTACCCGGTGATGGCGGTATTGAAGACCACCTCACCGATGGTGTGACCGGCGGCGCCGATCGAATATCCTTTGAAAATGGTTCCATCTGCCAGAGCGAGGATGGCTGGAACGGCTGGGCCAGAAAAAAATGGCGGCAAGGGCAACTCCCGATAAAGTTGCCGTAGGCTGCGCCACGTCAGACCGGCCCGGACAGGGGGTGTGGGCATGCATCTCGCCCAGTGTCACAGGTCGCTAGATAGAGGTATGGGTGGGTAGTCGCTACGGCAGATAAGTGATGGCTAAACCTCTGAATTATAGCGTGATTTATATCGGCCGGCAATCGCCTGCCCCACGTTTTTCCTCTAAATGACGCCCGGAAAAACAAATCGGCGGGCGGGCGCGACGCTCCGTCGCACCACACCCGCCGACCTGACGTTTACGTAAATTACAGGCCCAGCGCGGCGATACCGGCCTTGGCGATCTGCGCATCTTCCGCCGATTTCACACCCGACACGCCCACGGCGCCGACCACGTGGCCTTCCACGACGATGGGCACGCCGCCTTCCAGCATGCCGTCCAGTTCCGGCGCGCGGGCGAACGACACGCGGCCGTTGTTGATCATGTCTTCGTAGATTTTCGATTCACGGCGACCCAGCGCAGCCGTCCTGGCCTTGGCCGGGGCGATGTGGGCCGACACCGGGGCGGCGCCGTCCAGGCGCTGCAGCCACAGCGGGTGGCCGCCGTCGTCGCAGATGGCGATGACGACTTTCCAGCCGTTCGCGACCGCTTCGGCTTCGGCAGCGGCGGCGATCTTCTTGATGTCTTCGAGGGTAAGGACGGGCTTGGTTTGCATCTTGAGTCTTCTTTCGTGTGGTGTTGCAAAAAAGGTAATACGATCAGCGCGCGGCCGCCAGCGGGGCCGGCGTGCCCTGTTTGGCCTTCAGCCTGGCCTTGAGGTCGGCCATGACACCGGCCGCGGCCTGCTCCCCGGCCAGCACGGCCAGGTTGCGGCCGGTGAAGTCGGCGCTGCCCATCGTGCCCAGCGCGGGCGTGATGACGACGTCGGCATCCTTCAGCTCGTGCTGGTTCAGGCGCTGGCCCATGATGGTGAACGTCTGCATCAGCACGTCCACGGAACTCGCGGTGGCCTGCGCCTCGGTCGCGCTGGAGATGTTGACCGCGATGATGAATTCGGCGCCCATCTCCTTCGCGAAGCGCACCGGCACGGGCGCGACGAGACCGCCGTCGACGTAGCTGCGTCCGCTGATGACGACCGGCTGGAACACACCCGGCACGGACGACGACGCGCGCACGGCCATGCCGGTATTCCCGCGGCGGAACAGGATCGGCTGGCCCGTCTTGAGATCCGTCGCGACGGCGCCGAACGGGATCTTGAGTTTTTCGATCGGCTGGTTGTGCACGGCCTTGTTCACATAGGTCTGCAGCGCCTCCCCTTTCAGCACGCCGGGGGCCTTGCTGAAGAACGGGATGGCCCAGTCGGAGATCGTCGTCTCGTCCATGTCGAGCGCGATCTTCTGCAGCTGGAACCCGTTGTAGCCGGACGCATACAGCGCGCCCACGACGGAACCGGCACTCGTGCCGACGACGATGTCGGGCACGATGCCCTGGGCTTCCAGGGCCTTGATCACGCCGATGTGGGCGAAGCCGCGCGCGGCGCCGCCGCCCAGGGCGAGTGCGATTTTCACGTGGCGCAATGGAACGGGAGCCGGTGTGGCAGCGACGGGCGCGGCCGGCTGGGTGGGCGTGGAGCCGCAGCCGGCCAGCAGTGCCGCCGCGCCGAGCGTGGCGAGAAGGGAACGTCGGGAGAGGATCATCCGGAGCGAGCGAATAAACGGGCAAAGATGGGATTGTAACCCGATCCCGCCGATTTGCCGGCCGGACTTACCCGTTTACCGTGCCTGGCGCACGCGCAGCCAGCCTCGGTGCCGCGAGGATGCGGTCGCGGCAGACCGCCAGGATTTCATCGGCCAATGGCGAGTCGTCCGGGCAGGCGCGCGACATGACAAGGGCACCGACCACGTGCGCAAGCATGTCGAGGGTGTCGGCGCGCGTGGGGCCGCCGGCACCCAGCGCGGCCAGCAGGCTCTCGATCCCCGCCGCGAACGTGGCGCGGACCGCTTCGGGCTGGCGCGCGGCATCGCCGCCCAGTGCGGCCATGGTGCAGCCGGTCGCGCGCGCGTCCCGGTGCGCGCGCGACAGGTAATACCGCACGAACGTCGGCCTGTCCGCCCCGGCGCTCAGTGCCGCCGTCTGCGCGATGCCGCAGGCCGCCGCTTCCGCCATCAGGTCGGCCTTCGAGCGGAAGTGCTTGTAGAAGCCGCCGTGGGTGAGTCCGGCGGCGGCCATCAGGTCGGCCACGCCGACCCCATCGTAGCCGCGCTCGCGAAACAGCGCGGACGCCGTCTCGACGACGCGCGCCCGGTTGGCCTGCACCTGTGCCTTGGTGACTTTCATGTCCTGACCTCGTGGGTTCATGTCTGCGTGAAGACCGCACTATACATTGATGTCAGGCGTAATCAAAATCTTGACTTTTTAGATGACGTTCATCATCATTATCACCCACGCCGCGAACCGGAAGCCGACGACATGACCGAAAGAACATTGTTTGAACCGACCGCCTCCTGGGTCCGGGCGGAAAACCGCCTGGTCAGGGCTGGCGACATTGCCTTCGCCTACCGCGAGCTGGGCCTGCGCGGCGGCATACCGCTTGTCTTGCTCAACCACTGGGGCGCGGTACTGGACAACTTCGACCCGCGCATCGTCGATGGCCTGGCCCGACAGCACCATGTCATCGCGATCGACTATCGAGGCATCGGCGGCTCCGGCGGTACGGCGCCGGTGACGGTGGACGAGATGGCCCGCGACACCATCGCACTGGTCCGGGCACTGGGTTTCGCCCGGGTCGACCTGTTCGGCTTTTCGCTCGGCGGTTTCGTGGCGCAGGATGTGGCATTGAAGACGCCGGGCCTGGTGCGCAAGCTCATCCTCGCCGGTACCGGTCCGGCCGGTGGCCCGGGCATCGATCGGGTCGGAGCGGTGTCCTGGCCGCTGATGCTGGAGGCCCTGCTGACGCTGCGCGACCCCAAAGCCTGTTTGTTCTTTAGCCGGACACCCACCGGCCGCGAGGCTGCCAGCGCGTTCCTGGGCAGGCTGAAGGAACGCCGGCGCGGCCGCGACAAAGGACCGACTCCCCGCGCGTTCCTGCGGCAGCTGGAGGCGATCAAGGCCTGGGGGCGGCAAGCCCCGCAAGACCTGGCCCGCCTGCGTATGCCGGCCCTGATCGTCAACGGCGACAACGACGTCATGGTGCCCCCGATGCTCAGCCGCGACATGGCCTGCCGCTTTCCGGATGCGCGGCTCGTCATCTACGAAGATGCCGGGCACGGGAGCATCTTCCAGTACCACGACGACTTCGTGTCGCAGGCACTCGCGTTCCTTGCAGCGTAAGTCAATCTCATCACACCATCAGGGTCGAACAACCATGAAAGCACTCACATTCCAGCGCTACGGCAAGTCCCCCGGGATCGGCCTGGCCGAGATACCCCGTCCCGGGCTGCAGCCCGATGAACTGCTGGTCGAGGTCCATGCGGCCGGCCTGAACCCGATCGACAACATGATTCCGACCGGGATGTTCAAGGCCGTCCTGGCATTCCAGTTGCCCGCGACACTGGGCAGCGACGTCGCCGGCGTCGTGATCGAGGTCGGCAGCCAAGTGACGCGTTTCAAGCCGGGCGACGCCATCATTGCCAGCGTCTTCGATCTCGGTAGAGGTTCGCTGGCCGAATTCGTGGCGGTGCCGGAGCGCGTGGCGGCACCAAAGCCGCCCAACCTGGACTTCGTGCAGGCCGCTTCCATTCCCATGGTCGGGCTCACCGCGTGGCAGGCGTTGAAGGAGCGCGCCCATCTGCAGGCGGGCCAGAAGGTGTTCATCCCTGCGGGGTCCGGCGGCATCGGCACGTTTGCGATCCAGCTGGCGAAGCACTTCGGCGCCAGCGTGGGAACGACGACCAGCACGGGCAACGCCGGACTGGTGGCCGGCCTGGGCGCGGACGAGGTGGTCGACTATACCAAGCAGGAATTCGAGGAGGTGCTGCGCGGCTACGACGTGGTGCTCGGCACGCTCAGGGGCGACACACTCGAGAAATCCGTCGCCATCCTCAAGCCGGGCGGTACGATCGTTTCACTCGTCGGCCCACTGGATGCTGCGTTTGCACGCGCGCGGCGCCTGAACATCGTGCTGCGGTTCGTGTTCGGGTTGATGAGCCGGAAGATCAGACGTTTGGCAGCGAGCCGCGACGCCACCTACTCGTTCCTGTTCGTGCGCCCCGACGGGGAGCAGCTCGGCGCAATCGGCGAACTGCTGGCGTCGCAACGCATCCGTCCGGTGGTCGACAGGGTGTTCCCGTTCGAGCAGGCGAAGGAAGCGCTCGATTATCTTGCCGGGGGACGCGCAAAGGGCAAGGTCGTCGTTCGTCTCACCCCGGCAGCGACGTATTCGGCAGCGACGCCGTAAACACGCTGCCCTTGCCCGGCACCGACCGGATCGCGAGCTTGCCGCCGTGGCGCAGCAGCACGTGCTTGACGATGGCGAGGCCGAGGCCCGTGCCCTGCGTCTCGCGCGAGCGGCTCTTGTCGACGCGGTAGAAACGTTCCGTCAGGCGCGAGATGTGCTGCTCGTCGATGCCGATGCCGTTGTCGATCACTTCGAAGCGCAGGTCGTTCGGGCCGCGCAGCCAGCGCAGCTCGATCTTGCCGCCTTGCGGCGTGTAGCGCACGGCGTTGCTGGCCAGGTTGCCGAACGCGCTGCGCAGTTCTTCCGCGCTGCCCATCACGTCCGGACCGTCGACGGCGAAGTCGATCTCGTGGCGGCCGTTCGAGAGCGCGCGCGCATCGTTCGCCACCTGCTCGACGAGGGCCCGCACATCCACGCGCTCGCGCTTCAGGGGATACTCGTCCGACTCCAGGCGCGACAGGGTCAGCATGTCCTCGATCAGCCGCTGCATGCGCTGCGCCTGTTCCGTCATCAGCAGCAGGTGCGCGGTGCGCGTCTTCTCGTCCAGGCCCGGATCGGCGAGCGCGATCTCGAGGAAGCCGACGATCACCGTCAGCGGCGTGCGCAGCTCGTGCGACGCGTTGGCGATGAAGTCGCGGCGCATCGCCTCGATGCGGTCCGTGTCCGTCGCGTCGTGGGTGACGAGGATTTGCCGGCGGTTCTCGAACGGAATGATCTGCACGATCAGCTTGCGGCCACGGATCGACAGGGTGAGCGGCTGTTCGTAGCGGCCGAGGATCAGGTAGTCGATGAATTCCGGGTGGCGGATCAGGTTGGTCACGCGCCGGCCCTTGTCGTGTTCCAGCGTGAGGCCCAGGTGGCGCTCGGCCGCCGGGTTGCACCATTCGAGGAACAGGACGTCGTCCATGATCGCTACGCCTTCCGGCAGCAGGTGCATCGCCTGGCGGAAGCGCGCGAGCCATTCCGTCAGCTCGTCGCGGTTGCGTTCGTCGTCGCGGCGCAGGCGGTACAGACGCGCGAAGACCTCGGTCCATGCGCCCCACCCGTCCGGCAGCTTCGTGCTCTGCGGGTCGTCGAGCCATTCGCCCAGCTTGTGCAAATAGGCCAATTGGGAGATCAGCAGGCCCAGGGTGATGAGCAGCGCGAGCGCCAGCCCGGAGACAGGACCCAGCAGCCACCACGCGATGCCGGCGACCGCGAGCATCAGGCCCAGGCGCAGCAGCGCCGGGACCCAGAACATGACGCGAGGATTCAAGCGGGCGGCCTTTCTATTTTTCTTTTTCGGACAGCATGTAGCCCACGCTGCGCACGGTCTTGATCAGCTTTTCCGCTTCCTTCAGCGCCTTGCGCAGGCGGAGGACGTGGACGTCGACCGTGCGCTCCTCGACGGCGGCCGCGTCGCCCCATACCTTGTCGAGCAGCTGGCTGCGCGAGAACACGCGCTCGCGGTGCGCCATCAGGAATTTCAGCAGGCGGTACTCGGCATTCCCCATCTCGAGCTGGCGGCCGTCCAGGGTGACGGTGCAGCTGGCCGGATCGAGCGTGACGGGACCAGCCGACAGCGGCGCCTCGGCCAGGTGCGGGCTCTTGCGGCGCAGCAGCGCTTTCGAGCGGGCCACCAGTTCGCGCGGCGAGAACGGCTTCGTCACGTAATCGTCGGCGCCCGTGTTCAGGCCCGCGATCTTGTCCTCTTCCATGCTCTTCGCCGTCAGCATGATGACGGGGATGTCCTGGAAATCGCGGTCGCCGCGCAGGCGCGACAGCAACCGCAGGCCGCTCTGGTCGGGCAGCATCCAGTCCAGCAGCAGCAGGTCGGGCCTGCCGTGCACGATCGAATCCCAGGCCGACGCCACGTTCGCGGCCGTGCGAATCTCCCACCCCGTCTCGCGCAGCGAATAGCTCACCAGTTCGACGATCGCCGGCTCATCTTCGACAATCAGGACGCTCGTATTGGCCGCCATCGATCACCCTTCTCCGCCGGCCGCGACGGCCTGTGGTTTGCTGTGGCGGATATCCCGCCCTTCGACGACGTAGATCACGTACTCGGCGATGTTCTTCGCATGGTCGCCGATGCGCTCGATCGCCTTCGCGACCCACAGCACGTCCAGTGCCGACGAAATCGTGCGCGGGTCTTCCATCATGAACGTGATGGTGCTGCGCATGATGGTGCGGAACTCGTGGTCGATGACGTCGTCCTGGGCGATGATCTGCACGGCGGCCTTGCCGTCCAGGCGCGCGAACGCGTCCAGTGCGTCGTGCAGCATGTCGGCCGTGGCGCGCGAGATCGTGCGCACGGTCTCGTAGTGGTTGAAGCTCACCATGCCGCGCTCGTGCAGGCTTTTCGCCGTGCGCGCGATCTTGGCGGCCTCGTCGCCGATGCGTTCGAGGTCCGTGATCACCTTGATCGTCGCCATGATCGTGCGCAGGTCGTTGGCGGCCGGCTGGCGGCGCACGATCAGGTGGCTGCAGGCGTCGTCCAGCTGCACTTCGAGCTGGTTGACGGCGTGGTCGTCCGCCACCACCTTGTCGGCCTGCTCGGTGTTACCGACGCGGAAAGCATTCACCGCTTCGTCGAACTGCGTTTCCACCATGCCGCCCATGAGCAGCACTTTCGACCGGATCGCTTCCAGTTCCTGGTCGTACTGCTTGGAAGAGTGCTCGCCTACCATGTGTTCATCCTGTTCAATAATGTAATCTTACCGCATCAACCGAAGCGGCCGGTGATGTAATCCTGCGTCTCTTTCCGTACCGGGTTCAGGAACAGCTGGTCGGTCTCGCCGAATTCCACCAGTTCGCCCAGGTACATATACGCCGTGTAGTCCGAGCAGCGCGCGGCCTGCTGCATGTTGTGCGTGACGATGGCGATCGTGTAGTCGCCCTTCAGTTCGCTGATCAGTTCCTCGATCTTCGACGTCGAGATCGGGTCCAGCGCGGACGTCGGCTCGTCCAGCAGCAGCACGTCCGGCTTCACGGCGACGCCGCGCGCGATGCACAGGCGCTGCTGCTGGCCGCCGGACAGCGACAGGCCACTCTTGTTCAGCTTGTCCTTCACTTCGGTCCACAGCGCGGCCTTCTTGAGTGCCCATTCCACGCGCTCGTCCATCTCGCCCTTGGACAGGTTTTCGTACAGGCGCACGCCGAACGCGATGTTGTCGTAGATGGACATCGGGAACGGCGTCGGCTTCTGGAACACCATGCCGATCTTCGCGCGCAGCATGTTCACGTCGACACCCGGCTCCAGGATATTGCGGCCGCGGTACAAAATCGATCCCTCGGCGCGCTGGCCCGGGTACAGGTCGTACATGCGGTTCAGGGTACGCAGCAGGGTCGACTTGCCACAGCCCGACGGGCCGATGAACGCGGTGACCTGCTTGTCGTGGACGTCCAGGCTGACGTTCTTCAGGCTCTTCGTCTTACCGTAATAAAAGTCCAGGCCGGAGATCTCGATGGTCTTGGTCTTCGGCTTGCCGTTGGTGGTCTGGGCCGGGGTGGACAGGGTCTGGGTCATCATGGGATCTAGGGTCTTCGTCGATTTATTGCGGGGTCTTTTGGCGGAACAGCGTCCGCGACAGGATATTCAGGAGCAGCACGCTGAACGTCACCAGCAGGGCGGCGCCCCAGGCGAGGCTGCGCCAGTCTTCGTACGAGCTCATCGCGAACAGGTAGATCGCCACCGGCAGGTTGGCCATCGGCTGTTTCATGTCGAGGCTGAAGAACTGGTTGTTCAGCGCGGTGAACAGCAGCGGCGCCGTCTCGCCGGCGATGCGGGCCACGGCCAGCAGAACACCGGTCACGACGCCCGCCTTCACGGCGCGCAGGCGCACCATCATCGCCACTTTCCAGCGCGGCGCGCCCAGCGCGAACGCCGCTTCGAGCAGGCTGTTCGGCACGAGGTGCAGCATGTTGTCGGTCGTGCGCACGACGACGGGGATCGCGATCAGCGACAGCGCGATCGTGCCGGCATAGCCCGAGAAGTGGCCGATGCGGGCGACGACCAGCGCGTACACGAACAGGCCGACCACGATCGACGGCGCCGACAGCATGATGTCCGTGACGAAGCGCGTGACCGTCGCGAACTTGTTGTTCTGGCCGTACTCGGCGAGATAGATGCCGGCCAGGATGCCGACCGGCGTCGAGATCGCCGTGGACAGGCCCACCATCATGAGGCTGCCGACGATCGCGTTGCGCACGCCGCCCGGGCTGCCCGGGGCCGGCGTGTCCATCGTGAACAGCGTGTGCGACAGTGCGCCGAAACCGTTGACCAGCAGGGTCTCCAGGATCCACAGCAGGAAGCCGAGGCCCACGGCCATCGCCAGCACGGACAGCGCGATGCCGATGCGGTGCCCCAGCAGGCGGCGCCGGTAGACGTTATTGACGACGGCATCCATTACTTCACCCCTTCCTTGCGGGACATCCCGACGAGCATCAATTTGGCAGCCGACAGCACGATGAACGTGATGGCGAACAGGATCAGGCCCAGCGCGAACAGCGAGGACACGTGCAGTTGCGAGCTGGCTTCGGCGAATTCGTTGGCCAGCGTGGAGGAAATCGAGTTACCCGCCGAAAACAGCGACAGCTTGATGTCGTTGGCGTTGCCGATCACGAAGGTGACGGCCATCGTCTCACCGAGAGCGCGGCCCAGGCCCAGCATCACGCCGCCGACCACGCCGGCGCGGGTGTACGGCAGCACGATCTTGCGCACGACTTCCCACTTGGTGCAGCCGAGGCCGTATGCGGATTCCTTCAGCACGGCCGGCACGATCTCGAACACGTCGCGCATCACGGAGGCGATGAACGGGATGATCATCACGGCCAGGATCAGGCCGGCGGTCAGCAGGCCCAGGCCCATCGTCGGACCCTGGAAGAACGGGCCGATGAACGGCAGCACGCCCAGCGTCTTTTTCAGGAACGGCTGGATGGTGTCGCCGAACAGCGGCGCGAACACGAACAGGCCCCACATGCCGTAGATGATCGACGGCACGCCGGCCAGCAGTTCGACGGCCATGCCCATCGGGCGGCGCAGCCAGGCCGGGCAGATCTCGGTGAGGAACAGGGCGATGCCGAAGCTGATGGGGAAAGCGACGAGCAGCGCGATGATCGACGTGACCAGGGTGCCCGTGATGGCGATCAGCGCGCCGAATTTGTCGTTGACGGGATCCCACTCGTTGGTCGTGAGGAAGGATGCGCCGAATTCGCGGAACGCAGGCGCCGCGCCGATCGCCAGGGAAATGATGATGCCGACGAGGACGATCAAGACGCTCGCGGCGAACAGCAGGGTCACCTTGTGGAAGATGAAGTCCTGAATGCGCTGCACGCGCATGGTATTGCGCAGTGCGACGTTGCGGGCTTCTTCCTGCAACGCGGCCTGGCCGGTCTCGTCGGCGGCGAGCGCGGGGTGTGCGTTCATGTGTTTGTCCAATTTATTACCTAGAAGCAAAAACGCGCCGCTCCCCCGACCTCGCGCCGGGAGGTGGGAGCGGCGCTACCCACATGTCGGGTTTGCTCAAATTTGGGTTTGCCCGATTACCAGATCGCCTTGCCCGAACCGTCTTTCACGTTGTTCTTCCAGGCGGCTTCCACCAGCTTGGTGACGGAATCCGGCATCGGCACGTAGTCCAGCTCGGCCGCAGCGGCGTCGCCGCTCTTGAAGGCGTAGTCGAAGAACTTCAGCACTTCCTTGCCCTTCGCGGCGTCCGCCTGCGACTTGTGCACGATGGCGTACGTCACGCCGGTGATCGGCCACGCGTTCTTGCCGGCCTGGTCGGTCAGGACGACGCCGAAGCCCGGCGCCTTGACCCAGTCCGCGTTCGCCGCGGCGGCCTTGAACGCGTCGTCGTCCGGCTGCAGGAAGTTGCCGTCGCGGTTCTTCAGCTGGGTGTGGGCCAGCTTGTTCTTCTTGGCATACGCCCACTCGACGTAGCCGATCGAGCCCTTGATGCGCTGGACGTTGGCGGCGACGCCGTCATTGCCCTTGCCGCCCACGCCCACGGCCCATTTCACCGCGGTGCCGGCACCGATCTTCGCCTTGAAGTCCGGGTTGGTCTGCGACAGGTAATTCGTGAACAGGAACGAGGTGCCCGAACCGTCGGCGCGGTGCACGACGGTGATGTCTTCGGCCGGCAGCTTCACGCCCGGGTTCAGGGCGGCGATCGCCTGGTCGTTCCACTTGGTGACCTTGCCCAGGTAAATGTCGGCGACGACCGGACCGGTCAGTTTCAGCTGGCCCGGCGCCACGCCGTCCAGGTTGACGATGGCGACGACGCCGCCCATGATGGTCGGGAACTGCATCAGGCCCGCTTCGTTCAGCTCTTCGACCGGCAGCGGCATGTCCGATGCACCGAAATCGACGGTCTTGGCCTTGATCTGCTTGATACCGGCGCCCGAGCCGATCGACTGGTAGTTCAGGCCATTGCCGCTGGTCTTCTTGTACATCTCCGCCCATTTCGCATAGATCGGGTAGGCGAAGGTGGAACCAGCACCGGTGATGTCGGCGGCCAGCGTCGCGGTGCTCGCGAACGCAGCGGTGGTGCCGATGATGATGGTTGCCAGCAGTTGCTTCATGCGCATATCAAGGTCCTTTGGTTAGGTGTGACACGGTTGATGCTGCGCAGTGTAGTGAGCAAATATGACGGCTTTATGACATGAGCAACCTGACCATATGACATGCGTGGCGCATAATGTGACAGTCCCGGATGACATGTCACACAACGCTTGGACCGCTGTCACAATATGCGGTTCCACCCTCTTCCACAGTCGAGAAAAAGCGCCTTGTAAATACTTTTTCTTATGCTAATTTGAAAGTGTTTATGCAGTATGGAGGAGTAGTCCTACAATCTCGAAGGCAGATGGGGAGGGAGCGCTCAACGGCGTTTGAATGGTATGTTATTCATTACAGGCATGCTGACCGGGATGATCGTCCTCGTCGTGTACGAGGTGATTTCCGAAGGCATCGGGAGTACTAAAAAGTTGCATGACCGCTATCACGAATAGCATTGGGGGCCGGAAAGGCTTCAACAAAGAAAAAGCGGCGGGGCCACAGGCACCCGCCGCTTTTCTTGTCGACACTTACGATATCAGCGCAGGAAGCGCGACACCTGGCTCATCGCCGCCAGGTCCAGGTTCATGAACTGCAACCCGGCCTTGAATTCGCCATTACTGAAAATACAATACATGACCTTGATGCGCGCGTGCAGGGGGAACGGCGTGCCGTCGACGAGGAGGTCGAAGCCAACCTGGCCCGTCTGCCCCGGCTGCAACGGGTGCGGCACGGTAATGCTGACGCCGTTGGCGCCGATGTCGGATGTACGTCCCTGGACGGGGGCCTGGCCTTCCATCGCCAGGACTGCCCGCACCTTCAGGATCTTGCGCGCGGATTGCCTCTGTTCTATCGCCACGATAAGCCTGTGATACTTTTAAAAACGAGGTGGCATTATAGGTGGAAACAGCAGCGCCCGTGTTACCGCTATACAAGTAAAAGCGATCAGTCGAGCTCGCGCAGCTTGCTGAATGCCTCGTCGATCCGCTCGACGGCCACGATGTTCATCCCCTCGATCTTTTGCTTGGGGACGTTAGCCTTCGGGATCACGGCGACGGAAAAGCCCAGCTTGGCCGCCTCGCGCAAACGCTCCTGTCCGCGCGGCGCGGGGCGGATTTCGCCGGCCAGGCCCACCTCGCCGAAGACGACGAGGCCGCGCGGGAGCGGCTTGTTGCGCATCGACGAGTTGATCGCCAGCAGCACGGCAAGGTCGGCCGCCGGCTCCGTGATCTTGACGCCGCCCACCGCATTGATGAACACGTCCTGGTCGAACGCGGCGATGCCGGCGTGGCGGTGCAGCACCGCGAGCAGCATCGCCAGGCGGTTCTGCTCCAGGCCGACGGACAGCCGGCGCGCGTTCGGCAAATGGCTCGCGTCGACGAGCGCCTGGACTTCGACCAGCAGCGGCCGTGTTCCCTCCTGCGTCACCATCACGCAGGAACCGGGCACCTGGTTGTCGTGTTGCGACAGGAACAAGGCAGACGGGTTCGACACGCCTTTCAAACCCTTTTCCGTCATCGCGAACACGCCCAGCTCGTTGACGGCGCCGAAACGGTTCTTGATGGCGCGCACGAGGCGGAAGCTGGACTGCGTATCGCCTTCGAAATACAGCACGGTATCGACGATGTGCTCCAGCACGCGCGGGCCCGCGAGCGCGCCCTCCTTCGTCACGTGGCCGACGAGGATGATCGTCACGCCCGTCTGCTTGGCCACGCGCGTGAGCTGGGCCGCGCATTCGCGCACCTGCGAGACGGAACCGGGCGCCGACGTCAGCGCGTCCGAATACAGCGTCTGGATCGAGTCGATGACGGCGACGTCCGGCTTAAGGTCGGCAATGGTGCCGAGGATTTTTTCCAGCTGGATCTCGGCCTGCAGTTTCAGGTCCTTCGCCTCGACCTGCAGGCGACGGGCGCGCAGGGCGATCTGGGCGCCGGATTCCTCACCGGACACGTACAAGGTGCTGCGCGCCGTGGCCAGGTTCGCCAGCGCCTGCAGCAGCAGCGTCGACTTGCCGATGCCGGGGTCGCCGCCGATCAGCACGACGCCGCCCGCAACGAGACCACCGCCGAGCACCCGGTCGAATTCGTCGATGCCGGTACCGAAACGGGGCACGTCGATGGCCTCGATATCCTTGAGCGACAGCACGGGCGCCGTCTGCGCCAGGCTCTTGTGCATGTGCGGCGTCTGCGACATGCGGTTCAGGCCGGCGGTCTCGACCTGCTCGGTCATCGTGTTCCACGCCTTGCAATCGCCGCATTGGCCGGTCCAGCGGCTGGCGACGCTGCCGCAATCGCTGCAGACGAAACTGGTACGGGGTTTAGCCATGATTCTTTGCTTTATCTTTATAAAACGGGATCGCACCCGAGCGGCGCCTCGGCCACGCGGACGCGCTGCGCCAGGGCGCACATCAATTCATAGCCGATCGTGCCGGCGGCATGCGCCACCTCGTCGATCGGCAGACCGTCGCCCCACAGGGTGACCTTGCTGCCCACTCTGGCGTTCGCGATGGGCGACAGGTCGACGGCCATCATGTCCATCGACACCCGGCCGACGAGCGTCGTGCGAATGCCGTCCACGAGCACGGGCGTGCCGTGCTCGGCGTGGCGCGGGTAACCGTCCGCATACCCGCAGGCGACGACGCCCACCGTCATGGCCCGGTCCGCCTGGAAGCGGCTGCCGTAGCCCACGCTGTCGCCCGGCTGCAGGTGCTGGATGCCGATGATTTCCGATTTCAGGGTCATCGTCGGCAACAGGCCATAGTCCCTGGCGGAGCGGCCGCCCGGCGTACCGCCGTACAGCATGATGCCCGGCCGCACCCAGTCGCTTTGCAATTCCTGGACCAGTTCGGCCGTGTGCAGCACCCCGCCGGAATTCGAGAGGCTGCGCTCGCCCGGCAAGCCGTCCGCGCCGAGGCGGAAACGGCGCACCTGCTCGCCGATCGACAGGCGCGGATGCTCCAGCTCGTCCGCGTTCGCGAAATGCGTCATGAACGTGATGTTGCGGATGCCCGGGACAGCGCGCAGGCGCTGGTACGCCGCCGCGAACTCGTCCGGCCGGAAGCCGAGACGGTTCATGCCGGTATTCATCTTCAGGTGCACGTCGATGGGACGGTAGAGCTGGGTGTACTCCAGCATCTTGACCTGCTCGATGCAGTGGACCGTACTGTTGACATTGTGTTCAGCCAGCAAGGGGATGTCCGACGCGTCGAAGATTCCCTCTAATAGCAGGACAGGCTTTACCCAGCCCAGCTCGCGCAGGCGCAGCGCGTTCTCCGTCTCGATCAGGGCCAGGCCATCGGCTTGGGCGAAGCCGCGCATGCCCCGTTCCAGGCCGTGTCCATACGCATTCGCCTTCACCACCGCCCAGATCTTCGCCTGCGGCGCACAGGCGCGCGCACGGGCCAGATTGTGCTGCATGGAGTCGAGGTGGATGGTGGCGTGCAGGGGACGTGGCATGGCTTGCAGATGGGGGCGACGGCTGAGAACGAAAGGTTTATTTTACTCCCGGCAGTGAAATGCCGTATTGTCGATTCCTTGGGCTAACCGGTCTTTCATGGTATAAAGCAACCCATCCAGTTTTTTGAACTCTTCGAATGAATCGTGGTTTTTATACCATCATGGCGGCGCAGTTCTTCTCGTCGCTGGCAGACAACGCGCTGATATTTGTCTCGATCGGTCTGCTAACGGCGATGAAAGCCCCGGCTTCGCTCGCGCCGCTGCTGAAGCTGTCGTTCGTCCTGTTCTATGTCCTGCTGGCTGCGTTCGTCGGTGCGTTCGCCGATTCGATGCCCAAGGGACGGGTGATGTTCATCGCCAATTTAATCAAAGTTTCCGGCTGCTGCCTGATCTTCTTCGGCGTGCATCCCCTCATCGCCTGCGCCGTCGTCGGCTTCGGCGCCGCCGTCTATTCTCCCGCCAAGTACGGCATCCTGACCGAGCTGCTGCCGGCCGAAAGACTCGTCGCGGCCAACGGCTGGATCGAGGGCCTGACCGTCATGTCCATCATCCTCGGTGCCGCCATGGGCGGCGCCCTCGTCAGCGCCCACGGCAGCGAGTGGCTGATGACGTTCGACGTGCCTTATATCGATACCGGGATTAATACGCCGACCAAGGGCCAGCTTGCCGTGCTGATCGCCGTATACGCGCTGGCCGCCGGCTTCAACCTGCGCATTCCGGACACCGGCGCGCGCTACGAACACCAGGAACGCAATCCGGCGAGGCTGATCGCCGATTTCGCCGACTGCTCCGCCACGCTGTGGAAAGATAAACTGGGCCAGATTTCGCTGGCCGTGACGACCCTGTTCTGGGGCGCCGGCGCCACCCTGCAGTTCATCGTGCTGAAATGGGCCGAGCGCTCGCTGCACATGCCGCTCGACAAAGCGACGAGCCTGATCGGCGTCGTCGCCATCGGGTCGGCGGTCGGTGCGGCGATGGCCGCGAAGATGATCCCGCTGAAGAAATCGCTGACCGTGATCCCGCTCGGCATCATCATGGGCCTCGTCGTCACCTCGATGACGATCGTGTATTCGCTGACGATCGCCGTCCCGCTGCTGCTGATCATCGGCCTGTTGTCCGGTTTCTTCGTCGTGCCGATGAACGCCCTGCTGCAGCACCGCGGCCACGTCCTGATGAGCGCCGGCCACTCGATCGCCGTGCAGAACTTCAACGAGAACCTCTCCATCCTCACCATGCTGGCGCTGTACGCCATCATGATCACGCTGAACCTGGACCTGAACGTCATCATCGTCCTGTTCGGCCTGTCGCTGGCCGGCATCATGTGGCTGATCGGCCGCCGCCACGCGGCGAACCAGCGCGAGCACGATTCGCTCGCGCTGATCGGCGAGCACAAGCACTGATTCGAAATTCGGGGTCAGAGCACTTTTTCGAGAAATTGATCGGTACGGGCGCCGACGTCCATCCGTGACCGCGTGAGGGCCCGCATGCTGGTGCCCAGCGCCGAACAATGTTGAGAAAAACAGTGCGCTGAAATGTGCTCTGACCCCGAATCTTTGCGAAAACGTGCTCTGACCCGAATCTTGGTAAGGGCCTCGGAGCAATTGCCAAAAAACGGGGTCTGACCCCGGTCAGGGGTGTAGGCGGGCGTTGGCGCGGTCGCGCCAGTCGTTCGGGACGATGAAGCCCCGTTCGAATTCGACGATGTTGCCCGGCTCTTCGCGTACCAGCGACACGAGCACCGGCGCGCTTGACGCCATGAAGTGGTCTTCCAGTTCCGCAGCCAGTTGGGCCTTGTCCAGCATCCATACGGCCGATTGCGCGCGGAACGGCGGCAGCCATTGCAGGCGCGGCAGGATCAGGAAGCGGTCGCCGGGCAAGGCGTCGAGTTCTTCCAAGGCGCACCAGAAGCCGCGGCAGTGGCCCGCCGTGATGCCCTGCATGGCCTGGTACGTTCCCCGCGGGTAGAACAGCCAGCCCTTCACGAGCGCGCGCGCCGCGACGACGGGCCGCGGCAGCACGTCCTGCGCGGCCGGGTGGCTGCCCAGTTCGAGCTGGCGGTCGAACACCTTGCGCATCTTGCGGCCGAGGCTGTCGGCCAGGTTCGGGCCGACGAACGTGTCGAAGCCCGTCGTGGCATCGCCTTGCAGCAGGTAGAACTTGGTGGCGAACTCGATGTGCTCCACACCGCCCTCGCCCGCATCCAACAGAAAATCGAATTCGCCGACGGTATCGTTGCGGCTCGCCCGCACCTGCAGGCCGTGCGCGACGAGGCGGCCCTGGTGCGCGAAATAAAAGGCCATCAGCTTTTCCGCGTACAGGCCGAGGCGCGTATACATCTTGGCGCCGAGCGCGGCGTCCAGCGGCGTGGGATCCGCATCGAGTTCGGCCAGCCAGCGCGCCGTCTCTTCCGTCATCGGACCGAGCGTCGCGATGCGGCCTTCCCAGTGCGGGTCGTGGATGTCGAGCAGGTCCGGAGCGTCCAGCAGCCAGGCCAGCGCCCTCACCCGCGCGCGCCGTAGATGGCGCCAGCGGCGTTCGAACAGTGCCTGGTAGGTGTCAGCCTGATCGCGCACGGGCGTTCCTTGCCCTGCACAAGTCGGCCCACGCCAGGGCCTTGTCGGCGCCGCGCCGCAGCAGTTCGCCCGGATGCAAGGTGGCGACGAGATTCACGCTGCCGCCACCCGTTTCCAGCGCGTGGCTGCTGCCGCGCGCGCCTGCCAGCGGTTCCGGCAGCGGCCGGCCCAGCAAGGTGTTGGCAGCGATCTGGCCCAGGGTCAGCACGGTCTCCGCGCCCGTCAGCGCCACCTCGCGTTCGAGGTAGGGACGGCACGCGGCCGCCTCCTGCGGCGTGGGTGCGCGCTCGCCGCCGCTTGCGCTCGTCGGGCGGCACTTGATCAGGTTCGTCACGTAGACGTCGCGCTCGCGGCCCATGCCGACGGCGGCCAGCATGTTGTCTAGCAGCTTGCCCGGATCGCCCGCGAGCGGCACGCGCGCTTTTTCATCGGCGGCCGTCGTGGCGCCCGCCGCTACGACCCAGCGCGCCTGCTTCGCCCCCGTGCCCGGCACCGGCGCGCGGCCTTCGCGGCACGCGCTGCAGCGGCGGCACGCGGCGATGGCGATGGCCAGCTGGTCCCAGTCCATGGCCGCGATTTCTTCCGGCGTTGCGTCGCTCGGCAACGCGGCGTCGTCCCACGCGGAATCGTGGTCGGCCGGCGGCGCCAGTGCGGACACGGATTGCGCGACGGGTTGCAGCGGCGTCGGTCCGGGCGGACGAGGTCCCGCCGGCGCGGGCCGTGGCGGCGGCGCGACCGGCGCAGGCGGCGGGGCGGCCGGCGCGGCGACCGGCGCCAGTGCGGATGCCGACTGCGCTACCGGCTGCAGCGGCGTCGGTTCCGCGACGACGGCCACGTCCGGCTCGGCGATCGCAGGCTCAGGTGCCGGCGCCGTGCGCAACTGCCACAGCGGGCCGAGCCCCATCTCGTTCAGGAAGATGGCGTCGCGTTCGCTGACACCGTTCATAACACATACCTCATCACGATCGCATCCTCGCGCCGTCCTTCGTGCGCGGGATAATAGCCCTTGCGGCGGCCGATCTCTTCATAGCCGTACTGCCGGTACACGTCGAGTGCGCGCGTGTTCGACGGCCGCACCTCGAGCAGGATCGACGCCATGCGCTGCGCACGCGACCTGGCCGCGATGCGGTCGAGCAGATAGCGCCCGACGCCGCGCCCGTGCAGCGGCGCCGCGACGGCCACGTCGAGCAGGTGCGCCTCGTCCACCGCATACATCAACAGGAAATACCCGGCCAGCGCGCCGGCCGGCGCGCGCAGCACCCAGGCGTCGTAGCCGCTCGCGAGCGAATCCATGAAATTCGCGCGGCTCCACGGATGCGGGAACACGCTGCATTCGAGGGCATGCACCTCGTCGACGTCGCCCACGACCATCGGGCGCAGTTCCAGGTGCGACACATCCGTCATCGCGCGTCCGCCTTGGCCGCGTTGATGGCCTGGCGTTCGGCACTCGTGTACGCGACCTTGTTGCGCAGGTACAGCGGCTGCGCCTCGTCGGCCGGCACCGCGCGGCCCGCCGCCAGTGCGGCCACGCCCAGCACCGCGAATTCGCGCGCATGCGGCAGGATGTCGCTATGCGCGCCGGCCGCAAAAGGCGCGTTCGCGAAGGCTTCCGGATACGCCGCAAAGCCATTGCCGCACGCGACCAGGCCATCGACCGCTTCCGGCGCGACGGCGCCCGGCGCGCTCAGCGCGGGCGCACGCACGGTCTCCCACGCGCCGGTCCAGCGGTACTGCGCCCAATAGACTTCGCCCATGCGCGCATCCAGCACGGCGAGAACGTCGGTCGCGCCCGTGCGTGCGCGGCACGCCTCGGCCATCGCTTCCAGGGTCACGAGCGGCAGCACGGGTTTGCGCGCACCGAATGCGAGTCCTTGCGCCACGCCGCATGCCGTGCGCACGCCCGTGAACGAGCCCGGACCGGCGCCGAACGCGATCGCGTCGCAGTCGGCCAGCGCGATGCCGGCGTCGCGCAGCAGTTCCTGCACCATCGGCAGGACGGACTGCGAATGCGTGCGCACGCCGGACGATTCGCGGGTCAATACGGGGGTGTCCGCGCCGTCCGCGCTGTTCAATAACGCGCAGGACGCCAGCTCGGACGAGGTTTCGATGGCGAGGATGATAGGCATGGCGTATTGTAACCCGGCGGCCCGGCCAGCCAAAAGCGCGGAACCGTTGTAGAATCGCGCCCATGTCCAGTCTGACCCTCGAGCCCGATACCCGCGACCAGGTCGCCGCCGCCCTCCACGGCGACGGCTGGATCGTCGCCTGCCTGTGCGCCGCCTGGTGCGGCACCTGCTCGTCCTACCGCGCCGCGTTCGACGGCCTGGCCGCGCGCCATCCCGACAAGACCTTCGTCTGGATCGACGTGGAAGACCAGGCCGACGTCGTCGGCGACCTCGACGTCGAGAATTTCCCGACCTTGCTCGTACAGCGCAGTGATACCGTCGCGTTCTTCGGCACGATGCTGCCGGATCCGAAGGTGGCCGACCGGCTGATCCAGGCCCAGGCGGAGCTGAGCAGCGCCGAACTCGCACGCCAGGCATCGTCCACGCCGGAGCGGCAGACATGGCAGCGCGAATGCAACCTGCGCACCCTCATCGCCGGCGCAGGCGACTGATCACGCCAGACGCAAAGGCAGGCTGCGCAGCCGCTGCCCCGTCAACTTGAACACGGCATTCGCGACGGCCGGCGCGACAGGCGGCACGGCCGGTTCGCCCATGCCCTCCGGCGGTTCCGCACTCGGCACGATGATGGTTTCCACCTCGGGCGCCTGCGCCATCCGCAGCACGGGGTAATCGCCGAAATTCGCCTGCTGCGGCTGGCCATCCCTGAACGTGATCTCTCCCGCCAGCGCGGCGGACAGCCCGAACACGACGCTCGACTCGACCTGCTGCGCGACGATGTTCGGATTCACGACGAGGCCGCAATCGACGGCGCACACGACACGGTGCACGCGAATCTCCTTGTCCTCGACCGACACTTCCGCCACCTGCGCGACCACCGTGCCGAACGACTGGTGCACGGCGACGCCGTGCGCGCGGCCTTCCACCGGCGTGCCGGCACGCGCAAGCGCGGCGTCCAGCACGGCCAGGTGGCGCGGATGGTCCTTCAGCAGCGCGCGCCGCCACGCGACCGGGTCCTGGCCGGCCGCATGCGCCACCTCGTCCGCAAAGCTCTCCTTGAAAAACGCGTTGTGCGAGTGGCCCACCGAGCGCCAGTATCCGATCGGGACGACGCTGTCGACCGTGACGTGGCGGCTGCGGCGGTTGGCGATCGCATACTGCAGGTCGTACTCGCCCTCGGCCGTCGTCTTGTCCGGACCGACGCCGGGGAGGCCGAGATTGCGCGGGAAGTACTGGTGGCCGATGGCGCCGCTCGCGAGCTTGCTGTCCCATGCGCGCACCTGCCCGCCGGCGTCCAGGCGTGCCGTGTAGCGGGCCAGCGCGGCCGGGCGGTAGACGTCGTGGGCGGTGTCGTCTTCGCGCGTCCAGATCAGCTGCACGGGACGGCCGCGCGTCTGCAGCGCGACGGCGACGGCCTGCGCCACCATGTCCGTCTCCAGGCGCCGGCCGAAGCCGCCGCCCAGCATCGTCACCTCGATAGTGACGTCATCGCGTGCGACGCCGGCGACCTTCGCCGCGACGTCCACGGCGATGCTCGGCACCTGCGTGGGCGACCACAGTTTCACTTTGCCGTTCAGGACCTGCGCCGTGCAGTTCTGCGGTTCCATCGTCGCGTGCGCGAGGAACGGTGCGCGGTATTCGGCCTGCACGGTGCGCGTCCCTGCCAGTTCGGGCGCATCCTGGCTGCCTGTCTCGAAGTACGCATGGCCCGAGTCCTCATCCAGCGTCCTGGCGAAGCCGGCAAATACGGACTCGCTCGACAACGCGGCATGCGGGCTCGTGGTCCACTGCACGGGCAGCGCCAGTGCCGCCTGCTTCGCCTGCCACCAGCCCTTCGCCACGACCGCGACGCCCGCGCCGGCACCGGAGAACGGCTGCAGCACGGACGATACGTCGACGACCTGTTCCACGCCCGGCATCGCCGCGACCTTGCCGGCATCGAACCCGGCGACGCTGGCGCCCAGCACGGGCGCCATGCGCAGTGCCGCGTACAGCATGCCTTCCGGCCGCACGTCGATGCCGAACACGGCGCGGCCGTTGACCTTGGACGGCGCGTCGCGCCGCGGCAGCGGCTTGCCGATCAGGCGGAATTCGGCGGGCGCCTTGAGGCGGACGTCGTTTGCATCGATGTCGCCGCCCAGCGCGGCCGCGCGCTGGGCCAGCGGGCCGTACGGCGCGCGCCGTCCGTCCGGGTGGAGCACCATGCCGTCGCGCGTGGCGAGCGTCTCCACCTTCGCATTCCACTGTTCGGCGGCCGCGCGCAGCAGCATCGCGCGCGCGACAGCGCCGGCCGTGCGCATCGTCGGCCACGCATCTTTCACGCTCGTCGAACCGCCCGTGAACATGATGCCCAGCTCGCGCGCCACCTTCCCCGCGACCCAGCGCGCCCCGATCTGGAAATTGCCCGCGTCGTCCGGGTGGAACGGCAGCGTGTCGCGCAGGACGGTGAGGTTGGCGAAGATCTTGTCGATGGGCGCCTGCACGACGCGCACCGCTTCGAGGGGCGCATCCAGTTCCTCGGCCAGCAGCACGGGCAGCGCCGTGTGCACGCCCTGCCCCATCTCGCTGCGCGGGACGACGACGTCGATGGTGCCGTCGAACGCGATCGCAACCCAGCCGTTCAGGGCGACGGTGCCGGCGTGATGCACGTCGGCGGCGGCCGTCGCGCGCAGGCGCTGGCGCGGCGGCGCAACGCCCCAGCCGACGACGAGCGCCGTGCCCGCGGCCAGGCCGCCGAGCAGGAACCGGCGCCGGCCCGTACGCACGTTGCGCACAGGACCGCCGTCCTCCTTATCCGAACCTGGTCCGCCCGTGTCCCGCATCGTCCTGCCTCCATGTCTCCAATAATTCAGCCGGCTCCACCGGCCGGCCGTACAGATAGCCCTGCGCACGCCTGCAGCCGTGGCGCAGCAGGAAGGCCGCCTGTTCGGCGGTCTCCACGCCTTCCGCGATCACGGCGAGGTCCATGCTCTTGCCCAGCTGGACGATGGCAACCGCGATCGCCTCGTCGTCCTTGTCCGCCGCAATGTCTTTAATGAAGCTGCGGTCGATCTTGAGCGTCTGCACCGGCAGCTGCTTCAGGTACGCGAGCGACGAATAGCCCGTGCCGAAATCGTCGATCGCCAGTTCCACGCCCAGCGCATGCAGGTCGTTGATGTACTGGAGCGCGTCGCCCGTATTCATGATCACGGACTCCGTCACCTCCAGCTGCAGCCGCTGCGGCGCGAGGCCGGCGTCGGCCAGCACGCGCGCGACCAGCGGCGCCACGCTGCCGCGGTCGAACTGGCGTCCCGACAGGTTCACCGCCACCTTCGGCACGTACAGCCCGGCCGTTTCCCAGCATACCACCTGGCGGCACGCCTCTTCCAGCACCCAGGCGCCCAGCTGGCCGATGAAGCCGATGTCCTCGGCGAGCGGAATGAAGCGCACGGGCGGCACGTGACCCAGTTCCGCACTGTGCCAGCGCACGAGGGCCTCGACGCCGATCAGGCGGCCCGTCTCGATCTCGACCTGCGGCTGGTAATGCAGGCGGATTTCGCCCCGCTCGATCGCCCGCCGCAGCAGGCCTTCCATACGCAGGCGCTCGGCGCCGTCGCCGTCCATCGACGGCGCATACAGCTGGTAGCCGTTGCGGCCGCGCGCCTTGGCCTGGTACATGGCCACGTCGGCATTCCGGATCAGCATGTTCATGTCGACGGCATCCTGCGGGAACAGGCTGATGCCGACGCTGCCCGTGACGAACAGTTCGTAGTCCGAGACGAGCACGGGCCGCTCGAACAACTGCATCAGTTTTTCCGCCACCTGGCGCGCGCCGTGGTTGCCGTCGACGTCTTCCAGCAGCACGATGAATTCGTCGCCGCCCAGGCGTGCGAGGGTGTCGCCGTCGCGCAGGCAACCGGCCAGCTGGCCCGCGACCTGCTTCAGCAGCTCGTCGCCGACATGGTGGCCGAGCGTGTCGTTGACGGTCTTGAAGCGGTCGAGGTCGATGAACATCACCGCGAGCTGGCGGTGGTTGCGCGCCGCGCGCACCATCGCGTGCTGCAGGCGGTCGTGGAACAGCAGGCGGTTCGGCAGGCCCGTGAGCGGATCGTGGTGCGCCAGGTGGTCCAGCTTGTCCTGCGATTCCTTGACCTTGGTGATGTCGCTGAACACGCAGACGTAATGCGTCACCGCGTCCGCATCGTCGCGCACGGCCGACACGGTCAGCCACTCGAGATAGGTGTCGCCGTTCTTGCGGCGGTTGAGGAGCTCGCCGCGCCAGAAGCCCGTCTCCGCCAGGTCGGCCCACAGCGCCTCGGAGAAGCCGGCGTCGTGGCTCGCCAGGCGCGTGAGGCTCGAATGCGTGCCGACCGCTTCGCTCTCCGTATAGCCTGTGATCTGCGTGAAGGCGGGGTTCGTCGCGACGATCTTGCCGTGCAGGTCGATCACCATCACGCCATCGGCGATGTGTTCCAGCACGGTGGCCGACAGGCGCAGCTTTTCCTCGGTCTGGCGGCGCTCCGTGATGTCGGCGAACACCCAGATCGCACCATCGTCGATCCGGTCGGGGTCGAGCGCGCGGCCGCTCACGGCACACCAGAACAGGCTGCCGTCACGGCGCCGGAACTGGCGCTCTTCACCGTAGTCGACGCCGCGCGCGAGCACCTCGCCGGCGGCACCGAGCGCCTGCACGCAGTCCTCGACGGTCGGGAACAGCACCGCGACAGGATCGCCCAGCAGCTCGCCCTCGCCGTAGCCGAACAATTCGTCGAAGCGGCGGTTGGTCGACACGACGCGCCGCTCGCGCACGTACATGATGCCGAACATGACGTTGTCCAGCACGGCGCCCTGCTCGGCCAGCAGCGCCTCGATGCGCATCTCGTTGTATTTGCGTTCGCTGATGTCGGAGATGATCCCGTCGATCCAGAACGCGGCGTTGCCGTCGAACCCGGCCGGCTGCCCGCTCTCCAGCACCCAGCGCTCGATGCCGGCGGCGTCCGTGATGCGGTATTCGATCTCGTACGGCCGCACGCCCAGCACGGCTTCCTTGACGAAGTGCCGCTGCATCTTGCGGTCCTCCGGGCAGATGACGTCGGCCCAGCGGTCCGTGTGCGCGCCGATGAAGTGCGCGGCGGGATAGCCGGAGATGTCTTCGATGGCGTCGCTGACGAAGTCGATCAGCCCGCCCGGACGCGCGCGGAACACGGCGCCCGGCACCTGCGAGACGATGGTGCGAAAGCGTTCCTCGCGCCGCGCGATGTCCTGGAACAGGTCGCCGATCGCGATACGCATGTGTTCCAGCTGGCCGCCCAGCCGGCCCAGCTCGTCGTTCGTCTGCAGCACCAGCGGCGCGTCGAACTGGCCGCGCGACAGGTGATCGGAAAAGCTCATCAGGGTGCCCAGCGGCGCCAGCAGGCGGCGCCGCAACAGCATCAGGATCAGCAGCAGCGATACGCCCAGCTGCACCGCCAGCACCAGTGCATAGCGCACCTGCTTGGCGCGCAGCGATTGCTGGCTCAGGCTGTCGTCCATCTCGACCGTCACGTGGCCGATCGGCTGGCCGTGCACGACGACCTCGCGCTCGGCGCGCAGCACGTGGCCGCCGGGCGTGGCGGCCGCGCGGCGGTCGATGAAATCGCCCTCCGCCTGCGCGCCCACGTGCACGCGCACGACGGCCGGGTCGCGCATCAGCGAATCCACGAGCGAGCGGGCCGCGTCGATGTTCATGTTCCACAGCGATTCCTGCATGCCGAGCGCGAGGATGTCGGCATTGCGCTGCAGCGTCTCGTCCAGCTCGCGGCGCGCCGCCTGCTGTTCCTGAACGCCGATCAGCAGGTAGCCGCCCACGACGGCCGGTATCGCGAGGCCGCCGGCCACCAGCACGAGCAGTGCGGTGTACAGCGAGCGGCCGTACAGCCGCGCGAGGCGCGACGGTAACGCGGACAAGGCGGCGCGGGACAGGAAAGCCATGGCGGAGGGATGCGGTGCCGATCAGCCTGTGACTGATACGACAACTTTCTGTGGTAAATCAATAAGTTAATGTTCTTTTCGATTATGCACGCAACAATTGCCGTACGTCACATTTTTTTGGCTTATACCAGTCGTGGTAGCGATAACCGTGACCAAGTCGCCACGTTGGGCGCGCCGGCTTACGGGATTTTCCATGCCGGTTGAGGGATTTCACGATTGCAGGCGAAATACTGCCGATCCCAGAATCGATACGCGACTTATCACACCGACAAATCATGCTCCCACTTCGACACCCACATGGCTGCCTCGGCCTGGCCCTCGCGCTCGCCTGCGCCGGGGCGCACTGCGCCCCCATCCCCTACGCGACGGAACACGTCATTGCCGCTGACGACACGCCGGCCGCGATCGCCGCCAAGGCCGCGAAGACGCTGCCCCGCCCCAACCAGTCCGCCTGGATGCGGCTGGAGCGCACGTTCTTCCTGCACTTCGGCGTGAATACATTCAACGAAGTGGAATGGGGTAACGGCAAGGAGACGCCGGCCATGTTCAACCCCACGCAACTGGACGCCCATCAGTGGCTGCGCGCCGTAAAGCAGCTCGACGGGAAGATGCTCGTGCTGGTGGCCAAGCACCACGACGGCTTCGCCATGTGGCCGTCGCGCTATACGGGCCACTCGTCGGCCGCGAGCCCCTGGCACGGCGGCAAGGGCGACCTCGTGCGCGAGGTGGCCGATGCGGCCCGCGCCGCAGGCGTCAAACTCGGCATCTACCTGTCGCCGGCCGACCTGTACCAGCTGAAGACCAACCCCGCGAACCCGGCCGGCTATTACGGCAACGGCAGCGCGAAACGGCGGTCGACGATCCCGACCGACCCGGCCCGCTTCCAGAGCGACCCCGCACAGGGGCGCACGCCGCCGCCGGGCCGCCCTACGTTCACGTACGAGGTCGACGACTACAACCGCTACTTCCTGAACCAGCTGTACGAACTGCTGACGGAGTACGGACCGGTCCACGAAGTGTGGTTCGACGGCGCCAACCCCGACCCGAGCGTGGCCGAGACCTACGATTACGCGGCCTGGTACGACCTGATCCGCAAGCTGCAGCCGGAGGCCGTCATCATGGGCAAGGGTCCGGACGTGCGCTGGGTCGGCTCGGAGAGCGGTTATGGCCGCACCACCGAATGGAGCGTCGTTCCGCTGCCCACGTCGCCCGAGCAATTCCAGTGGCCCGACATGACGGGCGGCGACCTGGGCAGCCGGGCGCAGCTCAAGCCCGGATCGCACCTGTGGTGGTACCCGGCCGAGACCAACGTGACCATGCTGGCGAACGGCCAGTGGTTCTGGGCGCGCGACAAGCGCCCCCGTCCCCTCACGCAGCTGGTCGACATCTTTTATTCGTCGATCGGCCGCAACGCCAACCTGATCCTGAACCTGTCGCCGGACAACCGTGGCCTCGTCCCCGCCGACCAGGTCGCGACGCTCGGGCAGCTGGGCGACATCGTGCGTGCCACCTTCGCCGTCAACCTGGCGCGCGGGGCGCGGGTGACGGCCGACCACGCGGCCCCGCGGCATGCCGCCCCGGCCGTCCTCGACGGCAGCCTGGACACATGGTGGGAAGCGACGCCCGGGCGCAGCGACGGCACGCTCACGCTGGCCCTGCCCCGGCGCACACGCTTCGACGTCGTGTCGCTGCAGGAAGCGGTGGACCGGCGCGGCCAGCGCATCGAGTCGTTCGAGATCGAGACGTGGGACGGCACAGCCTGGACCGCGCCCGCGCGCCATCCGGCCGACGTGACGACGACGGTCGGCCACCGTCGCCTGATCCGGCTGCGCGCGCCGGTGACGACGGACCGCGTGCGCGTGCGCATCACGGGCGCGCGCCTCGAGCCGACCTTGGCCGAGGTCGGGCTGTACAAGCAATCGGAAGACCTGCTGCCGCCCACGATCGCCGACCGCGACGCCGCTGGCGCCGTGCGGCTCGACCATCCGGCCGGCGGCACGATCGTCTACACGGTCGACGGCTCGGCCCCGACGGCCGCGTCGCCCATGTACCGCGCGCCGCTGTCCGTGCCGGGCAGCGGCATCGTGAAGGCGGCGCGCCTGCTGCCAGGCGGGCGGCTCGGCGTCGTCGGCGTGCGCGACTTCACGGGCTTGTCGCCGCGCGGCTTTACCGTCGTGGCGGCGGACGGCGAGGATGGCGGCCACGCGGCCGCACTCGCCATCGACGGCGATCCCGCCACGTTCTGGCAGACGCCGTGGGGCGGCGGCCGGTCGATCCAGGTCGACATGGGCCAATCCCACCGCATCGCGGGCCTCGCCTACCTGCCCCGGCAGGATGGGCAGGTGGCGGGAACGGCCGTGAACTACCGCTTCGAGACGAGCGCGGACGGGACGCACTGGCAGGCCGCCGTCGAACGGGGCACGTTCGCGAACGTCCACAACAACCCCGACCTGCAGACGGCGCGTTTCGCGCCGGTCGCCGCGCGCTTCTTCCGTTTCACCGTGCTGGACGACGTGTGGCGCTCCGGTTCGGCCAGCGCGGCCGAGTTGTCCGTCATTCCCGCCGATGCCGATTGACCGCGAAAAAAAAGCGGAGGCACGCAGCCTCCGCTTTGCGTCCCGCCCTCCGAATCAGGTCCCGCGCCGACGCGCCAGGCCGAAGGCCGCGACGCCGCCCAGCAGCAGCGGCAAGGTGCCCGGCAGCGGCACTGTCCCCGCGGCTTCCACGTCGACGTTGGCGAGCGCATTGACCGCGCCCGACGTGAAGCGCAGTTCCGTGATGCCGTTCAGCGCCGTGTTCCACATGCCGCCGTCGACCAGGAAGGCCTGCAGGTTGCCGTCGGTCGATAGCGCGCTGCCGGTCGTGTAGTAGTCGAAGCTGCGCAGGTCGAACCGGCCACCGCCGATGCGGGTCAGCGTGACGAAGGTGTTGTCGCCGTTCTCGAAGCCGTCGTGCCAGTTGAACGTCTGCGGATCGAACGTGCCGTCGCCGACGTGGGCCGCGCCCGCGTCCGCCCACGGCGCGTTCAGGGTCAGGCGGTAGCCCGACTCCTCGTACACGAGGTTGGTGCCATCGTAGTGCATGTTCGCAGCCAGCGGGAAGCCGTCGCCGTACATCATCTCGGTCAGGCCGTCGAACGTCAGGACGGTCGCGCCGGCGTTGGCGGCCGCGACGCCCAGTGCGAGGGCGGCCAGGATGGATTTCAGTGTCATTCGAGTGTCTCCGATTAGTAGGTGAACAGCACGCCGCGGGCGGCGCCGGCGAAGTACACGCGGCCGGGCACGGCCTGGTCGGCGGCCAGGTTGCTGATGCCGGCGTACTGGTGCAGGTCGTCGTTGTAGCGGGTCCAGTTCACGCCGCCGTCATCCGAGCGGTACAGGCCCCACTGGCCGTTGATGACGCCCACGACGTAGATCGAGGCCGAGTATTTGGCGCCGGCCGGGGCCTTGCCGAGGGCGATCGACGTGGCACCATAGATCTTCGGCTGGAAGGCGTTGTCCGGGTCGGGGATCGACTGCGTGACGTTCAGCTTCGTCCAGTTCGCGCCCGAGTCGGTCGAGTGCAGGATGTTGAATCCGTCCGCCAGCCAGATGTCGCCTTCCACGTTCGGATTGACTGCGACAGACGTCGCCTGGAACGAATTCAGCGCCGTGCCGCTCGTCGGGAACGTCGTACTCTCGGTGAACGTATGACCGCCGTCCGTCGACGTGAAGAAGCGCGCCGTCTCGCTCCACTGCTGCCACCATGCGCCGCCCGAGTTGTACGCATAGACCTTGTTCGGGTTCTTGCGGTCGGCCACGACGTGGTAGCCGCGCGACACCCACGCATTGGCCAGCGGGGGCAGGTTCGTGTAGGTCCATGTGTTGCCGTTGTCGGCCGTCCATGCCGGTACCGAGGAGGACGGCGCCCAGACCGCGCTGCCGGTCTTCGTGACGGCGATGCTGGCCGCTTCGTCCTGCTGCGCCTTCGCGTCGGGGTGATTGGTCGCGAACGCGGTCCAGGTCGCGCCGGAGTCGGTGGAATAGGCGCCGAGGCGATCGGGCGTATCCCATGTGGCGGCGCCGATGGTGGCGATGTAGGCAGGGTTGGACCACGCCATGTCGGCACTGTAGGCGCTGTTGAAGAACCCGTTGGGACCGAGCGTCGGGCGCTTGGTGAGCTCCGTCTGCACCCACGTACCGACGTCGAGGCCGCTGCGCAGCAGCGTGTACTTCGCGCCCGCCGGCGGCGCCATCAGGGCCTTCGTCGCGACTTCCTCGATGCCCTCGTTGGGGAAGGTCCACGTGGGCGTCGCGTCCGACGCGTTGCGCGTCTCCACCACGCCGCCGCCGGTCACGTGCAGGATGCGGTCCTTGTTGTTCGGATCGATCTCGACGTCGTCCATCCAGCCGGAGAAGCTGCCGTTGGCCGGAACGTGCGGCATCATCGCGGCGATTTCGCGCCAGGTGGCGCCGCCGTCGTCGGACAGTTGCACGACCGGCTGGCCCTGCCAGTTGCCCCACGTGTTGGTCACGCCCAGCGCGATGCGGGTATGGGCGCCGGTGCCGTACACGGACAGGCCGCCGATGCCGAAGCTGGACCACTGGGTGTCGTCATAGCTCTTCAACAGAGTCCAGTTGGTGCCGTCGAACTTGTACAGCCTCGCCGGGCCGTTGGCGCCGGGGCCGATGCCCTTCGTGAACGCGACGTACATCATGCCGTCCTTGGCGCGCACCATGTGCGGGATGATGTAGCCTTGCACGTCGGCCGGGGTCGCGATGCCGGTCCACGACGCGCCGCCGTCGGTCGTCTTGTACAGGGCGTGGTTCAGGCCCGCCACGCCCGCATAATCCGGCGCAACCGCCGTATAGATCGTCTGCGTCGCGCTGCCGGTGCCCTTCGTGTTCGTGTCGAAGATCACCTGTTCCATGCCGACCGGGCTGCTCCAGTAGGTCGCCTCGATCTGCGCCTTGGTCATCTTCGCCGTGGACAGCGACGTCACCTGGTTCCACGTCTGGCCGCGGTCCGTGCTCTTCCACAGGCCGGCCGTGCGCGTCGCGTAGAACAGGATCGTGGAATCGTTCGGATCGACCATCAGGCGCTCGCCGACGGCGCGGCCCTGGCTGTTGCCCCCCGCGGAGAACGGCAGTTCGACGTGCGTCCAGTGGTTGCCGCGGTCGGTGGAAATGTACAGGCGCGCGTGACCGTCGGCCGACACGTACATGCCGCCGCCCAGGTAGACGCGCTGGTCGTCGTTCGGGTCGAGCGCCAGCGTTTCGCTGCCGTGGTAGCCGCCTTCGTCGGGGCCGAAGCCGTCCGTGATCGAGATCCAGCTTGATGTGGCCGGATCCCAGCGGTAGGCGCCGCCGACGTCGGTACGCGCGTACAGCACGTCCGGGCTGGTCGGGTGGAAGACCAGGCCCGGCACATAACCGCCGCCGCCGAACTTCACGCTCGCGAAGCGGGCGGGCTTGATGGTGGGGCTGGCCGAACCGATGGTGCCCGCCAGGACGGTGTTGCCATTGCCGTGATCGGCGTCGCTGCCGCCGCAGCCGGCCGCCAGGCCCGCCACGATGCCGGCCAATGCGATGAGTCGCATCTTGTGCATGTTTGTGTCTCCAGAATGAGTGTGATGACATACCTGCAGCGGGCACGCCCGACTGCCGGGTTCGAAACATTCTGTGAGACTGTCCATACGGCGGCAATTTCGAAAACCCTCAGGCGATCCACGAAATCCCGGAGCGTGCACGCGGCCCGACATGAAATTCCGCAGAGGCGGCAAAATTTTTACCAGCCGCCGCGGACGACGCCGGCGCGCGGCCGTACCGGTGTTAGCATCCGCGCGCCACCCCATCACGAACGCCCATGACAACTCGACTTCTCTCCCGGACCGCCATTGCGGCGGCCGTCGCCCTGACGCTGTCCCTGCCCGCCCCGGCAGCGCAGGCCGATCCCGCCGCGCGGGCGCAAGCCCTGCTGGCCCGCATGACGCTGGACGAAAAGGCCGGCCAGCTGCAATCCACGTCACCCGCCATCGCGCGGCTCGGCATCCCCGCCTACAACTGGTGGAGCGAAGGCCTGCACGGTGTCGCACGGGCCGGCAATGCCACCGTGTTCCCGCAGGCGATCGGCCTCGCCGCCACTTGGAACGCCGCGCTCGCCCAGCGCGTCGCCGACACCGTCGGTACCGAATTCCGCGCGAAGTACCTGGAAACCGTGCACCCCGACGGCGGCTCCGACCTGTACCGCGGCCTCACGGTGTGGTCGCCGAACGTGAACATCTTCCGCGATCCGCGCTGGGGGCGCGGCCAGGAGACCTATGGCGAAGACCCGTACCTGACGGCGCGCCTGGGCGTGGCCTACATCCGTGGCCTGCAAGGCGCGGATCCGGGCGAGAAGCGCCGGCTGACGTTCGACTTGGATGGCAAGGCCCTGAGCACGGTCGACGCGGCCGGCAAGCGCAGCGTCGGGCCGGGCCACCGTGTGGATCGGCGGCGGCCAACCCGGTCCGCAAACGGCCGGCGTCACCCTGGACGTGAACGTGAAGGGCCGCCGCAGCCTGCCGTCGTTCTGACGCGCGTTACTCCTGCACGGCGACGACCACGGCGGACTTCGCCGGCAGGGACAGCACCAGCCTGCCGTCCCGGGCCGCGGCCTGGAACGGCGCCGGCCGGACGGCATCCGGTGCGGCGAACGTGTTGTGGGCGTCCATCGCGGCCGCCGTCAACACGGAACCCGTCGCCCCGCGCGCGGCCGTGCCGCTCACGTCGACTGTGACGTCGGCCGTCTCGTGCGGGTTCGTGTTGACGAGCGCGAGATAGAGCTTGCCGTCCTTGCCGCGCGCCGCCGATGCGCTGACGGCCGGTATCGCGTCGGCGCCGAACGTGTACAGCGGATTGTGCGCCAGCGTCACCGGCACCGACACCGCATCCTGGAACGGCACGTACATCCTGAAGACGTGGCAGGTGGGCGTCAGCATCATCTTCGCGCCGTCCGTGCGGACCATCGCCTGCAGCACGTTCACCATCTGCGCGATGCTCGTCATGCGCACGCGGTCCGCATGGGCGTGGAAGATGTTGAAGTTCAGGGCCGCCACCAGCGCGTCGCGCAGTGTGTTCTGCTGCTGGAGGAAGCCCGCCCGGCTGCCCTCCTCGGCGTCGTACCACGTGCCCCATTCGTCGACGGCGAACATGAGCTTCTTCTGCGGGTCGTGCGCGTCCAGCTTCGCGACGTTGGCGGCGATGAACCCTTCCATCCGCCGCGTCTCGCCCAGCGTATGGATCCAGCGGCTTTCGTCGAAGCCGGTCGCGCCATATTTGCCGTTCGTGTCCGCGCCGGGCGACGTGTAAAAGTGGAACGAGATGCCGTGCGCGCGCACGCCCCAACCGTGGATATGCTGGCTCAGGTACTCGGTCCAGCCCGTGTCCTCGTCATGGCCGCCTGCGGCGATGAATTGCGTGTCGTTGCCGCCGCCGGGATGCAGGAAGGTCGCGTAGCGGCGGTAGGCGTCGGCGTACTGCTCCGGCCGCATATTGCCGCCGCAGCCCCAGGCCTCGTTACCGATGCCGAAGAACGCGACCTTGTACGGCGCCGGATGGCCGTTGCGGGCGCGCAGCCGCGCAAGGCTCGACGTGCCGTCCGCCGTCAGGTACTCGACCCATTCCGCCATCTCCTGCACGGTGCCGGTACCGAGGTTGCCGTTGACGTAGGCGGCGGCGCCCAGCTGCTCGACGAGGTCGAAGAACTCGTGCGTGCCGACCGCGTTGTCCTCGTCGACGCCGCCCCAGTTCGTGTTGATGCGCACGGGCCGCTGCGCGCGCGGACCGATGCCATCGCGCCAGTGGTACTGGTCGGCGAAGCAGCCGCCGGGCCAGCGCACGAGCGGAACGTGCAATGCCTTCAGCGCGGCCACGACGTCGTTGCGCCAGCCGCGCGTGTTGGGTATCTTCGAGTCGGGACCGACCCACAGGCCGCCGTAGATGCCGGTGCCGAGGTGCTCGGCGAACTGGCCGTAGACGTAGCGGCTGATGACGGGACCGGGCTTGCCCGCGTCGATCGTGACGCCGACCTGCGCGGCGGCGAAGGTGGACGCGGAAATACAGGCTGCGAGCGCACAGAGACGAAGCGTGTTCATGCAAGGATCTCCGTTCTCAATACGTGCGCAGCCGGATCTTCAGGATCGTGGGCTGCGTGGGCAGGTTCAGTCCGTGGTCGACCTGGTCGCCGTTCCAGTTGCGCTCCATCTGCCAGCGCCCCTGCGCGTCGAACCGACCCTCCTCGACGCGCGCGAACATGAAGCGCTTGCCGTCGTTCGCGCCGGTGGGCCAGAATTGCAGGCGGACGTGCTGTCCGATCACGATGAACTCGTCGTCGCCGATCCGGGCGAACGCCGCGCCCCCGTTCGGGGCCGTGGTGCCGGGCGGATAGTCTTCCTCTTTGGCGTCCGCGCCCATCGTGCCGAACTGCCACTCGCGGAACGAGGCGGTGACGCCCCAGTCCTTCAGCGCGCGCGACTGCGGCTTGCGGTCGTCGCCTTCCGCGATGCCGGCCGTGCGCCCTTCCAGCGCCCATTGTCCCCACTGCCGCGCCAGCGGCGCGAATGCGGCATAGATGGTCCCGAACGGCTCGACCATGGTCTTGTCCGTGCGCTTCGAGCCCAGCGGATAATTGCTGTAGTCCGCATAGTCGATGCCGAACGGCGCCACGCCGATCGCGCCGCTGCCCAGGATCCGGTAGACATAGCGCGCATACGCGGCCGCGTTGCCCATCTCCGGCACGAACAGCGCGTTGTCCGGACGCTGGAACTTGTCCAGCGTCGCCACCACGCTGGCCGATTGCGGCGCGTACAGGTCGGGGCCGGCGATGTCGATGTGTGGGGCGGCGGCCTTGTAGATGTCGATCACGTCGTACGTCGGACCGCCGCTCGCGAAATTGCCCTTCCACGGCGCCAGCGGTTCGAGCGGATCGCGCAGCGCATTGTTGACGAACATCGGCAGGTCGTACACGGCGCGTCCCGCCTTCGCGATGTCCTCGATGTAGCTGGCCACGGCCCAGGCGTGGAAGTACTCGTCGGCATACGGGCCGTAGACCTCGGACCACGTGCCGTTGGCCGCACCGGGCACCGGCGGCTTCTTGCGCGCGAGGACGGCCGCCGGCACCGGCTGGCGGAACGCCGCCTCGCCCCGCGGTCCGAAATCGCGCACGGTGCCGTAGGTGCCGACCTCGTTCTCGACCTGCACCATGATCACGGTGCGCTGCGCTTCGTCGATCTGCTTCAGGTGGCGCATCAGGGCCACGAACGCCTTCCTGTCGGCCGCCAGGGTCTGCTCGCCCAGCGGCGACAGGCAGTAGCTGGCCTTGCCGTCGCGGCCGAGCATGCGGGGGAAACGGCCGTCGTCGAACTTGACCCATTCCGGCGTGTACGCGGGCCCCGTGTTCTTCCAGGTGCCGAACCACAGCAGCACGAGGCGCACGCCGTTGCGGCGCGCCTCGGCCACGAGCGTATCGACATAGCCGAAATCGAACTTGCCCTCGACGGGCTCGATCTGTTCCCAGGCCACGGGGATCTCGAGCGTGTTGGCATGGGCATCCTTGACGGCGGCCCAGACCTTGGGCAGCGCGCCCGGGTAATTGCTGGAATTGTGGGCCTGTACGCCCAGCATGGTGAACGGCTTGCCGTCGACCAGCAGCGCATAGCGGCCGTCGTGCTGGACGAGGCGCGGGATCGGCGTGGCGGCCAGTGCGCAGGTGGAAGTCAAGGCGAGAGCGCATGCCGCGGCGAGCAGGCGATTGGAGATTTTATTCATACGTGGATCAATCGGGGTGAATGAAATGGCCTCCCGCGACCGGCGAAGGTCGCGGGAGGCCTGTTCCGCAGCGGAGGTGCTTAGAACGTGTAGTTCATCTGGGCGCTGAAGGTGCGGCCCGTGTAGAAGGCGTTGTGCAGTTTCATGCCGACCTGCTGCTGCATGTACTGCCGGTAGACCTGGTTCGTCAGGTTACCCACCTGGCCGCCCAGGCGCAGGTTGTCCGTGAACTTGTACTGGAAGCCCAGGTCGAGCTGGCCGTACGCGCCCCCCAGGTCGGCAGGCCGTAGTTGACCGAGTAGCCCTTGCCGTAGTTCGGGCTGTCCGGGTTGCGGTCGATGCCATCGTTGCCGGCCGTGCCCCACGAGTTGGTCGACTGCAGGTACTTCGAGCGCCAGCTGTACGCCAGGCGCAGCGACACCGCGTCCTTGTCGTACAACAGCGCCAGGTTATACGAGTTCTTCGACAGGCCCACCAGCGGCATGTCGCCGAATACCCTGCCGTCCGTGTCGCAACCCTGCAGGTTGCGGACCATGTTGGCCATCAGCGTGTCCTTCGGCGTGCACCAGGTGCCGTTGACCGGGTTGTGGTACGTCGTGCTGCTGTCGATGTACGTGAAGTTGCTCGACACCCCGAGGCCCGAGAACAGGCCGGGCAGCTTGTCGAAATAGGTCTGGAAGCCCGCCTCGACGCCGCTGACGCGGGCGTCCATGCCGTTCACGGGACCGGTGACCATGAAGTCGTGCGTCGTTCCGGCGACGTCCTTCAGCGGATAGACCGTCGTCTGCGCGATGATGACGTCCTTGAGCCGCTTGTTGAACACACCGAACGTCGCCGAGCTGGCGCGGCCGAAGTAGTACTCGGCCGTCAGGTCGAGGTTGGTGGCCATGACCGGACGGAGCGACGTATTGCCGCGCAGCTGGCCGTTATACGCAATGGAGTCGACCACCGGCTTCTGGTTGTCGCCGGGCGGCGTGTGCGTCTTGATGTCCATGCCCAGCGTCGTGTAGGCCTGCAGCAGGTAGAAGTCCGGACGCGACATGCCCTTCGACAGCCCGAGGCGGAACTGCAGCTCGTCGCTGGCCTTCAGGCGCAGGTTCAGGCTCGGCAGCACGCGCGTGTAGGTGCTCTCGAAGGTCTGTTTCTCCGATTGCGCCGGAATGTCCGGCACGCCCGGCAGCAGCGGCTTGTTGGGCGGCGTGAACAGCGTGTAGCCGATCGACGTCGGATTGGTCCGCACGACGCGCACGCCGACCGTGCCGTCGATGGGATACACCAGCTTGTCGAACGCGAAGCGCAGCTGGGCATAGGCCGCCTGCGTGCGTTCGTGCTGGTCGTTCAGGCCGATCGCATCGCCGAACTTCGGCGGCTTGTAGCTGCAGTCGTTATTACGGCCGGTGGCATTGGCTTCGTTGCACAGGGTCGTGTAGTAGTCGTGCAACTTGTTGACGGCATCGACCGAGTTGGCCAGCGAGGCGTCGGGCACGATCACCGGTGCCGGCGACGCCGCGGAACCACCGAAGAAGTTCTTGAACTGGTGCAGGCCGAAGCCCTTGGCGAAGCGCGGGTCGCCCAGGCCGGCGAATTGCGCCAGCGGCTGCCACGACTGGTTGCCGACCGCCCATCCCTGCGAGATCTGGACCCACTCGGAATCGTGGGTCGACTGCGTCACGGCCGAGCGGTCGGTCACGCGCACGCCGAAGCGCAGGTCGTTGAGGATCGGATGGTCGAACGTGTACTTGGCGTCCAGGCGCGCCGTGTTCATCTGCGCCTTCGCCACGTCATGGTGCACCTGGGTGAAGCCCCAGTAGTAGTGCGACGGATCGGCCAGGTAGGCCCGCGACGCCGGGTCGAACGAAATCGTCGGCATGCCGCCGCGCAGGTCGACCGTCTGGCCGGGCACCCAGCCGCCCAGGCCGACCGTGTTGTCGTAGCCGTCCGTCGTGGCCTGCACGTGCTGCAGGTCGGCCTTGAAGGTCCACGCCTCGCTGGCGCGCCACGTGCCCGACCAGGACACGTCGCGCGTGTCGGACGTGCGGCCGCTCGCGCGCGCATCGGTGCCGAAGCCGAGGCCCGTGCCGAAGCCCGGACCGCTGTTGGTCGTGTCGTGCAGCGTGCCGGTCAGCAGCGCGCCGTTGGCGTCGTACGTGGCGCCCGGATCCAGCGACAGGGTGGCCGGGTTCGTGCCGCCGAAGTAGGAATGCTCGTCCGAGTGCTGCTTGTAGCGCGAACGCAGGAAGGTCACGTACGAACTGAAATCGCCCTTCTTCCACTGCAGCGCGCCGTACAGGCCGTCGCGGGTGCGGTCGAAGGTGTTCTGTCCCCAGCTCGCGGACGGGGTGACCCAGACGCGCTTGCCGGGCACGAGGTCGTCGCGCGAGCTGTACGGGGCGATCGACAGGCTGTCGCTCTGGTTCGCGATCTTCGAGTGCGCGAGGTCGATCAGCACGCCGACCTGGCCGAACTGCGTGTCCCAGCGGTCCGAGTACAGGCCGGACACGGACGGCGGCGCGGTCTTCTGGCGCAGCGACGAGCGCGACACTTCGGTCGACAGCGACACCTTGCGGCCCTTCGAATCGAACGGCAGCGCGGTGCGCAGGTTCACCAGGCCGCCGATGCCGCCTTCGATCTGCTCGGCGGACGGGTTCTTGTACACGTCCACGCCGGCCATCAGCTCGGGCGGCACGTCCTCGAAGCTCAGCGCGCGGCCGCCGTTGGCGGAGAAGGCGTCGCGGCCGTTGAATTCGGAGCGGACCTGGCCCGCGCCCAGGCCGCGGATCGACACGCCCGTGCCTTCCGCCGCGTAGTGGTTGACGCTGTCGCCCACGCCCTGCTGCGGGTCGACGCGGTTCATCGTCCGGTCGATGCTCACGCCGACCACGCGCTGCAGCACTTCCGTCACCGACTTGTCCGGCAGCTTGCCGATGTCGTCGGCGACGATCGAGTCGACGATTTCGTCCGCGTTCTTCTTGATGTTCTGCGCCGATTCGAGCGCCGCGCGCTGGCCGTACACGACCACGGTAGTCGGTTCGGTCTGCGCCAGCGCGGCGCCGCTCGCCATCAGCGCGAGCTGCGCGACGCCGATGGCGATCGCTGTTTTCCTGGTATTCTTCACCTTGTCAAGTCTCCGTGTTGTCTTGGATGTCGTCGCCATCGAGCATGTGCGGCGATCCGTTTCATTCTGATTGCCGCACCAGGCCGCAGCAATTTCGAAATCCCTCAAACGGCCAACGAAAACAAGGCGCGCTTCGGCACGGGCGAAAAAAATGGGACGGCCAAAGCCGCCCCTAACCCACTTGAACGCGGGAGGAGATGATGCCGCGCATCGATCGGGGAACGATGCGCGAGCCACCGATGTCATTCTACGAAGCGCCACCGGGCGTCGCCAGAACGAAATTCCTCAATCTGCTGGTGAAAATCCGTGGGTGCGGGAGCGTTACGGCCCGGCGGATTCCGGTGCGCTGTCGCGCAGCTTGCGGAAGGTCTTGGGCGTGCAGCCGTATTCTTCCTTGAAGAGCTTGTTGAAGTAGGAAACGTTCCGGTAGCCCACGGCATACGCGATTTCCGCCACGCTCGTGTCTTCCTTCGCGCCCAGCAGGCGCGCCGCCTCGGTCAGCCTGAGCTTGTTCAGGTACGTGGAAAACGTGAAGCCCAGCTCCGCCTTGAGGATCTCGTTGATCTTGTTGCGGCCGATGCCGAGCGCGTTCACCGTGGTCTCGACATCCAGTTCCGGATTGACGTATTCCGTCGCCATGAAGCGCAGGATGGCGCTCTGCTCCTTGTCGCGGTGCAGGTCCTGGGACAACTGCTGGTAGGCGACCAGCGGAATGTCGCGCCGCATCTTGTCCTTCACTTCCGCCAGCAATGCCTGGGTATGCCGGCGGAAGAACCACAGGCCATAACCGGGCCAGGCGACAAGCATGAATGCCGCGAACAGGACGAGGTAGCGCATGTCGCGCCCGGTCAGGGTCAGGTTCCTGACCTGGACTGTCGAGGGCACGCCGTAGGGACTCTGGAACGTGCTGCCGAACGACAGCTTGGCGATCCTGGTCAACGTGTGTTCCTGGCGCGCGAGGTTCAGCTTGTGCGTGTCGAACCACCACTGGTCGGTCCGGAGACGCGCCAGGTCGAGCTCGACGTGTTCGCCGTTCCCGTTGCAGAAAAAGTAGGTGTAGGGAGCGCGATACGTATCGAACCGGCCGGGAACCGATACCTGGTCCTCGAACATCACGAGACCGAACGCCAGCGTGTTGGCCGGCATGCATTTGACGTCGAACTCCACGGCGCTGTAGCGGGACAGGTCGACGTGCGCGAACTTGCCAGCGCGGTCGCGGAACGCCAGTTCCGCATGGACGAACGGGTAGTCCGTCGCCTTGACGGACGTGAACTCGAATGTCAACGTGGCGGTGTCGTCGATCATCCTGGCCGTCGAACGCCCGCCCACCGCCGAGTCGGCCATGATCTCGCCGCGCCACGGCAGGCCGCTGTCCGCGGCGGGCAGCAGCGGCAACCGGACATAGGTGCTGCGGACACAGGCATAACCGATGAGAACGCTCGCCACGACAAGCCCCAGCAGGCCGGCGAGCGCCTTGTTGTAGAAACTCTGCATTACCCTGCTGCCACCTCGACAAAGATATGCTTGGCGGCGCCATTGCGGCGCCGGGGCGGCCGTCGCGCGGCCTCGTCAATATAATGACAGGTCGCGCATGGGTTTGTCGATGGGTGGCGTACTCAGGTTTGCAGTGCGGCCTCCCCGGCCGTGGCGGCGGTACCGTGCGCCGCGCGCTGCTGGAATTCACGCGGCGAGCAGCCGAGTTCGCGCTTGAACACGGCGAACAGGTATTGCATCGACGTGAAGCCGCAACGCAGCGCCACGTCGCCCACGCTGCAGTCGCCGCGCGCCAGCAGCGCGGTCGCGGCATCGAGCTTGAAGCGCAGGATCTCGTCGTGTACGCTGCAGCCCAGCTCCTGCTGGAAATACGTCTCGAGCGTGGAACGGGAGACGCCGACGTAGGCAGCCACTTGGTCGCCCTTGATGCCCTGGCAGGCATACTGGCGGATGAAATGCCGGGCGCGCATGACGCGGGGATTCTTGACGGGCTGATGACTGCTGGAGGCCAGCACGTTGATGCCGGCGGGCGGCACCAGGATGCGCGTGCATTCGAGATACGTTCCCTCAAGCAATTGATGCAGCATCCGGGCCGCCGTGCGGCCGATCTCGGCCGATCCCTGGATCACGGAGCTCAGGGGAATACATGACAGCATGCGTGCCAGCGGATCGTTGTCGATGCCGATGATGGCCACTTCCTCCGGCACCGCAATATTAGCCAACTGACAAGCTTGCAGCAGCTGACGCGCGCGGGCATCGGTGACGGCGACGATCCCGACCGGTTTCGGCAGGCTTTGCAGCCACCGGACCTGCTGCGCGACGTCTTCCTCCCAGCTGCAGGCGCCGTCCCCGCGGAAGATCTCGACTTCGAAATTGTCGCGCTGCATCAGGGCCCGGAACGACTTTTCGCGTTCGAGCGCCCATCGATGCCGCGCCCCGTCCGGCAAGGAAAACAGCGCGAACTGGCGCAGGCCCACGTCGATCAGGTGCGTATACGCCAGGTTGACGAGCTTGAAATTGTCGGTGGCGACATACGGCACGTCGGTCGGGTAATCGGTCTCGCTGGCGTACGAGCCCCCGACCGCGACCACGGGCACGGGGCTGTCGGCCAGCGCTTCGGCCACGGCCGGATCGTCGAAGTGGGCGATGATGCCATCACCTTGCCACCGCGCAAGACTCGACAGACGTAAACTAAAATCATCCTCGATGAACAATTCCCAGGACGTCCGCCGGCTCGACAGGTAGCCGGCGATCCCGCCGATCACCTCGCGGGCGAACGCCTGGTTGGCATCGAATAACAAGGCAATGCGATGTGTTTTAGGGCACTTCATTGGCGACAGTCTCCATGTTGCGTCCTGACTGGACGTCTCTTTTCAATCCGACGATGTCCCAAAGTATCTTTTCGGGTTTCCTGTTCCCTGTAGAATTTTTTTAATCGACTCCTACGAGGATACGAATAGTTGAAGTTTTAAACGCCAAAAGTGTTATTCCAGGGGCGCCAAGCGGCATCGATGCAGGCTTGCTATCATCGGACTCTTTATATATTGAGGAGGCATCGATGACACTTTCCTTGTACACGGCGTCGGTACCCGTGTTCCGCCAGATCCTGGGCAGCCTGTCCGCCATCCTGACGAAGGCCGAGGCGCACGTGGATGCGAAAAAGCTGGATCCGAACGCCCTGCTGCAGGCGCGCCTGTTCCCGGACATGTTCCCGCTCGTGCGCCAGGTACAGCTGGCGACGGACTTCGCCAAGGGCGCGGCCGCGCGCCTCGCGGGCGTCGAGGTGCCGCGCTATGACGATGTGGAGACGGATTTCGCGGGCCTGCAGGCGCGCCTGGAAAAGACGCTGGCCTTCCTGGACACCGTGGCGCGCGAGGCGGTGGACGCCGGCGGCGAGCGCGACGTGACGATCGGCACGGGCGCCAACCAGCGCCAGTTCAAGGGCCAGGTCTATTTATTACACTACGCGCTGCCGAACTTCTATTTCCACGCCGCGACGGCGTACGACATCCTGCGCCATAACGGGCTGGACATCGGCAAGCGGGATTTCGTCGGGACCTTCTGATCAGGTGTTGCGGCGCGGGTAGCCCTGCGCCAGGATACGCTGCCACACCGCTTCCTTCTGCTCGGCCGTCATCGAGACCCAATGGGCCACCTCGACGACGGTCCGGCCGCAGCCGCGGCAGATGTCGTCGAACGTCGTCGAGCAGACTGCAACGCACGGCGTATCCGGTCTCACCGGCAGGGGCGTTCCCTGCTGCGCGTCAACGAGCGGGGCCGACATCGAGCTTGTCCCAGCCTTCATGGCCGAGCTTTTCCATGGTGTCGATATTCTTCTCGAAGATCTCGGCAGCGTCGGGAATCGCTTCCACGGCGCGGTCGATGCTGTCTTCGCGCAAGAGCTGCAGCACCGGGTAAGGCGAACGGTTCGTATAGTTCTCGATATCGTTCGGGTCCGTGTCCGCGAACTGGTAGTCCGGGTGGAAGCTGGCGATCTGCAGCTCGCCGTCCAGGCTCATGTCTTCCACCGCGGCATCCGCCACGTCGAGGAATTCGTTGAAGTCCAGGAAATCCTGCAGCACGTCCGGGTGGATCAGCAGCGTCGTGTCGACCTGTTCCGGGTCGGTGTCGGCCAGCAGCTGCAGCTCGTCCATCAGCGTATCCAGAAGGGATTCCGGCGTGCGCGCGTGCGAGACGACATAGCGGACCTGGTCCTTCACTTGCACCGCCTTGGCGAACGGACAAAGGTTCAGGCCGATGACGGCGCGGTCGACCCAGCGCCGGGTCGCGGCGATGATCGCGGCATCGTCCGGTTTCTCGTTGGCAGTGCTCATTTGATGCTTTCAGAAAATACAAAACCACGTCGTGCAGAGACGGCAATTGTACGCTTTTTGCGTCCTCTCATGGAACTTCGGACCAGCCGGACTAACGTGACACGCAGGGTGGTATTAATCGTCAGTCAATGAAGTCCAGGTACAAATTTGACAATGCAGACCCGGTGAAGACGGCGTTTTTCACCTTGGAAATTTCCGGTACACCTGGGGGTATGCTGAAAACCGCTTGATCTTTGTCAGCCAAGGACGAGTTCGCCGGAACCATACCCCTGCCAAACTCATCTTATCGGTTGCCTGCGTTAGCAAAAAGAATAGACAAGATTTTTTGTAACTGCGCCGACATATTTCTTGACTGGCTCGGTAACTGGTCCGTACACTCCGACTTCACTCGTCAGTCCTGCCGTTCCTGGACGCAACACTGGAAAGCTATGAACGAAACGACTCGCTCCACTTACGCCCTGGCCATCGCGCTCCTGTCAGTCTCCGCGATCAGCCACGCCGCCGACAGCGCCCCGAGCCCGATCGCCCAGAGCAGCAGCAGCGCGGCCGCCATGGCCAAGGCGATCCTGCCGCAAGCCCTGACCCCGTCCAAGTCCGACGACTACAAGGACCCCGACCTGTGGGCCCGCATCCGCAGCGGCTACGCCATCCCCGACATCGACAATGCCCTCGTCGCCAAGCACGTCCAGTGGTACGCGAGCCGTCCGGACTACCTGACGCGCACCTCGGGCCGCGCGTCGCTGTACCTGTACCACGTCGTGCAGGAGCTGGAAAAGCGCGGCATGCCGACCGAACTGGCCCTGCTGCCCGTGATCGAATCCGCGTTCAACCCGCAGGCCCTGTCGACCGCCGACGCGGCCGGCATCTGGCAGTTCGTGCCGGGCACCGGGCGCGACTTCAACCTGCAGCAGAACATGTTCAAGGACGAGCGCCGCGGCGTGCTCGCCTCCACCGACGCCGCCCTCACCTACCTGCAGCGCCTGTACACGATGTTCGGCGACTGGCAGCTGGCGCTCGCCGCCTATAACTGGGGCGAAGGCAATGTGCAGAAGGCGATCCAGAAGAACCGCTCGCTGGGCAAGCCCACCGACTTCGAAAGCCTGGCCGAGCTGATGCCGGCGGAAACCCGCAATTACGTGCCGAAGCTGCAGGCCGTCAAGAATATCATCGCGAATCCGGCCCAGTACGGCGTCGCGCTGCCGACGATCGACAATACGCCATACTTCGTCGCCGTCGACAAGACGTCCGACATCGACCTGGCCGTGGCTGCCCAGCTGGCGGAAATGTCCGTCGACGAATTCAAGGCCCTGAACCCGCAATTCAAGAAGCCGGTGATCACGGGCGAATCGACCAAGATCCTGCTGCCGAAGGAAAATGCCGAGAAGTTCAACCTGAACCTCGCGCAATGGGGCCGCGCACTGTCGACCTGGACCACGCACAAGATCACGTCGGCCCGCGAAAGCATCGCCTCGCTGGCGACGAAGCTGGGCACGACCCCGGAAGTCATCCGCCAGGCCAACAACATCCCGCCGCAGATGCGCCTGAAGGCCGGTTCGACCATCCTCGTGCCGAAGACGAGCGCGACCGCCGGCAACGACATCGCCGAGAGCATCGTCGAGAACGCATCGGTGATGCTGGAAGCGGACCGCGGCGAGTCGCGCCGCAAGGGCCAGAAGCTGTCCGGCGCCCAGCGCTTCAAAGCGAGTGCCGTGCATGCGGTGGCCGAGATCAAGAGCCGCGTGTCGCGTGGTTCCAAGCCTGCCGTCAACGCCAACGGCCGCAAGCGCCGCTGATTTCGTGTCTTTTTGACTACGCGACGGGTCCACGGCCCGTCAATACGTGCACATCTCGACGCGTGCCGTGCACGCTCTTCAAAAGTACGGTATAGTGTTGGTTGTGCGCTGCAATAAAGACGGCAGGCACCGACAGCAGTACCACTAGCAGCTACGCAAGCCCAGGCATCCACGAAGGATGCCTCTCTATAAAGCCCTCCCGCCCTGTGTGCCGAAATTGGCACCGTCCCGGCGCAAAGCTTTTGTGCCGAAATTTCTTTCGTTTCAGAGTCATTTCGTTTTGTTGGCTCGCGTTGCTATTTCGCGTTCCGCTCCGAATAGCGTGGACGCTCACTGATCCATACCGAAAGTAAAGTACACAATGAGTTTTGAAGCACTAGGCTTACACGCGTCCATCGTCAAGGCAGTCTTCCAGGCCGGCTATGAAAAGCCGACCCCGGTGCAGGAGCAGGCGGTGCCGGCAGCGATCGCAGGCCGCGATCTGCTGGTCTCGTCGCAAACCGGTTCCGGCAAGACGGCGGCATTCATGCTGCCCTCCCTCCACAAATTCGCTGACACCGAACCGGCCGCGGCCGGCCGTACGCCCGCGCAGGAAGCGCAGGCAGCGCGCGCCCGTGGCGAGCGCGTCCGGTTCAAGGCAGCCCAGCCGAAGATGCTGGTCCTGACCCCGACCCGCGAACTGGCCCTGCAGGTGACCACCGCGACCGAACAGTACACCGCGCACATGCGCCGCATCCGCGCCGTGTCGATCCTGGGCGGCATGCCGTATCCGAAGCAGATGCAACTGCTGGCCAAGAATCCGGAAATCCTCGTCGCGACCCCGGGTCGCCTGATCGACCACATGGAGTCGGGCAAGATCGACTTCTCGCAGCTCGAGATCCTGGTGCTCGACGAAGCCGACCGCATGCTGGACATGGGCTTCATCGAGGACATCGAGAAGATCGTCGCCGCGACGCCGGAATCGCGCCAGACCATGCTGTTCTCGGCCACGCTGGATGGCGTCGTCGGCAACATGGCGCGCCGCATCACCAAGAATCCCCAGGTGATCCAGATCATGAGCGCGGCCAACCGCCACGAGAACATCACGCAGAAGGTGCACTTCGTCGACGACCTGTCGCACAAGAACCGCCTGCTCGACCACCTGCTGCGCGATGAAACCATGGACCAGGCCGTCGTGTTCACGGCGACCAAGCGCGATGCCGACATGATCGCCGACCGCCTGAACATCGCCGGCTTCGCGGCCGCCGCACTGCATGGCGACATGCACCAGGGCGCCCGCAACCGCACGCTGGACAGCATGCGTCGCGGCCAGGTGCGCGTGCTCGTGGCAACCGACGTCGCCGCGCGCGGCATCGACGTGCCGTCGATCACCCACGTGGTCAACTACGACCTGCCGAAGTTCCCGGAAGACTACGTGCACCGCATCGGCCGTACGGGCCGCGCCGGCCGCAACGGTACGGCAGTCTCGCTCGTGAACCACGCGGAAAGCATGAACGTTCGCCGCATCGAACGCTTCACCAAACAGACCATCCCGGTCGACGTGGTGGAAGGCTTCGAGCCGAAGCGTTCGGCAGCACCCCGTTCGGGCGCGCGTCCGGGCTGGAAGCCGGGCGACGGCCGCAATGCGGGCAAGCCGGGCCAGCGCAGCTTCCACAAGCCGGCCGGTGAAGGCTACCGCGGTGACGCACCCCGTCGCGAAGGCGGCTACGAAGGCCAGCGTCGCGAAGGCGGTTATCGCAACGAAGGCGCACCGCGCAGCGAAGGCGGCTACCAGGGCCAGCGTCGCGAAGGTGGCTTCCGCACGGAAGGCGCACCGCGCACCGAAGGTGGCTACCAGGGCCAGCGTCGTGAAGGCGGCTTCCGCAGCGAAGGCGGCCAGCGCCGTGAACGCCCGGCCTTCGGCGCGCATCCGCGTTCGGCCGACTCGGCTCGTCGCACGTTCGGCGACCGCTGATCGTCAGTCGATCCGTAAAACCCCGGCACCGCAAGGTGCCGGGGGTTTTTCTTTATAACGCGCAGCTGCGGAATCCGGCGAAGATGTCGTCCCGCTCCGGCGTGAAGAAATTGCGGAAGTGCGGCGAACGCAGCCGCGCCGGCGTCGCGAACGATGCGCCGCGCAAGGTCTGGCGCGTGCCGAACCACGGCGCCGAATAATCGCGGTAGCGGTCCGCCTCGAAGCCGGCGAACGGCAGGAAGGCGGATGCCGTCCATTCCCACAAGGCGCCCCACGCGAAACCCGGCTGGCTGGATGCCGCCGCGTATTCCCACTCGTCTTCCGTCGCCAGGCGCCGGCCCGCCCACGCGCACCAGGCCTGCGCCTCGTACAGGTTCACGTGGCGCACCGGCTCCGCGAGGTCGAGGGCGACCGGCCGGCCGAAGCGCACCGTGTACCAATCCTCCCCCTCCCGCGCCCAGTAGCGCGGCGCCGAGCGCTCCTGCGTCATGAGCCAGGCGCGGCCGGCGTCCGTCCAATACTGCGGGCGCTCGTAGCCGCCGTCGTGCACGAAGTCGAGGTAGGCAGCCGTGCTGACGAGTCCCGCGTCGATGGCGAACGGTGCGACCTTGACGAGCGCGGCGTTCCGCTCGTTGTCGAACACGAAGCCGGTCGACTGGTCGCCGCCGCGGAGAAAACTCCCGCCGGGGAACGCGATCTCGCCCGCCCTGCCCGCGGCCGCCGATTGCGCGCGCGGCGCCAGCGAGCCCGCCGGCGCCGGTGCGTCGCGCGACTGCAGCGTCTGCAAGGAGTACAGGAAGGCTTCGCCGTGCATGTCCTCATGGGCCAGTGCCAGACGATACGGATACAGGGCGAGGTCGTCGTGAGGCTCGTGCGCAAGGCGGTCCAGGATGCGGTCGAGCACCTCGTGGCAATAGGTTTTGACCGCACCCGGCGGCGGCAGGTCGAGCGTCCAGCGCGCACTGTGCGGGACCGTGCCGGAATCGAACCAGTCGTCGCCGCGCGCCAGCAGCGAGTGGCCATTGGCGGCGCCGGGCCGGCTGTCCATCGCCCCGCGCAGCACGAACCACTCGGCGAACCAGGCCGTATGCCCGAGTTCCCACAACGGCGGATTCACGATGGGCAGGCGCGGCACGCGGGCCGCGTCGTCGTAGCCGGCGGCAGCCAGGGCCTCGAACAGCGCGAGCGTATAATGCCGCGCATCCTGCAATGCGACGGCCAGTTCCTTGGGTCCCGCGTGGCGGAACGATGCTTGATTGACGGTCATGCATCATTGTACGACCAATTTCGACTCCCCCAACCCGATGCCCCGAGCGCACATCCACATCGTCAGCCCCGCATCCGCCCGCGAAAACAACGGCAACTGGCAGACGGCCAGCCGCTGGCGGCGCCACCTCGCGCGCGACTACCGCGTCACTATCGGCCCCGGCTGGCAACCGGGCGACGCGGTACCGGACCTGCTGATCGCCCTGCACGCGCGCCGTTCCGCCGCCGCGCTTGCGGCCTTCAACGATGCCCATCCGGACCGCCCCGCACTGCTCGTCCTGACGGGCACGGACCTGTACCGCGACATCCGCGGCGACGCCACGGCGCAAGCCTCGCTCGCCCGCGCGCACGCGCTCGTCGTACTGCAGCCGCGCGGGCTGGACGAATTGCCGGAAGCCGTTCGCGCGAAGACGCACGTGATCTATCAATCGGCCCCGCGCCTGCGGCCCGCCCGGCCGCGCGTGCCGCTCGACGTCGCGATGATCGGCCACCTGCGCAGCGAAAAAGATCCGCAGACGTTCATGGATGCGGCCCGCCTCGTCCGCACACCGGGCGTGCGCCTCGTGCACATCGGCGCCGCGCTCGATCCGGATCTCGGCCGCCGCGCGCAAGAGACGCAGGCGGCCACGCCCGCCTACCGCTGGCTCGGCGCCCTGCCCCACATGGCAACGCGGCGCCGCCTGCGCCGCTGCCACGCGATGGTGATCGCCTCGCGCATGGAGGGCGGCGCGAACGTCATCATCGAGGCCGTGACGAGCGGCGTGCCCGTGCTGGCATCGAACATCTCGGGCAACGTCGGCATGCTGGGCGACGATTACGCCGGTCTGTTCCCGCCCGGCGACGCCCATGCGCTGGCCCGCCTGATCGAACGCAGCGCGACCGATGCGCGCTTCGCGGACCGCCTGCGCCGCCAGTGCGCCGCGCGCGCGGCCCTGTTCGCCCCCGCCGCCGAGCGAGCGCGCCTGCTCGACTTGGTGGATAATCTTCTCTTCCCCTCAACGCAAGACCACGAGAGCACCGAATGAACACATCCGCCGACCAACCCATCAAACTGACCTCGTTCTCCCACGGCGGCGGCTGCGGCTGCAAGATCGCGCCGGGCGTGCTGTCCGAGATCCTCAAAAAGTCGAGCGGCTTCCCCGTGCCGAAAGAGCTCATGGTCGGCATCGAGACGGCCGACGACGCGGCCGTCTATAAGCTGAACGACGAGCAGGCGCTGATCGCGACGACCGACTTCTTCATGCCCATCGTCGACGATCCGTTCGACTTCGGCCGCATCGCCGCCACCAACGCGATCTCGGACGTGTACGCGATGGGCGGCACGCCGATCATGGCGCTGGCCCTCGTCGGCATGCCGATCAACAAGCTGCCGCTGGAGACGATCGGCAAGATCATCCAAGGCGGCGAATCGATCTGCGCGGAAGCGGGCATTCCCATCGCGGGCGGCCACACGATCGATTCGGTGGAACCCATCTACGGCCTCGTCGTCCTGGGCCTCGTGCACCCGTCGAAGGTCAAGCGCAACGCGGATGCGCGCGCGGGCGACGTGCTCGTCCTCGGCAAGCCGCTGGGCGTGGGCGTGCTGTCGGCCGCACTCAAGAAGGACCAGCTGGATGCGGACGGCTATGCCGCCATGGTCGCGAACACGACGAAGCTGAACAAGCCGGGCAAGGCCCTGTCGGAACTGGCGGGCGTGCACGCGCTGACGGACGTCACCGGCTTCGGCCTGCTGGGCCATCTGCTCGAACTGGCGCGCGGCGCGCAACTCACCGCGCAGCTGGACATGGCGAACATCCCGCTGCTGCCGGGTGTCGAGACGCTGGCCCACGCCGGCTATTTCACGGGCGCGTCCGGCCGCAACTGGGATGCGTACGGCCACGACGTCGAACTGGGCGGCGCGATCACGGACACGCAGCGCGTGCTGCTGACCGATCCGCAGACGTCGGGCGGCCTGCTCGTGTCGTGCGACCCGGGCAGCGTGGACGAGGTGCTCGCGCTGTTCCGCCGTGAAGGTTTCGGCGACGCGGCCGTCATCGGCTCGATGGCGGCCGGCGCGCCGAAAGTCGTCGTCGGCTGATCACGCCACGCGCAAACGTCGTACTGTGACGATGCCACGGGAAACCGCCTGTCGCAAAACAGGCGCAACCGTGGTAACCAAACGACAACATACGAAACGCTTGACACACCAAACAAAATTCACTTAGAGTGGAGAAATGTTCTCCCCTCTGCCTCTGTCGACTTCCCTATCGCTTGCCGGCGCGCTAACGCTGGCAGCCCTGCTACTACGCGCGTAAATCGCCGCTGTCCCGCCCGGCCAAGCTTGCCGGATTCGTAGCCCAAGGAAAGTTGTACCGATGTTTGCCACTACCACATCCACGCTGTCTGTTATTTCCGCCGGAGCTTTCCTGCTGTCTGCCGGCGCACGTGTGGTGTTTCGCTCGCTAAAACTACCGATCGGTTGCCGGGCCTAGCGTCCGTGGCCCGTCCGGCAGCCCTCCGCCACAACGATCGAAACGACACCTTCACCAGCATTTAGAACTCAGGAGCCACCGCCATGTTGACCAATCCTTCCGCCAAATACCGCCCCTTCCCCGCCGTCCCGTTGGCCGACCGCCAGTGGCCGAACCGCATCATCGACAAGCCGCCGGTCTGGATGAGCACCGACCTGCGCGACGGCAACCAGGCACTGATCGAGCCGATGAGCCCGGAAAAGAAACTGCGCTTCTTCGAAAAACTCGTGCAGATCGGCGTGAAGGAAATCGAGGTGGGCTTCCCGTCCGCGTCGCAGACGGACTTCGACTTCGTGCGCATGCTGGTCGAGGAAAAGCGCATCCCGGACGACGTCACGATCATCGTCCTGACCCAGTCTCGCGACGAACTGATCCGCCGCACCGTCGAGTCGTGCGTCGGCGCGAAGCAGGCGATCGTCCACGTCTACAACTCGGTCGCGCCGGTGTTCCGCCGCGTCGTGTTCGGCATGAACCAGGACGAGATCGTGCAGATCGCCGTCAACGGCACGAAGCTGATCAAGGAACTGGTCGCCCAGCATCCAGACACCAAATGGGGCCTCGAGTATTCGCCGGAATCGTTCTCGACGACGGAACTGGATTTCTCCAAGCGCATCGTCGACGCCGTCGTCGACGTGTGGCAGCCGAGCGCGGACAACAAGGTGATCGTCAATCTGCCGTCGACCGTGGAAGCGGCGACGCCGAACGTCTATGCCGACCAGATCGAATGGATGTGCCGTAACCTGAAGCAGCGCGAGAACCTCGTGATCAGCGTGCACCCGCACAACGACCGCGGCACGGCCGTCGCCGCCGCCGAGCTGGCCGTGATGGCCGGCGCCGACCGCGTCGAAGGCTGCCTGTTCGGCAACGGCGAGCGTACCGGCAACGTCGACCTCGTCACCCTCGCATTGAACCTGTACACCCAGGGCGTGCACCCGGGCCTGGACTTCTCGGACATCGACAGCGTCCGCCAGCTCGTCGAGGAATGCAACCAGATCCCCGTGCACCCGCGCCATCCGTATGTCGGCGACCTCGTGTTCACGGCGTTCTCCGGCTCGCACCAGGACGCGATCAAGAAGGGCTTCGCGAAGCAGCAGGCGGACGCCATCTGGGAAGTGCCTTACCTCCCGATCGACCCGGCCGACCTGGGCCGCAGCTACGATGCCGTGATCCGCGTGAACAGCCAGTCCGGCAAGGGCGGCATGGCCTACCTGCTCGAGCAGGAATACGGCCTCGAACTGCCGCGCCGCCTGCAGATCGAATTCTCGCGCGTCGTGCAGAAGCATGCCGACGCCACCGGCCGCGAAGTGGCCGCCGCCGACATCCACGCGCTGTTCGACCGTGAGTACTTCAACCAGGAAAACGCCGCCTACCGCTACATCTCGCACCGCCTGGTCGAAAACAGCGAGGGCGAACAACGCGTGCAGATCGACACGACCGTGCAGCACAACCGCGTGACGGAACCGCACCAGGGCACCGGCAACGGCCCGATCGACGCCTTCGTCAACGCGCTCGGCCTGGACATCCGCCTGATGGACTACCACGAGCACTCGATCGGCTCGGGCGCCGATGCGCGCGCCGCCTGCTACGTCGAGCTGCGCCTCGCCAACGGCCCGACCCTGTTCGGCGCCGCCATCGACAGCAACATCGTGACCGCGTCGTTCAAGGCCGTGCTGTCGGCCGTGAACCGCCACCTGGCGCTCGGCGCGGAACAGGCGCCGCAGCAGGCTGCGTAGGGTGGACAGCTACGCTGTCCACCCTACAGCAGCGCCTCCAGCATGGCGGTGATCGTTTCGGCCTGACGGCCGGCATCGAAATCCGCGTGGCGCCGGGCGAATGCCTGCGCCGCCGCGCGGAAGTCACTCCCCTCCAGCATCCGGCCCACGACGGCATCCCAGTCCAGCGGCCGCGCCATTTCGTTCACATTGATGCCCGCGCCCAGCCGGCGCACGCGCCGCGCCGTCAGGAACGACTCGGCCGTGCGCGGCAGCATCAGCAACGGCACACCGGCCAGCAGCGCCTGCGACACGGTCGACTCGCCCGCGTGGCAGACGGCGAAGGCGGATTCACGTAATGCCTCGTGCAGCGCCACCGGTCCCGCGGCCCAGGCAATCGACAGATGCGCATACGGCGGCGCGGCGCCCGCCGCCACCTCGGGCAGGTAGCACAGCGTGCGGCAGCCGGCGCGCGCCAGTGCGTCGAGCATCACCCCATGTTCCGGATGCGGCCCGCGCAGGTAGGCGAACACGCGCGGCCCGGCGCCCTCCGGCCAGGCGGGCACGCCCGCGCCGGCACCGGCGATCGTCGGGCCGAACCAGCGCTCATCGGCCTCGGCGCGGCCCCACGGGTCGAGTTCCGGCCACGTGCACAGCAGCGGCACATCGCCCCGCAGCAGGTCGGCCGCGCGCCCGTACGGCGCCGCGCCGTGGCGGGCCAGCACGGCGTTGGCCGTCGCCAGCACGCGTGCCTCGGTCGCCGCCATGCGCGCCCGCGGCACGGTTTCCCAGTCGCGCAGCGGCGGCAGCGGCCCCGCCGGCGGGATCTGGAAGCCCGCACCGACGGCGCTGCTCGCGATACCGAGGCTGCGCGCGGCCAACAGCGCGCCCGGTGCGTAATCGCCCACGACGACATCGGCCTGGAGCGCGCTGAATAAATGGCGCCAGCCGTCGACGAGGCCCGCCATCGCGTCCGCATCGAGCCAGCCGCAGGCGAGCAGGATGTCGGCGAGACTCGCCTCGCCGGGCGGCAGCCCTTCCACGCGGTGCAGCCACAGGGGCGCCTGGTAGACGGGGATGCCGCGGCTACTTGCCCCGGCCAGCAGGCGGCGCGTGTGCACGAGGTCGCGCAGCACGAACGACACTGCATGGCCGCGTGCACGCAGCGGTTGAGCGAGCGCTTTCAGGCGGCCGGCGTGGCCCAGCGCCGCGCCGAGCTCCCAGCAAAAGACGATATTGGCCATCAGGGTGCCGTCCGCATCGGCTGCGGATCTTCTCCTTGTCCCTTCTGTCCCACGCGTTCGTATTCCGCGATCACCTGCGCGCCGAACAGCAGCAGGCTGGCCGCGATCTCGAGGCTGAACATGACGACGATCGCGGTGCTCATCGAGCCGTACACGAGGTTCACCTTGGACAGCGTGGTGAAGTACCACACGAGCACGTGGCGGGCGGCTTCCCACAGCAGCGCCGCCGTCACGCCGCCGATGAGCGCATGCGACAGCGACAGCCGTCCCACCGGCATCACGAGGTAGATCGACGTCAGCACGAGGATCTCGCCCACGAGCCCCAGCAGGTACAGGAGCGCGCCCGATACGCCGTGCAGCGACCAGGTGTGGCCGAACAGTTCGACGCTCTCCGAACCGATCACCTGCAGGGTGCCGGCGACGAGCGTCACGATCATCACGCCGAAGCCCAGCGCGATGATGTAGCAGTACGGGAGCACGGCCGACACGAGGAAGTGGCGCCGGCGCACGGCCACGCGGTGCACGAAGATGACGCTCATCGCGTTTTCCAGCACGGTGAACGCGAGGGAGCTGAAGAACAGCATCGTGAAGCCGAGCACCCACGTGATCAGGTCGCGCGTGTCCAGGAAGTGCGCCACCTCCGCCACGATCGAGCCGGACTGCCCCGGCACGAGCAGCTCCAGGTAGCGGCGCAGGGTGAGCAGCAGGTTGACCTGGTCGATGAAGTGCGACAGCACGACGACGACCAGCATCAGGAACGGCACGATCGACAGCAGCGCGTAATAGGCGACGGCGCCGGCCAGCAGCAGGCCCTGGTTGGCGCGGAAGGCGCGTACGCACTGCAGGGTGAAGTCGAGCGGGTGCGCGACGATCCACGCGTTCGCGCGCCGGTTCAGCACGCGCAGGCGCAGGCCGCGCGCCGGTTTCATCGCGCCAGCCTGATGCCGGTGAACTGCCAGCGCGCGCCGGCCGGGAAAAAGTTGCGGTAGCTGGCGCGCGCGTGGCCGTGGGGCGTCGCGCACGACGCGCCGCGCAGCACGTACTGGTTGACCATGAATTTGCCGTTGTATTCGCCGATCGCGCCCGCGGCCGGGGCGAAGCCGGGGTAAGGCGCGTAGCTGCTCGCCGTCCACTGCCAGCATTCGCCGAACATCTGCGCGAGTCCGCTGCTGCCCGCCGCGCGCGGATGCAGGTCGCCGCAGGTCAGCGCCGCGTCGCGCGCCGCAAATTCCCACTCCGCCTCCGTCGGCAGGCGCGCGCCGCGCCAGCGCGCGTACGCGTCGGCCTCGTACAGCGACACGTGCGTGACGGGCCGCGCCAGGTCCAGCGCCTGCAGGCCGTGCAAGGTGAATTCGCGCAGGCGGTCGCCATCGCGGACCCAGTACAGCGGCTCGGCGAGCGTGCCGTTCGCGACGAGGTCCCAGCCGTCCGACAGCCACAGCGCCGGATCGCGGTAGCCGCCCGCCTCGACGAATTCGAGGTACTCGCCGTTCGTCACGAGACGCGACGCGAGCGCGAACGGCTGCAGGTATTGCCGGTGGCGCGGGCTTTCGTTGTCGAAGGCGAAGCCCTCTCCAGCGTGGCCGATCTCGGCGAGGCCGCCGTCGAAATCGATCCAGGCCAGCGGCTCCACCGGGCCCGATGCGGGCAGCGGCGAGTCGATATAGGCCGGGTACAGCGGATTACGCGACAGCAGGTGCTTGACGTCCGTGAGGATCAGTTCCTGGTGCTGCTGTTCGTGCTGCAGGCCCAGCTCAACGAGTGCCATGAGTTCCGCATCGTCGGGCGCAGCCGCCAGCAGGCGCAGCACGCGCGCGTCGACGATGGCCCGGTAGGCCTGCACCTCGGCCAGCGTCGGGCGCGTCAGCAGGCCCCGCTGCGCGCGCGGATGCTTCGCGCCGACGCCGTTGTAGTACGAGTTGAACAGCACGCGGAAGGCCGGGTTGTGGGGCCGGAAGCCGGGCTCGCGCGGCTCGAGGATGAAGGTCTCGAAGAACCACGTCGTGTGCGCGAGATGCCATTTGACCGGGCTCGCGTCGGGCATCGACTGGGCACAGCAGTCCTCGGCCGTCAGCGGTTCGGCCAGGTGCAGCGTGCGCTGGCGCACGTGTTCGTACGCGGTCGACAGGCGGTGTTCGGAAGCTCCCATCGCGGCTCCTTCAATGCGACAGTGCGCGCGCGTTGATCACGGCGAACCACTGCTTCGGATCGGTCCACACGCGCGTGGCCGCGAACCCGGCCTGGGCCAGCAGGCCGACGGCGTCGCTCTGGCGGTATTTATAACTGTTCTCCGTGTGGATCCACTCGCCCGCCGCGAACCGGCGGCTGCCGCCGCGCCACGTCACCTGCTGCGCGGTCTGCGCTTCCAGGTGCATCTCGACGCGGCCCTGGGCCGGGTTGTAGAAGCCCCGGTGGCGCCACTGGCGGATGTCGAAGTCGGCGCCCAGCAGGCGGTTCACGTGGCGCAGCACGTTGAGGTTGAACGCGGCCGTCACGCCCAGCGCGTCGTCGTAGGCTGCGTCCAGCACGGTGTGTTCCTTGGCGAGGTCGATGCCGATAAGCAGGCCCCCGTCGTGCCCGCACTGCGCATGCACGCGCTGCAGGAAATCGCGCGCCTCCTCCGGTGTGAAATTGCCGATCGACGAGCCGGGATAAAAGAACAGGCGGCGCTCCTCGCGCACGCTGTCGGGCAGTTCGAGGCTGCCCGAGAAATCCATGCCGAGCGGCCGCATCTCGATGTGGCGGAAGCGCTGGCGCAGGCGCTCGACGGCATCGAGCAGGAATTCGGCCGAGATGTCGACAGGGACGTACTGGCGCGGCTGCAGCAGCGGAAACAGATTCGCCGCCTTGGCGCAATTGCCGGCGCCCAGGTCGATCAACGTGGAGCCGGTACCGACCGTGCGCGCGATCTCGGGGCCGTGCAGGTCGAAGATGCCGGCTTCCGTCCGCGTGGGATAGTACTCGGGCAATTCGCAGATCGCTTCGAACAGCTTCGAACCCAGCGGGTCGTACAGGAACTTGGGCGAAATCCAGGCCTGGCGCGCGGTGAGACTCGCAGCCAGTTCGGCGGGTACGTGCAATCCATCGTTGTTGACTACGGGCACTGCGGGCGACGTCGCGTTCAGCATCGGGTGTCCTCGGTGGTGCGGCCGCACCGTGCGGCCGGCTGGAATGTTGCCGTTCCGGCCATGATACGCGATTCCGCGATTCCGCACGCACCCGCAAAACACCGGGGTCAGAGCTAATGCCAGTCAGTTAAGCGGGGCTGGCATGTTTTGTTGGGTACTTGGATTTCCTGGATTTTATTGTTCTCGGATATGAGCGTGTTCGTCGCTCTGGTAGAAGGTAGGCACGTGCTTGTTCACGTAGCGATGCCAATCGCTTGGGGAAGGTGCCGGGTGTTTCGAGCGGCCAGTGGTACAGCGCGGTAACGATGGCCAGGGCCAGCCATTGGAAGCTGAGGCGCTGCGGTGGCACGTTCAGTTCAGTGGCCATCTGGGCAATTTCATGGCGCAGCAGGTTGTAGGCGATCAACATTCCCCATACTTCCTGGCGCACGAGTTCCGGCAGCCTGCTGCGCAGGACAGGCGCTTTTTTCAGCATGCCTTGCTTCATTTCCCTGAAACCGAGTTCGATCTCCCATCGCTGCACGTAGTGTGCGGCGACGTCACGCGCGGGGAAACGATGCGCATCGCACAGCGAGGTGAGAAATCGTCGAGGCTGTCCGCCCACCGTGCATTCGATCAGTCTAGCCTGCCAGTGCGAGGGAAGATCCGGATGCTGCCGACGCGCCTGAGGTGAGACGGGAAGCCGTACCAGACAGTCACCGGGAGCCACCTGGCAGACTACCTCATAACACAGCGAGGTTTTGGTGCGTATCAGCCAATGCTTTTGCAGGCCCGACCGTTGCCAGTCCAGTAGAAACGCGGCCGAGAAATAGGCTCGATCAAAAATCGTGAGCGAGTTATCAGGCGCAGCCTGTATCAGTGTCTTTGCATAGCTCAGCTCACCTGTCTGGCACTCTCCGAAGTCGACCGCGCGCAGCAGGTGACTGTGGGTATCCATCAGGCAGACGGCACGCAATTGCGGCCAAGCGCCATCACGTCCGTCACCTCCCCGGGGCCGGCCAAACTCCCTTTCGTTTTCTGGCGTGCTCGGCACCGACCAGACCACGCCATCAACAGCATAACTGCGCAGGCCATGAAACAGCGCACTCTCCGCTGGGGCACGCTCACCCCAGCAGCTTGCCGTCCGCTTGAACAGCCATTCCAATGGGGCTTCGCCTAAACGCTCACGCCCCGCCACTGAAGCACTGGGGACAGGTGTGCTGGCTGCCGGGCCATCGGCAAGATCGAGCTGTTTGACGATATGCCAGATCGGCTCGTTTCGAAACAATGCCAGTCCAATTACCAGCCAGACCATCCGATCGGCCGGTAACCGACGACGACGCACCGACACAGTGCCAGTCTGTTGCAAAGCCTCATCGATCCACGCCGGATCGATAAGGCTGGCGAAACGGTCAAATTCCTGCGGCGTCAGCGAGGCCGAGTAATCCAGGTCAAGTTGCAGAGCCATGATAGAAAACGGATTTACGTTGAACATAAATCCGTTCTAGCCCTTGGATCGCGTCGGTCAAGTCCTTAAGTGACCGGCATTAGGGTCAGAGCCCGTTTTTGGGAAATTGCTCAAATTCGGGCTCTGACCCCGGTGTTGGTGGCGTGCTAGAGTAGTGGTTTTGTCAATCGGCGTTCCATGCTCGAACTCGTCAATCTCAGCAAGTCTTATGGCGGCCGCACCGTGCTGGCGGCGCTGTCGCACCGGTTCGAGCCCGGCGAATTCGTCGCGATCATGGGCGAGTCCGGCGTCGGCAAGTCCACGTTGCTGAACCTGATTGCCGGGCTCGATGCGCCGGATGCGGGCGAGGTCCGCGTCGACGGGACGCCGATGTCGGCGCTCGACGACGATGCGGCCACCCGGCTGCGCCGCACGCGCATGGGGTTCATTTTCCAGGCGTTCCACGTGCTGCCGCACCTGACGCTGCTGCAGAACGTCGCGCTGCCGCTGCTGCTCAATGGCCGGCCCGACCCGGCCCGCGCCACGCAGATGCTCGACGCAGTCGGCCTCGGCGGACGCGGGGCCGATTTCCCGCGCCAGCTGTCCGGCGGCGAGCTGCAGCGCGTGGCCATCGCCCGTGCGCTCGTGCACCGCCCCGCCCTGCTGCTGGCGGATGAGCCCACCGGCAATCTCGACCCCGACACGGCCGACGGCATCCTGCACCTGCTGCGCGCCGAGATCAAGGCCAGCGGCGCGGGCGCCATCATGGTCACCCACTCCCACGCGGCCGCCGCACTGGCGGACCGGACGTTCGTCCTGACCCGTGCCGGATTGAAATTAGCGTAAGTTCCGACAAGAAAGACGCATCTTATGGCGTTTTAGTCATGAACAGTGCGGCGTAATTGTCAACTCCGTAGTAGCATTCCAACAAACCCACCAGGCATAAGTCATCAACAAATCGGTCGGGCTGGATTCCGTTCGGGCGGGGCAAGAACCGGACGGACCCTGCAACTCTCCAAAACAGTCGATCTGTCTTGAACATATTTCCCATGTGGAGGAGTTCATGAGCGTACGGCAGAAAAAACAGGAGTTGCTCGAGGCGATGCACCGCGCCCGGGCCATGGAGCCGTCGAGTTTTGTTCCAAACAAATTACTCGACACTTTGATTCAGCGTATGCAGCTGAAGAACGACGCGGAGCTGTGCCGCGTCCTGGAGGTACAACCGCCCATCATCAGCAAGATCCGGCACCGCAAGCTGAACGTCGGCGCCACCATCCTGCTGCGGATGCATGAAAAGTCGAATATCCCGATCCGCGAGCTGAAGGAATTGACGGCGGAAGCGCGCACCGAACCGCCGCCGCCGACCCATCACTGAACGCGGCTCACTCGCCCGGTGGACGACCGGTCTTGAGCTGGGGCAGGCTGTCGAGCACGGCGCGCAGCGACGCTGTGTCGAGCTGCCCGAGGAGCGCCACGCCGATGCGCAGCAGCTCGCTCTTCTTGACCTCGAAGCCGGCCTTCAGGCAGGCCTGCTTGACGGTGGCGAGCACGGCATACTCTTGCTCGGGCATGGTAAAGCTGTCGCGCACGAGGCGCGGACGTGCGAGCGGCGCGGGCGCGGGCGCTGCCTTCGTGCGCGTGGATTTCGCCGGCACCGCGATGGCGCGCGCAGCCTGTTGGGCCATCTTCGCCGGCGTGGGCGCGGCCTTCGCGCGCACGGTCTTGGCCGGTACCGCGGCCTTCTTGACCGCCACCGCTTTTTTCACGGGCGCGGCTTTCGTCGTCGCCGCCTTCTTCGCCGCGGGCTTCGCGGCTGTCTTTACGGCTGTTTTCACCGCGGGTTGCGCCCTGCTCGTCCTCGCCATGGGACCTCCATCTTCAAACAAGCCAAACAATATATATCATTTGGCTCGTATGCGGAAGATGAGCAGGAAGCTCAGGCGTCGGGATCGGCGTCGCGGAATTCGTCGGCAATCGCCGCGAACTCCCCTTCGATCTCGAAGAACGCATCCAGCACGTCCGGATCGAAGTGCGTGCCGCGCCCCTTGCGCATCACGTCCAGCGCCTGCTGGTGCGTGAACGCCGGTTTATATACGCGGCGCGAGATCAGCGCGTCGTACACGTCGGCCACGGCCATCAGGCGGGCCGACAGCGGGATCTGCTCGCCCGCCAGGCGGTCCGGATAGCCGGAGCCGTCCCACTTCTCCTGATGCGAGTGGGCGATCTCGCGCGCGAACATCAAAAAGCCGTTGGTGCCGCCGATGTGCTTCTCGACGAGCATGATGGTGTCGCGGCCGTACACGGCGTGCAGCTTCATGACCTCGAATTCCTCGCGGTCGAGCACACCGGGCTTCAGCAGGATGCGGTCGGGGATACCGACCTTGCCGATGTCGTGCAGCGGCACCGAGCGGTACAGCAGTTCGATGTTCTCGTCCGTGAGGTCGGCCGCGAAGCGCGGATGACGCTGCAGGTGCCGCGCCAGCGCACGCACGTAGTGCTGCGTGCGGCGGATATGATGGTCGCCCTTCGTCACGGCCGCGTTGTCGCGCGTCTCGGCCAGCGTACCCATCGCCATGATGATCGCTTCCTGCATCAGCGCCAGCTGCGCGGTGCGGTCCTGCACGAGCTTTTCCAGGTTCTCGTTGTGCGCCTGCAGCTGGCGGCGCGCGTCGAGCAGAGTCAGTTGCGTGGCCACGCGGGCGAACAGGATCGGGGGGCTGATCGGCTTGGCGATGTAGTCGACGGCGCCCAGCGACAGCCCCATCGCCTCGTCCTCGACCTGGTTCTTCGCGGTCAGGAAGATCACGGGGATGTCGGCCGTGACGGGGTTCGCCTTCAGCTGGCGGCACGTCTCGTAGCCGTCCAGGCCGGGCATCATGACGTCGAGCAGGATCAGGTCCAGGCCGGGCGTCGACTGCGCGATCTGCAGTGCCAGGCTGCCGTTGTTGGCGACCTTCGTGTTGTAGCGGTCCTTGAGCAGGCGTGACAACAGCATGATGTTGTCGGGCGTGTCGTCGACGATCAGGATCGTCGGCTTGTCCCTGTTGCTCGTGCTCGTTTTTCCGGTGGTGACAATGTTCATCAGGTTTCCGCGGTATCGGGGCGGGTTGCGGCGGCCGTCTTCGGCAACTGCTGGCGCGCCTCTTCGAATTCGTAACGGGACAGGTGCTGCTCCAGCCGCGCCATGTGCTCGGCGTCGAGCACACCGGCCAGGCGCGCGCGCACCGTCTCGAAGTAGTCAATGGCATCGCCCGAGTACTCGGCCAGCAGCTGGTCGAGCTGGACGATGGCGTCCGTCGCGGCGTCGTCCGCATCCGCGGACAGCGCCGGCGGCGCGGGCGTTTCGGGCGGCGGCGGTGCGACGGCGGCCCGGGCGAAATAACGGTCGAGCGACTCCATGGTCGCATCGACGGCGGCCTCCAGCGCGCGCACGCCGGCCGCGAGACGGCCGCGGTCGGGCGCCGCCAGTCCGAGGCCCTCTTCCACCGATTGCGCCAGCGTCTGCAACTCGCGCGCGCCGATGTTGCCGGCCACGCCGCGCAAGGTGTGCGCCCGCGCGGCGGCCTGGCGCAGGCGGCGCGCCTGGTAGTCGGCGCGGATCTGGGCGCCGGCATCGCGCTGGGTGGCGCGGAAGCGGTCCAGCAGCTGCACGTACAGCGCGACGTTGCCGGCCACGTGGCGCAGGCCGTAGGCGGAATCGATGCCGGACACGGTCGACAGGCCCGGCAGCGTCGGGCCATCCGCCACGACGGTACCGCCGGCCGACAGCGGCGGCGGCACAGCCTGGCCGATCCAGCGCGCCAGCGTGGCATACAGTTTTTCCGGCTCGACGGGCTTGGTGATGTAGTCCTGCATGCCCTCGCGCAGGCAGCGCTCGCGGATCTCGGCCAGCGCATGCGCCGTCATGGCGACGATCGGCAGCTTGTCGAAGCGCGCATCCTTGCGCAGTTCGACGGTGGCCGCGTGGCCGTCCAGCTGCGGCATCTCGAGGTCCATCAGCACGAGGTCGTAGGCCTGCGGGCCGCCGTCGTACAGCATGTCCAGCGCCTCGTTGCCGGTGGCGGCGACATCGACCGCGATGTTCTGCGCCTGCAGCAGTTCCAGCGCAATCTCCTGGTTGACCTGGTTGTCCTCGACGAGCAGCACGCGTGCCACGTGGTCGCCCGCCGCTTCGCTCCTGCTGCGCGCGTTCGGCGCACGGGGCGGCGCGAACAGGGCGATGAGCGTGTCGACGAGGGCCGACTGGCCGATCGGCTTGCACAGGAAGCCGCGGATGCCTGCGGCCTCGGCTTCCTTCTGCACTTCCTCGCGCCCGAACGCCGTCACGAGCACGGTCGACGGCGGCTGGCGCAGCGCCGGATTGCCGGCGATGCGGCGCGCCAGTTCGATGCCGTTCATGCCCGGCATCTGCCAGTCCGTCAGCACGACGCGGTACGGGTCGCCGGCCGCGTCGGCCGCGAGCAGCGCGCTTTCCGCCTCGGCGCCGCTGGCGGCGACATCCACGCGCAGCGGCAGCGTCTGCAGCGCCTCGCTCATGATCTCGCGCGCGACGTCGCTGTCGTCGACGAGCAGCAGGCGCGCGCCATCCAGTTCGGGCGGCGCGACGGCAACGCGTTCCGGCTCGCCGGACAGCGGGAAGTCGAGGTCGAAGTGGAACGTCGAGCCCTTGCCCGGGCTGCTCTCGACGACGATGCGCCCGCCCATCAGGCCGACCAGCTGCTGCGAGATCGACAGGCCCAGGCCCGTGCCGCCATACTCGCGCGTCGTGCTGCCGTTGGCCTGGCTGAACGCGCGGAACAGTTTCGCCTGCTGCTGTTCGCTCATGCCGATGCCCGTGTCGCGCACGGCGAAGCGCAGGGTGGCATAGCCGTCGCGGAAGCGGTCCGCGGCCGGATCGTCGAGGCGCATGCACGACAGTTCCAGCTCGCCCGCCGGCGTGAACTTCACCGCGTTGTTGACGAGATTGATGAGGACCTGGCCCAGGCGCAGCGGGTCGCCCACGAGCATGCGCGGGATCGCGTGCGGCACGTGGAACAGGTACTCCAGGTGCTTGTCGGCCGCCTTCTGGCTCGTCACGCTGGCCACGTTCGCGAGCACGTCGTCCAGGCAGAACGGGATGTGCTCGACGTCCAGCTTGCCCGCCTCGATCTTGGAAAAGTCGAGGATGTCGTTGATGATCCCCAGCAGCGACAGCGCGGCGCGGTGGATCTTGCCGACGTAGTCCTGCTGCTTGGGCGAGAGCTCCGTGCGCAGCGTGAGATAGGCCATGCCGATGATCGCGCTCATCGGCGTGCGGATCTCGTGGCTCATGTTGGCGAGGAATTCGGATTTCGCCACGTTCGCCGCCTCCGCGCGCACGTTGGCCGCGACGAGCGACTGCTCGCGCTCGCGCCGCTCGGAGATGTCGCGGATGAACGAGCAGAATTCGTAGTCGTCGCTGGCGGCCAGCTGCACGCGCGTGATGGCCAGCTCGATCGGAAACTCCACGCCGTCGCGGCGCAACGCGTACGTCTCGATGCGGCTGTCCAGCACCCCGCCCACGCCGCTGCGTTCGTAGCGCGCGAGGCCGTTGCGGTGCGCCGCGCGGTGGCGTTCCGGCACGATGCATTCGGACAGATCGCGGCCCAGCACCTCCTCGCCCTTCCAGCCGAACATCTTTTCCGCCTGCGCGTTCCAGCCGACGATGCGGCCCTGGCGGTCCATGCGCACGACGGCGTCGAGCGCCGTGTCGACGATGGCCTGCAGCTTGGCCTGGCTGCCCTGCGCCATGCGCATGGAATCCAGCAGTTCGCGCGTGCGCGCGGCGATCTTCTGTTCGAGGTCTTCGTTCAGGTCGCGCAGCTGCTGTTCGATCACGCTCTTTTCGCGCAGCAGGCCGTTCGTCACCTGTTCGGCGCGGCGCAGCCGGTTCAACGTGTCGCGGAAGCTGCGCACGGCGGACGACAGCCGGCCGATTTGGTCGCGCCGGCCGATGCCGGACAGGTGGATGTCGGTCTCGCCGCGCGCCAGCTTTTCCAGCGCTTCCTGGATGTCGGCGAACGGCTGCGTCATGCGGCGGCCGATCAGCAGCACGCAAAAAGTGATCGTCAGGGTGAGGATCAGGTTGCCCAGCACGGTCTGGATGATCTGGCGGCGCAGGTCGGCGTCGATCTGGCGGCGCGAGATCGCCAGGTCGATCGAGCCGACCAGGTACTCGCGGTTGCCGTCGTGGTACACGACCTTCTGCTGGACCCGTTCGGCGCCCTCCTCGTCCGCCCCGGAGCCGAGCGACGCGAGCACCATGCCGTTCGGCGCAAGCACGCGCAGCATGATCACTTCCGGCGTGCCGCCCAGCGCATCGACCACCGAGGACACGGCCGCGCTGTTGATGTCGAACAGCGGCCGCGCCAGCGCGTGCGACACCACGTTGGCCTGGCGCTCGATCCGTTCTCCCAGGCGCGCGCTGGCCTCCCGGTGCAGCGAGTGCATCACCCAGGTCGTGTATGCCGTCGTCGACAGCGCCACCGCCAGCACGATGCCGGCCCCGAGCCGGAACACGATGTTCTGGCGCCAGCTGTCGACGAGGCCGCGCACCAGGCCACCCGGGCGGCGCGCGCCGGTGGACGTCAGCGGATTAATGGCCGCCTCCCGGATGGCCGGTCAGCTCGCGCTCGCGGCGGCGGTAGGCGGGGCTCGTGCGTACCTCCTCGATCGTCTTCCAGATGCGTTCCGCGAGGTCCGGCTGCTGCGCGACGAACGCGTGCGACAGCAACAGGTAATAGGGTTTTTCGATCAGGGGCACGGGCAGCACTTCGATCTGGCTGGCGTAGGGCGAGCGCATCAGCCGCATCGCGTCGCCGCCGCCGAGGGCTGCCGCCACGAGGCGTCCGGCCAGCATCTTCTGCACCAGCTCGTCGGACTGCTGGCTGCCCTCGTCCACGGCCACGTTCTGGGCGCGCAGGAAGTCGCCGACGGAGTAGCCGAGCTGGATGCCGACGCGGCCATCGAGGTTCGTGAAACGCTTGCCGTCCCAGTCGACCTTGCCGCCCTTGCGCCGCACCAGGACGTAGCGGTCGACGTGCATGCGCCGGGCGGAATCGGCCTGGCCATCGGCGCCTTTCACGCCGGGATACGCACCCAGCGCCAGGCGCTCGCGGCTGAAACTGACGGCGAACGCGCCGTTGACCTGGTTCGCCTTGACCTGGGCGAGGCAGCGCTTCCACGGCATGCTCTGGTAATCGAGCGTGAGCCCGAGGCGCCGCGCCACCTCGGCCAGCAGCTCGAAATTCAGCCCGCCGCCGTCCAGGGTGCGCCATGGCAGCACTTCCTGGCGCTCGAAGCACAGGGACACCGTCCCCGCCGCGAACGACGGCGCGCCGACGAGTAAACAGCAGGCGATCGATCCGTGGCGAAGGAAGCGCAGCATGGCGAAGGTATGGCGGCGGCAATAATGATTAAAAACAGACAACAGTATGCCAGACCTTGCCGACAAAACCTACCTGGACCGTCAAGCCGCCAGGGCGGCGCGGCCGTGGCGCAACTCGGCCAGCACGCCGGCGCGCAGCCCGGTCTTCGGTACTTCCAGTTCCTCGATCTCCAGCTCTTCCATGAGACCCAGCAGGATGGCCAGCGCGGCCGTCACGTCACGCAGGCGCAGGTGGCCGAGGCCCGCCAGCGGCGCTCCGCCGCCGCCCTGGTCGAGCGCGCGCGCCGCGAGCGTCTCCAGCCGGGCGCGGGTGATGGGGCCGGCCAGGTCGTTGTCGGCCAGCAGCCGTGCCAGGGTGTGGATCGTGCCGGACGCGCCGCACACGCGGTCGCGCCGGCCGGGGCCGAACGCGGGCGTCTCGTCACCCAGCTTGGCGCGCGTGGACGCGATCGCGGCCGCGAACGACACGGCGTCGATGCGCCCGCCGCTGAAGAACGTCAGCGCCAGGCGCGACGTGCCCAGGCCCAGCGACGCCACCTTCTGCACCTGGCGCCCGCTGCCCAGCGCGAGTTGCGTCGAGCCGCCGCCGATGCCCAGCACCAGCGTGCGCGTATCGGCATCGTGCGCCGCCGCGCCGTCGGCCACGCCGAGATAGGTCAGGACGGCCTCCTGCTCGCCGGTCAGCACGTGGACCGGATGGCCGAGCAGTTGCTGCGCGGCCGGCAGGAACAGATGGCTGTTGCGGGCCATGCGCAAGGTCGACGTCGCGACCACGCGCACGGCGGCCAGCGCATGGTCGGCCAGGCGCGCGCGGATCGTGCGCAGGCAGTCGAAGGCGCTGTCCATCGCCTCGGGGCTCAGGCAGCCCTGCGCATCGAGCGCGGCGGCCAGGCGCAGCGGCGCATGGAAACTGTCGAGGGGACGCAGCGTGCCGTCCTCGACGGTACCGACCAGCAGGCGGAAACTGTCCGATCCAAGGACGAGTGCGGCGTGGATGGGGGATGTGGTGCTCATGCAGACTCCGAAGTCGAAAACGGCGCCACGATAGCGGGGCTGGATGACGGATCGATGACAGGAGCATCGTTGACCGCATCATCATAAGCCAAGCGCGTCACGGGCGCTATGGCGAACACGACAATCATTCCTCGACGGGCGCCAGTACAGGCGCCGCCACTTCGACCCGGTTGCGCCCCGCCTTCTTGGCCACACGCAGCGCTTCGTCGGCGCGGGCCAGCAGGGTAACGGTGCTGTCGTCCGGGCGGATCGTCGTGACGCCGAAGCTGGCCGTCAATGAAATCATCGCGCGCTCGGTCTTGACGCGCTGCGCCTCGATCGCGGCGCGCATGCGCTCGGCGACCATGGTCGCATCGTCCAGGTTCGTGCGCGGCAGCAGGATCGCGAATTCCACGCTGACCAGGCGGCCCAGCAGGTCGCTGTCGCGCAGCTGACGCTTGCAGGTGTCGATCAGGTGCGCGAGCACGACGTCGCCGGCCGGATGGCCGTAGCTGTCGTTGATGCGTTTAAATTGGTCGAGGTCGAGCACGACGAGGGCGGTCGGCTGGCCGGGACGGCGCGCCAGCGCCATCCACGGGGCCAGGGCCTGGAAGAAGCCGCGCCGGTTCGGCACGTCGGTGAGCGGATCGACGATTTCGAGGCGCGCCAGCTCGGCCTGTTCGCGCTCGCGGCCCAGCAGCAGCCAGCCGAAGCCGCCGACGAGGGCCAGCAAATACAGCGCGCCCGAGTGCAGCTGGCGCAGGATATCGCTCGTCATCCAGCCCCAGCCCGCCGGCGCCAGCAGCACGAGCGCCCCGCGCGCGCCGACGACGATGGCCAGCACGGTCGTCGCCAGCGCCAGGAAGCGCTGCAGCATCGATGCGGCCGCCCAGCCACGGGCCAGCGCCGCCGCCAGCGATAAATAAAAGGCGCCCAGGACCAGCGACGCGGCCACGGCACGCAGGCCGATCGGATCGATCAGCCAGCACAGCAGGAAAGCGGCGACGGCCAGCCCCAGCGCAGGGAGGGTCGCGCGGCGCCAGCGCAGGCGGCCCGCGCGTTCCCACGCCGCGCCGGATTCCCACGCGACGCCGGCGAACACGAGGACGTAGGCGATCGGGAGCGCGAGGCCTTCCGGCACGACACCCGCCGCGCCGATCGCGAGCAGCAGCCAGCCGGCGCCCTGGTACAGGCGCGACCAGCCCCACGTCGGCACGGCGGGACGTCCGCCATGGCCGGATTGTTCGAAGAAAAACAGGGTGGCGCACAGGGCGAGGTTGCCGAGTGCCAATGCCAGGACCATCGTGGTGGCATCCATCGGCGCCTCAGACTTCGTGCACGACCGCGGTCGTGCCGTCGCCGACCCGGCTGGACCAGGCACGCGTCCAGTACTCGCGCTCGGCCTCGGTGGGCGGCGCGTGCCAGAACACGATCAGGGTCCCCTTGTGGTCGTGGATCTGGGTCAGCTTCTCGACGAAACCCGGGTTGCCGTCCACATCCGCCAGCGCCATTGCATATCCATAGACGCGATCCAGGCGCTCGATGCGGTCCGGCTCGGTCTGGCTGTTGGTGGCGGTAATGGTCGGGTGGTCCAGGAACATGAGGTCTCCGCTTGGGCTGCAACGGCCAGCTTATCAGAAACCTATCGACCGCAACAAGTTCACCTATACTTGCGGCATGCCTCACGACAGCCCCACCCCGCCGCTCGTACGTACGCGCCGGGGCCGCCGGACGCTCGAATTCGTCCCAGGCGACATCCAGAGCGAGATGCTGCTGGCCCGGCCCGACGCCCTTGTGCTGGCCTATTTGCGCGCCATGATGGGCTTTGTCCTGTTCGCGCCGTCTCCCCGCCGCATCGTGATGGTCGGGCTCGGGGGCGGCTCGCTGGCCAAGTTCTGCCACCGCCATTTTCCCGACGCGCACATCACCGTGATCGAATTGCGCGCCGACGTGATCGCCCTGCGCGACGCCTTCCGCGTGCCGCCCGACAGCGAGCGCTTCGCGGTCGTCCACGCCGACGCGGCCGACTGGCTGGCCGCACACCCCGGCGCGGCGGACGTGCTGCTGGTCGACGGCTTCGACGCCCGCGGGCTGCCGCCCAGCCTGGCCGACACGCCCTTCTATATGGACTGCCGCCGGGCGCTCCAGCCCGGCGGCGTGCTCGTGGCCAACGTCTTCACATACGATCCGCGCTACCCGGACGTCATGGACGCGCTCGAGACCGTGTTCCCCGGCCACACCTGCTGGCTCGACAAGGTCGCGGGCAACAACCGCATCGTGTACGCTTTGCACACACCCGGCGATGCCGCCCTGCGCCGCCTGACGGTGCTGCGGCGCCGGCGCGGACTCGGCCTGGGATTATTGAACCGGCTAGCCATTCGAATCATCCTTGTCTGGATCGCATCGCGATCTGTTTTGGCCCTACCACACCTTGGCGCCCCACGGTCCCGCTTGTGACAATTTGTTTGCGGAAACTAGAGTTTCTGTGACAAACTGATGCCTCTTCATGCCTTAGGGCAAGCTCTCATCTTTCATGCATAGGGATCACTGGATGTCGCGTCGCCGACTGCCGTTTTCGCTCACGCTCGCAGCGGGCCTCACGCTGGCCGGCGGTCTCGCCGCAACCGCTGTGCTGACGGTCGCCGTCAGCCGTCTCGAATACGACAACAAGGCGCTGGCCTTCGAACAGGGCACCGGTGTGCGCGTGGCCGCCCTGCGCCAGGGCATGGACGATGCCGTCGAAGTCCTGAACGTCACCAACCAGCTGTTTACGACCGTCCAGCCGGTCACGCGCGCGCAATTCCACGATTTCACGACCCCGCTGCTGCAGCGTAATCCGTACATCCGCGCCTTCAATTTCCACCGCGTCGTGGAGGGCAACGAGCGCGCCGCCGTCGAGGCGGAATTGCGCCAGTTCCAGCCGGACCTCGTCCTGCGCGAGATGCAGGACGGCAAACGGGTGCCGGCACCGAAGCGCCCGCGCTACAACGTGGTCGACTATCTCGAACCGATGCAGGGCAACGAGGCAGCCCTCGGCCTGAACGTCAGCGAATACCAGCAGGTGACCGAAGCCCTCGCGCGCGCCCAGGCAAGCGGCCGCGCCGCGCTCACGGGCCTGCTGCGCATCGCCCAGGCACCCGGCGCGCCCAGCTTCGAAGTGCTGATGCCCGTCTACGCCCAGGGCGGCAAGCTGCTGGGCGATACGGCCGCCGTGATCTACGTGCCGACGCTCGTCAAGGCGGCACTCGCCCGCGCCGGCCTGCTCGACGACCACAGCATCCAGCTCCGTTTTTACGCGGGCGGCCGCGCCGATCCGGCACACCTCGTCTACGCGAGCCGCGACGGCGTCGCGACCGAGTCCCCCATGGCGCTGCTGGCGGCCGGGTACACGGGACGGTCCCTGACGACGTTCACCGTCGGCGGGCAGTCGTGGTCCGTGGAAGCCATCGCCACGCCCAACCCGTGGCTGGCCGACCACCTCGGCTCGACCCTGCTGCTGGTCGGCGGCGTGCTGTCGACCCTGCTCCTGTGCGCCTTCGTGCAGGCGGCCGGCGAGCGCGCGCGCAAGGTGCAGGAACTGGTGCGCGAGCGCACCGCCGACCTGAAGCTCACGAACCAGCGCCTGATCGACGACGTCATCGCGCGCAAGCGCACCGAGAAGGCCCTGCAGGAAAGCGAGCAGCGCTTCCGCCAGCTGGTCGCGATGTCGTCCGACTGGTACTGGGAACAGGACGAGGAATTCCGCTTCACGCACGTGACCGGCGACTTCACGGAAAAATCCGGCATCGCCACCGAGCGCGTGCTGGGCCGGCGCCGCTGGGACTACGTGCCCGCGCTGACGGACACGGAGCTGGGCCGCGACCACATCGCCACCCTGGAAGCGCACGACCCGTTCCGCAACCTCGAATACCGCGTCGTCGACGACAACGGCGAGGAGCGCTGGTTCTGCATCAACGGCCAGCCGACGTTCGACGAGACGGGCCGCTTCACCGGCTACCGCGGCACCGGCAGCGACATCACGGCGCGCAAGGTCACCGAGCAGCGCGTGCACCACGTGGCCCAGCACGACGTGCTGACGGGCCTGCCCAACCGCTCGCTGCTGCAGGACCGCCTGGGCCAGGCCGTCGCCTACGCCACCCGCAGCGGCCACCAGGTCTGGGTGATGCTGATCGACCTGGACCGCTTCAAGTTCGTCAATGACAGCATGGGCCACAAGGCCGGCGACGTCCTCCTGATGACGGTCGCGGCGCGCCTGCGCTCGTCGCTGCGCGATACCGACACCGTGGCGCGCCTGTCCGGCGACGAATTCGTCGTGATCCTGTCCGAACACACCGACCAGCCGCTCACCGCGGATATCGTGCAGCGCGTCATGGATTCCGTCGCGCAGCCCGTCATCCTGGGCACCAAGGAATTCTTCGTCACGTGCAGCATCGGTGTGGCCGCCTTCCCGAGCGACGGCACCCCGGCCGACAACCTGATCGAGCACGCGGACATCGCCATGTACCGCGCCAAGAAACTGGGCCGCAACAACTTCCAGTTCTACACACCGGCCATGAACGAGGAATCGCTGGAGCGCGTGCGCATCGAAAGCGCGCTGCGCAACGCCCTCGAACGCAACGAATTCGTGCTGCACTACCAGCCGCAGGTCGACCTGCAGACGGGCCGCATCGTCGGCATGGAAGCGCTGATCCGCTGGAAGCATCCGGAACTGGGCATGGTGCCGCCGGGGCGCTTCGTCGGCATCGCCGAGGACACGGGCCTGATCGTGCCGATCGGCGCCTGGGTGATGCGCACCGCGTGCGCCCAGAACAAGGCGTGGCAGGATGCGGGCCTGGGCAAGCTGCGCGTGGCCGTGAACCTGTCGGCACGCCAGTTCAGCGCGGCCGACCTGCTGCCGGGCATCGAAGCCGTACTCAACGACACGGGCCTGGATCCGTCCTGCCTCGAGCTGGAGCTGACGGAAAGCCTGTTCATGAGCGACGTCACGCCGGCCGTGGAGTTGCTGCATCGCATGAAATCGCTGGGCGTGAACCTGTCGATCGACGATTTCGGCACGGGGTATTCGAGCTTCTCGTACCTGTCGCGCTTCCCGATCGACGTACTGAAGATCGACCGTTCGTTCGTCAACGACATCACGCACGACGCCAACGACGCCGCCATCGTCGCCTCGATCATCGCGCTGGCGCACAACCTGCGCCTGTCCGTGATCGCCGAAGGTGTGGAGACGGCCGAACAGCTCGATTACCTGCGCCACCAGGGCTGCGACGAAATGCAGGGATACTATTTCTCGAAGCCGCTCCCGGCCCATGAATTCGAGCAATTGCTGCGTCAGCGACGCGGCCTGACGACCCCGGAAGACGAGCCGCAGACGGCCGTCGCCTGAAGAAATCTCGAATCCGCTTTAAGTTTGGATGACAAGTGCGATATTTCGTGCAATTTCCTGTGGCTTAATCAATATCGTTCTCATACAATACTCCGTGACTCTTTAGCAATACACTCACCGAGCATTGATGATGATGATGACTGAACTGAATATCGACACCGCCGCGGCCACCCTGGCGGAACGCAGGCCGCGCACCGACATGCGCACGCGCGACCTCGTCAACCAGGCCGTCGCGTCCGTTCCCACGCTGGGACTGCAGCGCGCCGCGGAATTCCTCGCGGCGATGGGCGTGCCGGCGGAGATCGCGGTGCGGGCGCTGGTGTACCCGAACCGCCGCCGCACCAATTAACCGGCCGTAGCCGGACGACTCACCCCTGCGCGGCGATGTCCGCCAGGGATTCACGTCCCCGCGCCGTCAGTTCGAACCCGCCTTCGGCCCGCGCCGCGATATGCGACTTGCGGCTGAGGAACTGGACGACGTCGTCATCCACACTCGCCGCCGGATCCGCCTCGATCGCCCGCAACGCCTCCACGCAGCGGCGCAGGAACAGCAGTTCGGTCCCCTGCGCCGTCAGCGCCAGGCTTCCGTTCTTCCCATACTGGATCAGTTTCAGGCCCGACAGCCGCTTCGCGTTGCGCCCGACACAGGCATTGACGCGGTCGGTCTTCGCGCCGCGCCGGATGAATTCGAGCGCGTCGTATTCGTCGCCCGTCAGTTTTAGATTCTTCATTACCACTTTCCAAGAGAACAAGCCCGCCATGGTAACGGCGGCGGGCCCTCTCGGCAACCTGTCAGGCCGTCAGCGCAACGCCCGCACGGCAGCCCAGACGATGCCGGCCCCCGCGAGGACGCCCAACGCCACGGCCGCGTGCATCTTGTGCGAGCCCAGCAGCGGGCCGCGGCCCAGCGGGATCTTGTTGTACAGGGTGGTGCTCATGCTTCTCTCCTCCGAAAGTCGTTGGCCTCAGGCCTATTATTAAAAAGTTCCTAAAAGACATATGTGCGCCAGCGTACACAAGTGGCGATCCTATTGCGCGCCGGGACCCGACATGGACTGTTAGTATCGCGCCAACACGACAACGCAATGGAGCACACCATGAGAACCGACATTCCGAAACCGGATCCGGGCGCCGACGCCCCGCCCAACATGCACGAAGCGGACATCGGCAGCGGAGAACGCTCGCCCGGCCAGCACGAAACGGACGAGATGATCCGCGACATCCCGAAGCGCGGCAGCAACGACGGCAACAAGCAGGACGCCGCCAAGAGCGGCAACCAGCAATCCACGCCTAACAAGACCTGAACCTCGGGCCTGAACCTCGTGACAAAGGATGGGGCGACACGACGGTCCGCCCCATCCTCTTCCCTTCACATCCTCACGCCGCCTTGATGGGCGGTTCCGGCGCGTCCGGCTCCTTCACCGGTGCGCGCGCCGGCGCCGGCACGTCATCCGGATCGGGCCGGGGCTGCGGCGGCGGCAGCTCCGGGTCTTGTGTCGTGGGATCCGGCGTGGAATGTGCCCGTTTCTGGTCCTGTCCCTGGGCCTGTTCCGGCAAACTCATCGGTTTTCTCCGGCGAACGGGCTCAGCGGCCCTCTTTCTGCTTGGCCCCGCCGCCGGCGCCCTTGCCCTTGCCGGCCTTCACGGTCGACATGTGGTCGTGGCTGCTTTTCTCCTTGACGCCCGCCTTCTGTTTCTGGACGTCTTCCTCGGACTGGTTACCCGACTGCTTGTTCTGGCTACCGGTGGATTTCGATTGGGTCATGATGATCTCCTTATGGTTGCGGTTGACGTTGTGTGCAGCCTAGCATGGAAGATCGCGGCGGGTTTTCAATCGTGCGGGCCGCATTCACTCTTGCTATAGTCGAGCCCATGACTCGCCTCGCCACCCTCGCGCTCACTCTCGCCATGACCTCTACCGTGCACGCCGCCCCGATGACCCTGGACGACTACCTGGCCCTGTCCGGCCCCGCGCCCGCCGCCACCCTGCGCTACGGCGCCGCACCGTCGCAGTACGCCGAACTGTTCCTGCCGTCCGGCACGGGACCGTTCCCCGTGGCCATGCTCGTGCACGGCGGCTGCTGGACGAAGAAATTCGGCGGCATCACGCAGCTGCGCAACGTGGCGGGTGCCCTCGCCGCACGCGGCATCGCCGTGTGGAACGTGGAATACCGCCGCGTCGACGAGACCGGCGGCGGCTACCCCGGCACCTACCAGGACATGAACGCGGCCCTCGACCTGCTCGCGCGCACGGCCAGGGAGCACCCGCTCGACCTCGGCCGCCTCGTGGCCGTCGGGCACTCGGCCGGCGGCCAGCTCGTGCAATGGCTGGCGGCACGGCCCCGCATCCCCGCAACGAGCCCGCTGTACCGCAAGGATATCGTGCCCGTGCGCCAGGTCGTCAGCCTGGGCGGCCTGGCCGACCTGCGGCGCGAGGCGGCCCTGCTGAAAACCAGTTGCGGCCGCGAGATCGTGGAACTGGCCGGCACACCCAGCACCGACCGGCCGGACGTCTTTTCCGACACGAACGCGGGCGACCTGATGCCGAACGGCAGCCGCACGATCCTGGTCACCGGCGAGCTGGACACGGTCTCGCCCCCGCGCGTCGCGCACGATTTCGCCGCCCGCGCCCGTGCAGCCGGCGACAGCGCGGAGGTCGTGATCCTACCGGGCGCCAGCCATTACGACGAGGTGGCGGCGACGTCGCCGGCGTGGCCGCGCGTGCTGCGCGCGATCGAAGCGGCGCTGGGTTTATCGGACGCGCGCTGACGCGGTTCAGTCGGGAAAGACGACCTTTTTCGCGAGCCGCTGGTCGACCACGAGGTCTTCCAACGCGACGGCGACGCACGGCAGGATATACCCCTCGCGCTTTTCGTCGAGGGACAAGCCTGGCCATTCCACGAGATAGCGCACCTTGCCGCCCGCGAGCCGGCAGATGCACGTGCGGCACGTGCCGTTGCGGCAGGAGCTGGGCAGGTCGATGCCGGCCCGTTCGGCGGCGTGCAGCACCGTCGTCTCCGTATCGGTGTCGAAGGACCAGCCGGACGGCTGCAGGGTGATGGTCAACGTGGTCATGCGGCGGATTGTACCGCCGACCCTGCCATGGTGGGTTCGTTCCCGCACAGAGTCCTGTCTTGCACGGCACTAACCTGAAGCCAACGCATCTTCAGGCAGGACACCATGTTGAAAACGACCCGCATCCCCCTCTTGATCGCCCTGCTGGCCGGCCTCGCCGGTCCGGTGGGCGCCGCGCAACCGCAGGCGCAGCCGGCCGCACGTCCGAACGCGGCGGCACCGCCGCAAGCAGCGGCGCCGGCCGCGCAGCACGCCCCTGCTACCACGCAGGCCGCCGAATCCGAGCGGCTGCTGCGCGCGCAGGTGCTGCTGGACCGCGCCCACTTCTCGCCCGGCGAAATCGACGGCGCCTACGGTTCCAACATGCGCCAGGCGCTGGCCGGCTTCCAGAAGGCGCGCGGCCTGGATCCGACCGGCAAGCTCGACGACGCCACCTGGAACGCGCTGAACACCGATCCAACGCCGACCCTGCTGACGTACACGCTGGCCGACACCGACGTCGCGGGCCCGTTCCAGCGCGTGCCGGACGACATGATGGAAAAAGCCAAGCTGCCCACGCTCGGCTATGCCACGCCGGCGGAAGGCCTCGGCGAAAAATTCCACGCCAGCCCGGCGCTGCTGGAAAAGCTCAACCCCGGCAAGGACCTGGGCCGCGCGGGCGAGCAGATCGTCGTCCCGAACGTCATCGGCACCCCGGCGCTGACGCCGGCCGCGCGCGTCGTCGTGTCGAAGGAGGCCCGCATCCTGCAGTTGCAGGACGCCGGAGGCACCGTGCTGGCCCAGTATCCCGTGTCGAGCGGCAGCGACCACGATCCTCTGCCGATCGGCAACTGGAAGATCGAAGGCGTGCACCGCAACCCCACGTACCACTACAACCCGAAACTGTTCTGGGACGCGAAGCCGGGCGACAAGAAGACGACGGTCGCGGCGGGCCCCAACAACCCGGTCGGCGTCGTGTGGATCGACCTGACCAAGCCGCACTACGGCATCCACGGCACGCCGGTGCCGGCCTCGGTGGGCAAGAGCGAATCGCATGGCTGCATCCGCCTGACGAACTGGAGCGCGTCGGAAGTGGCGGGCCTCGTCCAGGCGGGCACGGAGGTCGTGCTGCAGGATTAAGACACCAAGAAAAAGGAGACGGCGATGAGATGGTTGATGACCTTCCTGCTCGGCGTGCTGGTGGGCGCCGGCGGTCTGTTCGTCTGGCTGCGCCAGATGCCCCACGACCCCGCGACTGCACCGGCCGTGGCCACGAACACGGGCGCCCTGCCCGCACCGCCGCCGCCATCGAACGGCATCGACGGCAAGCTGCCGCCGGCGCCGCAGGTGATGCCCGACCTCACGGAACTCGACCTGCCGCTGCGTCCCGCCGCGTCGGACACGCCGGCCGCCGCATCGGGCACGGCACCCGCACCTTCCGTCCCGCCGGGCAAGCTGCTGGTGCCGGTCGACGGCATGCCGTTCTCCAAGCTCACCGACATGTACGACCAGCCGCGCGGCACCGAACGCCACCATGAAGCGCTCGACATCATGGCGCCGAAGGGGACAAAAGTGGTGGCGGTGGCGGACGGCAAGATCGCGAAGCTATTCACGAGCAAGCCGGGCGGGCTGACGGTCTACCAGTTCGATCCGACCGAAAAATATGCCTATTACTATGCGCACCTGGACCGCTATGCGGACGGCCTGCAGGAAGGCGCGCAGGTCAAGCGCGGCGACCTGATCGGCTATGTGGGCGCGACCGGCAATGCCGATCCGAACGCGCCGCACCTGCACTTCGCCGTGTTCGAGCTGACGCCCGAAAAGCAGTGGTGGAAAGGGACGCCTGTGAATCCATATCCGTTGCTGCAACCCTGAAGTTTTGCTTTTCGGCTCCTCCTCAGCCATTGCGCTAATATTGAACAAAAACGCTGGCTGAGGAGACTATGAAGAACATCGATCGACGCCGTCGCGCCGTATGCATGGGCATGCTGGGCGGACTCGCCGGACTCGCCATCGGCAATGCCGCCCGCGCACGCCCGACCATCGACGAGGCCACGCGCGTCTTTCGTCTCGACGGCGGCGCGGTCACGTATGCGTTCGGTGTCAACGCGGATGGCCATCTGCAGACCATGTACTGGGGCAGCGCCTTGTCCGCGGACGACCGGCTGCCGGCGCCTGCGCCCGTCCCCGAAAACTCCAGCAACGAAACCTCCATCACCGTCACGCCGTTCGAGTATCCCGGCTTCGGCGCGGGCCTGACGGTGGAGCCGGCGCTCAAGGTCACCTTTCCCGACGGCGTGCGCGACCTGGACCTGCGCTACGTCGACCACCAGCTCGACGGCGAACGCATCGTGGTCAGGCTCAAGGACGTGAGCCGCGCCGTGCACGTCACGCTCGCCTATGCCATGGATGCCGCATCCGGCATCCTGTCGCGCAGTGCCGTCGTCGAGAACCGGACGAACGGCTGGATCCAGGTCGACCAGATGGCGGCGGCCAGCATTAACCTGCCTTACGACGACGACTATCGTCTGTCGTACCTCACCGGGCGCTGGGCCGGCGAGTTCGCCCTGCAAACCCGCCCCGTCGGTCCCGGCGCGACGGTGATCGAGAGCCGCAAGGGCGTCACCTCCCATCAGGCCAATCCATGGATTGCGCTGAGCCGGGCCATGACCGAAGAGGAATCGGGTCCTGTCTGGTTCGGCGCGCTGGGCTGGAGCGGCGCGTGGCGCATCAGTGTCGACATGGATGCGGTTGGCGGTGTCCGCGTGACGGCCGGCTACAACCCCTTCGATTTCGCCTATCGGCTCAAGCCCGGCGAACGCCTCGCCTCTCCCGTGTTCCACGCCGGGTTTTCCGGCGATGGTTTCGGCGGCGCGTCGCGCCTCTTCCACCGCTATCAGCGCACGCGGATCCTGCCGGAAGCACCGGCATTGCGTCCGCGCCCCGTTCTCTATAATTCGTGGGAGGCGACCGAGTTCGCCGTCGACGAAGCGGGCCAGATGGCGCTCGCCGACAAGGCCGCCGGCCTCGGCATCGAACGCTTCGTCGTCGACGATGGCTGGTTTGGTGCGCGCAACAGTTCGAAAGCGGGCCTGGGCGACTGGGTCGTCAACACGAAGAAATTCCCGAACGGGCTGACGCCACTCATCAAGCGCGTCAACGACCTGGGCATGGAATTCGGACTGTGGGTCGAGCCGGAGATGGTCAATCCGGACAGTGATTTGTACCGGGCCCATCCGGACTGGGTCATCCACTTTCCGGGACGTGCGCGCTCCGAAGCCCGCGACCAGCTGGTGCTCAACCTGGCGCGTAAGGACGTCTATGACCATCTCCTTGGGGTGCTGGACAAGCTGCTCGCCTCGAACAACATCGCCTTTCTCAAGTGGGACCATAACCGCGCCTGGTCCGAACCCGGCTGGCCGCAGGTGCCGCCTTCCGAGCAGCAACGCTTGTACGTGACGTATGTGGACAATCTCTACAAGCTGCTCGGCGAGCTGCGCCGGCGCCACCCGAAGGTCGAGATCGAATCCTGCGCCAGCGGCGGAGGCCGTGTCGATCTTGGCATCATGGCCCTGACCGACGAGGTCTGGGTGTCGGACAATACAGACCCGTACGACCGGCTGTTGATCCAGGACGGCTTCAGCCAGGCCTATGCGCCGGCGATCATGATGGCATGGGTCACCGACTCGCCCAACTGGGTCAACAAGCGTGCCACGTCGCTGGCATACCGTTTTCTGTCGTCCATGCAGGGCGCGCTCGGGATCGGCGCGAACCTGAACCACTGGACTACGCAAGACTTCGCGGAAGCGAAGCGGCTCATTGCCGAGTACAAGCGTATTCGCGTGACCGTCCAACAAGGCAATTTGTACCGGTTGATATCGCCGCAGGGCGGCTCGGCACGATCGGCGACGCTGTCGGTCGCGCAGGACGGCAACCAGGCCGTCCTCTTCGCCTTCCTTCACTCCGGCGGCATGCGTAATCCGGCGCCCCATATCCAGTTGCGCGGACTCGATCCACGGAAGGTGTATACGCTGCGCGCCATTGCAGGCGGCGTGGCGCCGCGCACTCCGAAACAGGCGAGCGGCGCCTATTGGATGGGACAAGGGATACAGCCCAACCTCGCCGGCGATTTCCAGGCCGCGGCCATTGTCCTGGAAGTCGCCTGACGAGGTGCGCCTTTACTGCCCCGCTGCTTCGTCCACGTCCGCGCCCACGTTGATCGCGGCATACGCCCGCTGCACGGCAATCGCTTCGCGGCTGCTCTTGCCGTAGAGCTCGCCCGCCGCCTCGATCATCTTGGCGCGCGCGTCCGCGTAATTGGTGCTCGACGTGAACTTGGTCGTGTTCGCCTTGAACCAGATCCGGTAGGCCTTGTCGAGACCGATGCCCGTCATCGCGGCCGGGGTCTTGACGAGGTATTTGCTGTAATAGTCGCCGGCCTTGTCCGCACTCGAGCCTTGCGCGAGGAAGTAGAACATGCGGTTGTTCGGGCCGCTGCTGTAGTGCACGTCCAGGCGCTTGATCGAGCTGTTCCAGGCGTCCGGGCTGCTGCCGTCCTTGCTCGGGCGGTACATCCAGCGCAGCGGCGTGCCCGTCTTGCTGATCTCCTTGCCCAGCACCCAGTCGTTGCCCGCCAGCGGGATGGTGTCGCCCTTCCCGCCCCCGCGCGCATACGCTTCGACGGCCTCCCCGTTGATGTCCGACGACGATTCGTTCAGGCCGCCCGACTCGCCGGAATACGTCAGGTTCGACGTGGCGGCCGTCACGCCGTGGCCCATCTCGTGGCCGATCACGTCGATCGAGCCCAGGCTGTTGAAGCTGGAGCCGTCGCCGATGAACATGCAGCGGCACGTGTCGCTGTAATACGCGTTGTCGTACGCCGTGTTGACGTGCGCCGCGATGTACGTCGCCGTGTTGTGCCCGTCCAGCGACAGCCAGTTGAACACGTTCTTCATCGTGTCGTACGTGTTCATTAGGCCCCACATCGCGTTCACGGCGGCCGTCTGGCCGTTCGCGTTCGTCGTCGAGCCGCCGTTCACGTACTGCTTGCCGTCGCCCCATGTGTTCGTATCGTTGACGTAGACGCTGCCTGCGCTCGTGCCATGGTTCGCGTTCGTGATCGCCATCGCGCCGAACGTGCCGCCCGTCCCGCGGGCATCGTCGATCATCCTGTATTTGCCCTCGCTGAGCGTCGTGTTGATGGGCACGTCGCCGTTGTATTGGCTGTGGCCCACGCCCACCACCGTCTGCAGCATGTTCCACTGGGCCAGGATGGCGCCGTCGCGGGCGCTGACGATGGTGTCGTGGTACACGGGCTTGTCGCCGACGACCATGCGCGTGTGCACGAGGTAGGCGAGTTCGTAGTGATCGACGACCTCCTGCACGTCGAGCGCGTTGAGTTCCTGCTCCTGCTTATCGCGCGCGTCGGGCACGCGTTCCGTGCGCATCGCGGGCCAGATGATCAATTCCGCGCTGGGCGGCGTCTCGTGGCGCGCCGAGGCACCCAGCGATGCCAGCGCCGCATCGATCGCGGCCTTCGACGAGATCGCCGGCACGACGCTGAAATCGGTGCCCGGCCCGGCGTCCGCCTTGGCAAAATTGGCGCGCTGCCCGGAATCGGATTCGGACAGGATCTTGCCGTTGGCATCCAGCACAAGCACGGATTCGAAACCGAAGATGCGCACGTTCTTGTACGTGTGGGCCACGCGCGCGATCTGCGTGCCCTGCGTGCCGGGATGCCGGGCCATGACCGCATAGCCGAAGCGCGCATCCTGCCCGCGCGCGGCGCGGCGCGCGTCCAGCTGGGCCAGCAGCGCCGCGTCGAGCTGCGGGGACGCGGCGACCGCCGGGCTCATGGTGCCTGGACCGGACGCGCCCGCGGGCACGACGACAGCCAGGGACAGGGCGCCGAACGACGCCAGCAACATCTTGCGCTTGTTCATGAGATTTCCTTTCATTGAGCGGGCACACCGATGCAGTGTGGCCGAGCTCGCTCAAAGGAACTTGCTCAAGCGCAAAAAGCCCCACGGCGCTTGCGGCAGCCGTGAGGCGATCTTCAAAGACGCGCATGCCGGTGCGCGCGGGCGCACCTTACGGCACGATCAGCGCTCGCGCCGGCGCATCAGGTACACGGCCGTGCCGACGACGGCGCCGGCCAGGACAGCCTTCTTCACGAGGCCGGCCCGGTTGTGCTCCCACTCGGCCTTGATGCCCATCTCGGCCAGCACGTTCGGCACCTTGCCGTGGGCCAGGTCCTCGCCGATGCCTTCGACGACGTTCACGCGGTCCGCGGCGAGCAGCAGGAGCCAGTGGCGCAGGTCGTTCTCGGCCCAGCGGAAGGCCACGCGCCGCATCATGCCGGACAGGCCTTTCGGCGGCTGCGCGGTGCCGAAGATCGGCGTGATGCCGGGGCGTTCCGTCGACACGAGCACTTCCACGTTCTCCGGCTGCTGCGGCAGCTTGCCCTCGTGCGGGTGGATGAAGCGCGCGGGCATGCGCTCCATCGGCACGGCCGGGCGGTTCTTGCGGTCGAGGTCGGCGCCCCAGCCCTGGATGTGCGACAGTTCCTCGCGGCTGGGCCGGCGCGGGCCTTCCGCCATGTCGCCCTGCAGCGGGTGGGCATGCACGTGACCGGCATCGTCGTCGTGATGGTGGTGGTGATGGTGGTGCTGCGCACCGGTGTCGGTTTTCGCTTCCATGACGTCTCCTCAATGCAGTGCGCTGGCATTCACGGCCTGGACCTCGCGCGCGGACGGCGGGATCAGGACGGTCTTGATGCAGTTGTCGAGTTTGCTCGAGAAGATGTGGTACGCGTCCGCCACTTCTTCCAGCGGCACCCGGTGCGTGATGATTTCCTTCGGGTTCAGCCGGCCTTCGCGGATGTGTTCGATGAGGCGCGGCAGATGGCGCTTCACGCTGGCCTGGTTCATGCGCATCGTGATGCCCTTGTTCAGCGCATTGCCGATCGGGACCGCGTTGAACGTCGGGCCGTACACGCCCACGATCGACACGTTGCCGCCCTTGCGCACGCTGTTGATGGCCCAGTGCAGCACGGTCGAGGCGCCGGCCTGCACCTTCATCAGGCGGCCCGTCAGCGTCTGTGCGATGGAGCCGGCCGCGTCGCCGCCCACGGCGTCGATGCAGACGTCGGCGCCCATCCAGTCCGTCATCTTCTTGATGTGCTCCGCCATGTCGTTCACTTCGCGGAAGTTCACGATTTCGCACTGGGCATAGCGCTTGACGAATTCGAGGCGGTACTCGACCTCGTCGACGACGATCACCCTGCCCGCGCCCATCAGCCACGCGGACTTGGCCGCGAAGATGCCGACCGGGCCGGCGCCGAAGACGACGACCGTGTCGCCTTCCTTGATGTCGCCCATCTCGGCGGCCTGGTAACCCGTGGGGAGTGCGTCCGTCAGCAGCACGGCGTCGTCCAGGTGCAGGTCGTCGGGGATCGGGTACGGGCCCACGTCGGCCATCGGCACGCGCACGTACTCGGCCTGGCCGCCGTCGTAGCCGCCGGCCGTGTGCGAATAGCCGTAGATGCCGCCGACGGCGGTCGCCTGCGGGTTCGTGTTGTGGCAGTTGCCATAGAGTTCGCGCTGGCAGAAGAAGCAGGAGCCGCAGAACAGGTTGAACGGCACCAGCACCCGGTCGCCGGCTTTCAGCGTCTGCACGTCGCGCCCGACGTCCACGACTTCGCCGATGAACTCGTGGCCGAACGTGTGGCCCACGCGTGTATCGGGCACCATGCCGTGGTACAGGTGCAGGTCGGACCCGCAGATGCAGGAGCGCAGCACGCGCACGATGGCGTCGCCCGGGTGTTCGATGACGGGATCGGGCTTGTAATCGGCGCGGACGCGATACGGTCCCCGGTAATTCATTGCCAGCATAATTCCTCCTCGTTGGTTGACTGCCCGCCGCAATGGACGAGGCGTGGACAACACGGTATGTCAAAACACTAAGGAAGGCGATACGCGCACGGAAACGAACGGGGGTTACGGAACACTTTTTTAAAGATTCGTAGTGCTTTGTTTTTAAAAGGAAACGGCCGCACGCGGCGGCCGTTGGGCGGGAACGAAGCACGCTCAGAGCTGGCGCGCCTCGAACGTATTGCACTGCTGTACGGAACCCGTCTCCAGTCCGCGCTTGAACCAGCGCACGCGCTGGGCCGACGTGCCGTGCGTGAACGAATCCGGCACGACCTCGCCGCGCGACTGGCGCTGCAGCGCATCGTCGCCGATGGCGCTGGCCGCGTTCAGCGCGGACTCGACGTCGCCCTGTTCGATGATCTGCTTGGCCTGGTTCGTGTGGTAGGCCCACACGCCGGCGAAGCAGTCGGCCTGCAGTTCGAGCCGGACGGACGCGGCGTTGGCCTCGGTCTCGGACAGGTTCCGGCGCGCGCTGTCGACCTTGCCCGAGATGCCCAGCAGGTTCTGCACGTGATGGCCGACCTCGTGCGCGATCACGTACGCCTGGGTGAATTCGCCGCCTACCTGGAAGCGCTGCTGCATCATCCGGAAGAACGTCAGGTCGATGTAGACCTTGCGGTCGGCCGGGCAGTAGAACGGCCCGACGGCGGACTGGCCCGTGCCGCAACCGCCCGTGGACGTGCGGCCCGAGTACAGCACGAGGCGCGGCGGCGAATACGTCGCCCCGTTGGCGCGGAAGATCTGCGACCACGTGTCCTCGGTGTAGCCGAGCACGGTGCGCACGAACTGCGTCTCGCGGTCGTTCGCGGGCGGATGCGCGGGCGCCTGCTGGACCTGGGCCGGCGAGCCGCCCGACAGCAGGTTCAGGATCGTGGACGGCGAGACGCCGAAGAACCACGAGCCGAGCAGCGCCACGACGATCGTGCCGATGCCGACGGTCCCGCCGCCGATGCCGAATCCGCCGCCTCCCCCACCGCCGCGGCGGTCCTCGATGTTGTCGCTCTGCCTGTCGCCTTCCCAACGCATGATGTTCTCCTTGCTTGTTGTCGAGCCGGAGGACCGTCAGCGTTCCCTGGCACGCCTGATCTTCACCGACCCCATGTTTTCGCGCACATCCTTGAGGCGGAACTCGTCGTCCACCGCCAGGCCGGCGCGCTCTTCGTCGTGCAGTACGCGTTCGTGGCGCTCGCGTTCGACCTCGCGCTCCAGTCGCTCGCGAAGGGTTACGTCCGGCGTCGTTTTCATGGTCGTCCTCGTCTGTAGGGCCACGCGTCCTGCATCAGCCCGTCCATTGTGCATACGGCGCGCGGCCGCATCTGTTCGAACTTTCACATAAGCCGCATCATGCCACACGGTGAACCCCGCCTGCATGACAGCCCGTCCACGTCTCTGTGCGCCCCCGAACGGACGCGGGCGCGCGCGCCATGCATGCTGGCGCGCATGACCCCGACCGCCCCCACCTTCGCCCACCACGACGCGCTGGCCGCGCTCGGCCGCAGTCTACAGGCCACCGGCTACCGTTTCGTGACCGTCACTCCCGCCACGCACCGCCGCGTCAACAATCGTCCGGAAAATGCCTGGGCCCACGACCTGCGCGGCGTGTTCGGCTGGAGCCGGCCGTACCGCACCGGCGTGCTGCCGGAGACCATCGACGGCCAACTGCGCGCGGCCGGGCTGGCGGTCCCCGAAGGCCCGGATGGCTGGCGTGCGGACGTGCGCGCCTCGACCATCGGCGACCACCTGTACTTCCACTCGGCCTGGCCGACATCCGACGAGGACGCCGTGTTCTTCGGCCCCGACACCTACCGCTACACGAGTGCCCTGACACGCATGCTCGGCCCGCACGGGGCACTGCGCCGGCCGGTGCGCCGCGCCATCGACATCGGTGCCGGCGCCGGCCCGGGCGCGATCGAACTGGCGCTGCGCTGCCCCGACGCCACTGTCTACGCGGCCGACATCAATCCGGCCGCACTGGCGCTCGCGGATGTCAACGCGGGCCTGAACGGGGCGCACAACGTCGTACCCTGCCGCAGCGATTTGCTGGACGGGATCGACGGCGGCTTCGACCTCGTCATGTCGAACCCGCCCTACATCCTCGATCCGGACGAGTTGACGTACCGCCACGGCGGCGGCACGCACGGCGCCGAGCTGTCGATCCGCATCGTGCATGCGGCGCTGGACCGGCTGCATCCCGGCGGCAGCCTGCTGCTGTACACGGGCGTGGCCATCGTCGACGGCGCCGACCCGTTTCTCGCCGCCATCCGCGACCGTCTCGATGCGGACACGGACGGCTGGTCGTACGAGGAGCTCGATCCGGACGTGTTCGGCGGTCAGCTGGGCTGCGAGGGCTATGAAAACGTGGAACGCATCGCGGCCGTGTGGCTGCACGCCATCCGGCGCGGGTAAGTGGCCAACCAAGCGCCCGCCGATCGAGACGATCGGGCAAAACGCTGCCGCATCCGGGCATGGCCGCCGCGTGCCCGCGCCCCGAGAATGACCTCCTCAGCACCATCACGAGGAGACCTGCCATGCAAGCCGCACGCCCCGCTGTCGCTGCCGCGCCAGCCGTTCCGACCACCCTGTCTTATCTGCCCGTCGGCCTGTTCGGTGCCGTGATGGGCCTCACCGGCCTCGCGCTCGCGTGGCGCCTCGCGCACCAGGCGTTCGGCGCGCCGGCCATCCTCGGCCAGGCCATCGGCGTCGTCGCCGTGCTCACCTTCGTCGCGCTGGCGGTCGCGTACGGCGTCAAGGCCGCGGCAGGGTGGTCCACGGTGCGCGCCGAGTTCTCCCATCCGGTCGGCGGCAACCTGTTCGGCACGCCGCTGATCAGCCTGTTGCTGCTGCCGTTCCTGCTGGCCGACGTCAGCCTTGGCCTCGCCCGCCTTGCGTGGGTGCTGGGCGCCGTCGGGATGACCGTGTTCGCGTGGACCATCGTCACCCGCTGGCTGTCCGTGCGCCACACGCCGGCCCAGGTGGCGCCGGCGTGGATCGTGCCGGTCGTGGGCATGCTCGACATCCCGCTGGCCGCGCCGCTGCTGCACTGGGACGGCCTGCATGGCGTGATGGTGTTCGGCCTCGCCGTCGGCCTGTTCTTCGCGCTGCCGCTGCTGGGCATGCTGCTGTCGCGGCTGATCACGGAAGACGCCCTGCCGCCCGCGCTGCAGCCGTCGCTGCTGATCCTGATGGCGCCGTTCGCCGTGGGCTACTCGGCTTACACGACCACGTTCGGGCAGGTCGATGCGTTCGCCCAAGGACTGGTCATGGTCATGCTGTTCCTGCTGCCCGTGCTGCTGGCGCGCCTCGTCCACCTGCCGGCGTGCTCGCCGTTCCGCGTGGCGTGGTGGGCCGCCAGCTTCCCGCTCGCCGCGTCGGCCGTGACGGCGCTGCGCTACGCGGCGGTGGCCGACAGCCCGCTCATGGATGCGATCGCGCTGCTCATCCTCGGCATCGCCACACTCGTCATCGCCCTGTTCGCCGTGCAGACGCTGATGGGGATTGTGCGTGGCCGGCTGCGTGAACTGAGTTAGATAGCCTTAAACGTCGCCCCGCGCAGGCGGGGGCCCAATTTGCACGCGGTATCGCGACGCATGCAAAATTAGGTTCCCGCCTTCGCGGGAACGACAGGGGGTGGCTAGATGGTCACGAGGCCGTTCTTCATCGCCATCGCCGCCGCATGCCCGCGCGTGGAAACGTTCAGCTTGGCCATGAAGTTGCGCACGTGGACTTTGACCGTCCACGGGCTGATGCCGAGGATCGTCCCGATCGCCTCATTGGTCTTGCCGACGCAGACCAGTTGCAGGACTTCGCGCTCGCGGCACGACAGCTCGACGTCCGGCGCGCGCTCCTTGAGCCGGTAGTGCGTGCTGAGCGCCGCGTGCAGGTGCGGCACGAGTAGCTGCAGCAGCCGCTGTCTTTCTGCGTCGCCGTCCGTCACGCCGGCAAAGCAAAAATAGCTGGTCGCGCCGCCGTGCAGGTCCTTCACGCCGTGCGCGATCATGTTGCGCATGCCGTGCTGCCGGAACGACGCGAGCCACCCGGCATCCTCCGGTTCGACGAACGCGGCGCGCGCGGTCTCGTCGAAATAGACGGGCGTGTCATGCATCAGCCAGTGGCGGATCATGGGGCTGGCGATGCGGCCGCCCCGGTCGACGATGCCGCCGACGAACACGTCGGGAAAGCCGGCATTGACGACGTCCAGCACGGCCACCGGGGCGACCGTTGCGATGCCGCACACGAAACGCTCGTGCGGCAAAATCTGCTGCAGCAGCGGATACACGTCGTCCAGAAAGCCCGCGCGCGTGTCGATGCCATGGCAGGCGGAGAACAGGGCAAGGATGCGATGATCGATGGGTGAGTTCATGCCCGCAAGGATGCGCCATCGCGACACGGCGCGCATGCCACATCCGTGGGGGGAAATGCGCCTCAGCGGACGAGTGCGGCCAGTTTGTCCGTGCGCGCGGCCCAGTCGGCGGCATCCGGCAGTGCCGGCTTGCGCTGCGTGATGGGCGGCCAGCGCCGCGCCAGGTCCTCGTTCAGCGCCAGCCAGTGCAGCTGATCCGGCGCCAGCCCGCTCTCCGCCACGATGGCGCCGACGGGACACTCCACTTCGCACAACCCGCAATCGACACAGCGCTCCGGGTCGATGGCGAGGAAGTTCGCGCCTTCATGGAAGCAATCCACGGGACAGACCTGGATGCAGTCCGTGTGCTTGCAGCCGATGCAAGGTTCGGTCACGACATACGTCACGCTGCCTCCCGTTACGCGGTGAGGCCGCCGTCGACGACGAACGTCTGGCCCGTGATGTAGGCGGCATCGCTGGAGGCGAGATAGGTCGCGAGCGACGCCACTTCGCGCACCGTGCCGAAGCGGCGCAGCGGGATGCCGGCGCCGAGGGACTTCAGCTTGGCCTCAGGGATGTCGGCCGTCATCTCGGTCGTGATGAAGCCCGGCGCGATGGCGTTCACCCGCACGTTGAAGCGGCCCAGTTCCAGCGCGAGCGAGCGGGTCATGCCGATCATCGCGGCCTTCGTGGCCGAGTAATTCGTCTGCCCCACGTTGCCCTTGAAACCGGACACGGACGACATCTGCAGGATCACGCCGTCGCCCTCTTCCACCATGGCATGCGCGAAGGCGCGGGTGACGTAGAACGATGCGTTCAGGTTGGCGTTGACGACGTCCGTCCACTGTTCGCTGCTCATGCGCATGAGGACCGCGTCGCGCGTGATGCCGACGTTGTTCACGACGGCATGCGGCGCGCCCCGCTCGACGAGCAGCCCGCGCGCCAGCGCGTTGACGGCCTCCTCGTCCGCGCTGTCGCAGCAGTGACCCGTCGCGTGCGCGCCGATGTCCGCCATCTCGCACACGAGTTCCGCGGCCGCCTCGTGCGAGCGCTGGTACGTGAACACAACGTCGTAGCCGGCCGCGCAGAACGCGGCGACGAGACCGCGGCCGATGCCGCGCGTGCCGCCCGTGACCAGTACCCACTGTATCTTTACTGCGTTCGAATCCATGAATGATAGTCCTTGCTTGAAGATGAATGATAGAGAAAACCGAGAATGGCGCCGCGGTAGGCGCCGGGGAATGCCTTGCGCACTTCCAGGTGGCCGCAGTCGGGATACACGCGCACGCTGGTCGCCCCGCAGGCCTCGCGCAGGCGCGCCACCTCGGCCGGTGCGATGAACGGGTCGTCGCCGCCGAACAGGAACAGCCGCGGCAGATCGTCCGGCAGCGGCAGCGAGCGGAAGATCGGACGCGTGCCCGTCGCATCGGCCCAGCGGCTCGTGCTCATGCCCCGCATGACGGCACCCGTCACGCCGCCGCCGAAGAAGCGCGCGACCGTCGCCGGCACGCTGTCGCACAGCACCGACGCGAACGCCGTGCGCCCCGTCGCGATGGCGTGCAGCGCGTGAAAGGCGCCAAACGACGCGCCCAGCACGTGCACGGGCAGACCGGGCCAGCGCTCGTGCGCCCATTCGCCCACGGCGACGACGTCTTCGGCGAACGACACGCCGTCGACCGTGCTGCGGCCGAAGCCCTTGAAGTCGAAACCGACGACGTGGTAGCCGGCATCCGCCAGCCACTCGTGGTAGCCGTGGTTGAAGAACCAGTGCATGCCGTATTTGACGAACGGGTGGCACAGCAGGACGACGCCGCGTGCCGGCACGCGCCGGCTGGCGACCACCGCGCCGGCCAGCCAGCTGCCGTCCGTGCTCGTGTGGACGAACGGTTCCAGGCCCGCCGGGCCGTCGCCGCGCCAGCCGAACACGGGCCGGAACAGCGTTCGCATGAGAATCCCACCCGCTAGGCTGCCCATTGCTTCGCCTTCATCTCGGCATACCCGAACGCGGCCTCGTAACTGGGGCCGGCCACCCAGGCGCTGAGAAAATGGACGCCCGCGATCGGGAACGCGTGGTGGAACACATGGCCGGACAAGTCCGTCCCCACCATCGCGCCATAGCCCGCTCCGTCCGTGTTGTTGGTAAAACGCTCGTACGTGCGCGGCGTCGACACTTCCGTGTAGACGACATGCCCGCGCAAGCCCGGTTTCGCGGCATACAGCCGTTCGAGCATGACGTTCAGCGCGCGCGCCTTTTTCAGCTTGTAGGCGGGCGACCGGCGTTCCGGCCAGTGCGCCATCGTGTCCAGCACGTTCAGGCAGACGATGCGCCCGCCGCTCGGATTGAGCGCGTGGTAGTTCGTGACTTCCATGACGCTGTCGCGCCAGTAGGCCCGTTCGCACGCTTCGTCGCCGTCACAGACGGCGCGTGCGGCGCGGCTCGCGTCGGCGCCGGATGCGAAGATCATCGTCTCGGTGCTGGCGAGGCCGAGGTCCGCCGGCGCCGCGTCCGTCGTCAGGTACACGGTCGTCGTCGAGCGCGACGGTTTCAGGTTCTTCAGCTTGCGCCGTATGGGAGCCAACGCCGGCCGGTCGTCGAACAGGGTGCGCAGCGCGTAATGCGGCGCAGCGTTCAGGTACACGCGGTCCGCGTAAAAATCGCCCCTGGCCGTCGCAACGCCACGGACCTTGCCGGCGTCGTCGCTGAGGATCTTCCGGACCGCGGTCCCCAGCAGCACGTGGCCGCCGGCCGCGACGATACGGGCCGCGAGTACGTCCGACAGGCGCTGCGACGCGCCCTCGACGTAGGCATTGCCCTGCGTGAGCGTCGCGTACACGACGTGCAGGAAGTACAAATAGCCCAGGTCTTCCGGGAAGCCGCCCACGTAGATGCCGGTGGCCGCGAGGATCTCCCGCAGCCACGGGTCGTTGATGCGCTGCGCGAGCGCATCGGCCACCGTCACGTGCTTCAGGTGCTTGTGGGCGTAGCGCAGCTGCGCGAAGTCCGGCTCGAAGGTCCCGTCCATCATCTGGAACTGGTGGTAGCCGTTGCGACCGTGGACCGCCACCTCGTCGAAGAACCGGTCCAGGCCAGCGCGCTCGTGCGGGAAGCGCTCGTGCAGCGCCTGGCGGAAAGCGTCGACGCCGTTGCCGAAGCGAATGGCGCCGCCGGGCAGGCAGGCCTCGAAATAATCGGCCGGCACCTTCAGGCCCAGTTCCGCATCGAGCCCGAGGTCGGCGAAGATCCGGCGCAGATTGCCGCCCTCCCCCATGCCGCTCAGCTTGTGCAGGCTGCAGTCGAAGGCGGCGCCCGCCTTCGGACGCTGGAACACGGTCGCATAGCCGCCCGGCACGCCGTGCTTGTCGATGACGAGGATGCGTGCGCCGGGATGCCGCTTCACCACCTGCGCGCCGAACGCGAGGCTGGTGATGCCGGCACCGACGCAGATCGCGTCCCAACGGCTGCCGGCGTCCATCACGAGACTCCCACCTTGCGCAGCCAGGCATACAGCGGCGCGAAGCGCTTCTCGTTGAGCGCCAGGCTCCGTTCCGAGAAGCGCACCGCGTCGATCGCGGCCTGGTCGTCGCAGGCGATCGGGAACGCGAACGACGTGTGGCGCGCGATCTCCGGGTTGTACGTGAACTGCGGGACGAGGCGCGCCATCAGGCCGAGCATCATCTGGCGCATCTGTGCGGCCTGCACTTCCGGCGCATGTTCGAAGAACGACTCGCCGACCCAGCGCCCGAAGGCGATGTGGCGCGCTTCCTCCAGGTGGTGCTGATGGAACATCTCGCGCGTCAGCGGTTCGACGACATCGTCCTGCGACACGAACATGGCGGACAGCTCGGCCACCCATTCGAGCAGCAAGGTCGCGATGATGCCGGCCACCGGATGCATCTTCGGCAGCTGCACCGTCAGCATCTCGTGCAGGCCGTCCGGTGGGCCGAACAGCGGCAACCGCGCCAGCTTCATGTAGCGCCGGAACATCAGCGTGTGCATGATTTCCTCTTTCGAGAAGATCATCAGGTATTCGCGCACGTCCGGCGCCAGCGCATCCGCGTGGGCGTTCAGGTAGCCCATGTACAGCGGCGGCAGCGTCTGTTCGAGCAGGATGAACATCGACACGTCGCGCGCGTTTTCCAGCCACAGCACCTCGTGGCGCTGCGCCTCCGTCAGCGCGTCGAACCACGGGGTGCCGTAGATCCAGCAGTGCTCCATTTTCTTGGGCACGCCCTGGCGGTCGACGCCCTGCCGCCACGGCACGACCTGGTTCAGGTCCATCGGCGCCGCGTGCGACTTTTCGATCAGGGTTTCCACGCCGAGCCGGCCGCGCGGGCTGAGCGGGATGATGGGCGGTTGACCGGTCATCACGCCACCGCCGCCTGCGGCTGGTTCGTCTCGATGTACGCATACAGGTCGCCCAGGTTCTTCAACTGGCCCGATGCGAACAGCTCCGGCGTGATCTCGACCTTGAACTTCTTCTTGATGCGCAGCTGGATTTCCACGTAGTCCAGGCTGTCCAGTTCCAGTTCCTCGAACGTCAGCGCCGGGATGAGCGTCGACTCGTCGACGTCCTTCAGTTCCACGATCGCATCCTGCAGGAATTCGGCTACATTCATTTGTTACCTCCGTTGATTAGTTAGGGATATCAGTGTCGAACCTGGCGACCAGGCCGACTTCCACCAGCATGACGAGACGGCCCGCACACAGGACCGGCAGCGCGACGACGCCGCCGATCTGATTGCCGCTGGCGAGCAATTCGGGCGTGAGCAAGGCGTGATGCAGTCGGTTCCACTGGTCCGCATCGGCGGAGGCGTCGAAGAACGCCGCGTCGAACGTGACCGTGTGGCTCGATTGCACGACCACCCGCGATGCAGGCGCGCCGCCGGACAGGCGCATCATGTGTGCGTGCGCCAGGCGTTCGAGGACGTGCAGCCGCGAGCGCATGAATTGGGAAAACACGACCGCATCGAGTGCGATCCAGCGTTCGCGCACGTGCGGGTACGTGGCGAAGAACCGGTCGAGGTGCGCGCGTTCGAGCGGCTTGCCGCGCGGCGTGTCGCCCTGCAACTGGGCCGACGGGTCGCCCACCCGGCCATATGTGCCGCGGAAGTGTTCCGTCTTGCCCGTGGTGTCGTGCAGGCGGAACGCGATACCGTCGGCCGCCGGCTTCGTCGTGAAGACGACGTCGCGGTCGTGCGCGATGGGGTTGCGCAGCAGGGTGCGGAACTTCATCCAGCCGTCGGGTGCGACGGCTTGCGACGCGGCTTCCTTCATCGGCATCATCGCGAGCATGCCGTGCACGATCAGCGCATCGAGGCCGGCCGCGCGGGCGTGCGCGAGGTCGAAGTGGATCGGATTGCGGTCGCTGGAAAACTGCGCCCACTGCTCCACCGCGGGCATGTCGAACGACAGCGTCAGCGGCATCGGCGCGGCGGCCAGGTGTTTTGCAGTCTGCATCGCCCTCTCCTTACGCGCGCCCGACGACGAGGGCGCTGTTGGCGCCGCCGAAGCCGAAGCTGACGTTGAGGGCCGCATCGATCCGCTCCACCTGGCGGTGTTCGTTCGGCGTGTAATCGAGGTCGCACGCGGGATCCGCTTCGTCCATGTGGATCGTGGCCGGGATGATGCCCGTCTCCAGCGTCTTCAGGCAGAAGATCGTTTCCATCGAACCGGCCGCGCCGATCAGGTGGCCCGTGTACGACTTGGTGCTCGACATCGGGATGCCGGGCGCGCCGTCGCCGAACGCGGACTTGATCGTGTTCGTCTCGTTGACGTCGTTGATCGGCGTGGACGTGCCGTGCAGGTTGATGTAGCCGATGCGGTCCGGTGCCTGGCCGACGGCCTGCACGATCGCCATGTGGCGCGCGCGCAGGTCGTCGGCGGGCGCCGTCATGTCGTACGCGTCCGAGTAATTACCGTAGCCCGTGATCTCGCCGAGGATCGCGGCGCCGCGCGCCAGCGCATGCTCGCGCTCTTCCAGGCACAGGACGGCGGCGCCTTCCGCCAGCACGAAGCCGGTGCGGCGCGCGCTGAATGGGCAGCAGGCGCGGCGCACGTCGTGCTGTTCCTTGCTCAGGGCCTGGATGACGTCGATCGACCAGACGTTGAACGTCTCCTTCAGCGATTCGCTGCCGCCGGCCAGCATCACCCTGGCGCGGCCGGACTTGATGACTTCATAGGCGTCGCCGATGGCGATGGTGCCCGTCGCGCAGGCCGCGACCGGCGTGTTCTGGTAGCCGCGCATATTCCAGTTCAGCGCGACGGCGGCGGTGCCGATGCTGTGCATGGACATCAGGGTGGCGAACGACGACGACAGGCCGCTCTCGCGGTAATCGTTGTTGTTGTCGTTGACCGAGTCCATGCCGCCCCAGCCGGTGCCGATGATGGCGCCGATGTCGAACGGGGATTTCACGAACCGGTGAATCTCGTCGGCGCTGCCGAAGGCCATCTGCAGGGCTTCGCGCGAAGCGACCAGGGCGTTCTTCGCGAACGTCGGCAGCATTTTCAGCACGGCTTTCGGGAAGCCGGCGTAGCGCTGGCGCCTGTCTTCCATGAAGCTGAAGAAGCGGGCATTGATCTTGGGGTCGGGGAACTCGGTCAGCTGGTAACCGACGCGGTAATTCATGATCGCGTCCCAGATTTCCGGGACGTTTTCGCCCAGGGCGGAGACGGCTCCGTAGCCGGTGACGACGACGCGTTTGGGGTGCATGTACTTCTCCAATCGACGTGAAAGGTTAAATTTCGATGGGAGAAGTGTTACTTGGATAGGGTGGGCGGACAATACTCCGATCGGGTTATCGGGGGGTTGTCCCTCCCTGCGGGGGGTGAGTTTGTGGCGCGCGCCTCGGCGCATATGCGACGCTTGCGATTCTCTTACCCACCGTCTATAATGCGGCCTCACGCGAAACGACCGCATGATGAAGTTACCAGGAGAGGTGGCAGAGTGGTCGAATGTACCTGACTCGAAATCAGGCGTACGGGTGACCGTACCGTGGGTTCGAATCCCACCCTCTCCGCCAAGACAAACAAGGCCCCATCGGGGCCTTTTTGTTTTGCTTGAAACAGCCGGGCACTTAGCTGACCGGGACGCGATTCACCAATTCCCTCCCCTGCTCGAACGCCGTCAAACTCTCGATGGTCGTCCGCATAATCTGCCCGATGGCCTCGACGGTAAAGAACGCCTGGTGCCCGGTGACGATCACGTTCGGAAACGACACCAGCCGCTGAATGACGTCATCCGTGATGATCGTCGACGACAAATCCTGGAAGAACAGGCTTGCCTCCTGTTCGTACACGTCGATCGCGAGACCGCCCAGCTGCCCCGTCTTCAGCGCGGCAATCGCGGCCTCGGTGTCCACCAGTCCGCCGCGGCTCGTGTTCACAAGGATGCCACCCCGCTTGGCCCGCGCCAGCGACGTCGCGTTCACGATGTGGCGCGTCTCTTCCGTCAGTGGGCAGTGCAGCGAGACGACGTCGCTGCAGTCCAGCAGTTCGTCGATGCCGACGTAGCGTCCGCCCAGCGCCTCGAACGCCGGCGACGGATAGCGGTCGTGGCCGACCACCGTGCAGCCGAAGCCGGTCATGATGCGCGCGAAGATCGTGCCGATCTTGCCTGTGCCGATCACGCCCACGGTCTTGCCGTGCAGGTCGAAGCCCATCAGGCCGTGCAGATCGAAGTTGCCGTCGCGCGTGCGGGCGCTCGCGCGGGCGATCTTGCGGTTCACCGCGAGCAGCAGGCCCACCGCGAATTCCGCCACCGAGTGCGGCGAATAGTCCGTCACGCGCACGACCGCGATGCCGAGCCGCCCGGCCGCGGCCACGTCGATGTGGTTGTAGCCGGTGGAGCGCGTCGCCACCAGGCGTGTGCCCTGCTGCGCGAGCAGCGCGAGGACCTCTGCGTCGACCGTGTCGTTGACGAAGACGCAGACGGCGCCGCAGCCTGTTGCCAGGGCGGCCGTCTGAAGCGTCAGGCGATCTTCCAGGAAGCGCAGGTCGTGGCCGGCTTCCCGGTTGGCGTCCGACAGCATCGACTTGTCGTACGGACGGGCACTGAAGATGGCGGTTTTCATGACCGCCAGTCTAGCGCAATCAGGGAGCGAGACCCGCCATCAACGCATCGAGCGTCGCCTGGTCGCGCACCAGGCTGGTCTTGCGGTCGAAGATGCCGTCCGTCACACCGACGTCCCAGTAGAACGGCAGCACGCCGTTGGCGACGGCCGCCTTGACCACATGGGTATGGTAGTCATTGCGCGACTTGAGGTGCAGCGCCAGGGCATCGCCCGTCAGGTTCTTGCGCCGCATGGCGCTGAATTCTCCCAGCACGACGGGAATGCCCTTGTCGACGAATTTCCGCTTCAGGCTGGCGAACTGCGCATCGACGAACGCTTCCTCGCCAAACGTCGGATTGTGCTTCGTGTCCGTCTTCGAATGGTTGCCCGCGCCCCAGTAATAGGCCTGGTTGCCCCAGCTTTCGTCCTTGTCCATCATCACGAAATTATACGGGCCATAGAAGTGGATCTCGGCCATCATCCGGCCGGGTACCTTGTCGGCCGGCAGCGTGTGCATCAGCTTGACCGTCTTGTCGATGTCGGTGTCGGGCCCCTGCACGACCAGCACGCGGTAGGCGTTCCGGCCGCCGGTGGCGCGCACCGCGTCGACGAAGGTCTGGTGATAGCTCATCAGGACCGTGGCCGCCGGCGCGTTCGGCGCACCCGGTTCGTTGGCGCTGGCAAACATCACGTGCTCGTCGAAGTCGCGCAACGCCGTGGCGATCTGTTCCCAGTACGCCTTTTGCTTGGCATTGACGGCGTCCTTCTTGCCGGGCGTGACATTCCTCTCGAGCCAGCCGCCATCCCAGTGGACGTTGACGAGTACAACCATGTCGTTGTCGACACAGTACTGGACGACCTGCTTCACGCGATTGAGCCAGGCGGCGCTGATCTGGCCCGTCTTCTGGTCCGCGTACTGGTCCCACGACACGGGCAGGCGGATTGCATTGAATCCGGCTTTCTTGACGGCCTGGATCAGCGCATTCGAGACCTGGGGATTCTCCCATGCCGTTTCGCCGCCGATCGCCTCCATCGCATTGCCGATGTTCCAGCCGATGCGGATCGACGCCGCGATCTGTTGCGCATTGTGCGACATGCCCGTCATGTCGGCCGGTGCCGGGTTCGTGTTGTAGCTCGGATACGGGGCCGCCGCCGTCCGGGCCGTCGTTGCGGCGGCGGTGGCCGCGCCACTGCTGCCGCAACCCGCAAGCGACACCGCGAGCAACGTGATGCAGAACCTGGAGAAAACGCTCATCCGGGTCTCCACTTGAGAAGGCGCCCCCCTTACTTCGCCGCCAGGCCCGCCATCAGCGCATCCAGCGTCGCCTGGCCGCGCACCTGGTACGTCCGGCGATCGAAGATGCTGCCCGACTGGTCGTCCGGTGCCCCGATGTCCCAGAAGAACGGCTGCACGCCGTTGGCGCGGGCCTTCTTGACGACGTAGGTATGATAGTAGTTGCGCGACTTGAGGTGCAGCGCCAGGGCGTCGCCCGTCAGGTTCGTGCGCCGCTGGGCGGCGAACTCGCCGAGCAGGACCGGAATGCCCTTGTCGACGAACGCCGTCTTCAGGCTGGCAAATTGCGCATCGACGTAATCTTCCTCGCCCCATGTCGGATTGCGGTCGGTATCCGTCGTCGAGTGGTTGCCCGCGCCCCAGTAATAAGCCTGTTTGCCCCAGCTTTCATCCTTTTCCATCAGCACGAAATTGAACGGCGCGTAGAAGTGGACCTCGGCCATCATCCGGCCAGCCACCTTGTCGGTCGGCAGCGTCGGCATGTATTTCACCATCAGGTCGATGTTGGTCTCCGGGGCCTGCACGACCAGCACGCGGTAGGCGTTCTTGCCGCCGGTGGCGCGCACCGTGTCGACGAAGGTCTGGTGATAGCTCTTCAGGACATCGACTGCCGCCTTCAGCGTCGGCACGTCGGTATTCTGCTCATTGCCCGTGGCCGGTTCGTTGGCGCTGGCGAACATCACGTGCTCGTCGAAATCGCGCAGGGTCGTCGCGATCTGTTCCCAGTACGCCTTCTGCTTGGCATTCACGGCGTCCTTCCTGGCGGGCGTGATGTTCTTTTCCAGCCAGCCGCCGTCCCAGTGGATGTTGACGAGGACGACCATGTCGTTGTCGACGCAGTACTGGACGACCTGCTTCACGCGGGCGAGCCAGGTGGCACTGATCTGGCCCGTCTTCTGGTCCGCATACTGGTCCCACGCCACGGGCAGGCGGATCGCGTTGAAGCCGGCTTGCTTGACGGCCTTGATGAGGTCGTTCGTGATCAGGGGATTGCCCCAGGCTGTTTCGCCGCCGATGGCTTCCATCGTGTTACCGATGTTGAAGCCGATGCGGACCGAGGCTGCGATCTGCTGGGCGTCATGGGACATGCCCGTCATGTCGGCGGGGATGGGATTCGTGTTGTAGCTCGGGTACAGGCTTGTAGCGGGCGCGGGTGTGGGTGCCGGCGCAGGCGTTGGTGCCGGCGTTGGTGCCGGCGTTGGTGCCGGCGTTGGTGCCGGCGTCGGCATGACGGCAACCGGAGCAGTGGGCGCCGATGCGGAACCGCCACCTCCGCAACCGGCGAGCAGCACCGCGAGCAATGCGGCAGACAGCGTGGACAAGGCTTTCATGGATCTCCTCCAGGTATTTCTCATAAACCTGCAGAGTAGAAAGAACTTATGCCTTCAGGATAGCTATTGGCGGGGGATTGCTAACAATGTGCAGATTATTGAAGGAAAGTTGGAGGCTGTGTTAGCTGCGCGGGCTTTGCAGCGCGCGCCCTCGGCGCGCGGGGCCGTCCGCCTTGCGGACGGCAAATGGGCGATTCGGAGAGGGCCGGGCTCGTAGGCCCGGCCCTTCGAATCCCACCCCGCAGGGCGCGCAGGCGCCCTGCTCTCTCCGCCAAAACAAAAAAGGCCCCGATGGGGCCTTGTTTGTTCTGGCGGAGAGGGTGGGATTCGAACCCACGGTACGGTCACCCGTACGCCTGATTTCGAGTCAGGTACATTCGACCACTCTGCCACCTCTCCTGGTAACCGGTCGCTTGTATTCGCGTGAGGCCGCATTATAGACGGCCTCTCGGGAAAACGGAAGGGCTATTTGATTACGCCGCCGGCGCCAGACGCTCCAGCCCACCCATGTACGGACGCAGCACCTCCGGAATCACGACGCTGCCATCCGCCTGCTGGTAATTCTCCAGCACCGCGACCAGCGTACGGCCCACGGCCAGGCCCGACCCGTTCAGCGTGTGCAGCAGTTCCGGCTTGCCCTTGGCGTTGCGGAAGCGGGCCTGCATGCGGCGGGCCTGGAAGTCTTCGCAGTTCGACAGCGACGAGATCTCGCGGTAGGTGTTCTGCGCCGGCAGCCACACTTCCAGGTCGTAGGTCTTCGCGGCGGAAAAGCCCATGTCGCCCGTGCACAGCTGCATCACGCGGTACGGCAGGCCCAGGTTCTTCAGGATCGTCTCGGCCTGGCCCACCATCTCTTCCAGCGCGTCGTACGACTGTTCCGGGTGCGCGATCTGGACGAGCTCGACCTTGTCGAACTGGTGCTGGCGGATCATGCCGCGGGTGTCGCGGCCATAGCTGCCCGCTTCCGAGCGGAAGCACGGGGTATGCGCCGTGATCCTGATCGGCAGGGATTCCGCCGCGACGATCTCGTCACGCACCATATTGGTCAGCGACACTTCCGACGTCGGGATCAGGTAGAAATTCTCGCCCTCGCCTTCCGCGCCGCCTTTTTTCACGGCGAACAGGTCTTCCTCGAACTTCGGCAGCTGGCCCGTGCCGCGCAGCGAATCCGCGTTGACCATGTACGGGGTGTAGCACTCCGTGTAGCCGTGCTGGCCCGTGTGCGTGTCCAGCATGTATTGCGCCAGCGCGCGGTGCAGGCGGGCGATGCCGCCTTTCATCACGGCGAAGCGCGAGCCGGTCAGCTTGGTGGCCGTGTCGAAATCGAGGCCCAGCGGGCTGCCGACGTCGACGTGGTCCTTCACTTCGAAATCGAATGCGCGCGGCGTGCCCACCTTGCGGACTTCCACGTTGCCCGACTCGTCCTGGCCCACCGGCGTGGACGGGTGCGGCAGGTTCGGGATCGCGGCCATGAACTGGGCCAGCTTGTCCTGCACCTGGGCGAGCGCGGTCTCGTTGGCCTTCAACTCGTCGCCGATGCCGGCCACTTCCGCCATCACGGCGCTCGTGTCCTCGCCCTTGCCTTTCAGCATGCCGATCTGCTTGGACAGCGAGTTGCGCTTGCCCTGCAATTCCTCGGTGCGCGTCTGGATCGCCTTGCGCTCGGCTTCGAGGGCGTTGAATCCGGCGACGTCCAGCTGGTACTTGCGGCTCGCGAGACGTGCGGCGGCGTTGTCGATGTCTTTGCGGAGGAGTTGGATGTCTATCATTGTCGGGAATCTGCAGGGTGGGATATCGAAACCGCAATTGTACCAAGTCGTATGAGGTTCTCGCGCGCCGATCTTTCGGCTGGCACGGCAGTCCAATGCCGAGGAGAGAACCGCCATGGACGTCGATTGGGAATCGCTCTTCACGTTCAGCGTACCGCCGCTGGAACTGTTCGTGCGCGGCACGCTGACGTACCTGTTCCTGTTCTGCCTGTTCCGCTTCGTCGTGCGGCGCGACGCCGGGGCGCTGGGCCTCTCGGACCTGCTCGTGCTGGTGATCATCGCCGACGCCGCCCAGAACGCCATGGCGGGCGACTATATTTCCATCGTCGACGGTTTCCTCCTCATCGGCACCATCATCGGCTGGAGTTACGGCCTGAACTGGCTGAGTTTCCGCTTTCCCCGCTTCCGCCGCTTTGCGCTGGCGCCGCCGATCTGCATCATCAAGGACGGCGTCAAGCAGGACGCCGCGCTGCGCCGGGAACTGATCAGCGACGAGGAATTGCATGCGATGCTGCACGAGCATGAAGTCGACGACATCGCCCAGGTCAAGCGCGCGTGGCTGGAACCGGACGGCCAGTTGACGGTGCTGCGCCGGCGCGGCACACGGGAATCGTGATCAGTCCGGGTCGCCGCCGGCCCGGGCGTCGTCGTCGAGACTCCTCAGCCAGGCAAGCTTGTCCGCGATCTTCGCCTCGATCCCGCGCGGCACCGGCTGGTACCAGCCCGGCTCCGGCATGCCGTCCGGCAAATAGGTCTCACCGGCCGCGTAGGCGTGCGGCTCGTCGTGGGCGTAGCGGTATTCGTGGCCGTAGCCCAGTTCCTTCATGAGCTTGGTCGGCGCGTTGCGCAGGTGGACCGGGACTTCCCGCGACTTGTCCTTGTGCACGAACGCCATCGCGGCATTGAACGCGTTGTAGCCGGCATTGCTCTTGGCGGCGATGGCAAGGTAGATGACGGCCTGGCCCAGCGCGAGCTCTCCCTCGGGCGAGCCGAGGCGCTCGTAGGTCTCGACCGCGTCGTTCGCGAGCTGGATGGCGCGCGGGTCGGCGATGCCGATGTCTTCCCACGCCATCCGGACGATGCGCCGTCCCAGGTATTTCGGATCCGCGCCGCCGTCCAGCATCCGGCACAGCCAGTACAGCGCGGCGTCCGGATGCGAGCCGCGCACGGATTTATGCAGCGCCGAGATCTGGTCGTAGAAATTGTCGCCACCTTTGTCGAAGCGGCGCGCGTTCAGGGTCAGCGCGTTCTCGACGAATTCGCGCGTGATGTGGGTCGTCCGCGCGGTGTCGGCCGACGTCTTCGTCTGCTCCAGCAGGTTCAGGAAACGGCGGGCGTCGCCGTCCGCGTAGCCGATCAGGGTCTGGACGGCGATGTCGTCGAACTGCAGGTGCGACAGGCCGCCCTGCCCGCGTGCGCGCTCCAGCAGCTGGCGCATCTCGTCGTCGTTCAGCGCCTTCAGCACGTACACCTGCGAACGCGACAGCAGTGCCGAGTTCACTTCGAACGACGGGTTTTCCGTCGTCGCGCCGATCAGCGTGACGAGGCCGGATTCCACGAACGGCAGCAGCGCATCCTGCTGCGACTTGTTGAAGCGGTGGATCTCGTCGATGAACAGGATCGTGTGCTTCCCGCCCGCGAGGTAGTGCTCGGCCTGTTCGATGGAAGCGCGGATGTCCTTCACGCCCGACAGCACGGCCGACAGCGCGATGAATTCGCAGTCGAATGCATTCGCCGTCAGACGCGCCAGCGTCGTCTTGCCGACACCGGGCGGGCCCCACAGAATCATCGAATGCGGCCGGCCCGACTTGAACACGAGGTTCAGCGGCTTGCCCTCGCCCAGCAGGTGGGACTGGCCGATTACCTCGTCGATCGTCTTCGGGCGCAGGGCTTCCGCCAGCGGGGCGGCAGGTTCCGTCTTGAAAAGGTCATCCATGGGCGGCGTTGTTATTCTCCATCTTGCCTATATATGGCCGCGCCCACGAAAACGCAAGTGTTACTGATTTACGACCTCGGCACCCTTCGGCACGTCGAACTTGAACGTCTGCGCGCCCAGCGCCGGATTACGCTGGAAGCTCGTGAATTTCAGCAGCACGGTCTGGCCGAAGTTGTCCTTCAACTCCATCGCCTGCGGGATGCCGTCCTTCAGGCCGATGCCGATCTGTTCGAACGTCGTGTCCTTCGATTTCGGCGTCGCGTTCAGCCATTCCAGGCCATCGCGCGTGCCCGCTTCGGCCAGGGTGAAATTCTTTTCCAGGTCGTTGCTGCCGAACAGGATGGCAGCCGGCGAGCTGCCCAGCGCGCCGCCCAGCTTGCGCGTCGTGACCTGGTTCAGATCCTTGTCGTACAGGTACAGCGTCTCGCCGTCGGCCTGCAACAACTGCTCGTACGGCTTCTGGTACGTCCAGATGAATTTGCCGGGGCGCGCGAACACGAACGTGCCGCTGGACGTCTTGCCCGTCTTGGTCTTCTGGACCTGCGTCTGGGTGAATTCGCCGCGGGCGGACTTGGTGCCCGACACGAAGGATTTGAACTGGTCCAGCGCGGTGGCGTGGGCGACGCCAGCAATTAGAAAAGTGGTAGCGATCAGTGTTTTTTTAAGCATTCTCATTCCGCGTTCGTTGCAGGCACCAGGATGTCCCGGTTGCCGTTCGACTGCATCGGCGACACGATGCCGCTTTGCTCCATCTGCTCGAGCAGGCGCGCGGCGCGGTTGTAGCCGATGCGCAGGTGGCGCTGCACCAGCGAGATCGACGCCCGGCGGTTCTTCAGCACCACGGCCACGGCCTGGTCGTACATCGCGTCGGACTCGCCGCCGCCTTCGCCGGCCGGCACGCCGTCGGCACCGCCGCCGCTGCCATCCTCAGCCACGCCGCCTTCGAGGATGCCTTCAATGTAATTCGGTTCGCCCGTGGACTGGAGATGTTTTACAACTCGATGCACTTCATCGTCCGACACGAACGCGCCATGCACGCGGACCGGCAGGCCCGTGCCCGGCGGCATGTACAGCATGTCGCCCATGCCCAGCAGCGTTTCCGCGCCCATCTGGTCGAGAATCGTGCGCGAGTCGATCTTGGACGACACCTGGAACGCGATACGCGTCGGGATGTTCGCCTTGATCAGGCCCGTGATGACGTCCACGGACGGACGCTGCGTCGCGAGGATCAGGTGGATGCCCGCCGCGCGCGCCTTCTGGGCGATACGGGCGATCAGCTCCTCGACCTTCTTGCCGACCACCATCATCAGGTCGGCCAGCTCGTCGATGATGATGACGATCGTCGGCAGCTTATCGAGCGGTTCCGGCGCGTCCGGCGTCAGCGAGAACGGGTTCGGGATGTGTTCCTCGCGCTTGGCAGCTTCCGCGATCTTGCCGTTGTAGCCGGCCAGGTTACGCACGCCCAGCTTCGACATCAGCTTGTAGCGCCGCTCCATCTCGTTCACGGCCCAGTTCAGCGCGTGGCCGGCCTGGCGCATGTCCGTCACGACCGGCGCCAGCAGGTGCGGGATGCCTTCGTACACCGACATCTCCAGCATCTTCGGGTCGATCAGGATCAGGCGCACGTCGGCCGGATCGGCTTTATACAGCAGCGACAGGATCGTCGCGTTGATGCCCACGGATTTACCGGAACCGGTCGTACCCGCCACCAGCAGGTGCGGCATCTTCGCCAGGTCGGCGACGACCGGCTTGCCGGCGATGTCCTTGCCCAGCGCGACGGTCAGGCTCGATGCGCTGTCGCCATAGACCTTGGAGCCGAGGATTTCTGTCAGGCGCACGATCTGGCGCTTCGGATTCGGCAGCTCGAGGGCCATGTAGTTCTTGCCGGGGATCGTCTCGACGACGCGGATCGACGTCAGCGACAGCGAACGCGCCAGGTCGCGCGCCAGGTTGACGATCTGGCTGCCCTTCACGCCCGTTGCCGGCTCGATCTCGTAGCGCGTCACGACCGGGCCCGGATACGCGGCGACGACCTTCGCCTCGACGCCGAAGTCGGACAGCTTCTTCTCGATCAGGCGGCTGGTGAATTCCAGGGTGTCGATCGCGACGGTTTCCTGGACGGGCGGCGCCTCGTCCAGCAGCGCGAGCGGCGGCAGCGTACTGTCGCCGTGGACTTCGAACAGGTGCGACTGGCGCTCCTTCTCGGCGCGTTCGGAACGCGGCACGCTCGTCATCGCCGGCTCGATCTTGATCGGCGACGGGTTCGGTGCCGACGCCGGGGGCAGCGGCGACTTCACAGGCGCTGGCGCGCGCGGCGCGACGGGCGCCTCGTCCGGCTCGTCGAACGACGGCTCCCACGCGGACGGTGCGGCAGGCGCCTGCGCGTCGTCGATCTGCGGCTCGGCGCGGGCACGGGCCAGCTTCGCTTCGCCGCGCGCCTTCACCTTCGCCTTCATCTTGGCGAGGAAGCCCGGCGCCGGCGCCGCGTCCGCGTGCGGCTCGTCGAACTCGTCGTCGCGCGGGGTTTCGATGCGGACCGGCGAACCGGCATGTTTTTCCACGTACTTGGCGCGCTCGTGCACGACGACTTCGTCGCGCTTGTGCGCCGCCACTTCGCCGTAGCGGCGGTCTTCGCGGTCTTCGTAGCGCAGGCGGAACCAGTCCCACGTCGTCTCGACGGATTCGCCGATGCGCTCGGCCACGGCCAGCCACGACACCTGGAAATACCAGGAAAAACCGAGGCCGAACAACAACAGCAGGAGCAGGGTCGCGCCCGTGAAACCGAACGCCGTGTGGGCGGAATGGCCGATCAGCTGGCCCAGCACGCCGCCGGCCGCGCGCGGCAGCTCGACCTTCAAGGACCACATGCGGAGGTATTCGAGCCCTACGCTGCCGGCAAACATCAGCACGAAGCCGATCCAGCGGATCAGGGTTTCGCCCTGGTGCTCGGGCTCCTGTTCCGCTTCCTGCACGATGAACCGGGTATGCAGCCGTCGGTAGCCCTTCCACACGGCGCGCGTAAAGCAGACGCACAGCCACCAGGCGGAAAAGCCGAAAATGAATAACAATAAGTCGGCGAGCCAGGCGCCGGCGCGGCCGCCCAGGTTGGCGACGTGGGCGACGGCGTTCTCGTGCGACCAGCCCGGATCGGCCTTGTTATAACTGAGCAAAATGAGGACGAAATACAACAGCGCGACGGCCGTGGCCAGCCAGCGCGCCTCCGACAACAGGCGCACGAGCCGGTTCGGCAGCGGCTGGCGCGGCGGTCGCGGCTTGTGAGTATAGGTCGTGCTCGTCGATGGACTATTCTTGCTCATTGCGATGTGAAACGGTACTGCCGGGTAACAATTCCCCGAAGATGACCATTCTAAGCGATATAAGGCCGCGTTGGCCCCACGATTCATGCTTGTTTGCATCATCGACTATAATCCCGGGTTCAACGCCTCTTGATTCCCGCACTGCCCGGCCCCACTTTCCGGGCATCATCCAATAGAAGAAGTTCACACATGACCACTCGCAAACATGCCAAAGTCCTGATCCTCGGTTCCGGCCCCGCCGGTTACAGCGCTGCCGTGTACGCCGCGCGCGCCAATCTCAGTCCGATGCTGGTGACCGGTGTCGAGCAGGGTGGTCAACTGATGACGACGACCGACGTCGAGAACTGGCCGGGCGATCCGCTGGGTGTCCAGGGTCCGGAACTGATGCAGCGCCTGTTGCAGCACGCCGAGCGCTTCAATACCGAGATCGTGTTCGACCACATCCACACGACCTACCTGAACGAGAAGCCGATCCGCCTGGTGGGCGACTCGCACGAGTTCACGTGCGACGCGCTGATCATCGCGACGGGCGCCTCGGCCCAGTATCTCGGCCTGCCCAGCGAACAGGAATTCATGGGCAAAGGCGTGTCCGCCTGCGCCACGTGCGACGGTTTCTTCTACCGCAACCAGGAAGTGGCGGTCATCGGCGGCGGCAACACCGCGGTCGAGGAAGCGCTGTACCTGTCGAACATCGCGACGAAAGTCACGCTGATCCACCGCCGCGACAAGTTCCGCGCCGAGCCGATCCTCGTCGACCGCCTGATGGCCAAGGTCGCCGAAGGCAAGATTGCGCTGGAACTGAACCAGACGCTGGACGAGGTCAAGGGCGACCAGAGCGGCGTGACGGGCCTGCAGCTGAAATCGACGGATGGCAGCTCGACGAAGGAGCTCAAGGTGCACGGCCTGTTCGTGGCGATCGGCCACAAGCCGAACACGGGCATCTTCGAAGGCCAGATCGACATGCACAACGGCTACATCAAGACCCGCGGCGGCAGCGAAGGCATGGCCACCGCGACCAACGTTCCGGGCGTGTTCGCGGCCGGCGACGTGCAGGATCACGTGTACCGCCAGGCGATCACGTCGTCGGGTTCGGGCTGCATGGCCGCGCTGGATGCCCAGCGTTACCTGGAAGCCCTGGAGTAATTTTTTATAGGTTGTTCGATGGCGGGCATGAAAGACTTTGCTGAACTGAAATCCCTGCGCGACAAGCTCAAGGAAGACGAAAGGCTGCGCGCCATCGAAAAGGCCGAGCGGGAAAAGCGCGAGCGCATCGCGCGCGAGCACGCCGTCGAATTCCGCTCGGCCGTCACGGACGTCGTCAAGATGCCCGAATCGGACCGCTACGTGTGGCGGCCGATGCACGAATTCGAAACGCGCGGCCAGCCCCTGCCGACGCGGCCCCGCACCCAGGAGGAAGAAACGGCGGCCGTGCTGCGCGAGTCGATGCTGTCCGACCAGTTCGACGTGAACGGCCTGCTCGACGAAGACCCGTCCCTCAGCTGGTCGGCGCCCGGCGTCGGCCCGGACGTCGTCAAAAAGCTGCGCAAGCGCCACTGGCCCGTCGAGGACGAGCTGGACCTGCACGGCCTCACGCGCGACCTGGCGCGGCGCCACGTCGACGCCTACCTCCGCAAATCCACCAAGCGCGGCATCCGCTGCGTGCGCATCATCCACGGCGTGGGCTATGGCTCGGCCGGCGGCGAGCCCGTCCTGCGCGGCATGGTCCACAGCTGGCTCGTGCAGACGGGCGACGTGGTCGCCTTCTGCGTCGCGAACCGGGGCGACGGGGGCAATGGCGCATTGATCGTCCTCCTGCGCCCCGCATTGCTGGATTGAGCAATCTTTCCTTCTGTCAAGTCACGAAATAACTTTGTTAAATCGTGACGATTCGAGCACGTTTCGTTGTCAAATGACGGTCATGATTTAACGAAACCTGTAAGATGCAGACTTCGTGGTGCCGAGGCGGCGCTGCCGGCATAAGGATGAGTGAGTGGAGTCCAGTACCCCCGTACCGATGGCAGCAACGCGGCGCGTCGATTTGCAGAACTGCGCCGATGAACCGATCCATATCCCCGGCTCGATCCAGCCGCATGGCGCCCTGCTGTTCCTGTCGGACGCCGGGCTCGTCGACGGCTGGAGCGCGAACATCGCCGCGGTCACGGACAGCGCACCCGCGCTCGGACAACCCTTCGCCGCGCTCGGGCTGCCAACGGCGGTGACCGAACTCATCCAGGAATGCATAGCCACGATGGACGATGGCGCGGCGCCGGCTTCGGTGGCGGCCCTGTCCGTCCGCGGCCGCGAATACGACTGCATTGTCCACGCGCACATGCACCGCGTCCTCGTCGAATTCGAGGCGCGCGAAGCGAGCATGGAGGAAGTCGCCCAGTTCGCGATCAAGGCGCACTCGTCGATCGACCGCCTGCGCCGCCAGCGCACCATCGACGGCCTGCTGGAGTCGGCCGTGCGCCAGATCCGCGATTTCACGGGCTTCGACCGCGTGATGGCCTACCGCTTCCGCAGCGACGATTCCGGCGACGTGGTGGCCGAGGCGCGCCGCGACGACCTCGTGCCCTACCTCGGCCAGCGCTACCCGGCCGGCGACATCCCGCCGCAGGCGCGCCGCCTGTACGTCCTGAACACCCTGCGCATGATCGCCGACGTCGGCTACCAGGCCGTGCCGCTGCTCGGCGCGGAAGGCGGCACGCCGCTCGACATGAGCTTCGCCGTGCTGCGCAGCGTGTCGCCGATCCATGTGGAGTATCTGCAGAACATGGGCGTGGGCGCGTCGATGAGCGTGTCGATCGTCATCCACGGCCGCCTGTGGGGCCTGATCGCGTGCCACCACATGTCTCCCAAGCGCGTGCCTTACTCCGTGCGGATGGCGGCCGACGTATTGGCGCAGGTGATCGCGTCCACCGTGCAGGGCATCGAGGCGCGCGAGGACGCGGAACTTGTCGAGCACGCGGCCAAGGTGCGCACGAGCCTCGTGGAATCGCTGCTGCTGGAAGAAGACCCGCTCGAAGCGCTCGTCGAGCATGGCGACGGCCTGCTGGAATCGACGCATGCGCAGGCGCTCGTCGTCAGCCAGTACGGGCGCGTCGTGTGCCGCGGCGTCGACCAGGCGCTGGGCGAAGCGATCATCGCGTCGCTGCCGGCCGAGCCGCACGCCATCCTGACGCGCGCGTGCGCGAACGATTGGCCGGAAGCGGTCCGGCCCCTGCTCGGCAAATGGGCCGGCATGCTGGGCCTGCCGTTCGACGGCCACACCGGCGGCTGGTGCGTGCTGCTGCGCACGGAACAGATCGAGGAAGTGGCCTGGGGCGGCAAACCGGACAAGACCCAGGCCGGCCCGCTGGGCGAGCGCCTGACGCCGCGCGGCTCGTTCGAGGCCTGGCACGAGACCGTCCGCGGCTGTGCTCACCCGTGGGAAGACGGCGTCCTCACGCATGCGCGCATGATGCTGGGCGAGCTGGCGCGCGTCTCGAACGCCCGCCGCGCCCAGACGGAATCCACGCGCGCGCAACTGCTCGCCATGCTGGGCCACGACCTGCGCGACCCGCTCAACTCCATCAACATGGCCGGCATGGTCCTGGAAAAGACGGATGGCGGCAGCAACAAGGGCACGCTGGGCAAGCGCATCCAGTCGTCCAGCAACCGCATGCAGCGCATGATCGGCCAGGTGCTGGACATGAGCCGCATCGACCGCGGCCTCTCGCTCGGCATTGACCTGCATCCCGTCGACCTGGCCGCCCTCGTCGAGGACATGGTCGAGGAAGCGCGCCTTGCCTATCCGACCATCGTCTACGATTTGCACACGGTCGGTCCGGCGTTCGTGCTGGCGGACGGCGGCCGGCTCGGCCAGGTGATCTCGAACCTGCTCTCCAACGCGCGCCACCACGGCGAGCCGAACCAGCCGATCACGATCCGCCTCGCGCCGCGCGATGGCGTCGCCGTACTGGAAGTCGCGAACGCGGGCGCGCCGATCCCGGAGGAGACCGAGGCCGCGCTGTTCAACCCGTTCAAGCGCAGCTCGCTGAACAATCCGCGCAACCGCACGGGCATGGGTCTCGGCCTGTACATCGCCCAGCAGATCGTGCGCGAACACGAGGGCGAGATCGGTTACCGGTACGAGGATGGCCTGGTAGTCTTCGCCGTCCGCCTGCCGCTGGCACCGCGCGCCAACTGACGTGGCCGAGGTCGGCATGCTAGTCTAGCAACATGGAGACTATCGGCCCCCGCATGCATCTCATCACCGTCATTGAAATCGTTGCAATCCTGGTGGGCGCGTTCTCGGGGTTCATCGAGGCGCGCAGGAAACGCATGGACGTGGTGGGGGTGTTCACGGTCGCCTTCATCGCCGCATTCGGCGGCGGTACCCTGCGCGACATCCTGCTCGATAAACGGCCGTTGTTCTGGGTGATCCACCAGGAGTACGCGATCCTGATCTTCGTGCTGGCCCTCGTCGCGACGCCGCTGATCCGGACGCTGCGCCAGATCGTGTCGGAACGGTTGATCGTGATCGCCGACGCGGTCGGCCTGGGCCTGTTTTCCGTGGCCGGCGTATCGTCCGCACTGGACGCGCACATGCCCCTGTTCATCGCCTCGATGATGGGCGTGATCACGGGGATCTTCGGCGGCGTAATGCGCGACATCGTCTGCAACGAAGTGCCGATGGTATTCAGGGACGGCAAGCCCTACGCGATCTGCGCATTCCTCGGCAACTGGATGTTTCTGCTGCTGGGGATGAACGGCTTTCCGCACGATTTCGCGCTGTGGTCCAGCGCGATGTTCATCGTCGTGTTCCGGCTGGTGGCGTGGAAGTTCGATGTGCGGGTGGGGCGGTGAATTTACGAAATTCACCAGCCTGAGAATATTTCTTACCGTTGCGGTCCGCTTGACATACCGGCGACCATAATATGGACTTTTTATCGCGACGGCAGCCTTCCCTTGAAAAACCGCCTGCTGTATTTTCGTCTGCTGCTTGAATTCCGTCCCTATGCCGGGCAACTGTGCGCGACATTGGTGGCGATTGCCATAGCGTCCGTGACCGATGTCCTCCTGATCCGGCAGTTGGAGAATGTAGTCAACGCGTTAAACCCGCATAACGTCATGTCCGGCATGGTCGCAAGTGGCCTGCCGCATGTCATCAAAGAATGGATAAGCCACATCGTTCCAGCGGCGACTGCTGGAACGGCGCTATGGACGATTCCCGCGACCATCATGGCGTTGGCCATTCTGCGAATGGTGAGCAGCTTTTCCGGGGACTATGGCTCGGCTTGGCTCAGCAACCACGTGCAGGCTAACCTGCGCCGCAAAATGTTTGCACGCATCCTGCGTCTTCCCAACGGCTATTTCGATCAGTCGTCGACCGGCACCATACTGTCGCGTGTTACGTTCGACGCCAATCAGGTTTCGCAAGCAGGGCTGAATGTCGTTAACGTCGTGGTACGGGATTCAATCGCCACGGCCGGGTACATTGTATTGCTGTGCCGGATCGACTTGCAGCTCGCCGTTTTTTGCCTCGGCCTGCTGCCGATGGTCGCACTCGTCGTCGTCGTGGCGGGACGCCGGATGCGTCGCATTTCCGGTAACGCACAGCATGCAATCGGTGAACTCACCCATGTGCTGGACGAAAGCATTGGTGGCCAGCGCGTCGTCAAGATCTTCGGAGGCCAGCATTACGAGCAGCAGCGCTTTGACAACGTGGTGAAACGGAATCGCCAGTTGTCCGTCAAGCATGCCGCCACAGCCGCACTGAACTCGGGCGTGATCATGATGTTGGTTGGCATTACCCTGTCAGCCGTGATTTATTTCGCGTTGCTGCGTGCACAGGCAGGCGCTCTGTCGCCGGGCGCGTTCGTCGCCTTCATGGGATCGCTGATGGCGATGCAATCGCCGATCAAGAATCTTACCAAGGTCAACGAACCGCTGCAGCGCGGCCTCGCGGCGGCAACGTCCGTATTCGGCATCATCGACGCTCCAGCGGAAGATGACAGCGGGCTGCGTTCACTGGCCCGTGCATCCGGCGATATCGTGCTGGAGTCGGTGGGTTTCAGCTACGGCAAGCAGAACGTCGACACCACCCCCGCCTTACGCGACGTGTCGTTGCATATCGCCGCCGGCGAAACGGTAGCGCTGGTGGGCGGCTCCGGCAGCGGCAAGACGACGCTTGCAAGTCTGCTGCCGCGCTTCTACGACGTCAGCAGCGGCCGCATTCTGCTGGACGGCGAAGACATTCGACACTACCGGTTGCAGGACCTGCGTGCGCAGATTGCGCTCGTCGGACAGGATGTCGTGCTCTTCAACGATACGTTATCCGCAAATATCTCGTACGGCGATCCCGATCCGGACCAGGACCGCGTCGTCGCCGCCGCGCGAGCGGCCTACGCGGACGAATTCATTGTGCGCCAGCCGCACGGCTACATGACGGAAGTCGGTGAAAACGGCCTGCGGCTTTCGGGTGGACAGCGCCAACGTATCGCGATCGCCCGCGCGCTGTACAAGGATGCGCCGATCCTGATCCTGGACGAAGCCACGAGCGCGCTGGACACGGAATCGGAACGCCAGGTGCAGGCGGCCCTTGAACGACTGATGAGAGGCCGTACGACGGTGGTTATCGCGCACCGCCTCTCTACCATCCGAAACGCAGACCGGATCGTCGTGATGCGTAACGGCGCGATTGTCGAAACCGGCACGCATGACGACCTGTTGGCCCGCGACGGATATTATGCGAACCTCGCGAAGGCACAAGAGAAGCCCAGTCAGTAACTGACTGGCCCTGTAATGCGTTACACGGCGTCCGGCCCCGTCTCGCCCGTACGGATACGGATCACCTGCTCCACTTCCTGCACGAAGATCTTGCCGTCGCCGATCTTGCCCGTACGCGCAGCCTTGATGATGGCGTCCACGACCTGCTCGGTCAGCGCATCGTCGACCACCACTTCGATCTTCACCTTGGGCAGGAAGTCGACCACGTATTCGGCGCCGCGGTACAGTTCCGTGTGGCCCTTCTGGCGGCCGAAGCCCTTCACTTCCGTGACGGTCAGGCCGGTGACGTTCACTTCGGCCAGCGCTTCGCGCACTTCATCCAGTTTGAACGGCTTGATCACGCAGGTAATCTGTTTCATGGGTATCTCCTAAGAATTTCCCGGGATTATCGCATGGCACCCGGTCAGTCCGGAATCCTCGCCAGCTGGTCCATCCACACGGTCGCTTCCGAGTCGCTCGGCGCGCGCCAGTCGCCGCGCGGGGACAGCGAGCCGCCGTTGCCGACCTTCGGCCCGTTCGGCACGCAGGAGCGCTTGAACTGGCTCGTCTTGAAGAAGCGCCACAGGAAAATGCCGAGGTTTTTCTTGATCGCCGCCAGGTCGTACTGATTGCGCGCCGGGCTGCCGCCTTCCGGCCACGGACCGGCGGCGCGATCCTGCCACGCGCTCCACGACAGGAAGGCCACCTTCGCCGGCCCAAAGCCGTAGCGTAAGGTGTAGTACAGGTTGAAATCCTGCAGCTCGTACGGACCGATGAAGTCTTCCGTCACCTGCGCCGGCTTGCCCTCTTCCTTGCCCGTGCCCGTCTTGCCCGGCACCAGCTCCGGCGAAATCTCCGTCTCCAGCACGTTGATCAGGACGTCGGAACCCGTGTCGCCGATCTGGTTCGTGTCGGCGACCCAGCGCACGAGGTGCGAGATGAGCGTCTTCGGCACGCTCGCGTTGACGTTGTAGTGCGACATATGGTCGCCCACGCCGTACGTGCACCAGCCCAGCGCCAGCTCGGACAGGTCGCCCGTGCCGATCACGATCGCATGATGGTGGTTCGCGAGGCGGAACAAATGGCTCGTGCGCTCGCCCGCCTGCACGTTCTCGAACGTGACGTCGTACTGCTCGGCGCCTTCCGCATACGGGTGGCCGAGGTCCTTCAGCATCTGGATGCAGCTGGGGCGGATGTCGATCTCGTGCGCCGTGCAGCCGACGACGCGCATCAGTTCGCGCGCCTGGCGCAAGGTGCGCTCGCTCGTCGCGAAGCCCGGCATCGTGTAGGCGAGGATGTTCGTGCGCGGCAGGTCCAGCTTGTCCATCGCCTTGGCGCAGACGAGCAGCGCATGCGTGGAATCCAGGCCGCCAGACACTCCAATGACGACCTTCTGGTGCCCGGACGACTGCAGCCGCTGCACGAGCGCCTGCACCTGGATGTTGTAAACCTCCGTGCAGCGCTCGTCGCGGCGGCGGCCGTCGGCCGGCACGTACGGGAAGCGCTCGACGAGGCGGGCCAGCGGCAGGTCCTTGTCGAGCGGCAGCGGCACGGCGAAGGTCTGCACGCGGAATTTTTCGACTTCGTGCGCATGGCGGCGCACGGATTGCGCGAACGTCGTCGTGTGCATGCGGTCGACCGACAGGCGTTCCAGGTCGACGTCGCCGAAGATGATGTGCGAATCGGCCAGGAAGCGCTCGGACTCGGCCAGCTTGTCGCCCTTTTCGTAGATCAGCGACTGGCCGTCCCACGCCATGTCCGTCGTCGATTCGCCCCGGCCCGCCGACGTGTACAGGTAGGCCGCCAGGCAGCGCGCCGACTGCTGCGACACGAGCTGGTGCCGGTAGCCGCTCTTGCCCACCACGACGTTCGACGCCGACAGGTTCACCAGCACCGTCGCGCCGGCCAGCGCGGCATACGAGGACGGCGGGACCGGCACCCACACGTCTTCGCAGATCTCGACGTGGAAGCGGAACAGCGGCTGGTTTTCCAGCTCGAAGATCTGTTCCGGACCGAAGGCTACGTCCTGGCCCAGCAGGGTGATCCGGTCGACGGCCGCGTTGTCCGCGGGACTGAACTGCCGACTTTCGTAAAATTCGCCATAATTGGGCAGATAGCTTTTCGGGACCACACCCAGGATGCGGCCACCCGCGACGACCACGGCGCAGTTGAACAGCACGTGGTTGACGCGCAGCGGCGCGCCGACGACGAGGGCCAGCGGCAATGTGCTCGATGCCGCGACCACCTCGGCCAGCGCGTCCAGCACGGCGTCGAGCAGCGCGCGCTGGTGGAACAGGTCGTCGCACGTGTAGGCCGACAGCCCCAGTTCGGGGAACGCGGCCAGCACGGCGCCCTGCTCTGCGGCTTGGCGTGCCAGGCGGATCGTTTCCTGCGCATTGAACGCGGGGTCGGCGACCTTACAGCGCGGGCTGGCGACGGCGACGCGCGCGAAGTCATGGGAATACAGGTTGAAGAATCGCTTATCCATAGGTCTCAACAGCTCACGGAAGTCATCTTGAATTATCGCACGCATATCGTTTCTTCTCTGTCCGAGATCGGGCAGGCGGACTGGGACTCCCTCGTGGCCCTGCAGGCCTCGCCGAACCCCTTCCTGTCCTTTGCCTTCCTGCATGCCCTGCACGAATCCGGCAGCGCGACGCCGGAGACGGGCTGGCAGCCGCAATACATCGCCCTGTACGACAAGGATGAGCGCCTGGCCGCTGCCCTGCCCCTGTACGTAAAAGGCCATTCGTACGGCGAATACGTGTTCGACTGGGCCTGGGCCAACGCCTACCAGGAGCATGGACTCGAGTATTACCCGAAGCTGCTGTCCGCGATCCCGTTCACGCCCGTGAGCGGCCCGCGCCTGCTCGCGCGCGACGCGCATGCGCGGGCGGCGCTCGTCGACGTGCTCGTGAAAACGCAGAAGGCGACGGACGTCTCGTCCACGCACGTCCTGTTCCCGCCGGACGAGCAGGCGAAGCAGCTCGCCGACGCCGGCTTCCTGCTGCGCAGCGGCGTGCAGTTCCACTGGATGAATGCGGGCTACGCGACCTTCGACGACTTCCTCGCGACGCTCGAACAGAAGAAGCGCAAGAACATCCGCGCCGAACGGCGCAAGGTGCGCGAGGCGGGCGTGACGTTGCGGCGCGTGCGCGGGCCGGACATCACCGACGAGGAATGGCGCTTCTTCACGCGCTGCTACCGCAACACCTACTCGGAACACTTCTCCAAGCCCTACCTGAACCTGGACTTCTTCCGCCGCATCGGCAAGACGATGCCGGAGAACCTGCTGCTCGTGATCGCGCAACGGGACGGCCACCCGATCGCGGCGTCCCTCGTCGTGCACGACAAGACGACCCTGTACGGCCGCTACTGGGGGGCGCTGGAACACGTGCCCTGCCTGCACTTCGAGGCGGCCTATTACCAGCCGCTGGAATTCTGCATCGAGCAGGGCATCCAGGTGTTCGAGGGCGGCGCCCAGGGCGAGCACAAGATGGCGCGGGGTTTCCTGCCGACGCGGACCTGGTCGGCGCACTGGCTCGCGCATCCGTCGTTTGCCGATGCCGTCGAGCGCTTCCTGGAACGGGAGGCCGGCGGCATCGACGATTACATCGATGAGCTCAACGACCGGAATCCGTTCCGAACGTGACCGCGCGGCGGCGCCACGCGTAACCGCCGCCGACCACGGCGATCGCCAATGCCAGCACGGCCAGCGCGCCGACCGTCTTCTGCACGGGCGTCATGGCCATGACGCTCTCCATCTCGAAGCCGGCGACCTTGCCTTCTACCGCCGGTTCCGGCACCTTGACCGGTGAAGCCGGTGCCGCGGCCGGCGCGGCCGACACGCGCGGCGCCGCCCCACCCTGCCCCGGCGCCCGTCCCGCCAGCAACGGCTGCAACGTCAGCGTCGCCCGGCTGCACGAATCCGCCCCACAGGCCGCGCCGCTTTCCGCGACGGCGCGCGCGTTCTCGGCCAGCAGCCGGCGGCGCGTGGCGTCATCCGGCTTCCAGTAGCCTTTCTCGATCGCCGACAGCATCCGGTCCGTGACGGCCTGCCACGCACGCAGGTTGCCCGCCTGTGCGATGCGCTCGCGCACGCGCAGGCCGTGGCGGTCGGCGACATAGGTGTCGTACATGCGTTGCCACGTCCCGTTGTCGACGGCTTCCGGCACCGTCACCTGCCACGCCCACAAATAGTCGACGACGCGGTTGATGAAGCGCGCGCCGGAATAGCCCTCGGCCAGCATCTTGTCGGCCCAGCGCGGGTTCAGGTAGCGGCTCTGCATCTCCTGGCCCATGTACTGGTTCAGGGTCTTGTGGCCCGCGCGGCGCGGGTTCGACAGATCGCTCACGAGCACCTCCGGCGTCCTGCCGTCGACGCTGCGGATGGCGAGCGCCGTGCCGCCCAGGTACTGGAAGAAATCGTCGTTGTCGAGCGTCGCGAACAAATTGCTGGACCGGCTGTGCAGCGCGATGCGGCTGCCGGACAGCGCGAGCCGGAACACTTCCCGGCGCCGCCCCGCATCGCCCTCGTCGTCGCCCCAGTAGCCGTTGCCGAACGGGTGGCTCATGCGGTTGATGAACACGTCCGCGACCTGGCGCTCGTCCTGCCATACATTCGACAGCGGCAGCAGTTTTTCGATGTTGGTGCCGTACGCACCGGACGGCAGGCCGAAGATGCGCACGCCGGCCAGCCGTTCGGCTTCCTCCGCCGGTACGCCGTCCTGCCGCAGCTTCGCGGCCATCGCCTGCGCGTGCGCGGCCAGCACGTTGCCGCCCGGGTCCTCGTCATCCTTCTGCGCGCGCGCCGCCTGCGCGGCCTGGTCGAGCAGCTTCAGCACGTTGCCGAACAGGTCGCGGAACAGCCCGGACGACACCATCGTCACGTCCACGCGCGGGCGTCCCAGCTCGCGACGGGGGATTGCCTCGACACCGGTCACGCGCCCGCGCTCGTCCCACGTCGGCCGCACGCCCATCAGCGCCATCGCCTGCGCTTCCATCACGCCCTCGTGACGCTGCGTCTCCACGCCCCACAGGTTCATCGTCAGCTTGTCCGGATACACGCCGTGGCGGCGCCGATAATCCTCGACGAGTGTCGCGGCCAGCTGCCGGCCCTGCTCGTAGACGGCGCGGCCCGGGATGCGGGCCGGATCGAGGCCGAAGAAATTGCGGCCCGTGGGCAGCGCGGCCGGATTGCGCACGAGGTCCGCGCTGGGGCCGGTCGGGATGAACTTGCCGTCCAATGCATCCACGAGACGGGCCAGTTCCGCCGCGGCGCTCGCCTCGATGTCCCGTTCCAGCTGCGCGGCGCGGGCCGCCTTGCCGGCATCGTCGAGATGCGGCTCGAGGCTCACCACGGCACGCGCGGTGGCGGCACGCAGGTCCGGCGCGGGCGCCACGCCGAAGGTGTGCAGGCCGAACGGCGTCAGTTTGCTGCCCGTGTCGTCGAGGTATTCTTCCAAAGCTTCCATGTCGGCCTCGGTGAACAGAGCCGTCTTGCCCATGTCCTTCAGCACGCCCGCCTTCTGCGCCAGGGCGTTCAGCGCTGTCAGGTGCGCCTTTACGAGCATGGGACTCTTCTGCTCCGCCACGCGGTAGTCGTTGAGCAGCGCGCCCAGCTCGCGCAGGTCCGGGTTCAGCCCGGCCGCGTCGAACGGCGGCGTCATGTGGTCGACGATCGTCGCCATGCCGCGCCGCTTCGCCTGGATGCCCTCGCCCACGTCGTCCATCACGTACGGATAGATGTTCGGCATGGCGCCGATCAGCGCTTCGGTCGGGTCGCTGGCCGACAGGCCCGCCTCCTTCCCCGTCAGCCATTCCTGCGTGCCGTGCGTGCCCACGTGGACGACGGCGTTCGCCTTGAGGCCGTGCTGCAGCCACAAATAAAACGCGATGTATTCGTGCCCGGGCGGCAGCGTCACGTCGTTGTGCAGCTTGGCCAGATTCTGTTCCCACGCGCGGCCCGGCTGCGGCGCCAGCAGCAGATTGCCGTAGCGGCGCGCGGGAAACACGAAGTGCGGCACGCCATGTGGATCCTTCCACAGCACGGGCGATTTCTCCGGAGCGCCCCACGCCCCCTCAACGGCCGCGCGCAGCTTCGCGGGCAGCGCCTCGTACCAGCGCCGGTAGTCGGCCAGCGGGACGAGCAGCGCTTCGCCGCTGGACGCCAGCCGCGCGAGGCCGGCCAGGTAGTCGGCCCCCGTCTTCCCGGGATAGTTGCCCCACTGCTGGACCTCGCGCTGCAGCGCCGCCGGCGTGGCGGGATAGCGGTTGCCGCTCGCGTAGCCGACGGCGCGCAGGCGCTCGGTGATCTGCCACAGGCTGTCCGGCAGCACGTTCAGGTAGGCCGCGCCGATCGTCTCGGATCCGTGCGGATAATTGAAGTAGACGATGGCCACGTGCTTGTCCACGTTGGGCGTGCGCCGCAGCGCGAGCCAGGCGTCCACGCGGGCGCGCAGGCGCGCCACCCGCTCGGGAATTGGCTGTTCTTCCACGTACGCGAGTCCCGTCGCCGCATCGACGACCTTTTCGCGGCTCGCGACGACGGTCGGCTGCACGAGCCCCGCGACCTCCGCACCCGCCATCTGCCACGTGCGCTCCATCAGGTCCAGTCCCACCTTCGAATCTTCCCATTGCGCCACGCCGTGCTGACTCAGGGTGATGGCGTTGATGGCGGGGACACCGATCCGGTCCAGCAGCGCGCCCGTCGCCGCCGTGCCGCCGACCTTCATGCCGAGCGCCACGAGCAGGTCGATGCGGCTCTTGCCGTCCGCATCGAGGAACAGCTTCAACGGCACGTCGTACGGGTAGCCGTACGCGGGCAGCACGTTGTAGCCCGCGCCCTCCAGCGCGTGCACGATGGCGGCCAGCGGCAGGGTCTGGCCCGCGACGAGGCTCGCGCGGTAGAACATCACGCCGATCCACGGCGCGCCGGGCCGGTGGTGCGCGTAGTGGGCGACGTAGTCGTCGAAGGTGGCCGCGCCGCGGCGCGCGTCGACGTCGTACAGGCCGGCTTCCGGCATCGTGCGGAGCAGCGGCACGTCGACGCGGGCGCCGAAGCCGGCGACCAGCACGCGCCGCAGCAGGCCTTCCATGTTCTCGATGCCGCCTTCGCGGTGGAACGCAAGAATCGCGGGGTCCGCACGAATGCCCAGGTCACGCTGGGCGTCGTCCGGCTGCGCCCCGACCGCGTACACGGGCCGCGCGCGGCGCAGCAGCGCGTCCAGGTCGGGCGCGACCAGTTGCAGCAACTGGCTGCCCTTGACGTTGACGACGGCGACATCGGCGCCGGCCAGCGCGGCGTGGTCGGCCGGGGTCATGCCGCTGGCCGGGACGATGCGCACGGCCACGTCGGCCGCGGTAAGTTCGGCTTTCAGCGCACGGACGGCCAGCACGGCGGGACGCGATTCGACGTCGCCCAGCAGCAGGGCCAGCGTGCGCGGGGCGGCTTGGGCGATCTGCCCCAACGTCAGCGCGGCCAGCAGGAAAAGCAGGCGGATGAACTTATTCGGGCACATACACGACCTTCCCGTCCGGCAGCTGGTACGCGGTGCCGAGGCGCTTGCCGGCGCCGGACAGCGGCTTGTCGGACACGCGCGTGACCTTGATCTCGGCGCCCTTCTTCGTCATGACTTCGACCTTGCCATCCGATCCCTTCTTGGCAATCGTGACTTCGGACGACGGGTCGAGCAGGTCGAGCATGTTCCAGGCCGAGAACAGCGCGAGCATCATCGCGACGATGAACACGATGCTGGCGTCGAACAGGTTGGCGACACCGGCGAGCGGATCCTCGCCGTGCGCTGCATACTGGCCGCGGCGTTGTTTCAGATAGCGCATGGTCGCCTCACGCGCGGATGGCGTGCACACGGGGCACGTCGGCGAGCGCCTGCTCGGCCGCGAAGGCAACGTCCAGCATGTCGGCGCGCAGCCAGTGCTCGCGCACGAGCGCCAGCACGTAGGCGAGCACGCTGCACGCGAGACCGACGACCGTCGCGGTGAACGCCGTCGTCATGTCCTGCGCCATGTGCGGCAGGTCGCCGTGGGCGAGGCCCGCGAGTGCGATGCCCATCGGGATCAGGGTGCCCATCAGGCCCAGCGCGGGGCCGACGCGCACGACGAAGCGCACGGCGTCCAGGCGGCGCAGGCCGGCGCCCTCGGCGCTCTGCACGATGCGTTCGAGGTGCGCGTCGAGCGGCGCGGCGGATTCGCGCAGGCAGGTGTCGATGGCGGCGCGGGCGCCGTCGACGAGCAGGCGCGCGCCACGCCGGCGCTCGCGCCATTCGCCGAGGAAGGCGCCGAGGCAGGCCAGCATGTACAGCAGCAGCGCGGCGATGGCCACGAGGACCGGCAGGTACAGGACGGAGGAAACGGAATACAGCACGGTTTCGACGGCGCGCACGGCGCCGTCAAAGGACGGATCAGGCATGATGATGACGGTGACAGGCAATCCGCCCACTTCCCCGTGGGCGCGACTGGAACGGCGGGCCTATACGAAGGTCCGCCACCTGTCTGGCCGGTATCCGGGCTGGCAAGGCGGACCGGCCCACCTTCCCATGCGCGGCTGCGCACAGTGGTTCGAGGACCGGCCTGCCGTCGAAAGACGGCGCTTGCTTACCGTTGCGGGGGCAGCACACCCTGGCGGACATAGGAACGTCCGCCATGTGTTTCCCGTTTAACTGCGCGTGCCGAACGCACGCGCGGGCACCAGACGGTGCGGATTATAACCGCTCACGCCAACTCGGCAACGAGCCGGCCCAGCGTGCGCAACGCGTCTTCCGTCGCCGGCGTCCACGGGTAGCTGTAGTTGAGGCGGATGCAGTGCGTCCAGCTGCCCCGCGCGGAAAACATGTGGCCGGGGCCGACCGTGATCCCGTGTTCGAGGGCGCGGGCGTACAGCCGCATCGCGTCGACGCCGCCCGCCAGTTCCACCCACAGCACATAGCCACCCTGCGGTTCGGAGACGCGGGTGCCGTCCGGGAAGAAGCGCAGCACGGCGGCCGCCATCATGCGGGCGCGCTGCGCATACCCCTTGCGCACCTGGCGCAGGTGGCGGTCGAAGCCGTCGTTCTGCAGATAGTCGGCGATGGCCAGCTGCGGCAGCGACGGCGTGCTCAGCGTGTTCAGGAATTTCAGCTTTTCCACCTGGGCCGCGTAGCGTCCCGCCAGCGCCCAGCCGATGCGGTAGTTCGACGTCAGGCTCTTCGAGAACGATGCGCAGTGCAGCACGAGGCCGCGCGTGTCCCACGTCTTGAGGGGGCACGGGTGGCGGTCGCCGTAATACAGTTCGTCGTAGACGCAGTTCTCGATGGCGGGGATGCCGTGCTCCGCGAGCAGTGCCACGAGTTCGCGCTTGCGCTCGTCCGGCATGATGAAGCCGAGCGGATTCTGGAAGTTCGGCATGACCATCACGGCGGCCACGCGCTGGCCGGCCATGAGGGTGCGCAGCGCGTCCACGTCGATGCCGGTGCGCGCGTCCGTCGGCACCTCGAGCGCACGCATGCCCATCCGTTCGATCGCGTGCAGCATGGCGTAGAACGTCGGCGACTCGACGGCGACGGTATCGCCGGGCTTTGCGACGGCCTGCAGGCACAGGTTGATCGCTTCGGTGGCGCCGACGGTGACGATGATTTCGGACGGATCGACGGCGAGTCCATGTTCCAGGTAGCGGCGCGCGATCTGGCGGATCAGTTGCGGGTTCCCCGGCGGCAGGTCGTCCAGCACGCTGACGTGGCGACGGCGCGCGATCGCGTTGGCGTACTGGCTGATGCGCGCGGCGGGGAAGACGGCGGGGTCCGGATAAGGCGAACCGAGCGGCACCGCGCCCTGTGTGCGGATGGTGCGCAAGGTGGACAGCACGAGCCGGCTCACGTCCACTTCCGACGACAACGTCAGGGCCGGCGTCGGCTCGGCGGAACGGGGCGTGACGCGCGGCCGCGCACGCACGAAAAAGCCGGACTGCGGCCGGCTCTCGATGACGCCCCTGCTCTCCAGCAGGGAGTACGCGCGCAGTACCGTGCTGATGCTCAGCTTGCGGCGCAGGCTGGCCTGGCGCACGGAGGGCAACCGCTCCCCTTCCAGCAGCACGCCGCGCGCGACCTGGCCTTCGACTTCGGCGGCGAGGGACTCGTAGAGCTTCATGCGGCCGAGTATAGCGCAGCGGTACAGTTGCGGCAGCGGGCCGCCAACTGTACTCCTTTTCCGCGTGCCCAACTGTACCCGCACAGCGGCCCGCGCATCCATGACACTGTTGCCATCGCAACAGAGAGGCAAGCATGGCCGACAACGACACCGCAGGGCGCATCGCCCCGTACCACAACCCCGCCGGCGGCTGGGGCGCGCTGAAATACGTGGCGCTGAACCTGGTCCGCGAACGCGTGGGCAGGAACAGCATCGGGACGCTGCTCGCGCAGAACCAGCCGGACGGCTTCGACTGCCCCGGCTGCGCCTGGCCCGACCGCGTCCATACGTCCACGTTCGAATTCTGCGAGAACGGCGTCAAGGCCGTGGCGGCGGAAGCGACATCCAAGCGCGTCCGGCCCGAATTCTTCGCGCGCCACACGGTGACGGAACTGATGGCGCAGAGCGACTACGAACTGGAACAGCACGGCCGCCTGACCGACCCGATGGTGTACGACCGCGCCACCGACAAGTACGTGCCCATCGCGTGGGACGACGCCTTCGCCCTGATCGCGCGCCATGTGAACGCGCTGGAGGACCCGGACCGCGCCGCGTTCTACACGTCCGGCCGCGCCAGCAACGAGGCGGCATTCCTGTACCAGCTGTTCGCGCGCATGGTCGGCACCAACAACTTCCCCGACTGTTCCAACATGTGCCACGAGGCGACGAGCCGCGGCCTGCCCGGCACGGTCGGCATCGGCAAGGGCACCGTCACGCTGGACGATTTCGACGAGGCCGACGCCATCCTGATCTTCGGCCAGAACCCGGCCACGAATCACCCGCGCATGATGGGCCTGCTGCGCGAGTGCGCGAAACGGGGCGCCGCCATCGTGTCGATCAACCCGCTCAAGGAGCGCGGACTGGAACGCTTCCAGGATCCGCAAAGCCCGGCCGAGATGCTCACCAATGCGAGCACGCCGATCAGCTCCATGTTCGTGCGCCCGCGCCTGTCCGGCGACCTCGCCCTCATCAAGGCCGTGGCCAAGCGCGTGCTGGAACTGGACGACGACGCCCACGCCGCAGGAAACGCGCGCGTGCTCGACATGGCATTCATCGATGCCCACACGACCGGCTTCGACGCGTTCACGGCCGACCTGCGCGCCGAGGACTGGGGCATGCTGCTGGAAGAATCGGGGGTGCCGCGCGCCGATATCGAGCGCCTGGCGCGGCTGTACGCGAGCGCCGACCGCGTGATCGCGTGCTGGGGCATGGGCCTGACCCAGCACCGGCAATCGGTGGCGGCCGTGCAGATGCTGTCCAACCTGATGATGATGCGCGGGCAGATCGGCCGCCCCGGCGCCGGCCTGTGCCCCGTGCGCGGGCACTCCAACGTGCAGGGCGACCGCACGGTCGGCATCGAGGAACGTCCGACCCAGGCCTTCCTCGACCGCCTGGGCCAGGTGTTCGACTTCTCTCCGCCGCGCCACCACGGGCTCGACGTCGTGGCCACGATCCGGGGCATGGTGGACGGCCGCGTGAACGTGTTCATCGGCCTGGGCGGCAACTTCGCGGCCGCCACGCCCGACACCCCGCTGACGTGGGCCGGCCTGCGCCAGTGCGCGCTGACGGTGCAGGTGTCGACGAAGCTGAACCGCAGCCACCTCGTGCACGGCCGCGACGCGCTGATCCTCCCCACGCTGGGCCGCACGGAGATCGACCTGCAGGACGGCGTGGCGCAGGGCGTGACGGTGGAAGACTCGATGAGCATGGTGCACATCTCGTACGGCATCAACCGTCCGGCGTCGCCGAACCTGCTGTCCGAAATCGCCATCGTCGCGCGCATGGCGCATGCCACGCTGGGGAGCGGCAAGGTGGACTGGCTTGCGCGCGCCGCGAACTATGCGCTGATCCGCGACGACATCGAGAAGGTTTTCGACGACTTTTACGACTACAACGCGCGCGTGGCGAAGCCGGGCGGCTTCCACCTGCGCGTGGCGTCGCGCGAGCGCGCCTGGGCGACGCCGAGCGCGCGGGCCCAGTTCGTCGTCAACGCGATCGACCGCGACACCGCCATCCACCGCGCCCGCGCCATCCACGGCGAGCGCCTGCTGACCATGATGACGACCCGCTCGCACGACCAGTACAACACGACCGTCTACGGGCTGGACGACCGCTACCGCGGCGTGTTCGGCATGCGCCGCGTGGTCTTCATCCACCGCGACGATCTCGCCATGCTGGGCCTGAAGGCGGGCGACAAGGTCGACATCACGAGCGTGTGGGACGACGGCGTGGAACGCCGCGCGGACGGCTTCCTGCTCGTCGAATACGACATCCCGCGCGGCTGCGTCGGCGCCTATTATCCCGAGACGAATCCGCTCGTGCCGCTGGACAGCGTGGCCGTGGGCGCCGGTACGCCGACGTCGAAGTCGATTCCGGTGCTGCTGCACCCGGCGAGCCGTGCGAGCGCCGCAGGAATGTCCGCTGCCGGCAACGTGTAGCGCGCATACGGCACGCCGCGGTTCGAGGGCAGGTCATGCTCGCGCACGAAGCCGATGGATTCGTACAGCCGCAGCGCGGTCGCCATGATGGGACTCGTGTGCAGGCCGATGGCGGGCGCCCCTGCATGCCGGGCCCGTTCGAGCGCGGCCGCGACCAGCGCGCGGCCGATGCCGCCGCCGCGCGCCGCGGGATCCACGACCAGCATGCGGATCACCGACCAGTCGCCCGGAAAGATCGCGCTGCGCGGCCGTCCGGGTCCCACGTGCACGACGGCCCCGCGATGACGCCGCCGCGCTCCGCCACGAACAGGTCGCCGTCCGCGGCCAGGTCGGCCATGCGGCCGATGCCCGCGCTGAACGTGGGCCAATCGTCGTAATCGCCCGCGTATTGCGCGAACGCGGCCAGCGCGACGGCGTTGACGGCGGCGCGGTCGGCCTCCCGGTAAGCGCGGATCGTCGTCGGGTTCACGCCGCCCGCCCCATGTCGCCGTTATGCCACCACAGCTTCGGATTGTTGTCGGCCAGGTCGCGCAGCAGGTCCCACACGACTTTCACGCGGCGCAGGCGGTACAGGTCCGTCGGCGCCGCGAGCCAGAACGAGCGCTCCGCGTAGAAGCCCGGCAGCACGGGCACGAGGCGGCCGTCATCCGGCACCGCGTACGGCGGCGCCATCATGAGTCCCATGCCCAGCGATGCGGCCTCGATCTGCGCCGTCATGCCCGAGCAGCACAGCCGGCGGCGCGGCGTGAATCCCAGTTCGTTCAGGTACGACAGCTCGCGGCTCGCGAGGCGGTCCTGCACGTAGTCGACGAAATCGTGGCGCTCCAGGTCCGCGTGCGTGCGGATCGGCGGGTGCTTGGCCAGGTACACGGGCGCCGCGTACAGGTAAAAGCGGAACGAGGCGAGGCGCGTGACCATGTAGCGCCCCGTCGACGGCGGGTCGAGCATGACGCCGAGATCCGCTTCGCGGTTGGCGAGGTTGGCGAAGCGCGGCAGCGCCAGCAGGTCGATCGACAGGTCCGGATGGTCCTCGAACAGCTTCACGAGCAGCGGTGCCACGACGCGCGTGCCGAACACTTCGGGCACGCCCAGCCGCACGACGCCGGCCGCCGCCACCTCCGCGCCGCCCAACTGCTCGGTGGCCGCCAGCGCCGCCCCTTCCATCGCCTCGGCATGCGGCAGCAGGGCTTGCCCCATCTCCGTCAGCTCGTAGCCTTCGCGCGAGCGGTCGAACAGGGTCGTGCCCAGTTGCTGCTCGAGGCGGTCGATGCGGCGCGCCACCGTCGTGTGCTCCACGTCCAGGCGGCGCGACGCCCCGGACAGGGTGCCGGCGCGCGCCAGCTCCAGGAAAAACCGCAGGTCCGTCCATTCCGGCAGGCTGTGCATGTCTGTCTCCCCCCGTTCTCCGATCCGTTACGCATGGGATCGCCATTCGCCGCGGCTTTTTCGGGAACCGTTGTTTGATATCAAGGTGACATATTGTGCACCAGTGCACATTGCCGCTGCAACGTTTTCGGAACAGGGCTTGCGTATGCACAGCAAACCCGTTTTCCGGACGTCGCGACGCGCCGCGCCCTCTGGCGCCGCCCCTCACGGGACGTCCCGCGGCATTGTGCATAAATGCACACCCTGTGGGCGCGGCGTTGTCTTTTCAGCCAAATTCATCCGAGGCACACTGTGATGCATGCGAAGACTGAACGCATGACACCACAACAAAATCAGGAGACATCAATGCGTCTTAGCAAGAAAAAACAGCAGCTGATCCAGCGCTCGGCTGCCGCCCTGCTCGTCCTGTCCGGCGGTGCCGCCGGCGCCGCGCACGCCCAGGATGCGGGCAGCGCCAGCGGTGCCGTCGCCGCGCCTGAAGGCAATATCGAGAAAGTCGTCGTCACCGCGCGCCGCCGCGAGGAGACGCTGCAGGATGTCCCGGTGTCCGTCACTGCGTTCAGCGCCGACCAGCTGTCGAAGCAGGCCGTCCCCGATGTCGTCGCCCTGGCGACGGCGCTGCCGAATACCACCCTGAAGGCGTCGCGCGCCACCAACTCCACCCTCACCGCCTTCATCCGCGGCGTGGGCCAGGCCGACCCGCTGGCCGGCTTCGAATCCGGCGTCGGCATCTACCTGGACGATGTCTACCTGGCCCGCCCGCAAGGCGCCGTGGCCGACATCTACGATGTCGAGCGCATCGAGGTGCTGCGCGGCCCGCAAGGCACGCTGTACGGCCGCAACACCATTGGCGGCGCCGTCAAGTACGTCACCCGCAAGCTGGCCCCGCAGACGGACGTGCGCCTGCGCGGCACCCTGGGCAACTACCAGGAACGCGACGCCGTCATCACGGCCAGCACGCCCGTCAGCGAGCAGCTGCGCGTGGGCGGCACCGTCGCACGATTCAAGCACGGCGGCTACGGCACGAACCTGTTCGACGGCTCGCCGAACTACGACAAGGACCTGAAGGCCGCGCGCGTGTCGGCCGAATGGACGCCGACACCCGACCTGTTCATCCGCCTCGCCGGCGACATCACGCAGGACGATTCGCATCCGAAGAACGGCCACCGCCTCATCGTCGGCCGCACGAGCGGCGCGCCGATCCTGTCCAACGTGTACGACTCGAACGCGGAGATGCTGACGGCCCTCGGCCACAAGCAGTCGGTGCGCCAGCACGGCGTCGCCGCCACCGTCGAGTGGAACGTGTCGCCCGAGCTGACGTTGAAGTCGATCACCGCGCAACGCCAGGACAAGTCGTGGGCGCCGATCGACTTCGATTCGCTGCCCGTGGTCGACATGGAAGTGCCGGCGCTGTACACGAACCGCCAGTTCAGCCAGGAATTCAACCTGACCTATACGGGTCCGAAGATCCAGGGCGTGGCCGGCGTCTACTATATCGACGCGAACGCGTACAACAAGTTCGACACGATCCTCGCCGGCGCCGTCCCGACCAGCACCTTCACGAGCGGGAACATCGACACGAAGGCGTGGGCCGCGTACGCGGACGGCAGCTACAACCTGACCGACGCGCTGCAGCTGTCGCTCGGCGGCCGCTACACGGTGGACAAGCGCGAGGCCGACATCTACCGCCAGATCTACCTGGGCAACAAGGGCACGCCGGAGATGGGCAACCCGGGCGCCCTGCTGTTCCGCACCGACACCGACCTGCGCGGACTGGAGCGCGAGGACAAGAAGTTCACGCCGCGCATCGCCCTGAGCTGGAAGGCGACGCCAACGCAGAACGTCTACGCCTCGTACTCGAAGGGCTTCAAGGGCGGCGGCTTCGATCCGCGCACGAACGTGGTCGGCACGAAGATCCCGCTGACACAGGCCCGGGCCGGCTACAAGCCCGAGACGATCGGCACCTATGAACTGGGCCTGAAATCCTCGTTCAACGGCGGCCGCATCACGACCAACACCGCCGTGTTCTACAGCGACTACAAGGACGTGCAGATCCCGGGTTCGGTGGCGATCGACACCAACGGCGACGGCAAGGACGACAGCTTCGCGGGCATCACGACCAACGCCGGCAAGGCCAAGATCAAGGGCTTCGAATTCGAGGCCGTGGCCCACCTGACGAAGGAATTCTCGTTGTCGGGCATGTACAGCTACATCGACGCCAAGTACAACGAGTACATCGTGGCGGGCGTGAACGTGGCCGACCAGCGCCACTTCCAGAACACGCCGCGCAACTCGGCGAACCTGCGCGCCACCTACGAGGTGCCGATGCCGCTGGTGGGCTACAACGGCCGCCTGTCGCTGATCGGCAGCGCATCGTACCGAGGCCAGACGTACCAGTTCGAGACCCCGTCCATCATCGACCAGGATGCGTACAAGCTGTACGACGCCAGCATCGTCTGGACCCGCGCCGATGGCAAGATCCGCGCTGGCATCCACGGCAAGAACCTGTCGGACGTGCACTACAAGACGGCGGGCTATCTGTTCCCGACCCTGGGCAACGAAGGCACGCTGACCGCCTTCTACGGTGCGCCGCGCACCGTGCAGGGGACGATCGAGTACCGCTTCTGACCCGTCCCACCGCGTGGCCAGCCCGCCCGGCCACGCGCCCCGCACCGGCATCCGCCGCACCACCGACATCGAACGACAGGATATCGCCAGCGTGGCCAACTACACTTCCATCCGCTATACGAGCAACGACGGCCTCGCGCTGCATGCGCGGGACTACCCGGCGGCCGGCGCACCGGCGGCGGACGCCGACCGGAACCGCCTGCCCGTGATCTGCATCCACGGATTGACCCGCAACGCATCCGACTTCGACGAGTTCGCACCGATCGTCGCGCGCCAGGGCCGCCGCGTGCTGGCGCTCGACGTGCGCGGACGCGGCGAGTCGCAGCGCGATCCGAACCCCGACAACTACACGCCGGGCGTGTACGCCGAGGACGTCGCCCGGTTCATGGCAGGCCTGAACATCCCGCGCGCCGTCTTCGTCGGCACGTCGATGGGCGGCCTGATCACGATGACCCTGGCCGCGAAGCACATCGACCTGATCGCCGCCGCGGTGATCAACGACATCGGCCCCGTGATCTCGGAAAAAGGGCTGGCGCGCATCGCCGGCTACGCGGGCAGGACGGCCGCCGTGGACTCGTGGGCCGATGCCGCCGGATGCATCCGCGACATCAACGCCTGCGCCTTCCCGGACAACGTCGATGCCGACTGGGACAAATGGGCGCGCCGCGCCTTCGCCCCGGACGCCGCCGGCCGCCTGGCGCCACGCTACGACCCGAACATTGCGATCGCGCTGCAAACCGGTAAACTCAGGCCGACGTCGCTGCCGCTGCGGATGGCGTTCCGCAAGCTCACGCAGGAACGCCCCGTATTGCTCGTGCGCGGCACGCTGTCGGACCTGCTCGAAGAACGCCAGGCCGCATGGATGCGGCGCGCGGCGCCGACGATGACCTGCGTGGAAGTCCCGAACGTGGGCCATGCGCCGATGCTGACGGAGCCCGTCGCGCTGGACGCCATCCTCAAGTTCCTGGCCACCGTGCCCTAAAGGAGACAACATGAATCGAATGATCAAACCCCTGCCCCTGGCCCTGTTCGCCGCCTTCGCCCTGACGGCGACCGGCTCCGCCCTGGCCGCCCCCGACCTGAAAGTCGCCCTCATCGCCGGCAAGACGGGCCAGCTGGAATCCTATGCTAAGGAAACGGAGACCGGCTTCATGCTGGGCCTCGAATACCTCACCGGCGGCAAGATGGAAATCAACGGCCGCAAGCTGAAGGTGATCGTCAAGGACGACCAGGGCAAGCCCGACCTCTCGCGCACCCTGCTGGCGGAGGCATACGGCGACGACAAGGCCGACATCGCCGTGGGCACGACGTCGTCCGGCGCCGCGCTCGCGATGCTGCCCGTCGCGAAGGAATACAAGAAGGTGCTGATCGTCGAACCGGCCGTGGCCGACGAGATCACGGGCGCCAAGTGGAACAAGTACATCTTCCGCACCGCCCGCAATTCGATGCAGGACGCGCTGGCCGCGGCGTCGACGCTGAAGAACGGCAGCGTGGCGTTCCTCGCGCAGGATTATGCGTTCGGCCGCGACGCCATCAAGGCCGGCAAGGAAGCGCTGGCCGCCACGGGCAGCAAGGCGAACGTCGTGCACGAGGAATACGCGCCGGCCGCCGCGACCGACTTCACGGCCCCCACGCAGCGGCTGTTCGATGCATTGAAAGACAAACCACAGCCGCGCGTGCTGGCCATCGTCTGGGCCGGCCCGAACCCGATGAACAAGATCGCGGACATGAAGCCGGAACGCTACGGCATCTCGCTCGCCCCTGGCGGCAACATCCTGCCCGTGATGAAGACGTGGAAGGCGTACGCCGGCACGGAAGGCACGATCAATTACTACTACGGCTTCCCGAAGAACAAGATGAACGACTGGCTCGTGGCCGAGCACACGAAGCGCTTCAAGGCGCCGCCCGACATGTTCACGGCGGGCGGCATGGCAGCAGCAGCGGCCGTCGTCGCGGCGCTGCAGAAAGTCCCGTCCGGGAACGGCGACCAGATGGTCACCGCGCTGGAAGGCGCGTCGTTCGAGACGCCGAAGGGTACGATGACCTTCCGCAAGGAAGACCACCAGGCGCTGCAGCCGATGTACCACTTCCGCATCAAGAAGGACCAGAAGAGCGAATGGGACCTGCTGGAACTGGTGCGCGAAATCCCGGCCAGCGAGCTGCCGCTGCCCGTCCGGAACAAACGCTGATATGGCCACGCCTTCGCTCTTCACGCGCGACCTGACGATCCGCTTCGGCGGCCACGTGGCCGTCAACGCGGTGACGGCCGAGTTCTACCCGGGCACGCTGACCGTGATCGTGGGCCCGAACGGCGCCGGCAAGACGACGTACTTCAACCTGATCTCCGGCCAGTTGCCCGCGACGTCCGGCAGCGTGTTCGTGGGCGGCCAGGACGTCACCCGGCTCGGTCCCGCGCGCCGCACGCGCCTGGGCGTGGGCCGTGCGTTCCAGCTGACGAATCTGTTCCCGCATTTGACCGTGCTGGAAAACGTGAGGCTGGCCGTGCAGAGCCGCGCGGGCATCGGCATGAGCATGCTGTCGCTGTGGTTCGGCCACAAGGAAGTCATCCAGCGCGCCGAACACTACCTTGAGCGCGTGTCGATGATCGGAAAACGCGCCGCCTACGTCGGCACGCTGTCGCACGGCGACCAGCGCAAGCTGGAGGTGGCGATCCTGCTCGCGCTGGAGCCGGCTATCCTGATGTTCGACGAACCCACGGCCGGCATGAGCGTGGACGAGGTGCCCGTGGTGCTCGACCTGATCCACCAGGTCAAGGCCGAGCGCAACAGGACTGTCCTGCTCGTCGAGCACAAGATGGACGTCGTGCGCGCGCTGGCCGACCGCATCGTCGTGCTGCACAACGGCACGCTGGTGGCGGATGGTGAGCCGGCCGAGGTGATGCAATCGAAAATCGTGCAGGAGGCCTATCTTGGCACCCCCGAACCCGCATGACACGCTGAGAACGAAGCTGCCCATGACCGAACCCATCCTGACGCTGTCCGGCGTCCACACCCACATCGGCCAGTACCACATCCTGCAGGGCGTCGACCTCGTGGTCCCGCGCGGCGGCCTGGCCGTGCTGCTTGGCCGCAACGGCGCCGGCAAGACGACCACCTTGCGCACCATCATGGGCCTGTGGAAGGCCAGCCGCGGGACGATCACGTTCGACGGCCGCGACATCACGAAGCTGTCCACACCGGACATCGCCCGCGCCGGCATCGCCTACGTCCCGGAAAGCATGGCCGTGTTTTCCGAACTCACGGTGCGCGAGAACCTGTATCTCGCCGCGCGCAACGGCCCGCTGGACGCGGCGCGCGTGGACTGGATCTGCGGCTTCTTCCCCGCGCTGAAGAAATTCTGGAACTACCCGGCGGGCAACCTGTCGGGCGGCCAGAAGCAGATGGTGGCCATCGCCCGCGCGATCGTCGAGCCGAAGAAGCTGCTGCTCGTGGACGAGCCGACCAAGGGCCTGGCACCCGCCATCGTGCAAAGCCTGATGGCGGCGTTCCGCGACCTCAAGGACACGAGCACGACCATCCTGCTCGTCGAACAGAATTTCAACTTCGTGCGCACGCTCGGTGACAGCGTGGGCGTCATGGACGACGGCCGTGTCGTCCACGCGGGCCTGATGCACGACCTGGCGCACGACGACGCCCTGCAGCAGCGCCTGCTCGGCCTGTCGCTCGACTCCCATCAATGAACGAGACAACGATGAGTGCAACCCTCCCAATTGCCCAGGCGGATGCCCCGCTGCCGGCGGCACGGCGCGACATCGCCCCGCTGCTGCTCGTGCCAGCCGTCGTGCTGGCGGCGCTGCCCTTCATGAGCTTCCCGACCTGGATCACCCTGACGGTGGCCGGGCTCGCGATGGGCATGATGATTTTTATTATGGCCAGCGGCCTCACGCTGGTGTTCGGCCTGATGAGCGTGCTGAACTTCGGCCACGGCGCGTTCGTCTCCGTCGGCGCGTTCACCGCGACGTTCGTGCTGCTGCCGATGCGCGGCTGGCTCGAGATGGATTCGCTGCTCGCCAACCTCGGCGTACTGGGCCTCGCGGTGCTCCTCGCGATGGTCGTCACGGCGCTGCTCGGCTGGGCGTTCGAACGGGTCGTCATCATGCCCGTGTACGGCCAGCATCTGAAGCAGATCCTGATCACGATGGGCGGCATGATCGTGTCCGAACAACTCATCAACGTGATCTGGGGCGCCGAGCAGATCGCCCTGCCGCTGCCGGCCGCGCTGCGCGGCGCCGTGTTCCTGGGCGAGGCGGCCATCGAGAAATACCGGCTGCTGGCGGTCGTCGTCGGCGTCGTCGTGTTCGCCACGATGTTCCTCACCCTGAACCGCACGAAGATCGGCCTCCTGATCCGCGCCGGCGTCGAGAACGGTGAGATGGTCGAGGCGCTGGGCTACCGCATCCGCCGCCTGTTCGTGGGCGTCTTCGCGGCAGGCTCCGCGCTGGCGGGCCTCGGCGGCGTCATGTGGGGCCTGTACAAGGAGACGCTCGTGGCGCACATGGGCAGCGAGATCATGGTGCTGACGTTCATCGTCATCATCATCGGCGGCCTGGGTTCCGTCGGCGGCTGCTTCATCGGCTCCCTGCTGATCGCGCTCGTCGCCAACTATGCCGGCTTCCTCGCGCCGAAGGTGGCGCTCGTCTCGAACATCGTGCTGATGATCGCCGTCCTCCTGTGGCGCCCGGCCGGCCTGTACACGAAAGGACGTCACTGACATGCTGATCAAGCTTCTTTCCGGCGACCTGCCGCGCAGCCGCGCGCTGACCGCCCTCCTCGTCGTCATCCTGCTCGGCCTGCTGTTCGCGCCGTTCCTCTTTTCCGGTGCGCGCCCGCTGAACACGGCGGCCACGATCTGCGTCTACATCGTGCTCGTCGCCTCGTACGACCTGCTGCTGGGCTATACGGGCATCGTGTCGTTCGCCCACACGATGTTCTACGGCATCGGCGCGTACGGCGTCGGCATCGCATTGTCGAGCGTGGACGAGCCGACGTGGGGCGCCATCGTCACGGGGCTCGCCGGCGCGCTGGCATTGACCGTCGTGCTGGCCTTCGTCATCGGCCTGTTCGCCCTGCGCGTGCGCGCCATCTTCTACGCGATGATCACGCTGGCCGTCGCGTCGTCGTTCTCCGTGCTCGCGTCGCAGCTGTCCGACTTCACGGGCGGCGAGGACGGCCGCACGTTCAGCGTGCCGGACGTCCTGTCGCCGGGCTTCACGCTGATGGAGAACGAGGTGTTCGGGCGCAGCGTCGACGGCAAGCTGATCACGTATTACCTCGTGTTCGCGGGCTGCCTCGTGCTGTTCCTGTTCCTGCTGCGGCTCGTGAACTCGCCGTTCGGCCGCGTGCTGCAGGCGATCCGCGAGAACGAATTCCGCGCCGAGGCGCTCGGCTACCGCACGGTCGTCTACCGCATCTGGGCCAACGTGCTGGGCGCCGTCGTCGCCGCGCTGGCGGGCGCGCTGATGGCCTTGTGGCTGCGCTACGTGGGCCCGAAGACGAGCCTCGGCTTCGAAGTCATGACGGACATCCTGCTCATCGTCGTCATCGGCGGCATGGGCACGATGTATGGCGCCGTCGTGGGCGCGACCCTGTTCATCCTTGCGCAGAACTATCTCAAGACGCTGATGGGCCAGGCATCCGAGATGCTGTCCGGCATCCCGCTGCTGGCCGCCGCGCTGCATCCGGACCGCTGGATGCTGTGGCTCGGCGTGCTGTTCATCCTCTCCATCTACTTCTTCCCGATCGGCATCGTCGGCAAGCTGCGTCTGCGCCGCCTCGCACGCTGATGTTCATCCGCCGGAGGGCCGTCGCTGCCCTCCGGTCCCGTCTCGCGCCCCGTCGCGGCCCGCCCGTCGATACCCTGGTCTTGTCCAGCCGGTTCGTTAGCTGAAAATCAAGAGTCGTTGTCATCCGACTCATAAGATGAGCCCATTCATATTCCGTGAAAGGGCGTCCATGAAACCCGTAAAAACCTTGCTGGCGACAGCCGCGCTGTCGCTGGCCGCAGTGGGCGCGACGACCGCGCGCGCGGCCGGGGTCGAAGTGCTCAACGAAGGATTCGACGACGTGGCCGGCCTCGCCGGATGGGCGCAGGTCAACCGCAGCGTCCCGGCCGGCGACGCCTGGTTCCAAGGCAACCCGGCGCTGTTCCCGGCCCAGTCCGGCGCGCCCGGCGCCTATGCGGCCGTGAACTTCCTCAGCGCCGCGAACGGCAGCGGCAGCGTCGACAACTGGCTCATCACGCCGGTGCTCGACCTGTCCGGCACCACCGTGCTGAACTTTTATACGCGGCACGACACGCAGCCCGGCTTCAACGACCTGCTCGAAGTACGCTACGCGGCAGGCACCGGCACCGACATGGCCGACTTCACGACCCTGCTGACGACGGTCGGCGGCACGGCCGGCTACCCGACGGACTGGCAGCAATTCACGGCCACTGTCACGAACAGCGGCAACGGCCGCTTCGCATTCCGCTACCTGGGTCCGGCCGATACCCTGAACTATGTCGGCCTCGATACGGTCTCGGTCGTAACGGCGGTGCCGGAGCCGGCCCACTGGATGATGCTGGCGCTGGGCCTGGGCATGATCACCCTGCTGCGCCGCCGGCCGCACCTTTGAACGGGAGGAAGCCATGTCCAAGGAAAAACTGCTCACCATCGGCACGCTGGCCGCCCTGTGCGTGCTGGCCGCCTTTTCGATACACGCCAAGGCCGCCGGCCAGGAAGGCATGGTCGTCGTGCGCGACCCGCAGACCGGTCAATTGCGGGCGCCGACGGCCGACGAGTTGAAGGAATTGCGCGCGAAAACACCCGCCACCGCCGGCCTCGCCGCGCCCCGCACGCCTGCCACGATCACCCGCGGCGACGGCTCGCGCGGCGTGCGCCTCGGCGAAAAAGGCATGGTCTACGACGTCGTCACGCGCGGGCCCGACGGCAAGCTGACGCACGAATGCGTGCAGGGCGAGGACCTCGATCACAACCACGGGGAGTCGAAGCATGAGAGCCGCTGATACGTCGCGCCTGCAACGGGCAGCCGGTGCCCTCGCCTGCATCGCCGCCGCCTGTGCGTTTACCTTCGGCGCGGCCGCCCCGGCACGGGCCGCGGCCACCATCGTGATCGTGAACCAGAACGAGCCCGGCACGGGCTTCAACGACCCGACCCCGGTCGCGCCCGTCGGCGGCAACACCGGCACCACGCTCGGCCAGCAGCGCCTGAATGCGTTCCAGCGCGCGGCCGACATCTGGGGCGCGACGCTCACGAGCAGCGTGCCGATCCGCATCGGCGCGTCGTTCGTGCCGCTGGCCTGCACGGCAACGAGCGCCGTCCTCGGCTCGGCCGGCGCCAACGAGATCTGGAACGACTTCCCGAACGCGCCGCGCGCCGGGACGTGGTATCCGGGCGCGCTGGCCAGCAAGCTCGCGGGCCAGGACATCTCGTCGCCGGGCGAGCCGCACATCATCGCCCATTTCAACGCGCGCCTCGGCCTGTTCCCCGACTGCCTGCCCGGCTCCGGCTTCTACCTCGGCCTCGACAACAACTTCGGCGAGCAGATCGATCTCGTCACGGTCCTGCTGCACGAATTCGCGCACGGGCTCGGCTTCCAGACGTTCACGAACCACGAGACGGGCGCCGAGATACAAGGCATGCCGTCGATCTGGGATTACTACCTGCTGGACAACCGCACCGGCAAGCTGTGGGTGGAAATGACGGACGCCGAGCGCGCCGCGTCGGCCGTGACGTGGCGCGGGCTGTCCTGGAACGGGCCCATCGTGACGGCCGCCGTGCCGCAGGTGCTGGTCCCGGTCTCGAACCTGGGTGTCGGCGGCACCGCCGCCGGCACGGCCGCGGGCAACTACGCGGTGGGCGATGCGGCGTTCGGCCCGCCGCTGTCCAATCCGCCCGTCGCCGGCCAGCTGATGCCCGTCGTCGACCAGCCCGCCGGCACCGGCCTGGCCTGCGATCCGCTGAACGCGGTGAACAGCCTCGCCGTGCGCGGCAATATCGCCCTCGTGGACCGCGGCACGTGCGACTTCGTCACCAAGGCGCGCAACGTGCAGGCGGCCGGCGCGCTGGGCATGGTCGTGGCGGACAACCAGCCGGGCGACGTCGCCGGCATGAGCGGCAACGATGCGGGCATTACGATCCCGTCCGTGCGCGTCACGCAGGCCGACGGCATCCGGCTGAAGGCAGCGCTGCAGCGCCGCTCGCGCACGCAGTCGGGCGTCGTGGCCAGCCTCGGCCTCGACACGACGCGGCTGGCCGGCACGGACAACGCGGGCCGCATCCTGATGTACACGCCGACCGCGTACTCGCCGGGCTCGACCGTGTCACACTACACGACGGAGGCCAAGCCGAACCAGCTGATGGAGCCGGCGATCAACACCGACCTGCCGCACGAGGTCACGCCGCCGCGCGACCTGACGTATCCGCTGCTGCGCGACATCGGGTGGTGAACTCAACCGTAGGGCTTGTACTCGATGCCGTTGGCCAGCACCCCGACGAGCGCCGCCTGGTTTTCGTGGCTTTCGCTGAAGCCGGCCAGCGCCTCGGCGACGGTGCTGAGCTTCTTGTCCAGCTGACCGGTCCACCAGTCGATGCCGGCGGCCTCGCCGGGGCGATGCAGGATGTTCTCGTAGAATTTTTCGACGAGTTCGCGATGGGTCGGCTTTGCGCCATACCGGTCGGCGAACTCGGCCGAATCGACGAAGCCCTGGGCCACCGCGTTCAGCGACACGCCCTTGTCCATCATCGCCATCCAGAAGCCGAGGCCGCCCTCGTCGGGCGCACGCGCGAAGGCCGCCTGGAAGATGCGGTAGGCCTGGCCGGCCGTGCCGGCGATGTCCAGCGCGACGTCGACGTCGGCGAAATGAAGGCGTTCGACACCCGCCAGCCGGTCGGTGCCGTCGCTGCCGGCCCTGGCCTGTACGGTCCACGTGCCGTCGGCTCCTGCCGAGATCGCGTAGGCGTCGTGGCGGGCCGCGTAGACGGCCGTGTCCACGCCCGTGCCGCCATCGATCACGTCGTTGCCCGCGCCGCCCGTCAGGCGGTCGTTGCCGCCCTGGCCGGACAGCTTATCCGCGCTGTCGGTGCCCGCCAGCACATCCGCGCCCGCGCCACCGGTGAGCACAGCGCCCGCTGCGATGGTCGCCATCTTCAGCGTCCCTTCCGTGATGTATTCCGGATGCACGACGCTGGGCACCTGGTACACGATCGTGCCGTTGCCCAGCGCCTCGGGCCACGCTTGGCCGCCGGGTGCCACCGGCTGGGTGACGCCGCCCGTTTCCATGTCCATCACCAGTGCCGTCGCCGTACTGCCCAGGGAATATTGATGACTGACCGGGTCGGCGCTGAAGGCGACGAACCGGCCATCCGGCGACATCAGATCGTGGTGGTAGTTCGGATCCCAGTACGTCCCCGACACCTGCTGCACCACCTTCACGTCCCCGGTCAGCATGTCCTTGCGCACGAGCGCGATGTCCGTGCCGGCATCCGCCGCGTACAGCACGTAGCGCCCGTCGGCGGAGATGGCTGCCGTCGTGTGGCCGGCGTCGTCGTGCGCATCGGCAAGGACCTGGCTCGTGCCGTTCGCCAGGTTCACGACGCGCAGCCCGTCGTCGCCGACCAACAGCGACTTGCCGTCGCCGGACAACTGCACCTGGTGGACGTTGGCCTGGTTGTCCAGCCGGATCACGACCTGCTTCGTCTGGACGTCCTGCACGACGATGCTCCTGGGTGTGAAATCGCTGTCGCCTGGCCGCAGCGAGTACGCGACGAGACGCCCATCGCCCGACATGCTCAGGCTGTCGTAGTAAACTGGCGCCGAACCCGCCAACTGCACCGTCGCGCCTGTGGCCAGGTCCTTGACGGCGACGCCGGTCTGGCCCGTGCCGTCCGCGTTGTAGACCCAGCTGCGGTAGGCCACGCGCATGCCGTCGGCCGAGATCGTGGGCATGTCGGCGCCCGACAGGCCGGGGCCGTGCGGCCCGCTGACCATCTGGAGCTGTCCGGTCTGCGTATCCACGCGGAACACGTCGAGCGTTCCCTCGGCCACGAGATTGGCCTGCTCCAGCGCGAAGTAATTGGCGAAGACGATGTAGCGGCCGTCGGCCGAGATGGAGACGTGCAGCGGCCAGGTATGGTCGACGCGGGGTATCAGGGTGGAGGTCGTCATGAATGAATGGTGAGCAAAAAATGAAACCGGCCGCCCGCAGGCGACCGGTCAACATCCGATGCATGCGGGCGGCGCGCCCGCACGGGGCTTACTCTGCCTTGGACTCGTGGTTTTTCACGCCGGCCAGGATCTCTTCCTTGGCCGCGTCCGGGCCTTCCCAGCCTTCGACCTTGACCCACTTGCCCTTTTCCAGGTCCTTGTAGTGCTCGAAGAAGTGCTGGATCTGGCGCAGGGTCAGTTCCTGGACGTCTTCGACCTTTTGCAGGTGCGAGTAGATCGGCAGGATTTTTTCGACCGGCACGGCCAGGATCTTCGAGTCGCCGCCGGCTTCGTCCGTCATCTTCAGCACGCCCAGTGCGCGGCAACGCACGACGACGCCCGGGATCAGCGCGAACGGCGTGATCACCAGCACGTCGCACGGGTCGCCGTCGTCGGCGATCGTGTTCGGGATGTAGCCGTAGTTGCACGGATAGTGCATGGCGGTACCCATGAAGCGGTCGACGAAGATCGCGCCGGATTCCTTGTCCACTTCGTACTTGATCGGGTCGGCGTTCATCGGGATTTCGATGACGACGTTGAAGTCGTTCGGCACATCGCGGCCGGCGTTGACGTTATTCAGGCTCATGGATAGTCCTTGGTTGCTGGGGAAACAATAAAAGGTCGATTATAACGAATCGCCTTGGGCTTGTGCGCCGCACAAGGTCGCAGGGGCACCGAAAAGCCGCCTGTTGGTCCGCGCCCCACACACGTGAGCGGGTTGTTGGCACCGCACCGACTCGGCAGGCCACTACAGCCCGTCGTCTCCCCTTGCCGCGGGGTTGGCACGCCTTCTGCTGTATGGACATAGCCGGGCAGCCGCTTCGCGCACTCACCAACCCGAGGGGAACAGCATGAACATCCAGAAACACATGGAAGCCATCTTCATCACCACGCTGGCGATCGTCGGCGCCGGATCCATCGTCATCGACCGCCTGCCGGATGCCCGGGCGACGCCGGCCGTCCCGGTCGCGAACAATATCGGGACGCCGGGTCACATGGCCGTGATCATCGTGCGCGGCAAGCGGGAAGCAAAGCGCGCGTGACGGTCACAGCACCGTCGCCAGCGCGCACAGGCGGTAGTGCCGGTCGGCGTCTTCGCGCTGGCCCAGGGCCTCGTGCAGCTGCGCCAGTTTCAGGTGGGCGTCGCGCACCATGTGCGGCTCGGTGGCGTCGGACAGCGCCTGCTCCAGGTAGCGCTGCGCCTTGCCCCACAGTTTCTGGCGCAGGCACAGGGAACCCAGGGTCAATTCCAGTTCCGGATCGTTCGGATGCGCCCGCAGCCAGGTCTCGCAATTTTCGATCTGCGCCAGCAGCGTGGCCGAGCCTTCCGGACCGGCCGCCTCGCGGTAGGCGCGCACGACGCGCTCGTCCCAGCCGGCCTTCAGGGCATCCTCGACGATGCCGCGGGCCTCGTCGTGCAGGCCGCGCGCATTCAGGGCGGCCGCGGCGCGGGCCGCGATGTACGGTTTCACGCGGTCGCCGGCCGGGACGGTGCTCCACACGCGGCGGATCGACTCCGCGTCGTGGCCGCCTTCGGACAGCAGCGCGTCGTACGCCAGCTCGCGCAGGCGCGCGGACAGCGCGGGATGCAAGGCGTTGCGCTTGTCCAGGATGCGCACGAGACGCAGCACCTCGGGCCAGTTGCGCGCCTGCTGGTTGGCCTTCATGGCCCATTGCAGCGCGTGGATGTGGCGCTGGCCGCTGGCGTTCAGTTCCGCGACGGCTTCCAGCGCGCCTTCCGGCTTGTGGTCGTCGACGAGCAGTTCCGTGACCGTCATCAGGCGCGCCGTCTTGAGGGACTGGTCGTGCACGATGCCGGCGAGCCAGGCGTCGCGGCGTGCCGGTTCGCGCATGCGGTGCGCGGCACGGGCGCCGATCAGCGCGGCGAGGCCGGCGTTCTCGGGCAGGTCGGCGGCGCGCATGGCGGCCTTCTCGGCATGGCCGAAACGGCCTTCGAACAAGGCTTTCAACGCTTCGCGCAGGCCGCGGTTCGCTTCGCGTTCACGCTTGCGGTAGCGGTACTGCGCCACGCGCTCGGGCATGCCCAGGGTGGCACGCACGGCGCGCACCAGCCCGTACAGCAGCAGGAACAGCAGGAACGCCAGCACGACGAACAGGTTCAGCGACAGGTCGATCCGGTGCGGCGGGTAGAAAAAGACGACGTTGCCGGGATTGAAGCGCGCGGTCACGGCGATGCCGATGGCCGCGGCCATCAAGGCGACTAACCAGAGTAATAAACGCATCGTTCAGGCCCGCTTCACGGCTTCGATTTGTAATTGCGCACGGCGTTCAGGCTCTCCGACAAGTCGGGCACGTCGATGGTGACGTTGTTGGCCTGGACCTGGCGCAGCAAGGCCTGCGCGGCTTGCGTCGAGCGTGCCTTCGTGTCGAAGTACTTCACGAGCTGCTGCTGTGCGGTATTCAGGTCGTCGCGGAACGTGCCTTCGTTGCGCGACAGCAGCGCCAGGCGCGCGTTCAGCAGGCGCAGCTTGAGGTTTTCGCGCACGAAATACGATTCGCTCGGCGACAGCATCAGCGCATCCGGATTGTCGACCGTGCGCACGCGGATCAGTTGCCGGATGTCGTCCCACATCTCGTGGCTCCAGTTGCGCCACGTTTCCAACATGCGCTGGCCCAGCGTCCGGTCGGCCGGCGCCGCCGTTTTACCGGCCACAGGCGTCGAGTTCACGCGTGACGGCGCGATCGGCTCGGCCGGCTTTTCGTCGGACAGCAGCGGCAGGTTGTCGATCTGCGAGATGACGTTGTCGAGGCGCAGCGCGATGCCGGGCTGGTCGACGGACGGCAGCGCCTTCAGCTTTTCGATGTCGCGCGCAATGGCGCGGCGGATCGTGATGAATTGCGGCTTGTCGGAGCGCGACAGGGAGCGGTCGGCGTTCTGCAGCGCGATCAGCGCGCCCTGCACGTTGCCGGCCAGCTGCAGCTGCTGGCTCGCGGTGGACAGCACCTGCTCGATCTCCGAGAGCGCCCATTCGTCGCGGTTCTTCGAGATGTCCTGGTACATCTGCTCGAGCGCGGCCTGCTGGCTCTGCGCCTCGGTCTGGCGGTTTTCCAGGACGCCGACCTTGACCTGCAGATCCTTGGCCGTTTCCCGGATCTCGCGCACGGCCTGCGCCGTCTCGGCGTTCGAGGCATTGTCCTTTTGGAGTGTTCGCGCGACATCCTCGCGCAGCTTGTTGAATCGGCTGTGCGTGGACCACGTCTGGAGGGCGAGCAGGACGGCCAGCGCGAGGATGGCGACATTCTGCGGCTTCTGCAGTAGCCCGCCGACCCTGGTACCTTCGGGAACGCGGGGCTCGCCCGGGCCCGCCGGCGCCGGCGTCACATAGCTTTCCGGCGGAACGACCGGACCGCCCATGTTTGGTTTTTCTGGATTGTTGGGCAATTCGTTCATGCTCGTGATTGTAACGCGGCAAGCAGCCGCTCGTCGCCGGACCCCGTGAGCGTCACAGCGGTGAAACCGAGTGCAGAGGCCGTTTCCGCGATGCGGGCATGCGGAACGATCAGGCGCTGCCGTTGCAGATTTGCCACACTTGCCCCACCGTCAAGCTGCCCGACGAGGCCGGCCAGACCCCGCAGGGCTTCCGAGCTCGTGATTATCCAGTCGTTCGGGCCTGCCAGCAAGGCGCGTAACGACGCAGCGAGGTCCGGCGTCAGGCCGGGGACGGCGCGGCGGTAGGCGGCCACGGTCTCGACATCGACGCCGGCCGCGCGCAAGGCATCCGGCAACACTTCGCGGCCCGTCTCGCCGCGCACGACGAGCACCTTGCGGCCCGCCAGCGCGGCCAGGTCGAGCGCCTGCAGCAGGTGTTCGGAATCGCTGCGGGCCGGGTCGACCGGCACGTACACGCGATAATCGTCGCCGGCAATGCCGTACCGGGCCAGCGCGGCGCGGCTGCCCTCGCCCACGACGGCGAGCGCCACCTCGGGCGGCCATTGTTCGATATGAGCGAACGCGGCATCGACCGCGTTCGGCGACACGAACGCCACCAGCGCGTAATCGCGCAATCGGGCGAGCGCAGCGCGCAGCGGGGCCTCGTCCGTCAGCGGAGAAATTTCCAGCAATGGCAAGATCAGCGGTGTGCGGCCGAGTGCCGCCACCGCGCGGGCCAGCGGCTCGGCCTGCTGGCGCGGACGGGTGATGACGACCGCGTCAGGCATCGCCCGCGGCGGTCGCCTTGCACTCGGCCAGGATCCCGGCGGCATCCTGCGCAGCCAGCTTCTGCGCCACCTGCTCGCCCACGGCTTCCGGCAACGCGGCCGGGCCGCTGGCGTCCGCGAAGGCGCTGCGGCGGCCATCCGGCGTGGCGACCATGGCGCGCAGGTGCAGGGTGTCGCCGTCGACGGTCGCGTGCGCCGCCAGCGGGATCTGGCAGCTGCCGCCGAACACTTGCGAGACTTTACGTTCGGCCTGCACGGCCTGCGCCGTGTGCGTGTGGTTCAGCGGCGCCAGCAGCGCGCGGACGTCGAAGCCGGCGGCATTGCCGGACAGGATCTCGATCGCCATCGCCCCTTGGCCTGCGGCCGGCAGGCTGTCTTCCGTCGACAGGTAGGCGCGGATGCGGCGCGTGAGACCCAGGCGCTTGAGGCCGGCGGCGGCGAGGATGATGGCGGCGTAGTCGCCACGGTCGAGCTTGCCCAGGCGCGTGTCGAGGTTGCCGCGCAGCGGCTTGATCACGAGTTGCGGGTAGCGCGCGGCGATCAGGGCCTGGCGGCGCAGGCTGCTCGTGCCGACGATGCTGCCGGCCGGCAACGCGGCCAGGCTGTCGAAATCGTTGGAGACGAAGGCGTCGCGCGGGTCTTCGCGTTCGAGGATGGCGGCCAACTCAAAGCCTTCCGGCAATTCCATCGGCACGTCCTTGAGGGAGTGCACGGCCAGGTGGGCGCGGCCGTCGGCCATCGCCACTTCCAGCTCTTTCACGAACAGGCCCTTGCCGCCCACCTTCGACAGCGTCTTGTCGAGAATCTGGTCGCCGCGCGTGGTCATGCCGAGAATGTCGATTTGGCACTGCGGATATAATGCTGCGAGCCGGTCGCGCACATGCGTGGCCTGCCACATGGCCAGCCGGCTTTCGCGCGATGCGATAATCAGTTGCGCGGGAACGTGCTGCGTCGTGTCGTTGGAGTTCAAAACGGTTTCTTTCACTAGCCCATGCTGAGACCACAAATTCTAGCATGGGCCCACCCGCAGGCCATGGCGAACCGCCACCGCGCCGCGCAGGAGCACTTTTGTAATACCGATTTCGTTGTATCTGTAGTTTCAACAATTCAACCATGGTCGATATGGACAATCCTGCTGCACTCAACTCCCAACCGCCCGGCAATGTCGACAAGGACGCGCCGCTGAAAGAAGACATCCGCCTGCTCGGCCGCCTCCTCGGCGACGTGCTGCGCGACCAGGAAGGCGAAGCCGTGTTCGACCTCGTCGAAACGATCCGCCAGACCGCCGTGCGCTTCCGTCGCGAAGACGACCAGGAAGCCGGCTCGGAACTCAAGACACTGCTGTCGACACTGTCGCGCGAAGAGACGAACTCCGTCGTGCGCGCCTTCTCGTACTTCTCGCACCTGGCCAACATCGCGGAAGACCAGCACCACATCCGCCGCCGCCGCGCCCACCTGCTGGCCGGCTCGAAGCCGCAGCCGTCCAGCGTCGCCTACGCCCTCACCCGCCTGAAGGACGCCGGCGTCGCGCAGGATACGGTCGAAGGCTTCCTCCGCGACGCGCTGATCGCGCCCGTGCTGACGGCGCACCCGACCGAAGTGCAGCGCAAATCGACGCTCGACGCCGAGCACGACATCGCGCGCCTGCTGGCCGAGCGTGACCTGCCGCTGACGCCGAAGGAACGCGCGCGCAACCTGCAGCTGCTGCAGGCCCGTATCGCGACGTTGTGGCAGACGCGCATGCTGCGCTACGAAAAACTGACGGTGGCGGACGAAATCGAAAACGCCCTGTCCTACTACCGCACCACGTTCCTGCGCGAACTGCCGGCCGTGTACGACGACGTCGAGGAAGAGATCGCGGCGCAGTACGGCGCGGCGGCCCACGGCCTCGACGACGCGGCGTACATGCAGATGGGCAGCTGGATCGGCGGCGACCGCGACGGCAACCCGAACGTCAACGCCGCGACGATGCAGCGCGCGCTCGTGCGCCATTCCACGACCATCTTCGATTTCTATCTCGACGAAGTGCACGCGCTGGGCGCGGAGCTGTCGCCGTCCACCCTGCTCGTGGCCGCGAGCCCCGCGCTGCTGGCGCTGGCCGACGCCTCGCCCGACCATTCTCCGCACCGCAGCGACGAACCGTACCGCCGCGCGCTGATCGGCGTCTACGCGCGTCTCGCGTCGACGGCGCGCGAGCTGGGCGCCACCAACATCCTGCGCAAGGAAGTGGGCCATGCGGACGCCTACCGCAATGCATCCGAATTCCGCGCCGAGCTGCAGGTGCTCGTCGATTCGCTGAACGAGAACCACGGTGCCATCCTCGCCGTGCCGCGCCTGAACGGCCTCGTACGCGCCGCGCGCATCTTCGGCTTCCACCTCGCCTCGCTCGACATGCGCCAGAGCTCCGACGTGCACGAGAAAGTGCTGGCCGAGCTGTTCGCGCGCGCCGGCGTGGAAAGCGATTACGCCGCGTTGGGCGAAGCCGCCAAGGTAAAACTGCTGCTGGACGAACTGGCGCAGCCGCGCCTGCTGTACACGCCGTACGAAAGCTATTCGGACGTCACGAATTCCGAACTGCAGATCCTGCGCACGGCGCGCGAGATCCGCAAGCGCTACGGCACGCGCGCGATCCGCAACTACATCATCTCGCACACGGAGGAGGTGTCCGACCTGCTGGAAGTCCTGCTGCTGCAAAAGGAAACGGGACTCTTCCGCCCCAGCGAGAAGAAGAGCGACGCGATGGTGATCCCGCTGTTCGAGACCATCCCCGACCTGCAGCGCGCGGCCGAGATCATGAACACGTGGATGGCGCTGCCGATCGTGGCCGACGTCATCGAGCACCAGGGCCGCCTGCAGGAAGTCATGCTGGGCTATTCGGACTCGAACAAGGATGGCGGCTTCCTGACGTCGAACTGGGAGCTGTACCAGGCGGAGCTGAAGCTGGTGAAGGTGTTCGCGGACGCGAACGTCAAGCTGCGCCTGTTCCACGGCCGCGGCGGCACGGTGGGCCGCGGCGGCGGCCCGAGCTACGACGCGATCCTCGCGCAGCCGCCGGGCACCGTGAACGGCCAGATCCGCCTGACGGAACAGGGCGAGATCATCTCGTCCAAGTTCAGCAATCCGGAAATCGGCCGTCGCAACCTGGAACTGCTCGTCGCCGCGACGCTGGAAGCGGGCCTGATGCCGCACGATGCCGACCGCGATCAGATCGAGCGCCTGTCCCGCTTCGAGCCCGTGATGGCCGAGCTGTCGCAGCGCGCGTACAAGGCCTACCGCGACCTCGTGTACGAAACGCCGGGCTTCACGGACTACTTCTTCGCCGCCACGCCGATCGCCGAGATCGCGGAACTGAACCTCGGCTCTCGCCCCGCGTCACGCAAGTCGACGCGCCGCATCGAAGACTTGCGCGCGATCCCCTGGGGCTTCTCGTGGGGGCAGTGCCGCCTGCTGCTGCCGGGGTGGTTCGGCTTCGGCGCGGCGGTCTCTGGCTGGCTCGCCGAGGGCAACCGCGACGAACGCCTGGCGCTGCTGCGCGAGATGGGCCAGCACTGGCCGTTCTTCGCCACGCTGCTGTCGAACATGGACATGGTGCTGGCCAAGACCGACCTCGCGCTCGCGTCGCGCTACGCGGAACTGGTACCGGATGCCGAACTGCGCGAGCGCATCTTCAAGCGCATCTCGGCCGAGTATGCGGAAACGCTGCGCTGCCTGGCGCTCGTCACCGGTACGGACGAACGCCTCGTGAACAACCCGCTGCTGGCGCGCTCGATCCAGAACCGCTTTGCCTATCTCGATCCGTTGAACCACCTGCAGGTCGAGCTGATCCAAAGGCATCGGTCGCTGTCGGCCGAGCAGAAGGTCGATGAGCGGGTGCATCGGGGGATTCACCTGTCGATCAACGGGGTCGCCGCGGGCCTGCGCAACACGGGCTGACGCCGTGTCGGCGTCGCCCCGTTTCCAGCGGGGCGACGCTGTCGTTCAGCGCCGGACCGATATGCCGAACGCCAGGCTCAGGTCCGGCGTATTCCGGTTCAACCCATGCACGACCATCGCATCGAGCATGCAATCGCGGTTCACGAGCCACGACACGCCGGCATCGGCCACCGCCTGCGTGCCGCCGTGCGCCGCGCGCGCGATCCGTGGGGCGGCCACTTCGACGAAACCGCGCAAGCGCTCGCTGAACGCCTTGCCCAGCGCCGCGGCGAACACGCCGTACGTGTAGTGCGCGCCGGCGCCGCTATTGCCTTCATCGCTGTCGCGCCCCACGCCCGGCATCACGCTCAGCGACCAGTCATGGCCGAGGTCCCAATCGGCCGGCAGCATCAACGAAGGCCGGAAACCCGTCCCGCGCAGTGCGCGGCTGCCTGTCGGCAGCGCGACGCCCGCGATCAGGCCGACGGACGGGCGCATGCCGTCCTGGTCGACGACATGCCATTTGACGCTCGCGGCGCTCTCCGCCCAGCCGGCGTCCACCGTGTGCACGCCCGTGTCCGGGTTGCTCGCATGCGCGATCGTGCGGCCTTCCGTCTCCAGCCGCAATTCCAGCGTGGGCGACAAGCCGATGCGCAGCATCGTGGGCATCGTCAGGGTGCGCACATGGGCATCCGGGTCGCGCTGACGGTCCCATTGCAGGCCGGCTTCGAGCTGCACGCGGTGCGCGCCCACCACCTGGCTGGACTCGGCGACGTCGGGGCGATCGGGGTTGATGATGTCATCGTCGGCGGCGCGCGCGGCCGGGAGGGCAAGGATGCCGGCCAGCAGGCAGGCGCATGAAAAGTGGCGGGTAGGCATCGGAAAATATTGATGAATACGGTTGCCGACAGTATGCCAAGGATGGCTCCGGCTGGACGCGCGCCAAGCCACTTCCTATCCAAATAGTAATAAAAACGCCGCGCGACCCTCGCGGGCGGCGCGGCGTTGCATCATGCCGGTACGTCTTACTGGTTCTGCAGGAACGTCTTGAGCTTGTCCGAACGCGACGGCTGGCGCAGCTTGCTCATCGCCTTCGCTTCGATCTGGCGGATACGCTCGCGGGTCACGTCGAACTGCTTGCCCACTTCTTCCAGCGTGTGGTCGTTCGACATCTCGACGCCGTAGCGCATGCGCAGGACCTTCGCTTCGCGCGGGGTCAGCGAGTCCAGCACTTCCTTGATCACGTTGCGCATCGACGCATGCATCGCGGCGTCCAGCGGGGCCAGGGTCGCGTTGTCCTCGATGAAGTCGCCCAGCTGCGAATCGCCGTCCTCGCCCATCGGGGTTTCCATCGAGATCGGTTCCTTCGCGATCTTCATGATCTCGCGGACCTTCGATTCCGGCATCTCCATCTTCGTCGCCAGGGTCGCCATGTCCGGCTCGGTGCCCGTTTCCTGCATGATCTGGCGCGAGATACGGTTCATCTTGTTGATCGTCTCGATCATGTGCACCGGCACGCGGATCGTGCGGGCCATGTCGGCGATCGAACGCGTGATCGCCTGGCGGATCCACCACGTCGCGTACGTCGAGAATTTATAGCCGCGACGGTACTCGAATTTATCGACAGCCTTCAGCAGGCCGATGTTGCCTTCCTGGATCAGGTCCAGGAATTGCAGGCCGCGGTTGATGTACTTCTTCGCGATCGAGATCACGAGACGCAGGTTGGCCACGGTCATTTCGCGCTTCGCCGTGCGGGCGCGCTTTTCGCCGGCCGCCATCTGGCGGTTGATGGTGCGCAGGTCCGCCAGCGGCAGCGCCACGCGCGCCTGCAGGTCGATCATGCGCTGCTGCAGTTCCAGGATCGCCGGGGCGTTACGTTTCAGCACGGCGCTGTACGGATACGCGCAGTCGACTTCGCGCTGCACCCATTCCAGGTCCGTCTCGTTGCCCGGGAAGACCTTGATGAAGTGGGCGCGCGGCATGCCGCAGCGGTTCACGCAGATATCGAGCACGGAACGTTCGATGGCGCGCACTTCGTCCATCTGGTGGCGCAAGGTGTCGCACAGCTTTTCCACGACCTTGGCCGTGAAGCGGATGCCCAGCAGTTCCGACGAGATCACTTCCTGAGCCGCCGTGTAGGCCGGCGAGCCGTAGCCCTGCGTCTTGAACGCGTGGCCCATCTTGTCGAACTGCTTCTCGATGATCGAGAACTTGTCCAGCGCGCCCTTTTTCAGCGCGGCCAGTTGCTCGGCCGAGTAGCCCGCCGCTGCGCTGCCGCCGGCACCGCCCTCGTCTTCCTCTTCCTCGACGTCTTCTTCTTCCTCGTCCTCGTCCTCGTCGCTCGCGCTGGTCACCGGCGCGGTGGCGGGGGCGCCCTCGTTGTGGTCGATCAGGCCGTCCACGACGTCATCGATCTTCAGCTCGTCCTTGGCGATCTTGTGCGACAGCGCGATGATCTCGGAGATCGTCACCGGGCACGCGGAGATCGCCTGCACCATGTCCTTCAGGCCGTCCTCGATGCGCTTGGCGATGGCGATCTCGCCTTCGCGCGTCAGCAGCGACACGGCACCCATTTCGCGCATGTACATGCGGACCGGATCGGTCGTGCGGCCGAAGTCGGAGTCGACGGTCGACAGTGCGGTCGCGGCCGCGGCTTCGACTTCGTCCTCGGAGGTCGCCGTGACGACCGCGTCCGACAGCAGCATCATTTCCGCTTCCGGCGCGCGCTCGTAGACGGCGATGCCCATGTCGTTGAACGTCGCGATGATGCCTTCGATCGCTTCCGGATCGATGATGTTTTCCGGCAGATGGTCGTTGATCTCCGCATGGGTCAGGTAGCCGCGCTCCTTGCCCATGTTGATCAGGTTCTTCAGCTGCTGGCGGCGCTTTTCCAATTCCTCGGCCGAGAAGCCTTCCGCCGCGCCGAACAGGGAGGCACCGCCCTTGGCCTTGCGCTCACGCAGTTTCGACGCGGCCTTCAGTTCGGCGCGCTCGACGGCGTTCAGCGCCGCGATCTCGTCGTTCTCCGGCACGAATTCGCTCGGCTTGCGGCCGCGGCGGCCCGGCACTTTCACCTGCGGCAGCAGGTAGCCGGACGTGTCGATCGCGGCCAGCGTGGCGGCGTCCGTCGTCGTGCTGACGGTGCCGGTCGGCTGGGTGGACGTCGTCGCGACGGACGGCTCGATGCGGCGCGCGGTGCGGGTGCGCACGACGCGGGCGGCCGGCTCAGCGGCGGCCGCAAGAACGGCTGCCGGCACTGCCGGTGCGGCGGCGACCGGTTCCGGTGCGGCCGGGGCAGCTTCGGGTGCGGCGTCGGCTTTCAGCGCGGCCAGGCGCGAGACGCGCTTCTTGACGATCACCGGCGGCGCGGCGGGCGCGGTCGGCGTCGGGATCGCGTCGTCCGCTTCGTCGAAGGCCACGGCGGCGACCGGGGCAATGACGGGTTCGGCGACGGGTTCGGCGACTTCGGCGACGTTGTCCGCTGCCTGCACGTCGGCGGCGACGGCCTCGGCCTGCGCTTCACCCGCGTCGGCGGCCTCGTCGAACTGCTCCGGCTGCAGACGCGACGCTTCCTCGGCCTGCACTGCCTTCAGCGACGCCAGGCGCGAACGCGTCTTCACCACCGTCACCTTGGCTGCCGCTTCCGTTTCGAGGAAATACGAGGTCGCGGTCTTCGGCACCGACAGCTGGGCCGTGCTCTTGGCCGGCGCTTTCTTCGCTGTCAGTGTCAGGGTCTTGGCGGTGTTTTTCATAAACTTTCTCCAGTCGAGGCGTGGCGCAGTGCCTGCGAAGTCAATAACCCACCGGGTCCGCGATGCGGTCCTTGTGGGCGGGGATGAGGGGGAAGGCCCTAGCTAGGGACGAAGGCCCGGATATCAAGCACTCCTGCCGCTGCCCGGCGGGCGCCCCGGACAGCCGGGATGGGCTGCGGCGCGCGTGCACAGTGGGTTCAAGCGGAACGGAACGTGGTCGAAATCGCGGGTTAGCATGTCGGAACGAAAAAAAGCCCGTCAGACAACGGGCTTGAATCTATTTTCCAGAGGAGAAATAGAGGAGACAGAGGCATTATGCCTTAAGGAAATGTTTAGCGATAATTGAAATATCCGATAATGGATATCACTCAGACGCATATTTCCTTTTCCTCTTCCCGACCCTGGATGCGTCGGCGCAAACCGCGCGCAAGGAAAGGGGCGGATCATACACGATTTCTCGCCCGCGCGCCGCTGCACATGCGTGAAATTACAGTCATCTGGTCAATAAAACGATCCGTTACATGGCTGAGCGGCACGCGCGCGGCGCGGCCATGCTATCCTTCCGCTTCCCGTTCTTACCATGAAGTCAATGAATACGATGAGTCCTGTCGCCGAGCTCCCCGAGGCCACCGAAAACGCCACCCACGCCACGCCCGACGCGCCTGCGAATGACGCGCCGGCTGCGGCCCCGGAAGCCGCCCAGTCGCCCCGCGCCCTGCTCAAGCAGCTGCAACAACAGTTCAAGGCCTTCCGCGACTGCCTGCCGCTGGCGATCGGCATCGACAAGCAGGTGCTGGCCCGCCTGCCCGACCTGAACCGCAAGACGATGCGCGCCGCCCTGGGCATCCACACGGGCTCGATGCGCTACCTGCGCGCAATGGAAAAAGCCACCGTGCGCTACGACCTCGACGGCAATCCGGGCGCCGAGGTGACGGACACCCACCGCCAGCACGCCAAGGAACTCCTGCAGGAACGCTTCAAGAAAGAAGCCGAGCGCAAGAAGGCCGAACGCGATGCCGCCGCGCAGGTGGAAGCCGACCGCAAGCGCCAGGAAAAGCTGCAGCAGCTGGCCTCCAAGTTCGCGAAACGCTGATCCGGCAGCACGGATGAGCGAGGCCGAGGACGCCCTCCCCCCTTACGAAGGCATCACCCTGGCCGACGTGCGCCTCGTGCGCACGCGCCAGGATGCGGACGGCGCGCTGGCCGCGCTGCTGGCGTCCGACGTCATCGGCTTCGACACCGAATCCAAGCCCACGTTCCAGAAGGGCGAGCAATCGACGGGGCCGCACCTCGTCCAGCTCGCCACCGACCAGCACGCCTATCTGTTCCAGATCGGCACGCTCAAGCCGCGCGCGCCGGATGCCGTCCCTGACATTCCGCCAGGCGTCGACGTGCTGCGCGCCGTGCTGGAATCGCCGTCGATATTAAAAGTCGGCTTCGGCCTCGGCGACGACCTGCGCCGCCTGCGTGCCAAACTCGGCATCGAGACGTGCAACGTGCTGGACCTGTCCACCGCCCTGCGCCGCGGCGAACGCAACGCGCTGGGCGCAAAGACGGCCGTCGCGCGCTTCTTCGGCAAGCGCCTGCAGAAGTCGCGCAAGATCACGACGACCAACTGGGCCTTGCCGCGCCTGTCCGACAAGCAGATCCTGTACGCGGCCGACGACGCCCACGTCGCCCTGCGCATCTACCGCCACTGGCGCGCGAATCCACCGCCGCCGCTGCCGCCAAAACCTGTCGCCGGCGGACCGCGGCGCGCCGCGCAGCCCAAGCCGCCCTCGTGACATGCGACGGGTGCTCGTCCTGCTGCTTCTGCTAGCGGGCTGCTCGCGCCACGAGGGTCCGGTCGACGGCGCCACCGTCTTCAAGCCGTGCGCATCCTGCCACCAGGTCGGCCCCAACGCGCGCGGCGGCTTCGGACCGCAACTGAATGGCCTGTTCGGCCGGCGCGCGGGCAGCACACCCGATTTCAAGTATTCCGATGCGATGAAAGCGTCCGGCATCGTGTGGGACGAGCGCACGCTGGCCGCCTACCTGCGCGATCCGGACAAGATGGTGCCGGGCACGAAGATGCGCTTCTGGGGCATCCACGACGAGCGCGAGATGGCCGCGCTGCTGGCGTATTTGCGTACGTTCCAGGACGCGCACTGACGTTATCGATTTCAAAAGATTGCGTGAAATTCAAGTCGACGCGGTATGATGCCGCTTGTACTGTCTCGTCGCCCCCAGGAACGTCATGCATTTGCGCCCCACCCTGCTGTTGCTGGCTGCCCTGCACGTTGGCCCGGCCTTTGGCCAGCAAGCCGTGCCGGATACGCTGGAACGCCGCGTGGCCGCATGCACGTCGTGCCACGGGAGTCCGTCCGCGCCGGCGCCGCTGCCGTCCGCAGGCCCGAACTACTACCCGCGCATCGCGGGCAAGCCCGCCGGCTATTTGTACAACCAGCTGCAGAACTTCCGCGCCGGGCGCCGCCAGTATCCGTTGATGACCTATATGGTCGAGCACATGTCCGACGACTACCTGCGCGAGATCGCGACGTGGTTCTCGACCCAGCACGTGCCCGCGCCCGTGCTGGCGCGCGCCGGCCTGCCGGCGGGCCAGCTGGAACGGGGGCACGAACTCGTCATGCGCGGCGATGCGACCCTCAAGGTGCCCGCCTGCATCGCGTGCCACGGCCAGCGCCTGACGGGCGCCCTGCCCGCTATCCCGGGTCTCCTGGGCCTGCCGCGCGACTACATCAACGCCCAGTTCGGCGCGTGGCGCAACGGCACCCGCCGTGCCCATGCGCCCGATTGCATGGCGACGATCGCCGGGCGCCTGTCGCTGGCGGACGTGGCCGCGATCTCGGGCTGGCTCGCGAGCGAGCCGGTGCCGGACGACGCCACGCCCGCGCCCGACGTGCCTCACCCGATGCCGCTCGAATGCGGCAGCAAGGTGGAGCAGAAGCGGGAGCGGCCATGAAGCGCATCGTCGTCCTGGTCCTCATCGTGGCGGCACTGGCCGCCGTATTCGTCGCGTGGCCGCGCGCCGAATTCATCCCGTCGCGCTCGCAGGCAGCGTGGGCGGCGACGCCGGCCAACATCGCCCGGGGCGCCTACCTCGCCCGCGCGGGCGACTGCATGGCCTGCCACACGGCGCGCGGCGGCACGCCGTACGCGGGCGGACGGGCACTGGCCACGCCGTTCGGCACCGTCTACGCCCCGAACATCACGCCGGACGCGCGGACGGGCATCGGCACCTGGACGGCGGACGACTTCTGGCACGCCCTGCACAACGGCATCGGGAAAGGCGGCCGGCTGCTGTACCCCGCCTTCCCGTACACGAACACGACGAAGGTCACGCGCGACGACGCCGACGCGCTGTACGCGTACCTGCGCAGCCTCGCGCCGGTCAGCCAGCCGAATCGCCTGCACACGCTGCGCTTCCCGTACGACCGGCAGATCGTGCTGGCCGGCTGGCGCCTGCTGTATTTCAAGCCGGGCGTGTACGCGCTGCAGCCGGCGAAAGGCGCCGCGTGGAACCGGGGCGCCTATCTCGTCGAAGGACTGGGCCACTGCGGCGCCTGCCACAGCCCGCGCAACGGCCTCGGCGCGACGGCCTCCCGGCTGTCCGGCGGCCACATCCCGTCAATCGGCTGGTACGCGCCCGCGCTGGACGCCGACAACGAAGCAGGCCTCGGCAACTGGGACCAGGCACACATTGTCCAACTGCTGCGCACGGGCGTCGCGCCGCGCGGCGCCGTGTTCGGACCGATGGCGGAAGTGGTGGGGCAAAGCCTGCAATACCTGACGGACGCGGATGCGGGCGCGATGGCGACCTACCTGAAATCGCTGCCGGCCGATCCGTCGCCGCGCCGCCCGTCCGACCCGCCGCCCGACGAGGTCATGAAGGCGGGCAGGAAGCTCTACGAGCACCACTGCGCGGACTGCCACGGCGCCGACGGCCGCGGCATGAGCGTCTCCGGCCACCCCGCGTATCCGCCGCTGGCGGGCAATGGTGCGCTGACGATGGAGGACCCGGTGAACGCCATCCGCATCGTGCTGAACGGCGGCTTCCCGCCCAGCACCGCCGGGAATCCGCGGCCGTTCGGCATGCCGCCCTACAGTCCCGTGCTGGACGATGCGGAAGTGGCGGCCGTCGTGACGTATGTGAGGAACAGCTGGGGCAATGCGGCACCGGCTGTCACGCCGTCGGAAGTCAACCGGTGGCGGGCGGTGCCGCTCGATTGATCACAAGGAGAGTCATATGCCGACTTATCGCGTCTGGTACCGCAACAACGAAGAACCGCTGGAATTCGCCACCCCGGGCCGCATCAGCGAAGCCGAAATCGTCGAACACGTCCTCGAGCACGAGCGCATCGAACGGGGCGCGTCGAACCTGCAGGAACTCGTCGCCAGCCACAACCTGGCGCCCGTACGCTACACGGAAGACGAAAGCGAGATGAACGCGATCTGGTAGCGGATCACGCCGGCGCGGCGGACACATGGCCGACCGCGTACACGCACACCGCGGCGTTGGCCCCCGGTTCGCGGTCCCACAACCGGAAACGCACCAGCGTCCAGCCTCCCGGCTCATAGCCGGCGACCGCCGCGAGCGCGCCCCCGCCGTCGACCGCGTCCACGGCCAGGCGCGTTTCGCCGCTGCGCAACGCTTCCAGGTCGGTGCCGGGCGCGATCGGAATCCGCTCGACGGACGCGAAGCGCGCCCTCGCGAACCCGGGGCCGAGCTGCGCCTGCCACACGAGCCACGTCGCCACCGACGGCCTGCCGAACGCCTGCGACACGCCCGCGAATCCCGGGCCATTCAGGAACGCGTGCATCCCCTCGACCGTGTTCCAGACATAGAACGGCGCGTACGCGTTGTCCTGCGCCGGTCCGCTCTTGCGCGCGCTGAGATAGGCCTTGAACAGCAGCCCCGGAAAACCATCCGTCAGATGGCCCTTGTCCGCGATACGCCGGTCGATGATGCCCATGTCGTAGTCGGCCGGCAGCGGAAAGCGGTACTGCATCGCGATCATGGTCTCTGCTCCGCCAGCGGCGCCGCGATGCCGTTGCTGAACGACCAGTCGGCGTAGTCCGTCGTCTGGACGATGATCATCAGGTCTTCCGGCCGCAATCCGGGCGCTTCGGCCAGCAGGTCGGCAAGACGCTGGTAAAACGCCTGCTTGGTGTCCGCGTCGCGCGGCTTGCCGCCCGTGATGCAGACGAGCAGGAAGTCGTCGCTGCGCGGGCCGCCGAGGTAATCGCGGTCGAAGATCAGTTCCTCGGGGTCGTGCTGGTGAATGGCCTGGAAGCGGTCCGCGACGGGAATGCGGAAGGCGTCGACGAGGGCCTGGTGCACGGCGTCCGACACGGCGCGCAGGTAGTCGCGCGATTTGCCGCGGCGCAGGGAAATGCGGGCGAAGGGCATGGTGGTCTCCTCAATTCAGGTCGCCGAGCAGGCGCGCGGCGGTGGCGGCCGCGGGCCAGCCGGCATAAAAGGCCAGGTGCGTCACGACTTCTTCCAGCTCCTGCCGGGTGACGCCGTTGTCGAGCGCGGTCTGCAGGTGGAACGGCAGCTGGCCGTCGCGGCACAGCGCGACCAGGCAGGCGACCGTCACCAGGCTGCGGTCCCGTTTATTCAGCGCGTCCCGTTCCCACACTTCGCCGAACAGCACGCGGTCCGAGAGATCGGCCAGCGCCGGAACGGCACCGAGGGCGCGCCGGCCCAGGCCTGTCAGAGTCGTCATCGTCAGCTCCTTGGTTGGTTGACCACGCCATGATAGGAGCGCACGATGATTTAGAAAATCGAATATATTTGAACTGATAATTCAAAAAATCGGGATGATCATGCGTCGCACGAATTTCGACATGGATGCCCTGCGCAGTTTTTGCGAAGGCGTGGACCTCGGCAGTTTCGCGAAGGCGGCCGACCGGCTGGGACGGTCGACGTCGGCCATCAGCATGCAGATGAAGAAGCTGGAGGGACAGGCCGGCACGGACCTGCTGCGCAAGTCGGGGCGCGGCCTCGAGCTGACCGCGGCCGGCGAAACGCTGCTCGGCTACGCGCGCCGCATCCTCGACCTGAACGACGAGGCACGCACGGCACTGGCCGGGCTGGAGCTCGAAGGCACCGTCAGGTTGGGACTGCAGGAAGATTTTGGAGAGCGGCTATTGTCGAACGTCCTCGGCCGCTTCACGCGCAGCCATCCGGACCTGCAGATCGAGGCCGTCATCGCCCGCAACAGCGAACTCATCGCGCAACTGCAGGCCGGGAAGATCGATCTCGCGCTGGGCTGGCATACGGACGCGACGCTGCCGTACGTGGATTTGCTGGGCGACTATCCCATGCGCTGGATCGGGTCGGCCACCCAAGACCCCGCTCGCGAGCCGGTGCGCCTCGTCGCGCTGCAGGCGCCCTGCCTGATGCGCAAGGCGGCGACCGATGCGCTCGACCGGGCCGGCATTCCCTGGCGCGTCGTCTACACGAGCGCCAGCCTGGCGGGCATCTGGGCCGCGGTCGCGGCGGGGCTCGGCGTGACGGTCCGGACCAACCTGGGGCTACCCGGCGACGTGCGCGTGCTCGACGGCTTGCCGGCGCTGCCGGGCATCCGGCTCGCGCTGTACAGCGGCGCGGCGACGCCCTCCCCGGCCTGCAAGCGCATGGCGGCGCTCATCAAGGAACACATCGTGGGCTAACGCCCGTTACACCATCTCCGCGAACCCGATCCGGTCCGTGGTCGCCGCGCGCGCCTCGTCCACGCCGACCACGTGCGCGGCCAGCAGCGCTTCCAGCACGCTGTTCATCGTGTGGCAGCCGGGCCCGCGCCCCGCGTTCATGTGCGCGCGGATGGCGCCCAGGTCGCCCTCCTCGATCATCGCCGCGACGGCCGGGTTGATGGTGAGACACTCCGTCGCCAGGTGATAGCGATTGCCCTGCTTCGACGGCAGCAACGCCTGGCACAGCACGCCGCGCAGCGCGTGTGCGAGGGCCTGGCCCTGGGCGTCCGAATTGCCCAGCAGGCGCAGCATCTTTTGCAGGCCCAGCTCCGTCGAGCGCGCGTGCAAGGTGGCCAGCACGAGCGGGCCGGACTCGGCCAGCGCCAGCGCTTCCTGCGCGGTCTGGGCGTCGCGGATCTCGCCGATGACGATCACGTCCGGACGCTCGCGCAGCGCGTCCAGCGCGCCGAGGTAATAGCTTTCGACGTCGCCATCGATACCCACCTCGCGCTGCGTGATGATGCATTTGCGCTGCGGGATCAGGGTCTCGACCGGGTCTTCGATGGTGATGATGTGGCCCGAGCGCTGTTTGTTGATCTCGTCGAGCATGGACGCGATCGTCGTCGACTTGCCCTGGCACGTGTCGCCGATGATCAGCACGAGGCCACTGGTCAGGCGCGCGAATTCGCGCTCGTCGGCGTGCAGGCCGAGGGTGTCCAGCGCCAGCGGTTCCTTCGGGAAGCGGCGGATCACGCAGCCCAGGCGCTTCTTGCCCTGGAAGCTGAAGCAGTTGGCGCGGATGCGCGCCGTGTGCAGGTCGATCGAGCGGTCGAAGGCGCGGTCGACGATGCGCTCGGCCCAGTTCGGCTCGATGACGTCGAAGAACTCTTCCAGCTCTTCCTTCGTGATGGGCGAGTCCGTCACCGCGACGAGGCCCTTCGGCTGGCGCAGCATCAGCGGACTGTTCTGGTGAATGATGATGTCGGAAAACACCAGCTTCGAATTCAGCAGGTGCAATATCTGCTCGACCAGGGTGCCGAACACCGGATGGTCTTCGTTTTCGATATACGACAGGGTGGGAATCTGCGAGGACTGGTGGTATTCCATCATGCTTCGACGTGTTCAAACAGGCTCGGCTGAGCGATTCATTCATTATAAAACCGGCATCCTGTCAAAATTCCAACTGGAAAGATATTTTTTCTAACACCAAGCTTCGACCGTGCCTTGGCCGCCACATCGCATCAACTGTTAGCGCTATACATTTTCGTGTTAGCATCTTTGAAAATTTATAACAGGAGACTACGATGACTCGCCACATCCCCTTTCCGCTTGCACCGCTGGCACTCGCCGCCCTCTTCGCCACCGCACCCGCGCTGGCCCAGCAGGATCCGGCAGCCCGCGCCGCCAACCTCGTCGCCCAGATGACGCTCGAGGAAAAGGCCGCGCAACTGGGCAACGACGCACCCGCGATCCCGCGCCTGAAGATCCCGAAATACAACTGGTGGAACGAAGGCCTGCACGGCGTCGCGCGGGCCGGTTACGCGACCGTGTTCCCGCAGGCCGTCGGCATGGCCGCGACGTGGGACGAGGCGCTGATGCACGACGTGGGCGACGTCATCGCGACGGAATTCCGCGCCAAGTATCTCGCCACGCGCGCGCCCGACGGCGGCACGGACTGGTACCGCGGCCTCACCGTGTGGTCGCCCAACATCAACATCTTCCGCGACCCGCGCTGGGGCCGCGGCCAGGAAACCTATGGCGAAGACCCGCACCTGACGTCACGCATCGCCATCAACTTCATCCACGGCCTGCAGGGCGACGACGCCGCTTCGTACAAGACGATCGCCACCGCAAAACACTTCGCCGTGCACAGCGGCCCCGAATCGAACCGCCACCGTGAGGACGTCCACCCGTCGCCGCACGACCTCGAGGACACGTATCTGCCGGCGTTCCGCGCCACCGTCACGGAAGGTAAAGTCGCTTCCGTCATGTGCGCCTACAACGCCGTCAACGGCATCCCCGCGTGCGCCAGCGACGACCTGATGGAGCAGCACCTGCGCCGCGCCTGGGGTTTCAAGGGCTTCGTCGTGTCGGACTGCGGCGCCGCCGCCAACATCTACCGCGACGACAGCCTGCATTACACGAAGACGCCCGAGCAGGCCGTGGCCGCGTCGTTCAGCGCCGGCATGGACCTGATCTGCGGCGACTACCGCAACAAGATGACGACGGAGGCCGGTCCCATCGTCAACGCCGTGCGCCAGGGAGAATTGAAGGAAGCCGTCGTCGACCGCGCGCTCGTGCGCCTGTTCGAATACCGCATCCGCCTCGGCCTCCTCGACCCGAATCCGCCGCAGGCGTACGCCGCCATCAAGCCGACCGACAACGACACCCCGGCGCACCGCGCCGTCGCGCTGAAGGCGGCCCAGGAAGCGATGGTGCTGCTGAAGAACGACGGCCTGCTGCCGTTGAAAAAGACGCCGAAGACCATCGCCGTCATCGGCCCGAACGCGGACAGCGAGGATGCGCTGGTCGGCAACTACAACGGCCAGCCGTCGCATCCGGTCACGGTGCTGGCCGGTATCCGCGCCCGCTTCCCGGACGCGAAGGTCGTGTACGCGCCGGGCACGGGCCTCGTCGGCCCGGCTGAGCCGCCCGTGCCGGATGCGAACCTGTGCGTGGACGCCGCGTGCCGCACGCCGGGCCTGAAGGCCGAGCATTTCGATGGCCCGGACCTGGCCGGCACGGCGCAGAGTGCCGTCGAAAAGAACGCCCGCGCCGCGTGGCAGGAAGGCGGCCACAATGCGTCCGCGCGCTGGACCGGCTATCTGAAAGCGCCCCGCACGGGCGACTACAGCCTGCGCTACCTGAGCAACGCCGGCTACCGCATCTGGATCGACGGCAAGCAGGTCGTCGATGCGTGGGACGTCACGGACTCGCCGTCGATCGAGTCGGGCAAGGCGAAGCTGCAGGCAGGTAAAACGTATCCGATCCGGATCGAGGCCGTGCAGCGCGGCGCCCGCGGCGACCAGAAACTCCTGTGGAGCACGCCGATCGATGGCGGCAAGGAAGCCGTCGACCTGGCGCGCCGCGCGGACCTCGTCGTGTTCGTGGCTGGTCTGTCCGCCAACCTGGAAGGCGAAGAACTGAAACTGCAGGTGCCTGGCTTCAATGGCGGGGACCGCACGAGCCTCGACCTCCCCGCGCCGCAGGAGCGCCTGCTCGAACAGGTCGTCGGCACCGGCAAGCCGACCGTGCTCGTGCTGATGAGCGGCAGCGCGCTGTCCGTCAACTGGGCGCACAAGCACGTGCCGGCGATCGTCCAGGCCTGGTATCCGGGCGGTGAAGGCGGCCACGCCGTGGCAGGCCTGATCGCGGGCGACTACAGCCCGGCGGGCCGCCTGCCCGTCACGTTCTACCGCGGCGTGGAGGGTCTGCCGGCGTTCACCGACTACCGCATGGACGGCCGCACCTACCGCTATTTCAAGGGCGACGTCCTGTACCCGTTCGGCCACGGCCTGTCGTACACGACGTTCCGCTACGGGACGCCGGCACTGTCGGCACCGTCCGTCGCGGCGGGCAGCCCGGTGAATGTCGACGTCGAGGTGGCCAACACGGGCAAGCGCGACGGCGACGAAGTCGTCCAGCTGTACGTGGCCAAGCCGGGCGACGGCGCCAACCCGACCCTGGCGGGCTTCCGCCGCATCCACCTGAAGGCGGGCGAGCGCAAGCGCGTCACGCTGGCGCTGGATGCGCGCGCCCTGTCGCAGGTCGACGCGGCCGGCGCGCGCAAGGTCGTGCCGGGCGCGTACACGGTCTACGTGGGCGGCGGCCAGCCGGCGCATGCGCAGACGGTCAAGGCGGCGCTGGCGGTGACCGGGGCGGCGTCGAACCTGCCGAAGTAAGCTTTGGCACGTTACCGAGAGACCGTCATCCCCGCGCAGGCGGGGATCCAATTTTGCATCAGCAGCCGAAACGCATGCAGAACTTGGGTCCCCGCCTCCGCGGGGACGACGTGATACGTGCGCGTTTCAGCCCGCGTGCGTGCATTCCGCTCCGGTTTTCATGCGTTTTGTCGCAAACCGGTACCCCGCCCGCCGGCTCCCGCATACGATGTGCACATCGACACCATCCATGCACACCAGGGAGAACATCATGACGAACAATAAGACCCGCCGTTTCCTGCTCGCAGCCTGCGCCCTCGCCTGCATCGCCCTCGCACCGCAGGCCCAAGCCGGTGACTGGCCCTGGAGCAAGAGCGAACAGGTGCAAGGCAGCGGCCGCGTGCAAAGCCAGGCACGCGACGTCGCCCACTTCAGCGGTCTCGCCTTGTCCCTGCAGGGCAACGTCGAAATCCGGAGCGGCAGCGGCCGCGAAGGCGTGACGGTCGAGGCGGACGACAACCTGCTGCCGCTGATCGAAACCGTCGTCGAAGACGGCACCCTGAAGATCCGCGCCAAGCGCAACACGAACCTGCGCACCCGCAACCTGAAGGTCGTCGTGCAGGCGCGCGACATCGACCGCCTGGCGCTGGGCGGCTCCGGCAACATCGACGCCGACGTCGTCCGCGGCAGCCGCGTGCGCTTCGACGTGGGCGGCTCGGGTTCCATCAAGGTCCGCAAGCTCGAAGGCGAATCCGTCAACGTCGCCCTCGGCGGCAGCGGCAACCTGCAAGTCGAGGACGGCACGGCGCGCAGTACGTCGATCTCGATCGGCGGCTCCGGCACCGTCGACATGGGCCATGTGCGCACCGAGAACGCCAGCGTCACCGTGGCCGGCTCCGGCGACGCCACGCTGTGGGTGCGCGACAGCCTGAGCCTCACTGTCGCCGGTTCCGGCGACGTCAATTACTACGGCGATCCGCAGGTCACGCGCTCGGTGGTCGGCTCGGGCAACGTGAAACGCCTGGGCGCCTCGCCGAAGTGAGGGTTCGGTGGGCACGTGGTGCCCACCTTCTGCCTCACAAATCCCACCGCACCTCGGCCACGACGGTCCGCTGCGTGTACGGGTGAAACGCCCAGTAGGTGCGGTCGCCCAGGTTGTCCACCCCGACCGCCGCGCTCCAGTGGCGGTCGAACCGGTAGCGCACCCGCGCATCGAACACGAGGTAGTCCGACACCCCCATGTACGCGTCGCCATTCGGGTCGCTGTTGTCCAGCGTCCCGTACTGGCGGCCGCTGTAGCGCCCACCCAGGGTCGCGGTCCAATGGTCGTTCGCCTTCCACGTCGCCAGCATCGTCGCGCGCCAGCGCGGCACCCGCGGCTGCCATTTGCCCACGCTGGCGGGGAACCCGGCATTCTCGGCGATGATGGAATCGGCGTACGTGAGGCTGCCCGTCAGGTCGAGTCCCTTCACCCCGACGTCGTCCGCCTGCGCAGAAGCTTCGAGACCATTTGTGCGGATGCGGCCCACGTTCTGCACCGTGTTCACCGTCGTGCCGGCGGCGACGAGCAGCGGCTGCGAGTACAGCGCGTCGCGCGTCGTTTCGCGGAACAGCGTCACGCGCAGCGAACCCTTGTCGTGCAGCGTTTCGGCCGACAGCTCGCTCGTCCACGATTTTTCCGCCTTGAGGTTCGGGTTGCTGTTGACGATGGCGTTGTCGACGATGGAACCCTGGAACAGCTCGGCCGCCGTCGGGTTGCGCACGGCGCGGCCCGTCGACGCCTTCAAGGTCCAGTCGGGATGCACGCGCCACGACAGCGCGGCCTTCGGCGACCACGCCGTCTCGCTCCGTGACGGGAACGCCAGCGGCGCCGCCAGCACGGCGTTCGACAATTCTCCGCCGTACGCGCGCCACCGTTCGAAGCGGGCGCCGACCGTCACACGCCAGGCGTCGCCAATGCGCCAGTTGTCCTGCGCATACAGGCTCTCCAGCCACGTGTTGCCGTTGAAGACCGAGACCTGCCGGCCGTCGCCCGCGTGCAGCCAGTCTGCCGTACTGCCGAACACGCGGGTGCGCAACCGCGCGTGGTCCGACTGCAGCCCGAATTCGACCGTGTGGGCTTCCGGCCGCCAGATGCCCTTCAATGCGAACGTGTTCCAGCCGCTGCCGTGCATGTCCGTGACCTGGCCCGCGCCGTTCGTGTCGGCATCGGGCACCAGCACGGTCGGCGTGCGCACGAGATCGCGCGCATAGTCGTAGAGACTCGCGGCGATCTCCCAGTCGAACGCGTCGCGGCTGTGCTTCTTCAGCGACAGCCCGTGCATCGCGTGTTCCAGCGTGCCGCGGCTGGGCGCGAAATCGGAGGCGCGGATGTCGTACGTGCGGCCGTCGATGTTCACGCGAGGCGCGGTGACGACCGGGTTGCCGGCCGCATCGCGCAGGTACGATTCGGCCACGCGTTTCGCCTCGTTGCGCCACCAGCCGAACGTGTAGCTGGCGCGCAGCTGCGGCGTGATGTCCCACGCGAGCTTGAGTTTCGCGTGGTCCTGCACGGTGTGCGTCTGGCTCGTCGCGCCGATCAGCCACCAGTCCCTGTTCGACGGATTGCGGCCGGCCACGGCGCCCGTCACGGGCACGCCGCCGCCCGCAGTGCTCCCACCTTGCACGCCGGTCGACAAAAGTTTGTTCGCGAACCCGATGGGCTGCGCATCGCTGTCGAGCCGCGACACGTCGATCCAGTACGACCACGCGCCGCTGCGGTCGCCCAGCGAGGCGCTGCCCTGCCAGCCGTTGTAGCGATCATCGGTGCGGTACAGGTTGAAATCTTGCGCGTAGCCGGACAGCTTGACGTGGGCTTCGCGCTTCACCGGCATGCGGGTCTGGAAGTCGACGACGGCGCCGACGGCATTGCCCGGATACGCGGCCGCGAACGGGCCGTACAGCACGTCGACGCGCTCGATCTCTTCCGGCGTGACGAGGCCCCAGCGCGGCGTGTACGTGGCGCCGTTGCCGAGCAGGTTGGACAAAAGGATCCCATCCGCGTACACGAGCGAGCGCGCGCTGTTGCCCGTGCCGGACGCGCGGCTCGCGAGCACGGCGTGGTCGTAGTCGCCCGTGTAGCGCTTGCGCACGTTCAGGCTGGGCAGGTATTTGAGCGCGTCCTCGCTGTCCACGGCGTTGATCCGGTCCTCGACCTGGGCGCCCGTGATGCCTTCGATCGTCGTCGGAATCTGTGCGGGCAGCGACGTGGGGCGGCCGCCCGTGATGACCACGGTTTCCAGGTGCGTGTCGTCGGCATGGACGTGCGCAGCCACGCACGCCAGTGCGGCGAGCGCGAGGCGATGATGTTGGAATCGCATGGGCACCTCAGTGATGGTGCATGGGCATCGCGGCGGGCGTGACTTCCAGCCCCGGCGCGGGCGTCTTCGATTCGGGTGTCGTGTCGGCCCAGTCCATGCGCCCCTTCTCGCATTGCTGGCCGACCTTGAACACCAGGCGGCCCGGCGCGTCCGGCAACTTCGCCTGCAGCGTGAACTCGTCGTAGTACGCGTCCGGCAGCGGCCCGCCGCGCCAGCTGATCTCATGCGGGGCCAGCGCAATGGTCCAGCCCGGCTTGGGCATCGGCTTCGCCGTCACGCCTTCCGGCCACTGCACCGTGATGCCGGTCGTGGCGCTGCCGGCGCAGCCGTGACCGACCTTGAACACGAGGGTCTGATACGCGCCGGCCGGCGCGCTGGCCGGGGCGATGGTGATATGGGCGTGCGCCAGCGGCGCCGCGAGCAAGGCGGCGATCCAGAATGCTTTCATCACAGGCTCCCGTCAGTGCGCTGCAGTGTAGGTGAGCGGTTTGACCGGCACCTGCACGGTGACGTTCTCGCGCTTCTTGTCGGACCCGACGAAGGTCAAGGTCAGCGGCACCTGCTGGCCTTCCTTGAGCTGCTGCTTCAGGTCGAACAGCATGACGTGGTAGCCGCCGGACGACAGGTTGACGGGCTGGTTGGCCGGCAGGTCGATGCCGTCGACTTTCTGCATGCGCATCGTCTGGCCTTCCATGGCCATCTGGTGGACTTCGGCGCGGCCCGCGACGGGGCTTTGCACGTCGACGAGGCGCGTGGCCTTGGGCGAACGCAGCTGCATGAAGGCGCCGGCCGTCTTCTGGGCCGGCACGGTGGCGCGGATCCACGGGTCGCCGACGGTCACCTGGGCGAACGCGGCGGACGACGTGAACAGGCTGGCCGCGGCCAGCACGAGGAATGATTTGAACATGACTTTACCTGACAAAAAATGGATCGAAGAAAAACGGAGTCAGGCAAAGACGGGAGGACCGCGCGGCACGGCCGCCAGCCAGACGGCGAGCGGACGGGGCGCATGATGGAACAGGAATGGACGCATTTCCGCGCCGTCGACGGGCGCCAGCGGCGCGTGCACGGGCGGCGGCAGGCCGTGGCTGCCCGCATGGGTGAGGCAGTAGCCGCAATCGTCCAGGACGCTCATGCCGGCATGGTCGTCCTGCACGAGCAGCGCGGCCGCGGCGGCGAACGAGGCGCCGCCGTCGACGCTGCAGACGTCCAGCGGAATCGTGGGCCGGCTCGCGGCCAGCGCATGCGAGACCGTCGGCGCGAGCGCGTTCAGCAGCACGGCGAACAGTGCCAGCCACACGAAACGCAGGCGTCTTGTCGAACGAATCAGCATGAACCGATTATAGCCGCGGTTGCACCGCGTGGCGCACGCGCGGCCTGTGACAAATTGTCCAGTCGATCAGCGCTCGGCCATCAGGATCTCGCGCTCGACCTGCACGGTCTGCTGCCCGTCGGTCAGCCACACCTGGCCGTCCTGGATCGTGCACTGCAGCTGCATCGAGCGCTGGGCCATCTGCTCCAGCTGGGCGCTCGTTTCCGCCGGGATATTGATGATGGAGATCTTCCTGGTGCGTTCGAGCTTGCTGGCCAGGCCCTTGAACCAGATGTTGCTGGTGGCGCTGTAGCTGTACACGACCACGTGTTCGGCGCGGCCGGCCGCCTTCATGAGGCGGCGTTCGTCGGGCTGGCCGACCTCGATCCAGAGGTCGATGGCGCCGGTCAGGTCCTTGAGCCACAGTGCGGGCTCTTCGACGTCGAACAGGTCCTTGCCGTACGCGAGCGCCGGGTCGGCGTGCAAGGCGAAGGCGAGCAGGCGGATCATCACGCGCTCGTCGGTTTCCGAAGGATGCCGCGCGATCGTGAGCGCGTGCTCCTGGTAGTAGTTGCGGTCCATGTCCGCAATGCTGAGGTCTGCCTTGTAAATCGTAGCTTTCAGGGCCATGCTTAAGTGTTGCCTATGTTTTATGGTTCAGCTGAACACGACGGTCTTGTCGCCGTTCAGCAGGATACGGTGTTCCACGAACCACTTGACCGCGCGCGCCAGCACGACGCTCTCGACGTCGCGGCCGATGGCCGTCAGCTGGTCCACGCTCATGGCGTGGTCGACGCGCTCGACGTCCTGCTCGATGATCGGCCCTTCGTCCAGGTCGCCCGTGACGAAGTGGGCCGTCGCACCGATCAGCTTGACGCCGCGGCGATGCGCCTGCGCATACGGACGTGCGCCCTTGAAGCTGGGCAGGAACGAATGGTGGATATTGATCGCCCTGCCCTTCAAGGCATCGCACAGCCCCGGCGACAGGATCTGCATGTAGCGCGCCAGCACGACCAGGTCGATGCGGTGCGTGTCCAGCAGTTCGATGATGCGCGCCTCCTGGGCGAGCTTCGCCGATTCGCTGGCACCGGCCTCGAGCGGCAAGTGGTGGAACGGGATATTGTAACTGGCCGCGAGCTGGTAGAAGTCCATGTGGTTCGACACGATGGCCGGAATCTCCACCGGCAGCAGGCCGCTGCGGTAGCGGAACAGCAGGTCGTTGAGGCAGTGGCCGATCTTCGACACCATGATCAGCACGCGCGGCTTGCGCTTGGCGTCGTGCAACGCACCGTCCGCGCCCAGGTCCTCGCACAGCGAGCCGAAGCCGGCGCGCAGCAGTTCGTCGGACATCGCATCGTCTTCCAGCGCGAAGTGCACGCGCATGAAGAACAGTTTCGATTCCGGATCGCCAAACTGGGCCGAGTCGATGATGTTGCAGCCATGTTCGGCCAGGAAGCCCGAGACGCGCAGCACGATACCGCGGTGGTCCAGGCAGGACAAGGTCAGGATATATTCTGGATACATTGCTGGAAACTTCAGAATGGTTGAGATTGACTTAGCCCGGCCATTGTCGCATGGATTGCCATTCCGGCATTTCCCCAACACCGGGGTCAGAGCCCGATTTAAAGAAATTGCCCAAAACCGGGCTCTGACCCCGGTTTCAACAGGAGACGTCAATGACCATCAACCGGCAGTTCCGCCTCGCCGCCCGCCCCGTCGGCATGCCCAAGGCCACCGACTGGCAGCCGACCGAGGAACCCCTCGCGCCGCTGCAGGACGGCGAGGTGCGCGTGCGCGTGCTGTACCTCTCGCTCGATCCGGCCATGCGCGGCTGGATGAACGAGGGCAAATCGTACATCCGTCCCGTCGCCATCGGCGAAGTGATGCGCGCGGGCGGGGTCGGCGTCGTCGAGGCGTCGAACTCGCCGCACGTGGCCGTGGGCGACACCTTGACCGGCAGCTTCGGCGTGCAGCAATACTGGACGGGCCCCGTCGACGCGAAGGCCGCCGCGGCCATGAAGATCGATCCAGCCCTCGCCCCGCTGCCGGCCTGGCTGAACGTGCTGGGCATGCCCGGCATGACCGCGTACTTCGGCCTCACGGACATCGGCCAGCCGAAGGCCGGCGACACCGTCGTCGTGTCGGCGGCGGCGGGCGCCGTGGGCGCGACGGTGGGCCAGGTGGCGAAGCAGCTGGGATGCCGCGTCGTGGGCATTGCCGGTGGGCCGGACAAATGCCGCTACGTGGTCGAGGAACTCGGATTCGACGCGTGCATCGACTACAAGGCGGGCGAGGTCCCCGCGGGCCTCAAGGAACATTGCCCGCAGGGCGTGGACGTTTATTTCGACAACGTGGGCGGCGACATCCTCGACGCCGTGCTGGCCCGCATCAACCTGAAGGCGCGCATCGTGATCTGCGGGGCGATCTCGCAGTACAACAACACGACGCCCGTGCGCGGCCCGGCCAATTACCTGTCGCTGCTCGTGAACCGGGCGCGCATGGAAGGGATGGTGGTCTTCGACTACGCCGCGCGCTATCCGGAGGGCGTGCAACGCCTCGGCGCCTGGCTGCAGGCAGGGGCGATCAAGAGCCGCGAACACGTGGTCGAAGGCCTCGACAACTTCCCGGATGCCCTCACGATGCTGTTCGAAGGGAAGAACTTCGGGAAGCTGGTGCTGAAGGTCGCCGACGACGCACATTGAACCAACCGCACGCCGCCGGAACCATTTGATCCCCTGCCTCTCTAACCGCACGAGCGCATCCATGAACGCTCGTTGATAGTTCAGGCACAAGGAGATCGATATGGCGACAAGCAAGGAAGGCGGCAAGGGCGCTGCCGACTCCGGCGGCAACGAGCAGAAAAGCCAGCCGGCCAAGCGCGGTTTCGCTGCGATGGACCAGAACCAGCAGCGTCAAATCGCCAGCAAGGGCGGCCAGGCCGCCCACCAGAAGGGCACGGCGCACGAATTCGATTCGGAAGAAGCGCGCCGGGCGGGCCAGAAAGGCGGGGAAGTGGTCAGCCGCAACCGCGCCCACATGGCCGACATCGGCCGCAAGGGCGGGGAAAGCCGGCAATCGGCCAACCGCGCCGCCGCCGCCGCGAAATCGGGCAACCAATCGGGCAACCAGGCGGGCAACCGCCAGGGCGGCAAGGAGTCATGACATCCGGGGCTCCCGGCCGCGCCCGGGCCGGTCCCCTCACCACAGCGCGCAAGCGCCGACCGCGCCGCCGTGCCGGGCGCGGTCGTTCATCGCATTGCAAGAGATGCACCTGGCACATGGGCGTGCTACAGTTCCATACTTATGTCCACCGTTTCCCACCTCAAATACCTGGCGGCGTACCCCGCGCACATCCTGACCCAGGTCGAGCGCCTGATCGCCGACAACCGGCTGGCCGACCACCTGCGCCAGCGCTATCCCGACGCGCACGACGTCCGCACGGACAAGGCCTTGTACGGCTACGTGCAGGATTTGAAAGATGAATATCTGCGCAACGCCGAGCCCGTCGCTAAGGTCGCCTACGACAGCAAGATCGGCATCGTGCAGCAGGCCCTGGGCCTGCACACCGCGATCTCGCGCGTGCAGGGCAACCGGCTGAAAGCCAAGCACGAGATCCGCATCGGCACCGTGTTCCGCGACGCGCCGCCGGCCTTCCTGCGCATGATCGCCGTGCACGAACTGGCCCACCTGAAGGAAAAGGACCACGACAAGGCCTTTTATAAACTGTGCTGCTGGATGGAGCCGGACTACCATCAGTTCGAATTCGACGTGCGGTTATATCTCACACAACTGGAGCTCGGCGGTGGCCGATTGTGGGGCAATCCCTCGTTGTCGTAACACAACAGGATATTGAACGTCGGCCGCTCCCGGCCGAAAGCGGTCGACTTTCCCATGCGCAAGTATTACAGTGAATTCCGCGCTCCCTGCGCCCCGTGTCTGCCCATCTCCGCAGGCTGATGTGAATTCCCGGTCGTCTCGACCGCAGCGCAATCCGCCGGTCCAGCCGGCCCATCCGTCGACACACATGCAGCAACAACGCCTCGTTCAATTCCTGTTCCTTTCGCTGTCCGGACTTGCCCTGGCCGGCGCCGCCCGCGCCCAGGACAAGCCGGACTGGCGCATTTCCGGCTTCGGTACGCTGGGCGTCGCGCACGCCAGCGAACGCGAGGCGGATTACACCTCGTCCGTCTTCAAGATCAGCGGCACCGGCGCCACGCGCCGCTGGAGCACCGACGTCGACACGCGCCTCGGCGTGCAACTCGACGCCACGCTCGCGCGGCACTGGACGGCCGTGCTGCAGGTGGTCAGCGAACAGGGCCTCGACAACACGTACCGGCCGCGCGTCGAATGGGCGAACATCAAGTACCAGGCGACGCCCGAGCTGGCGCTGCGCGTCGGCCGTATCGCCCTGCCCATCTTCCTGACGGCGGACTACCGCAAGGTCGGCTATGCGTATCCGTGGGTGCGCCCGCCGGTCGAAGGCTACAACGTCATGCCCGTGACGAGCAGCGACGGCATCGACGCCACCCTGCGCTGGGGCTTGGGACCGGTCCGCAATGCGTCGCAGGTGTTCTACGGCCACAGCTCGGTGCCGCTGATCGCGCCGCTGCACGTGTACGGGCGGCGCGGCATCGGCATCTCCAACACGAGCGACTGGGGCGCGCTCAGCGTGCGCGCCAACGTGCTCAGCGCCGAGATCTCCAGCGACATCGGCGCCGACCTGTTCCATGCCTTCGACGCCTTCGGCCCCATCGGCCAGGATCTGACCCGGCGCTATGCGATGGACCACAAGCGCATGACGCTCGCGAATATCGGCGTGAACTACGACCCCGGTTCGTGGTTCGTGATGGCCGAAGCGGGCCGCACGGTCAGCCATTCGTTCCTCGGCGCGACGCGCAGCGCCTACGTCAGCGCGGGCTGGCGCTGGCAGGCGTTCACGCCGTACGCGACGTACGCGCGCGTGCGCGCCGCGGGCGCGACGACGGATCCCGGCCTGCCGGTGGCCGCCCTGCCCCCAGGGCTGGCGCCGACGGCGGCGGCGCTCAACGGCGGCCTGAACTTCCTCTTGTGGACGATCCCGCAACAGACGTCGCAGGCGGTGGGCGTGCGCTGGGACCTGCGCACGAACATGGCCCTCAAGCTGCAATACGACCGCGTCACGCCGCTGGAAGACTCGCGCGGGACCTTCATCAACCCGACGCCGCGCTTCGCGCCCGGGCACCCGGTCCACGTGGCCAGCGTCGCACTCGACTTCGTGTACTAGCATGGCGACGCTCAAGTATTCCCGCCTGCTGGGCACGTCCCTGCTGCTCGGCATCCTGGCCGGCGCGCCCGCGAGCGCGGCCGATCTCGTCGTGATCGTCTCCGCGCGCAATCCCGTCGCGACACTGCGCGCCGACCAGGTGGCCGCGATCTTCCTCGGCCAGTCCGTGCGCTTCCCCGATGGTACCGAAGCGGTGCCGTTCGACCTGCGCCTCGGCGTGCCGATGCGCGACGAGTTCTATGCGCGCGTCACGAACAAGACGCCCGCGCTGCTGAAGGCGCACTGGTCGAAGATGGTGTTCACGGGCCGCGGCCAGCCGCCGAGCGAACTGCCGGACAGCGCGGCCGTGCGGCGCAAGGTGGCCGACGATCCGGAGGCGATCGGGTATATCGAGCGGAGCGCGCTCGACACGAGCGTGCGCGCAGTCCTCGTGGTGCAGTGATGACGTCGCCCGCCGCCTCCGAACGCCGCCGTCCCCGCTGGCTCGCGCGCGCCCTCGAAACCCATTTTGCGCTGCCGCTGTTCGCCGTACTGCCACTGCTGGCGATCTGGGTCGCGACGTTCCACTTCATCGAAACGGAACGGCGCGCGGCCGTCGACGCCGCCCACGATGCCGTACGCGAGCAGCTCGACACGTACGAGGCCCAGGTCGCGCGCAACCTGAACGCCATCGACCAGACGCTAAAGGTCATCAAGTATTCCGTCGAACTGAACGGCACCCACGCCGCCCTGCCCACGCTGCGCGCGGAAGAGCTGCTGCCGCCCGGCCTCGTGTTCCAGGTGAGCGTGGCGGACCGCGACGGCACCATCGTCGACAGCAATCCGTCCGTGCCGACGCAGAACGTGTCGCGCGCCCCCTACTTCACCGTGCACGCCAACGGCACCGGCCACGGGGTATTCGTCAGCCAGACCGTCGGCGACACGGCCCGGTCCGAGCCGCACCTGCATTTCACGCGCCGCATCGAGGACGGCTACGGCCGCTTCGCAGGCGTCGCCATCGTCGAAGTCGACCCGGCCTATTTCACGAGCTCGTACGAACGCTCGCGCGCGGGCGAACTGGGCCTGCTGGCGCTCGTCGGCAGCGACGGCGTCGCGCGCGCCGTGCGGATCGGCGACAAGGTGTCGTGGGGCCAGCCGATCGCGCTCGACGGCCTTGGTGAGGAAGCCCTGGCCCCGCATCCGACGGCGCCGGACGGCATCGAACGCTATGCGGGCGCGCGCCGCCTGACGGGTTTCCCGCTCACGGCCGTCGTCGGCCTGGCCGACAGCGAACAGATGGCGCAGTACGAACAGCACTACGGCACCTACCTCGTCGGCGCCACGGCCGCGAGTTCGCTGCTGGTCGCCGTCGTCGCGATGATCAGCGCGTGGTCATGGCAGGTGGCCAAGGCGCGCCGGCGCGAGCGCCAGGCGCAGCAGACCTATGCGGCCGCGTCGGAAGCGAGCCCGGACGCGTTCTTCGTGCTGCGCAGCGTGACCGGCGCGGACGGTGCCATCGTCGACTTCCTCGTCGAGGGTTCGAACAGCCGCTCCGAACTCTTCACGGGCATCGCCAGCGAGGCGCTGCGCGGCCAGTTGCTGGGCGACGTGCTGCCCTATTACCGCACGAACGGCATGTGGGACCATCTCGTGCAGGTGGTGCTCGAACAGCGCGTCATCGAGGCCGAATGGCAGGCGACGTCCGGCCCCACGTCCGGGCGCTGGCTGCAGCGCCAGATCGTGCCCGTCGAAGGCGGCGCCGTGGCGATGGTGCGCGACATCACGGAGCGCAAGCTGGCCGAAGAGCGCATCCGCCACATGGCCCACCACGACGAGCTGACCGGCCTGCCCAACCGCAGCCTGATCCGCGACCGCCTCGACCAGGCCGTGCGCAACGCACAGCGCAACGGCGGCCACCTGGCCCTCGCCTTCGTCGACCTGGACGGCTTCAAGCTCGTCAACGATGGCCTCGGCCACAACGCCGGCGACGAATTGCTGAAGGTCGTCGGCTGCCGCATGCAGGCCTGCCTGCGCCGCACGGACACCCTCGGCCGCCTGGGCGGCGACGAATTCGTGATCCTGCTGCCGGACGCCGGCGAAAGCCCGCTCGCGCTGACGCCCGTGCTGGAAAAGATCCGGCAAGCCGTGACGGAGCCCGTGCAGATCGGCGACCAGGCCGTGCGCGTGAGCTGCAGCATGGGCGTCGTCGTGTACCCGCGCGACGGCGAGGACCCGAAGACCCTCATGATGAACGCCGACGCCGCGATGTACCGTGCCAAGGACCTGGGCAGCAATAACTTCCAGTTCTACACGCGCGAGATGAATGCCAGCGTCGAGGAAAAGCTCGTGCTGCTGGAGGACATGCGCAGGGCGCTGGACACTACGCTGGCGGACGACGCATGCGACGCGGGCGATGGCGAGGCCCCCGCCAACGACGCGCCGGCAGGCCGTTTCTACCTGCTGTACCAGCCGAAGGTCGACCTGCGCACGGGCCGCCTGTTCGGCGTGGAAGCACTGATCCGCTGGCGCCATCCGGAACACGGCATCGTGCCGCCGATGCGCTTCATCGGCCTCGCGGAAGAATCGGGCCTGATCGTCGGCCTGGGCGAATGGGTCGTGCGCACCGCCTGCCGCCAGGCCCGGTTGTGGCGCGCGGCGGGGCTGGATCCGCTCACGGTGTCCGTGAACGTGTCGGCGCGCCAGTTCGAGGAAAAGCGCCTCGTCGAGCGCATCGCCGGCGCCCTGCGCGACACCGGCCTGCCGCCCTGTGCGCTGGACCTGGAAGTGACGGAAAGCCTCCTGATGCGCGACCTGAACCAGGCGATCGAACGCATGCGCGAACTGAAAGAGATGGGCGTGACCCTGTCGATCGACGATTTCGGCACCGGTTATTCGAGCCTGTCGGCGTTGAAATCGTTCCCGATCTCGACGCTCAAGATCGACAAGTCGTTCGTGCGCGACCTGGCCTCCAGCTCCGACGACCAGGCGATCGCGCTGGCCGTGATCTCGCTGGGCCACCGCATGCACCTGCGCGTGATCGCCGAAGGCGTGGAGACGGTCGAGCAGCGCGACTTCCTGCTGGCAAACGACTGCGACGAGATGCAGGGCTACCTGTTCAGCCCACCGGTGCCGGCCGAGCGCATCACGGAGATGCTGCAGGACCAGCAACGCCAGCCGCGCGATGTTGCGCAACTGGTGAGGGCGTGAGCTTGATCTCCCGCCACGAAGCGGCGCGCATGCTGTTCGGCGCGGACCGCAAGCTGCACCGCATGCTGCAGTACTGGGCCGGCACCGCCGTCATGTACACCATCGTCATCGGCGTGATGTTCGGCCCGCGCGCGCTCGCCGGAGAGCCGCAGGCCCGTGCCATCTGCCTGTACGTCGCCGCGGGCGTTGCCGTGTTCTACCCGCTGGTGCGCATTGGCGTCCGCATCGGGCTCGCCCCGACGATCCTCGCGGGACTGCAGGGCGTCTTCAGCATCAGCTGCCACGTGTGGGGCTATTCGATCGCCGGGCCGATGCGCGGCGCGACCCTGGTGGGGCTGCCGGTCATCGTCGTCTTCTGCGTGTTCGCCCTGCGTCCGCGCCAGACCCTGACACTGACCGCCTTCAACCTGGCCGTCATGGGCGGCACGATGTCGTGGCTCGCAGCGCATGATCCGGTGCATTTTCCGCCGGCGGCGGAAGCCGTGAACTTCGTGTTCGTGGCGGTCGCCTCGCTTGCGGTCACCCTGCTGACCGGCGAAATGAGCAAGCTGCGCGCACGCCTGAAGACCCAGAAGGACGAGCTGCTGACGGCGCTCGACACGATCCGCACCCTGGCCACCATCGACGAGCTGACCAAGCTGACCAACCGCCGCCACATGAACGAGCTGCTGGCGCAGGAAGAGCGCCGTCGCGACGCCGCTCGCGGTCCGACCTGCATCGCCGTGCTCGACATCGACTTCTTCAAGCGGATCAACGACAGCTTGGGCCACGCGGCGGGCGACAGCGTGCTGCGCGACTTCGCGCACGCCACGCGCGCCGAGCTGCGCGAAGGCGACGCGCTGGCGCGCTGGGGCGGCGAGGAATTCCTGCTAATGCTGCCGAACACGACGCCCGCCAACGCCCGCGCCGTGCTGGAGCGCATGCGCGAACGCGTGGCGGCACTGGCGCCCGCGGTGGAGCCCTGCAGCGGCGCGGAACACCGCGTCAGCTTCTCGGCCGGCCTGAGCATCTGGCACCCCGACGAGCCCATCGTCGAGACGGTGAACCGCGCCGACAAGGCCCTGTACGCGGCCAAGGCGGCGGGACGCAACCGGGTGATCGAGGCCTGACGCCGTCAGTGCGTTAAAATCGTTCCCGATCTCGACGCTCAGGATCGACAAGTCGTTCGTGCGCGATGCCCTGCTCGCGAACGATTGCGACGAGATGCAGGGCTATCTGCATACCAGGATAGGGAGAGTCATGGAATTGCGCGCACGTGTCGTCACCCTTGCCATCGGCACCGACCCGAAACTGCGCCGAATGCTCACTTACTGGGCCGCGACTGCCACGCTGTACGCCCTGTTCGTGACCCTGCTGGCCGTCGAATCGGCCGCCGGCATGGTGCCATACCACGGCGTGCTCGGTCTCGGCCTGTACGCTGCGCTCGGCGCCTCGACCTTCTATGCGCTGGTGCGCGCCAACGCCCACCTCGGCCTGCGGCCGCACACCCTCGCCACCCTGCAAGGCCTGTTCGGCATCACCTGCAACATGTGGGCCTATTCCATCACGGGGCCGCTGCGCGGCGCTACCCTGATGGGGTTGATGGTCGTTGTCGTGTTCTGCACGTTCGCCCTGCGCCCGCGCCAGACCCTGCTCCTCGCCGTATGCGGCCTGGCCGGCATGGGCGCCACGATGTGGTGGCACCAGATGCGCGATCCGCTGCATTACCCGCCGCGGGTGGAGGCCGTCACGTTCGTCATCATGGCCGGGTGCTCGCTCACGGTAACCTTCCTCACAGGCGAGATGAACAAGCTGCGCGCACGCCTGAAGGCCAAGCGTGAAATCGTGGAAGCGGCACTCGTCACGATCCGTCTGCTCGCCACCACGGACGAACTGACGTCCGTGTCGAACCGCCGCCACATGAACGAATTGCTGGACGCGGAACAGGGGCCGGCGTGCGTCGCCCTGATCGACATCGACTTCTTCAAGCAGATCAACGACCGCCACGGCCACGCGGCCGGCGACGCCGTGCTGCGCGCCGTCGCCCACAGGTTGCGCGCGGGCCTGCGTCCCGGCGACGCGCTGGCGCGCTGGGGCGGCGAGGAATTCCTCATGCTGCTGCCCGCCACGTCCCTGGTCGAGGCCCACGCGTTCGTCGAGTCGCTGCGCGCCGGGATGGCGGACCTCGCCGTGCCGGGGCTGGATGCGCGCCTGCGCGTGACCTTTTCGGCCGGTCTCGCCGCGCGCCAGGACCGGGAGCCGTTCAGCGCCACCGTCAACCGTGCCGACAAGGCCCTGTACGCGGCCAAGGCAGCGGGACGCGACCGCGTGATCGGGGCGTGACTGCCTTCAGCGCCGGGTCACGCGGAACCAGTCGACGTCGACGTAGTCGCGCGTGATCAGGCGCGGGCCGCCGCCTTCCCGCGGCGCGTCGGACTCGGCCTTGATCCACGTGAAGACCGCGGGCCGGCTGCCCTTCCACCACGAGAACGGCGCCAGCTTCACCGGCGCGCCGGCGGCGCGGAAGTCGTCCGAGCCGTCGCGCGCATACGAAAACCGCACGGTCTGGTCTTCCGCCACGGCCGCGCGCAGGACGATTGCCTTGCCGTCGACCCTGCCCACCCGGGTCTCCACGCCGCCGTTCGCCACCGTCACGTAGTCCTGCCCATCCTCGTGCACGACGCCCACCCACGGCACGCCGACACCGAACAGCACGAGGCCCGCGCGCTGGCGTTCGCCCAGCCCCTTCAGTTCCAGCCGCGTCGTGATCTCGGACGCGGGTCCCTGCAGGATCTGCGTGAGGACATTGCGCGCGCCGACGAGGTACTTCGCCTCGTTGGCCTGCAGGCGCAGGTAGCCGGGCCGCTGCGCGAGGCTCCAGTGCGCGTCGTCCGGATTGTGGTTCCACGACCATTGCAGGCCCAGCGTCGCGGCAGAGAATTCGTCCGAGTCCTGCAGCCGGTCCGCGGGCACGCTGCGGCCCGTGTCCGGGACCGGCGCCTCGGTCACGGGCAGGCCCGCCCGCCCCATCTCCGGCCAGTCGTCCTTCCACACGACGGGCTGCAGGTGCGCGATGCGGCCGAACGCGCCCGTGCTGTTGAAGTGGATGAACCAGCCCTGGCCCGACGGCGTCTCGACCCAGCCGCCCTGGTGCGGGCCGTCGACGCCGTTCCCCGGCAGCAGGACCTTGCGCGCCTCGTACGGCCCGTCGATGCGGCGCGCGCGCAGCACGGCCTGCGGTCCGTGGCCCACGCCGCCGATCGGCGCGAAGATGTAGTAATACCCGTTGCGCTTGTAGACCTTGGGGCCCTCCAGCGTCGGCAGGTTGGCCTTGTCCTCGACGATCGTCCTGCCCGGGTCGAGCACGCGCGTGCCGTCCGGGCTCATCGCGTGCAGGATCAGCGGCCCGGCGCCGACTTTCGAATGGACGAGATACGCCTTGCCGTCGTCGTCCCAGAACGGGCACGGGTCTTCGTAGCCCGGACCGGAGATCACGGCGACGGGTGCGCTCCACGGCCCGGCGGGGTTAATGGCCGTGCTCATGAAGATGCCCTCGTCCGGCGTCGCCCAGTACACGTAGAACTTGCCGGCGTGCTCGCGCAGCGACGGCGCCCACACGCCGCGCGCGTAGCGCTGGCCCGTGACCGGTTTCGACGTGCTGTCCGTCAGCGTGTACGGCGGGACCATGTCGTAGGCCGGGTCGAACGGGAGCCGCGGCAGCACGTGGCCGGCGACGGTCCAGTGCACGAGGTCCTTCGAGTGCAGCACGGGCAGGCCCGGAGAAAAGTGGAAGCTCGATGCGACGAGCCAGTAATCGTCGCCGGAGCGGATCACGTCCGGGTCGGAATAGTCGGCGTACAGGATCGGGTTGTGATACGTGCGCACGGGTTCCGCGGCATGCGCGGCGCCCAGTACGACAGCGAGCAGGAAGACGAGTCGTTTCATGGTGTGCAGGGAGAGTCGGCGTCGGGGCCCGTCGACAGCATCGGGCGCGGATCGGGGCCGGTGGTGGTGAAGCGCACGCGCTGCAGGGTCAGGCCGCGCACGTGGCGCGTCCACAGGCCATGGGCCGGCATCACCGTGGAAAACATGTGCGGATCGGGATACTCGGCGGGCGCCTCGGGGATGTCCTGCTGGCGGATCGCCGGTTCGGTCGCGGCGTCCATCGGGAGGTCGACGTCGCGCAGCAGCACGTCTTCGATCGCGTGGCCCGGCACGCCCGTGAAGAACGAACCGCGCCTGCCGTTGTCGCTGCCCGTGATGCGGTCGAACACGATGCGGCGCAGCCGGCCCGGCTGCGGGCGCGCCTGTTCCGGCCGCACTCTTCCCCGGTCGCCCAGGCGCAGGAACAGCGGACTCTCGGCACGCACGATGCGGGCATCGTGCACGAGCACCCGCTCCACCGTGCCGCCGTCGACGGATTCCCACGAGATGCCGCCGTCGGCCTTGCGGCGCTTCATGGCCCGCATGTCGGCCGACGGTCCGCCCACCTCCACGTGGCGCACGAGCACGTTGCGGAAATCGCCCTGCGAGTCCGTGCCGAACTTCAGCGCATTGCACGTGCTGTACAGGCGGCAGTGCTCGACGAGCACCCGGTCGATCGGCCGCTGGCTCGCGCCCTTGAAGCACAGGGCGTCGTCCTCGGCGCTGATGAAGCAGTTGCGCACGATAACGCGGCGGCAGCCGTCGATGTCGATGCCGTCGTTGTTGTGGTTGGCCTGGTTTTCGACGTGGATGCCGTCCACGATCAGGTCCTCGCAGTTCAGGTAGTTCTGCATCCAGCACGGCGAATCCTTCAACCGGATGTCCGCGATGACGACCTGGCTGCAATCGAGCATGCGGATGACGAACGGCCGTCCCGGCGTCGCGCCGGTCGTTTCCTGGCCGGGGAAGTTGTCCGGCGTGCCGCGCCCGTCGATGAGTCCCTTGCCGCGAATGCCCACGCGCGTACAACCCTCGGCGAAGATCAGCGACTGGTTCATTCCCATGTTGCTGTCCTGGACCGTGGGCCGGCGCGCGCGCCGCTCGGGATAGTCGTCCAGGTCCGTGCTGGCCAGCAGGCGCGCGCCCTCCGCCACTTCCAGCATCACGCCGGAACGCAGGTCGATGGTGCCGCTGACGTAGTCGCCCTGCGCCAACCGGACCACGCCGCCGCCGGCCGCCGCGCAGGCGTCGACGGCGCGCCGGATCGCGGCCGTCGCGGGCTCCCCGGACCGCAGTCCGTACGACTCCGGCACGAACACCTTGTCCGGCACGGGCCACGGGCGCAGGGTGCGCGTGAGTTCCTCCGCCATCGCGTCGAGGTCGCGCCGCAGCGCGTCCGCCCACCCGGGCGCCGCGCATGCCGCGCCCCGCGCGGCGGCAGGCAGCAGCCACGGCGCCAGCAGCGCGGCCTGCAGCAGGGTACGTCGTTCCATCATCGTGCGGGTCTCCTTCACAGCTTGACGTTCAGGGTGACGAACAGCTGGCGTCCAAGCGTGTCGTACGTGGCCGGGATCGTGTTATTCGACGGCAGCTGCGACGAACCGAGGATCGGCGGGTCCTTGTCCAGCACATTGCGCACGCCGCCCGTCAGGTTGACCATGCGGCTGAATTCCCAGCCGGCGGTCAGGTCCAGCCAAGTATAGGACTTGATCTTCGGATTCGTCAGCGATTCCAGCGCGGGCGGGTTCGCGGCCAGCGCGTACGAATCCACCGTGACCGGCCCCGTATAACGCGCACGGGCGGACAGCAGCAGCGGTCCCCGCTTCATGCTGATCCTTGTCGTGCCCTTCCAGCGCGGCACCGGCTGGCCGCACGTGGCGCCCCACGTGCCCACGCAGCGGTTCTTCAGCGTCGGCAGGTCCTGGATCGGCGTGAACGTCAGCGCGTTCACGTACGTCCAGTTGGAATCGAGCGTCCACTGGATGCCGTCCCGCGTGAAATTGTAGTGGCCCGCGAGATCCACGCCGCGCGTCGCGATGCCGCCGATGTTGGCGTTCGTCGTCATCACGTACGTCGGCGCCGCGATCTGGCCCGTGATCGGATCGCGGTTGATCGCGCGGCAGTACACGCTGGCCGCATTGCGGATCGTGTTGTAGCACAGGTCCAGCACGGACTGGATGCCGCCGCCGCCCAGCGTGGAGATGGCGTCGTCGACGGTGATGCGGTACCAGTCCACGCTCAGCTGCAGGCCTTTCACCGACGGCGGCATGAACACGGCGCCGACGGTGACGGTGTGCGACGTTTCCGCCGACAGGTCCGGGTTGCCGCCGACGACCTGCGTGATGAACGGCGACGGCTGCACGGCCGGGTCGAACACGAGGTTGGCGGGCACGCCCGTCGCCTCGCACAGCACGCGCACCGCCTGGGTCTGCTGCGCCAGCGGCGCGCGGCTGGAGCACGGGTCGGTGGCCGTCGGGCCGTTCGTGCCCTGCCCGCCGAACAATTCGCCCACGTTCGGCGCGCGGATCGATTTCTGCTTCTGCGCGCGGAACGTCAGCGCGCGGGTCGGCGCCCATTCCGAGCCGATGGAACTGGTCCAGACCTTGCCGACCGAAGCGACGTCGTAGTCGGAGCGGCGGAACGCGCCCGATACCGACAGGCTCTTCGCGAACGGTTTATCCGCCAGCAGCGGCACGCGTACCTCGCCATAGACCTCCTTCACGGTCGTCGAGCCCTTCGTCGCGCGGGCCGCGTTCCAGCCGGAGACGTCGCCCGACGCGAGGAACACGTCCGGGCTGTAGGCGCTGTACGCGTAGCGGCGCTCGAAGCCCGTCGAAAAGTCGATGGCGCCGGCCGGCACGTCCATCAGCGACCCCGCCACGTTACCGGCCAGGACGTTCTGCTCCGCCGTGATCTTCGACTTCGACGCCACCGAGATCGCATTGGCGGACGCCTCCGTCAGGTTCTGTCCGAACGGATTCAGCACGGGCGCCGCGCCGTTCTGCGCCAGGATCGCGTTCTGGAAGCGGCTCAGCGAGATGGAGCCGGCCTGGTCCTGCGTCTCCGTCGTGCGCGCCTTCGTGTAGTAGACGTCGTATTTCAGGTCGCGCAGCCAGCGGTCCGACACGTCCGGCAGGCTGCCGCGCAGGCCGAGCGCGATGCGGTAGACCTGGTGATCCGTGTCCGCCACGCGTCCGCCCAGGTCGGAGAAGCGGCGGTTGTAGTTCAACACGGCGAGGCCGTCGCCCGGCGTCGTGGTCAGGCTCGACGTGCCGTTGGTGACGCGCGTCGTACCCGTCTCGCGCAGGTCCAGCTGGCGCAGCACCTCCTGCATCTGCGGGCTCAGGTACGGGTTGTTCGTATTGAAGAGGAAGTTCCCGCTGGCGCTCGTCGGGCCGATCTGCACGCTGGCCGAATTGCTGCTGAAGTGCGCTTCCATGTAGCCGGTCGCGCGGTCGCTGAAATCGTAGTGGGCGAACGCATTGCTCATCCAGCGCTTCTGCGGCGTGACCATGTACGACAGCGGGCCGAGGTCGTACGCGTCGCCCGGCGCCGCGTACGGACGCACCGTCCTGCCGGTCGGGTCGAAGATCGCGCCGAGCGTCGACATGTTCTGCAGGCCGGCCGCGATCAGCGCCGCATTCAGCGCCGGGTTCGACGCGGCGGAACCGACGACGGGCAGGTTGCCGATGCGCCCCGTCGGCACGTTCGACGAGCCGCTGAAGATCAGGCCCGGACGCCCGCCCGCCGACACACAGGTCTGCCCGGCCGGCACCGCGAGCGGCGTGCCGGGACGGGTGGACGACCACGACGACGCCGTCACGCAGCCGTCGCCCATCGACGGCAGCGCCCAGCCGCCACGTTCGCCGCGCGTAAAACCGTCGCGGTCCATGTAGTTGACGGAGACGACGACATTGCCCCTGCCCCCGCCGAAATTGCCGCCCACGGTGAGGTCGACCGAATCGTTCGGCGTGCGCGTGGGCTGGTCGACACTCCTCTGCGCGTTGATCTCCACGCCTTCGAAATTATCGCGCAGGATAAAGTTGACGACGCCGGAGATGGCGTCCGAGCCGTACACGGCCGACGAACCGCCCGTCACCGTCTCCACGCGTTTGACCAGCGCGGCGGGGACCGTGTTGACGTCGGTGGTGAAATCCGGGCCCGTGATGGCGAAGCGGCGGCCGTTCACGAGCACCAGGTTGCGCGTCGGTCCCAGGTTGCGCAGGTTGAGGGTCGACGTGCCGGACGGCTGGCCCGGCTGCACCGTGTTCGCCGTCGGGCTGCTGAGCTGGTTCGCGGTAAACTGCGGCGTATCCGACAGCATCACCTCGAGGTTCTGCGTGCCGGCGAGCCTGAGTTCCTGCGCGTCGACCGTCGTCACGGGCGTCGGGGCGAGGAAGCCGCGGCTGGCCAGGCGCGTGCCGGTCACGATCACCTTCGTTTCTTCGACCTTCGGTGCGTCCGCCTCCTGCGCGCTGGCGTGGCAGCCGAGGTTCGCCGCAATGAGCAGCGCGGACATCGTTGTCGTGTGGTGGGCGCGGGCCCGCTTGTGCTTGCGTCTCGTCTTCATGCCGTTTGTCCTTATGTGTTTTCGATGGCGTAAAGATGGTAGACAGCCGCCGCGAACAGGGTCAATCGGCGACCGCTCAGTGGACTGACCGAAAGGAAATCTGGTCAAAAACGTGATCACAAAGGGAAAAACGGGCGGTTATCATCGGCTGTCGCACCCCTGGAGACACCATGCCCGCCTTTGCCATCGCCGCCCTGCTGATTCTCGTGACGATCCTGCCCGCGCACGCGGCCGGCCGCATCGACCGCCAGGCCCTCGTCGCGCGCCATTCTCCGCACCTGGCGACGCCCGACCCATGGGCGCCGCTCAGCGTCGGCAACGGCCGCTTCTGTTTTACCGCCGACGTGACGGGCCTGCAGACCTTCGCGGATCACTACCGCGAACATGGCATCGGCCTCGAGACCCAGGCACGGTGGGCGTGGCACGAAGACCCGAATCCGCACGGGTACAGGCTCGCGGACGCGAACCAACCCTACACGGCGCACGGCCGGACGGTCGACTATCCGACCAGGATGGACGTGCCGGCCGCCGCCTGGCTGCGCGAGAACCCGCATCCGCAACCGCTCGGCCAGCTCGCGATCGCCTACACGCACCGCGACGGCCGGCCGCTCGCACTGGCGGACGTGGGCGCGATCGACCAGCGCCTCGACCTGTGGCGCGGCATCCTCACGAGCGCGTACACGATCGACGGCGAGCAGGTCGTCGTGACGACGGCCGCCGACCCGGAGCGCGACACGCTGGCCGTGCGCATCGAATCGAAGCTGCTCGCGCGGGGCCTGGCCGTGCGGCTGGCGCTCCCGCGCGGCTATGTCGGGGGCATCAAGCAGAACCCGCCGCTGGACTGGTCGCAGCCGGCATCGCACACGACGGCCGTCGTGACGCGCACGGATCGAACCCTCGTGCTCGCGCACGCACGCGACGGCTGGCGCTACGGCGTGGCGCTGCGCGCCTCAAGCCCCGTGAACATCGCAACACCGGCACCGCACACGTTCGAACTGCGGCCGGTATCCGGCCAGGTGCTCGAATTCACGCTGGCGTATGCGCCGAATGCGCCGGCACCGGATGCAGCGGACGTCTTCGGCCGCAGCGCCGCGCACTGGCCGACGTTCTGGCAGAGCGGCGGCGCCGTCGATTTCAGCGGCAGCACGGACCCGCGCGCGGCCGAGCTGGAACGGCGCGTCGTGCTGTCGCAATACCTCACGGCGATCCAGGCGGGCGGCGATTTTCCGCCGCAGGAAAGCGGGCTGACGACGTCCACGTGGTACGGCAAGCACCACACGGAGATGATCTGGTGGCACACGGCGCACTTCGCGCTGTGGGGGCGTCCGGCCTATCTCGAACGCGCACTCGACTGGTTCCGCGACACGTTGCCCGCCGCGCGCGCCATCGCGGCGTCACGCGGGCTGCAGGGTGCGCGCTGGCCCAAGATGACGAGTCCGCAGGGACGCGAGAGCCCCGGCGGCAATCCACTGATCGTGTGGAACCAGCCGCACCCGATCCACCTCGCGGAACTGCTGTACCGCGACACGCCCACGCGCGCCACGCTCCAGCGCTACCGCGACCTCGTGTTCGCGACGGCCGATGCGATGGCGTCGATGCTCGCGTGGGACGACAGGAACCAGCGCTCGGTCCTCGGCCCGCCGCTGTGGATCGCGCAGGAGATCCACGATCCGGCCGCCAGCATGAATCCGGCCTACGAACTGTCGTACTGGTCGACGGCGCTGGACATCGCGCAGCGCTGGCGCACGCGCCTCGGCCTGCCGCGCAACGGCGACTGGGACGAAAAGCGGCGCCACCTGTCCGCGCTGCCCGTCAAGGACGGCAAGTACGTCGCGCTCGAATCGATCCCGGACACGTGGGACGACGTCGCCAGCCGCCAGGACCACCCGTCGTTCCTGATGGCGCTGGGCCAGCTGCCGGGGGCCGGCGTCGACCGCGCCGTGATGGACCGCACGCTGGATGCCGTCCTCGCACGATGGGACTGGAAGGCGAAGATCTGGGGCTGGGATTATCCGATGATCGCGATGACGGCCGCGCGCCTGGGGCGGCCGGAAACGGCCGTCGACGTACTGATGAAGACGGGCGTACCGAACAACGGCTACACGGCCGCCGGGCACAATCCGAACACGGACTTGCCCGTCTACCTGCCCGGAAACGGCGCCTTGCTGGCCGCCGTCGCGATGATGGCGGGCGGCTGGGATGGCGCGCCCGCCGGGGCGGCCCCCGGCTTTCCGCACGACGGGACCTGGATCGTGCGGGCGGAGGGACTGACGCCGCTGCCCTAGGCCAGCATCGTGCACATCGCGCCCTGCAGGCCGAGGTGTGCACCATCCAGCGCGATGCAGTGCCGCTCCGGCGGCACCTCGGGCGTCACGACGATCACCTTCACGCCCGCCTGCTCCAGCCATTGCACGGACAGGTCGGCCACGTCGCTGTCCGTGATCACCGTGTGCACCTGCTTCAGGCTGCACAGGATCAGGCCCGCGCGGCGCGCGAACTTCGAGCTGTCCACCAGCACGATGAGCTTCTCGGCCTGGCCGATCAGGCGCTTCTCGGCGCGGATCAGCAGCGGATCGGTCTCGACGAGGCCCAGCATCGACAGGCCGGACACGCTCATGAACATCTTCGAGGCGTACTGGTCGCCCGTCGCATCGTTGTCGAACGGGGACAGTATGACGTTCTCGTCGCGGTAGACGGTGCCGCCCGGGATCAGCACTTCGTTTTGGCTCGTCGCCAGCAGCCGGTCGGCCATCAGGAACGAGTTGGTCATGATCTTGAGGCTGCGGTCCGCCAGGAAGTCGGCCATCATGAACGTCGTCGTGCCGCCGTTGATGATGATGGTTTCGCCATCGTCGCACAGTGCGGCGGCGTGGCGTGCGATGGCGTACTTGCGCGCGGCGTTGGCGCGCAGGTTGTCGGCAAAGGTGTCGTTGGCGAGCCCGCCGAGGCGCTTCTTCTGCGGGGACGTTTCGGCCCCGCCGCGCGTGCGGTGGATGAGGTTGCGGGCGGCGAGCCAGCTGATGTCGCGCCGGATCGTGGACGGCGATGCATCCAGCGATTCGACCAGCTCGTGCACGGTGGCCGCCTTGCGCTCGTCGAGCAGCTTGAGCAGGCGGTTGCGACGCTTGTTGATCATGGTGTCTCCTTCTCGATATCGAAATCGATCCGGCATGCGGCGGCCCCGTTTTTAGGTGGTGGATGGGGATCGACGCGTATCGCGTTCATCGTGCCCATGCCGGATCGCGGAAGACCATGATAGCGCACAACAAAGCTGTTAGGAACGCGCGATCGATATCATTTCGAGGCGCAGGAAGACACGCCGCCGCACTCGCGCATCAGTCAGGAAACGCTCAATGTTTTCGCAAACATCGAGCGATTGGATCAGGCTTGGCTCAGGCGGCGGATCAGGGCATCCGGGTCGGCGTCGCGCAGCAGCAACGCCGCATGCGCGGGACGCACGAAGCCCGTGCCGACGAGGTGGTCGACAAAGGCGGCCAGGCCGTCGTAGAAGCCGTTCACGTTGAGGAGGCCGATGGGCTTGGCGTGGATGCCCAGCTGGGCCCACGTGACCATCTCGAACAGTTCTTCCAGGGTGCCCATCCCGCCCGGCATGGCGATGAAGCCTTCGGCCAGGTCGGACATCATTGCCTTCCGTTCGTGCATGTCCTTCACGACGAACAGCCGCGTGAGGCCGGCGTGACCCACTTCGCGCTCGACGAGGTGCCTCGGGATCACGCCCGTCGCGTCGCCGCCGAGGCGCAGCACCTCGTCGGCGATCACGCCCATCAGGCCCACCTTGCCGCCGCCGTAGACGAGGCCGATGTTGTGCTCGACGAGGGCGCGGGCGAGGCCACGGGCGGCGTCGGCATAGACGGGATCGGCGCCCAGCGAGGCGCCGCAGTAGACGGCGATGGATTTCATGTGTTCCTCAGGTTGATTCAGGCGGCAGCTTCGCGAGGAAGTCGTCGGACAGGCGCTGGAACAGCGCGAGCGTCTCGCCGCGCAGGTAAGGGCCCAGCATCGACAGCACCTGGTAGCAGCCGCGCGCGAGCGCGTCCGCGATGGCCTGCTGTTCGCTGTACTTGCGCGGGTTGCGCACGTATTCGTACGACAGCCAGTACGTCGCGACGACGACCATGTTCGTGGCCATGGCACCGATCTGGGCGTCACCCGCTTCGAGCGAGCCCTCGCTGCGCAGGTCTTCGCACAGCTGGCGCGCGACCTTGATCTTGTGGGCGAGGATCGCCTTGAAGTGCAGCTCCAGCTTGCGGTTGCGCGACAGGAGGTCGTTCAGGTCGCGGTAGAAGAACCGGTACTTCCAGATCAGCTCGAACATGAGGTGCAGGTACAGCCACACGTCTTCCATGTTCGAGCGGCGGCCGGCCGGCACGGTCAGCATGCGCTCGATCTCCGCCTCGAACTGGACGAAGATCGAATTCACGATGTCGTCCTTGTTGCGGAAATGGTAGTACAGGTTCCCCGGCGAGATGTTCATCTCGTCGGCGATCACGGTCGTGGTGATGTTCGGTTCGCCGAATTCGTTGAACAGCCGCAGCGACAGCTCAAGGATGCGTTCGCGGGTTCGGCGCGGGGCTTTCTGTTGCATGGAAAGAAATATGGGTTGACTCACCCACAAGGATATCATCGACCGGACGCCGCGGCCACAGCGGCCGCCCCCTCAGGCGTGGACAAGCTGAAGTTCGCGCAGAACGCGCAACACCTCGGCCAGTACGCGGGGGTTGCTGCCCAGCGCCACGTGCCCCACGCCGCCGAACGCGACGTTGCGCGCGCCCGGAAGCAGGCTTGAATCCTGCGGGGCGATGATGTTGTCGTGGTGCGTGTAGATGGAGACGATGCGCGACCGGACGTCCTGGGTGTCGCCCGCTGCGAGGTCGCGCAGCCAGGCGCTGTCCCGGCGCATCTGCGCCGCGTTCGCGCCGAGGCCGAGGTTCGCCAGTACCGTGCCATGGTGCGGCGTGCCGAGCGTGATCAACCTGGCTACGCACGCGCTACCGTGCGCCCGGATCCAGGCGCGCGCGGCCAACCCGCCCATGCTGTGGGCGACGATGGCGATCTGCGCGGCGCCCGTCGCGGCGCACAGCGCCTGCACCCGCGCCTCGATCAGCGGCGCGTAATCGTCGATGCTGCCCGCGACCGGCTCCAGGTCGATGCTGGCGTGGCTGATGCGCTCGCGGTTCAGCAGCGGTTCCAGGTGCGCCCAGAAGCCGCTGTTGCAGCCATAACCGTGCACGAGCAGCACGGGCACGCGGCTGCTGTCGCGGTGGACCGTCATGCGCGCGCAGCCGCGCGGCACGTGCCAGGACGTCACCAGCATGCTGGCCCAGAATTCCTCGGCCAGCATGCGCACGCGTGCCGCCGGTCCGAGACGGTACTCGGGCGGCGTGTCACTCGCCGCGCGCGCGGCCATGGCAAAATTGTTCATGTTGATCGCGAGGCGCACCACGACGACGGCGCCGGCACCCGCCAGCAGCGCGCCCCACGCCGGCACGCCCCGGTGCAGCAGCGCCCACGCGATCGACAGCGCCGCGCCCAGCTGCACGAGCAGGACAAGGCGCAGCAACGTGCGGGCGCTGGCCATGATCACACAGGCCGCGCGGCCGGCCGTCCCGTGAGGGATTGCGCCAGATCGCTGGCGAGGCGTGCCGTGATGCCGTAGATAGACAGCTGCGGATTGGCGCCGATCGACGTCGGGAACAGCGAGCCGTCGTGCACGGACACGTTGGCGATGCCGCGGTAACGGCCATCCGGTCCCGTCACCCCGTCGCGGTCGCCCATCGCGCAGCCGCCCATCACGTGCGCCGACACGACGCGCGTCAGGTGGCGCTCGAACGGCAGCGCGGCAATGCCGGCCTTCGCCTCGTTCCAGCTCGCGTAGCGCGGCGCCCGTTCGTGCGCGACCTGCACGCCGGTGGCGCCGGCCGCGAACTGGATCTCGGCCATCGTCAGCAGGGCGCGCCGGGTGCCGTCCCACACCGGATCGTTCAGCGGGTAGTCGAGCACGGGCGAGCCGTCCCCGTTCAGGCCCACGGTGCCGCCCTGCGACTCAGCATGAAAGCCGTCGCGCAGCAGCGCCAGCATGCCTTGCAGGTGCGGGAAGTGGCGCATCATCTCCGCGTGCTCGCGGCCGAAGCCCTGCATCGTCGTCGCCAGCAGCACGGGGTGCAGCGGCGGCGCTTCGAGCTTGAAGCCGAGCGGGCCATCGATCGCCTGCGTGTGCAGGAAATGGTCCGAATAGACCGTCTGCGGCGCGCCCGCGTACCCGTCGACGCGCTGCGGGAACAGCGCCGCCGACACGAGCGTCGGATGCAGGAACGTGCGCTTGCCCAGTTGCCCGCCGGGGTCCGGCGCTTTGGAACGCAGCAGCAGCGCCGGCGTGTTGATGGCGCCGCCGGCCAGCACGTAATGGCGCGCGCGCAGGCGCAGGCGGCGGCCCGTGGCGTGCAGGCCGGCCGCATCGAGCAGCGTGCAATCGAGGCCGTCGGCCTGGTCGCCCTTCAGTACGAGCCGTTCGGCGCGGGCGCGCGTGACGAGGGTGGCGCCGTGGTCGAGCGCGGACGGGATCGTCGTCACGAGCATCGACTGCTTCGCGTTCGTCGGACAGCCCATGCCGCAATAGCCGAGGTTCCAGCAGCCGTTGACGTTGCGGCGGATGAGGCCCGTCGGGATGCCGAGCTTTTCCGCGCCGCGCCGCAGCAGGTCGTTGTTCTCGTTGGGCGCGCCGGGCCAGTCGGCCACGTGCAGCCGCGCTTCCATCAGCGCGAACCACGGTGCCAGCTCGGCCTCGCCATACGTCGACAGGCCGAAACGCTGCTGCCAGAACGCGAGCGTCGCCGGCGGCGTGCGGAAGCTCGACGTCCAGTTCACAGTCGTCGAGCCGCCCACCGTGCGGCCCTGCAGGATGTTGACGCCCTTGTCGCGCGTCTTGCGCGCGGCCGATTCCTGGTACAGCGCCGGGTACGCGTCCGCTTCGCGCATCTTGAAGTCGCGCGACGATTTCAGCGCGCCCTCTTCCACGACGATCACGGACAGGCCGGACAGCGCGAGGATCTCCGCCGTCACGCCGCCGCCCGCGCCGCTGCCGACGATGACGACGTCGGCGTCCAGGGCGCGGTCGGCGGTCTCGCGCGCGCCGTCGATGATCTTCCAGCCGCGCGCGAGGCCGGCAGCGATGGGATCGGGAATCACGGCCTGGTTGCTCATGCCAACTCCTTCAACGGGCCGGGATAGCCGATCGCGTCCCAGTGCGCGGGCTCGCTGTACCAGGCGCCCAGCACAAGGTCGTGCAGCGCCGCGTAGGCGGTGCGCAGCAGCGACAAACGGTGCACGCGCCAGTCCTGCAGAAACGCGGCGACGTCTGCCTCCTTTGCTGCGGCCCAGCCGTCCGGAATACCCGTCAGCAGGCGCCGCGCCGGGCCGAGCGCGAGCAGGCCGAACAGGTCCTGCACTTCCTGCTGGGCCAGAAGCGGCAGGCCGAGGATGGTCTGGTGCACGCGCGCCGTTGTCGCGGCGATGGCACGGGCCCGGTCGGCGTGCGCATCCGGCAAGGCGCCGGACACGATGACGGCGACGATGGCGTCGAGCGCGGCGCGGGCCTCGCCGTCGAGCACGAAGCCGCGCGGGGGCGCCGGATGGGTGTACCGGTACCAGCCGCCGCCCGCGGCCAGCAATGCCGCCGACAGCAGGCCGGCCTTCAGGAAGGTTCTGCGGGTTGTCTCCATGCCTACCCTTTGTATGTGTTTTTCAAAGTGTAAGCGAAAGAACAGGTCAGGCGACCAACTCGGACTAGAGCAAGCCGTCTAGGAATCCTGCCCCGTGGATTTCATCATCTGGCGGGCAATGCCGCGCAGGATATTGACTTCTTCCGTTTCCAGCTGCGTGCGCGCGAACAGGCGCTTCAGGCGCGGCATCAGCTTTTTCGGGTTGCTGGCGTTGAGGAAGCCGATCGCGACCAGCGCCTCTTCCAGATGGGCGTACATGCCCTCGATCTGCGCGACGCTCGCCGTCTCGCCGTGGAAGCCGATGCCTTCCTGCGTGCGGCTCAGTTGAGCATTATCGCCTTGCGCCGCCAGCCGGCATTCGTAAGCGAGCACCTGGGCGGCCTGGGACAGGTTCAGCGACGAATATTCCGGGTTGGCCGGAATGTTGATCAGCACGTTGCACTGCTCGACGATCTGGTTCGGCAGGCCGAAGCGCTCGTTGCCGAGAATCAGGGCCGGACGCAATTCTTGCGCACCGGCCGCATGCGCGGAAAATTCGCGCGGCGCCCACACGGGCGGCGAGAACTCGCGCAGCCGGGCCGAGACGGCCGCCGCGAAATTGCATCCGTCCAGCGCCTCGCCGATGGAATCGACGATCCGCGCGCCCTGCAGCACGTCGATGGCGCCGCTGGCGAAGGCGACCGCCTCCGGGTCGTGCAACGGGTCGTTGCAGCGCGGGGCGACGAGCACGAGGTCGGAAAATCCCATCGTTTTCATGGCGCGCGCCACCGAGCCGACGTTGCCGGCGCGGCTCGTCTCCACCAGCACGAAGCGTAAACGTTTGAAAAGAGAAGAGACAGTTTCGGTCGGGTTCATTTAAAATAACGCCATCGCGCGGTGACGAGCGTTGAAATGCGGGCAAGAAGCTCGCGATTTTAACGGCTTCGGCACCGCTTTGCTCTTTAATTATTTCTCGTTCAGATCGTTCACGGCGCCCTTGCGCGGTGGGCGTCAGCATTTTTTTACGGAAGCCCTCTATGCATCCCATGCTCAACACGGCCATCAAGGCCGCCCGCCGCGCCGCGACCGTCATCAACCGCGCATCGTTCGACCTCGACCGCATCACCGTCAGCGAAAAGAGCCACAACAACTTCGTGACCGACATCGACCAGGCGTCGGAACAGGCGATCGTCGAAACCCTGCTGAAAGCCTACCCCGACCACGCCATCCTCGGCGAAGAATCGGGCCCCACCGCGAACCTGAACGACGACAGCGAATACGTCTGGATCATCGATCCGATCGACGGCACCACCAACTTCCTCCACGGCTACCCGAACTACTGCATCTCGATCGCGCTGCAACAGCGCGGCGTGATCACGCAGGCCGTCATCTATGACCCGGTCCGCAACGACCTGTTCACCGCCACCAAGGGCGCCGGCGCCTACCTGAACGACAAGCGCATCCGCGTGCGCAATCCGGACCGCATCAACAAGGCACTGATCGGCTCCGGCCACGGCGCCGAGCCGCGCGACCTGGCCGAATACCTGCGCATGTACGAAGTCGTCGCCCCGCGCTGCCACGGCCTGCGCTCGAGCGGTTCGGCCGCACTGGAACTGGCGAACGTGGCCGCCGGCCGCGTCGACGGCTACTTCGAAAAGAACCTGAAGATCTGGGACATCGCCGCCGGTTCGCTGCTCGTGACCGAGGCGGGCGGCATCGTCGGCGAGTTCAACGGCGAGTCCGAATACCTGAACAAGGGCGACATCATCGCCGCCGGCCCGAAGGTCTTCGCCGGCATGGTCGCGCTGCTGAAGCCCTTCGCCTGAGCGGCGTCGCGCCGTTTCGCGTAAAATACACCCTGTGTAAGTCCGGGGAATGCCGCGGGCCTTGCTGGCCGCGCGGCTTTCCCGCCACAGGCGGCGTTGTCGGCCTGTCAAGATTGCCTCCGGCACCCACGAGGTGCCGCGCCCCCGCTTCCACCGGTCCTGTCATAAACGACACAGGCCGCGCTAAAATTTCCATAGCGAAACATTTTTAACTATAATGTCGCGTGATCGTTGACGTTTGTCTTCACGTTCGCGTCTTGGCGCCCGGCACCAGTACCGGCCGCCCTGAGTGTGTAAACCGATCGGCTGGACTGGCGCTTCCGTGGGAACACGAGAAGCGACGGGCCGATCCCTACCAGATAACTATGTCATTCAATACTCTCGGTCTGTCCGACGCCATCGTGCGCGCCGTCACTGAAGCGGGCTATACCGCTCCGACTCCGATCCAGGCCAAGGCGATCCCCGCCGTGCTGGGCGGAGGCGACCTGCTGGCTGGCGCCCAGACCGGCACCGGCAAGACCGCCGGCTTCACACTGCCCGTGCTGCACCGCCTGTCGACCGACAAGTTCGGCGCCGCGCTGACCAGCAAGACGTCCAAGCGCCCGATCCGCGCCCTCGTACTCGCCCCGACCCGCGAACTCGCGGCCCAGGTCGAGGAAAACGTGCGCATGTACGCCAAGCACACGAACCTGAACTCGGCCGTGATCTTCGGCGGCGTCGGCATCCATCCGCAGATCAAGCTGCTGGCGAACGGCGTCGACATCCTCGTCGCCACGCCGGGCCGCCTGCTCGACCACGTGTCCCAGGGCACGATCAAGCTCGACAAGATCGAGATCCTGATCCTGGACGAGGCCGACCGCATGCTGGACATGGGCTTCATCCACGACATCCGCAAAGTGCTGGCCGTGCTGCCGCCGAAGCGCCAGAACCTGCTGTTCTCGGCCACGTTCTCGGACGAGATCAAGGGCCTGGCCGACCGCCTGCTGGACAACCCGGCCATGATCGAAGTGGCGCCGCGCAACTCGACCGTCGAAGTCATTGCGCAGAAGATCCACCCGGTCGACCGCGACAAGAAGCACCCGATGCTGGCCCACCTGATCAAGACGCACGGCTGGAAACAGGTGCTCGTGTTTACCCGCACCAAGCACGGCGCGAATAAACTCGTCGAGCAGCTCGGCAAGGACGGCATCGGCGCGATGGCGATTCACGGCAACAAGAGCCAGTCGGCACGCACCAAGGCGCTGGCCGAGTTCAAGGACGGCAGCCTGACGGCGCTCGTCGCCACCGACATCGCGGCACGCGGCATCGACATCGACCAGCTGCCGCACGTGGTCAACTACGACCTGCCGAACGTGCCGGAAGACTACGTCCACCGCATCGGCCGCACGGGCCGTGCCGGCGCCACCGGCGAGGCAGTCTCGCTCGTCTGCGTGGACGAGCACCAGATGCTGAAGGACATCGAGAAGCTGATCAAGCAGACGCTGCCGCGCCAGGTGATCGCAGGCTTCGAGCCGGATCCAACGGCGAAGCCGCAACCGATCCAGCTGCGCAGCGGCGTGCCGGGCCATCCGAACCGCGGCCGCCCGGGCGGCAACCGCGGCGCCGGCAATGGCGCAGGCGCAGCCGGCGGCGGCAAGCCGCGCGTGCAGGGCGCGCCGGCGGCGGGCCAGCGCAGTGGCGGTAACGGCGGTGGCAACCGCAATGGCGGCAATGGTGGCAATGGCGGCGGTCGCGGCCAGGGCCGCGGCCCGCGTCCGGCATCCGCAGCCCGTTCGGGCGGCGAGCGCTGACACGCAGCACAGCTCATCAACAAGGACCGGGACCAGCTCCCGGTCTTTTTTTACCCAAAACAAAGACTCAAATTCGGGGTCAGAGCACTTTTTCGCCAAAATTCGGGGTCAGAGTGAGATGCACCGGTTTGGTAGACAGGTTAAATCAGGTACACCCGTGCATTTTTTCGACTTCAGCTGGCGTACGGTAGCCGAGCGTCTGATGAAGTCGTTGCTGATTGTAATACACGTCGATGTAGGCGGTAATGGCGGCTAGTGCCGACTGCTGATCTTCATAGATCGTGTGGTGCGTCAGCTCGTTCTTCAGGTTCGAAAAGAAACTCTCCGCCACGGCGTTGTCGTGGCAGTTTCCTCTGCGGCTCATGCTTGGGCGTATCTGGTTGTCGCGCAGATGATTGCGAAACATGGCTGAGGAAAACTGCGAGCCCTGATCCGTATGGCAGATCATCCCGTTGACAGGCTTTCGCTGTGCGATACCAGCTTGCAGCGCTGTCACGGCCAGGTTCGCTGTCTGGCTCGTTGCAGTGGCCCATCCGATGACACGATGCGTGCACAGGTCGACGAAGGCGGCAAGATGCAAAGGTCCCTTCCTTGTTGCGATCTGCGTCATATCGCCGACCCAGACCCGATTGGGCAGCGTTACGGCAAATTGGCGTTTGACCAGGTCTTCCGCCGGCGGCTCGGTCTTTTGATACGTCCGCATCTTTTTGAACCGCGCCATGCGGCGGGTTTCGATGCCAGCGATCCGACGTATCCTGGCCACGCGGTTACGACTGCAATTTACACCTTCAGCAAGTAGCAAACGCCATGTTTTGATGACGCCTGGCGCGTGCCATTGCTCTGCGTGCAGTTCTTCGATGCGACTACGTAGCGCCACGTCTTCGCGGCTGCGTATGCTCGGCTCGCGCTCACGTGCGGCATAACAACCGCTTCGGCTCACCTCCAGCAACCGGCACATCATCGCAATCGGAAACTCTTTGCGATGCTCATGAACAAAGGCGTACCTTACGGCTTGCGTTTCGCAAAGTACGCGTCGGCCTTTTTTAGGATGGTGTTCTCCATCTTCAACCGCTCATTTTCCCGCCGCAGCCGGGTCAACTCATCCTCGTCCTGTGCCAACGGCCGCCCTGGGCCGTTGAACGCCTTCTCGGCGCCAGCTTTCTCAAGCGTCTCGGCCCATTTGTAGAGCACGTTGCGCCGCACGCCAAGCTCCAGTGCCAAGGCTGTCGCGTTATCAGTTGCCTTCAGGCGTGTGACCGCCTCTTGCTTGAAAGCCTTCGTGAACTCTCTGCGCTCGGTAGGAGCAGGTTTAGTCTTATCCATGGGAACGCATTGTCCTCTATTTGGGATGTCCACTAAACCCGGTACACCTCAGAGCACTTTTTCGATCAATGGCCAGCAAGCCAGGAACGCGTACGTTTTGCGGGTTGCGCCCCTGAGCAGATCAGCTTCGGCCGGCAAAACTTGCTTCAAAGATCATTCACGAAAATGAGCTCTGACCCGAAGTTGCAGAAAAATGGGACCTGACCCCGAATTTATTTGTGCACTCAAGTACTTGCCAACGGTCGATATTCTCCATATACTTGACGGATCAAGTAACCAATAAGTACCTGGAGCGATCATGTCCGACAGTCTTACCACCGAATTCTGCCTGCGCCTCGCGCGTGCCTGGGCGACGCTCGCGCGCCGTCTCGACAGCGCCCTGGGCGGACATCACGGCATCAGCTTTGCCGATTACCAATTGTTGCTGCATCTGCAGCGGGCACCGGGCGGGCGCCTGCGCCGCGTCGACCTGGCCGACCGGCTCGGCCTGACCGCGTCCGGTGTCACCCGCTCCCTGCTGCCGCTGGAAAAGATTGGCCTCGTTACGCGCCAGAGCGACCCGCGCGATGCCCGCGTCGGCTATGCCCTGATCACGCCGACGGGCGACGAACTCGTGACGAACGCAACGACCGTCGTCGACAACATCAGCCGCGCCATGCTGGGCGCGCCGTCCAGCGACCAGTTGCGGGCGACGTCGGACCTGCTGGCGCAGCTCGCCGGCATCCAGCGCTAATCCACCTTCGTACCACCAACACGATGGCGTGCCGGCCAGGCCCCCGCACGCCCGTACAACGACAAGGAGACCGGTCATGCAAGACGCACCGAACCCGCGCACCGCCCTGCTGCGCGACCGTAACTTCACCTGGCTGATGAGCGGCGGCGCCATCTCCGCCCTCGGCGACCAGTTCAGCCAGATCGCCCTGCCCTGGCTCGTGCTGAAGCTGACGGGCGACGCCGTCGCGCTGGGCATGGCCGTCGCGCTGATGGGCATTCCGCGCGCGATCCTGATCCTGTTCGGCGGGGCACTCGTTGACCGCCACTCGCCCAAGCGCATCCTGATGCTCACCAAGCACGTCAACACGGTGCTGCTGGCCGTGCTCGCGCTCCTCGTCTATACCGGAAAGGCGCACCTGCCCGTCGTGCTCGCGCTGGCGCTGGGCCTGTCGCTCGCGTCGGCGTTCAGCATCCCGGCGGGCACGTCGATGCTGCCGCATGCCGTTGCCCCGCAGCACCTGCAGGCCGCAAACGGCATGATGATGGGAATACGCCAGATCATGATGCTGGCCGGGCCGCTGCTGGCAGGCCTGCTGTTCGCGCTGGCCGGTGACGGCAGCGACGGTCCGGAGCACATGCGCGGCCTCGCGCTCGCATTCGGCCTGGACTGCGTCAGCTTCGCCGTGTCCGCCTGGACGCTCGCGAAAGTCCAGCCGCGCCCGTTCGCACCGGCGGCCAGGCAGCCGGTATTGAAATCCGTCGCGGACGGTCTCGCGGCCGTCTGGCGCGACACCATGATGCGCACCTGCTTCATCTACTGGGGCTTGTGCGCCTGCGTGATCGGCGGCGTCATGCAAGTCGCGCTGCCGCTGCTGGCCAGCAGCCGCCTGCACGGTGCGTCCGCGCTGGGCCTGCTGATGGGCGCGCATGGCGCCGGTGCGTTGCTGGGCATGGCCGCGAGCGGCATCGCCGGCAAACGGCGCGCTGGCAACCTCGGCATGACCTTGCTGCTGATCGACGGCATTGCCGGCGTGCTCCTCGTACCGCTGGGCATGATCACCGCCAGCTGGCAAGGCATGCTGATCAACGTCGCCATCGGCGTACTGGGCGGGTTCGTGCAGGTCGCGGTGTTCACGTGGATCCAGCAACGGGTGCCGCGCGAGCTGCTGGGCCGGACCATGAGCCTGTTCATGTTCATCTTCATGGGCCTGGCGCCGCTGGCGGCCGTCGCGGCCGGATGGATCGCGAGCCGCGTCACCTTGGCGACACTGTTCGGCGGTGCCGGCCTGTTCCTCGCGGGCGCCGCGCTGCTGGCCTGGATGTTCACGCCGATGCGCGCGCTGCGCGATGCGCCGGCCGGCACGATGGTTTAGCATAATGAGCTGTAACATAGGGGGTTATCTCACCGCCAAGGACAACGCATGCCCCGCTTCGCCGCCAACCTGAGCCTGATGTTCAACGAGCTCGGCTTCCTGGAACGCTTTGCCGCCGCCCGCGCGGCCGGCTTCGATGGCGTCGAGTTCCTGTTCCCGTACGCTTTCGACGCGGATCAGATCGCCGGCCGCCTGCAGCGCTATCAGCTGGAACTCGCGCTGCATAATTTTCCGGCCGGCGACTGGGCGGCCGGCGAACGGGGCATGGCCTGCGATCCCCGCCGCGTGGGCGAATTCCAGGACACCGTCGAGCTCGCGCTGGAATACGCGCTCGACCTGGGCGTAAAGCGCCTGCACTGCCTGGCCGGCAAGCTGCCGCCGAACGTGGCGCCCGAGCGCGCGCACGCGACGTTCGTCGACAACCTGCGCTTTGCCGCCGCCGCGCTGGCGTCGCACGGCATCGACCTGCTCATCGAGCCGATCAACGACCGCGACATTCCCGGCTATTTCCTCACGAAGAGCGCACAGGCCGCCGCCATCATCGCGGAAGCTGCGGTGCCGAATCTGTTCCTGCAATACGACATCTATCACATGCAGCGCATGGAGGGCGATCTCGCCAACACCTTGCGCGAGCGCCTGCCGCTCATCCGCCACATCCAGCTGGCCGACGTGCCGGGCCGCCATGAGCCGGGCACTGGCGAGATCAATTTCCCCTTCCTGTTCCGCACCCTGGACGAGCTGGGCTACGACGGCTGGGTCGGCTGCGAATACATCCCGCTGGGCGACACCGTGGCCGGCCTCGGCTGGCGTCCCGCGTCGGATTGATCGTCGGCAATATCGACGCGCCGCAGGTTTGAAAGAATGGGGCTTTTCAGGCCGGCATTTTGCCGTCCAGAAGGGACCCATGGACCTGCGACGCTGCCTTCCCCTTTTCGTCCTTGCCGCCAGCCTGCTGCTTGGTGGCTGTGCCAGTACCGGCCCGGTGAGCCTGGCCGAGGTGCGCCAATTCGCGGACGCCTCGGCCAGGCTGGGCGGCTATGGCGAACTGTCGCGCCGCTACCGCGACACCTACGAGCGCGAACAACCCTACCTGTCGCCCGCTGCCGACCGCATCGCCAAGGAAAACGATGCGCGCCGGCGTGCCGTGTACGACGACTTCGTCAGCATCCAGAAGACCGTCGTGCTGTACATGCAGACGCTCAGCGTGCTGGCGGGCGATGCCCGCTACGACCTGTCCGACCGCATCGATGACCTCGGCAATGGCCTCAAGGCCAACGCGGAATCCGGCCTGCAGCAGCGCCAGATTGCCGCGTACACGGGCCTGACGCGGCTGCTGACGCGGGTGATCGCGTCCGGCTACCAGGCCCGCAGCGTCGAGACGATGGTGCGCGACGGCGACGCCGACGTGCAGGTCTTGCTCGAATCGATGATCGCGCTGACCCGCCTGTACGCCAAGACCAACGACAACGAAAAGAAGACGGTGCTCGGCATCTTCGACGTCGAAATCCCCTTTTCCACCAAGACATCGGACCGCATGCTCGTGACCCTGGCCAAGGTCCATTATCTCAACAAGTCGACGGAATACAAACTGGTCGACAAACGCTACGACCTTGCCCTCCAGGGTTTGACCAAAGTCGCCCAGGGCCACCAGAAACTGCGCGAAAACCTGAATAACATGCACGGCGACGAAGTGCGCAAGCTGCTGGCCACCTATGCCCGCGACCTGACGAAACTGCGCGACGCCCTGTCCGACTGAGCGCACGAGGAGAGACCATGGCAAACGACGATAAACTGAAACAGGACGGCGCGAAACAGGACGGCGCGAAGGCGCCGCCGCCGCCCAGCCCGGCCGAGGCGATGTCGACCGCGCACGAGGTCGAGGAACTGGCGGACAAGCTGTCGGAGTGCGCGGACAGCATCCACCAGCGCGTGATGCGCGACATCCGCCGCCACCAGGGCCAGGACGTGCCGGAACCGGAGCAGATGGCCGCCCGCGCCCTGTTGAACGCCGAGATGGAATTGCGCCAGCGCGCCAACCGGCTGTATGCGGAGGCGGCGGCATGCATCGTGTCGTCGCTGGGCCAGCCGCAGGCGCACCTGATCCAGCTGACGGTGGACGCCGCCGACAAGATCAAGCGCATCACCCGCATCGGCGACGGCATCACGCTCGTCGCGCGCCTGCTGGGGCTGGCCGCGGCCGCCAGCACGGGCCAGGTCGTGCCCATCCTCGCCGCCGTCGACGGGCTCAAGACCCAGCTCGACATCGTCGCCATCGACAACGCGCCGCCCCTGCCCGCCTCCTCGGCCTGAATGCCGCCGCCATGCGGTCCCCTGTGCCGCCCGCCGTGCAACCGTATCCATGCCCCTCGTTCCGCGCTACACTGAAATCGCCGCCGCGCGGCTTCCAATGACACGAACGAGGGGACATCCATGAAAGCCACTCCGCACGCCGAATCCGGCGCCTGTCGTCACGCCTTTCCTGTCGTGTGACCATGGAAGCCCTCACATCCGAGCAGCTGGCGCTGCTCAAGACGATGCTCGAGCAGCGCCTCGATGCCCTGTCCCGCGTCGAGGAACCGCACCCGGACGCGGGAGAATTGCCTGTGGACGAGGTGGAGGCGTCGCCGCTGGACCGTGCGACTGTCCGCCTGCTGAACGATCTGTCGCGCGAAGCGGCCGGCCATCATTCGGCCGAGATGCGCCAGCTGCGCCAGGCGCTCGCCAGGATCGAAGACGGCAGCTATGGCTATTGCGAGGAATGCGGCCAGCCGATCGGCGCATCGCGGCTGCTGGCCCGGCCCGAAGCGCGCCTGTGCATCGATTGCCAGACGCGGGCCGAGCGTCGCTAGTTAATACATGTGCTGGCCGCCGTTGATGGCTATGTTGGCGCCCGTCATGAAACCGGCGTCTTCCGACACGAGATAGGCGACGAGGCCGGCGATCTCGTCCGGCTCGCCCAGCCGGCCCATCGGGATCTGCGGCAGGATCTTGCCGTTCATGACGTCAGCCGGCACGGCCTCGACCATCTTCGTGCGCAGGTAGCCGGGCGACACCGTGTTCACGGTCACGCCGTGCCGCGCCATTTCCAGCGCCAGCGCCTTCGTGAAGCCGTGCATGCCGGCCTTGGCGGCCGAGTAATTGGCCTGGCCGAAGGCACCCTGCTGGCCGTTGACGGACGAGATATTGATAATGCGGCCAAATTGCTGCGCCATCATCGGTTCGATCGCCTGCTTGCTCATGTTGAACACGCTGTCGAGATCGGCACGCAGGACGTCCTGCCAATCCTCCAGTGTCATCTTGCGCAGGCTGCGGTCGCGCGTGATGCCGGCATTGTTGACCAGCACGTCGAGCCGGCCCATTTCGGCCAGCAGTTTCTGCATCACCCATTCGCAGTCGCCGTAGTCGGTGACATCGACGCGATACGTCGTGAAGCGGTACCCTTCGTCCCGCTGGGCGGCCAGCCACGCGTCAGGCGTGGCATTGCCGGGCGAATAGGTTGCCGCCACGCGGAACCCCTCCGCCTGCAGGCGCCGGCAGATCGCCGTGCCCAGTCCCCCCATTCCTCCAGTCACCAAGGCTACTTTGTTATCGTGCATGGTTTCGTCGTCCTGTGATCAACCTGCCGCGCCGGGTGCGCAGCACGAACCACCGAGTCTAGGGTGATGGACAAAGACGTTCTTGACGAAACGCAAAGAGGAATATGGCCAAGGCGGCCGCCGGTAGCCGGATAAACGGTGTACCGGCGGATCGGACCAGGCAGGGTCAGTGGATGCTCAGTGGGTACTCAGTGAATGATATCGGGCGGCGACGCCGGATCGAAATCGGCCCAGTCGCCGTCGACGATATTGCCCCTGGCGCGCTCGATGTGGTGGGCGCCCAGGTCGCGCAGCAGGTCGACGGCGCGCGACTCCAGGCCGGGATCGTCGAAAGCGACGGCCACGAGCATGCCGGCCGGACGGTTTTCCACGGGCGCGCGGCCGCCCTCTTCGCGTTCGCCGGGATCTTTCATCTTCGAAAAACTGAACAGCGAGCCGAGGTGGGCGCCCAGGAGGCCGCCTACCACGGGACCCAGCGGACCGGTCACGGGGGATGTGGCGGCACCGGCGACGATGCCGACGGCGGCACCGGCGCCGGCCCCCTGGGCCACGCCTTCCGGCGATTCCTTGGCGCCCGGCGAGTGGATGTTGTCGCCGCCGATCGGCGTCAGGTCGTGCTGGCCCGGCTGGCTCAGGTAGAAACCGCTGATGCGTTCGCTCGCGAAACCGGCGTCGACCAGGGCACGGCGCGCCCGCTCGACGTCATCCTGCAGCTGGAAGTGCCCTGCAATGATCGTGGACATGGATGACCTCCTGCATGAAAAGGTGTGGCCATGATGCCTCCCGCCCGGCTGAGCCTCTGTACGCGAGCGCACGCAGCGGCGCCGCTAGCGCCACTGTCCGTAGGCCATGCCGTAGTGCTCCGGTTCCGGCGCGGGCGCGGGGAACCAGTCGCGCGGGTCCACGCGGTAATACGACTGGAACTCCGCATACAGGTCCGGATGGCGCGTGGCCAGCTCGTGCGGCTGCTCGAAGAAACTTTCTGTCGCGACGGCGAAGAACTCGGCCGGATTGGTGGCACCGTACGGATCGAGCACGTCGCGCTGGCCCCAGTACGCGTCGCGCCGCAGCAGCGCGAAATCGCGCGACAGCGTTTCCGACCAGCTTCGGTAGCGCTCCGGGCTGCCCAGGAAAGGCGCGCCGTTGTTGCTGCCCGATTCGCTGTCGAGCTGGTGCGCGAACTCGTGCAGCACGACGTTGTGCGTGCCTTCGGCCGCCAGGCCCGCGCGGCGCACGTGTTCCCACGACAGCACGACGCGCCCGTCGCCCCACGATTCGCCCAGCAGGTCCTGGCGCGTTTCCGTGACGACGCCGGCGGCGTCCTGCTCGCGCCGCGGCACGAGGAAGGCGCCCGGGTAGACGAGCACGGCATGCAGGCCCGGATACACGCGGCTGGGCCGGTTCAGCAGCAGCAGGCAGGCCTGCGCGGCGATCGTCACGCGCATCTCTTCCGTCACCTCGAGCCCGGCACAGCCGACGAACGTCTTCTGGTGCAGGAACTGCTTGACGAGGCGCTGCAACTGCGCGCGCAGGTCGGGCGCCATGCCCCGGTACTGGTCGACGTTGCGCTCGATGATGCCGAGCTGGGTCGCGGTGAGCGGACGCGCCAGCACGCGGTGCAGGCGCCAGCGCGGCATGCCCCAGGCCAGCAGCACGCCGAGCGCGAGCACGGCGCAAACGATAGCGGCTTCCATCGTGTTCTCCCGATACCGGCGTTATTGGGCCTCAGGCGCGCGCGGCGCGAAATAAGCGGCGACCGCCTCGGCATCGCCGATCAGCTTGCCGCCGATGAAGACCTGCGGCCACGTGGTGGCGCCGGAGACGGCGCGCAGTACGCTGGTCGTGATCTTCGCATCCTGCGGGATGTCCGTAAAGACGATGCCGTTCGCCTTCAGTACGGCCTTGGCGCGCGCGCAGAACGGGCAGCCGGGCTTGGAAAACATCACGACAGGCTCGCGCGGCGCGGCGTTCGGGTTGATGTAGCGCAGCATGGTATCGGCGTCCGAGACTTCGAATGGATCGCCCTCCTTGTCCGGCTCGATGAAGACCTTGGCGATGATGCCGTCCCTGACGAGCATCGAATAACGCCACGACCGCTTGCCGAAGCCGAGGTCGCGCTTGTCGACGAGCAGGCCCATGCCTTCCGTGAAGTCGCCGTTGCCGTCGGGGATCATGGTGATGTTGCCCGCTTCCTGCCCGGCCTGCCAGGACTGCATGACGAAGGCATCGTTGACGGACACACAGACGATCTCGTCGACGCCGTTCTCGCGGAACGCCGGTGCCAGCTCGTTGTAGCGCGGCAGGTGTGCCGAGGAACACGTGGGGGTGAAAGCGCCGGGCAAGGCGAACACGACGACGGTCTTGCCCTTGAACAGTTCATCGGTCGTGATGTCGCGCCACTGGTCGTCGGGGCGCGCCTTGAACCTCACCTGGGGAACGGGTTGGCCTTCCAGGGATTCGGCACTCGGCAGCATGGAGTCTCCTTGATGGGGTAAGCGGTCGGGGTGCCGCACCCGGCATATGAGCACGCTTGTCGCCTTTTCAATTGGAATCCTGCAAAAAAAACAGCGCCACCCGGCCTCGCGGCGGGGTGGCGCAGCTGATGGCGGCACGTCACGCGGCCGTCATCAACGCCAGCGCGCTCAGGCGCGCTCTTTGGCGACCTGGCTCGGCGGCGGGCCGAACAGGGCGGCGACGAGCGGATCGCGGGTCACCGGGCTGCGGTTGACGCGGATCGCGTAATGGGTGTCGTCGGCGAGGATGTGGAAGTGGCGGCCGGTGCCGGCCATGCTCTGCTCGCGCAGGCCCGGACGCTCCTTGCGCGGGGCAGCGCCTTCGCGCTTGGGCTGGCAGATGGCGCCCAGGAAGGCCTTGACGCGGTCCGGATCCGGCGAGATGCGGTACACGGCCTTGCCCAGGTAGGTGGCGGTACCTTCGATGTAGCGCGCCAGTTCGATGACGCCGGCTTCGCGCAGGTCGCGGATGTATTTGCGGGCGCCCGACGGCGAGAATTTGAGGAACCAGGCGATTTCATCGGCCAGCATCTCGTGGGTCTGCAGCTCGCCGATGAGCTTCTGCATGTTTTCGATACGGCGCTGGGTAGCCGACGTCGACCGCACCCGCTCGATCGGCGCGAGCGAAATCGGAGCGCGCTCGGTCGGTTGCGGTGGGACGCGTTCGATCAGCGCAGAGTTGCTGGAAGTGTGCACCGCGTTGAGTTCGCCTTGTACCGCATTGTGGTGAGTCGCTGCATGCATATTGGTCTACTCCGTGAAAAGGACGATGTTCTGTGTATGGCCCGGACCGCCGTATTCGTGTATGACCACCTGACAACACGCCGGTTCCGCTTAACTGGGTACAAGATTGCCTGCCTCACCATGCCCGGTCTGTGCGCCATCCAACATTTCTAAAAATTTCTGGAAAGTTATTCGTCCTTCAAAGCAAGCGAATTCCAGCGTTGAATTGACAAATACCAAATTGGTGGTGCTCAACGGGAACCTGTTGTGTGCCTTGCAATCGAAGCGGTATCGACCCGATCGTGCGACATGACAATCTTGTAATGAAGGTAAGCGTGGAAGCAGGAAGGGCGACGTTATACGCAGTAAGCGACGATTACCCCGCAGTTCGTAACATCCTGAAACAAACAGCAGCCATGGCATAAATGGCTACGTTGTAAAATCGCCACAACAACCGGCTGTTAGGTGCGCTAGCGCACTGACCCGAAAAATGGCCGACTTGTAAGCTTGACATCAACATCACTGCAAGCATGCGATGTCAAGTACCTTTACAACTTATGGGAGTTACCTGTGAATAATACGAAGAAGATCGCTCTGGCCGCCGCCATTCTGTGCTCCGCCGGAACGGCCCTGGCTCAGGACACCGAGGTCATCAATCCGTCGTGGTATATCGCCCCGACGGTGGTCGGCATCAAGCCGGACCATGATTTCGGCACGTCGAAGAAGGACTGGGGCGGCGGGTTGAAGTTCGGTAAGGCCGTGCATCCGCTGTGGGACATCCAGATCGGTGCCACCCAGGCCCGCGTCGACGACAACAATGTCAATTACCGCCAGACCCTCGTCGGCGTCGATGCCCTGCTGATGCTGTCGCGCAAGACCTTCCGTCCGTACCTGCTGATCGGCGTGGGCGGCGAGCGTGACAAGGTGAGCAATCCGCTCCGTAGCGCCTCCGGCTGGTCGCCGTACTACCAGGCCGGCGTCGGCTTCCAGGTCAGCATGAACGAGCAGTGGTCCCTGCAGGCCGACGTGCGCGACGTGCGCGCCCACCTGCGCGACGACGACGAGTTCGGCTTCTCGCGCGCCAACACCAAGTACGCGACGTTCAGCCTGAACTACGCCTTCAACCCGCCGCCGCGCCCGGCACCGGCGCCGGCCCCGGCACCTGCTCCGGCCCCGGTCGTCGAGGCACCGGCACCGGCACCGGCCGCTCCGCCGCCGCCGCCGCCGGCCCGCTTCGAGAAGGTGACCCTGTCGGCCAGCGAACTGTTCGCCTTCGACAGCGCCACCCTCTCGTCGCCGCAGCCGAAGCTGGATGACATCGCCGCCGCACTGCAGGCCGACCCGTCGATCACCGACGTGGACATCAACGGCTACACCGACCGCCTGGGCTCGACCAAGTACAACCAGAAGCTGTCGGAGCGCCGCGCCAACGCCGTGCGCGACTACCTGATCGCCAAGGGCGTCGACGCCAAGCGCCTGAAGGCCTACGGCAAAGGCGAGCAGAACCCGGTCGTGACCGACTGCAACCAGAAGAAGCGCAAGGAGCTGATCGAGTGCCTGGCACCGAACCGCCGCGTGGAAGTGGAGCCGATCACCATCGAGCGCCGCGTACAGTAACACGGGCATGCGGGGCGCGGCATCGCGGCGTCCCGCTCGTGCTACCGCTCACGCTACCGATTCTGGGCGTACGCCCCTGAACGCGCCTTCGGGCGCGTTCGTCTTTTTGGAGATACCTGATGGCAGTACAAAACTGGATCCCCTTCTCCCGCCAGGTTGTCCATGTGATGCGCTGCGCCGTGACCGAATGGCTGGCGCACCGGGCGTCGAGCAAAGGCGCCGCGCTCGCTTTCTACACGCTGTTCTCGCTGGCGCCCATCCTCGTGCTCGTCATCGCAATCGCCGGCTTTTTCTACGGCACCGAAGCCGCCCAGGGCCAGCTGCTGGACGAACTGCGCGGCCTCGTCGGCAAACAGGGCGCGGAAACCATCCAGGCGATCCTGGCCGGTGCCCGCAACAAGGAAAGCGGCAAGCTGGCGACGATCATCGCGACGGTCCTGCTGCTGATCGGTGCGACGAGTGCGTTCGCGGAACTCAAGGACAGCCTGGATGAAATCTGGGACGTCCCGCCGCCCAGGGACGCCACCTGGTGGGACACCGTGCGCACCCGCCTGCTCTCGTTCGGCCTCATCCTGACCCTGGGCCTGCTGCTGATGTTCACGCTCGTCGTGTCGGCCGCGCTGACCCTGCTGGAAAAATACCTCGGCGGCATGTGGCATTCCGCGACGATCATCCTGGGCTGGGTCGCCTGGGCCATCAGCTTCCTCGTCATCGCCGTGATGTTCGGCGCCATCTACAAGCTGCTGCCGCGCGTAAAACTGTCGTGGCATGACGTGACCATCGGCGCCCTCGGCACCGCGATCATGTTCACTGTAGGGAAGTTCGCGATCGGCCTATACATCGGCAACAGCGGTACGGCGAGCAGCTTCGGCGCGGCCGGTTCGCTGATCGCGCTGCTGCTGTGGGTGTATTACTCGGCGCAGATCTTTTTCCTGGGCGCGGAGTTCGCCCGCCAGTACGCCCTGCAGATGGGCAGCCTGAAGGACAAGCACGTGCCCGGCGCACCCCCGCCGGAGGCGCGCCCGTCGCCCGTGCACTGAACCGCCACGGCGCTGCCCTTGCCGGGCGGCGCCGTCATTCGCCGAGGAGTTCGGCGATGACTTCCATCCCTTCCACGCGCTCGGCCACGACCTTGATCACGACGACGACGGGCACGCCGAGCAGCAATCCCCACATGCCCCACAGCCAGCCCCAGAACAGCAGGCTGACGAACACGGCGGCCGGGTTCATCTTGGCGATCTTGCCGGTCATCCAGGTCGTGACGACCATGCCGACGAGCGTCGCGATCGCCAGCGATGCGCCCGCCACGAGGATCACCATCTGCAGCGATTCGAACTGCAGGAAGGCGACGAGGCCCGTCGCGGACGTGATCAACAGCGGGCCGAAGTAAGGCATGACGTGCGCCACGCCGGCGAAGATGGCCCAGGCACCCGCGTTTTCCAGGCCGATGAGGCGCAGCGCCACCCACATCAGCAGCGCCAGCAGCACGTTCGTGACGAGCAGCATGAACATATAGTTCTGGATGGACGTGTTGATGTCCTCGAGGATGTGCACCGTCACCTTTTTCTGCGTCAGCGACGGCCCCGTCAGCTTGACGAGCTTGCGCTTGAACGTGTCTCCCGCCAGCAGCAGGAAGAATACGAGGAACACGACCATCGTGGCCTGCGAAACGAAGCTGGCCAGGCCGACGGAACCGGCGAGCAGCCAGTCCATGATGCGGAAGTTGCTGCCGCCCGGCGTCTGTGCGACGGCCGGGGCCGATGCCCGCCTCGGCGGCGCATTGCGCTTCGCACTGGCGGCATTGGCGGCGGCCTGTTCGAGCTCAGCCGCGGCCGCTTGCACTTGCTGGATCGTCGACGGCCCGTCCGAGCCATCCGTGAGGATGCGCGTGACCTTGTGGGTCAGGGTCGGGAGTTCGTCGACGATGTTGAGGATTTCGCCTTGCACCCGTTGCATCGTGAGCGCCATGCCGACGAGGATCAGGCCCGTGACGAGCGTGGCGCCGATGGCCCGCCGGATGTGCCAGCGCTCGAGCCAGCGCACGACGGGACTCAGGGTGTAGGCGATAAAGATGCCGAGCAAAAGCGGCACCAGGAAATTCTTGGCCCACTGCAGGCCGAAGACGAACGCGACGGTGGCAATGACGCCCAGCGTGAGACCGCGCGCGTTGACATGGATGGGCAGGCGCAGGTTGCCGTGGGCGGCGCCGAGCTCTTCGCCCGTCGGCGCCCCGCCGGTGTTGACGAGGCCGGCTTCACGCGCCGCCTGTTCCACATCCGCGGACGCCGCGGCAACCGGAGTGACTGGGTTGGATGCCTCGGACGTTGCGGGGCCGGATTGGGCGAGCTGCATGGTACCTGCCTGAAAAAAATGCCGGTCCCGGGCATCCGCCGGCAGTCTCCTGCCGAGGCGGATGCCGCATGGCGCGGCAATCGAAACGACTGTCGGGCCGGCCCGCGCGCGAGCCGCCCGGTCAGCTTATTTTACGCGGATGTCGTTCTTGACCGACGACACACCTTTCACGCCACGTGCGACGTCGGCGGCATGCTGTGCATCCTGCGGCTGGGCCACGAAGCCCGACAGCTGCACGTCGCCCTTGTAGGTCTCGACATTGATCTCGGTCGATTTCAGGGTCGGCTCGTTGAAGATCGCGGCCTTCACTTTCGCGGTGATGGCGGCATCGTCGATGTACTCGCCGGTGCTTTCCTTGGTCGGGCTCGACGAGCAGCCGACGATGGTGAAGGCGACGGTGGCGGTGAAGATGGCGGTGGCGATGCGTTTGGTGACGTTCATGGTGAACTCCTGTTAGTGGTGGTACATGGTTGTGCTCTTGACGAGCGGGTGCGGATGATTCCGCTTATTTGCCGAACTCGGCCTTCGCAGCCGAGACGCATTGATCCTTGGCGGCGCCGGCGAACGCATCGCATTTCTCCATGGCGACGCGGTACGCGGCGGACAGCTTGTCCTCGCGCGCTTCGTTGCGCGCTTCGATCGTTTTCTGGTCGGCCTTCGCATCGGCCTGCGCGGCGACGAGGCGGGCCTTCGCCTGCTCCTGACACACGTCCTTGTCGTTGCCCGTGAGCCCGGCGCAGCGTGCCTTGTCGAGGTCGTAGTTGGCGGAGGCGATGCGCATCCGTGCCCGCGTATAGGCCTTCAGCGTGTCTTCGTATTTCGCCCGTGCTTCTTCGTCGGCGTGGACGCGCGCAGCCTTCGCTTCCAGCACGCAGACATCCTTCGGATTGCCCGTGATGGCATCGCAGCGGGCGCGTGCGTTCTTGTACTCGGCGGCCGCCGCGTCGCGCGCCTGCTGGTAGGCCAGCTTTGCTTCCGGCGTCGCCGCGCGGACATGGCCTGCCGCCCACAACAGGGCAGCAGCCAGCAGCAGGATCATGTGTGGTGTGCGCATTCTTGTTCTCCTTTTGACACTCTTTTTTTCAACCGATGTTGACGTTTTACTCTGCCGTAACGACGATTTCTGTTCGCTGCCGAACACACGAAAAAAGATGATGAAAAAGCATCGGATGAGCACCCGAAGGTGAGTGCGTCATCGCACAGACCCCATACGCATGACTGCGTAATCTGGCCCTACATCTTTGCCAGGAGAACAAGTCATGAAAGCTACTCGTACCCTTGCCGCCCTCGTCGCGGCCAGTGCGCTCCTCGGCGGCTGCGCCAGCCAGTCGTCCCAGCCCTACTACGCCAACGACGGTTACCGCAGCGGCTACGACAACACGGCTTCGACGGGCTACGGCACGATCGAATCGATCCAGGTGACCAGCGGTGAAGGCCGCACGAGCGGTGCCGGCGCGGTCGTCGGCGGCCTCGTCGGTGCGCTCGCCGGCAACCAGGTCGGCAGCGGCGGCGGCCGCACGGCGGCGACCGTCGCCGGCGGCGTGGCGGGCGCGGCGATCGGTAACCGTGTGGAAGCGAACCGCGATGGAGCAGGACAACAGCAGTTTGCAGTCAATGTCCGTCTCGACAATGGCGAATACCGTACCATCGTCCAGGACAATGTGTACGACCTGCGCGTGGGCAACCGCGTGCGCATCGTCGACGGTCGCGTCTACCGTTATTGAGCGGCGCGCCGCGTGCACTTTGAAGCCGGCTCTGCCGGCTTTTTTCATGGGCGAGTGATTGCGGCGAGGCAAAAAAAGACGGCGTCCAATCGAAGATTGCGACGCCGCTCAAGCCCCACCATATTCGTGCATGGCGCGATCCGGTGGGGAATCACGCCGCGTTGTCCCTAGTATGCCACTTGCTGCGCGCGTTTGCGCTGCAAGTACCAACCGAGCGCGCCCAGGATGGCGGCCACGCCCAGAGCCGGCTTGCCGAGGTTGCGCTTGCGGATGAAGCCCAGTACGGTCAGTGCATACGGGGCCAGTACCGAGATGCTCGTGCCGGTCGGCTTGAGCAGTGCATCGGCGCGGGTCCGCAGCACCCAGGTCGCGTGGTCGAGCGCCGAATGAAAGATCACTTCCGGGCGCGCCCCGTGCTTGATCTGGGCGCGCGCGTGGGCGACGCCGCTGCGGTAGAACTCGCCGTCGCGCAACAATGCCCGCTTGCGCTCTTCAAGGGAGCCATGCGTGTGATGGCCGATCGTTTTTTCCATAGCTCGTTCCTCCGGTTACAACAGCATGTCGCGGTCGTTGCGCAATTCCTTCATGGTCTCGGGGAACGCCAGCTTGCCCTGTTTGAGCAGCGAGAGTCCCTTCATCACGAGGATCAGGGTGATGACGGCGAACACGACGAACATGACGAGCAGGATCTTCCAGCCCATTTCGTCCCAGGCCAGGGCCACGATCGTCGCGGTGCCGTAGGCCAGTGCGAACCACGTGGCCAGGGCGGCCATCGCGAAGATGACCACCAGTTCGATCACGTGGTTGCGCACTTCCGACAGTTCGAGCGCGGCAAGTTCCACGCGCGACACCACGAGCCCGAACAGGTTCTTGGCCAGGCCCGTGATCCCACCCATGAGGCCGGGGCTATGCACGACGGTTTCATTGTTATCCATGGCTGCCCCCGACCGGAATTATTTGCGGCCCAGAATGACACCCAGCAGCAGGCCGACACCGGCTGCCACGGCCACGGTGCGCCATGGGTTGTCCTTCACGTAGACATCGGTTGCGCGCGCCAGTTCCTTGCTCTTGACGAGGGCTTGATCCTGATACTTGCCGGCCTTGCCCAACGCCTGGTCGAGCAGTTCCATGCCGCGCTCGCGCAGTTCGTCGGCCTTGTTGCCGGTGAGGGAAGCGGCGGCGCTCAGCAGCGACTGTGCGTCCTTGACGAGCGCTTTTACGTCGCCGGAAGCATTGTTCGCTGCGCCGTTCAGTTGGGAAGCGTTGGCGTTGGCGCGGATGGACTCTAACATGATGTACTCCTTGTTGTAGGTAGTGGTGGGTAAAGGTTCAGGCCAGCAGGTCACGCATGTCGTCGGCGTGCTCTTCCTCGGTGGCCAGGATCTCGGTCAGCATGATCTTGGTGGTCGGATCCTTGTCGCCGATGGCTTGAATCATCTGGCGGTAGGATTCGATCGCCACGCGCTCGGCGATCAGGTCGGCGCGGATCATGGCTTGCACGTCTTCCGACTCGTCGTACTCCGCATGGCTGCGCTGGGTCAGCGTGGCCGGGTTGAAGTTCGGCGAACCGTTCAGCTGGACGATGCGCTCGGCGATGCGGTCGGCGTGGTCCTGCTCCTGCTGCGCATGCTCGAGGAACTCGGCCTTGATGTGGCCCGTGTTCGGGCCGCTGACCGTGTAGTAGTGGCGCTTGTAGCGCAGCACGCACAGCAGTTCCGTCGCCAGTGCGGCGTTGAGCATGGCGATGACGGCTTCGCGGTCGGCCGCGTAGCCCTCGGTCACGGCGCCGTCTTCGAGATTCGCGGCCGCGCGGCGGATTTCCGCGATGTCGAAGCCGTGCGCCAGGTTGGATGCGTTCTGTTCCATGAATCTTCCTCTTTCAGTGGGGTCTTAAAATATCAGCGCTGTGCCGCTCGCGGCGGGATCGGTGCGCCGGCGTTCGACAGCACGATCTCCACGCGGCGGTTCAGCTGGCGGTTCGAGGCCGTGTCGTTCGATGCGACCGGGAACGCCTCGCCATAGCCGCGCATGCCGATGCGTTCGCGCGGCACGCCGAGGCCGACGAGGGCCTGGGCCACGGACGCCGCGCGGCGCTCGGACAGGTCCTTGTTGTGGGCCGCGGAGCCCGTGCTGTCGGTAAATCCTTCGACCATGACCGTGCGGTCGGGGTTCTGCGTCATGATCTCGGCCAGTTTTTTCACGGTCGCCATGCCGTTCGCGTTCAGTTCCGCGCGGTCGGTGGCGAACAGCACGTCGCCGATGGTGACGACCATGCCGCGCTCCGTCTTCTGCGCATGCAGTTCGACGAGGAGGGCTTCCAGGCGCGCTGCGCGATCGGCCTGCTGGGCAGCCTGCTGCTGGGCCGCGGCGGCCTGGGCTTGCGCGTCCTGGGCCTGCGCCTGGGCGGCAGCGGCCTGCGCCTGGGCGGCGGCGGCATCGCGCTTGGCGCGGTCGGCTTCGGCGGTGCGCGCTTCCAGCTGGACGCGGTCGCGTTCGCGGCCCGCATTGGCGACCTCGGCCTCGGCAGCCTTCGCCTTCGCCACTTCCTGGGCGGTGGCGATCTTTTGCTTCGCGACATAGGCCAGGCGGTCGATCGTGTCCAGGCTTTCGCGCTGGGCGGCCGCCTGGTTCGCGCGGTCGAGCGCTTCGCCGGCCTGCTTGAATTCCATCTGCGCGTACGTCGCGACCTGCGGGTTGTTGTTGGCCGCGACGAAGTCGGCGCGTGCCTCGTCCAGGGTCGGCGTGGTGGTCGGGACGGTGCTGCAGCCGGCCAGCGCGACGGCGCCGGCGAATACCATGGCCTTCAGGAAATTCATTTTCATGATGCTTCCTTTCTCCAGTTCTTGTTATTGGGCGTTACTGCTGCTGGTCGGAATTGGCGCGGTCGACTTCCTGGCGCAGCACGCGCAGGTCCTCGTTGAGCGCGTCGGCGGCGGCCGTGGCCTTGGCGGAATTGGCCTTGCTCTGCGCGAGCTTGGCGTCGGCCTGGGCCTGGACCGCCAGTTCGCGCGCCGTCTTGTAATCCTTCGCGGCGAGCGCCTGGTTGGCGCGCATCATCTTGTCGCGCGCGGCCGAGATCTCGGCCGGCGCCAGCTCGGGCGCGCCCGCCGTGACGGCGTTTTCGACGGCATTGTGCGAAACCGCGACGGCAGCCGTGGCCGGGGTCTTTTCCGGGCTGGCGCAGGCGGCCAGCGAAAGTACCGCGGCGGCTGCGCCGACCCGCATCAGCAGGTTCATCGATTTCGTATCCATCTTGCGACTCCTGTTTTTAAATTGTGTTGGTAACGTTATAACCCTCGCACCAGACCAGATCGGTTCGCTGGCGCACATAGACACCGCCTTGGCCTCTCTACGGCCGGGCTACGGTGCGGCACCGCACATTGACGCCCGGACCTTTACGTTAATCTGCGTTCAACCCATCCCACCAGAAGGAAGGCCATGACAGCCCAGCCCACCCAACAGCCCAGGCAGGGCGCGCGCATGTCGCGCCCGGTGAAGATCACGCTCGGCATCCTCGGCGTGCTGGTGGCGATTCCCGTCATCGCCATCATCATCCTGCTCACGTTCGACTGGAACCGCGTGAAGCCCTGGCTCAACGACAAGGTCAGCGACGCGATCGAGCGCCCGTTCGCCATCCGAGGCAATCTCGCCGTGCATTGGGAGCAGCCGTCGAAAAGCATACCGAAAGGCCAGCGGACGTGGCGCGACTACATCCCGTGGCCGCACCTGTACGCGGACGACGTCCACGTGGGCAACCCGGAAGGCCTGCCCCAGCGCGACATGGCCAGCGTGCGCCAGTTCTCGTTCTCGCTCGATCCGTTCGCCCTGCTCGGCCACCGCATCCACGTGCCCGTGCTGCGCTTCGACGGCCCGCAGGCCGAGCTGCTGCGCACCGACGCCACGCACTACAACTGGGTCTACAAGCACGAGCAAAAGAAATCGAAGTGGACCCTCGACCTCGAACGCGTGGTGCTGAACAAGGGGACGATTCACGTGATCGACGCCGTCACCAAGGCCGACGTCACCGCCGACATCGACACGATCGCGAACGACCCGACCTATGGCATCGCCTTCAAGCTGCGCGGCGAGTACAACGGCGCGCCGGTGGGCGGCGGCGGCAAGACGGGTTCCGTGCTGTCGCTGCGCGACCAGGACGAACCGTTCCCCGTCCAGGCCGACGTGCATTCGGCCAATACGCGCGTCGCCGTCGAAGGAACGGTCACGCGCCCCGCCCACCTCGCGGGCATCGATGTGAAACTGACGCTGGCGGCGCCGTCGATGGCGCGGCTGTATCCGTTCACGGGCGTGCTGCTGCCCGAGACGCCCGCGTTCTCGACCCAGGGCCACCTGACGGGAGAAGTGGGCGAGAACAAGAGCCGCTGGGTGTACGACAAGTTCAAGGGCAAGGTGGGCCAGTCCGACATCGCGGGCCGCTTTGAATTCGCGACCGGCAAGCCCCGCAACAAGCTGACCGGCAACGTCGTGTCGCACCAGCTGCGCTTCGCCGACCTCGGCCCGCTGATCGGCGCCGATTCCAACGCGAGCAAGCGCGCACGGGGCGTCGAGGCCGTGCAGCCGGAAAACAAGGCCCTGCCCGTCGAGAAATTTCATACGGAGCGCTGGAAGGTGCTGGACGCCGACGTGCGCTTCACCGCGGACCGCATCGTCAAGGACAAGGACCTCCCCATCAGCAAGCTGCAAAGCCATGTCGTGATGAACAACGGTGTGCTGACCCTGGAGCCACTGAATTTCGTCATGGCCGGCGGCAACGTCAACTCGAACATCAAGCTGGACGGCAGCAACGCCAGCAACCCGATCAAGGCCACGGCCGACGTCAAGGCGCGTGACATCCACATCAAGGAATTGTTCCCGCAAATCGAAAAGATGCAGGCGACCGTCGGCTCGATCTATGGCGAAGCGAAGCTGTCGGCGACGGGCGACTCCGTCGGCGCGATGCTGGCCGATGCGAATGGCGAAGTGAAGGGTCTCGTCAGCCAGGGCGTCGTCAGCAAGCTGTTGCTCGAAGAGGCCGGCCTGAACGTCGGCAACATCATCATCACGAAACTGTTCGGCGACAAGCAAGTCCAGCTGAACTGCCTCGCCGCCGACCTGGCCGTGACGGATGGCGTGGCCCGCACGCGCACATTCGTGCTCGACACGGACGAAGCCATCGTCGACATCAATGGCTGGGTGAACATGTCGACCGAGCAGATGGATCTGCGCATCAAACCGGAGACCAAAGGGCTGCGCCTGTTCACGTTGCGCACGCCGTTCTACGTGCGGGGTACCTTCAAGAATCCGGACCTGTCGCTCGACAAGAAGGTGCTGGCGCTGAAAGGCGGCGCCGCGGCCGCGCTGGCCGTCGTCGCGGCACCGGCCGCCGCCCTGCTCCCGCTGATCAACACGGGACCGGGCAAGGACAGCCCTTGCAACGCGCTGCTGGCGAAGGCGGGTGCGAAGCCTGTTGCGCCGCCGCCGGGCAAGAGCGCGAAACGCTGATGCTGTGATGTCACAGTGTTATTTGTCGTACAGACCGCTATGCGATGCACATGTAATCTGGAGTCATGGTAAGGCCGGCGCCGTTCCCGAACAGCAGGCCGGCATCGCGAGGAAGCGCAGAAGGCATGAAACGATTCAGTACAGGCAGGACCCCGGCGGCACTATCGACATCGGCACTGCTGGCGGCTCTGGCCCTGTGCGGGATCACGGGATGCGCAACGGACAGCCCGAAGGCTGTCGTAGGGCAAACCGATGACGCCGGCATCACGGCCGGCGTGAAGGCCGCCCTCCTCGGCGATGCCAGCCTGAAGGTAGGCGAGATCGACGTCGATACGGACCAGGGGGTCGTCCGGCTGAGCGGATTCGTGAGCTCCGCGGACGACGTGGCGGCGGCCGCCGCGGCCGCGCGCACCGTGAGGGGCGTCAGATCGGTCAGGAATGAGCTGCGCCTGAAGTGAGCAAGCAACCCACCTTAAGGAGATCAACATGAAAACCATCAAGCACATCATCGCGACCGCAACGCTGGCAACCGTGGCCCTGGGCCTGACCGGCTGCGCCGGCATGTCGAAGCAGGACCGTAACACCGCCATCGGCGCCGGCGCCGGCGCAGTGGTCGGCGGCGCCCTGACGGGCGGCAGCGCTGTCGGTACCGTCGGTGGCGCAGCCGTGGGCGGCGTGATCGGCAACCAGGTGAAGACGACGCACTGATCGCGTTTCACACCCGAATGAAAACGCCCCGCATGCCGGGGCGTTTTCATATGGATCGACGAGGATCAGACCAGCACGGGCGCGCCGACGCCGGCACCCGCTTCGCGCACGATCTCGTAGCAGGTGCAGGCGGCTGCAGCGAGACGTGCCGGATCGAGGATCTCGATATTGCCGCGGCTGTAGTTGATGAGCCCCTGCTGCTGCAACGCGCTGGCGGCCTTGGTGACGCCCACGCGGCGCACGCCCAGCGCGTGGGCCAGGAATTCGTGGGTGAGGTGGAATTTGTCGGATTGCAGGCGGTCGCGCGTGACGAGCAGCGAGCGCGCGAGACGCGCCTCCAGCACGTGGTAGCGGCTGCAGACGGCGATCTGGATGGCCTGGGCCAGCAGAACATCCGTGTAGCGGTACAGCACGCGCTGCAGGGCCGGGTTGCGGGCGAATTCGGTGCGCAGGCGGTCGGCGTCGATGCGGCTGGCGCTGCCCGCGCGCTGCACGACGGCGCGCACCTGCGTCGTCTCGTGGCCGAGCGCGACGGTGGCACCCAGCATGCCTTCGCGGCCCACGAGGCCCACCTCGAGCGTCATGCGGCCTTCGGCCACGGCCATCATCGAGATCAGGCAGTCGTGCGGAAAATAGATGTGGCGGATGGTGTCGCCCGGCTCGCACAGCACGGCGCCGACGTCCACCTTGACCTGGTCGAGCGCCGGCAGCATCCGTGCCAGCTCCTGCGGCGGCAGCGCAGCCAGCAGCAGGTTGGCATTGTGCTCGGCGACCACAGGTGGGACGGCTGAATTCATCGGACCCTCGCGGTTGGACTTCATCGGTTCACTCGTTTGGGAGATTCGGAACGGCGTCTTTACACCATCCGGAAACATTTGCAAACAACTTTTAGTCAGCGTAACGGCCGTGCTGGGGCAAGTATGTACGGTGACGCACGGAATAGGGTGTTGTTGCAAGGGACAATGAAAACGTACCGGACTCGAGGCTTTCGACGACGCCTCGTCCCCACCGACACCCGAAAGGAAAGCCATGGACACGCATCCCACCCCGCCCGCACGGGCCAGGCAACACCCACTCCTGATTGCGGCCGCGATTGCAGTCATCCTGTTCTGTGCGATCGGCACGGCGGCCATCATGGGCTGGCTGCCGACGTCGACCGGTGGCAACCGCGGCCAGCTGAGCGACGCCGACCGCGCGGCCCTGTCGGCCGGCATACAACAGCCGGGCCAGCCGGGCTATGTGGCACCCGCCGCGCCGCTCGCGAGCCAGGCGCAGCCCGCCTATCCGGTGCAGACGCCCGTACAGCCCACCTACCCTGCCCCGGCCGCTGCGCAGACCTATGCGGCACCGGACACCGCGTACGGCTACGGCGGCAGCCAGGGATCGACGAGCGCCGGCGCCGACTACGCGCCCGCCCCGGCCCCGCAATACGCGCCGGCCGAGCGCGCCGCAGCCGAACCGGCACCGGCACCGAAGGTCGTCCGCAAGTCGACCAAGGTCGCCTCCAACGACACCGGCAGCAACTGGTGCAATAACTGCGGCAACATCGAATCGATCCGCCAGATCAAGACGCGCGCCCAGGGCAGCGGCGTGGGGGCGGCGGGCGGCGCCATCCTCGGCGGGTTGCTGGGCAACCAGGTCGGCAGCGGTCACGGCCGGCAACTGGCTACCGTCGCCGGCGCGGTCGGCGGTGCCGTCGTGGGCAACCAGGTCGAAGGCAATATGAAGGCCGACGTCAGCTACGAGATCCGTGTCCGTCTCGACGACGGCACGCTGCGCACGTTCCACCAGCACAGCGCGCCGCCGTGGCGTACGGGCGACCGCGTGCGCATCGTGAAAGGCTCGCTGCGCTCGGCCTGAGGGAACGCGGGTGAACCGGCCAACCGGGGCTTCGGCCCCGGTTTTTTTTTGTTCAGTTGCGTGCTATGTTGGAGACAGGCGCGCAAGCGTTTGCGCCTTGTACGATCGCTCACTAAGTTTTCTTTTTCGCAATGTGCGTTGGCGCACTGATGAGTTTGCTTCAGCGCATCAGTATCGGCTTCATACGGCAGAGATCACTCAAGCGAAAGGACGCGACATGAACAGCGTGGCATGGATCGGCATCATTCTCTGGGGACTTCTCCTGACGGGCTTCGGCCTCGCCAGCGCAGGTCCGGCACCGCAGGCCACGACGGCCGACATGGCGGCCCAGGACGTCTTTTTCCTGATCACGGGCGGCCTGCTGACCTGCCTCATCGGCGTGCTTGGCCTGATGGGCTTCATGGGCTGGGTCCCGGGCTTGCACGAGGAACAAAAAAACGCGATGTAATGTACGGCATCGTACGGAATGTAAAGCTTGTTAGTTCGATACTGGATTCACGGCACAGCAACGCCGGTCAACCATGAGGACACTATCATGCTCTACACAATTGCCGTCATTCTCATCATTCTGTGGCTGCTCGGTCTGGTAACTTCCTACACCGTCGGCGGTTTCATCCATATCCTGCTGGTCGTCGCCGTCATCATGATCCTGGTGCGCCTGATCAGTGGCCGAGGCATATAGCAGTATCATAGCGGCACGCAACGTCGTGCCGAACCGCAGTGAACTGCGGACCTGACCGATCCGTTTCGCGGTCGTGCCCTCTGCTGCGGGTGCGACTACGAAACGGATATTTTTTTGCAAGGAGACCACCATGAAAACAACCCTGATCCGTTCCACCCTGTGCGCCACCGCCTTCGCCGTGGCCGCCACCGGCTGCGCCGACATGAGCCAGACCCAGCGCGGTACCGCCACCGGCGCCGGCGTCGGTGCCGGTCTCGGCGCGATTCTCGGCGCCTCGACGGGCGGCGGCGGTTCCGGCCGGGCCACCCGCGGCGCGGTGCTGGGCGCGGCAGCGGGCGCCGTCGTCGGCAACGTCTGGTCGCGCCATATGGAACAGCAGCGCCAGCAGATGGAACAGGCCACGCGCGGCACCGGCGTGCAGGTCTCGCAGACGTCCGACAACCGCCTGAAACTCGAGATCCCGAGCGACGTGTCGTTCGACACGAACCGCTCCGACATCAAGTCGAACTTCCGCCCGATCCTCGACCGTTTCGCGCAGACGCTGAACGAGAACCCGGCGACCAACGTGACCATCATCGGCCACACGGACAACACGGGCAGCGACCAGATCAACCAGCCGCTGTCGCTGGACCGCGCCGCGCACACGCGCGACTATCTGACGGCGCGCGGCATCAATCCGGCCCGCATCACGGTCGAAGGCCGCGCCGCGCGCGAACCGATCGCCAACAACGACGATCCGGCCGGCCGCGCGCGCAACCGCCGCGTCGAGATTTACGTGAGCGAACCGGCCCGGCAAGGCTGATCCCGACGGCGCGCCGATGCGCGCCCATTCCCACGCGCACGGTGTATCCTCGGGCAAGGCCAACCACAGGAGATGCCATGACCCGCGACACCGTGCGCATCGTCCGCGAGGAGATCCTCTCGGACCATTATCTGCCCCTCAAGAACGTCACCTACGCCCAGCGGCGCCAGGACGGCGAGCTGCAGGTCCAGTCGCGCGAAGTCTACGACTGCGCGGACGGCGCCGCCGTTCTGCTGTACAACCGCGCCCACCGGTCGGTGGTGCTGACACGCCAGTTCCGCCTCGGCGCCCGCCTCGCCGGCCACGATGGCTACCTGCTCGAAGCGGCGGCCGGCATGCTGGACGGCGCCGACCCGGCCGAACGCGCGAAAGCCGAAGCGCGCGAAGAAACCGGCTACGCCATCGAGCATGTGCAGCCCGCGCTGCAGCTGTACGTCAGCCCGGGTTCGACGACGGAACGCATCCATCTGTTCGTCGCGGAGTATGATCGCGCGCGGCGCTGCGACGACGGCGGCGGCAACGCCGGGGAAGGCGAAGACATCGAGGTCGTCGAACTGGATTTCGACGACGCCCTCGCGATGGTCGAGACGGGCGACATCGTCGATGCCAAGACGGTCCTGCTGCTCATGTACCTGGAGCGCAAGGTACTGGGGCGGCACGGCGAAGCATCCTGATTTTGAAAGGAAGACATAACGATGAACAAATCCATTGCATCCGCGCTCCTGCTCGCGTGCGCGTGCGCTGCGCTCCCGGCCGGCGCCCAGACGCTGAAACCCGGCCTGTGGTCGTTGTCGAACACGATGACGTCGAGCGACCCGCAAGTGTCGCAGGCGATGTCCGCCGTGCAGCAGCACATGGCTAACATGTCGCCCGAGCAGCGTCAGCAGATGCAGAAGATCATGCAGCAGAACGGCGTACAGCTCGACGTCGGGACGAACGGCGCCCTGCAGACCAAGCTGTGCATGACGCGCGAGATGGCGGAGCGCAAGGAATTCCCCGTCCAGCAAGGCGATTGCAAGCAGTCGTTCACGCAGCAATCGGCGACCCGCGGCCACATCGCGTTCACCTGCACGAAGCCGAAGGTGAGCGGCGAAGGCGACCTGGTTGCCGACAACGACACGAGCTACCGCGCCAGCATGAAGATCCGGAGCGAAGAACAGGGGCGCAACCAGACTGTGGACATGGATGTCACCGGCAAGTGGCTGTCGGCCGATTGCGGCACCATCCGTCCGATCCCCATCCCGCGAGCAAAGTAGCAGCGCTTGACCCCACCGGGATTGTCGAGCCAGGCCGCGTGCCTGGCTTTTTTTTCGTCAGTCGCTCAGGTGGTCTCGGTGAAGGCGAGATAGAGGTCGCGCGCCTGTTTCGCGACCGGGCCGGCAGGCAGTTCGCGCGATTCGTAGCGCGTGCACGGTGCGACCTTGCCGTAGTTGCCGGTGTTGAAGATTTCGCGGGCCGTGTCGAGTTCTTCCGGCTTCACCGTGCGCTCGACGACCTTCACGCCGGCATCAAGCAGCAGCGCAATCACGCGGGCGCGGGTGATGCCGGCCAGGAAGGTGCCGTTCAGCGCGGGCGTGACGACTTCGCCGTCGCTCGTGACGAGGAACAGGTTTGACGTCGCGAACTCGGCCACGTTCCCGGCCGCGTCCAGCAGGACGGCGTTGTCGAACCCGCGTGCCTTTGCCTCGCGCAGCGCCCTGGCCGTGTTGGCGTACAGTGCGGACGCCTTGGCATCCGTCGGCGCCATCGTCGGCTCGGGACGGCGCAGCGCCGACAGACAGGCCGAGAAGCCGGAGAATGGCGGCAGCGGCGCGTCGAACAGGGTCAGCGCGAACGCGGCCGCTTCCGGCGTCGGGATCAGGAAACCTTCCGAAGCGAACACAAGGGGACGAATGTACAGCTCCGCGTCGGCCGGAAAGCGCGCGACGCCTTCACGCACGAGCGCTTCCATTTCATCCACGTTCAACGGGCACTGCAGACCCAGCTTGTCTGCCGATGCGATCACGCGCTCCAGGTGCGGACGCAGGTCCGGCAGATGGCCGCGCAGCGCCCGCGCGCCGTCGAAGACGGACGAACCCAGCCAGACGCTATGGTCCATGGCGCCGAACAACGGCGTATTCCCTTCGGCCCATTGGCCGTTATAGTAAGTCAGGTACATGCTCTTCCCCAGTGATGACATAACCCATCAAGTGTAACGCAGGCCTGCCCGCTCGGTTCGTCAGCGTACAGTGACCGCCGGGTATCCACGCATACACTGTCCTTTCCAAGCTGCGAATATCCCCATGCTCTCGATCCTCGAACTTCTTGACCCGGACAGCGACCGCATCGACCTGCTGGTCGACCTGGTCGACCGGTTGCGTCCGCGCCGCGCAAGCGACCACGACTACGCGCGCGCCCAGGTGCGCACGCTGACCCAGCTGCTGAAGGGTCATCCCGGCCAGGCCTGGACGCTGCGCCGCTACCTGACCCGCCTGCTCGAAACGCGCCGCCACACGAGCCTGTATTCCGATGTCGGCATCCTGTCGAACGACGGCTTTTTTACGGAACTCAAGAAGCGCATCGCCTACCGCATCCTGCCGCCCGCTCTGGACGACCTGTACCTGTCCGACACGCTCGACCGCGTGCTGTGCCGCGAGGACGATTACCAGTGGATCCGCGCCGTGCCGAACGCAGACTGGCTTGAATTGTTCGACGTGGTCGCGAACGCCGCGCCGCCAGAGGATGCAGCCGACGAATCCGCCGAGTCCTCGCGTGCGCGCAAGGTTGTGCTGGCGGGCCTGCTGGATGCGATCCGGACCCTGTCGTGCCGCGTCTGCGCGCTGGGCCTGGAACCGCGTCTGATCCACGCGCACATGGAAATCGAGGAAGTCGACTCGCCCTTCCTCATGCAGAACATCGAGGCGAACAAATACCTCGACGACTACGGCCGCCTGATGGCCGGCGAGGTCGACACGATGGAAGATGCGCGCCATCTGCTCGTCATGCTCGACCAGTGCGAAGACGTGGTGTTGAAGATCCGCCGCGGCGCCCTCGCCTCCGGCACGAGCGTCGCGCTCACCTATCTGCTGGTGGCACTGACGCAGAGCATCGACCGCCTGAGAAAGCTGCTGTTCCTCGTCGACACGAGCGGCGAGCTGCCGTCCGCACCGACCGTGGACGTGGAGACGCTCGCGAACGAGGCGACGCCGCCGACCGAACCGCCGACGAGCCTGCGCCGCGCGGCGGCCGTCGACCTCGCGCAGGAACTCGCGGAAGCGCACAACACCAAGTACGAGGTGCGCGGCCTGCTGCGCGACAACATCGACCTGCTGGCCCGCAACGTGACGGAAAACGCGAGCCGCACGGGCGAGCACTACATCGCCGAACGGCGCGCGGACCTGCGCGGCATGTTCGCGTCGTCGGCCGGGGCCGGCATCATCATCGGCGTCATGGCGCTCATCAAGATCCTGATCTCGTACCAGCACCGCGCCCCGCTGATCGAAGCCCTGCTCTACAGCCTCAACTACGCGGCCGGCTTCATGCTCGTGCATGTGCTGCATTTTACGATCGCGACCAAGCAGCCGGCGATGACGGCCGCGCGCATCGCCTCCGCCCTGCACGACACCGCGCAGCGCGGCGGCGGCCGACCGGGCTCGAGCCGGCGCCAGGTCGATGTGGACAGCATGGCGGCCCTGGTGAATAAAGTGTTCCGGACGCAGATCGTCGCCGTGCTCGGCAACCTCGCGACCGTGATCCCGGTCGCGTGGGCGATCGCCCTCGCCTGGTACTGGATCTTCGGCACGCATCTCGTGAACCCGGTCAAGGCCGAACACCTGATCGAAGACAGCCACCCGTGGCATTCGCTCGCGCTGCTGCATGCGGCGATCGCGGGCGTGTGGCTGTTCGTGTCGGGGCTCGTGTCCGGCTACTACGACAACAAGGCCATGTACACGCGCATGGGCCAGCGCGTGCAGCAGCTGCGCTGGCTGCGCCGGCTGCTCGGCGAGGCGCGGCGCGCCCGCTTCGCCCGCTACGTCGAGGACAACCTCGGCGGCCTGATGGGCAACTTCGTGTTCGGCGTGCTGATGGGGATCACGGGCACCGTCGGCTACCTCCTCGGCCTGCCGCTCGATGTGCGCCACGTGACCTTTTCGTCCGCGAATTTCGCCATCGGCTTCGTCGGCCTCGGCCAGCAGCTCGACCCGGACACGATCGCCATTACGTTCCTCGGCATCGCCCTCATCGGCATGGTCAACTTGCTGGTGAGCTTCGGCCTCGCGCTGTGGGTGGCGCTGCGGGCGCGCAAGGTGCGTTTCCGTCATGGCTTCCTCCTGCTGCGCGCGCTGGGCCGCCGCCTGCGCGCGGCGCCGCTCGACTTTTTCATCGGACCGCGCGACCTCGACGAGGCCGCGGTTGCCAACCCGAGAGGTTTCAAATGAGATTCCGACAGCGCTTTGCACGTTATTGCTCCCCGTTCGCCTGGCTGCTGGCCCTGTGCCTCAGTTGCGGCGTCGTCGCGTGCAAGTCGCTGCCGGATGTCGAACCCGAAGCGCCCGCGAAGGCTGTGCCCACGATCGCGACGACGAAGGGGGCCCTGCCGCCGAAGCAGGCATCCGCCCTCGCCGCGCGGCGCTGGGCCAATGCGAGCGGCAACCTGAAGGCCTTGGCGGCGCTGGAAGAACAGGCGACGGGCGTGCCCCTCATCGCGGGCAACAAGGTCACGCTGCTGTTCGACGGCCCCGCGACGATGCGCGAAATGATGGCCGCCGCGCGCGCCGCCACCAGTTCCATCAATCTCGAAACCTATATCTTCGACCAGGACCCCGTCGGGATCGAATTCGCCGACCTGCTGATCGAGAAGCAGCGCCAGGGTGTGGTCGTAAACGTGATGGTCGACGCCGTCGGCGCCCTTGCGACGCCGGCCGCCTTTTTTGATCGCATGCGCCAGGCCGGTATCCGCGTGCTGGTCTTCAACCCGGTCAATCCCGCCAAGGCGCGCGGCAAGTGGGAGCTGAACAACCGCAACCACCGCAAGCTGATGGTCGTCGACGGCAAGGTCGCGTTCACGGGCGGCATCAACATCAGCAGCACGTATGCGAACAGCTCGCTGTTCCGCTCGCGCCAGAAGCCGGGCCAGGTCGACGGCGACAAGGTCGGCTGGCGCGATACCCACGTCAAGATCGAAGGCCCGGCCGTCGCGCCGCTGCAGTGGTCGTTCGTGAACCTGTGGGTGCAGCAGGAAGGCGGCGAGCTGCCGCAGGCCGAATATTTTCCGACGCTGACGCCGGCCGGCGACAAGATCATCCGCGTGCTCGCGTCCGACCCGGACCACGAGTCGGACATCTACAAGGCCCTCGTCATCGCGATTAGCGAGGCGAAGAAATCGATCCACATCACGTCGGCCTATTTCGTGCCCGACCAGCAGATCGTCGACGCGCTCATCGCCGCGGCGAAACGCGGCGTGGACGTGCGGCTCGTGCTGCCGGGCGTGTCGGACCACAGCCTGATCCGCTACGCCGGCCAGGGCTTCTACGACCAGTTGCTGGCCGGTGGCGTGCGTATCTTCGAGCTGCAGATCGCCGTGCTGCACGCAAAGACGGCAGTGATCGACGGCGTCTGGTCGACGATCGGCTCGGCCAACATCGACCGGCGCAGCTTCATCCACAACTACGAGTTGAACGTGGTCGTCATCGACCCCGCGTTCGGCGCGGCGATGGAGAGCGCGTTCAACGAGGATCTGCGCGACTCGAAGGAGGTCACGCTGGAGCGGTGGCGGCACCGGCCGTGGTCCGACCGGATCAAGGAGTGGATGGCGCGGCTTGGGGAGTACTGGATCTGACGAACACCGTCGTTCCCGCAAAGGCGGGAACCCATACTGAGTTTCCGAAGTCGGACTCGAGTCCCACCTCGACGCTTCCGAAGTACGGAATTCTGCAGCTCAGCATGGTTCCCCGCTTTCGCGGGGACGACGCAGAGCGTCAGATCCCGGCCGCCATCATCCCATCCGGCACTTCCGTCCAGACGTTTCCGCTGCGCATGAACTTCTCCGTGTTCAGCACCTGGAACTGGTTGTGCACGCTGTCCCAGCCATAGCGGTCGACCTCGATGCGCTGGGGCTCGATGCGGATCACGTTGAACGAATTCACTTCGCCCCGCCCGCGCGTGGACGTCGCCGTGCCGGCCTGCACGACGAGCGCGGCGTATTCGCTGATCTTGTAGCGCGCCTGCGTGTTGCCCGCGTGGCTCATGTGCAGGTGGCCCGCCATCAACAGGTCGATGCCCAGTTCGGCGAACACGTCCATCGCCATGTTCGCGCGGTCGACGAGGTCGTCCTCTTCCGCCCCTTTCGGCAGGTCGAACGGGTGGTGCGTGACGACGACGCGCGTAACCTCCTTCGGCAGCCCGGACAGGGTCGCGCGGATCTTTTCCACTTGCTCCTTGTTGACGCGTCCGTCCTTGAACGTGAGCGAGCGAGCCGTGTTCACGCCCAGCACGGCGATCTCGTCGTCGATGTAGACGGGGTCGAGGTCGTTTGTGATGTAGCGCTTGTAGCGGTCGAGCGGCAGCAGGAAGCGGCGGAACACGTTGTACAGCGAAATGTCGTGGTTGCCCGGCACGATGATCTGCGGGCCCGGCAACGTGTCGAGCCAGGCCTTCGCTTCCTCGAACTGCTCGCTCTTGGCGCGCTGGGTCAGGTCGCCGGAGACGACGACGACGTTGGGCGCCAGCTTGTGGACCAGTTCGCGCAGCGGGTCGAGCAGCATGGCGTCGACACGGCCGAAGTGCAGGTCGGACAGGTGGACGAGTGTGCGCATGGGGTTCCCCTTTCCGTTATGGTTGATTGACGTCATTCTCTACCGGCGGCACGAGTACCGTCAGTGCGCCAGGCCGCATCCGGTAGCGTAACGGCGGGTGCATCTCCGTCACTTCGCCATCGGTCGCCACGAGCAGGTGGTGGCGGTGCGTGTCGATGTCGAACGCCGGCGCCGTCAGCACGTCGAAGTCGCGCTCCTGCCCGAGGCGGCCGACCAGCGCATCGAACGCGAAGCGCAGCAGGCCCAGGCGCGTCGGATGCTGCGCCACGTACAGGCTCAGCACGCCTTCGTCGAGGCGCGCCCGCTCGCCGATCGCCAGGCCCTGCATCGTGTAGGCATTGTTGCCGATAAAGACGAACGGCGTACGCCGCGCGAGCCGCTCGCCGTTGACGGTGAGGCGCATCGACAGGAACGGATAGCGCCGCAGCGCCGCGAGCGCGGCCCAGGCGGCGGCCGGCCATTTGCCGCGGCCGAGGCGGCGCTGCTGCTTTTCGCGGTCGCGCACGATGTCCGGGTACAGGCCGAGGCTGCTATTGTTCAAGAAGATGCGGCCGTTCACCTCGCCCACGTCGACGTTCACGGGCCTTCCCGTCGCGAGGTTGCGCACGGCCGCGCCGAGGTCGAGCGGAATGCCGAGGTCCTTGGCGAAGTGATTGAGCGTGCCCAGCGGCAGTACGCCGAACGGCACGCCGCTGTCGACCATCACGGACGCCACGGCATTGATCGTGCCGTCGCCGCCGCCGGCTACGACAAGGCGTGCGCCCTGCGCCAGCGCGCTCCTGGCTGCGCTGATCATCCGGTCGCCGCCGTCTGCCCGCACGAGCTCCGCGTCCAGGCCTGCGTCGGTTAGTTGCGTTTGCAGCGCATCGCACGCGGCTTCGTCGTGCCCGGTACCGGCGCCCGCGTTGACGATCACGGTCACGGGCTTCACTGCAGGTCCTCCGCCGCATCCGCACGATGGGCACGCTCGCTCCACGACGTTTCGCCGCGCGCCAGACGGCGCCGGTGCAGGGTCGACACGGCCGTGATGCAGATCGCGAGCCAGGCGGCGCCCTCCGCCGCCGCGGCCAGCACGTCGGACAGGTAATGCACGCCCAGGTACATGCGCGACAGCGCGACGAGCATCACCATCAGGACGGCGCCGAGCAGGACGAGCGCGCGCGCACGCCACGTCCGCACCCGGCGCACGAGGTAGCACGCCAGCAGGCCGTAGAACACGGTGGCCGCCGCCGTGTGGCCGCTGGGGAAGCTGTACGTCATCAGGCTCAGCAGCGGATCGTCGAAGCTGGGGCGGGTGCGCCGGAACACGTGCTTCAACGCGACGTTCAGCAGCATGCCGCCCGGCACCGCGACGAGGCAGACGATCAGCCAGTAATGCGCATGGCGGCGCCAGAACCACAGCGCCAGCAGCGCGGCCATGATGCTCGATCCGACGACGCCGTTCCAGTGCGTGACGACCAGCATGGCCCGCGTGAAGCCTTGTGTGGCGCGGTCGTGGAACCAGTGCGCGAGCTGGACGTCGACGAGCGTGATCGTGTCGCCGGTGACGACGTCCTCGGCGATCTCCCCGAAGATCCAGGCCGCCAGCACCAGCAGTGCGAGGCCGACGGTGAGGTGCAGGCCCATCTGCCCTTCGGGCGACAGGCGGGCGGCGACGAAGCGCCGCAGGCGTGACGGAACGGTATTCAGCATACCGCTCCAGATGGGGCGTATTGGCGAAAAAGCCACACAAATATGCAACAACTGGTTTTTTGTACAGTACCTGTAGATTTATACAGTAGTTGTGCTATTCTGTACCTACTCGAGCAAGACAACTTGCCAACGCTAACGTAACCTAACTCGATAAAGGGATCGTCATGTCCACTCTGAACAGCTCCTTCGGCCTTGAATATGCTCCGACGCCTTTCCTCGTGCGCCTCGGTCGCCGCGAGATCCTTGTGACGCGCGACTTCCGCAAACGCTTCTACCCGGTCAACCCGATCATCGAGTGCGATACCGGCGTCGAGCCGGGCCACGTGGAAGTGCTGCTGCTGCGCCGTTGGCTGCTCATCCTGTCCAAAGCGCATTAAATTCATAAGCTTCATCGTTTTCATTCGTTTTCTTTCGCTGAGCAGGCACCTACCCTACGGTGTTGCCTACAGACACTCAACCGAAAGAAAACGATGTTCAATAAAAAGGTCGCCTCCGCTCTTGTCTCTGTTTTCGTCGCGGTCGCTTCGCTGGGTACTTCCATCGCACAGGCGGCGGACATTACCCTGCTGAACGTGTCCTACGACCCGACGCGCGAGCTGTACCAGGACCTCAATGCCGCGTTCGCGCGCCAGTACAAGGTCAAGACGGGCGACAACGTAACGGTCAAGCAGTCGCATGGCGGCTCCGGCAAGCAGGCCCGTGCCGTGATCGACGGACTGCAGGCAGACGTCGTCACGCTGGCCCTCGCGTACGACATCGATGCTATCAGCGAACGCGGCCTTATCGCGCACAACTGGCAGCAGCGCCTGGAGCATCGCAGCACGCCCTACGCCTCGACCATCGTGTTCCTGGTCCGCAAGGGCAACCCGAAAGGGATTCGTGACTGGGCCGACCTCGCCAAGCCGGGCGTGTCGGTCATCACGCCGAACCCGAAGACGTCGGGCGGCGCCCGCTGGAATTACCTGGCGGCGTGGGGTTATGCGCTGCGCCAGCCGGGCGCGACGGAAGCATCCGCACGCGCCTACCTGGCAAAGCTGTTCAAGAACGTACCGGTGCTCGACTCCGGCGCGCGCGGCGCCACCACCACGTTCACGGAACGCGGTATCGGTGACGTGCTGATCGCGTGGGAAAACGAAGCGCTGCTGGCCGTGAAGGAACTGGGTAACGGCAAGTTCGAAGTCGTCGCGCCGTCCGTCAGCATCCTGGCGGAACCGCCTGTCGCCGTCGTCGACAAGGTGGTCGACAAGCGGGGCACCCGCGCCGTGGCCGAGGCGTACCTGAAATACCTGTACAGCGCGGAAGGCCAGCAGATCGCCGCCAGGCACTACTACCGCCCGGTCGTCGAGCCGTATGCCAAACAGTACGCCGTGCAATTCCCGGCGATCAAACTGTTCACGATCGACGAGGTGGCCGGCGGCTGGACGAAGGCGCAGAAGACGCACTTCGCGGACGGCGGACTGTTCGACCAGATTTATCAGCCAGGCCGCCGCTGATCTTCGCGCCACCGGTCCGCGTTCGCGAGATCCGCGAGCGGGGACAGGATGGCCGGATCGAATGAGGCGAGCGGCACGCCGGTCCTGACGCGCCGCGGCCAGTCCGCCTGGGCGAGCGCACCGCGGCCGAGCGACACCACATCCGCCTCGCCCCGCTCGACCATGCCCATCGCCCGCGCCGGATCGTGCAGCGAGCCGTTGGCCAGTACCGGCTTGCCGCCATGGTGCTTCGCCAGCGCGGCCAGGCTCGGGCCTGTCTCGAACGCGGGCTGCCACGCTTCGTACTCGGTCACGTGCACGTAGTCGACGTGCAGTCCGCCGACGGTGCGGAAGATCGTGGCCGCCTCCTCCTCTCCTCTCCAGCGATGCGTGAAGTCGTTGACCTTCGCCTGCGACAGGCGCACACCGACGACATAGTCCGCACCCACCGCGGTCCGCACCGCGTCGACCACGTCCACGAGCAGGCGCAGTCTGCCGTCGATGCCGCCGCCGTAGCGGTCGTCGCGCAGGTTGATGCCTTCCGACAGGAACTGGTCCAGCAAATAACCATTCGCACCATGGATCTCGATACCGTCGAACCCCGCCTCGCGTGCACGGGCCGCCGCCTGCGCGAAGCCGGCTACGGCCGTGTCGATGTCGTGCTGCGTCATCGCGGTAGGTACGGCGTATTCGCCCGCGCCGCGGTAGAACGTCATCTGCCTGCCCTTCGGCTGCACGGCCGACGGACCGACGGTGCCTGTCCGGTATGGATTCCCCTGCGACAGTGCCCCGGCATGCATCAGTTGCGCGATCACACGGGCGCCACATGACTGGACGCGCTCGACGATGGGCCGCCACGCATCGCGCTGCACCGCGTTCGCGAGACCCGGCTGGTGGAGATATCCCTGCGCGTACGCGTCGTCCGTGTACACGCCTTCCGTGATGACGAGGCCGAAACCGCCCTGCGCGAACTGCGCGTAATAGTCGGCTATCTGCGCGGTTGGCAGACCGTCGGCAGTCGCACTCACGCGCGTCATCGGCGCGACGGCCAGGCGGTTGGGCAGCACCAGCGAACCGAGGGCCAGCGGTTCGAAGAGCGTGTCGACGTGACCGTTATCGCGCATCGCTGTCTCCCTGCCGGCGCACCGCCGCGATCGCCTCGATCTCGATCATCGCCCGCGGATCGTAGAGCGCCCTGATTTCGGCGATCGTATCGGCCGGATACGGTGCCGAGAAAAATTTACGGCGCAGCGCGACGACGTCCTGGAAATGACCCATGTCGGTCACGAAGATCGTCACCTTGATGACGTCGCGCAGGCTGGACCCGCCCGCTTCCAGCGCGCGCCGCAGGTTCGCAAACGCCTGCTCGCCCTGGGCGAGGAAGCCGCCGTCGACGATGCGTCCGTCGTCGCCGGCGCCGGCCTGGCCGGAAATGAACAGCAGGTCGCCGAACCGGATGCCCTGCGACAGCAGATAGGGTTCATACGGGTCGGGCTGGGTGATGACGCGTTCGAGCATGTTGCCTCCTGAATTCGAAAAGAAGAACCGGATGAGATCAACTCACCCGTGTGTGGAATAATCGTTGCCAGCGCGTCTCGCGACAAACGACGGTTTCTCAGGCATCAGATGACTTCAATTCACCCATTGACCCCACGGACGACGCGCCGGCTACCGCCCCTCTCGTCGCTGCGCGCGTTCGAGGCGGCGGCCCGGCACGGCAGCTTCAAGCGCGCCGCCGATGAGCTTGCCGTGACACCGACGGCGATCAGCCACCGCATCCGCGTCCTCGAAGACCACACGGGCCTGAAGCTGTTCGTGCGCCAGGTCCGGCAAGTCACGTTGACGGACGCGGGCGCCCAGTTGTACCCGGTGCTGCGGGAGAGTTTCGATGCCATCGAAGCCGTGCTGGCGCGTCTCACGCAGGCGAACAGGAGAGACCGGGTCACGGTGTCCGCAACCCATGCGTTCACCGCGAAATGGCTGGTGCCGCGGGTGGGCCGGTTCCAGGCATTGCATCCCGATATCGACCTGCAATTGCACGCGTCCAACGACACCGTCGACCTCGATACGCATGGCGTCGACATCGCGGTACGCTACGGCAGCGGCCCGTACCCGGGTCTCGCGGCGGAGGTCATGTTTGCCGACACGTACGCACCGGTCGCCAACCCGATGCTGGGCGTCCACGCGGTCGCCGACCTGCGCGCGGTGCCACTCATCCACTTCGACTGGACGAAGGCGTCCGCCGCCAATCCCACGTGGGAAACGTGGTTCGCGCGCACGGGACTGGAATGGCACCCGTCGCGCGGACAGCTCCGGTATTCGGACGACGGGCATGCTATCCAGGCCGCCGTCGCTGGCCAGGGTGTTGCCCTGCTGAGCCTGGCATTAGTGGCCGAAGAACTCGCGGCCGGTTATCTCGTGCAACCGTTCGGGCCGGCCATTCCCGGTTATACCTACCACCTGGTCATGCGCGCCGATCCACCGCCAGGTGAAGCGGTGCGGGCCGTTGCCGACTGGCTGCGCCAGGAATCCCAGCCTTGTAAATCGTGAACAAAGCGCCAACTTGTAAAGAATGACTTGAAATCCGCTGTGCGGCTACGATTGTCGTGTTCAGCAACGAACCCGTACTCACCGAGCCGCGCGGATCCGCTTGACGCGCACCGCGGCGGCGATTCTCCAACCCGAGCGAAGGAGCATTCATGTCAGTGCAATTACGCAAGATTAACGAGCAGGTGATGGTCATCACCGGCGCCACGAGCGGCATCGGCCTCACGACGGCGCGCATGGCCGCCGAGCAATGTGCCAAGCTGGTCCTTGCAGCCCGCAGCGCCGATGCGCTCGACCAGCTGGCGAGCGAGCTGCGCCGTACCGGCACGCAGGTCGCGACGGTCGTCGCCGACGTCGGCAATCCGGCCGACGTGGAACGCATCGGCCAGGCCGCGATGGAGCGCTTCGGCCGCATCGACACCTGGGTCAACAACGCCGGTATCTCGATCTTCGGCCGCAACGAGGACGTCTCGCTGGACGACATGCAGCGCCTGTTCGACACGAACTATTGGGGCGTCGTCCACGGCTCGCTGGAAGCCGTCAAGCACATGAAGACGCGCGGCGGCGGTGCCATCATCAACCTCGGCAGCGAACTGTCCGACGTCTCGATCCCGCTGCAAGGCATCTACGCCGCGTCCAAGCACGCCGTCAAGGCGTTCACGGATTCGCTGCGCGTCGAACTGGAGAAGGACAAGGCGCCGATCGCCGTCACGCTCATCAAGCCGGCCGCCATCGACACGATGTTCGTCGCCCACGCAAAGAATTACATGGACAAGGAACCGACCCTGCCGCCGCCGGTCTACGCGCCGGAACTGGTCGCGAAATCCATCCTGTACGCGGCCCAGCATCCGAAGCGCGACGTGTTCGTCGGCGGCGCGGCCAAGGCCTTCTCCGTCGGCAATTTCGCCATGCCGTCCATGCTCGACCGCGTGATGCGCGCCACGATGTTCAGGCAGCAGCAGACCGACATCCCGAGCTCGCCGAACCGCCGCGACGCCCTGCACGCACCGGATCCGCAGCATGCGCTGCGCGAACGCCAGGGCATCTCGGCGCACGTGGTCGAGACGTCCCCGTACACGGCGCTGTCGCTACGCAAGGGCAAGGTGGTGGGTGTGCTGCTGGGTGCCGGCGCACTGTTCGCCGCGTGGAAGCTGGCTGGCCGCCCAGCCAGCCGCATCTGGTCGTCCAACCGTCTGCGCCAGGCGCTGTAAGGAGGCATCATGTCGATCAAACTGAAAACACTGGATGAACAGGTGATGGTGATCACGGGCGCGACGAGCGGCATCGGCCTGGTCACCGCCCGCATGGCGGCCGAAGGCGGCGCGCACCTCGTGCTGGCCGCGCGCGACGGCGACGCCCTCGACACCCTCGCCCACGAAATGCGCCAGCGCGGCATGGACGTCGCGGCCGTCACGGCGGACGTCGGCAACCCGGCGGACGTGGCCCGCATCGGCCAGGTGGCGATGGAACGCTTCGGCCGCGTCGACACGTGGGTCAACAACGCGGGCATCAGCGTCTACGGCCGCAACGAGGACATCGCGCTGGAAGACATGCGCAAGGTGATGCAGACGAATTTCTGGGGCGTCGTGCACGGCTCGCTGGAAGCCGTCAAGCTCATGAAGGGCCGCGGCGGCGGGGCGCTCATCAACCTGGGCAGCGAAGTGTCGGACCGCGCGGTGCCGCTACAAGGCACCTATTCCGCGTCCAAGCATGCGATCAAGGCGTTCACGGAATCGCTACGGATGGAGCTGGACAAGGAAGACGCCGGCATCTCGCTCACCGTCATCAAGCCGGCCGCGATCGCGACGCCGTTCCCGAACCACGCCAAGAGCTACATGGAGCACGAGCCCGACCTGCCCCCGCCGAACTACGCGCCGGAGCTGGTGGCACAAGCCATCCTGCACGCGGCCCAGGTGCCGGAGCGCGACCTGTACGTGGGCGGCCACTCCAGGCTGACGTCGCTCACGGGCTACCTGATGCCGCGCGCGCTGGACCGCTTCATGAGCCGCACGATGTTCAACCAGCAGCAATCTGACCGCCCGAACTCGAGCGCACGCCGCGACAGCCTGTACGCGCCGGTCGCCGAGCAGGAGCTCCGGCAGCGCAACAACAGCGAGCACCGTGTCGTCGAGCGGAGTCCGTACACGTCGTTCGAGATGCGGTCGGCGTCCACGAAGACCGTACTGCTCGGCGGGGCGCTGCTGGCGGCATGGGCGTTGACACGCCGGCCGTGGCAGCGGACGGTGTGGCACGCGTGACAGGTTGACGCATTAAAACGAAGGGCCGGAAAAATCCGGCCCTTTGCTTTGCGGTCGATCGCGTTTATTTGCCCGGCGCCGGTCCTTTCGGCGGCTCGCTGCCGAGGAAATCGACATCCTCATCGGTCAGCGGCAAATTCGGAATCGATTCGATGTGATCGGTGTCGATATCGGCGCCGTCGCGCGCAAGGATGTCGCGGCCCGCGGCCGCCCGCTCGCCCGTACCGCCGAAGTCGCTGTCGCCTTCGAAGTTCGGGTCGCCCATGTCGGCGCCGGCGCTGTCGTGGGCGTAGCTCGCTTCGTTGTCGGACGTCGTGCCGGTGTCCAGGTCGAGTTTCTGGTCGTCGTCCAGGTTCGCGGCGAAGCCGGGGCCGCCGACGACGTCGCTGCCCGTGTCCGAAATATCGCTCGGGCCGAGCGAATCGACGCCGTGGCCTTTGCCCAGGCTGCGGTCGGGTGCTTCCGGAAAGTTATCCGGATCAAGAGTGCTCGTGCCAGTCATGTTGCCTCCAAAATAATGCAAAAGTCATGAGGACAGGCTACCCGCTTTCGGCGCGCGACGGCGCAACGCACGGGAACCTTCGTGGGAACGCTAGAACGCGTGGCGCATGCCGACGTTCACGGCCGAGCTGCCGCTCGGGCGAGCGGCGCCGCCGATCAGGATGCCGGTGCCGTTCGTGTTGACGGTGCGCGAGATCGCGGCGTAGAAGTCGGTGCTGCGCGAGACGACGTAGCTGGCGCCGACCGCGAACTGGTTCGCGTCGCGGTTGGCCAGGTCGCGGTCGTTCTTGTGGATGAACGAGGCGAGGAAGGTCGTCGAGCGCGTCATCGGGACGGCCACGCCGACGAGGGTGTCGCGGCTGTCGGTCGATGACGTGCTCGCTACGCCCGCGCCGTACGGATTGTCGGGGTTGTACAACGGCGAGCTGCCCCAGCCGCGGTTGGCGGAATACGCGGCATAGGCGGTGCCCCAGCGCGTGCGCAGGTTGGCCGCGATCAGGGAATTCTTGGCATCCATGTTGCTGCCGGCCAGGTCGTACAAATGGACCTGGGCCACGTGCCGGTTCTGGTGCGCCGCGCGCAGCGACAGCGCACCGTAGTCGAAGCCGATCGTCATGCCCCAGGCGCGGTCGGCCATCGGGTCGCCGCCGAGCGTGTCGATGGTGTACGACGCGCCCGTGCTCAGGTGCTTGAACTGGGTGTTGTAGTAGCGCACGCCGCTGTCGACGGGCATGCCGTTTTGCGTGACGAGATTGCTGGCCTTGCCGGCCGTGCCGGCGTGGAAGGGGTCGCCGACGTCCGGGCGCGCGAGGTATTCGAAGTTGTACTGGTGGCCCAGCGTGAAGCCGCCCGTGCCGGGGTGCACGCCGATGTCGTCCAGGCGGCCGTAGGTGCGGCGCGGCTGTGCGTGCCAGGCGGCGCCATGGCTGCGGCTCGGCTGTCCCGTGAAGACGGCGATATCGTGGCCGCCCGGCGTTTCGCCGACGTAGTCCAGTCCCGAGCGCTTGCCGCTGGCGGCCGCGCTTCCCGAATCCTGTGCACATGCGAGCGACGTACATCCGCCCAGCAATACGCACACAACGAAACCCTTGTTCATGGCGTGTCCTCTCTACGCCTCAACAGTACTCGCTACATCACGATCCTATCTGTCCAATATCGCACAAATCCGCTCTCATCTTATCCCGAGTTGTTGTCAGCATATTCCGACATCTGCATGTCGACAAGATGACAGCCCAAGGATTCCGCTTTAGAATCGCACGGGCAGCATTTGTAACTAAACTACAGAAAAAACATAACGATGAGACAGCTAAGTCGTACCCTTACTACACTTTCCCTAGCGTTATTCACGGCCCTGCCCGCGTTTGCCGCGACGGAAGCAGCGCCGATGCCGCATGTAAGCTGGTCGCGCAATGCGAACATCTACGAAGTGAACATCCGGCAATACACGCCTGAAGGAACGTTCAAGGCGTTTGCGCAACATCTGCCGCGCCTGAAAAAGATGGGCGTGGACATCCTGTGGTTGATGCCGATCCAGCCGATTGGCGAAAAGAACCGCAAGGGCACGTTGGGGAGCTATTACGCCGTGCGCGATTACACGGCCGTCAATCCGGAGTTCGGCACGCTCGACGACCTCAAGGCACTCGTGAAGCAGGCGCACGGGTTGGGCATGCATGTGATCATCGACTGGGTCGCGAACCACACCGCATTCGACAACCCGTGGACGCAGGAACACAGCGACTGGTATCTCAAGAATGAGAAAGGCGAGATCTATCCCGTCACCTACACGGACGGTGCCGAACCCGAGTACTGGACCGACGTGACGGGCCTCGACTGGACCAAGCCCGGCCTGTGGAAAGGCATGACCGACGCGATGCTGTACTGGGTGCGCGATGCGGACATCGACGGCTTCCGCTGCGACGTCGCCGGCAAGGTGCCGACGCCGTTCTGGAACCAGGCCCGTGCCGAGCTCGACCGCGTCAAACCCGTGTTCATGCTGGCCGAGGCCGACAAGCCCGACCTGCACGAGCACGCTTTCGACATGACGTATGGCTGGGACACGAAAGACTTGTTCAAAGCCATCGCGAAAGGCAAGGCGGACGCGCGCACGCTCACGGATTTCCTCGAACACCCGCCGAAAGCCTTCCCGCCGGGCGCGTATCGCATGCGCTTCACGAGCAACCACGACGAGAACTCCTGGGCCGGCAGCGACGTCGAACTGTACGGTCCGGCCTTCAAGGCGATGGCCGTGCTGGCCGCAACCTTGCCCGGCATGCCGCTAATCTATGGCGGCCAGGAAGCCGGACTCGACAAGCGCATCGAGTTCTTCGAAAAGGACCCGATCCAGTGGAAGGATTATGCGTACGCGCCCTTCTACACGAAGCTGCTGGCGCTGAAGCACGCCAATCCGGCGCTGTGGAACGGCCAGTACGGCGGTCCCGTCCAGGTGCTGCAGACGGGCAACGACAAGGTGTTCGCGTTCCGCCGTGCGTTGAAGGGCAACAGCGTGCAGGTGACGGTCAACGTGTCGAACGAGGCGCAGCGCTTCAGCCTGCCGGGAGGCAAGCAGCAGACGCTGGCGGCGTGGGATTACCGCATCGACGCGCCGCGCCAGCGCTGACCGGACGGCGGCCGAGACTTACGCTTCGGCCACCTTGCGCTCGGGCGCCGCGGCGTCCTGCGCGCGCCACGGGTCGCCGGGCGCGCGCAGGTAATGGCGCACGAGATAGCCCCACGGCAGCACGAGCGGCACGAGCACGACGAAGGAACAATTGAAGGCGTTTTCCGCCGTGTCCGCGTCCATCGTGCCGGCGCGCCATGCGGGCCACGCGACCATGCCGAGCCACAGCACCTTCCACACCAGTTCCCACAACAGCACAGGCAGCATTTGCAGCGGATAACGCAGGCCGAGCATGGACAGCAGCCAGAACGCCAGCAACATCGCATCGACAATGCCTTGCGCCAGCTCGCGCTGCCCCGCATGACGCAGAATCGACGGCACGGCGAACACGCCGAGCCCGACGACGACCAGCAAATACATCGCCCGCAACAGGTACAGCCTCGACAACGATACTTCGCGCATGATGGCTCCTTGAAAAATTCCGCTATCCGACTTCCTTCAACACTTTCTCGACCGCCCCCATGCGCGCATCCAGCCGTGCCAGGGCGGCATTGATCGCTGCCAGCTGGGCCAGGGTCTCGTCCGCGAGGCGGCGGTCGGCATCGTCGCGCGCCGTGCGCGCCTTGGCCTGCTGGATCATGGCGTAGTACTTCATGCCGAAGACCAGCAGGACGGTGGCCAGCGGCAGGAACAGCGTCATCAGATATATTTCGGGGGACATGGCAGCCTCTACTCTTCCTCGGGTGGGTTCAATGTCTTGACCGCTTCGACGATGGCGGCGGGCGCCAGCAGGACGCCGAACTCGGCCACATCGAAAAACTTGAGCGCCTTGCCGTCGCTGGACAATTCGAGGGTGCTCGTGACGAGCCCGGCCTCTTCCAGCTTTTGCAGATGCAGGTGCAGCAATGGACGGCTCAGTCCAATCTCGCGCGCCAGCTGGCTCACGTAATTGCGCCCACCCGTCTCGAGCGCGGCGATGATGCGCAGCCGGTGCGGATTCGCCAGCGCTGCCAGCATGGCCAGCAGGCGATCGCCCTGCGGTAGCTTGATTTTCTCTTTCACGTGTAAACAATATCTGACAGGTGAAAGAAAGTCCAGAACGGATTAATGCATATGTCAGCGGCGCAGCGCCGTGAATCCGGCCGGCTCCCACTCGCGCAGTGCCAGCAGCAGCCCGCTGCCCCGCCGCTTGGGCAGCGGCGACACCAGACTTTCCTCGTGCAACTCGGCAAAGCGGGCGCGCAGCCGGCGCAGCTCCACCTGCATGGACGCGAGCGCGCTCTCCGTCAGCATCCCGTGCGTGAAGGCGAGCGTCTCGTCGGACCGGTCGAAGCGGCCATCGAGGAAATCGGCGAGGCCCTGCGTGCGGAAATACTGGCGGATGGGGCCGTCGGGCAGCCAGTCGAAATCGCGCGCGACGTTCAGGCGGATGCGGTTGCCCGGCATCAGGGCGATCAGGTGCAGGCGGTCGAGGTGCAGCAATTTTTGCAGGCACTCGGCTTCCGTCAGGCGGTAGACGGCGAGGATGTCCGCCAGCGTCCAGTGATTCAGCGCGCACGCGGCCACGAGCAGCAGCTTCGTGTCCGATACGAGCTCCTTTTCCTGCTCGGCGCTCAAGGTGTGCAGGCGAGTGCCGGTCAGCGAGGCTTCCTGCGCGAGCTCGGCCAAGGTAAAACCGAGCATGTTGCTGATCTCGACGAGCCGGTCGACGCCGAGCGTGTCCGACGTCAGCAGGCGCTTGACGCTCGCCTCCGACAGGCCCAGCGCGGCGGCCACGTCGCGATACGTCTTCCCTTGCAGCTTCAGTTGGCGCTTGATCGTGCTGATGATTTGCGTGACTTCGGACATGGTCGCGGATTCCGATACGAAGAACTAGAAGAAGACGTCGGACTCTAGTGATCGTAGCATGCGCGACGTTGCGGCAACAATTCCTTCATGACAAGATCATCCGCCGCCCCATAACAATAACGACCGGAGACACCATGAACCATGCCGACTACCTGGCCCACGACGCGACCGCGCTCGCCGCGCGCGTAGCCGCAGGCGACGTCGCCCCCGCCACACTGCTCGACCTCGCACTCGCGCAGCACGAACGCGTGCACGGCCGCGTGAACGCCGTCGTACGGCTGATGGAAGCGCAGGCGCGAGCCCAGGCCGCGGGTCCGCTGCGCGGCCCGCTGGCCGGCGTGCCCTTCCTGCTCAAGGACGGCGTGCAGGACTACGCCGGCGTGCCGACGACCTATGCCAGCCGGACGATGACGCGTAACGTGCCGGCCCGTCACGCCCACGTCGTGCGGCGCTACCTCGACGCCGGCCTCGTCGTGTTCGGCAAGACGAATCTGCCCGAGTTCGGCATCCGCGCCGTCACCGATCCCGTCCTGTTCGGCCGCACCAACAACCCGTGGGACCTGGCGCGCACGCCGGGCGGTTCGAGCGGCGGTGCGGCCGCCGCGGTGGCCGCCGGCATCGTGCCGATGGCTGCCGGCAACGACGGCGGCGGGTCGCTGCGCATCCCGGCCGCGTGCTGCGGCCTGTTCGCGCTGCGGCCGTCGCGCGGGCGCGTGTCGCCCGGCCCGGGCACCGCCGAAGTCTGGTTCGGCGCCTCGACCGAAGGCGTGATCTCGCGCAGCGTGCGCGATTCCGCACTGGCGCTGGACATACTGCAGGGCGCGGAACCGGGCGACCCGTTCGTCATCGCCCCGCCCGCCGCGCCGTACGTCGAGCTGATGCGGCGCGATCCGGGCAAGCTGCGCATCGGCTGGTCAACCGCATCGCCGATCGGCACGGACGTGCATCCGGAAGCCATCCAGGCCGTCCGGCACACGGTCCGACTGCTGGAGCGCCTCGGCCACGATGTCGAGGAGGCCGCCCCCGCCATCGACGGCACGGCCCTCGCGCAAAGCTACCTGCACCTGTACTTCGGCCAGATCCCGGCCGCCGTGCGCGGCGCGCAGGCGTTGGGCGGACGCACCGCCGACCTGGAACTGATGAACCGCATCCTCGTCACGCTGGGCGACAGCGTCTCGGCCATGCGCCTGACGACGGAGCTGCACCGTTGGAACGACTTCGCCCGCGTCCTGGGTGAATACTTCGGCCGGTACGACCTGTTCCTGACACCGACGCTGGCGCACCCGCCGATCAAGCATGGCACGGGCGATCCGTCGTCCGCTGAACAGCGCCTGCTCGGCTTCCTGAACGGCACCGGCCTCCTGGGCATCCTGGCGCGCCTGCGGCTGCTCGACAAGACCGTCGAGAAGATCGCTGCGGACAACCTGCGCTATGTGCCGTTCACGCAGTTGTCGAACCTCACTGGGACGCCATCGATGAGCGTGCCGTTGCACTGGACGGCGGAGGGGTTGCCGCTGGGGGTGCAGTTCGTGGGGCCGTTCGGGAGCGAGGAGCGGTTGTTGCAGGTGGCAAGGCAGTTAGAGGAGGTGCAGCCATGGTTCGGGCGGGTGCCGGAGATGGCAAGGTGTGGCGAACACGCGGTCACATAGCCGGCCTTGAGTCCTGCCCAGCCGCACGAGTCGGCTCGCATGCTCATGTTCACGAGTTGACTCTTGACAAGTGGCTACTGGCCCGACAGATACATTATGTCCCTCCATCGACAGCAGGAGGACATATGCCGCACATATATACGAAAGTCAGGGAACTGGCGGCCACGAGCTCGTCGGCAGCGGTGATTGCGTAGAGCTGGTCAAGGCCTACGCTCCTGGCCTGAAAGGCACTACGACGAGTGTCTGGCGGCCGGGGGAGCGGGTCGTCGACATTGCACACAAGCTCGCTCCCGGCACCGCGATAGCAACCTTTGAAAATGGTCGCTATCCTCACAGTACGACAGGTCAGCACGCCGCATTCTTCGTATCGTCAGCTGGGGCTGGTATGTGGGTAATGGACCAGTGGAAGAACGACCCTCATAAGCCTGTTGTGTCGCTGCGTCACATCGCCAGGAAAGGAAAATCCAAGGATGGCCAGTGGAAGGACCCCAGCAACAACGCCGAAGCATTCTCGGTAATCGAATGATGCGGCGAATTCTACTTGTCGCGGCAGCGCCGGCATTCGCTGCCGCGCAGACTGTCACGTGCCCGGAAGCGCTTCCAGAGGCTGCGGTCGAACTCAAACATGCGCCTGAAGGATGGGTCGCGTCGTCGCCCGGCGTAGTTCGGTTGGACGGCGGCGGAATGCTGAGTGGCGCCCCGAAGCAAATGCAGTACCTGGTCCCCACCAGTTCGAAGAAGGTCAAAGGCGGCGGCGCGTCGACCTGGAACTTCGATCCTGGCGAGCAGAAGTGGCTGTACTGCACCTATGGAAAGATGGCCGTGCAGCTAGCGAAACGGATGGACGATAAGGCGACGACATGCGAGGTCACCGTGACGTATGAACGGAAGGACGTCATCGCGGGGATCATGGCCTTTTGCCGATGAGGGCTTGAGGTACTCGGCCGCCGAAATGATACAAGCGACCGCTACCTCGCAGGCATGCAGGTATTCATAAGTTGCAGTGCGCGCCCTCGGCGCGCAACGCTGTCCGCTCTGCGGACAGCAAACGGGCGATTCGGGAGGGATGGCCCTGCAGGGCCATGCCCTTCGAATCTCACACGCGAGGCGCGCAGGCGCCTCGCTCGCTTCCGCCAGGAAATAAAAAAGCCGCCCGATGGGCGGCCATTTTATTTCCTGGCGGAAGCGGTGAGATTCGAACTCACGAACGGGTTCCCCCGTCGGCAGTTTTCAAGACTGCTGCCTTCAACCACTCGGCCACGCTTCCTGGGGAACCGGCATTATACATAAATCATTGCCCCACGGGCAGCAAACGGACGGGCGAGCCAAGGGTCGACGCCTCCCCCATGCACATCAACAACCAGTTCTCCCGCAAACTCTTCTCGAACTCATACGCCGGCAGCGGCTTCCCATACAGATAGCCCTGCACCTCGTCGCACCCGGCCTGGCGCAGGAACTCCAGCTGCTCCAGCGTCTCCACCCCTTCCGCAATGACACGGTGCCCCAGCTTGCGCCCCATGCCGATGATGGTGCTCGCGATCGCGCAATCGCTCGGGTCCAGCGGGATGCCCGTCGTGAACGAACGGTCGATCTTGAGGGTGTCGATCGGGAAGCGCTTCAGGTACGACAGGCTCGAATAGCCCGTGCCGAAATCGTCCAGCGACAGCGCCACGCCCAGTGCGCTGATGCGGTCCATGATGGCGATCACGTGTTCGATGTCGTGCATCAGCGTGCTTTCCGTGATCTCCAGCTCCAGCCAGTGCGCGTCCAGGCGGTAGCGGCGCAGGGTTTCCGCGACGCGGCCCGGCAGCGACGGCGTGAATTCGCGTGCGGACACGTTCACCGCGAGGCGGAACGGCGGCAGGCCGGCGCGTTGCCAGATCGCGGCCTGGGCGCAGGCCTGTTCCAGCACCCACTCGCCCACCTGCACGATCAGGCCCGTGCTTTCGGCCAGCGGGATGAATTCGATCGGCGGGACCATGCCGCGCACCGGATGCTTCCAGCGCACGAGGGCTTCGGCGCCCACCAGGCGGCTCGAGCCGATTTCGAATTTCGGCTGGTAGTGCAGGATCAGTTCGCCGTTGCCGAGGGCGTGGCGCAGGCCCGATTCGATCAGCATGCGCTGCTGCATGCCCTCGTTCATGTCGAGGCGGTAGAACGCGACGCTGCGGTCCGGGTTTTCCGCGTGTTCCTTGGCGCGCTCCATCGCGATGTCGGCCATGCGCAGCAGCGTCTCGGCATCCTGGCCGTCCTGCGGGTAGACGGAGATGCCGATGCTCGCGCCCACGCGCAGGTCGTGACCCTGCACGAGGAACGGTGCTTCCAGTGCGGCCTGCAGCTTTTGCGCGACCGTCGTCGCTTCGAAGTGCTGGCGGATGTCGAACAGGCCGACGGCGAATTCGTCGCCGGACAGGTGCGCCACGACGTCTTCGTCGCGCAGCGTATTGCGCAGGCGTTCGGCCACCTGGCGCAGCAGGTCGTCGCCGACCTTGCGGCCCAGCGTGCCGTTGATCAGCTTGAAGCGGTTCAGGTCCAGGTACAGCACGCACGCGGTGGATTCGTTGCGCTGGGCGACCATCAGGGCCTGGTCGACGAGGCGGCCGAACAGCGTGCGGTTCGGCAGGCCGGTCAGTTCCTGGTAGTAGGCCAGGTGATGCAGGCGTTCCTCGGCCAGCTTGCGTTCCGTGATGTCGGTGAGATAGGCGATCAGGCCGGTCGGTCGGTCTTCCAGGTCGCATAGCGGCGACAGCGACAGGCTGGCCCAGAAGATCTCGCCCGATTTCTTCCGGCGCCGCACTTCCATCATGCGGCCGCCCTGCTCCGCGAAGGCGTCCTGGAAGTCCTGGTCGTCGTCCGCGTACAGGAACAGGATGTTGCGGCCGACGGCTTCCAGCGCCGTGTAGCCGAACAGGCGCTCGGCGCCCTTGTTCCAGCTGGTGATGTAGCCCATGCGGTCCATCGTCAGCACGGATTCGTGGATCTGGTCGAGGATCTGCGACTGGTGCGCCAGCTGCGCTTCGACCTGGGCATAGGCGTGTGTCGTGCGCTGGGCCAGCGAATGCACCTGCATCAGCGTGCCGGTGAGGCCGGCCAGCGCTTCCAGCTGGCGCAGGTCGTCCACGCTGTAGGCGCGGCCGGCGACTTCGTAGCGGCCGAAGCAGACGCCGTCGGCGCGCACTTCCTGCAGCAGCGCGCCCTCCACCATGTGCGGGTGCAGGACGCCTTCCGGGATGAATGCACAATGCGGACTCGCGAGGAGCGCGCCGGCGATCCGTCCCAGTTCGTTGTACAGATCGTCGCCCCGGCGGGTCAATACGGCGTCGCAGACGGCAGCGCTGCCGCCCACGAAATCGATCGGCGCAGCGGCTGGCATCCTAGACATTGCGGGCTACCTGAATGGCCCAGTGATAGGCGTGCAACTGGCTCTGCCACCAGTCCGGCCCGTCGACGCCCGCTTCCTCCAGCGTCCCGGGATCCGGCCGGCCAGCTTCTGCGAGCCGCAACCGTTGTCCCAGTTGTCCTTCGCGCCGCAGCAATGCGGCTTCGACGTGTTCGGGCAGGCTCAGGTCCTGTACGATCTCGGCCATCGGCATCTGGAACAGCCGGTCCAGCAGCGAGAACACGCCGGCCATGAAGGCCAGGTCCTGCTCGTCGCGGTCGCCGCCGTCGCGCTTGCACAGGTCTTCCAGTGCGGCGCCGCGCAAGGCGGCCACCGGCAGCATCAGGTTCGGCGGACTGTCCGGGTGCTGGCGCGCGTACAGCAGCAGTTGCAGCCAGCGCTGCAGCTGGCGCCGGCCCAGGCGGCTGATCGCCTGGCCGAAGCTCGTGATCTGGGTGCCGACCGAGAACGCGGCCGAGTTCACCAGTTTCAACAGGTGATACGAGAGCGCCGGATCCGCTTTCAGCTGCGCTTCCAGTTCGCGCGAATCGGCGTCGCGGGCCAGCAGGGCCAGCATCGTCAGCATGCGCCGGCGCGACGTACCGTCATCGCCTTCGGCCACGCTGCCGCCAAGCGCATAGTCGCCGCTGAACCAGGCAAAGCCCGCGTTCTCGCAGGCGCGGTACGCGGCCATGTCGTCGACGTTGTAGGCGAGGTGCGGTCCGAACAACGTCGGCAGCGAGCCGGCGCGCGGCAGTTCGCAGCCGGCGTCGCGCGCCACGGTGCGCAGCGCGATCGGTGCGGCGACGCCTTCCGGCAGCACGCCGTCGATCAGCACGCGGTAACCGGTCATCTGCAGTTCGGCCAGGCGGCGCGCCGTGCCGTCCGTCGCCAGCGCGTCCGCGCGCACGGCCAGCAGCACGCGGTTGGCGGGCAGCACGTTCAGGACAGGAGGCGTCAGGACAGACACATCGTCCAGCAGCACGATGCAGTCGAGGGGGGCGATGGCGGCCAGCAGGTCCGGCGTGCCGAACAGGCCTTGCAACGCGGGATCGTCGAGTCCTGCCCCCGGCGTGCCAAGCAACAGAGCGACCCACTCGTTCTGCGCGTTGGCGACGGAGCGTACTTCAACCACCGGGAACGGGGCGCTGGACATTAGCGAATATGCATTGATAGTAACCAGCTAATAGTAGAGCACGCCTTAGTGGAAAGCAACTGTTTCTGTTTCCTCTAGGATACGGATTTACATATATATTTACGCGCCCGCGCCGCCGACGCGGCCGTGCTGCACGGCGAACTTGATCAGCTCCGCCTGGCCTTCGATGCCGAGCTTGCGCTTGATGTTCAGGCGGTGCGTTTCGACGGTACGCACGGACAGGTCGAGCGCCTTCGCGATCTGCTTGTTCGATTCGCCGTTGGCGATGTGGCGCAGCACTTCCTGTTCGCGCGACGTGAGCTGGTTGTCCTGCGCGGCCGGGCGCGCGAGCTGGCGCGCGACGGCGGCGCTGTAGTAGATGCCGCCGGCCATGACGGTGTCGATGGCGAGCACGATGTCCTTGCCCGGCGCATCCTTCAGCACGTAGCCGCGCGCGCCCGCCTGCATCGCCTGCGTCACGTATTCGAGCTTGTCGTGCATGGAGAGGATCAGCACGGCGATGTCCGGATAGTTCGCGTACAGGCGCGCAGTGGCTTCGATGCCGCTGCCGTCGCGCATGGTGATGTCCATCAGCACGAGGTCGATGCGCGTGCTGCCCGCGAGCGCCAGCGCCTCGGCGCCGGAATCCGCTTCGGCCACGACGCGGAAATGCGCCACCGCTTCCAGCCGTGCGCGCAGGCCGTCGCGTACGAGGGGATGGTCGTCGACCAGCATGATGTAGACGGTCTTCTCGGTCATTCAGGTCTCCAGTTCGACGCTCGCGCACACGGTGGTGCCGGCCGCGGACGATGCGATGTCCAGGTGGCCGCCGATGGCGTCCATCCGCTCCATCATATTGCGCAGGCCGATGCCGCGCTGCGGGTGCGTGGCCACGCCCTCGGCGTCGAAGCCGGCGCCGTCGTCCGCAATGGTGAGCAGCACGCGGCCGTCGCCGGCGTGCAGCGCCAGGTCGATGTGGTGCGCGTCCGCGTGCCGTTCGATGTTCGTCAGCGCTTCCTGAGCGATGCGGAACAGCACCGTGCCGACCGTTTGCGGCAGGTGCTCGGCATCGCCCGACACGTTGAAGGTCACGGGCATGCCGCTGTGCTGCGAGAATTCCTCGGCCAGGTGGTCGAGCGCGGCCGCGAGTCCGAGATCGTCCAGCAACGTGGGACGCAGGTCGTGCGAGATGCGCCGGACCTCGCCCAACACCTTGTTGAGTTCTTCCGCCGTGCGCTCGAAGCTGGCGTGCGCCTGGCGCTGCTGGTCCGGCGTGCCTTTCATGCGGATGATGCCGGCCTCGATCTGCAGCTTGATCGACACGAGCCATTGGCTGATGCCGTCGTGCAGGTCGCGCGACAGGCGCGCCCGTTCCTGCTCCTGCGAATCGACGACGCGCTGCGCGAGGGCTTTCAGTTTCATGTCAGCCACGCGCGATTCGCTGACGTTCAGCGCGAGGCCGGCGCCGCCGATGACGAGCGTGGCGAGGATGGCGAGGCCGGCGATCCACCACATCGTCGTCTCGATGTTGCGCGACTGCTGGGCGTCGACCTGGTCGAGCGCGGCCTGCACGTCGTCGAGGTACAGGCCGCTGCCCATGATCCAGCCCCATTGCGGCACCGGCACGACGTAGCCGAGCTTGGGCGCGGACTTGTTCGTGGACGGCTTGACCCAGTTGTAGCGCACGAGTCCCCCGCCCTGCTTGGCGACGGCGACGATGTTCTGGATGGTCGGCGCGCCGAACTGGTCGTGCAGGTTCCACAGGTCGCGCCCGACCAGCTCCGGTTGGCGCGGGTGCATCAGGTTGCGGCCGTCCATGTCGTAGACGAAGAAATAGCCGTCGTCGCCGAAGCTGAGCGATTGCAGGATGCGCTTGGCCTCGGCCAGCGTGGCGGGGTCGCTGCGGCCGGATGCCGTCAGGTGGGCGATCGAGTGCGAGGCGAGGTCCACGTAGTGCCGCAGTTCCGCCTGCTTGCTGGCCAGGTAGGCCCGCTGGATGGTGGCGTGCTGCTCGTGCGCGAGCCCGATCGCCTGCTGGCGGACGAACAGGGCGATCGCGCACAGCGCCACGATCAGCGGGGCGATCGCAAGGAAGATGACCTTCTGCCGTAATTGCATGCCGTGCGCGTCGAAATAGTCGTAACATGAAATTGTACGACCGATCAGCTGTTGCTGCTTGCAAAGCTTGCCTACGTAGGACTACGTAGAGCGCTGCGTAATCATGCGCTTGTGAGTCGCCGACCCGTGCAAGATACTGGCAGGCACGCTGCTGTTCGTGTAAGCCGGCATCGACCGGTCGGGCAGCGCATCCACATCGGAGGAGTCAATATGAAACGTCTCACAAGCCAGCTCGGATGGGCTGCGCTTTCGCTCGCGGGCGCCGGCTCGCTCGCCTACGTCGCCCTCAAACGCGGCGAATCCATCAACGCGGTCTGGGTCGTCATCGCGGCCGTCTGCGTCTACCTGATCGCGTACCGCTTCTACAGCCTGTACATTGCCGATAAGGTGATGGGCCTCGACGCCCGCCGCCAGACCCCGGCGTACAAGTACAACGACGGCCTCGACTACGTGCCGACGAACCGCTACGTGCTGTTCGGCCACCATTTCGCCGCGATCGCCGGCGCCGGCCCGCTGGTCGGTCCCGTGCTCGCCGCGCAGATGGGCTATTTGCCCGGCATGCTGTGGATCCTGTCCGGCGTCGTGTTCGCCGGCGCCGTGCAGGACTTCATGGTGCTGTTCCTGTCGATGCGCCGCGACGGCCGTTCGCTCGGCGACCTGATCAAGTCCGAGATGGGCGAGATCCCCGGCGTCATCGCCCTGTTCGGCACCTTCATGATCATGGTCATCATCCTCGCGGTGCTGGCGCTGATCGTCGTGAAGGCCCTGACCGGCTCGCCGTGGGGGTCGTTCACCGTGATGGCGACGATCCCGATCGCGCTGTTCATGGGCATCTATTCGCGCTACATCCGCGTGGGCCGCATCGGCGAAGTGTCGCTGATCGGCTTCGTGCTGCTGATCGGCGCCATCGTCGGCGGCCAGTTCGTGCACGATTCGCCGACCTGGGGCCCGATGTTCACGTTCACCGGCACCCAGCTGACCTGGATGCTGATCGGCTACGGCTTCGTCGCCTCCGTGATCCCCGTGTGGCTGCTGCTGGCGCCGCGCGACTACCTGTCGACCTTCCTCAAGATCGGCACCATCGTCGGCCTCGCGCTGGGCATCGTGTTCGTCGCCCCGATGCTGCAGATGCCGTCGATCACCCGCTTCATCGACGGCACCGGCCCGGCCTGGTCCGGCACGCTGTTCCCGTTCCTGTTCATCACCATCGCCTGCGGCGCCGTGTCCGGCTTCCACGCGCTGATCTCGTCGGGCACCACGCCGAAGATGATCGAGAACGAACAACACGCCCGCTTCATCGGCTACGGCGGCATGCTGATGGAATCGTTCGTCGCCATCATGGCCCTCGTCGCCGCGTCGACCATCGACCCGGGCGTCTACTTCGCGATGAACAGCCCGGCCGCCGTGCTCGGCACGACCGCCCAGACGGCCGCCGCCGCGGTCTCCAACTGGGGCTTCGTGATCACGCCTGACCAGCTGACGCAGATGGCCAAGGACGTCGGCGAGAACACCATCATCTCGCGCGCCGGCGGCGCCCCGACGCTGGCCGTCGGCATGGCCCACATCCTGTCCAACGTCGTCGGCGGCAAGGCGATGATGGCGTTCTGGTACCACTTCGCGATCCTGTTCGAGGCGCTGTTCATCCTCACCGCCGTCGACGCGGGCACCCGCGCCGGCCGCTTCATGCTGCAGGACCTGCTGGGCGCGTTCGTCCCGTCGCTGAAACGCACGGACTCGCTGCCGGCGAACCTGATCGCCACCGGCCTGTGCGTCGCCGCCTGGGGCTACTTCCTGTACCAGGGCGTCGTCGATCCGCTGGGCGGCATCAACACGCTGTGGCCGCTGTTCGGCATCGCCAACCAGATGCTGGCCGGTATCGCACTCACCTTGGGCACCGTCGTGCTGTTCAAGATGAAGCGCGGCCAGTACGCCTGGGTCACGATCGTCCCGACCATCTGGCTGCTGATCTGCACGCTGTCGGCCGGCTGGCTGAAGATCTTCGACCCGAACGTCAAGGTCGGCTTCCTGGCGCACGCGAAGAAATTCCAGACCGCGCTCGACCAGGGCCAGGTGCTGGCACCGGCCAAGTCGCTCGACCAGATGGGCCGCATCGTCTTCAACGACTACGTCGACGCCACCCTGTGCGGCTTCTTCATGGTCGTCGTGCTGGCCGTCGTGCTGTATGGCTTCCGCACCGCGCTGGCCGCCCGCAAGAGCGCCCGTCCGAGCGCCCAGGAGACGCCGTACGTCGCGGCGCCCGCCGCCTCGATGGCCGAGGTGCAGTGATGCTCGGCGCGCTGGCACAGGCAGGCCGCTACCTCGGGCAAAGCATGCGCCTGATGGTCGGCCTGCCGGAATACGACACCTATGTGGCGCACATGGAGAAGACCCATCCGGACCAGCCGGTCATGAGCTACGAGGAGTTTTTCCGCGAGCGCCAGGAGGCGCGGTACGGGAGCGGCAAGCGCGGGGGTTGTTGCTGAGCCAGCAGTTTTTCCGTAACGCAAAACATCATCGCCCCCGCCCGTCGGGGGCGATGTTTTTATAGGCCCTCCCCTCCTCTCCGCTCCCGCCGCTTTGCGCCAGAACAAACGGCGCCCCATATCCCTCACCTATAGTCAGTTCCTGCAAGAATTTGCTTTCTTGCATGGTGAACCTGTGCGACAGGTTCGTTCGCAGCGCCGACCGCCGGATCCGCCCAACACATGCAGACTCTCGAGCGCTCAAGCCTCAACCGAAAACTGACGTCGATGTGCCTGCAGGCAGCCGCCAGCGCGCTGCTGGTCGTCTACGTCGCCTTCGCCGTGACGACCGTGGCCGGCGAGCGACGCGAGGAACGGCAGGAGCTGGACGCGATGGCCGCCGTGCTCGCCCAGGGCGCCCTCGACGCCGTGCAGTTCAACGACCGCCGCCTTGCGACGCAGTTGCTGGCCGCGCTGGAAGCGCGCCCGGGCCTCGCGTCGGCCGTCCTGTACGATCGCAAGGGCCAACCGTTCGCCACCTGGCGCGCGCCCGGCCAGGATGCCGCGGACAAGGTCGAGGCGCTCAGCGGGCTCGATCCCGACACCGTCGCCGCGGCCGCCGAATCCGGCAGCCTTCCCTGGCTGCCCGTGCTGCGCGTCTACCGCGTGCTCGGCGCGCCGGCGGACGCGGATGGCCGCACGCTGCCGCCCGTGGGCGCCGTCATGATCGAAAGCGACCTCGTGCCGCTGTGGCTGGACATCGCGCGCGCGCTGGGCGTGATGGGCCTCGCGCTGGCGGCCGCGCTGCTGACGGCGTTCGTGCTGGTGCGGCGGCTGCGGCGCAGCATCAGCGACCCGATCGGCAAACTGATCAACGCGGCGCAGAAGGTGTCCGCCAGCCAGAATTACACGCTGCGCATCGCCCACAACCGCAACGACGAGCTGGGCGTGCTGATCGACAGCTTCAACAACATGCTCGCGCAGATCGAAGGCCGCGGCGCCGCGCTCACGCACCACCGCGACGAACTGGAACGCCAGGTCAGCGTGCGCACCGAGCAGCTGGAAAAGGCGAAGAACGCGGCCGAAGCGGCGAGCCGCGCGAAAAGCGCCTTCCTCGCCACGATGAGCCACGAGATCCGCACCCCGATGAACGGCGTGCTCGGGATGACGGAAATGCTGCTGGGGACGGAGCTGACCGAAACGCAGCGCAACTACACGCGGCTGGTAAAACAGTCGGGCGAGCACCTGCTGGTGATCATCAACGACATCCTTGACTTTTCCAAGATCGAGGCCGGCAAGCTCACCGTCGAATACATCAACTTCAACCTGTGGGACCTGCTGGACGACATCCACACCGTCTACACGCCGCAGGCCGAAGCGAAGAACATCCTGCTCCACTTCGACATCGCCAACGATATCCCTGTCGCCATCTGCGGCGACCCGAACCGGCTGCGCCAGATCATGGCCAACCTGCTCGGCAACGCGGTCAAGTTCACGGACCAGGGCCGCATCCTCGCCAAGGTGCGCATCGCGAGCGAGGACAACCAGGCCGTGATGCTGCGCTTCGAAGTGCACGACACCGGCATCGGCATCTCGCGGGACGCCCGCAGCCGCATCTTCGAAGCATTCTCACAGGCCGACGATTCCACGACCCGCAAATACGGCGGCACGGGGCTGGGTCTGGCGATCTCGAAACAGCTCGTCGAATTGATGGGCGGTTCGATCGGCGTCGAGAACGCGCTGATAAAGGGAGCGGTAACCCAGGGATCCGTGTTCTGGTTCACGGTCGCCTTCGACAAGCGCCGCGTCGACCCGGATGCGCCGGGCGACCACCAGCACACGATCGACGGCCTGCGCGTGCTCCTCGTCGACGAGTGCGAGACGAGCAGGATCGGTCTCGAACGGCACCTGGCCACGTGGCGCATCGAATGCGACGCGGCGGAGAGTGCGGACGAGGCGCTGGAACGCCTGGACGAGGCGGCGCGCGCCGGCCGGCCGTACGACGCCGCGATCCTCGACATGGAGCTGTCCCACACGAGCGGCCTGCTGCTGGCCGCGCAGATCAAGTCCGACCCGGCCACGCGCGCCACGCGGCTCGTGCTGCTCAGCCCCGAACGGCTGGCCGCCGATCCGGTGCAGCGGCGCGAGGCCGGCGTCGCGTACCAGCTCATCAAACCTGCACGCGCGGCCGATTTGTTCGCCTGCCTGGCGACGCCGCCGCGCGGCAAGGTCGCGCCGGCGCCGCGCTTCATGCCGCCGCGCCCCCTGCAGCTGGACGCCAACCGCCCGCGCACGCGGCGCGTGCTGCTGGCCGAGGACAATCCCGTCAACATCGAGGTGGCCCGGGCAATGCTGGAAAGCCTCGACCTGCAGGTGGATTGCGCGCGCAACGGCGAGGATGCGCTGCAGGCCGTGCGCACGGCTTCATATGATGCCGTCCTGATGGATTGCCAGATGCCGGTGATGGACGGCTTTGCCGCGACGGCCGCGATCCGGCGCGAAGAACGCGAAGCGGGCCGCGGGCGCGTGCTGCCCATCATCGCGATCACGGCGAACGCGCTGCAGGGCGACCGCGAAGCGTGCCTCGCGGCCGGCATGGACGATTACCTGTCGAAGCCGTTCAGCCAGCAGGAAATCGCGGCCGTGATCGGGCGCTGGATGGCGCTGCCGCTCGCGGCCACCGTGCACCACGACGACGAGCCGCCGCGCCTGCCGCCGGAATCCGTCGAAGTGATCCAGCGCGACGTCATCAACCGCGTGGCACTGGACAAGATCCGGGCCCTGTCGCGCGACCGCGGCGACGCCCTCGTGCAGAAGGTCATCGCCGCCTACGTCGACGACACGCCGCAGCAGCTGCTCACATTGCGCTCGGCCATCGATGGCCTCGACACGGGCAACGTGCGCCGCATCGCCCACACGCTGAAATCGGCCAGCGCCAACGTCGGCGCCGAGGCCCTCGCCGCCCTGTGCAAGGAACTGGAGCACCTGGGCCGCGCCGACACCACCGAAGGCGCGGACGCGATCCTGACCGACATGGAACAGGAGTTCCAGGCCGTCCGGCATTCGCTTACCGCCATCCTCGAAAAGGAAACCTGACATGCCAGCCCAATCCGCCAACAAGAGGGGTGTCGTTCTCGTCGCTGACGACGATCCGGTGATGCGTCTGCTGATGCTCGAGATGCTGGAAGGCGTCGGCCTGGAAGGCATCGAGGCCGCGGACGGCGAACAGGCCGTGTTCCTCGCGCACGCGCGCACGCCCGACCTGATCCTGCTGGACGTCGAGATGCCGAAGATGGACGGCTTTGCCGCGTGCCGCGCGATCCGCGACCTGCCGAACGGCGCGATGGTCCCGGTCGTGATGGTCACCGGCGGCGACGACCTGGAAGCCGTCACCAATGCGTACGAGGCCGGCGCCACCGACTTCGTGTCGAAGCCGATCAACTGGCCCATCCTCGGCCACCGCGTACTGTACGTGCTGCGCGCGTCCGACGCCATCGTCCGCCTGCGCATCGCCGACGCCCAGAACCGTGCCGTGCTGGCCGCCATTCCCGACACGTTCTTCCGCATGTCGCGCGACGGCTTTTATCTCGATTACGAACCGGGCCGCGACGGGCCGGGACGCGGCGTGCGCGACGCCGGCGTGGACGAGCACATCGTCGGCCGCCACGTGACCGACGTGCTGCCGCGCGACATCGCCGAACGCCTGTTCGAACAGGTGGGCATGGCCCTGCACGTGCAGCAGGTGCGCTCGGTCGAATATGAACTGATCCGCTTCGGCGAGGCCCAGCATTTCGAGGCCCGGCTCGTCGCCACCGGCCCGAACGAAGTGCTGGGCCTCGTGCGCGACATCAGCGAACGCAAGCGCGCGGAAGAACAGATCCGGCGCCTGGCCTATTGCGACAGCCTGACCGGCATCCCGAACCGCCAGGCGTTCCTCGAGATGCTGGAACGCGAACTGCAGCGCTCGAAGATCGACAACACGAAGTTCGCCGTGCTGTTCATGGACCTGGACGCCTTCAAGCGCATCAACGACACGCTGGGCCACGACGTGGGCGACCAGTTGCTGAAGCAGGTGTCGGACCGCCTGCGCGAGACCATCCGCCCGAACGACCTGCTGTCGCGCGGCGACCTGCTCCCGCGCGTGGACGCGGCGAACAGCGCGGGCACGAACCTCGCGCGCCTGGGCGGCGACGAATTCACGATCCTGATTCCCGACCTCGAACGGGTCGAACACGCGCTCAACGTGGCGCACCGGGTGAAAGACGCGATGCGCCGCCCGTTCCTCATCGAAGGCAACGAGATCTTCGTGACGGCCAGCATCGGCATCTCGTTGTTCCCGGAGGACGGCGACGACTGCACGTCGCTGCTGAAGTACGCCGACACCGCGATGTACCACGCGAAGAACTGCGGCAAGAACAACGCCAAGCTGTACTCGTCGTCGCTGACGATGCAGATCATGAGCCACGTGAAGCTGGAAGTCGGCCTGCGCCGCGCGCTGCAGAACGACGAGCTGTACCTGCTCTATCAACCGCAGCTCGACGTACGCTCGTCCGAGATCGTGGGCGTGGAAGCCCTCGTGCGCTGGCGCCATGCGGAACGCGGCGTCGTCTCGCCCAACGAATTCATCCCGCTGGCCGAGGAAACGGGCCTGATCGTGCCGATCGGCGAATGGGTGCTGCGTACCGCCTGCAACCAGGCGCGCCAGTGGCAGAAATTCTCGCGTCGTCCCGTGCGCATCGCCGTGAACCTGTCGGCCAAGCAGTTCAAGGACGAGAACCTGTCGCAGATCGTGCTGTCAGCCTTGCACGACACTGGCCTCGACCCGCGCCTGCTCGAACTGGAGCTGACGGAAGGCACGCTGATGGACGACGCGAAGGCCACGCTGGCCACGCTGGAACAGCTGCGCGGCATCGGTGTGTACCTGTCGATCGACGACTTCGGCACCGGCTATTCGTCGATGAACTACCTGAAGCGCTTCGACGTGCGCGCCCTGAAGATCGACCGCAGCTTCATCAGCGGCCTGCCGCAGGATTCCGAGAATGCCGCGATCACGCGCGCCATTATCGCGATGGCGCACGGTCTCAAGATGATCGTCGTGGCGGAAGGCGTCGAGACGGGAGAACAGCTCGTGCTGCTGGAAGAATACGGCTGCGATCTCGTGCAGGGCTTTTATCTCGGGCGGCCGGCGCCGCCGGAGGCGGTGACCGGCATGCTGCAGAAATTGTGGGTGCCGATGGCGGTGCGCTGACGGCACACTGAAACACCGTCGCCCCCGCGAAGGCGGGGGCCCAATCTTGCGCCGCCAAAACGCTGAACTTGGGTTCCCGCCTGCGCGGGAACGACGTTGATTTAGTTCGTGAATTTCAACGTGTGCACCACCGCCCCCGGCAACAACGGCACCGGCTTCCCGCGCACCCAATCCTCGTGCCCTTTTAAAAAGTACGGCGACAGCGGATGCCCGCTCTGCCCGCCGGGCATGTCGAACAGCCCCTCTTCCTCGCGCCCCGGCGCCACCGTCAGGCGCTCCGATTGCCCGAACTTCGGCCCCGCCACGCGCGGCATGTTGGCGTCGCCCGGCAGCTGGTCCGGCGGCACGCTGAGCCAGCGGCGCAGTGCCGGCACCGCAATCGTGAACGGGTGCGCGATCGTCGCCGTGTTGCGCCGGCCCCAGGTGGCCTGCGCGAGCGGCGTGCCGTCTTCCTTCAGGTCCGCGATGGCGCGGTCGATGGCCGCCAGTTGCAGGTCTTGCCAGCTCGCATAGCCGGCCGGCAGCCACGCGGCCGGACGCGCGTCCAGCAGGCGCGCGACGATGTCCGGCCAGCGCGACGTCGCGACCACGATGCTGGCCTTCGGATCGAGTTTCGCCAGCTCCGCATCGACGCCGGCGAACAGCAGGTCATGCAGCGACCACATGAACTGGCGCGCCAGGCGATAGCCGACGGACGTCGTGCTCGCGCGGCCGTCCCAGCTTTGCTCCAGCAGGCGGCGAAACTCGGCGCGCTCCGGATGCTGGTCCAGCGCGCGGGCGTCCAGCGCGGCCAGGGCACGCTCGCGCCAGCCGGCGATGAACGGTGCGCGGTCGTCGAGCGACGCCTGGAACGCGGCCGGCACGTCCGTCCTGTCGCCGAGCTGGTGCACGGTGCCGCTCAACTGGTGCGCGCGCGCCCCCAGGTCGAAGCCGCCGTCGCCGATGATGCCGGCGTCCCCGCCCGCGAGCTGGCGGCTGTTTGCCGTCACCAGCTGCCCGCCGGGAGGATTGACGACGCGCGGATGCTGCGGCGGCGCGAGCAGTCCGGTCCACGTGGGCACGGCACCGTCGGACGCGAGCGGGAACGACACCTTGGAGCCGCCCTGCGCGCGCTGCGGCAGCGCGCCGGCGATGGTCCAGGCGATGCCGCCGCGGTCGTCGCCGAGGACGACGTTCTGCGCCGGGATGCCGTCGCTGGCCGCCGCGGCGAGCGCTTCGTCGAGGTTCGTCGACGCTTCCAGCTTCAGGTGGTTCAGGTTGAGCGCGCCGGGGTCGTGCGCGACCCAGTGCACCGCGTACTGGACGCCGTCGACGGTACGGACCGGACCGAGGCTCGTCTCGAGCACGGTCATCGTCTGCGCCGCTTCACCCTTCACGAGCAGCGTTTCCGTGTGCGCGACGGGCGTCTCCCAGCCATTCGTCGTGCGCACCTGGCCGGGATGGGCGGCGTCAAGGCCGAGGCGCACGAGGTCGAGCGTGTCCGCATAGCTGTTCGTGAACGCCCACGCGACATGGCCATTGCTGCCGACGATGACGGCCGGCGGCGTCCCCGGCAGGCTCACGCCGACGACGCGGCGCGGTTGCCCCTGCGCGTCCGGGAAGCGCAGCGCGAGGCGATACCACGTGTTCGGCAGTTGCAGGCCCAGGTGCATGTCGTCGGAGACGATGGCGGCGCCGTTCGTCGTACGCGTCCCGGCGATGGCGTAGTTGTTGCTGCCGACGGAATCGGTGAACGCCATGCCCGCCACCTGGCGCGCGGGGACGCTTTCCTTGCGGCCCCACCAGGCCGGCGCCGTGGCCGGAATCGGGGCCGGCGCCAGCGCGACGCCGTCGGCATCCATCGGCGTATCCCAGCGGGTCGCTTCGGGCAGCAGGAAGGCCAGCTGGGCCGGATCGAGGTGCGCCGCGAGCCACCCCCGCGCCAGTTCGCGCGGTTCCTGGTTGCCCTGCAAATCGAAATACATGGCCCAGACCGCCAGCAGCGAATCGGCCGGCGTCCACGGACGCGGCGCCGCACGGCTCAGCAGGTATTCGAACGGGCGCGCACGCAGGCCGTTCAGGCCGTCGTTGACGCCGGCAGCGTAGCGGTCCAGGAACGTACGCTCGGCCGGCGTCATGCGCTGCACGACCTGTTCGGCGCGGGCGCGGAAGCGGTGCAGGCGGTGCGCGCGGTCGAGCGGCAGCGCCTTGGCCCCGAACAGCTCCGCCAGTTCGCCGGCGGCACTGCGGCGCAGCAGATCCATCTGGAAGAAGCGCTCCTGGCCATGCACGAAGCCGGTGGCATAGGCGACGTCGAGCCGGTTCGCCCCGCTGATGGTCGGCACGCCGTTCGCATCGCGCTCCACCGTCACGGACGCCGACAGCAGCGGCGAGCGATGCTGGCCGTCGAGCTCGGGCAGGCTCGCGCGCAAGGTCATCCAGGCGCCGCCCGCGACGAGCACCGGCAGCACGACGGCCCCGACCGCAACCCGCCGTCCCCACTTCCGCCATCCACGTTGTCGCATCTCGCTCATCCCTTTGGAAAAGGCGCATCTTGCCAGAAATTGCACGTGCGGGCGAGTACGTGACAACCCTTACCCGCGATGGTTCCCTGCGCGCGATTGAGCAGGCTCTCTCGGAGGCTCGCGCTGGCTTCTAAGCTGTGAGAAGGCGCGCAGGACGCGCGTGTTGGCGAGTGTTGGATTCAGGAGGCACCATGATTCGGGTGCTAAGTATTGGGTTGGTGCTGGCGCTGGCCGCGTGCACGACGCCGCAGGAGCGCGCGGCCCAGGCCCAGGCCGACGTCGAGCGGATGATGGCGATCTACGGACCGGCCTGCGTCCGGCTGGGCTACGCAGCGCAGACGGATGCGTGGCGCAGTTGCGTGATCAGCCTGGGTGCGAAGTACGATCAGCAACGCTATGGACCGCCTGCGGGCTACTATGGCTGGGGTCCGGGTTACTGGCGGGGTGGCTGGTGGGATCCGTACTGGTGAAGCGCGGGTTGAGGCGCTGAGTGACACGGCGCGCGAACTCGGCTTTCGTCACCGCCTCGCGACTTTCCAGCAGGCGCTCCAGTGTCCGCTGGATGTGACGGACCAGTTCCGGATAGCGCGCATCCGGCGGATGCAGGCTGAAGCGCACGAGCGGCGAACGCGCCAGCACGGACGCCGTGGCGTCCGCGATGCGCGGCGACAGGATGCGCCCGCCGCGGTTGCGTGCCGCGTACACGAGCGACGGCGACAGGATCGCGTGCGTGCCGTGGCGGTTGTTTTGCGTGAATAGCGTGGACGTCGCGGGAGCGATGACCGGGTTCGGGTTGTCTTCCGGCAGATCTTGCGGCCGATCTTGCGCCAGATCTGGCAGCGGCGCCGCATCAGCGCGGCCGGGTACATCGTGACGCAGGTCCGTGCCGTTCGCACCTGTCCAATTGCGCGCGTCGAACTGCGTGTTGCCGGGGCCTCGGACAGACTGGTTGCCCCTGCCGGTCTGGACAGCCCCGCTGCCGCCCTGGATGCTCGCGCTGGCATCGCCGCGATACCCCGGCCGCCCGCCGGTGTCGTGCAATGCCTGCTGACAATGCGGTCGCGCGACCGGGCGACGCTCGCCCGCCCCCGGCAGACAATGGAAATGGCTGAACGTGGTCGTGTACGCGAATGGCGCATCGCGCAAGGCCCGCCAGGCGCCCTCGCCCAGCAGCCAGGCCGGCGGGACGAAGCCGGTGGGCGTCCAGCCGCGCGCCGCGAACCAGTCGAGGCCGAGCTCCAGGCGCCGCCGCGCTTCCGACTCCGTCAGTGCCGCGAATTCGCCCTCGCTCCGCGTGTACACGTTGCGCAGGAAGCGCGCGCGCAGGCCGCCGCTGCCCGCCTCCGTGTCGAGATGGCTGTAGCCGTGCAGCGCCAGCTCGTCGCCGCGCTCCAGCGCCACGTTCAGGCAAGCTTCCATCGCGAGGGACTGCTCGGGCCGGAAGTGGTAATGCGGGACGACGAGCCAGGTCAGCGGGATGTCCGCCACGGCGCGCACGGCCTCCACGAGGCGCAGGCAATCGCTCCATGTAGCCGGCGCCACGTCGTGGATCGAGACGCACAGCATGTGCTCGTCAGGGGACCATTCAGTCTGTGACACGGATGCGCTCCCGTTCATGGATCAGCTCGATGGCGATGTCGTCGGCCGCGTGCGGATACCCGTTCAGCAAGCCTTGGTAGCGGCCAATCACCTGCGGCAGGATCTCGTTCCAGTCGTAGCGTTCGACGGCCCTGCGCCGTGCCGCCTGCCCCATGCGGACGAGGTCGCGCTGGTAGATGGCTTCGATCGCGCCGGCCAGGCTGTCGACGTGGTTCGGCTCGGCCAAGATACCTGTCTCCGTGTCGACCAGCTCGGCCACGCCGCCCTTGTTTGTGGCCACGACGGGCAGGCCGCATGCCATCGCTTCCAGCACGATCAGGCCGAACGTTTCGCAATCGCCCGGATGCACGAGCACGTCGCAGCTGGCCAGCAGGCTGGCCAGCTGGCGCTGGTCGCGCCGGAACGGGATATGCGTGACGCGGTCGCAAAACGGCAGCACGCCGCCGCCGCCCACGAGGATCAGGTGGTACGGGTCGCCCAGCTTGCGCACGGCTTCGATAAGGACGTGCAGCTTCTTTTCCGGCGTGAAGCGGCCCGCATAGACGAGCAGGCGCGTCTCCGGGGCAAGGCCCAGGTGTTCGCGCAGGGTCTCGTCGCGGCGCTGCGGCCGGAACACGCTGCTGTCGATGCCGAGCGGCTGGTGCACGGCGCCGGAGACGCCGATCGCCTCCAGCTGCTGCACCATGATGCGGCTGGGTGCCAGCACGAGGTCGAACTGGCGGTACAGGTTGGCGAGGTAGCGGCAGGTGCCGCGCGCGATCCAGCGGCCGAAGCGCGGCTGCACGAGGCGCGGCAGGTCGGAATGGTAGAAGGCGACGGCCGGGATGTCGTAGCGCTTGCGCATGCGCAGCGCGGCCCAGGCGCAGTGGCCCGCATCGCCCGCCTCGACGACGTCGGGCCGGACGGATTCCAGCAGGCGGGCCGGGCCTTCGACGGACAACGGCATGCGGAAGCCGTGAAAACCCGGCAGGCCGGCGGACGGTATCTTGACGAGCGCGGGCACCGTGTCATCGCACGTCTCCACGTTGGAGCTCATGATCGTGTGCTGCACGCGGCTGCGTCGTGCCAGCCAATGGGCCTTGGCATTCAGATAGGTGCTGACGCCGCCTCCTTCGGCCGCGTAGAACATCGTGATGTCGACGAGATGCATGCTTGGGGTCCGGTCAAAGTATCCCCACGATAGCAGCGTAGACGGTGCAGCGGGTTTGCGCACTGTCAAGCGAACACCGCCTGCTGCCGGGAGCCGCTACGATGCCGTCATTGTCGCGCGACCATGTAAGGGCTCCCCGTTTTGGGGAGGCCCATTATGCACTGCGCCTGTCGAGCATGGCGCGCGCGATGGTGCCCGCGTCCACGTACTCGAGCTCGCCCCCGACGGGAACGCCGCGCGCGAGGCGACTGACCTTGAGTCCGCGCGCCTTCAGCATCTCGCTGATGTAGTGGGCGGTCGCTTCGCCCTCGTTGGTGAAATTGGTGGCGAGCACGACTTCCTTGACCCCGCCGTCGCCGGCTCGACCGATCAGCTTTTCCAGGTGCAGGTCCTTGGGACCGATGCCGTCCAGCGGCGACAACCGGCCCATCAGCACGAAGTACAGGCCCTTGTACGTCAGGGTCTGCTCGATCATCATCTGGTCGGCCGGCGTCTCGACGATGCACAGAAGTGTCCGGTCGCGCTGCTCGTCGGCGCACAGGTCACACACCTCGGTTTCAGAGAAGGTATTGCACATGGCGCAGTGATGCACCGCATCGACGGCCTGGTACAGCGCACGCGACAGCATGGCCGCACCTTCGCGGTCATGCTGCAGCAGGTGGAAGGCCATGCGCTGCGCCGACTTCGGCCCGACGCCCGGCAGGCGGCGCAAGGCCTCGGTAAGGAAGTCGAGCGATTTGGACATAATGGACTCGCCTCCGCCAGTGCTTACTGTGCGCGCCAGGCGGACAATGCCTCGGCGGTCATGGTGGGAACGAACTCGGTGACGGCGTAGGTCGCCAGGCCGGCCTGCGCGAACGGATCGTCGCGCAGCGCAGCGTCGAGCTCGGCGCGGTCGGCCGCATGGGCGATGAGGATGCCGCCGTCGCGCGGCTCCTTGCGGCCCGCCATCAGGAACAGCCCGCGCGCAGTGTGCTCTTGCAGCCAGGCGCGGTGCGCCGGGAGGTAGGCATCGATGCGCTCGAGCGGCGCCGTGTAGGTGAGTGTAACGATGAACATAAAATGAGCATCAGAACGGCATCTTGAAGCCCGGCGGCAGCGGCAGGCCGGCGGTCAGGCCGCTCATCTTTTCCTGGGCGGTGGTTTCGGCCTTGCGCACGGCGTCGTTGAACGCGGCGGCGACCAGGTCTTCCAGCATGTCGCGGTCGTCGCCCAGCAGCGACGGGTCGATCGACACGCGCTTGACGTCGTTCTTGCACGTCATGACGACCTTCACGAGGCCGGCACCCGACTGCCCTTCGACTTCGATCAGAGCCAGCTGCTCCTGCGCCTTCTTCATGTTGTCCTGCATGGCCTGCGCCTGCTTCATCAGGCCTGCGAGCTGGTTTTTCATCATGATGTGTTCTCCAAAAAAGTCGGATGGGTAAATCGTTTATACAGTTTATACCGGCGCCGGCGCGGGGCCGGCTCAGGACGCGATCGGCCGCATGGAACCGGGCACGACGAACGCGTCGAACGTGCTCACCATGTTTTGCACGAACGGATCGGCATCGACGGTGGCCTCGGCTTCGCGCTGCAGGCGCTCGCGCCGCGCCTTGGCCTCGGCGCTGGCCGTGTACCAGGTCGGCGCGATCTCGGTCTCGACGTTCACGCGCACGGCCGGGAAGCATTCCTGCAGGGCAGCGCACAGCTTTTCGCTGTTACCGCTGGCGCGCAGCGTGTCGACCGGGACGCGCAGACGGAACGTCGCGGCGGCGCCATCCGCCACGCACTCGATCAGCTCGGTCTGGAAGGCCAGCTGCTGGGCCACGCCGCGCAGCGGCAGCGAGGCCGCGAGCGCCGGCCAGTTGCCGTCCCAGTCGATGGCCGGCACGGGCGTGATGACGTAGGCGTACGGCGGCGCGGAAGGTGCCGCGGCACGGGCCGGCACCGGAGGCGCCTGCACCGCCGGGGCTTCCATCGCCAAGGCACTGTCGTCGGAAAACTCGGTGACCCAGGCCGGCGGCTCGTCGTCGGCGACTGCCTGTTCGGCCTGTCCCTGCGCGGGCTGGCGCATCATCGCCGGCTGCGGCTGGGCGGCGGACTGGGGCTGCGTCCGTGCGGCGGCAGCGGCGGCGCCGTTCGGCGCGCCCTGGTCCCACGGGGCCGGCGCGGCGGGCGCGGAAGGCGCAGCGGCCGGAGCAGGCGCGGCGGCAGCCGGCGGTTCCGCAGCCGGTGCCGGACGCCGTGGCACGCCTCCCATGCGGGAACCGGCGCGCGCCGCTTCCAGCGCGGCATCGAGGGCCGCACGGGCCGACGTCATGGCGCGGCCGGCGCCTTGTGCGGACGGCGCTGCCGCCGGCGCGGGCGCGGGTGCCGCGGAAGCAGCCGGGCCGGCCGGACGCGCCGCGGCGGCCGGCGCAGCGGAGGCTGCCGCTGCCGCGGGACGCGCCGGTGCCGCCTGCGGCATCGTGCGCGCCAGCGCGGCCGGTGCGGGCGACGCCGCCTGCTCGGCGCCGCCCTGTCCCGGGCGGAACGCCAGCATGCGCAGCAGGGTCATCGTGAAGCCCGCGTACTCGTCCGGCGCGAGGCCGATCTCGTTGCGGCCGATCACGGCGATCTGGTAATACAGCTGCACTTCCTGCGGATCGAATTGCGTGGCGAGACGCTGGATGTCGACCAGTTCCGGCAGGTCGTCCGGCAGCGCGGCCGGCACGGTCTGCGCCAGCGCGATCCGGTGCAGCAGGGTGCCGAGGTCCTGCAGCGCGCCGTTGTACGACAGGCTGCGGCTGGCCATTTCATCGGCGACGGCCATCAGGTCGGCGCCGTCCTGGTTCGCGAGCGCGTCGAGCAGGCGGACCAGATAGGACTGGTCGAGCGCACCCAGCATGCCCTGCACGGCGTCGAGCGTGACGGCGCCGGCCGCATAGGCGATGGCCTGGTCGGTCAGCGACAGCGCGTCGCGCATCGAACCGTGCGCGCCCTGCGCGAGCAGGCGCAGGGCGGGCTGCTCGAACGTCACGCCTTCCTGGCCGAGGATGTTTTCCAGGTGGCCCACGATGTGGCCAGGCGGCATCTGCTTCAGGTTGAACTGCAGGCAGCGCGACAGCACGGTCACGGGAATCTTTTGCGGGTCCGTCGTCGCGAGGATGAATTTCACGTGCTCGGGCGGTTCTTCCAGCGTCTTCAGCATCGCGTTGAAGGCGTGGTTCGTGAGCATGTGCACCTCGTCGATCATATAGACCTTGAAGCGCGCATTGCTCGGCGCGTAGACCGCCTGCTCCAGCAGCTGGGCCATCTCGTCGACACCGCGGTTCGACGCGGCGTCCATCTCGACGTAGTCGACGAAGCGGCCGGCGTCGATCGCGCGGCACGGCTCGCACTGGCCGCACGGCTCGGCCGTGATCGATCCGTTGCCGTCCGGCCCGACGCAGTTGAGCGACTTGGCCAGGATGCGCGACAGCGTGGTCTTGCCCACCCCGCGCGTGCCGGTGAACAGATAGGCGTGGTGCAGCCGTCCGGTACGCAAGGCATGGGTCAGCGCACGGACGACGTGCTCCTGGCCAACCAGCGTTTCGAAGTTCCGGGGACGGTATTTGCGGGCGAGGACTTGATAGGACATACCGAGATTTTACCGTAGACCGGGCGAGGCGCGGCAACATTAGACGCTCATCGGGAATTCCCCTACACTGATATTTTTCTTTCAATTAGGAAAAATGAAAAACTCGTTGCGCATCCCGCTGCTTACCACTTCCCTGTTCACTTCCCTGCTGCTCGCGCTGCCGGGCCATGCCGCCGAACGCGAATGGCTCCCGTACCGCAAGCTGGTCGACGTCATCAAGCTCGACAAGTTCGACGCCCTGCCCCAAGCCGAACGCGACAAGGTCATCCTGTACGCGAAGCTGGTGCCGGTGAACAAGGCGATCTCGCCGCTGGATGCGGGCCTCGTCGTCGTCGATGGCGCCAGCCGCACGCCGCTGCCGCTCGATGCCGGCGGTCGCGCTCGCATGGCGCTGAATCCGCAGTGGATGGCACACGACGCGCAGATCTGGACGAGCCTGCCCAAGGGCGAAAAGATGCGCATGGGCTTCGACCTCGGCGCAGTTCTGCCCGAGACGACACAGTGGCGCTACGCAAGCGTGATGGGCGCCATTCCCCAGACCAATGCCGCGATCGGCAAGGTGGCCGGCGCGCTGAGCCTGTTCGTGCCCACGATGAAGTCGGTGATCTTCAAGTTCGACAAGCCGGCCCAGCTGACCATCAAGGCCTCTGGTGGCGACAAGCGCTACGCCAGCGACGCCAAGAACCATGTCAGGCTCAAGCTCGACGAGGAGATGCTGAAGGAAAATCCGCTGGTGGAGGTGTCGATGCGCCCGCTCGAAGCGGAGATCGATGAGTGAAGGTAGTAGGCGAGCCTGATCTGCGGCACTTGCGGTGAACGGCTTTGGCTGCTTCGTTCCCGACCTGACCAGGTAAACCATGCCACAATGCGCAGGGGCCCGCCAGCTCGCATTATAACCGGTAACAGGCATACCGGCAAACTACGGCCGGCATGCCCCGCGCATACCTATATAGAGAGGGGACGTCAGAGCCCGAGCTGCTGCCAGATCCCGTCCACGCGCGCCTTGACTTCCGGCGTCATGACGATGGGTGTGCCCCACTCCCGGTTCGTTTCTCCCGGCCATTTATTAGTGGCATCGATACCCATCTTGCTGCCCAGGCCGCTGATCGGCGACGCGAAGTCGAGGTAGTCGATCGGCGTGTTGTCGACCATGACCGTGTCGCGGGTCGGGTCCACGCGGGTCGTGATGGCCCAGATCACTTCCTTCCAGTCGCGCACGTCGACGTCCTCGTCCACGACGACGATGAACTTCGTATACATGAACTGGCGCAGGAAGCTCCACACGCCGAACATCACGCGCTTCGCGTGGCCGGCATACTGCTTCTTCATCTGCACGACGGCCATGCGGTAGCTACAGCCTTCCGGCGGCAGATAGAAATCCGTGATCTCCGTAAACTGTTTCTGCAGCAGGGGCACGAACACTTCGTTCAGCGCCACGCCCAGCACGGCCGGCTCGTCGGGCGGTTTGCCCGTGTAGGTCGAGTGATAGATCGGGTCGCGGCGCATCGTGATGCGGTCGATCGTGAACACCGGGAACCAGTCCTGCTCATTGTAATAGCCGGTGTGGTCGCCGTACGGGCCTTCCAGTGCATGCTCGAAACCGGACGGGTGGTTCTCGTCCGGATAGATATGTCCTTCCAGCACGATCTCGGCCGACGCCGGCACACGCAGCTCGCTGCCGATCGCCTTCGTCAGGACGGTCCGCTGGCCACGCAACAGGCCGGCGAACTGGTATTCGGACAGCGTGTCCGGCACGGGCGTCACTGCGCCCAGGATCGTGGCCGGGTCGGCGCCCAGCGCCACCGCCACCGGATACGGCTTGCCGGGGTTGGCGATGCAGTGCTCGCGGAAGTCGAGCGCGCCGCCGCGGTGGGCGAGCCAGCGCATGATGACCTTGTTCGGCCCCAGCACCTGCTGGCGATAGATGCCCAGGTTCTGGCGCTTCTTGTTCGGCCCTTTCGTGATCACGAGACCCCAGGTGATCAGGGGTGCGACGTCGCCCGGCCAGCAATGCTGGATCGGCAAACGGGCCAGGTCGACATCGGCACCTTCCCAGACGATTTCCTGGCACGGGGCGCCCTTCACTTCCTTCGGCGCCATGTCCCACACGGCCTTGACGAGCGAACCGAGGTCCATGATGTCGCGGAAGCCCTTGGGCGGCTCGGGCTCCTTCAGGCGGGCCAGCACGTGGCCGATCTTGCGCAACTCGCCGACGTCGTCCGCGCCCATGCCCAGTGCCACGCGCTGCGGCGTGCCGAACAGGTTGGCCAGCACGGGGATCGGATAGCGTTTGCCGGCCGCGTCGACCGGGTTCTCGAACAGCAGCGCAGGCCCGCCGGCGCGCAAGATCCGGTCGCACACCTCCGTCATTTCAAGATTCGGTGAAATAGGCGCGGATACGCGCTTGAAGTCATCCTTTTCTTGCAACTTAGCAATAAAATCCCGCAGATCAGAATAGTTCATTGAATTTTTAATTCTTTTTTACATCTTTTGAGGTGTGCTAACAATCGCCGGCAAGTAGTTGATTTGCCAAGGAATTGATGAGCTCTTATACGTTCTTTAGATCTAAAAGTAATAGAACGCTTGAGTGCTAGTATTGACTTGATATAAACGAGCTTCTACAATCCGCCGTATCAAGTGAGGCAGGCCCGTCCAAGACGTGATTCTAGCCGGTCTCATTCTTTCACGGGGTCGGGGCCCCAGCGACATTTTAGGAGTGTTTTCACTGGGCGTCTGCCCAACCAACCCCGAGACAGTTGTTAGCCACTGGGCGCCTCCACTGCAGCGCTGCCCAGCTGAAGCAAGCAATGACGGCGTTCCTCGACCGCTAAGAGCGGCGACGGACGGTTTTCTGATGCACGGCACAAGTACGCTCGAACGCTGCGCCTACGCGCTGCGCCGGGACTGCTTTTTCCGCGACAAAGGAGAGACGATGATCCATCGCTTCATCGGCACGAGCGCAAGGCTCGTCCAACAGATGGCCAGCCAGCCAGTCACGTGGTCTTCCGTGATCAAAGCGGCACGCGGTGTATTGACCACCGCACAACATACCCTGACCGTTTTCGGTCTTTCCGCAGTAGCAATGATTGCCCTGCTGTACAGCCGCCCCGATTTTGCAAAACGGGTGTCGGATTTCCTGAGCCCGCAACACGCCATGCCGGCGCAGGTTGCCACCGCCAATCCCGCGGTCCAGCTCGTCGCAGCGCGCGGCGCGGATGCCGTCGAGATCGCGAACGACGACAAGGCGGCGAACCGCCCCACCCGTCAGCAGAAATACGTGACGGACTGGCTGTCGCGCCGCTACCGCGTGGCCGGCGACGCCGCCAACATGCTCGTCACGACCGCGTACAGCACGGCGCACGAGATCAAGCTGGATCCCCTGCTGATCCTGGCCGTGATGGCCATCGAATCGGGCCTGAATCCGTTCGCGGAAAGCCCGATGGGCGCGCAGGGCCTGATGCAGGTGATGTCCAAGGTCCACAGCGACAAGTTCGAGGAAGTCGGCGGCTCGCAGGCTGCCCTGAATCCGGTGGCCAACATCCGTGTCGGCGCCCTGATCCTGAAGGATTACGTGAAGCGCACCGGCTCCGTCGAAGGCGCCCTCAAGAGCTACGTCGGCGCCGCGGCAGCCGATGACGACTCCGGCTACGGTTCGAAGGTCCTGACCGAATACAAGCGCCTGAAACAGGTCGCGAGCGGCAAGAACGTCCCGATCTACTTCCCGCCGGCGCCAGCCGCGGCCCGAGCACGACCCTGGCCCAGAAATCGGCCAGCGCGCCGGCCAAGCCGGACACCGCATCGGCCGAGTCGGCCCACGGCAGCACCCAGACCGGCGAGACTGTCGCCGGACTCTGAGTCCACACGAAACATTCCGTTCCTGGTCGAAAGCCACCGTCGGCGCAAGCTGCGGTGGCTTTCATTTTTCCACTTTTCCACTTCGGGGTCAGAGCCCTTTTTTTGGCACGATCCACGGAGCAAATCCACCCCGACCATCCTGCCCAGCATTGCACGCCGCCGGGACGCCGATGCCTTTGCCGGCGCTGGCGTCCGTTTTCTTTGCTATCTGAACATTGATCCAAAATGTGCTCTGACCCCGAATTTGGATGAAAAAAAGCCGCCCCGGTCTCCCGGGGCGGCTTTCTCACTATATATATAGCGGGCAACGAATCAGCGTCGGGTGTCCGCCGCTACCTCGTCCGGACGCAGCTTGCCGGCCAAGCGGTCCAGCACACCGTTCACGTACTTGTGGCCATCGATACCGCCGAACGACTTGGCCAGTTCCACGGCTTCGTTGATCACGACGCGGTACGGGATCTCGATCTGGTTCTTCAGTTCGTACGCGCCGAGCAGCAGCACGGCGTGTTCGATCGGCGACACTTCCGCGATCGGGCGGTCGACGGTGGGTGCGATCACCTCGCGCAGCTCGACCGACTGGGCGATCGCGCCATTCAGCAGTTCCGTGAAGTACTCGCCGTCAGCCTTGTCGAAGCCGTGCGCGCTGCGGATGTTGGTGACGACCGTGGAGGCCGGCTCATTGTTCAGCAGCCATTGATACAGCCCCTGCAGAGCGAACTCACGCGCGCGGTGACGCGGCGTACGGTTCTTGTTGGGATTGGCGTGCGTGTTCTTGTCAGTCATGGTTGTACTCGATTTACTCTTCTTCGGCCTGCAGTTCTTCCAGGCCCAGCAGCAGGTTGGCCATCTCGACCGCGACGCGTGCCGCATCGGTGCCCTTCTCGGCCATGCGGGCTTCCGCCTGCTCGTCGTTCTCGGTCGTCAGCACGGCGTTGGCGATCGGCATGCCGTAATCCAGGCCGATACGGGTGATGCCGGCGCCGGATTCGTTCGATACGAGCTCGAAATGGTAGGTTTCGCCGCGGATGACGGCGCCGAGCGCGATCAGCGAGTCGAACTGCTGCGTCTCGGCCATCTTTTGCAGGGCCAGCGGGATTTCCAGCGCGCCCGGGACGGTCACGTGCAGGATGTCCTCGTCGGCCACGCCCAGGTGCTTCAGTTCTGCGAGGCATGCCGACAGCAGGCCATGGCCGACATCGGCATTGAAACGTGCCTGCACGATACCGATGCGCAGACCCTCGCCTGCCATATTGCTTTCAAAAGTTCCTACCGTCATGGCTATGCCTCTTGTTCTCTTGTTTCGTTGATGAATACGTTGAATGGTACCGCTTATGCAGCAATGTCGCAGCCCGGCTTGGCCAGGTAGCCGGTGACTTCGAGGTCGAAGCCGGCCATCGACGGCATCTTGCGCGGATTCGCGAGCAGCTTCATCTTGCGCACGCCGAGCTGGCGCAGGATCTGCGCGCCGATACCGTAGGTGCGCAGGTCCAGGTTGGCCGCGCGGCCGACCGGGCGCGTCGGCTTGTCCTGGAACTGGGCGAACAGTTCGTCGGCCGTCTCGGCGCAGTCGAGCAGGACGATGACGCCCGCCTCCGCCTGCTTCACGGCCTGCATCGCGGCCGCGAGATTCCACGAGTGCGACGTGGACGCGCTGTCCAGCAGGTCGAGGATCGACACCGGCTGGTGCACGCGCACGAGCGTCTCGCGGTCTTCCTGCGGGTTGCCGTGGACGAGCGCCAGGTGCGCCGAGCCGCTCGGCTTGTCGCGGAAGGCGACCAGCGTGAACTCGCCGTGCACGGTGGCCAGCGGACGCTCCGCCACGCGCTCGACGAGGGTCTCGTTCTGGCTGCGGTAATGGATCAGGTCGGCGATGGTGCCGATCTTGAGGTTGTGCTCCTGCGCGAATTCCAGCAGGTCCGGCAGGCGCGCCATCGTGCCGTCTTCCTTGATGATCTCGCAGATGACGGACGCCGGGGTCAGGCCCGCCATTTCCGTCAGGTCGCAGCCGGCTTCCGTATGGCCGGCGCGCATCAGCACGCCGCCCTTGACGGCACGCAGCGGGAAGATGTGGCCCGGCTGGACGAGGTCTTCCGGTTTCGCATCCTTCGCCACCGCCACCTGGATGGTGCGGGCGCGGTCGGCCGCCGAGATGCCGGTCGTGACGCCTTCGGCCGCCTCGATCGAGACGGTGAAATTGGTGCCGAACGACGTGCCGTTGCGGGTCGTCATCATCGGCAGTTCGAGGCGGTCGCAGATCTCCTCGGACAGGGTCAGGCAGACGAGGCCGCGCGCGTGGCGGATCATGAAGTTGATCGCCTCCGGCGTGACGTGCTCGGCGGCGAGCACCAGGTCGCCTTCGTTCTCGCGGTCTTCCTCGTCGACCAAAATGACCATGCGCCCGGCGCGCAGTTCGTCAACGATTTCCTGGGTGGTGGAGATGGGCATGTGGATTCCTCGAGAGTACGGACCGGCTGGTGCGGAAATCCGCTATTTTAAAGGATTTGCCAGTCCTCGGCCGTATCGCCGTCGGGGGCCGCGCACTCTAGAGTGCCGCTACCACTACCACCGCATTGTTTCGTTGCATAATGACAACGACCCGCGTTGTCCGGCCTGCGTTACATCATGCTCATTTACAAGTGTGGCTTAAGTCGGGCAAGGTAGAATGATTTTTTCCGTGCTGAGGACGTCGTCGCATGCTCATCCGTATCGCCCGTATCTCTTTCCTCGTCGCCGCCCTGCTCGTGCAGGGCGTGGCGCCGGGCGCGTCGCTGAAGCTCGACGATCCGCTGCCGGTCGGGGCCCAGGTCAAGGTCGGCAAGCTCGACAATGGCCTGACCTACTACATCCAGCGCAACCGCATGCCCGAGCACAAGCTGGAACTGCGCCTCGTCGTCAAGGCCGGCTCCATCCTCGAGGACGAGGACCAGCAGGGCCTGGCCCACTTCACCGAGCACATGGCCTTCAACGGCTCGCGTCATTTCAAGAAGCACGAGCTCGTTTCGTACCTGCAGTCTATCGGCGTGAAGTTCGGCGCCGACCTGAACGCGTACACGTCGTTCGACGAGACCGTCTACATCCTGCCCGTATCGTCCGACCGCAAGGACGACCTCGACAAGGCCTTCCTCGTGCTGGAAGACTGGGCCCACGGCCTCACGCTCACGGACGCCGACATCGACAAGGAACGCGACATCATCCTCGAGGAAGCCCGCCTCGGCAAGGGCGCCGGCGACCGCATGCAGAAGGTCCTGATGCCGAAGATCTATAACGGCTCGCGCTATGCCGACCGCCTGCCGATCGGCCAGGAAGACGTCATCCGCACCTTCAAGCCGGACACCCTGCGCCGCTTCTACAAGGACTGGTACCGCCCGGACCTGATGGCGGTCGTGGCCGTGGGCGACATCGACCCGGCCCAGGCCGAGAAATTGATACGCCGTCACTTCGCCGGCCTGAAGAACCCCGCTCACGCACGCCCGCGCGACTACGCGAAGATCCCGGCTCGCACGGACAACGAGGCGCTCGTCGTCACCGACAAGGAAGCGGGCCCGGCATCGATCCTGATCCGCTACCCGCTGCAGCCCTTCCACGAACGCGCCACCCTGCGCGGCTACCGCGAGCAGCTGGTCGAAGCGCTGTTCGCCGGCATGCTTAACCAGCGCCTGCAGGAATTGTCGGCGCTGCCTTCGCCTCCTTTCATCGGCGCCAGCAGCGCCCTGTCCCGCCTGACGCCGCGCTACCGGTCGTACAACGCGATGGCGGCGCTCGGCATGAACGGCGCCACCGTCGCCATTGACGCCCTCGTGCAGGAGAACGAGCGCGCGCGCCGCTTCGGCTTCACGGCCGCCGAACTGGAGCGCATGAAGAAGACGATGATGCGCACCTACGAGCGCGCCTGGAACGAACGGGACAAGACGGATTCCTCCGTCCATGCCGCCGAGCTGATGCGCAACTTCCTCGAAGGGGAATCGATCCCCGGCATCGATGCCGAGTACCGCTACGTGAAGGAACTGGCGCCCGGCATCACGCTCGCGGAGATCAATGCCTATGCCGCCAGGACGATCCCGGCCGACTCCGGCAAGCTCGTGATCTACACGGGCTCGACGAAGACGGAAGGCGATGCACCGATTCCCACCGGCGAGCAGTTGCTGGCGGCCGTCACGAACGCCGAAAAGCGCGACGTGCAGGCGCACAACGACAAGGCCGTGGCCGCGCACCTGATGGACCAGCCGCCCGCGCCGGGCAAGATCGTCGACGAAAGCCGCGATGGGAGTCTTGGCCTCACGCGGCTGACGCTGTCGAACGGCGTCAAGGTGATCCTCAAGCCGACCAAATTCCGCAACGACCAGGTCCTGATGAGCGCCGCCCGGTTCGGCGGCCAGAGCCTGTTCGACGACAAGGACATGTTCAACGCCCGCTACGCCGACACCATCGTCGCCGCGATGGGCCTGAAGGATTTCTCGCCGCTGGACATGCGCAAGATCCTGGCCGGCAAGGCTGCATCCGTGAGCGCGGGCCTGGGCAACAACACGGACGTCGTCGCGGGCACCGCGGGCGCCACGGACGTCGAGACGATGCTGCAGATGGTGTGGCTGAAGTTCGCCGGCGTGCGCCGCGACGAGGACCTGTACAAATCGTTCATCGGCAAGCAGATGGAACTGGCGCGCAACCGCCTGTCTCAGCCGGGCGCCCTGTTCGGCGACACCGTGCTGGCCACGCTGTACGACAATAATCCCCGCGCCCCGCGCGCGCTGCGTCCCGAGGACATCAACAAGATCGACCTCGACCGCGCCATCGCCATCTACCGCCAGCGCTTCTCCAGCGCCAAGGACCTGACGTTCATCTTCGTCGGCAGCTTTGACGTGGCCGCCATCAAGCCGCTGGTCGCCACGTACCTGGGCAGCCTGCCCACGCCGGACATCCCGACCGCCTACCGCGACCTCGGCATCCGCCCCGTAACAGGCGTCGTCAAGCGCGAGATCAAGAGCGGCTCGGAAGACCGCAGCAACGTGTCGCTGACGTTCACGGGTCCGACCGAGGTGACGGAACTGGAAGAACTGCGCCTGTCCGCGCTGACGGAAGTCATGAACATCCGCATCATCGACGTGTTGCGCGAAAAGCTGGGCCTGATCTACGGCGGCGGCATGGAAGCCTCGATGACGCGCATCCCGTACAGCCACTACACGATCGGCGTCCAGCTGCCGACGGGCCCGGACAACGTCGACAAGGTGCTGGCGGCAACGTTCGCGGAGATCGACCACATGCGCAAGGAAGGCCCGACGCAGGAAGACCTGGACAAGGTCAAGACGAACTGGCTGCAGACCTACCGCAAGTCGCTGCAGGAAAACGCGTACTGGCTGGCCGCCCTGCAGACGTCGCTGACGGAGGGTACGGATCCTGGCACCATCCTCACCTTCGACAAGGAAGTGCAGAACCTGACCGTGGATGACGTGAAGCGGGCGGCGCAGCGCTACCTGAACACGGAGAATTACGTGCAGGTGGTGCTCAATCCGGAGGCCAAGGCCGCCGCGGCCCAGGCGCGGAACGACACCGAGAAGAAGCCCAACAAGTCGTAATTACTTCAGGTATTTGTTGAACCACGCGATCTCGCGCGCCCGCAGGTCGCGCTGGTTCTCCGGCTTGCGGAACGCGTGTCCCTCGCCGTCGTACACGAGCAAGGTGGTCGGCACGCCCATCGCCTTCAGGCCGTGCCAGAACTCGAACGATTGCGCCGGCGGGCATTCGACGTCGCGCTCGCCCACGTAGATGAAGGTCGGCGTGCGCGCCGCCTTGATCGATTCGATCGGCGATGCCGCACGGTAGACGGCCGGATCGTCATACATCGTCGCGCCGAAGAACGGCACCATCCACTGGTCGATGCCGTTCTGGCCGTAGTAGCTGATCCAGTTGGCGATGCCGGCGCCCGCCACGGCGGCCTTGAAGCGCTGGCTGTGCGTGACGCCCCACATCGTCATGAAGCCGCCGTAGGAATGTCCCACCAGCCCAAGGCGGTTGCCGTCGATGGGCGCGCGCGCGATGACGGCGTCGACGCCGGCCAGGATGTCGCGCCAGTCGCCGCCGCCGAAGTCGCGCCGGTTCGCGCGCGTAAACGCCGCGCCCTGTCCATAGCTCCCGCGCGGGTTCGGCATGAAGACGAAATACCCTTCCTTCACGAGATCGCGCACGAGCGGGTTGCCGTTGTCGCCGGCGGCCACGTAGCGCGGCGACGCGGCCGCCGCCGGGCCGCCATGCACCTGCACGATCATCGGGTACGTGCGGCCCGCCTCGACGCTGCGCGGCCCCACCAGCCAGCCCTGCACGTCGAACCCTTCGCTGGTCCAGCTGATACTGCGCGCGGAGATCTGCGGCGCGAACCCGTCGTTGTCGCGGGTGATGGGCACCAGCTCCGGCAGGCGTCCGGCGACGATGCGCGGCGCGTGCTCGAAATCTTCCGTCACCGACGCGGCCACGCGGCCGTCCGCGCTGAACACGACCCGCCCGTCGCGTCCCGCCGACGTCGTGACGGGGGCCTGCCACAGCATGCGCGCGCTGCGCGCCTCGGGATCGATCGCGGCGATGCCGGCGTCGCTGCCGGCCAGCACGGACGCCAGCAATGCCTTGCCCCGCCACGTGATCCCGTTGAAGCTCCCTTTATAGTCCGGTGTCGCGTCGACCGGTTCGCCGCCCTCCAGCGGCACCGTGTACACGTCGCCGCCGACGGAACCGAAGTCGCTCATCAGGCCGCCGATGAACGCGACCGTGCGGCCGTCCGGCGACACGTGCGGCATGTTCATCTGCATCTTCGGCGCCGCGATGATGCGCAGGCGGCCGCTGGCCAGGTCGACGTGGCCCAGCGTCGCGATCCACCAGTTGTTGTCGCCATTGCCCTTCGCGCTCGTGACGACGAAGCCCTTGCCGTCCGGTGTCCAGTCGTATTCGTAGATGAAGGTATCGCCCGGCGACACGAGGCGATAATCGCCCCCGGCGGCGGGCACGATGGCAATCCGCTGCTCGTCCTCTTCCTGGGCGAGGCCGATCTCGCCGACCTGGCGCGCGCCCGCCTCGACGGCCCCGGTCAGCTTCTTCGCGCCGACCGTCGCGAGGAAGGCGACCTGACGTCCGTCCGGCGACCAGCGCACCGTGCCGGCGACGCCCTTGATGGTGGCCAGCGTCGTCATGCGGCCGTCGCGCACCAGCACGACGCCGGCGGTGCCGGCCCTCGGGTCGGCGACGATGGCGGCCAGCGTCTTCTGGTCCGGCGACCAGGCCAGCGACTCCAGGCGGCATTGCGCGCAATCGGCCTTCTGCCACGTCGATGCGATGCGGCCGGTGGCCGTGTCGCGCACGACGATGCGCGGCCCCGTCCGCGCTTCCCCCTCCACCGCCTCCACCGCCGCGATGCGCTCGCCGCTTGCCGTCATCGCGAGCGTGCGGTAGGTGCGCATGCCGGCCGGGTCGGCGTGTGCCAACCCCGCCGCGAACAGCACGGTCAATGCCGCGCCGCGCGCGAGCGTTTTACCATCGAGGGAGATGTCTCGGGCCATGTCTCGTCCTTGTTGTCGTTGTTGTCGTGGCGACGCCAACGTAAAGACGGACAGGCCGGCTACGCTGGCATGGATGCCAGCAGGCAGTCTACGCCATTCGCTCAGGCCTTGGCGGCGCTGAGCATGCGCTCCACGTAGCGCGCGATGAGGTCGATTTCGAGATTGACCCTGGCGCCGGCGCGCAGGTGCTTCAAGGTCGTCACGGCGATCGTGTGCGGGATCAGGTTGATCGAGAAGCGGCAGCATGCTTGACCCGCGCCGTCGATGTCCTCGACGCTGTTCACGGTCAGCGACACGCCGTTGACGACGACGGAACCTTTATAGGCCAGGTACTTGCCCAGGTCGCGCGGCGCATCGACGACGAGCTTCCACGACTCGCCCACCTGTTCGAAGCTGTGCACCTGGCCGAGGCCGTCGACGTGGCCCGACACGAGGTGGCCGCCGAGGCGCTCGGCCAAGGTCAGCGCCTTTTCCAGGTTCACTTCGCCCGGCTGGTCGAGGCCCACGGTGCGGTTCAGGCTCTCGCGCGAGACGTCGACGGCGAAGGCGCTGTCCGTCTTTTCGACCACGGTCATGCACGCGCCGTTGATGGCGATCGAGTCGCCCAGCGCGACGTCGGCCAGCGGCAGACCGCCCGCGTCGATGTCGAGGCGCACGCCGGCATCCGCGCCGTCCGCGAGCGGGGTGACCGATTTGATGCTGCCGACGGCAGCGACGATTCCGGTGAACATAAGTCTCTTCCTTTGCTAGTACTTGTATCGTGTTACGCGTGGCGGTTCGGATCCTCGTCCGGCCTGAAACGCGCCAGGATGCGCAGGTCCGGCCCGACCTGGGCCACGCCGTGGAAATGCAGCGGCAGCTTGTCGCACAGGTGCGCGAGCGGCGGCAGCGCGAACATCCCCTGCCCCGGGCCGACGAGGCTGGGCGCGAGATAGACGAGCAGTTCGTCCACGCAGCCTTCGCGCACGAGCGACGCGTTCAGCTTGGACCCGGCCTCCACATGCAATTCGTTGATCTCGCGCCGCCCCAGCTCCCGCATCAGTGCGGGCAGGTCGACCTTGCCGGACGCGTTCGGCAACAGGATGATCTCGTGCCCCATCGCCTGCAGCGCCGCTTCCTTCTCCGCATTCGGCACGGCGGCCACGATCCAGCACGGCTCGCCCTGCAGGATGCACGCGTCGAGGTCGATGTCGAGGCGGCTGTCGACGATTACCCGGCGCGGCTGCAGCGGCGTGTCGATGCCGCGCACCGTCAGTTGCGGGTTGTCGACCTTGATCGTGCCGATGCCGGTCAGGATCGCGCTCGCGCGCGCGCGCCACGCGTGGCCGTCCGCGCGCGCCTGGGGGCTGGTGATCCACTGGCTCTCGCCGTTGCCCAGCGCCGTGACGCCGTCCAGGCTGGCCGCCGTCTTCAGGCGAACCCACGGCCGCCCGTGGCGCATGCGCATGAAGAAGCCGATATTCAATTCATGGGCCGCTTCGGCCAGCAGGCCCGCGCTGACCTCGATCCCGGCCGCCTCCAGCTGCGCCAGGCCGCGCCCCGCGACGAGCGGATTCGGGTCGACCATCGCCGCCACGACGCGGCCGAGCCCCGCCTGGATCAGCGCGTTCGAGCACGGCGGCGTGCGGCCGTAGTGGCTGCACGGCTCCAGCGTAACGTAAGCGGTAGCGCCGCGCACGTCGTTGCCGCGCGCCTGGGCATCGCGCAACGCCTGGATCTCGGCATGGGCCTGGCCCGCGGCCTGCGTGTGGCCGGCGCCGATGACGGTGCCGTCGCGCACGATCACGCAGCCGATGCGCGGGTTGGGCGCGGTGATGTACATGCCCTTCGCCGCCCATTCCAGGGCCAGCGCCATGCCGTCGGTATCGCTCTGTATCTGCACTCTCGTTTCCGGTCTCGCTACGTTGTGTTGCCGCGGGTTCAGGGTGGCGCCGGTGCGCCGTCGCAACCCCCATCGCGCGCCGGATCGCACACGCGCGCCCGGCCCAGCATGTTGATTTTAATACGGCGGATGTGCCCGCCGTGAAACAGCGACACCGTTCCCCAGCGCGCCGCCGCGCTGTTACCGTCGGCGCAACTGCGTCCCGCGCCATTGTAGGCGATATAGTACGGCCGTGCGACATTCGTGAAAGCGAAGTCGACGGCAATGCCCGGCGCCAGCGGCCCGTGCTCCGCGATCAGCTCGTCCATACCCGGATGGCCGTCGCCGTCGCGATCGTCGAAGACCTGCCAGCCCATTCGCCAGTCGGCGCCCAGCGGATCGCGCGGCACCACCTTGACGCGCCGCCCGCGCGCGAGCGCCTGCGCGCGCGCGAGGTCGATCGCCGCGAACAGGTCGCCGGTGGCCGCCTTCAGCTGCTGCGCGCGTACGAGGTCGCGCAGGTCCGGCACGGCGATGCCCAGCACGATGGCGGACACGGCCAGGACGATGCACAGTTCGGGCAGCGTCACCCCATCCGCCCGCCGGGGGCGGCTGTGCATGGACGTCACGGCCAACATCGCGCCTCCGCGTGTTCGGCACCCTGGCGCCCGGTGCTGTCGAGCGTCAGCGCGCCGCAGTCGGGATCGCGGAAGCGCGCGTCGACCCGTGCCGTGCCGGGACGGGCGCGGATCTCGACGCATTCCCCGATCTCGCGGTCGGGACAGGCATGCGCATCGAGCTCGTAGGCGCTTGCGGGCGCGCGGGCGCCCGACCACCACGCGAAGCCGTCCGTGCCGGGCTCGTCCGCCGAGAACGCGACATACGTATGGTGCTGGAGGTGGTAGCGCTCCTGGCGCTGCATGGCGTCGATCAGCGCCACCTGGCCCTCGACGCGCCTGACGCGCACGGTGTAGCCGGCGTAGGTCGGGTACGCGAGCGCGCCGAGGATGCAGACGATGGCCAGCACGATCATCAGTTCGACGAGCGTGAATCCGGCGTCACGGCCCGGCATGGGCGTGCAGCTCGTCCCAGTTCGCGATCTCGCGCCAGCCGATACGGCCGGACGGAAGCCGGCGCTCCGGCGGCCGGCGCTCCGGCGGCCGGGCGGGCGGCCGATCGCCGCTGCCGTTTCCACTGTTGCGGCCGTGTGCATCATCGTTGCCATCGTCATGTCCTTCATCACCGTCGTTTCCATGTCCGTGCTCCCCTCCGGCGCCTTCCGCCGGCGGCGGCAGCCGGACCAGCGACTGCAATACGACCCGTGTCGACGTCCGGGTCCCGAACCCGATGGCCGTAACGCGGTAAAAGCTGCCCATCTGCGCCGTGGCACCCGCCGGCGCGATACGCTCGATGACGTAGGCCGGCAGCCGCGCGGGCAACGCCCCGCGCCCGACAGGCAGCGCGGCGCCCGTGAAGCGCCCATACGGTACGAGCGCCGGATTCTCCGCATCCGCGAGGTCGAGCGTCTGCCACGCGGGCGGTGAGCGCGCACGGCACAGGCCCAGGTCGTCCGTGCCCTGCCCGCAGTCATCCGTGAACACGTGGCCACCGGCCGCACCGAAATGCGCAGCACGGCCCGGCGGCACGCCCGCCGCGCCGGCGATGTCGTGCTCGGCGTCGCGCAGGGCCGCCTCGGCCGCAGCCTGTGCCACGTCGCGGTCGCGTTCGTTGCGCGCGGACGCCAGCAGGACGAACGCCCCGCGCGTGATGGCCACGCCGATCACCATCGCCGCCACCATCAACGTCAGCGCACAGACGAGGGCCAGTCCGCGCTCGGATGCGGTCGGCTTCATGACGGCGGCGCCGGCAACGCGACGGTGAACGTGACCAGCCGCCGCTCGCGCCGCCGCTGGTCCGGCGTCATGCCGGCCTCGTCGAGCGAGCTGCCGGGATCGTCAGTGCCGGCCGCGGCCGCATACCCTGTACCCAACAGGTGGAAGCGCGCCCCGCCGGGCTCGATGCGCGTGGGGCGACTGCCGTGCAGCAGCAGGCCCACGCGTACGCCGACGACGCGCTTCCAGTGCGTCCGCCGGTTGAACTCGGCCGGAGGCAGGCCGGCCAACCCGGCGTCGAGGGCATCGATTGCCATCGCGTTCACATAGCGGTTGGCGACGCCGTCCGGCGGGTCGTCCGTGTCCACGCCGTACAGCACCTGGAAACCGTCCACGCCGCTCACTACGGCATCCGCGCTCCAGTGTGCAGCGCCGCGGTATTTGCAGCGCAGCTCGGCCTCGCCTTCGCCGTTGCGCGCCACGTAGAAGATGCTCCAGCCCTCCTCGCCCGCCGCGATCGGGAAGCCGGCGCAATCGACGGCGCCGCCGCTGTCGCCGGGAAAACGGACGGCCAGCACGTCGCTGCCGTTGACGGCCGCCGGCAGCGGATCGTCGATGCCGGCCGTGGCACGGGACAATGTGCGCGCATCCAGTCCCGCAAGGCGGGCGGGTGCACTGTCCGCGGCGGGATCGGCCACCATGTCGGTATCCACGGCGCCGGCATGGCGCACGGCACGGCCGATGAGATCGATGGCGAAGCGTCCGCCATCCTCCACCCCGGCCGACTCGATCTGGGCCGCGTACGCGCCGTTCGCGAGCACGAGCAGGCGTCCGGCCATCAGCACGATGCCGAGGCCGATGGCCAGCGCCACCATCAGCTCGACCAAGGTCATGCCGCGCTGCCGGATCAGCAGGCTCATGGCGCCGCTCCCGCCAGCGGCATCATCACCTTCGGCGCGCCGGTCTCGCTGTCGCCCTGGGCGCGCCAGCCGAGCTTGACGACAACCGGCGCCCCGTCTTCCGGATCACAGGTCCAGGGCAGCACGCCGGCGGCATCCGGCTCGCTCGCGTCGCGGCATACGCGGATGCGTCCGCCGGGAAAATTGGCGGCCACGGCGTCGGCCACTTCGAACACATCCAGGCGCGCCAGTTCGTCCGCGTCGCAGTCCGCGTCCGCATAGCACAGGGTGGGCGCGGCCAGTGCGCCGCTGCCTGCGTCGTAATCGAGGTGGAGATAGGGATTATCGGGCTGGGCCAGCGCACGGGGATTGGCGCGCATGCGCTCGGCCAGCGAGCGGGCCAGACGGGTGCCGTCGGACAGGCGTGCGGCGTCGCGCGCGGCGCGCACGGCCAGCGTCTGCAGCGCGGCCGCGCCGGCAATGCCGAGGGCGACGACGAACAGGGCGACAAGCACCTCGACCAACGTGAATCCGGCCGACACGCGCAATGGCGAACCCGACAGCGACCGCATCGACGACCTCCAGCGTTTCGATTGAAAGAGCTGAAAAGGTAACAGTCGAGCTTCGGCGAGCCGTGTGGCGACTCAACCGTGGAGATGGAACTAAAAACCGGGAAAGATGACGCGCTTATTTGCGCGGCTGGCCCACTTCGGCGATGGCTTCCTGGAACTCGGCCAGGTCTTCGAAGTTCTTGTAGACGGACGCGAAACGGATGTAGGCGATCTTGTCGAGACGCTTGAGTTCCTGCATCACCAGTTCGCCGACATGGCCGGTATCGACTTCGCGCCGGCCGCTGGTGAGGAGTTTTTCTTCGATGGAGGCCACGGCGCGGTCGATGGCTTCGGCCGCCACGGGACGCTTGCGCAGTGCGAGCATCAGGCTGCCGCGCAGCTTGGAGGATTCGTATTCGGTACGGCTGCCGTTCTTCTTGACGATGAACGGCATCGAGAGCTCGATCCGCTCGTACGTGGTGAAACGCTTGTCGCACGCGACGCAGCGGCGGCGGCGCCGGATGGCATCGCCTTCCTCGGATACGCGGGTATCGAGGACCTGGGTGTCGTCATGCTGACAGAACGGACATTTCATGGGGTCAATGGGGCGCCGCATGGGCGCCCCGCTATCGCATTACGCTTCGTAGACCGGGTATTTGTCGGTCAGTTGCTTCACTTCGGCCTTGACGCGGTCGATGGTCGCGGCGTCGTGCGGGTTGTCCAGCACGTCGGCGATCAGGTTGCCGACCTTGACGGCGTCCTCTTCCTTGAAGCCGCGGGTCGTGAAGGCCGGGCTGCCCAGGCGGATGCCCGACGTCACGAACGGCTTCTGCGGGTCGTTCGGGATGCCGTTCTTGTTGCAGGTCATGTGAGCCTGGCCGAGGATGGCTTCCGCTTCCTTGCCGGTGAGGCCTTTCGAACGCAGGTCGACGAGCATCACGTGCGACTCGGTACGGCCCGAGACGATGCGCAGGCCGCGTGCGATCAGCGTGTCGGCCAGTGCCTTGGCGTTCTTGACGACCTGCTGCTGGTACGCCTTGAATTCCGGCGTCAGCGCTTCCTTGAAGGCGACCGCTTTACCGGCGATCACGTGCATCAGCGGACCACCCTGGATGCCCGGGAAGATCGCGGAGTTGATGGCCTTCTCGTGCTCGGCCTTCATCAGGATGATGCCGCCGCGCGGGCCGCGCAGCGACTTGTGCGTCGTCGACGTGACGAAGTCGGCGTGCGGGACCGGGTTCGGGTATTCACCGGCGGCGATCAGGCCGGCGTAGTGGGCCATGTCGACCATGAAGTACGCGCCGACTTCCTTCGCGATGCGGGCGAAGCGCTCGAAGTCGATGCGCAGGGCGAAGGCGGACGCGCCGGCGATGATCAGCTTCGGCTTGTGCTCGCGCGCCAGGCGTTCCATCTGCTCGTAGTCGATGTCTTCCTGCTCGGTCAGGCCGTAGGAGATGACGTTGAACCACTTGCCCGACATGTTCAGCGCCATGCCGTGGGTCAGGTGGCCGCCTTCGGCCAGCGACATGCCCATGATGGTGTCGCCCGGCTTCAGCATCGCGAAGAACACGCCCTGGTTCGCCTGCGAACCCGAATTCGGCTGGACGTTCGCGGCTTCGGCGCCGAACAGTTCCTTCACGCGGTCGATCGCCAGCTGCTCGGCGACGTCGACGTATTCGCAGCCGCCGTAGTAGCGCTTGCCCGGATAGCCTTCGGCGTACTTGTTGGTCAGTTGCGAGCCCTGGGCCTGCATCACGGCCGGCGACGTGTAGTTCTCGGATGCGATCAGCTCGATGTGGTCCTGCTGGCGCTTGTTTTCCTTCTGGATGGCATCAAACAGTTCCGGGTCAACCTTGGCGAGCGTGTGATCTTTTGCAAACATGAAAAAACTCCAATCGATAAGAGAACCAGGCAACGGTCAGCGCTGAACAGGCGGGAGCCGAAACACATGCGGGGCAGCCGCGATACCAACGCGTACCAGTCGGTGGCTGCCCAGGCGAACGGCAAGTTTGAAATCTCACGTTCCCCGGTGGGTGCCCACCTTCGCCACGCGCCGGCAGGCCGATCGCTCCTGATCGGACGGCAGCGCACGGTTTTCGCCAGTCACGTGAGATGTAAATGGAACTCCGGATTGTACGGGATTGTGCCGCTGGCAGGCAAGGAAACCGATGCCGACCTGGCAACCCGGCCTCCGGCGCTGCCCAGGATGGTCATTTCAGCTACAATCTCACGGTTACAACCTGCCAGGCAAAAACCAAAATGATCGTTTTCATCACCGGCGCATCGGCCGGATTCGGCGCCGCCATGGCGCGCACTTTCGTCAAGAACGGCCACCAGGTAGTGCTGGCGGCGCGCCGCAAGGACCGACTGGATGTCCTGGCCAGGGAACTGGGCGAGTCGGCCCTGCCGATCACGATGGACGTCACCGACAAGAACTCGATCGAGGAAGCGTTGTCGATGCTGCCGCAATCCTGGCGCCAGATCGACGTCCTGATCAACAATGCCGGCCTGGCCCTGAACACGAAACCGGCCTATGAGGTGCCGCTGGAAGACTGGGAAACGATGATCGCCACGAACATCAAGGGCCTCGTCACGATGACGCACGCCCTGCTGCCCGCGATGGTCGAGCGCGGCAGCGGCCTCGTCATCAACATCGGCTCCGTGGCCGGCCGCACCCCGTATCCCGGCGGGAACGTGTACGGCGCCACCAAGGCATTCGTCGAACAGTTCACCCTGAACCTGCGCGCCGACCTCGTCGGCACCGGCGTGCGCGCGACGAATATCGCGCCGGGCCTGTGCGGCGGCACCGAATTCTCGAACGTGCGCCTGCGCGACGACGCGGCCGCGGCGAAAGTCTACGAGGGCACGCAGCCGCTGACGGCCGAAGACATTGCCGAGACCGCGTATTGGATCGCGTCCCTGCCGCCGCACGTCAACATCAACCACATCGAGATGATGCCGACCTGCCAGGGCTACGGTCCCCTCAACATCAAGCGCAACCCGGGCTGATATTTCTGCAAGCACAAAAATCGGCCGACCGGCGAACAAATTGTTTTCGCTTTGTAACAGCGGCGCCGTGCAAAATGAAAAAGTGCTACAGTTGCTGGCTTGGCATGAGCCTCTCACATTCTCACGCCTGCCACTCATACCTATGTATATGTACCCTGACGCACATATAGCGGGGTGAAATGACGTAAAATGTTTCCCATTTTCATTTATGGCAGCTGAAATGCCTTCAGTTTTCACCTGGACAGTTCGCGTCTATTACGAGGATACGGACGCCGGCGGCATCGTTTATTACGCCAATTACCTGAAGTTTTTCGAACGTGCGCGCACCGAATGGCTGCGCGCGCTCGGCATCGATCAGCAAGCCCTGCGCGACCAGGCCGGGGCAATCTTCGTCGTGAGCAATGCCAGCATCGACTATGTCGCGTCCGCGCGCCTGGACGATGAAGTGAAAGTGACCCTGAAGGTGGAAAAGCTGGGCCGCGCGTCCGTCCAGTTCGCCCAGCAAGCCTGGCGCGGCGACACGCTGCTGTCGAGCGCCGACGTGAAAGTCGCCTGCGTCGATGCCGTGACGATGCGCCCGCGTACCCTCCCCGACCTTGCCGCTGCTAAAATGCGTGCCGCCTGATCATCCATTTGACCAAATATATATCCAATGAACGCAGTCCAAGACCTCTCATTCATTGAACTGATCCGCCATGCCCACGTGCTGGTGCAGTTGCTGATGGCCCTGCTGTTCGCGATTTCGCTCATGAGCTGGACTTATATTTTCCGCAAACTGTTCGCGATCCGCGCGGCGCGTCGCCAGACGGAACAGTTCGAACGCAGCTTCTGGGCCGGCGGCAACCTGCACACCTTGCACCAGAGTGCCAGCAGCCAGCGCGACCAGAGCGGTCCGCTGGCACGCATCTTCGAAGCCGGCATGGGCGAGTTCATCAAGGGCAAGCAGGCGTCGCGCGATGCGCTCGACATGGGCGCGGTGCTGGATGGCGCCCGCCGCGCGATGCGCGCCGCCTTCCACCGCGAACTCGACCAGATGGACACGCACCTGAACTTCCTGGCGTCCGTCGGCTCCGTCTCGCCGTACATCGGCCTGCTGGGTACTGTCTGGGGCATCATGAATGCGTTCCGCGGCCTGGCGAACGTCCAGCAGGCCACGCTAGCCACGGTTGCGCCCGGCATCGCCGAAGCGCTGATCGCCACGGCCATCGGCCTGTTCGCCGCCATTCCGGCCGTGGTCGCGTACAACCGCTTCACCCACGACATCGACCGCCTCGCGATCCGCTTCGAAAGCTTCGTCGAGGAATTCTCGAACATCCTGCAGCGCCAGTCGCGCTGATCGCCGCCCGAGGAACCGACATGGCCTTCAACAGCAGCCTGCGGGGCAGCCGTCGCAAGCTCAAGTCCGAGATCAACGTCGTGCCGTACATCGACGTGATGCTGGTGCTGCTCATCATCTTCATGGCGGTGCCGCCGACGCAGAACCCCAGCGAGATCAAGCTGCCCAGCGCCGAGCGCTCGACGCAGCCGCCGGACGACTACATCCAGATCGCGATCCGGGAAAACGCCCAGCTGCAGATCGGCATCACGGGCAAGAATCCGCAGCCGCTGGAAGACGTATCGAGCCGTTCGACGCTCGTCACGCGCCTGCGCGACCTCCATGCCGAGCATCCGGATTATCCGGTCTTGATAGCTGGCGACCGCGACAGCAAATACGATGACGTCATCCAGCTGATTTCCGAAGCCAAGAAGATGGGTATCAACCGCGTCGGCCTGGCCACGAAGTGAAGACGAACTGATGTCAGCAACGAAGCAGACCAACATCGGCAACAGCAACGGCGCGCCTTATCACGTGCCGCCTGAACCGAACCGCTGGCCGGCCATCGGCCTGGCGGTGGGCGTGCACGCCATGTTGCTGGCGTTCCTGTGGATCGGCGTGAGCTGGCAGAACAATGCGCCGGTCGCCGTCGAAGCGGAAATCTGGGACGTGACGACGCAGACCGCCGCCCCGCCGCCCGCCCCCGCACCCGAGCCGGAACCCGAACCGGAGACCCCGCCGCCGCAACCCGCGCCGAAAGCCGTGGAGCCGCCGCCGCCCGTCGTCGAGAAGCCGCAGCCGAAGGCGCCGGACATCGCCCTCGAGCGCGAGAAGAAGCGCAAGGAAGAATTGAAGCGCAAGCAGATCGAGGAAGAGCGCGAGCGTGAACTCGCGGAACAGAAGCGCGCGGAAGAAAAGAAAGCGAAGGCACTCGCCGAGAAGAAGGAACGCGAACTCGAAGAGAAGAAGGCCAAGGCCGACGCTGAAAAGAAAGAAGCCGAGAAGAAGAAAAAAGAAGACGCGGAAAAGAAAAAGAAAGAGGAAGCCGACAAGAAGAAAAAGGCCGCCGAAGAACAGAAGAAACTGGACGCTGCACGCGCCGAGGAAATGCGCCGCATCACGGGCGCGGCCGGCAATCCGACCAGCACCGGCACGGCCGAGAAATCGACGGCGCCGCGCATCGACAAGGGCTATACCGCGGCTATCACGGCCAAGGTGAAAGGCAATACGTCGTATGCGGGCAGCCTCGACGAACCGGGCAATCCGACGGCGACTTTCCGCGTCGAGCAGTTGCCGACCGGCGAGATCATTTCGGTCAAGAAGATCAAGAGCAGTGGCGTGCCGTCATTCGACGATGCGGTCGAAAAGGGCATCACCAAATCGTCCCCACTGCCCAAGAAGAAAGATGGTACGGTAGAGCGTTCCCTCGTGATCGAGTTCCATATGAAGGATCTGCAGTGATCGCGTTCCGACCTTAACCATTGCTGAGAGAAACATGAAGAAACTACATACCCTGCTGTTTTCGGCCACCCTCCTGATGGGCGTGGCTGCACATGCCCAGCTGAAAGTCGAAATCGCCGGCGTGGGCAGCAACCAAATCCCGGTCGCAGTCGCGGCATTCGCCGACGAGTCGGTGGCACCCGAACAGGTGTCCGCCATCATCCGCGCCGACCTTGAACGCAGCGGCGTATTCAAGGTCATCGACGCGCGCCAGACCATTTCCGACACCGCCAACATCGACCTGGCCGCCTTCAAGGCCAGCGGTGCCGACGCGCTCGTCGTGGGCTCCGTGCAGCGTCTCGCGGACGGCCGCTTCCAGGTGCGTTATAAACTGCTCGACACCGTCAAGCAGTCGCAGCTGTCGCAACTGTCGGATGCCGTCACCGCGCGCAACACGCGCCTGGAAGGCCACCGCATCGCCGACGACGTCTATGAAAAACTGACCGGCGTGCGCGGCATCTTCTCGACCCGCATCACGTACGTGAAGCAGGACCCGGCCTCGCGCGACTACAAGCTCGTTGTGGCGGATGCGGACGGCGAAGGCGAACAAGTCGCCGCGCATGGCCGCGAGCCGATCATCTCGCCGTCGTGGTCGCCGGACGGCACGAAGGTCGCATACGTCTCGTTCGAACTGCGCAAGCCCGTGATCTATGTGCAGAACCTGGTGACGGGCCAGCGTACCGTCGTCGCCAACGAGAAGGGCAACAACTCCGCACCGGCCTGGTCGCCGGACGGCACGAAGCTGGCCCTCGCCCTGTCGAAGACCGGCAATACGCAAATCTGGGTCGTGAACGCGGATGGCAGCGGCCTGCGTCGCGTATCGAACAGCAACGGCATCGACACCGAGCCGCAGTTCTCGCACGACGGCCAGTCGATTTACTTCACCAGCGACCGCAGCGGCGGCCCGCAGATCTACAAGATGAGCGTGAACGGCGGGCAGGCAACCCGCGTCACGTTCAACGGCAACTACAATATCAGCCCTCGTGTATCCCCGGACGGCAAGACGCTGGCGTGGATTTCGCAACGCGATGGGGGTTTTTCCCTGTATGCGATGGACCTGGCTTCCGGTCAGGAACAACGCTTGGCCGATGGGGCCACCGAACCGAGTTTTTCGCCGAACGGCAAATACATCATGTATGCGACGAAGGGTGGGGGACGCACTGCATTGGCCGTCGTGTCGGTCGACGGACGCGTCAAGCAGCGCTTGAGCACCCAGGCGGGAAACATTCGGGAGCCCAGCTGGGGCCCGTTTATGAAGTAAAAACTTTTTGACCAGGAGAAAAACCATGCGTAATGTAAAAAGTGTAGCGTTCATCGTGGCTGCCGCCGCCCTGCTGTCGGCATGCTCGTCGACCAAGCTGCAGGAAGCCCCGAAAGTCGAAGAAAAGCCGGTCGCCCAGGCACCGACCCCGCCGGCCGACACCCGTGAGATCCGTCCGGTCGAAACCGCGACCGTCGACCCGCTGAACGACCCGAAAGGCGTTCTCGCGAACCGCAGCGTGTACTTCGACTTCGACAGCTACGTTGTCCGTGACGACGGCAAGCCGGTCGTCGAGAACCACTCGGCTTACCTTGGCAAGAACAAGCAGCGCAAGATCCTGATCCAAGGTAACACCGACGAACGCGGCGGCACCGAATACAACCTGGCCCTGGGCCAGAAGCGCGCCGAAGCCGTGCGCAAGTCGATGGCTGCCCTGGGCGTCTCGGACAGCCAGATGGAAGCTGTTTCGCTGGGCAAGGAAAAGCCGAAGGCCACCGGCCACGACGAAGCCGCCTGGGCTGAAAACCGCCGCGCCGACATCGTCTACCAATAATCGGGACGCTGTCACGGCTGCCTGGGAGCAGGCGCTCCCGGCAGATTTGACAGCGGGGCGGGATGCGGTGCAGACTGCATCCCGCCCCGTTTCCATTTGGATTCCCAAGTTTTCATAGGTCTAGAAAAGTCATGATGATCAAACTGTCCCAGTTCCGCCTCGCCGCCGTCGCCCTCGCCCTGACCGCCTGGCTGCCCCTGCAGGCCAATGCCGGCCTGCTCGACGACGACGAAGCCCGCAAGGCGATCCTCGACCTGCGCGCCAAGGTCGATGCACTGGCACGCGACATCAATGCCCGCGTCGACACGAAGGCCGACAAGTCGATCGGCGTCGACATGCTGAACCAGCACGAACAGACCATGCAGGAAATCTCGCGCCTGCGCGGCCAGGTCGAAGTCCTCGCCAACGAGGTCGCCAACGCCCAGAAGAACCAGAAAGACCTGTACGCGGACCTCGATGCGCGTATCAAGAAACTCGAACCGCGCCAGGAAACGATCGACGGGCAGACGGCCGAAGTCCTGCCGTCCGAAAAGAAAACCTACGACACCGCGATGGAGCTGTTCAAATCGGGCGACTACAAGGCCGCCGCCGGCGCCCTGCAGGATTTCGTGCGCCGCTTCCCCGATTCGGCCTACGCCGCCAACGCCCAGTACTGGCTCGGCAACGCCTATTACGCCCAGCGCGACTACAAGAACGCGATCGCTGCCCAGGAAGCCGTCGTCGCCAACTACGGCACGAGCGCGAAGGCGCCGGACGCCATGCTCAACATCGCCTCCAGCTACACGGAGCTGAAGGACAAGAAGAACGCCAAGAAGGCCCTGCAGCAGCTCGTGTCGAAGTTCCCGGACTCCGCGGCGGCCCAGGCGGCCAAGGACCGCCTGGCGGCGCTCAAGTAAGCCGTTTGACACGACCGAAGTTACCCCCTATAATCTTGCTTCTTTCGGGTCGTTAGCTCAGTTGGTAGAGCAGCGGACTTTTAATCCGTTGGTCGCTGGTTCGAGCCCAGCACGGCCTACCAGAATTCAGCAGTAGCAAATCAAGGCGTTACGAGTGATCGTGATGCCTTTTTTGTTTTTGCGCTGCACTCCCCCTCTTATCTGCTGTGCCGTTTTGCGACGCGCAGAGTCCATCTGCTACCGCTGCATGACGCAAAGACTTGCGTTTCGTCACTGGCGACTTTTGATTTAATAACTACAGTCAAGAAGTTCGTTGCAAGTCCGGAGCGCTCTAATAGCCGCCGACTCTTACAAGCCGTTGTTGGCCCTCATTTGCGATCGAGCTACATTTGAGAAGCTACGAAAGGCCCCGCATAGTACGCGGTTTGGAAATAAGTCAGATTTACCTGGACAGTATTTTGATGGAGAGACGGGCAGCACTATAAACGGTATCGGCAACCTTGCGGTGAAATGTTAATATCCTCGAAAATTAACGGAGATATTTTTCGTTAAAACATTAAGGAGCTCACAATGCGGTTTAAGAGAATCATCGTGGCTGCAAGCGTTACCCTCGCAGCTTCCATGGCAACAGCTGAGTCGGCACCAAAAGCAGTCGATTTGGTTAAACTTTATGGACGTTTTGAAAAAGCCGGATATACGTCACTAGAGCTTATGGAGACCACAAAACAAGTACTAATTTCAGGCATAGTGCTTGATATCAGCCAATCACTGAGTGGCGATTCGATTTTGAAAGTTGGGTCGCATGCTGGCTCGCAAGAATTAGCGAGGCTGACTGCCGACGACGATGCCCAAGAAAATAAGCTAAAGGCCTTGCAAGCTGGCGCGAAATTCAAGGCCGTTTGTGATTTGGCGTTCTCTTCAGGAACACAATATATGTCATTTGAAGGGTGTGTTTTCAAATAAACCTGTTCTACATTGCATTGAAGCCTGGCGTGCGTACAACACGCCGATAACGCCAGATGCCAGAACTGAATTTATGAAAATCCCGTGGCCGATTGTCGTTTCCATATTCGCCGCGTCCATGCCAGGCGTGGCGGCTGCAAGCACGTGCTACGGAACCGTCGGCAAGGGACGGCTTTCGGGAGGCGTGCAGTTACCGCCCCAAGGCGTTAATTTCGCGGCCTACAGCCCGAAGGGTGTCGAGATGGGTCGAACCTACGTTCACGACCGAGTACACCAAGCCATGCTGGAAGCGTACGCGAACGTGCGAACCACGTTACCCGACAAGACCTACGTGTACGGAGAAACCGGATTTGCACACGGCGGGCCGATATCCCCTCATCGGACACACCAGGCAGGTCTCTCCGTCGACTTCATGGTGCCGGTTCTGGATGACGCAGGTCGCTCTGTACCCTTGCCATCATCGCTCTCGAACAAATATGGCTACGCACTCGAGTTTGACGACCAGGGCCGCATTCCCGGCTATCGAATCGACTTCGATGCGATGGCCGAACACCTGTATCAAATTTCGATAACCTCCCGCCGTCATGGTCTGACAATCCGGCGCGTCATCTTCGACCCACGCCTGTCGGAAAGACTGTTCGACAGCAGCCGGCATGGCGTCGAACTGCGACACATCATGCCGTTCATGAAGGAACATCCCTGGATCCGGCATGACGAGCATTATCACATCGACTTCGGACTGGCTTGCCGGCCGCTGCGCGACTATCACGATTAGGCAGTCAATGTCCGCAGCGCCCCGATATCGTCCGGATCGCGCTTCAGCCTCTCCGCCGCCGCGCAAATCTTGCGGTAGTAGATCCCGTTCCTGACGCCCCGATAATCCATGTAAGCCTCAGCGATCGGATCGGCCGCATGCTCACGCCTGGCCCGGTCGATCAACGCCTGCAAATAACGCGTGCCCATCTGAATATTCGTGGCCTCGTCGATGAAGGCAGCGCTGGCATGAAACGCATCTGCCTCGGCATACAGCGCCGGCTCGGCACAGCGCTGCGACGGCGGCTTGCACAGGTTATCAAGCCGGAACAGTTCGCGGTTCGCCACCTTCAGCAGCTGCATCAGGCCCCGCGCACTGCTGCCCTCAGCCCGGGCGCACGCGTCGAAGCGCGACTCCATGTAGATCTGGCACACGATCAGTTCATCCGGCAGGCAGGACCGGTTGTTCTCGTGCACGAGCCGGCGGATGTCGCGCAGGCGCGCAAGGGGTTCGGTGCACACCATCGAATCGGCCATGTCGTCACCTGTCTCGTTACGTCATGCGCTCCATGATGTTACCCGTACTGCATGAGCGGTTTGCGCTCGCTCAGGCGGGGTGATCGATTGAACTCAAGTATGCTTCCACCCTGCCCTCGATAATTTCCGTTTGGAATGCTCCCGTTCCGCAACCAAGGAATCCGCCCGCCATGCCCCTCGACCTTTCCGATACCCTCGTGGTCGGCATCTCCGCCACCGCCCTGTTCGACCTGGCGGAAGCCGACGCCGTCTATAAAGCCCGATACGTCAAGAATCCACAAAGCGCGCTGGAGGAATACCGCGCCTACATGCTCGAGCGCGAGAACGAGCCGCTGCGCGACGGCACCGGCATGGCGCTCGTGCGCGCCCTGCTCGGGCTGAACCGCTATGCGCCGTCCGAGACGAAGCCGCTCGTCGAGGTCGTCGTCATGTCGCGCAACAGCCCGGAGACCGGCGTGCGTGTCTTCAACAACATCCGGTCGCGCGGCCTGCCGATTTCGCGCCATGCGTTCACCGGCGGCGAATCCGTCGTCGATTACCTGGACGCCTTCGCCGTCGACCTGTTCCTGACGACGAATGTCGAAGACGCGCAGCGCGTGATCGATGCACAGGCCTGCGCCGCCGCGGTCCTGAAGCCGCCGCCGCACACGGCCGAAGCGGCGCCGGAAGACCAGGTGCGCATCGCCTTCGACGGCGATGCCGTGCTGTTCGACGATTCCAGCGAATTGGTCTACAAGACCGAGGGCCTGGACCGCTTCCACACGATCGAAAACGAGAAGCAGAACGAACCGATGAAGGACGGCCCGTATGCGATCCTGTTGCGCCGGCTCGCGCGCCTGCAGGAACGGCTGCCGTTCGGCGCGGACGTGTCGCCGGTGCGCATCGCGATCGTCACGGCGCGCAGTGCGCCGGCCGAGATGCGGGTCATCAATACGCTGCGCCACTGGGGTGTGTACGTGAACGAGATCTTCTTCCTCGGCGGCGTGCCGAAGTCGAAGGTCGTCAAGGCGTTCCGCGCGCACCTGTTCTTCGACGACCAGGACCTGCACCTGGATCCGGCCGCGCGCCACGTCCCGTCCGGGCGCGTGCCCTACCGCTCGGACTCGCCGCTGTTCACGCCGTTACCGCTCGACCTGCCCGCCGATCCGCCTGTGCTGGTCGAAAAAGTCGAGGCCAACTGACCTCGTACCTCGAACCGGGCGGCGGCGACCGCCCGGCCACTCTCTCCCACCAGTTTCAGTTCGTGCTCGCCCGGCTGCGGCGTCCACGCGGCGCCCCGGTCGGCCGGGCCGGCGTCCGCGCCATCCAGTTGCCAGCGCAGGCCCGCGCCGCCGTAGGCGCGGAAGCTCACGCGCTGCAGCGGTGCCGGGATGTCCGGGTCGAGTGCGATGACACTGTCCGCGGCCGGATACACGATGCGCGGTGCGCGCTTCGCCGGCGGCAGCATCTCGACCAGCGCGACTTCCGTACCGCGCACGAACCATTCGCTGCGCTCCGGCTCCACGGCCGGCGCAAAGCGGACCGTCTGGCGCACGACGCCCGGCGGCGCGGCGGGCGGCCTGCTCGGGCGGTCGCGGTGCAGGTAGTCCATCACGTCACGCCATACGGGTGCCGCACCGGACACGCCGGACACTTCCCACATCGACCGGCCGTCGAAATTCCCGACCCACACGCCCACCGTGTAGCGGTCCGAAAAGCCCACGCACCAGTTGTCGCGCATGTCCTTGCTGGTGCCCGTCTTGACGGCGCTCCAGAACCCGGTGGCGAGTTCGTTGGAGAGGCCGAACGTCGTGCTGCGAGCCGCGCGGTCGGACAGGATGTCGGCCACGATGAAGCTGGCGCGCGCATCGAGCACGCGCCGCTTGCCGTCCTGGACGCCGCCGTTCGCCAGGGTGCGGTAGGCATGCGCGAGTTCCAGCAGGCTGACGTCGCCCGAGCCCAGCGCCAGCGACCAGCCGTAGAACTCGGGTGCCTCGGTGAGGCTCGTGATACCGAGGGCGCGCAGGCGCTCGTGAAAACGTTCCAGGCCGGCCAGCATGAGGGTGCGTACCGCAGGAACGTTCAGCGAGCCGGCAAGGCTCGTGCGCACCGACGCCGCGTCGCGGTACTGGTGGTCGTAGTTCTGCGGCACGTACAGGCCGCCGACGGTCGGGATGTCGACGGGTGTGTCGTCCAGCAGCGACGCGGCCGTGAGCTGGCCCCGTTCCAGCGCCAGCTCATACAAGAACGGCTTCAGCGTGGACCCGGCCTGGCGCAGCGCCGTTACGCCGTCCACTTCGCCTGTACCGCCGTTCGCGACATAGGCCAGCACGGCGCCGCTGGCATTGGCGATGACGATCACGGCGCCGTCGCCCACGTTGCGTTCGGCCAGTTCGGCCAGGTGGCGGCGCAGGGCGGCGACCGTGAAGCGCTGCAGGCCGGCGTCAAGGGTGCTGCGCACCACGCTGCCCGGCGTGCCGCCCAGGCGCCGCACCAGTTGCGGCGTCACGCCCGTCGGCGCGGATGCCGGCGCGGACGCGGTGCGCGCGAACGCCGCATCGACTTCCCATTCGATGGCCGCGCAATCCGTGCGCGCATCGAGCTCGCGCGCGAGCGTGCAGGCGCGCTTCGCGACCGTCCGCGGCGGCGCCGTCGGCGCGCGCAGCAGGCTCGCGAGGATCGCGGCCTCGCCCGCATCCAGCCCGGACGGCGCCTTGCCGAACAGGCCGCGCGCGGCGGCGCCGATGCCCTGCAGCTCGCCGCGATAGCTGGCCAGGTTCAGGTAGGCCTCCAGGATCTGACGCTTGGTCCACCCGGCCTCCAGTTCGCGCGCCGCGAGCGCCTGGTCCCATTTGCGCATCCACGTGCGACCGGACGAGCGGGGAGCCAGCTTCGGATCGAGCAGGCCCGCGAGCTGCATCGTGATCGTCGACGCGCCCCGCGTACGCTGCTGGCCGCTGCTGAACAGGTTGTCCCACGCGGCCTTGCCGATGGCCTGGAAGTCGATGCCACCGTGCTCCATGAAGCGCTGGTCCTCGGCTTGCAGCACGGCGCGGCCGAGCGCGGGTGAGATGTCGTCCAGCGCCACCCAGGCGAGACGCCGGCCTGTCATGTCCACGCGTACCGTCGCGATGGTCTCGCCGTGGCGGTCGAGCAGCGTCGTGTCGGATGAGCGCCAGGCCGCTTTCACCTCGTGCGGCGTCGGCACCGCGGCACGTGCCGGCAACGCCAACAGGAGCAGAACCCAAAAAACGGTCTTCATCACTGCACCGTCATCCCCGCATTCGGCACCTCGCCGAACATCTCCGGCGCGTACATCGCTTCCACGCGCGTGGACGGCAGCGCGAAGCGGCCCTCGTTGTTCAGCCTTACCGTGTACTCCACTGTGAAGCGGCCCTTCGGCACCCATTCGTAGTACGCGCGGTAGCCGGTGTGCAGGCGCTCCTCGAACGCAGGCCATGTCCAGCCGGTGCGGCGCTCGCCGGCGGTGGCGATCTGCGAATCGCGCCCGAGGCCCGACCCGAGCACGCTGGCGCCGGCCGGAATCGGATCGTCGACGACGACCCACGTCATGTCCGACTGCGCGTCGATGTCGAGATGGACGCGGTAGACGTCTCCGCGCGACCACGTGCCCTTGACCTTCTGCTCGACCGGCGTGACGGTGCGCGCGATGCGGTAGCCGGACGACAGCGGCGCTTTCAAGGGCACGGCGGCCAGGCTCTGGACGGTCGCCCACGGTTTGCCGCTGCCCAGCTGGCGCATGGTGAGCGTCCCGCGGCCCTGCGGCCACGCCTGCAGCACGGTCGCCGGCACGGTCCCGGTCCAGCTGACGGGTTTTCCGTCCGCGCCCGTGACGACGAGGTTCGCGCTACCTGTCACGGGCTCGCGCTCGTACGTCTCGGAGAAACGCTTGAGCGCGACGGTACCCCACGCGTTGGCCGTCGTCGTGTCCCAGTGGCCGTGCTGCTGGCGGCCGAGGGTGCCGCGCGCGAGGCGGCCCGCGTCGATCTTCCACGCCGGATCGTCCAGGGTCGCCAGCAGCAGGCGGTTGGCATTGACGTCGACGGACGTCATGAGCCACCACCAGCCATCTGCGCGCTCCGTTGAAAAGCCCATCGTCGTGCCCTGCAGGTTCAGGCGCGCGCGCAGGATCTGGCCGGCCTGCGCCAGGCGCTGGTCGCGCTGCGGCAGCGCCGGTGTGCGTTTCAGGATCAGGTACCAGTCGATGACGGCGGACGTGGGCCACAAATTCGGCTGGACCTCGATCGAGTCCAGCAGCGCCGGCTGCACTTCCGTGGCGCGCGACAGCGCTTCCAGCGCGGCCAGCTTGCGCACGGCCAGTTCGCCCGTCGCGCGGCCGCTGCCGCGCACGATCTTCCCTTCCACGAACGCCGCGAGGCCCGCTTCCATGCGGCCCCGCAGTTCGTCGGGGATCGCATAGCCCGCTTCGTGCGTCACGGACAGCACGTAGGCCGTCAGCACGTCGCTGCCCTGCTCCATCGGCGCGAAATACTTCACCAGGCCATCGCCGTCCAGGTGTGACGGTAGTGTCGCGACGACCTTCTGCCACATGGCCTCGTCCTGCAGCGCCACGGCACGCGACGTGCGCTGTTCGAAGCACGTGTACGGATACGCCGCCATGTAGTCGCGCACGCCGGGCAGGTCGCTGCCGAGGCGCGCCTGCAGGGTCGTGCGGATGCCGCCGCGGCCCGGCAGCGCGTCCGCCGGACGCTCGACGGGCATCGTCTTCGTGCCGTCGATCTGCACGAGCGTCGCCTGCAGGGTGCGCACCGGCACGGCGACGTTCACCTGCTGCGTGACGCGCATGCGGTCGCTCGCGCCCTCGCCTGCTGCCGCCACGTCCCATTGCAGTGTCGTTGCCCCTGCGGGCACCGTGTAATCCCAGCCCGCTTCGCGCGATTCGCCCGGCGCCAGCACGATATCCTGGCGCGGCAGCGCCTGCGCCTTGCCGCCATCCGCCGTCACGCCGGCGTCCAGGCGGACGGCCAGCCGACGGTCGGACGCATTGCGCAGCGTGAACCCGGCACCCAGGCGGTCGCCTTCGCGCACCTGCGGCGGCAGGCCGGAGACGAGCATCAGGTCCTGCGACGTGCGGATATCCGTGCCGCCCGTGCCGAACCGGCCCGCGCCGCTGCTCGCGACGGCGACGATGCGGAACGACGTCAGCGAATCGTTCAACGGCACGTCCACTCTCGCCTCGCCGTTCGCATCGAGGACGACCTTGCCCTTCCACAGCAGCAGCGTCTCGAACAGTTCGCGCCCTGCGCCCCGGCCACCACCGCCGCCGTGCGGGAACGCCTTGCGGCCGAAGTGGCGCTTGCCGACGACCTGCATTTGCGCCGTCGACGTCTCCACCTGCAGGCTGCGCTCGTGCATCATCGTCTCGAGCAGGTTCCAGCTCGTGTTGGGCATCAGCTCCAGCAGGCCGGCATCGACGGCGGCCACGGCGACTTCCGTGCCGGCCGCCGGCCGCGTGCCGTCCGGGTCGCGCACGCGGATGGTCACCTGCGCACGCTCGCGCACCTTGTACACGGGCTTGTCCGCCGCGACATCGACCTTCAGTTCATGTCCCTTCCAGCCCACGCGGACCGGCGCGATGCCAAGCTTGTACGCGGGCTTGCCGAGGTCGACGAGCGCCGTCGGCTGCACGCCCGCCACGCGTCCGCGCACGACGAGGGCCGAGACGAACACGTTCGGCGCGTAGCTCGCCTTCACGGGGATCGAAATCGTCTGGTCGCGGCCCGACAGGTGCCGCACGTAGGTATCGAGGATGCCTTCGCGCTCGACGGTCACGAGTACCGTCGAGCGGCGGAACGGGCTGCGCACCTGGAAGCGCGCCTGGTCCCCTGGCTCGTAGCGTTTCTGCGCCGGCAGCAGGTCGATGCGGTCGTGGTCCGCGTTCGCGAACCACTGCTCTTCATCGCCCGCCACATAGACTTCGCGGTGCGTCGCCGCCACGCGCTGTTGCGTATCGTGCGCACGCGCCCGCAGAATGAGGTCGCCGTCGACGGGCGCCTTCACGTCGCACATGAGCAGCCCGCGCGCATCCGTCGTGCCGCTGCACGCTTCGCCGATTCGTTTGATCTCGGCGCTGTACTCATAGGCGTAAAAGCCGCCGACGAGACGACGCCGGTGCGAATACGTCACGCGCTTGAGCAGATCCACCGCCACCGGCACGTTCGCCACGGGCTTGCCGGCGACGTCCAGCACGACGGCCTGGAATTTCAGCGCGTCGCGGCGCAGCAGCCAGCCATCGGGCTTGATGCCGACGACGTACGCGGACGGCCACAGCGGCACACGGGTGGACACCGTGAGCGTCTCGCCGTTCGCATCCTGGTACGACAATTCGGCCAGCAGGCTTTTCGGACGCTCGATCGCCGGCAGCTTGTCGACGACGATGCGCGCGCCACCGGCGCGGTCGAGCTGCAGGCCCTGCGTGCGCGCGACTTCCTGGCCAGGCGCGCCTTCGGACTCGGCCTCGTCCTCTTCGCCTCCGCCATCCTGGTCGACGACGCCTTCGCGCACGTCGCCCGCACCGAGCGCAAACTCGTCGTAGTCGGCGAACTGCACGCCGGTGTCCTGTACGACGCTGCGCAGTTTCACGGGCGCGAGGCCCGCCGGGCCGCCCGACAGATAACTCACCTGCGCATCGAGCGTGACGGCCTGCGGCGCCACGGCGGGCTGCTTCGGCCCCGCCAGTTGCGCCTTCATCGTCGGCACGCGGAATTGCTCGACACGGAAATCGCCCGCCACCTGGCCGCCGATCAGCACGTCGTACACGCCGAGTTTCGCTTCCGTGGGAATCGCCCACTCGCCCTCGGCGCTGCCGTTCGCATCCCAGCGCAGGGAAAACTCGACCTTCTCGCCGCTGCCCTGGTGGACGAGGAAGCCGCGTGCGGGCAGCGCCGTCTTGTCCGTGCCGAGTTCCTGGGCGCGCCAGTCGCGTACTTCTTTCGGCGCCGGATCCTTCGCGCGCACGAAGGCAAACCCCTGCTGCGTGCGGCGGCGCAGGTAATGCTTCATGTGGACGGTCTCGCCGGCGCGCAGCAGGGTCCGGTCGAACACGGTGGCGACGATGCGGGTGTCCTCGTCGCGGCTGCCCGTCGGCAGGTTGAAGCGCCACGCCTCGATGCCCTGCTGCCAGTCCGACAAGGTGAACGTGAAGTCGTCGCCGCGCGCGGCCGTCACGACGTAGATATCGCCCTCCTTGCAACGGGCGTGCGGCAGCGCCTGGCGGATGCGCGCGATGCCGGCGGCGTCGCTCGTGCCGCTCCACAGCAGCCGCGCGCCGCAGTCGCGCACTTCCACGCGTGCGCCCGCGACGGGCTGGCCCTTGTCGAGCGACGTCACCCACACGAGCGACGACTGCGCGCCCAGCTTGAAGTGCGCGGCCAGGTTGGTGACGAGGGCCGCGCTGCGCACGTAGGCCGTACGTCCCTTTGCATTCAGCGCTGCGCCCAGGCGCGGGCTTTCCAGTTCGACGGCGTAGAAGCCGGGCTGGCGCAGCGGGATGCCGATCACTTCGAATGCGCGCCGCCCGAGCGGTTTAGGCAGCGTGAAGCGCTGCAGCGCGTCCGGCTTCGCGCCCTTGAAGATCGACACTTTCAACTGGTCGCCGTCCGGCTGGCTCGGATTCAGGCCGCCGTGCGGACCCGCGACCTTGCGCAGCCACGTGAGCACGTCGGCCGTGCGGCTGGCGTCGAGGCGCATGGCGACGCCGTTCGTGTGCATGCGGCCCGCCAGCTGCGCCTCCACGTTGCGCACGGTGACGGGCAGCAGGCGGTCGCCGTTCGCCTCGATGATGCCGAACGGCGCCGCGAACTTGACGAGCGGCGGCTGCTCGCCCGTGCGCACGGCGAGCGGGAAGCGGCCCGCGTTGACGAGGGACCGGCCCGCATCGTCGCGCAGGTCCGCCGGCAGGTGCAACGTGAACTTCGACTGTTCCGGGAACGGCCCGGGCATGCTGACCTGGCCCACGAACTCCGGCGTCTGCGCGCCTTCCTTCTCGACGCGCCCCGGCCAGCGCTTGCCGCCCGGTCCTTCCAGGTAGATCTTCGCCGCGTCGGCCGCGCGCACGGGCGCGCTGAAGTCCACGCGCATGGGCTGGAACGGAATGCACTGGGACCGCGTGTTCACCTTCTCGCAGTTGAAGCGGGCCGTGAAATCGGCGCGCGTCTTGAAGGACAACGTTTGGTCCTCGGCCGTCGCGATGCCGTTCGGCGCGGCCACGCCGGCGCCCCAGACGAGGGCCACTTCCGCGTTCGACGGCAACGTGCGGCGGCATTGCAGCACGACGATGCGGGCCAGGCGGCCCGCTTTCTCGTCGGCGCGCAGCCGCGCGTCCGTGTACGGTCCGGCCTCTTCCTTGCCATTGTCCTCTGCAACGACCTGCCGGACGAACCAGCGGTCCGTGCGCAGCACCTGTTCGCGCTGTTCGCCGGTCAGCAGGGTCACGCCGATCTTGTCGCTGGCGCCGTCCGCGCGGCACCAGGCCTGTTTCAGGATGCTGTCGTTCGATGCGGGCGCGGACAGCGCGAGCACGAACGCCTGTTTCTCGTCGATGCCGGACGCGCCTTCGTGCGGCAGCGATTCCAGCACGGCCGGGCCGCCCGTGGCGACGTTGAACGCCAGCTGTCCCGCCAGCGGCTGGCCGGCCAGGTCGCGCACGCCGGGCTTGAGCGTAAAGCGGCAGCTCGTGGCACCCGGCAGGTCGCGTTCGAAGTCGTAGCTCCACGTCTGCGCATCGACCCAGTGGCCGCTGCCCGGCACCGGACACGCCACGTCGAACGGGGTGTCCGCGCGCAGGTCGCCGAACGGCACCATCGGCTGCGCAAAGCGCGCGACAACCTGGCGCACTCTCCGCACCTGCCCCTCGGGCGAAAAACCGGACACGGTGGTCTGCGCCCACGCGCCCGACCAGCAGCACAACAAGACGAAGCACAGCAGGCGACGCAGGGCGGCCATGTTTTCTCCCGGGAGATGGCGGACGGACGACGGCTGAGTGTTGCAAACTCGGCTTGCAGTGTCAACAACGTTTAACAATTTGCAACACAGTATGGCCGTCATGCAAACCTGCATCATTGGATATAAAATGCGGTTCTTATATTTCCTGTGCGCATATAAGACCATGAGTCTCCCCCTGATCCTGAACCTGGCCGTCGCCCTTGCCGCCTGCGCGCTGCTGTACGTGATGCAGCAACGCCACCTGTCCTTCACGAAGCGTGTCTTCACGGGCCTGGGCCTGGGCATCGTCCTCGGCGCCGCATTCCAGGCGTTCTACGGCAACGGTTCGCCCGTCATCGCGCAGACGAATGCCTATCTCGACATCGTCGGTACGGGTTACGTCAAACTGCTTCAAATGATCATCATGCCGTTGATCATGGTGTCGATCATCCAGGCCATCCTCAAGCTGCGCGACGCCTCGTCGCTCGGCAAGATCAGTGCGCTGACGATCGGGACGCTGATGGTCACGACGGCCATCGCGGCAATGATCGGCATCCTGATGGCCAAGCTGTACGGCCTGTCCGCCGTCGGCCTGACGTCGAGCGCGGCCGAAGTCGCGCGCGGCCACTATTTGGAAGGCAAACTGGCGACGGCGCAGGACGTGTCGCTGCCGACCATGATCCTGTCGTTCATTCCCGAGAATCCCTTCCTCGACATGACGGGCGCGCGCAAGACGTCGACGATTGCCGTCGTCCTGTTCTCGATCTTCATCGGCGTGTCTGCCACGGGCATCGCCGCGAAGAAGCCGGACGTGTTCGAAAAGTTCAGCGAGTTCGTCCACGTCGCCCATGTGATCGTGATGCGCATGGTGACGCTCGTGCTGCGCCTGACGCCGTTCGGCGTGTTCGCCCTGATCACGCAGGTGCTCGCGAGCTCCAGCGTGCAGGACATCCTGAAGCTGATCGGCTTCGTGATGGCGTCGTACAGCGCGCTGATCCTGATGTTCGGCGTACACCTGCTGATCATTGCGGCCGTGGGCCTGAACCCGGGCCGCTACGTGAAAAAGATCTTCCCCGTGCTCGCGTTCGCGTTCACGTCGCGCACGTCGGCCGGCTCCATCCCGATGAGCGTGCAGACGCAGACCGCGCGCCTCGGCACGCCGGAAGGCATCGCCAACTTCGCCGCGTCGTTCGGCTCGATGATGGGCCAGAACGGCTGCGCCGGCATCTATCCGGCGATGCTGGCCGTCATGATCGCGCCCACCGTCGGCATCGATCCGTTCACGAGCAGCTTCCTGCTGCCGCTCGTCGGCATCGTCACCATCGGTTCCGTCGGCGTGGCCGGCGTGGGAGGCGGCGCCACGTTCGCCGCCCTCATCGTGCTGTCGGCGCTGAACCTGCCTGTCGCGCTCGCGGGCCTGCTGATTTCCATCGAGCCGCTGATCGACATGGGCCGTACCGCACTCAACGTCAGCGGTTCCATCACGGCCGGCACGTTCGCCAGCCGCGTGCTCGGCCAGACCGACATGACCGTGTTCGACAGCGACGCTGACGTCAACCTCGACAGCGAGGAACAGGTCGCGTAATCGCCTTCTACTGTCCACGTAAGACCGCGCCTACACGTCGTTTCGGCACACATTTTCGTCCGGAATCGTGCGCGGAAATCCCGCCGAATCCGTCTATGATCGCGTCATGTCAAAATCACAAACGGTCGGATGATGGAGCAGAAGTGGCCACAGGAAATCTGGCTCGTCAGGCACGGGCAAAGCGCCGGCAATGTCGCGCGCGATGCCGCCGAAGCCGCGTCGGGCCTGCTCATCGACATTGCCGAGCGCGACGTGGACGTGCCCCTGTCCGAGCTGGGCGTGCGCCAGTCGCAGGCCCTGTCAGGCTGGTTCGCCGCGTTGCCGCCCGAGAGCCAGCCGAACGTCGTGCTGCACTCGCCGTACGTGCGCGCGGCCGAGACGGCCAACATCCTGATGCAGCGCCTGAACCGCGACGAGTTGCTGGCCGTCCATGCCGATGAGCGGCTGCGCGAAAAGGAGTTCGGCATCCTCGACCGGCTGACGGTGCGCGGCATCGCCGAGAAATATCCTGAGCTGCATGAGCAACGCCACCATGTCGGCAAGTTCTATTTCCGTCCGCCGGGCGGCGAGAGCTGGTGCGACGTGATCCTGCGCCTGCGCAGCGTCCTCGACACGATCACGCGCGAGTACCCGCGCGAGCGCGTGCTGATCGTCGCGCACCAGGTCATCGTCAACTGCTTCCGCTACCTGATCGAGCGAATGGACGAAGCGACGATCCTTGAGCAGGACCGCGCCGGCGATGTGCCGAACTGCTCCGTCACCTCCTACGCCTTCGATCCCACGCTGGGCAAGCGCGGCAAGCTGACCGTCCGCCTGGTCAATTTCGTCGCCCCGCTCGAAGCCACCGGCACGCCGGTGACGGTCGCCAAAGATCAACCCACCGCGGCCAAGGCCTGAGGTCCCTTTCCCATGACGCTGCAAACCAACGCCCGCCCGCGCGACGTCGATACGAGCCTGCTCCGCGCCTGGCCGCTGCCCATGCCCTCGAACGATGCCGACAAGGAAGACCGCGGCCATGTGCTCGTCCTCGGCGGCTCGCGCGAGATGCCGGGTGCCGTGATCCTGGCCGCGACGGCTGCGCTGCGCGCCGGCGCCGGGAAGCTGACCATCGCCACCGGCCGCAGCGTGGCCCAATTGGTAGCGCTCGCTATTCCGGAATCGCGCGTGCTGGGGCTGGCGGAAAACGACGCCGGCGGCTTCACGGTCGAAGCCGTGGCCGCGCTCGATCCGCTGGCCGACAAGATCAGCGCCATCCTGATCGGACCCGGCATGCAGGACGAAGCCGCGACGGCCCGCCTCGTGCACGCGCTGTTGCCGCGTCTCGACGGCACCGACACGAACGTGTTGCTGGACGCGGAGGCGATGGGCGCGGTCCTGCATCCGCCCGTAGGCAACCCGCCCTTCCGCTTCAACGTGCCGGTGCTGTTGACGCCGCATGCGGGCGAGATGGCGCACCTGACGGGCATCGCGAAAGAGGAGATCGGCGTGGCGCCGGACCGCCATGCGGTCGAGGCCGCGCAGGAGTGGAATGCCGTCGTTGCGCTCAAGGGCGCGCGCACCGTGATCGCGGCCCCGGGCGGCGAGCGGTGGCAGCACGAAGGCGGCAACGTCGGGCTCGCCACGTCGGGCTCGGGCGACGTGCTGGCCGGCATCATCGCGGGGCTCGCGGCGCGTGGCGCCGGGCTCGCGCAGGCCGCCGCCTGGGGCGTCGCGCTGCACGCGCGCGCGGGCGAGCGCCTTGCCGAACGCTTCGGCAGACTGGGTTACCTGGCGCGGGAATTGTGCGATGTGATTCCCGCCCTGCTCGAACAGGCCGCCGGCGACAGCGCCGACGCGGCGTCACGGCCATCCGGCACTCGCCGGGGGATCGAGGGTTGAACGATGATGGTTCGGCTCTTATCTAATCCGCACGTGTCGATGTTGCAGACGGCACTGAGGATCGAGGGAAACTTCGGTTTCCCCAAAGCAGAAGACGTGCAATCCGACGAACCGGCCGGCACGATGCCGGTCAAATGCAGACAGTCGGATTCGTACGCCAACGGGGCCGCGTATTGCGTCGGTTCCCTGATGGTTCGCGTTTGGGCCGCATGGTCCATCGGGAACCCAAGCCCCGCCCCACTTCCATTGCCTCACCGGGAGACGGCGGTAAACGATAGACGTGAACGAGGAGTAATACAAATGAAAGCTCTTAACAACGCATCGAAGATTCTGTTTGCTGCAGCCCTGATGGCCAGCCTGGCCGCTTGCAAGAAGAATGACACCACCAGCACGACCGGCACCGGCGACACGTCGGCCACCGCGCCGAGCAGCGCCACGGGCACCAGCGGCACGACCGGCGCCACCGGCACGGGCACGACCGGCGACACCACCGGCACCGGCGCAACCGGCACCACCGGCACCATGGGCGGCACCACCGGCGCGACGGGCACCACCGGCGACACCGGCACGGGCGCAACGGGCACCGGCAGCACCGGCACGGGCGCAACCGGCACCACGGGCACCGGCGCAACCGGCACGACCGGCGGCAGCGGCTCGTCGGGCACGTCGGGTACCTCGGGCACGACCGGCAGCGACACGTCGGGCACCTCCGGCACCGGCACCTCGGGCACCGGCACTTCCGGCCGCTGATCGCCGTGGCGCATCGGCAAAGGGTCGGGAACGGCCCTTTGCACCGGCATGCACTGGGCGCGGCGGACGCGGCCCTAGTGCATGCCGGCTCGGCATAAAGAAAAGGGCCTGCGCTTGCAGGCCCTTGTCATTGCGTGCCGGCCGCGGCCGGCACGACACCGTTACGCCGTCGCCGGACGGCCGCGGCGGGTGGCGAAGCGCCCTGCCTTCACGATCATGCGGAACACGAAGCGTACAAGCACCAGCGTGAGGATCGCTTCGACGAAGGTCATCACGAATGCTGGTACCGCGGTGAAGCGCTTTGCGCGGCGGCCGAACTTGGCCACCATGCGGTCGCGGGCGATCTCGATGCTGTCGTAGAAGGTCGGGACGACCAGCAGCGTCAGGAACGTCGACGTGATCGTACCGCCGATGATCGCGATGGCCAGCGGCTGGTAGAACTCGCCCGAGTCGCCCAGGGCCAGCGCCACCGGCAGCATGCCGGCGATCAGCGCGAACGTCGTCATCAGGATCGGACGCAGGCGGGCGCGGCCGGCGGCCATCAGCGCCTCTTCGCGGTCCATGCCTTCCGCTTCGCGGGTACGGGCGGCGTCCAGCAGCAGGATCGCGTTCTTCGCCACGAGGCCCATCAGCATGATGATGCCGATGAAGCTCATCAGGTTCAGCGTCCCGTTCGTGAGCAGCAGCGCGACGACGACGCCGATCAGCGACAGCGGCAGCGACAGCATCACGCTCAGCGGTGCCGTGAACGAGCCGAACTGCATCACCAGGATCAGGTACATGAGGCCGATACCGGACACCAGCGCGATCGTCATCTGCGTAAACACTTCCTGCTGGTCCTTGCTCTGGCCACCCAGCGCCAGACCGTAGCCAGGCGGGAAGTCCATCGATTTCGCCAGCTTCAGCGCATCGTCCATGACCTCGCCGTTCGAGCGGCCCTGGGCATTGGCCGACACGCGCACGACGCGCTTGCCGTCCTTGTGCTCGATCGCGGACGGGCCCTTGCCCATCGTGATCTTCGCGATCTGGTCCAGCGGCACCATCATGTTGCTGCCGGTAACGGCGATCGGCAGGCGCTCGATATTCTCCAGGCCCACGCGGTCTTCCGGCGCCAGGCGGACGGCCACGTCGCGGGTCTCGCCCGTCGGGTCGACCCAGTCGCCGACCTCGATACCGGCGAACGCGACGCGCAGCGCGGTGGCGGCGTCGCCGACCGAGATGCCCATCATGTTCGACAGGCCGCGGTCCAGCTCGATCTGCAGCTCGTCCTTCGGATCCTGCTGCGACAGCGTGACGTCCACGGCGCCCGGCACTTGCCGCAGTTTCTCCATGTAGGCATTGGTCAGGTCCATCAGCTTGCGCGAATCCGGGCCGGTGAACTCGATCTGCACGGGCTTGCCGTTGCCGTTCAGGTCGTCCGTGACCGTGTATTCGGCACCGACGAGGCGGGCGATCTTCTCGCGCAGCTCGACGGCGATCTCGGAAGCGCTGCGCTTGCGTTCGCCACGCTTGCCGATGTCGACGTAGATGCGGCCGCCGCCCGAGTTGATCGACGCGTTCGTGTCCTTCGTCTCGGACATCGAGCGCGCCAGTGCGGCCGCTTCTTCCATCTTCATGCGGGCATAGCCCACCGACGACGACGCCGGCGTGCGCACTTCGATCAGCAGCTGGCCGCTGTCCTGCTTCGGCAGGAACGACGTGCCGCCGAACTTGCCTTGCAGGCCCAGCGCCGCGACGAGGCTGAGGACGGCGATGATGGCCATCCAGCGGCGGTGGTGCAACGCCCAGGCGATCACGTGACCGTAGCGGTTGGCCTGGTGGTCGAACCAGGTGTTGAAGCGCGCGAGATATTTCTCGATGCCCTTCTTGGGTGCATGGTGGTGGCCCGGCGGGTCGCCCCAGTAGGCCGACAGCATCGGGTCGAGCGTGAACGAGATGAACAGCGACACGATCACGGAGCAGGCCACGGTCAGCGCGAACGGACGGAACCATTCGCCCGAGATGCCCGGCATGAAGGCGACGGGAATGAACACGGCCATGATCGAGAACGTCGTCGACGCGACGGCCATGCCGATCTCGGCGGTACCCTCGAGGGCGGCCGTGCGGCGGTCGGAACCGTTTTCCATGTGCCGGACGATGTTTTCCCGCACGACGATCGCATCGTCGATCAGCACGCCGATGGCCAGCGACAGCCCCAGCAAGGTCATGAAGTTCAGGGTGAAGCCGCACAGCCAGACGGCGATGAACGCGGCCAGCACGGACGTCGGCAGCGCCAGCGCGGTAATCAGGGTGGAACGCCAGGAATTCAGGAACGCGTACACGACGAAGATGGTCAGCACGGCGCCGAACACGAGCGATTCGATGACGTTGTTCAGGCTGTCCTGGGCGTCCTCGCCGCCGTCGTACGAAATGTCCAGCTTGGTGCCGGCCGGCAGTTCCTTGCGGATCTGCTCGATTTCCGCACGCACCTTCTTGGCGATGGCGACGGTCGATGCTTCGCGCGAGCGGATGATCTGGATACCGACGTTCGGCTTGCCGCTGCGCATCGACGCGCTGTCGATGTCCGCGAAACCGTCCCTGATGTCGGCCACCTGGTTCAGGCGCACGACGGTGTCGCCGTTGCGCTTGACGACGACCTGCGAGAAGTCTTCCGGACGCTCGATGCGGCCGACGAGGCGGATACCCTTCTCGTCCAGCTCGCTGCGCACCTTGCCCACCGGCGCGTTCGTGTTCTGGCGCGACAGCGCGTTCGTCACGTCGCTGACGGAGACGTTGTACTCGCGCAGTTTTTCCGAATGGAGCAGCACGGACAACTCACGGCGCAGCGAACCGTTCACCTGCACGTTGGCCACGCCGTCGACCGCGCGGAAGCGGTCGGCCAGCTGGTCCTCGGCCAGGCGCGAGATCTCGGCATGGGTCTGCGAGCTCGACGACAGGGCCAGGTTCATGATCGGCTGGGCGGACGGGTCGACGCGGCGCAGCACGGGCTCGCGCATCTCGATCGGCAGCTTGTAGCGCACGGCCGCGATGGCGTTGCGGACGTCGTCCGACGCCTCGATCAGGTTGCGCTTGAAGTCGAAGCGCAGCACGATCGTCGCGCTGCCCTCGTTGGCGTACGCATTCACTTCGGTCACGCCCGTGATGGCCTGCATCGGCTTCTCGAGGCGCTGGATGAGTTCGCGTTCGGACGTCTCCGGCGACGCACCCGGATACGGGATCGTGACGACGATGATCGGAATCTCGACGTCCGGGTTCTGGTTCACGCGCAGATGCTTGAGCGCGAGCAGGCCCATGCACATCATGCCGATGATTAGCACGAGTGTGGCGATGGGCTTCTTGACACTGAAATTGGACAGGAACATGGTGGTTAATCCCGCTTATTTACCCTGGGCCGCGTTGTTGGCGGCACTGGCGGCACCGGCGGCGCTGGCGACGCGCGACGCGGCCGCCATTTCCACCTTCTGCCCGTCCTTCAGGGTCGAACCCGGATGGCGCAGCACGGTGTCGCCGGACGTCAGGCCGTTCTTGATTTCGAAATTGCCGGTGCGCGGATCGCGCGTGCCCACCGTCAGGTCGATCTTCGCCAGCTGGCCGCCCTTCACTTTCCAGGCGTACGTCTTGTCGCCGGCCTTGACCATCGCGGATTCCGGCAGCGTGATCGCATCGGACAGTTCGGCGTCGATGCGGCCTTCGGCATACAGGCCGGCCACGCGCGGGCGGGCCTCGTTGCTGAAGCCGACGAGCACCTCGACCTGGCGGGTGATGTCGTTCGCGCTCGGGTCGATGCGCTTGACGATGCCGGTGAACTTTTGCTCGCCGTAACCGTTGACGCGGAAGAAGACGGGCTGGCCAACCTTGACGGCGGCGATCTTGTCGGCCGATACGCGGCCTTCGAAGCGCATGCTCGTCGGATCGATCACTTTCAGCAATTCCTTGCCGATGGCGGCCGTGTCGCCGGGAGAAACTTTACGGTCGGAGACGATGCCGTCGAACGGCGCGCGCACGACGGTGCGGGTCACCTGCTGCTGGGCGGCCACGAGGCGCGCCCTGGCGGCGGACAGTTCGCTCTGGGCACTGTTGCGGCGCACTTCCGCATCGTCCAGCGCCTGGGCGGACGTCATGCCGGACGCGCGCAGCGTCTTCAGGCGCTCGAGGGCGCGGTTGGACTGGTCCAGGGCCTGGGAGGCGGCGCGCTGGGCTTCCTGGGCCGACATCAGGCTGTCGCGGATCGACGTCTCGTCCAGTTTGACCAGCACGTCACCCTTCTTGACCGGGTCGCCGTTCTCTTTCAGGACCTGCAGCACGATGGCGGAGACTTCCGCGCGCAGGTCGGCCTTGCGTTCCGGCTGGATCGAGCCCGTGATCACCGGACCGTTCGCGAGCGCACTGCTTTGCACGGTCAGCACATCCTCGGGGGCGACGAGCAGCTGGACGGCCTTGCCATCCTTCTGCTTGGCATCCGCCTGCGCGTGGGCCGCGTCGGGCTTGGCAGGGTCCTTGTCGTGTTTGCCGCACGCACTGAGTGCGGAAGCAATGGCAAGGAAGATTATAGTTTTGCGCAGCATTTCTTGGTTCCCCCGAGGATGGACTCGTTACCTGTAAAAATAAGAATATAAAAGGCCAGCGCGCAGTATCGATTAGGCCGTCATGACCGTCAATTGACGTTTCGGCAAAGCGCGGTTTTGGTGGGATGAACTGCAGATAGGCGGGATGAAATGCGTTTGGCCGAGGTTGAATTGCACGACAAAACGGACAGGCGGACGCCGGGCGGACGTCCGGGATTGACGTTTGCGTCAACCCCGTACTCGACAATACTTAGTGCTTAGTGGGAGAACAGGCGATAGACCAGGTTCCCCATCAGGATCCCGGTCACGATGCCCCCGCCGATCTCGACGAGCGTATGGCCCATCCGCTCGCGCAGGGTCATGTGGCCGGCCTTGCCTTCGGCCAGGCGGTTGATGGCGGCAGCCTGGCGGCCCACGTGCTGGCGCAGGCTGTTGGCGTCGATCATCACGATGAAGCATAGGGTGACGGCTACGCCGAATGCCGGGTGGGCGATGCCCTCGCGCAGCGCGATCAGGGTCGCCATGCTGGTGACGGTGGCGCTGTGGTTGCTGGGAAAACCGCCGTTTCCGACCAGGTTGAACGCCCAGCGCCGCTGGCGCGCACTGTTGATGAGGAATTTGATCGGGCCGACCACGAGCCAGGTCAGCACCGGGGTGACCAGATAAGAGACATCCATGTGAAATCCATTCAAGGGAAAACGGGAGGCATGACGCCGGGCGGCATTATGGCAGATGCAATGTCACGTGAGCAATTCATGCCTCGACGATCGATGCGCCCGCCAAAGTGGGAAACGGGTTAATATGCGCCGTGTGGTCATTCAGACAATGCGAAGATAATTATTGAGTCACAGGAGTAGTGCATGCAACATTTCAGGTTGTCGTTCGTGGTCACCGCCGTCCTGCTGGCGCTGGCCGGCTGGTGGGGCTTTTCCCACGGTGGCACCGCCGGCCTCCTGCAAGCGCTGTGGATCGCGGCCGTGCTGGGCGTGCTCGAGATCTCGCTGTCGTTCGACAACGCCGTCGTCAACGCCTCCGTCCTGCGCAACTGGAACGCGTTCTGGCAAAAGCTGTTCCTCACGGTCGGCATCATCGTCGCCGTATTCGGCATGCGCCTGTTGTTTCCCCTCCTCATCGTGTCGGTGGCGACGGGCCTGGGCCTGATCGACGTCTGGCACATGGCCGTCAACAATCCGGACGAGTACGCGCGCAACCTGACGTCGCGCCATGCCGAAGTGGCCGCGTTCGGCGGCGCGTTCCTGCTGCTGGTCTTCCTCAACTTCCTGTTCGACGAGGAAAAGGAACTCCATTGGCTGGGCTGGATCGAAGAAAAGGTCGGCAAGTACGGCTCGGAAGGCCTCGCCGTCCTGCTCACCCTGCTCGCCGTGTTCGGCTGCATGAGCCTCGTGCCGCAGGACCGCAAGCTGTCCACGCTCATCGCGGGCGTCGTCGGCGTGCTGATCTACGTAGGTGTCGACTGGTTCAGCGGGCTGCTGGAGGAAGAAGAATCCGATCCGGCGGTCGGCAAGCTGATCTCGCAAGGCAGTATCGGCGGCTTCATGTACCTGGAAGTGCTGGACGCGTCGTTCAGCTTCGACGGCGTCATCGGGGCGTTCGCGATCACCAACGACGTCGTGGTGATCATGCTCGGCCTGGCCATCGGCGCCATGTTCGTGCGGTCGCTGACCGTGTTCCTCGTGCACAAGGGCACGCTGGAAGAATTTGTCTTCCTCGAGCACGGCGCGCACTACGCGATCGGCATCCTGGCCCTGATCATGTTCGCCAGCGTCGAGTATGAGATTCCCGAATGGTTCACCGGCCTGTCCGGCGTGGCCTTCATCCTGGTATCGCTGTGGTCGTCGATCCGCTACAAGAAGCGCGAGCAACTCGAGTCGGCGACCTGAACCGTAGTCATATCATCAGAAAGGAAGCAAGATGGCGATCAGTTTGCAGAAAGGCGGCAACGTCAACCTGTCCAAGGAAGATCCGAACCTGAAAAAGGTCATCATCGGCCTCGGCTGGGACCCGCGCGCGACCGACGGTGCTACCTTCGACCTCGACGGCAGCGCCTTCCTGCTGCGCGGCGACGGCAAGGTGCGCGGCGATGCCGACTTCATCTTCTACAACAACCTGCAGTCCAGCGACGGTTCCGTCAAGCACACGGGCGACAACCGCACGGGCCAGGGCGAAGGCGACGACGAGCGCCTCATGGTCGACCTCACGCGCGTGCCGCCGGAGGTCGAAAAGATCGCGTTCGCCGTCACGATCCACGAGGCCGACCAGCGCCGCCAGAGCTTCGGCCAGGTCGCGCGCGCCTTCATCCGCTGCCTGAACGCGGACGGCGAGCGCGAGATCGCCCGCTACGACCTGTCGGAAGACAGCTCGACGGAGACGGCGATGATCTTCGGCGAACTGTACCGCTACGGCAGCGAGTGGAAATTCCGCGCCGTGGGCCAGGGCTACAACGGCGGCCTCGGGCCCCTCGCCCGCTCGTTCGGGGTACAGGTCTAAGACTAGCCTAATTGACAATCCGGGCGCCCATGTCAGAATGGGCGCGCTTCGTCACGCCCCGTGACCTTAATCTCGCACACGACCATGCCCAAGACCCTGCCGCGCCGCGCCATCGCCATCCTCGCCTCCGTCGTCATCGCCGCCGTGGCGATGTTCGCCCTGTACACGTGGATCGTGCTGAACTGGTCGTATTCGGAAGGCGAACGGGCCGGCTACCTGCAGAAACTGTCGCGCAAGGGCTGGCTGTGCAAGACGTGGGAAGGCGAGATCCTGCTGTCGAGCATGCCCGGTGCCATTCCCGAGCGCTTCAACTTCACCGTGCGCGACGAGAACGTCGTGCGCCAGCTGCAGGCCGCCATGGGGCAGCGCGTGCAACTGACCTATTCGCAGCACGTCGGCATCCCGACCTCGTGCTTCGGCGAGACGGAGTACTTCGTCGACAAGGCCGTCGTCGGCGGGTCGAATCCGGTAGCGCCCAGCAATATGTGACGCGCTGTTGCGTCTTCTTTGTTAAACAAATGTTATACGCAAACATTTGTGTTGCCGACTGCACAGCCCTGCCCTACACTCTCCTGAACAAGTAATACAACAGGAGACGACATGCAACAAAACCCCATCCGCAAAATCGTCATCGTGGGGGCGGCACCGCCGGCTGGATGGCCGCGGCACCACTGGCCCAGCGCATGGGCAAGCGCTGCGAGATCGTACTGGTGGAATCGCCGGACATCGGCACGATCGGCGTCGGCGAAGCGACCTTGCCGACGATCCGCTTCTATAACGCGGCCCTCCAGCTGGACCACGCGGACTTCATCAAAAAGACCCAGGCCAGCTTCAAGCTCGGCATCGAATTCAAGGATTGGGGTCACGTCGGCAACCGCTTCTTCCACGGTTTCGGCGACTTTGGTCCGCCCGTCAACGGCATCCAGGCGCACCATTACTGGCTGCGCCTCGCGCGGTCGTTCGACCACATGCCGGCCCTGGAAAACTGGTCGACGGCGTCGATCATGGCGCGCGAGAACAAATTCGCGATGCCGAGCGACGCGCAGCCGGGCGTCACGGACGCCTATTCGTTCGGTTACCACTTCGACGCCGGCCTGTACGCCGCCTTCCTGCGCGATTACGCGATGGCGCGCGGCGCCAAGCGCGTCGAAGGCACGATCACCAGCGTCGACCAGCATCCGGAAACCGGCTTCGTCACGGCCGTGCGCCTGGCCGACGGCCGCACGCTCGACGGCGACCTGTTCATCGACTGCTCGGGCTTCCGCGGCCTGCTGATCGAAGGCGCGCTGAAGGCCGGCTACGACGACTGGAGCGAGCACCTGCCCTGCAACAGCGCCCTCGCCGTCCCGTGCGCGCGCGTCGAACCGCTGACGCCCTATACCCGTTCGACGGCCAAGGGGGCGGGCTGGCTGTGGCGCATCCCGCTGCAGCACCGCACCGGCAACGGCCACGTGTACAGCGATGCGTTCACGACGGACGACAAGGCACGCCAGGACCTGCTCGACGGCCTCGACGGGGCCGCGCTGGACGAGCCGCGCCAGCTGCGTTTCGTCACCGGCAAGCGCAAGAAATCGTGGGTCAAGAACGTCGTGGCGATCGGATTGTCGGCCGGCTTCGTCGAGCCGCTGGAATCGACCAGCATCAGCCTGATCGAAACGGCCGTCGGCACGCTGATCGAACAGTTTCCGGACCGCGACTTCCGTCCCGAGCTCGCGGATGAATTCAACCGGATCATCGGCAGCCGCTACGAGTCGATCCGCGACTTCATCGTCATGCACTACAAGCTGACGAAGCGCGACGACACCGAGTTCTGGCGCTATTGCGCGAACATGACCATCCCCGATTCGCTCGCGCACCAGATCGAGCTGTTCCGCGAGACGGGCCGCGTCGCGATCCTCGACCGTGACAGTTTTCTGCTACCGTCGTTCGTGTCGATGCTGGTCGGCCTGGGCGTCGAGCCGAAGCGCTATGATCCGTTCGTGGACGATGTCGACATGCGCCAGCTGCACGGGCACTTCGCCGGACTGCGCGACCTCATCGTGCAGACGGTGGCGAAGATGCCGTCACACAGCGCGTATCTGGAGAAGAACGCGAAAGCCGGTTAGTACCGTCATTCCCGCGCACGCGGGAATCCATACAGCGTCGCAGAATTCCGTACGCGGGAAGCGCCATGGCGCAAGCCGTAGCCCGACTTTCGGAAGCTCAGCATGGGTTCCCGCTTTCGCGGGAACGACGTATTCGGGTTAGTCGTGATCGCGGTCGGCCCGCTGCTTGGCCACCGCATCCGCGAGCCGCATCGCCGCCTGCACTTTAGAGGGCTGCTGCGCGAACCGCCCCAGCACCTCGCGCGCGAGGTCTTCCGATTCGGCGCGCTGCTTCGCCTCGGCCTGGCGCGCCTCGATCTGTTCGCGCAGCGCGGCCAGTTCCGCCACCTGCTCTTCCTGGCGCACGGATTCCAGCTCCACGAGACGTTTTTTTGCGTCCGCCATTTCCTGCGTGGCGAGCGCCGTCTTGCGCTGCATCTCGGCCGCCAGCTGGGCGTTCGCCAGCAACGCGCGCTGGGCATCGCGCTTGTCGATCGCGGCCTGCGCCGCGGCCTGCTCGGCCGCCTCGCGCATCTTCGCCAGCTGCGCGCGCTCCGCTTCGGCGGCGGCGCGGGCCTCCGAAGCTGCCACCGCGGCGCGCTCGGACGCCATGCGGGCCGCCGCCGCTTCGTTGGCGCGCACGTCGGCGGCCGTCTGCTGCTGTTGCGACGACAGCTTCTGCTCCAGCAGCACCAGGGCATCGTGCGCGGCATCGGCACCCGCGCGCTCGGCCGCCAGCAATTCTTCCGTCAACGCCTGCTGGCGGCGTTCGTGCGCCGCGCGGTCGGCCTGCGCCTGCGCCAGTTCGGCCGCGCGTGCCGCCTGCGCGCGCTGGGCGTCGGCGATCGCCTGCTCGTGGTCGGCCTGACGCGCCGCCTGTTCCGTGATCGCGCGCTGGGCGTCGATCGCGGCCTGGCGCTCGGCGGCGGCGCGCTGCTCGCTCTCGGCCTGCGCAGCCAGCAGCGCCGCGTGTTCCTGCTCGGCGGCGACGCGGCGTGCATCGAATTCCGCCTGCTGGGCGGCGAGCGCATCGCGCTGGGCCTGCAGCCGCGTGGCGTGCTCCTGCTCGGCCGCGGCGAAGCGCGCTTCCGTTTCTGCGCGCAGCGCGGCGATCTCGCGCTGCTGGGCTTCGAGCCGTTCGGCCAATTGAATCGTTTGCTCCTGCTCTGCGGCAGCGCGCGCTTCGGCCGCGGCGGCCAGTGCGCGTTCCGCCTCGATGCGGGCCTGCTGGCGCGCCAGCGCCTCCTGCTCCGCCTGCACGCGCGCCTGCTCGGCCTCCGCCAGCGCTTGTGCCTGCGCGGCGCGTTCCTCCGCCAGCCGCGCCGCTTCGCGTTCGTGTTCGACCTGCTCCGCTTGCGCTGCCAGTTCGGCCTCAAGCGCCGCGTTCTGCGCGGCGCGTGCGGCGGCTGCCGCTTCGGTCAAGGCCGCGCGCTCCTCGGCCAGCCGGCGCTCGCGCTGCTGGGTTTCCAGATCGCGCTGCGCCGCTTCCTGCGCCACGCGGTCGGCCTCCATCCGCAGGCGCGCCTGTTCGGTCGCGACGCGTTCGGCGTCCAGGCGGGCCTGGCTTTGCTGGGACTCCTCCTCTTCCGCCGCGGCGCGCGCCAGGGCCACGTCGCGCAGCTTGCGGTCAGCTTCGATGCGGGCTTCCGTCGCGGCCAGGATGCGGGCCTCGGCTTCGCGCCGGGCGGCAGCCGCGTCGGCCGCCATCTGCTCCAGGCGTTCGCGGTGGATGGACGCGTCGCGCAATTCCTTTTCCGTCTGCAGGCGCATGCGCAGCGATTGCGCGGCCGTCCGCTCCGATTCCACCTGGGCCAGCGCGATGGCTTCCCGTTCCTGTTCGATATGCGCGAGGGCGCGGGCTTCCTCGAGCGCGCGCGCCTCCGCGGACGCGCGCGCGAACGCGGAGGCGAGCGCCACCTGGTCGGCCCGTTCGCGCTGCTGCGCCAGTTCCAGCGCTTCGGCTTCGGCCTGCGCCAGCTTTTCCGCCGTCTGGCGCGCCGCGCGCTCGGCCCGTTCGCGCTCGCGCGCGAGGATCGCCACGCGGGCATCGGCGCTGGCGCTGTGGTGGACTTCCTCGCGCGCCGCATGCACGGCCGCCACGCGCTCGGCCGCCTGCAGGCGCGCCTGCTCGGCGTGGATGGCGAGATCGTCGGCGTCGCGCTGGGCGCGGGCGGCGATCTCGGTGTCGATGCGCGCCTGTTCCGTCGCGCGCTTGCGAGCGTCTTCCTCGGCGCGGGCGCGGGCTTCGGCCGCGATGCGGATCTGCGTGTCGGATTCGACGCGGGCGCGCAATCCCGCCGTCTCCTGGCGGATCGCTTCCAGGCGCTCGGCGGCGGCCTTGGCGGCGGCGCGCAGGGTCTCGATACGGTCGCGGTTCGCCTCGATCGCCTCTTCCGACGCCTGCGCGTTCGCAAGGGCCGCGGCGGCCGCTTCGGCGTCGATGGCCGCGCGTTCCTCGGCCAGGCTGCGCGCACGCGCTTCCGCGTGGGCGCGGTTCTCGGCCGCCACCGCGGCCTTCGCCTCCGCCTCCACGCGCGCGATGCCTTCCTTGATCGCGCGCTGTTCCAGATGTTCGCGCTGCGGCTCGACCTGCGGCGCCGCGTGGTCTTGCGCGGCGGGCATCAGGTCGATCGTGAAATCGGCGTCGTCTTTCTGTGCGGATGGATCGGTGCGGTCGGCGTCGGTCATGGATGGCTCGTCAGTTCAATGCGGGCCCGGTCGGGTCCGCTCTCCAATTATGCGACATGGTTCTGTTTCGTGTCACGCCAAGCTGAATCGTAAAACTACGTCAATTTCAGCGTTAGACGGGGAACAAAGGTGGCTCATCCATCAGCGCCACCTGCTCGCGCAATTCGAGGATGCGGTCCTGCCAGTAACGCTGGGTATTAAACCAGGGAAATGCCGCGGGGAATGCCGGATCGTCCCAGCGCATCGCCAGCCACGCCGAATAGTGGATCAGCCGCAAGGTGCGCAGCGCCTCGACGAGATACAGCTGGCGCGGATCGAAGTCGCAGAAGTCCTCGTAGCCGGCCAGCACGTCGGCCAGCTGGCCCACCATCTCGTGGCGCTCGCCCGACAGCAGCATCCACAGGTCCTGCACGGCCGGACCCATGCGGCTGTCGTCGAAGTCGACGAAGTGCGGACCGTCGCCCGTCCACAGCACGTTGCCCGCGTGGCAGTCGCCGTGCAGGCGCAGCAGCGACAAGTCGCCGGCGCGGTCGTAGCAGCGCGCGACGCCGTCCAGGGCCTGGTCCAGCACGCTCGTGTAGGCCGTCAGCAATTCCGGCGGGATGAAGCCGTGGCCGATCAGCCAGGCGCGCGGCTCCCTGCCGAAGGTGTCCAGGTCGAGCCGGGGGCGCTGCGCGAACGGCTTCACGGCGCCCACCGCGTGGATGCGGCCGATGAAGCGGCCGATCCATTCCAGCGTGGACGGGTCGGACAGCTCGGGCGCGCGGCCGCCGCGGCTGGGAAACACGGCGAAGCGGAAGCCGCCGTGCTCGTGCAGGGAACGGCCCTCGAGGACGTCTGCCGGCACCACGGGCACTTCCTGGTCGGCCAGCTCCTGCACGAACGCATGCTCTTCGAGGATGGCGGCGTCGCTCCAGCGGCCGGGCCGGTAGAACTTGACGACGACGGGCGGGCCTTCTTCGCGGCCGACGCGGTACACGCGGTTTTCGTAGCTGTTCAGCGCAAGCAGGCGGCCGTCGCCACGCAGGCCGACGCTGTCGACGGCGTCCAGCACCATCGCGGGATCGAGGCGGGAAAAGGGGTGGTTATCCATTCCGCCATTGTAAGGTTTTCGCCGGTGAGGGGGCGGAAGCGTTACACTGACGCCTTCAACGCAAGGAAATCGCAACAATGCAACTCGACCAGCCCCTCTCCGAAAAAGAATTCGACGACCTCGACAACTTCCTCCTGTCCGATCGCTGCTCCGACGACGCGATGACGATGGACACGCTGCACGGCTACCTGACCGCCATCGCGATCGGTCTGGAAACCATCATGCCGGCCGAATGGCTGCCGCGCGTGTGGGGCGAGGAAGGCGCCGTGCCCAAGTGGAAGAACCCGAAGGAAGAAGAACGCATCGTCAACCTGATCATGCGCTTCATGAACGAGGTGCTCGTCACCTTCGAGGTCGCGCCGAAGGAATTCGAGCCGCTGTACGTCGAGCACGACATCAATGGCGAGACGCTGATCGACGCCGAGGCGTGGTGCTGGGGTTTCTGGGAAGGCATGGAACTGCATCCCGGCTCATGGGCAGAGATCTGGGATTCGGAAGCGGCCCCGCTGATGCGCCCGATCTACCTGCTGGGCGCCGACGAAATCGAGGAAAGCGAGCTGGCGGAAGTCGAGGACCCGAAGAAGGCGCACAAGCTGGCGCTGGAGATCGAGGCCAACCTGCCCGGCATCCACCGCTTCTGGCTGCCGCGCCGCAAGGCCGCCGTCGAGACGGTGCGCCGCGAGGAGCCTAAAGTGGGCCGCAACGACGATTGCCCGTGCGGTAGCGGCAAGAAATACAAGAAGTGCTGCGGGGCCAATCAGGACTGATCAACCCGAAACGTCATCCCCGCGAAAGCGGGGAGCCATGCTGAGCCGATCACAGACGCTCAGTATGGGTTCCCGCTTTCGCGGGAACGACGGCACTAATTAGGCCGCTTCAGCCAGGCGGCTTTCGAACAGCGCCGCCAGCAGATCCGACTGACTGACGACACCCAGGAACACCGCCCGCTCGTCCACCACCGGAATGTGGTGCAACCCGCCATTGCTCATCAGCGGCACGAGCGTGGCGATCGGTTCGTTCCTGTCGACGACGGCAACCTTCGTCGACATCAGCTCCCCCACCGTCGCCGCCCGCTCCGGCCGTACGCCCAGCACGTGGGCGAACAGGCCGCGCAGGCGTTCGCCTACCGTCTGGTAATCGTCCAGGCCCGCATGGTGCAGGAAATCGCCCTGCCCGATGATGCCGGCCACGCGGTGCGACGCATCGAGCACCGGCAGCGCGTGCAGGTTGTGGTGGCGCAGCAGGCGCCAGGCTTCGTCCAGGGGCATGTTCGGCGTGGCCGTCACGACATCCTTCGACATGATCGCGCCGCAGTTCACGGTGCCGAAGCGGCGCGCGTAGGCGCGTTGTTCCGTCTGCAGCAGGATGTCTTCCAGGTCGTCGCGGCTGACGTCCAGCACCTGGCCGTAGCGGGCCAGCACGGCATCGAGGTCCTCGGCCGTGAAGCCCAGGCGCGCCATCGGCGCCGGGTCGCGCGTCGCGTGCGCCGCCTGCTGGGCCGTGCGCAGCGCGGATTTCTGGTTGTGCGGATAGCGCCGGCCCGTCAGGTTGTTGAAGACGAGCGCCGCGAGCACGATCAGCGTCGAATTCAGGCACACGGGCAGGAACGCGAACCCGAAGCCGGCCGCATGGATGGCCGGGCCGCCGAGGACGGCCGTCAGCGCCACCGCGCCGCTGGGCGGATGCAGGCAGCGCAACAGGAACATTACGAAGATCGCACAGGCGCCCGCCAGCGGGGCGGCCAGGGCCGGGTTGGCGACGGTCTTGGCGCAGATGATGCCGATCAGCGCGGAAATCGTATTTCCCCCGATGACCGACCAGGGCTGGGCCAGCGGGCTGGCGGGCACGCAGAACAACAGCACGGCCGATGCGCCCATCGGGGCGACCAGGGCCAGCGGACCGATGTCGGAACCCTTCGTCAGCATGTCGCTGAGGATCGCCGTCACGAACAGCCCCACGAGAGCCCCTGCCACCGCACGCATGCGTTCCCCGCGCGGCACCGTATTCGGTTGCGGTACGAACGAGCGCAACCATTCCAAACTGTGTTCCAGCATAGTCCTGTCGATTGTGAAAGAACGGCAACGCCAGGGCGTCGCACGCTTTTGCTAAAAAAATGTATCACGTTATGATATATTATTTGGTTCCCAAAGCCAACGCCCACACCGAAACAAGCCAGTGAAAGACGAATCTCCCCGCTGTCCAAGCCGGATTTCGCCGCATTGTCGGAATTCCGCTACCAGATGCGGCGCTACGAGCGCTTCTCCGAAAACGCCGTGCAGGCCGAGGGCATCACGCCGCTGCAATACCTGCTCCTGCTCCACATCAAGGGTTTTCCCGGACGCGAATGGGCCACCGTCGGCGAACTGGCCGAGCGCCTGCAGGCCAAGCAGCATGGTGTCGTCGCGCTCGTCACGCGCTGCGAGGCGGGCGAACTGGTGGTACGCCGCACGAATGCCGAGGACCGGCGCCGGGTGGAAGTGCACCTGCTGCCGAAGGGCGAGGCGCTGTTGACGCGGCTGGCCGCCGTCCACCGCGCCGAGCTGCGCGCCCTGCAAGGCGTCTTTACGGTTCCTAATCTTGCATAACAAAATGAAAACTGCCACGCACCCGTCCACACCGCGGCGCGATTTTTCAGGCGATGTCCGCCTGCTGCGCATCGCCGCCCTCGCCGCCTTCATCGGCGCACTCAGCACGGTCGCCGCGCGCGTCCTGCTGACGATGATCCGGTTCTTCACGGACCTGTTCTTTTACGGAAAATTCTCGTTCGCGGAGCTGTCCCCGGCCGACAATACCCTGGGTCCGTGGGTCATCGGCATCCCCGTGATCGGGGGCCTGATCATCGGCCTGATCGCCCGCTACGGCACCGAGGCGATCCGCGGCCACGGCATTCCCGAAGCCATCGAGGCGATCCTGTTCAAGCGCAGCGCGATGTCGCCGAAGGTGGCCGTGCTGAAGCCGCTGTCGTCCGGCATCGCCATCGGCAGCGGCGGTCCGTTCGGCGCGGAAGGCCCGATCATCATGACGGGCGGCGCGATCGGCTCGCTGATCGCCCAGCACTTCCACTTGACGGGCGGCGAGCGTAAATCGCTGCTCGTGGCGGGCGCCGTGTCGGGCATGACGGCCGTGTTCGGCACGCCGGTGGCGGCCGTGCTGATGGCCGTCGAGCTGCTGCTGTTCGAACTGCGTCCGCGCAGCCTGCTGCCGGTGGCGACCGCCTGCGCCGTGGCCGGCTTCCTGCGCCCGCTGGCCATCGGCGCCGGCGCGCTGTTCCCGGTGGAGACGGCGCCCGTCGCGCCGATCGCCCTCCTCTCCTGCCTGGTGGCCGGCATCGCGTGCGGCGCGCTCGCATGGCTGATGTCGACGGCGCTGTACCGCGTCGAGGACGGCTTCCACCGCCTGACTATCCACTGGATGTGGTGGCCGGCGCTGGGCGGCCTCGCAGTCGGCATCGGCGGCTATGTCGAGCCGCGCGCGTTGGGTGTCGGGTATGACGTCATCGGCGATCTGCTGCACAACCACATGGTCGTCAGCGCCATCCTCGGCCTGCTCGCGGTGAAACTCGTGATCTGGCTGATCGCGCTCGGCTCCGGCACGTCCGGCGGCGTGCTGGCCCCGCTGCTGATGCTCGGCGCGGGCCTCGGCGCGCTGCTGGGACCGTACCTGCCCGGTGCCGATCCCGCGCTGTGGCCGCTCGTGTTCATGGCCGCCACGCTGGGCGGCATGATGCGCGCGCCGGTGATGGCCGTCGTGTTCGCATTCGAACTGACGCACGACGCCAACGCCCTGCTGCCCCTGCTGGCCGCCGCGGCCGGCGCGTACGGCTTCACGGTGCTGACGATGGGCCGTTCGATCCTGACGGAAAAGATCGCGCGCCGCGGCCACCACATCTACCGCGAATACGGCATCGATCCGCTCGAGCGCCACAGCGTGGCCGAAGTCATGAGCACGGAAGTGCATCACATCGACGCGAACGCCACCATCGGCGACGTGCTGGCCACGCATTTCGGCCCGGCCCAGAAGCACCGCGGCTTTCCGGTCACGCGCGACGGGCTCGTCGTCGGCATGGTCGAGCGCGACACCTTGAACGGCCACCCGCCGACGATGCCCGTCGGCGACCTGTTCGGCGCCAATCCGCCGCTCGTCGCGCTGCCCGGCGAAACGTGCCGCGCCGTCGCCACGCGCCTGGCCGTGCACGGCATCGAGCGGCTGCCGGTCGTCGCGCAGACGGGGCATGCGCAACTGCTGGGCGTCGTCAGCCGCAGCGACCTGATCAAGGCGACCGCCACCCTCCACGACGAGGAACACGAACGCCGCACGTTGCGCACCTTGCCCCTGGTGCGCCGTCCTTGAGGTAGGGCAACCAGGGTCCAGCGAGTTGCTGAACAATCATGTACGATAAGCAACCCGCGTTCGCGCGTTGTGTCATTCATCGAGGATAACAACATGATTAATAAAGCACTCAAGCACACCCTGCTCGCCGCCGCCCTCGCCGCAGCAACCGTTGGCGCCCAGGCCGCCGCACCGATGGTCAAGACCCCGGCCCCCGGTTTCTTCCGCGTGATGCTCGGCGACGTCGAAATCACGCCGATCAGCGACGGCACTTTCGACCTGCCGATGGACCAGTTCATGCACCAGAAGCCGGAACTGACGCGCACCGCCGTCACGAAGAACTTCCTGAAGCTGCCGGTCGAAACGTCCGACAACGCCTTCCTGATCAACACCGGCGGCAAGCTGGTGCTGGTCGACACGGGCGCCGGCGCGCTGTTCGGCCCGACCGTCGGCAAGTTCGTCAACAACCTGAAGGCGGCCGGTTACCAGCCGGAACAGATCGACGAGATCTACATCACCCACATGCACGGCGACCACGTGGGCGGCCTCGTCAACAATGGCCAGCGCGTGTTCCCGAACGCCGTCGTGCGCGCGGGCAAGGCCGATGCCGACTACTGGCTGAGCCAGGCGAACATGGACAAGGCCCCGGCCGACAAGAAGGACTTCTTCAAGGGCGCGATGGCGTCGATCAATCCGTACATCCAGGCCGGCAAGTTCAAGCCCATCGAGAAGGATGGCGAACTGGTCCCGGGCGTCTCCGCCCAGGCCGAGCACGGCCATACGCCGGGCCACACCGTGTACGCGGTGGAAAGCCGTGGCCAGAAGCTCGTGCTGATCGGCGACCTGATCCACCTGGCGGCCGTCCAGTTCGACAATCCGCAGGTGACGATCGCGTTCGACAGCGACGAGAAGGCGGCGTATGCGGCGCGCAAGAAAGTGTTCGACGACGCGGCGAAGAACGGCTGGCTCGTGGGCGGCGCGCACCTGCAGTTCCCGGGCCTGGGTCACCTCGTGACGCAGGGTAAAGGGTATCGCTGGGTGCCCGTCAACTACACCCAGATGCGCTGAACGTAGTCAGGCGCGTTCCGCCTCGATCCCCGCCAGCAGCGCGGCCAGCTCGTCCATGTCGACGGGCTTCACGAGGTGGTGGTCGAACCCCGCCTCGAACACCGCGCGGCGGTCCTGTTCCTGGCCGTACCCCGTGACGGCCACCAGCACGATGGCCCCCGTCTGCGCGTCCGCGCGCAGGCGCCGGGCCAGTTCGTTGCCATCCATCTCCGGCAAACCGATATCCAGCAGCGCCACGTCCGGCCGCTGGCGGCGCGCCCGCTCCAGCGCGCGGTGCGAATCGTGTTCGACCTCCACCAGGTAGCCGCACGCTTCCAGCAGCATGCCCAGGGTGGCCGCCGCGTCGACGTTGTCGTCGACCACGAGCACGCGCAGCGGTCGCCGCGCGCCGGCGGCCGTGCCGGGCACGCCGGTGCCCGAAGCGGCCGGCGCCACGGGCGACGCGCCTTCCATCAGCGGCAACGCCACCTCGAAGGTACTGCCCTGCCCCAGCCCGGGGCTCGTGCACGCGACGGTCCCGCCATGCAGTTCGACGAGGTTCTTGACGAGCGCAAGCCCAAGCCCCAGCCCGCCCTGGGCGCGGTCGACCGAACGCTCGCCCTGCGTAAACAGGTCGAACACGTGCCCCGTCAGTTCCGGTTCCATGCCGATGCCCTCGTCGCGCACCGTCAGCAGCAGGCGGCCGCGCGCGTCGTCGACCGTGGCGGCGACGTCGATGCGGCGGTCTTCCGGCGTGTATTTGGCCGCGTTGTTGAGCAGGTTGGCGAGCACCTGCACGAGGCGTGCCTTGTCGCCCAGCACCAGTGCATCGGGGTCGGCGATGGCGACGGCGAGATGCTGCCGGCGTGCCTCGAACATGGGGCGTACCTGCTCGATCGCGTCGTCGACGATGGTGCGGGCCGCCACGGGCGCGCGCGCGAGCGTCACGAGGCCGCGCGTGACGCGCGAGACGTCGAGCAGGTCGTCCACGAGGCTCGTCATGTGACGCACCTGGCGGCCGATGATGGCGCTGCTCTGGCGCACCCGCGCTTCATCCAGGCGGCCGATACGCAGCAGGTCGGCGGCGGCGCTGATCGGCGCCAGCGGATTGCGCAGTTCGTGCGCCAGCATCGCGAGGAATTCGTCCTTGCGCCGGTCGGCGGCACGCAGCTTGTCTTCGGCAGCCCTTCGCTCCGTGATGTCGCGGAAGAACGAGACGATGCCGCCGTCGGCCGTCGGGTACGCACGCACCTCGCACCAGATCTCGACGCCGTCCGGCATGCGCTGGCGGTACTCCGCGGTGCCCGCCACGCGGTCGCGCATCACGCGGCGGTACATGCGCCCCGCCTCGCTGTCGATCGCTTCCGGCCACACGTCCCAATGGTTGCGGCCGAAGATGTCGGCGGGATCCATGTGCGCGATGCGCAGGCCGGCGGGATTCATCTGCAGGACTGTCCAGTCGCGGTCGAGCAGCATGAAGCCTTCCGCGATCGTGTCGAGGATCGAGCGGCTGCGGTCGCGTTCCTCGCGCAGGGTGCCCTGCACGCGCGCCAGGTCGACGGCGGCCCGGATGCGCTCGGCCGTGCCGCGCGCCAGCGCCACTTCGGCGGCGGTCCACGGATGCGGCCGGTCCAGGCCGAGGATCAGGAACGCCTGCAGGCGTCCGCTTCTGCGCAACGGGACGGCGAGGCAGGCCTCGGCGTCCAGCGCCAGGTACGTGCCCTGAAGGGCGGCCGCGCGCGGGTCGGTGCGCACGTCGGCCAGCTGCACGATCTCGCCGGCGCGTCCCGCCTGCGCCAGGCCGGGGCCGAAGGCATCCATGGAAAACGTGTGGCCGGCCACGCTGGCGAGCCCGGGCCGGTTCCAGTCGCGCGCCACGGCCAGCGTATCGAGATCGTCGTCGACTTCGCCGTACAGCACCCGCGCCATGCCCAGTTCCAGGCCCAGCAGGGTGCAGCCGGTGCGGATCGCCTCGTCGGCGGACGCCAGCGGGCGCAGCGCGTCCGCCACCGTCAGTTCGAACGCGGCGCGGCGCTCGGCCTGCACGCGGGTCGTCGTCTCGATGACGGTGCAATACATCCCGGCCACGCGGCCGTGGCCGTCGTGCAGGGGCGAATACGAGAACGTGAACCAGGTCTGCTCGCGAAAGCCGTGGCGCTCCATCGTGAGCGGCAGGTCTTCGAAATACGCGGATTTATTGGACAGCGCGCGGTCGACGATGGGCACCAGGTCGGGCCAGATCTCGGCCCAGACGTGCTGGAACGGCGCGTCGAACGCGGCGGGATGCTTGGCGCCGAGAATCGTGGCGTAAGCGTCGTTGTACAGGAAGCGCAGGTCCGGCCCCCATGCGACGAACATCGGGAACGCGGAGCTGACGGTCATCGACACGGCCGTGGCCAGTTCGGGCGGCCAGTCTTCCGGCGGCCCGAGCGGCGACGCGCTCCAGTCGTGCGTCTGCAGGAGACGCCGGACGTCGCTGTCTCCGCCGAGGCCGGCGGTGGTACGCAGAATGTCAGCCATGCCCCGATTCTCGCATACCCGGCGGCGGGGCCCATGCACGATTGCAACTTCGTGTCCGGGTCCGCCCGAGCCGATTTACAGTTTGATGAAATGCTCGCGGTAGTAGCGCAGCTCTTCGATCGACTCGATGATGTCGGCCAGCGCCGTGTGCTTCTGCGCCTTCTTGAAACCGGACGCCAGTTCCGGCTTCCAGCGGCGGCACAGTTCCTTCAGGGTCGACACGTCCAGGTTGCGGTAGTGGAAGAACGCTTCCAGCTTCGGCATGCCGCGCGCCATGAAGCGGCGGTCCTGGCAGATCGAGTTGCCGCACATCGGCGATTTGTTCGCCGGCACCCACTGCCTCAGGAAGGCGATCAGCTGCTCCTCGGCCTGGGCTTCGTCGATGGTCGACGCCTTGACGCGGTCGATCAGTCCCGATTTTCCGTGCGTGCCCTTGTTCCAGTTGTCCATCTTGTCCAGCGTCGCGTCGCTCTGGTGGACGGCGATCACGGGGCCTTCGGCCAGCACGTTCAGGTTGGCGTCCGTGACGACAGCGGCTACCTCGATGATGCGGTCGTTGTCCGGATCCAGGCCGGTCATCTCCATGTCGATCCAGACCAGGTTGAATTCGTTCGGACGCGGGGTGGATACTTCGGTGGGGTTGGCTTGTGACATAATTCTCTCTTCGCTGTTAAAGCTTTAATCAGTCGGGGTCAGAGCACAACCGTGAAATTCGTGCTCTGACCCCGAAAAACAGGATTTTCTCACAGGCACAGAATGCTTTCATCCGCGTTTTCGGTTTTGTTCGTCGTCTTTCTCCTGCTCACGCTCGGCCTGAGGTACTGGCTGGCGCGCCGCCACATCCGCCACGTGCTGGCGCACCGGGCGCAGGTGCCGGCCGAATTCGCCGCCAGGATTCCCCTGTCCGCCCACCAGAAGGCTGCCGACTACACGGTCGCCAAGACCCGCTTCGGCCTGTGGGGCGCGCTGTGGAACACGCTCGTGCTGACCGGTTTTACCTTGCTGGGCGGCCTGCAGGCGCTGTCGACGGCGCTGCTGCACGCGACCGGTCCCGGTATGGTGCACCAGATCCTGCTGATCGTCGCGTTCGCCATCGTCTCCGGCGCGCTCGACCTGCCGTTCTCGTACTACCGCCAGTTCGTGCTGGAAGAACGCTTCGGCTTCAACAAGATGACGGTCGGGCTGTGGATCGCCGACGCCGTCAAGGGCGGACTCGTCGGCGCCGTCATCGGCCTGCCGCTGCTGTGGGTCGTCCTCACCCTGATGGACAAGACGGGCGCCCTGTGGTGGCTGTACGCCTGGCTCGTGTGGAGCGGCTTCCAGCTGCTGATGATGGTGCTGTACCCGACCGTCATCGCGCCGCTGTTCAACAAGTTCACGCCGCTCACGGACGACAAGCTGAAGGACCGCATCGAAGGCCTCATGACGCGCGTCGGCTTTGCGGCCAAGGGCCTGTTCGTCATGGACGGCAGCAAGCGCTCCGCGCACGGCAACGCCTATTTTTCCGGCTTCGGTTCGAACAAGCGCATCGTGTTCTTCGACACGCTGCTGTCGCGCCTGGCCCCGGAAGAGATCGAGGCGGTGCTGGCGCACGAGCTGGGCCACTTCAAGCTGAAGCACATCATCAAGCGCATCGGCGTGCTGTTCGTGCTGTCGCTCGCGTTCCTCGCCCTGCTCGGCTGGCTCAAGACGCAGGTGTGGTTTTACACGGGCCTGGGCGTGCTGCCGCTGCTGGGCCAGTCGAACGACGCCATGGCCCTGCTGCTGTTCTCGCTCGTGCTGCCGGTGTTCACGTTCCCGTTCTCGCCGCTGACGTCGATCACGTCGCGCAAGCATGAATTCGAGGCCGACGCGTTCGCCGCGAGCCACAGCGATGCGCGCGACCTCGTGTCGGCCCTCGTCAAGATGTACGAGGACAATGCCTCGACGCTGACGCCAGACCCGATCCACTCCGCGTTCTACGATTCGCACCCGCCGGCGTCGGTGCGCATCCGTCACCTGCACCTCACGGGGGCTGCATGAGCCTCGTCGACCGCCACTGTGTGCACGGCGCGCCCGCGCTGGACGATGCCGCTCTGCCGCCCCTGCTGGCCGAGATCCCCGACTGGCGTGTGAACGGCAATCGCATCGAGCGCGAATTCGTGTTCCGCGATTTTCACGAGACGATGGAATTCGTGAACGCCCTCGCCTTCATGATCCACCGCGAAGACCACCACCCCGATCTCACCGTCGGCTACCGGCGTTGCACCGCGGCGTGGACGACGCATTCGGCCGGCAACCGCCTGTCCGACAACGATTTTATTTGCGCGGCCAAAGCGGATGCGCTGTACGCGGGACGGGCTGGCGCATGAGCAAACAAGAATTCACAGGTACCATCGTCGCGGCACACGGCCGGCATTATTTGGCCGACGTCGACGGCGAATTCCTCCAGTGCGTCACGCGAGGAAAAAAAACCAACGTGGCGGTGGGCGACATCGTCCACCTGAAACGCACGTCGAACGACCAGGCCGTGATCGAGAAGATCGCCGAGCGCACCACGCTGCTGTACCGCTCCGACCAGTACAAGAGCAAGCTGCTGGCCGCGAACATCAGCCGGCTGTTCATCGTCATCGCGACGGAACCCAGCTTTGCCGACGACCTCGTGTCGCGCGCCCTCGTCGCCTGCGAGGCGGCCGGCGTCGACGCCCACCTCATCCTGAACAAGGTCGACCTCGAACCCAACCTCGCCCGCGCGCGCGAACGCGCGAGCCTGTACACGAACCTCGGCTACCCGCTGCACGAGGTGTCGGCGAAGACGCATCCCGAGGAAACCGTGGCGGCATTGACGCCGCTGCTGCAGGACCAGTCATCGATCCTGATCGGCCAGTCGGGCATGGGCAAGTCGTCGATCGTGAACCTGCTGGTGCCGGACGCGGACATCGCCGTGCGCGAAATCTCGGAAGCGCTGGACACCGGCAAGCACACGACGACCTTCACCCGCCTGTACAAATTGCCCGCCGGCGGCACCTTGATCGACTCGCCGGGCTTCCAGGAATTCGGCCTGTACCACCTGACGGAAGGGATGCTGGAACGCGCGTTCGTCGAGTTCAAGCCCTACCTCGGCGGCTGCAAGTACTACAACTGCCGCCACCTGGCGGAACCGCAGTGCGCGGTGCTGCAGGCGGTCGCGGACGGCAAGATCGCGAAGCTGCGCCACGAGCTGTACGCGCAGTTGCTGCACGAGTCCGCACAGACCTTGTACTGACAACTTTTCCGAACCTAATTTCCCGGAAAGCAAGCAAAAACGCTTATAATCCAAGAGATTATCGTATCTCAGGCACAAAAATGGCTGGCACGACTCCCACCAACATCAAGCATTTCCTGCAGTTCTCTGACTTCACCCGCGACGAGTTCGAGTACCTGATCGAGCGCGCGACCGTCATCAAACGCAAGTTCAAGAACTACGAGATCTACCACCCGCTAGTCGACCGCACGCTCGTGATGGTGTTCGAAAAGAATTCCACGCGCACGCGCCTGTCGTTCGAAGCGGGCATGCACCAGCTGGGCGGCGCCGCGATCTACCTGAACACGCGCGACAGCCAGCTGGGCCGCGGCGAGCCCGTCGAGGACGCAGGCCAGGTCATGTCGCGCATGTGCGACATCATCATGGTGCGCACGTTCGGCCAGGACATCATCGAGCGCTTCGCGGCGAACTCGCGCGTGCCGGTGATCAACGGTCTCACCAACGAACACCACCCGTGCCAGGTGCTGGCCGACATCTTCACGTACTACGAACACCGCGGCTCCATCGTCGGCAAGACGGTGGCGTGGATCGGCGACGCCAACAACATGCTGTATTCCTGGCTGCAGGCGGCGGAAGTGTTCGGCTTCCACCTGAACGTGTCGACGCCGAAGGGCTACGACATCGATCCGCAGCTGGTCTCCACGAAGAACTATACCTTCTTCGAGAGCCCGTCCGACGCCTGCGCCGGCGCGCACCTCGTCAACACGGACGTGTGGACGAGCATGGGCTACGAAAAGGAAAACGCCGAGCGCCTGAAGGCGTTCGACGGCTTCATCGTCGACGAAGCGAAGATGGCGCGCGCGAGCGGCGACGCGCTGTTCATGCACTGCCTGCCCGCGCACCGCGGCGAGGAAGTGTCGGCCGGCGTCATCGACGGTCCGCAATCCGTCGTCTGGGACGAGGCCGAGAACCGCCTGCACGTGCAGAAGGCGCTGATCGAATACCTGCTGCTGGGCCGCATCGAAGATACCAAATAATCCGCACTACTATGAGCCTGATCGTCGGCCCGCTGAGGGCCGGCTGACCATCATCCCCCTCCACATCTGACACCACTGGAATTCCCATGAGCGACATTAAAAAAGTAGTCCTCGCCTACTCGGGCGGCCTCGATACCTCCGTCATCCTGAAATGGCTGCAGGATAACTACAAGTGCGAAATCGTCACCTTCACCGCCGACCTGGGCCAGGGTGAAGAGCTGGAACCGGCACGCGCCAAGGCGCTGAAGTTCGGCATCAAGCCGGAAAACATCTACATCGACGACGTGCGCGAAGAATTCGTGCGCGACTTCGTGTTCCCGATGTTCCGCGCCAACACCGTCTATGAAGGCGAATACCTGCTGGGCACGTCGATCGCGCGTCCGCTGATCGCCAAGCGCCTGATCGAGATCGCCAACGAGACCGGCGCCGACGCCGTCTCGCACGGCGCGACCGGCAAGGGCAACGACCAGGTGCGCTTCGAGCTGGGCGCGTACGCGCTGAAGCCGGACGTCAAGATCATCGCCCCGTGGCGCGAGTGGGACCTGCTGTCGCGTGAAAAACTGCTGAAGTACGCGGAAGACGCCGGCATCGAGATCGACATGAAGCACAAGAACGGCGGCGCGCCGTACTCGATGGACGCCAACCTGCTGCACATCTCGTTCGAGGGCCGCCACCTGGAAAACCCGAGCGCGGAAGCCGAGGAATCGATGTGGCGCTGGACCGTGTCGCCGGAAGCGGCACCGGACGAGGCGGAATACCTGGACATCGAATTCCAGAACGGCGACATCGTGGCCCTGAACGGCAAGCAGCTGACCCCGGCCGCGGTGCTGACGGAACTGAACCGCCTGGGCGGCAAGCACGGCATCGGCCGCCTCGACCTGGTGGAAAACCGCTACGTCGGCATGAAGTCGCGCGGCTGCTACGAAACCCCGGGCGGCACGATCATGCTGAAGGCGCACCGCGCCATCGAATCGATCACCCTGGACCGCGAAGTGGCGCACCTGAAGGACGACCTGATGCCGCGCTACGCGTCGCTGATCTATAACGGCTACTGGTGGGCACCGGAACGCGTCGCACTGCAGACGCTGATCGACCACACGCAGAAGAGCGTGAACGGCTGGGTGCGCGTCAAGCTGTACAAGGGCAACGTCATCGTCGTTGCACGCGATTCGAAGACCGATTCGCTGTTCGACCAGACCATCGCCACGTTCGACGAAGACGGCGGCGCGTACAACCAGGCGGACGCGGGCGGCTTCATCAAGCTGAACGCGCTGCGCATGCGGATTGCGGCGAACGCGCGCAAGAAGCGCGGCCAGTAAGTTTTGAAGGTCACGTAAAAGCCGCCGGTCTGAAAGGACCGGCGGCTTTTTTCATTGACGCGCCCGCAAGACCGTCGCCCCTGCGAAGGCAGGGGCCCAAGTTTGCATGCGTTTCGACTGCGCGCAAAGATTGGGTCCCCGCCTTCGCGGGGACGACGGAGGGAATAAAAAAGCCGTCCCCCGCTTTCGCGAAAGGACGGCAAAGGGAGGCGCGCCGCCTGATCCCCGCCCCACCCCGCATTGCCCCCACGGCTGCGGCGTACGGCGGAAGCGGCTGACGCCGGCTCACAACTCAGAAATGGAAGTTGGCGCTCAAGCTTGCCCAGCGCGGCGCGCCTGGCGTGTAGCGGTAGCCGCTCTTGTTGATCGAGGCGACGTACTCCTTGTCGAACAGGTTGTAGACGTTCAGGCGCAGGTCCAGCCAGCGATTGACCTGGTAGTCCGCGACGGCATCCGCCACCCAGTAGCTGTCCGCGTACGCCGGCGTGCCGACGGCGCCGTCCGTGCCGCGCAGCAGCTTGCCCTGGTAGCGCACGCCGCCGCCGAGCGTCAGGCCGTGCGGCAGTTTATACGTCGTCCAGCTCGTGAACGCCTGCTTCGGCGTGTACGACAGCGCGTTCGCGCCGCTCGCCGTGACGATCTTGCCCGCCTCGATGCTCGTGTCCATGTACGTGTAGCCCGCGTTGATCGACCACGCGCGCGTGATCTCGCCCGTCACGGCCAGCTCGATGCCCTGCACGCGCTTGCGGCCGGTCTGGTAGTACTTCAGGTCGACGGGATCCTGCTCGACCTCGTTCTTCACGTCCGTGCGGTACAGCGCGGCATTCAGCCCGAGGCGGTGGTCGAAGACTTCCCACTTGGCGCCCACTTCCGTCGTGGTGCTGACCTGCGGATCGTAGATCGGGTTCGCCGCGCTGTTCGCATTGCCGGAGAGCGCCAGGTTCGAGCCCGGCGGATTCTTCGAATTGGCCCACAGCGCGTACACGCTGCTGTTCGCGGTCGGCTTGTACAGCGCCGACACCTTGCCGCTCACGAGGTTGTCCGACAGTTCGATATGCGTCGGCACGGGCGTGCCGACGGGGAGCGTCGGGGCCGACGTGGCGGTCGACAGCGCGATGGCGTCATAGGTCGTATCGAAGTGATCGAGACGCGCCGACGCATTGAAGATCCAGCGCTCGCCCAGCTTGATCGTATCGAGCAGGTAGCCGGACTGCGTCGCCGACTCGCCCCGCGTGCGGGCGCCGCTCGGCTGCAGGTTCAGGCCCGCGATCGGCAGCGCCGGGTCGGGGTGGTACAGGTTCGCCGGCGCAAGCAGGCCGCCGCCGACGTAGCTGCGGTTCGATTGCTTCTCGTTCGACAGGTCCAGGCCCGCGACGAGCGTGTGGCGCAAGGTGCCCGTGTCGAAATCGGTCGTCAGGGTCGTCTGGTTGGCGAGCACGGTGTTTTCCTGGTCCTTGATCGTGCGCGTCGTGCGGGCCAGCGACCACGTGGACGGGTCGGTGGCGCTCGGCGTCAGGATGTTGGCGGTGTTGCCCATGAAGGCGCTGAGCAGGTAGAACTGCCTGGTCTTGCCGTAGCGGCTCGTGTTCTTCAGGCGCATGCCATTGCGGAACTCGTGCTCGATGATGGCCGTCGCCATGTCGGCCGTCACCTTGTCGAAGTCGGACAGCGCGCCGTAGAACCCTTGCGGATCGACGGGCGCGGCGCCGGTGAGGAAAGGCCGCGTCGCATCCGGGCTCCGGTAGCCCGGCAGGCCGATGGTCGGCACGCCGCCGTCCGGGCGGTTGTCCTGTTTCACATGCAGGTAGTCCAGGTAGACATGGGTCGGGCCGTGCAGGCCGAACGCGAGCGACGGTGCGATGGCCCAGCGTTTGTCGCGCACCTCGTCGCGTGCCGGATTGCCGGCGCGCTGGTCCAGGACGTTGAGGCGGAACGCCATGCCGGATTCGCGGTCGATGACGCGGTTGATGTCGGCCGTGGCGCGCACGCGGTCGGCGCTGCCCACCGTGAGGCTGGCGTCGCCGAAGTTCTTCAGCGTCGGCTGCTTCGTGTTCAGGTTGATGGAACCGGTCGGCGCGCCGCGGCCCGTGTCGGTGCCAGCCGGGCCTTTCAGCACGTCGATCTGCTCGATGTTGAAGACGTCGCGCGAGATCGAGCCGATGTCGCGGATGCCGTCGACGAACAGGCTGCCGGACGTGTCGAAGCCGCGCATGTAGACGGCGTCGCCCGTGTTCGTGCTGCCGTTCTCGCCGAGGAAGAACGTGCCCACGCCGGGCGTATTGCGCAGCGCTTCCGTCAGGGTCGTCGCGCCCTGCTGCTCGAACAGCTCCTTCTTGATGACGATGAGGGTCTGCGGCGTGTCCACCAGCTTTTCCGTGTACTTGGCCGATTGCGCATGGTCGGCCTTGTAGTCGTTGTCGCGCGTGCCGTTGACGTGGACGCGATGCGGGCGGCCGGCGCCGGCGTACGCATCGGCATCGGGCGCCGCGTGGCCGGCGAGCGGCAACACGAGCAGGGCGAGCGCGGCCCCCGCGCGGCGCGGCATGGAAGGATGTTTACGGCTGGTGATCGTGGTTCTCATCGTGGTCGTTGAATGTTGTTTTTGAATGTTTGTCGGAACGCCATGAACTGTATCAAGTTTTAATGGATAAGTAAACGCGAATCATTCTCATTTGTGTTAACAATACGAATTCCTCTCTTTTCAGCCGCGCGCCGGCGCGCTACCATCGCGTCTTCGTTTGCCAACAGGATGGGCGCTTGAGCGCATGAGCGACACCAGCGAGAATCCCTGCCTGTCGTGCGGCGCCTGCTGCATGACCTACCGCGTCTCTTTTTATTGGGCCGACGCCGACGCGCGCGGCCTGCCGCCCGCGCTCACGGAGCAGGTCAACGCGCATTACTCGTGCATGGCCGGCACGAATGCGAAAGCGCCCAGGTGCGCCGCCCTGCGGGGCGAGCCCGGCGGCCAGTACGCGTGCAGCGTGTACGAGCAGCGGCCCGAACCCTGCCGCGAAGTCCAGATCGGCGACGCCAAGTGCCTGCAGGCACGTGCGCGCCACGCCCTGCCCGCCCTGTCCTGAACAGGGCCCGACCGTTGGCCCGATGCACCGAAAACGCTGTGCATCAGGGCAAAAATGTTACATTCACAATGTCTTCCCGCCATTTGGAGCACGCATGTTTCACAACTTGAGCATCAGGAACAAACTGGTCGCCGGCTTCGGCGCGATCGTCGCGATCATCCTGTGCCTGCTCATCCTCGCCTATCACCATTTCGCCCGGCTGTCCGAGGCGAACCTGTGGAACCGCCACACGCTCGAGGTGCTGCGCGAACTCGACACGATCGCGACGTCGGTATTGCAGATCCAGTCGTCCACGCGCGGCTATCTGTTGACCGGCAACGAGAACCTGGTGACACCGATCCGCAACGAATACGCGGCGGCGCGTGCCCACGTGAAGCGCGCGCAGGCGATCACCACCGACAACGCCCAGCAGCAGGAACGGTTGCGCCACCTGGACACGCTGCTCGTCACGTGGATGGATCAGGTGGTCGCCCCGCAGCTCGAACGGCGCCGGACCGCCGGCGCGACCATGACGGCGCAGATCGAGGCCGGGGTACTGGCCGGCACGAGTTCCGTGGCCAGCCTGCGCGAGGTACTGGACGACGTCGAAGCCGAGGAAAACCGCCTGCTGGTCCAGCGCCAGAAGGACACCGACGAGCTGCGCCAGACCATGCGGACGCTGCTGGCCACCGGCGGCATCATCTGCGTGCTGCTGGCCAGTCTCGTATCCACTCTCCTCGTGCGCAGCATCTCGCGTCCGCTGCACAGCCTGATGCATGCGGCCGGCGAGATCGCCGGCGGCGTGCACGGTGCCCGCGCCCAGGTGCTGTCGCGCGACGAACTGGGCCAGGTGGCGCTGGAATTCAACCGCATGGCCCAGGCCATCGAGGACAGCCAGGCGAAGGAGCTCGCCGCGACGAACGAATTGCGCGCCAAGGTCGACATGCTGTTGGACGTCGTCTCGCGCGCCGCACGCGGCGACCTGACGGGCACCGTCAACATCGCGGGCAGCGACGCCATCGGCCGCCTCGGCGAAGGCGTGGGCACGATGCTGGGCAATCTGCGTACCCTGCTGAGCAACGTGCAGCGTGCTGGCATCCAGGTCACCACGTCGGCCACGCAGATCGCCGCGTCCGCGCGCCAGCAGGAGGCGACCGGGATCGAGCAGGCCCAGACGACCGTCGAGGTGCTGTCGACCACGCGCGAGATCTCGGCCAACACGACGCAGCTGCTGCGCACGATGGAAGAAGCGGGCGAAGTCGCCGATTACACGACGGCGGCCACGACCGAAGCGCAGGACAATCTCAAGCGCATGGACCAGTCGATGCAGCAGATGGTCGCGGCCACCGACGCGATCACCGCCAAGCTCGCGACCCTGTCGGAAAAAGCCAGCAACATCAACAGCGTGCTGACGACGATCACCAAGGTCGCCGACCAGACCAACATCCTGTCGCTGAATGCCGCCATCGAGGCCGAGAAGGCCGGCGAGGCGGGCCGCGGTTTCGCCGTCGTCGCCACCGAGATCCGGCGCCTGGCCGACCAGACCTCCGTCTCCACGTGGGACATCGAGCAGATGCTGAAGGAGATGCAGTCCGCCGTCTCGGCCAGCGTCATGGGCATGGACAAGTTTACCGAGGACATCCGCCGCAGCGTGGACGAGGCGCGCCACGTGGCCGAGCAGCTGTCGGGCATGACAGACCAGGTGCGCAAGCTGGCACCCCGCTTCGACCTCGTGCTGCAGGGGATGCAGTCGCAGGCCGTCGGCGCGTCGCAGATCACGGCGACGATGACGCAGCTGTCCGACGCCAGCCAGCAGACCGTCGACTCGCTGAAAGCGACCAGTGAGGCCGTGCACCAGCTGCAGTATGCGGCCTCCGACCTGCAGCAGTCCGTCGCGACGTTCGCCGTCAATGCAGCATGAAGACGATGGTGTTCCACATCGGCCGTGAACGCTATGCGCTGCCCCTGGCGAGCGTGCTGCGCGTGCTGCCGGTGGCGCGCCTGAAGGCGCTGCCGGGCGCGCCGCATTTCGTGCCCGGCCTGCTGGACCTGCACGGCGAAGCGATCCCCGTGATCGACGTGTCGCGCCTGGCCGGCACGCCGCCGGACGCCGTGCGCTACGACACCCGCATCCTGCTCGTCGAGATCGACGCGGCCGGACGCCGGCGCCGCCTGGGCCTGAAGGCCGAGCACGTGGTCGGCGTCGCGTCCATCGACGGGGAACTGGCCGACGCCGGCGTGGCCAGCGCGCCGTGGCTCGGGCAGGTCGCGCCCGGCGCGGACGGCATGCTGCAACTGCTCGACCCGGGCCGCCTGCTGGCGCCCGACGTCGAGGCGCAGCTGTTCGGAGCAGGCGCATGAATCTGACGATGCGCCTGCGCGCCGCCACGAGCCTCGACCTGAGCGTCGCCACGGTCGAACGGGCCGTGCGCGAGCGCATGCGCAGCGGCGGCGCCGGCATCGATTACGACCCGCAGCCCGGCACACAAGAATTCGACGCGCTCGTCGACCTCGTCGTCGTGCCGGAGTCGTGGATCCTGCGCGACCCCGCCGTGTTCGAGACCGCGCTGCGCTTCGTGCAGACGCGTTTGCTGACGCGGCCCGGGCGGCAGGTCCGCGTGCTGTCGCTGCCGTGCGCCGGCGGCGAGGAACCGTATTCGCTCGCGATGCTGCTGGCGCGCGCGGGCGTCAACCCCGGGCAATGCCGCATCGACGCGATCGACCTGTCGCACGCCGCGATCACCCGCGCCCGCGCCGGAAGATATACGCGCAACGCGTTCCGCGGCGACGACCAGGGCTTGCGCGCGCGCTTCTTCACCGAGGACGGCGACGAGCAGGTGATCGGCCCGGAACCGCGCGACTATGTCGCCTTCGCCCAGGCGAACCTGTTCGACCTCGACCCCGCCGTCACGGGCACCTATGACCTGGTGTTCTGCCGCAACCTGCTGATCTACTTCGACACGGCCACGCAACAGCGGGCGGCCGCACGCCTGGCCGCGCTGCTGGCCGACGACGGCCTGCTGCTGGCCGGCTACGCCGAAACTCCGGCCCTGTGCCGCCACGGCTTCGCGCCGCGCACGCCGCGCGACACGTTCGCGCTGCGCAAGCGCGGCCGGCGCGCGGCGGACATCCGGCGCGCGCCCCAGCCGCATCTGGCCACATCGCCGGCCGCGTCGCCTGCGCCACGTCCGCCCGTGCCCCTTGGGCCTGTTGCGCCACCCGCCCCGCGCGACCTGCTGGCCGAAGCGAAAGCCCACGCCGACGCCGGCCGCCTGGCGCAGGCGGAAGACGCGTGCCGCGCGCTGCTCACCATCCGCGCGGACGATGCCGAAGCGTGGTTCCTGCTGGGGCTCACGGCCGAATGCGCGGGGCGGCCGCGGGATGCGGAAAACAGCTGGCGGCGCTGCGTCTACCTCGATCCCGAGCATTACGAAGCCTTGTGCGCGCTGGCCCTGCTCGCCGAACAGCGCCGCGACGTCGCCCAGGGGGCGAGCCTGCGCGAGCGCGCCGCGCGCGTGCATGCGCGGCGCGGGAGGCAGCACGCATGAAGCAACTGCCGGTCCGCGCGTGGAACGAAGACGCCTGCTGGCGCCGCATCGGCGTCATGGGCGACCGCAGCTGCCCCGAACTCGCGCGCCACGTCCATTGCCGCAACTGCCCCGTGTACGCGGGCGCCGCCCAGCACAACCTGCAGCGTCCCGTCGACGCCGACTATCGCGACGCGTGGGCCCGCGAACTGGCGCGGCCCGAACCGCCGCCGGCGCGCACGGACGCCGCCGCGCTGGCGTTCCGCATCGGCCGCGAGTGGCTGGCCGTGGCGATGGCCCTCGCCGTCGAAGTCGCTCCGCCGGCGCCCGCGCACCGCGTGCCGCACCGCAGCCGCGGCGCCCTGCTCGGCATCGTCAATGTCGGCGGCCGCCTGCTGCCGGCCGTGTCGCTCGCGCGCCTGATGAACGTGGACACGGACGGCATCCCGCCCCCGCCGGGCCGCCACGCGTTCGCGCGCCTGCTCGTGCTCACCCTCGGTCCCCACCGCTATGCGCTGCCGGTCGATGAAGTCCACGGCGTGGTGCGCCACGCGCAGGACGCGATGAGCCCGCCCGCCGCCAACGTCGGCCACGCGCCGCCCGGCCTCGTCGCCGGCATGATCGCCGACAGCGCCATCGAGGCCGGCCTGCTCGACACGGCCCGTTTGCGCTCCGAGCTGGAGACGTTGCTGCGATGAGCACGAAGGACGAGAAAATGAGCGAGGACCTGAGCGGCTACTCGATGCTGGACCTGTTCCGCATGGAGACGCGCGAGCAGATGCGCGTGCTGACGGACGGCCTGCTGCTGCTCGAACAGGATGCCGTCGACGCGGCCCGGCTGGAATCGATGATGCGCGCGGCGCACAGCGTCAAGGGCGCGGCCGCGATCGTCGGCCTGGAGCCGGCCGTGCGCCTCGCGCATGCCATGGAGGACGTGCTGGTCGCGGCGCAGGAAGGCCGGGTCCAGCTCGACGCGGGCGGCGTGGACGTGCTGCTGGGCGCCGTCGACGTGCTGCAGCAGCTGGCGGAAGCCGAAGGCGCCGCTGCGCCGCGCGGCAATCGCGTCGCGGCCGTGGTCGCGGCGTTGGGCGCCCTGCACGGCAAGGGCTCCGCCGCACCGCCCGTCCCACAGACGCCCCCACAGCCCGTGCCGGCGCAGGCTCCCGCGCCGGCCGCGGCACCGCCCTCCCCGCCGGCCGGCAACGACGAACTGCTCACGCTGGCGGGGCAGGCACGCCTGCACGCGGGCCAGCTGCGGCCGTGGATCGCCGGGCTGCAGCGCTACAAGCGGCACCAGCGCGCCGTCTACGAGGCGCTGGACGACTTGCAGGACGCGATCCGCGCGACGGGCGACGCGCGCCTGGCCGAACTGGCGCAGCGCGCGGCCGACCGCGCCGCACCGCTGCGCGACACCCTGCACCGCACGATCGAGGGCGCCGAGCACTACGAACGGCAGGCGCTGACCGTGTCCACGCGCCTCGCCGACGAGGTGCTGGCGCTGCGCATGTGTCCCTTCGCGGAAGGCGTGCACGCGCTGCCGCGCATGGTGCGCGACCTGGCGCGCGGCCTCGGCAAGGACGTGCGCGTGGAGATCGCGGGCGCGGACACGCTCGTCGACCGCGCCGTGCTGGCCCGCATGGAAGGTCCGCTGCACCAGTTGCTGCGCAACGCCGTCGACCACGGCATGGAGCTGCAGGTGGAGCGTACGGCCGCCGGCAAACCCGCGCACGGCACGATCCGCCTGGAAGCGCGCCACCGCGGCGGCATGCTGGCGCTGGTGGTGGCGGACGACGGCCGCGGCGTCGATCCGGAGCGCATCCGCGCGGCCGCCGTGCGCCGGCAAGTGGCCGCGCCCGCGTTCGCGGCCGAGCTGTCCCAGGCCGAGCTGCTGGAATTCCTGTTCCTGCCCGGCTTTTCGCTGAAGGAGAGCGCGACCGAACTGTCCGGGCGCGGCGTTGGCCTGGACGTCGTGCACGACGCCGTGCGGAGCCTGAACGGCACCGTGCGTGCGGAATCCACGCCGGGCGCCGGGTTCACGACCGTGATCACGCTGCCGCTCACGCAGTCGATCGTGCGCGCCCTCGTCGTCGACGTGGCCGGCGAAGCCTACGCGCTGCCGATCGCGCGGGTGGAAGGCGTGCGCCGCGTGCTTGCCGCCGACGTGCGCACATTGCACGGCCGCCAGTACGTCGACGGCGCCGATGGCCATGGCCAACTTGGCCTCGTCGCCGCCAGCCAGGTGCTGGACCTGGGTGACGCCGTCGCGGGGGCGGACGTCACGCTGGTCGCGATCGGGACGGGACGCGAACGCTACGGCCTCGTCGTCGACGCCGTGCGCGGCGAACAGAGCCTGACCGTGCAGCCGCTGGAGCCGACGTTCGGCAAGCTGCGCGACATCGCGGCCGCCGCCCTGCTCGACGACGGCACGCCGGTGCTGATCCTCGACGTGCCCGACCTGCTGCGCTCGATCGCGCTCCGGCTGGACGACGGCGCAGCGCTGCGCCTGGGATTTGCCGCGGGGGAGTCCCCGGCCGGACGCGCGCGGCGCGTGCTCGTGGTGGACGATTCGCTGACGGTACGCGAGATGCAGCGCAAGCTGCTGGCCGCGCGCGGCTACCACGTGGACGTGGCGCTGGACGGCGTCGATGGCTGGAACCAGTTGCGCGGGGCCGACTACGACCTCGTGATCACGGACATCGACATGCCGCGCCTGGACGGCATCGGCCTCACGGAACGCATCCGGCGCGACCCGCGCCTCGCCCGCCTGCCGGTCATGATCGTGTCGTACAAGGACCGCCCGGAAGATCGCGCGCGCGGCCTGGAAGCGGGCGCCGATTATTATCTGGCCAAGGGCGCCTTCCACGACGCCACGTTGCTCGATGCGGTGCGCGACCTGGTCGGCGGCGCCGGCACGGAAAGGACGCCATGAGGATAGGCATCGCCAACGACAGCCCCACCGCCGCCGAAGCGCTGCGCCGCGCGGTGGCGCTCGGGACCGAGCACCAGGTCGCGTGGATCGCGCGCACGGGCGCCGACGCCGTGCGCCTGTGCCGCGACCTGCCGCCCGACCTCGTGCTGATGGACCTCGCCATGCCCGTGCTGGATGGCGTCGAGGCGACCCGCCGCATCATGCGCGAGGCGCCGTGCGCAATCCTGATCGTCACGGCGGCGCCGCAAGACAACGTGGGCCAGGTATTCCGCGCGCTCGGCGCCGGCGCGCTGGACGTCACGGCCACGCCCGTGCTGCTGGGCCGCACCGACGGCGAGGCCGCCCTCCTTGCGAAGATCCGCACCATCGGCAAGCTGATCGCCGGCGCCCCCGCCGCCGCCGCGAGCGCAGCCGTCCCGCCGCCGCCCGCGGCATCCGGACCGCCGCTCGCGCGCCTGGTCGCCATCGGTGCGTCCACCGGCGGGCCGATCGCGCTGGCGCGGGTGCTGGCACGCTGGCGTCCGCCGGCCGACACGGCCGCCGTCATCGTGCAGCACATCGATGCCGCCTTCGCCGGCCAGCTGGCGCGCTGGCTGGGCGAGCAGACGGCCGTGCCGGTGCGCGCGATCGCCGGCGGCGAGCCGGTCGAAGGCGGGGTCGTGCACGTGGCGGCCAGCGACGACCACCTGCGCCTCACGCCCGAACGCCGTCTCGTCTACGACGCTCATCCGCGCGACGAGGTCTACCGGCCATCGATCGACGTGTTTTTCCACTCGGTGGCGCGGTACTGGACACCAAACGCCACCGGCGTCCTGCTCACCGGCATGGGCCGCGACGGCGCCGCCGGCCTGCTCGCCATGCGCCAGGCCGGCCAGGCCACCATCGCACAGGACGAGGCCACCTGCGCCGTGTACGGCATGCCGCGCGCGGCGGCGGAACTGGGCGCGGCAGGCAAGATTTTGCCGTTAGACAATATCGCAACCGCATTGGGGTAGAATGGCGACCCAACGTACATACTCCAATCTCCTCAACGATTCCTCCGCGATGTCTGCAGTCAACCACATCGTCGCCGGCGGACAGGACGACGCCGACTATAAAGTGCGCGTCCTGCTCGTCGACGACCAGCTCATCATCGTCGAAGCCGTCCGCCGCATGCTGGCGCGCCACCGCGACATCGAATTCCAGTTCGTCACCGATCCGCTGTCGGCGCACGCGGCCGCGCTGCGGCACCGGCCGACCGTGATCCTGCAAGACCTCGTCATGCAGGGCACCGACGGCTTCCAGCTGATCAGGGGCTACCAGGACGACCCGGCGCTGCGCGACATTCCCGTGGTCGTGCTGTCGACCAAGGAAGAGCCGAAACTGAAGGCGCACGCGTTTTCCGTCGGGGCGCACGACTACCTCGTCAAGGTGCCCGACGAACTGGAACTGACGGCGCGCATCCGCCGCCATTCGGCCGGCTACATCAGCGGCCTGCAGCGCGACGCGGCGTACCGGTCATTGCGCGCGAGCCAGGAAGAGCTGGCGCGCGCCAACGAGGAATTGCGCCGGCTGGCCGCGCTGGACGGCCTCACCGGCATCGCCAACCGCCGCCGCTTCGACGAAGCCATCCACGTCGAATGGAACCGGGGACGGCGCCAGGCATCGCCGCTGGCGCTGCTGCTGTGCGACGTCGACCATTTCAAGCTGTACAACGACCACCTGGGCCATCCGGCCGGCGACCTGTGTCTCAAGAAGGTGGCCGCCGTGCTGACCGGCCAGTTGAAGCGCCCGGCCGACCTGGCGGCGCGCTACGGTGGCGAGGAATTCGCGCTGCTGCTGCCGGACACCGACCTTGCCGGCGCCGTCCTCGTGGGCGAGGCCTGCCGTGCGGGACTCCAGCAACTGGCGCTGCCGCATCCGGGGGCGCCGGGCGGAATCGTCACCATGTCGATGGGCGTGGCCTGTCTCGTGCCGGGCGAGGACGACAGCCTCGACAATCTCATCGCGCGGGCCGACGCCGCGCTGTACGACGCCAAGCGCGGCGGCCGCAACCGGGTTGCGCCGGCCGGCTGAATCTCAGACCAGCACGGGTTCCGGCTCGAGCCGCACGCCGAAGCGCGCCTCGACGTCGGCCTGGATGGCGCGTGCCAGCGCCATGATCTCCGCTCCCGTCGCGCCGCCATTGTTGACCAGCACGAGCGCCTGCTTCGGATACACGCCCGCGCGTCCCAGGCTTTTGCCCTTCCAGCCGCAACGGTCGATCAGCCAGCCCGCGGCCAGCTTTTCGCTGCCGTCCGGCTGGGCGTGGTGCACGAGGTCCGGCCACGTCTCCAGCAGGCGTGCGCAGTGCTCGTGCGGCACGACCGGATTCTTGAAGAAGCTGCCCGCATTGCCGATCTCCGCCGGATCGGGCAGCTTGCGGCGGCGGATCGCGATCACGGCATCCGCCACGTCGCGCGCGCTCGGCGCGGCGATCCCGTTGACAGCCTGCGCCAGTTCCGCATAGCGCAGGTTCGGCGTCCACGCGCGCGGCAGCGCGAACGTCACGTCCAGCACGACGAGCGAGGCGCCATCCGCGTGCTTGAACACGCTGTCGCGGTAGCCGAAGCGGCAGGCGGCGGCGTCCATGGTGCGGATCGAGCCGTCGGCGAAATCGAACACGGTCAGCGAATGAAACCGGTCCTTGACCTCGGCCCCGTACGCGCCGATGTTCTGGATCGGCGACGCGCCGACGGTCCCCGGGATCAGCGCCATGTTCTCCAGGCCGCCCAGGCCTTGCGCCAGCGTCCACTCGACGAAGGCGTGCCAGTTCTCGCCCGCGTGGGCGCGCACGAGGATGGCGTCCGGCGACTCACCGACGATCTGCCTGCCTTCCAGTGCCATGTGCAGCACGAGGGCGTCGACCTCGTCGCGCGCGATCAGGAGGTTGCTGCCGCCGCCGAGCACGAGGCGCGGCAGCGCAGCCAGCGCCGGGTCGGCGACGACGGCCTGCAACTGGGCCGGATCGGTCACGCGCAGGTAGCGCCGGGCGCGCGCGGGGATGCGGAAGGTGTTGAAGGACTCGAGGGAAACGTCGGTGGACAGGGGCAGATCGGCTGGCATGGCTGGGGCGGGTAGTGTTTGGCGCATTATAGTGGTTACAATATCGCCATTCATTACTGTGCAAGGAAAAAACACGATGCCATCGTTTGATGTGGTCTGCGAAGCAGACATGGTCGAAGTCAAGAACGCCGTCGAGCAATCCAACAAGGAAATCGGCACCCGCTTCGACTTCAAGGGCAGCTCGGCCAAGGTCGAGCAGAAGGAACGCGAGATCACCGTGTTCGGCGATTCCGACTTCCAGCTCGGCCAGGTGCGCGACGTGCTGTTGAACAAGATGACCAAGCGTAAGGTCGACGTGCGCTTCCTCGACGAAGGCAAGATCGAGAAGATCGGCGGCGACAAGGTCAAGCAGGTCCTCAAGGTGCGCAACGGCATCGAAACGGAAGACGCGAAGAAGATCACCAAGCTCATCAAGGAAAGCAAGATGAAGGTGCAAGCCTCGATCCAGGGCGAAACCGTGCGCGTCACCGGCAAGGATCGCGATACGCTGCAGGAAGCGATCGCGCTGCTGCGCAAGGACGTGAAGGACCTGCCGCTGGAATTCAACAACTTCCGCGACTGAACGTTCCCGCCCGCTCCGCACGACCGTGCGGCAAATGGTGCTCTCTGCCCATCCCCGCGTGAGGTAAAATGCGGGGCGTGCGAACACGCCGGTCGGCGGCGTTACCTATAACAACGAGTTGAATAGCAATGAAACGTGTTGATGATTTCCGCCTGCGTTTGGGCAACAAGGAATATGTGCCCATCATGATCGGCGGAATGGGCGTGGATATCTCCACGTCGGAACTGGCCCTGGAAGCGGCCCGCCTGGGCGGTATCGGCCACATTTCCGATGCGATGGTGCCGGACGTGTCGGACCGCAAGTTCGACACCAGCTTCGTCAAGGAAAAGACCAAGCTGTACAAGTTCAACATCAACAACATGGACAAGTCCGTCGTCCAGTTCGACCTCGACCGCCTGGCCGAGGCGACGCGCCTGCACGTGGGCGCGACCATGGCAGCGAAGAAAGGCGATGGCCTGATCTTCGTGAACTGCATGGAAAAGCTGACGATGAACGCGCCGAAGGAAACCCTGCGTACCCGTCTGTCGGCGGCGCTCGACGCGGGCATCGACGGCATCACGATGTCGGCCGGCCTGCACCTGGGCTCGTTCGAACTCGTCAAGGATCATCCGCGCTTCCGCGACGCCAAGCTGGGCATCATCGTCTCGTCCGTACGCGCCCTGCAACTGTTCCTGCGTAAGGTCTCGCGCCTGAACCGCCTGCCCGACTATGTGATCGTGGAAGGCCCGCTGGCCGGCGGCCACCTGGGCTTCGGCATGGAAGACTGGAAGGACTACGACCTGCACACGATCATGGACGAGATCCATGCGTACCTGGCCGCCGAAAAACTCGACATCCCGCTGATCGCGGCCGGCGGCATCTTCACGGGCAGCGACGCCGTGTCGTTCCTGGAAAAGGGCGCGGGCGGCGTACAGGTGGCGACCCGCTTCACGGTCACGCACGAATGCGGCCTGCCGGATTCCGTCAAGCAGGAATATTTCCGCGCCAGCGAAGAGGACATCATCGTCAACGGCGTCTCGCCGACGGGCTATCCGATGCGTATGCTGAAGCAGACGCCGGCGATCGGCTCGGGCATCCGTCCCGGCTGCGAATCGTACGGCTACCTGCTGGACGCGACGGGCAATTGCGCCTACATCAATTCGTACAACCGCGAGGTGCAGGCGAACCCGGGCCAGAAGAACATCCAGGTGTTCGACAAGACCTGCCTGTGCACCCACATGCGCAACTTCAATTGCTGGACCTGCGGCTCGACGACGTACCGCCTGAAGGACACGACGCACAAGCTGTCGGACGATACGTACCAGATCCTGTCCGCCGAGCACGTGTTCAAGGATTACCAGTTCAGCGTGGACAACCAGGTCGCGCTGCCGCCCCGCCAGGAGGCGGCCGCCTGACGGCTATCACGGTCGGCTGAAAGGCGTGCTGCGGCACGCCTTTTCTTTTGGCGGAACGCAAACGCGGCCAGGCTGTCCAATGGGTTCCATCGACACCGGGAGCCGGCATGCACGAATCCGAACCGCCCAGCCGGTGCGTCTTTCTCACCGACGAGACCGGGACCATCCAGGCCTGGAACGACGGCTGCGCCGCCGTGTTCGGCGTGGGGCCGGGCAGGTTCTCGGCCACCCCATCACCACGCTGTTCACGCCACCGGGACGCGATGCCTGGAGCGCCGGCTGGCGCGCTCTCACCGGCCATCCCGAAGGTGCCGAAGTCCACGTCGAGCTCATGTGCGCGCACGGGCGCGTGCTCGAAGGCACGCTGACGCTGGCGCCGCAGGTCGACGCGGATGGACACGGACACGGCTGCGCCGTCGCCGTCATGACCGGGTGCGCGCGGGGCGGCACGGAAGCGGAACGGGTCGCGCGCACGCCGCTGTCCGCCATCGTCGACACATTCCCCGGCACCTTCTATGTGCTCAATCGCGACGGCCGCTTCGTCCTCTGGAACCGCAATCTCGAAAAAGTCACGGGCATGACGCCGGACGAACTGGGCGCCACGCGCGCCCTCGACCTCATCGAGCTGCCGCAGCGGGCGCCGCTGGCGAACGGCATCCGCGCCGTATTCGACGACAACGGCGAACTGAAGCTGGAGATCGACTTCGTGTCGCGCAGCGGCCGCGAGACGCCCGTGCTGCTGAACGGGACGAAGATCCGCTGCAACGGCGGCGAATACCTGTTCGGCACGGGCATCGACGTGGCCGAGCGGCGCGCGCACGAACAGCAGCTGCGCCTGCGCGAGCGCGCCCTGCATGCGGCCAGCAACGGCATCGTGATCACGCGGCTGGACCACGGCCAGAGCTTCATCGAATACGTGAACCCGGCCTTCGAGCGCATCACGGGCTACCCGGCGGACGAAATCCTCGGCACGGACCCGCGCTTCATGGCCGCGCCCGGCATGGACCTCGCGGAACGGGCCCAGTTGCGCGACGCGATCGCGGCGCGGGTGAGCGCCAAGGTCGTGCTGCGCAACCTGCGCAAGAACGGCGAGCTGTTCTGGAACGACCTCTCCATCACGCCCGTGCAGGACGAACACGGCGCCGTCACGCACTACATCGGCGTGATCACGGACGTCACGGCCACCATGCTGCGCACGGCG